>CBDBJK010000033.1:0-277004 GCA_965206395.1 Dehalococcoidia bacterium
CTCGATGGGAATCCCCATAGCGAGGAGGCGGAAGGCTTTGTGAACGGGATGCTCTCCGATTAGCTCTGATTCCAGGGCAAGCAGGTCTAGATATTGCTCCTCGTCCTCTTGCTTCAGGCGAATTGTGATTTTGCCGTCTCGCTCCAGGATGAGGTCGGGGCTTCCCAGAGCTTCGACTAGATGTCCATTCTTTGACGTGGCGAAGAAGTGGGGCTTTATCAACTCGGCGAAGGGGCGGGATACGTCGTACTGGGGCCTTTGCGTGATTAATTCGTCAGAGATGTTACCGATAGCCTCATTGCCAGAATCGGGGCTGCCACACGCGATTGCGACGAAGGCGGCGGTGAGGGAAAATAGCGCAAGGACGGCGGTTCTCAGAGTGGGCCTCCTCTTTCGCAACATCAACCCGGACGTACAGGACGGAGTCCGGCTATCCCCATTCCTCGACGCGCACGAGGTTGCCCACTTCGTTGACGGCCTCAAGATCTCCGAACAGCTTGAGGGCTTGCTGCATCGACGCCTCTTTTGCCTTGTGAGTCATCAAGACGATCTCGGCCCTCTGCGCCGCCTCGTCCGAACCCTTTTGGATGACGGACGCTATGCTGATGCCAAGGTCGCCAAGCAGCTTTGCTATCTGAGCGAAAACGCCGGGCCGGTCGGCCACGTTCAGGCGCAAATAGTATTTGGTTTCAATGTCGAGGATTGGCCTGACGCGAATGTCTTCCGATAGCTTCAAGGGCGTGGGCGGCGTCACGTTGCCGACGATGTTGCGCGCGATGCCAACGATGTCTGCCAGCACTGCGCTGGTAGTTGGCATGGGGCCTGCGCCTGGCCCGTTGATCATGACCCTTCCGGCAAGGTCTGCCTCGACCTCGACGGCGTTCAGCACGCCATCTACCTTGGCTATCATCAGGTTGGCGGGAACGAACGCGGGATGCACCCTTACCTCGACCTCGCCGTCTTTCTGGCTGGCGATTGCAAGCAGCTTGATGGCGTAGCCAAGCTCTTTGGCGTAGAGGAAATCACTTGCAGTCAGCCGAGTGATGCCTTCACGATAAACGTCTGTATCCTTGATCCTGGCGCGAAAGGCCAGCGTCGAAAGGATGGCGAGTTTGTAGGCGGCGTCTATCCCCTCGATGTCGTTTGTGGGATCGGCCTCGGCGTAGCCAAGCGCCTGAGCCTCTTTTAGAGCCGGGTCGAAACCCACGCCTTCTTGAGCCATCTTCGTGAGGATGTAGTTGGTTGTGCCGTTGATGATGCCGTGAATAGCGATGATTCTGTTGGCTACGAGGTCTCTGAGCAGCGGAGCTATTATTGGCGTTCCTCCGGCGACGCTGGCCTCGAACATCACCTGGACGCCTTTCTTGCGGGCCAGCGTGAGGATGTCCGGCCCCTGCCTGGACATCACCTCTTTGTTGGCTGTGACTATGTGCTTTCCAAGCGAGATACTCTTGAGGATGTAGTCTAGCGCAGGGTCCTGGCCGCCCATGACCTCCACAATTATATCCACCGAAGGGTTGTCCAGAATGTCTTCTACGCTGGTGGTGAGCAGGTGAGGAGGCAGGTCGTAGGAGCGGCTTTTTCCAAGGTCTCTAACAAGGACGCCCTCGAGGGAAAGCGGGCAGTCTACAAGCTCCTCTAGCTGTTTGCTATTTTGAGACAGGATTCTTGCGACGCCGCCGCCGACGACACCCATACCCAGCAGACCAATGCCAACAGAATCTTTCATTACGGATGCCGCCTGCTTTGGCGCTGCATATTAGAGTAAGGCTTCCCCAAGTTTTCAAACCCCGCTATTAAAAGCCCAGTGGATTAGTTGACTGCTGCTGTGGCTCGTCAGGCTGTGGAGCTGCCGTCAGCCCAAGCTGCTCAAGCATCCAAGAGTAAATTTCTGAGTTGAAGTTTGAGTATACGTCGAACTTATCCCGTTGCTCGTTAATCCAATCCTGCAAGGCTTTTGTCTTGAGCGCGTCTATATTTTCAGGGGTTAGCTCGCGCGCGCTGTCCTTTTCAGTAACAAAGAAGAAGAAAAACTCTTGCTGGTTTTCGATACCTGAGGTGAGTTCACTAAGTTCGCCAACTTCCAGGCTGAAGATGATGCGTTCATAGTCATCAATCACACCCCTGGGCACCCAACCCAGATTGCCACCCACGCGCACCAATTCAGGGACGTCCCTTGAAAACTCACGGACTATTCCCCTGAATGCCTGCTGTAACGACTCAGGGTCTTTCGCACCGCCTATAGCGTCTTTGAGCTTCACCTGCATGATGTCTATTTCGTCGTCAGGCGTCATAGCGAGGCGGTAGACGTGTACCTGCTCGCCTACGCTGGGGACGCTCTCTCCGATAAACAGCCTGACTTTTTCTCTGAGTATCGACCTTCTTGTGAGTTGTCGGTACTCATCCTCGCTATACTGAATGGCATTCAGATACCCGCTATAGCGTTCATTGTATTCTCTTTGGGTTTGCGCCGAGTCTAGTGAACCGGCACTGGTTCCTCGAGGTTGAAATATACTTTGAATCTCGAACGCTACTTCCTCATCTGTGACGTTTATTCCCAGGCCAGGCGCTGATTGAGCAATTATCTCGTTCTCCACGAACACCTGGAGGGTTTGGAATATGTCGGTGGTGGCGTTGAACTGTCCGCCAAGGAACTCTGCCCCCTTCTGGTTGACACGGATCAGTTTAACCATGTCGCCCCGGCTGTATGTGACATCGTTCACTTTAACAATCAGCTCCCTGGAAGGAAGCACGAAGATTACCACATACCCGACTATGGCTATGCTGGTAATAGCCAAAAGCATCAGGCCGATTAGCCCCAAAGCGAGGCGTCGCCTCTTTACGTCCCGCTGATTGCGGAAAGCCCTATGGCGTCGATCAGTGCTTAATCCCTGAGACAGGGCATCTCTTGTTTCTTCTGCCACTACTCCACCCCCCAAGCCTTGGAAGTGCCGCTTGGCCTTATCTTCGGCTTCGACCTTCAGGCCGCCGGAGATTCCACCTGACGCTCTCCGTTTCAGCGGCCTTCATTCAAGCTTACAGGTTAGCGTCTCGATTCCTGCCTGGCCCGGTCTAGACCAAGCGCACGATGGTCTGGACTGAAGGGCAACAAAGCCAAAAGCCTGGCCCTTTTGATGGCCGTGGCGAGACCCCTCTGATGCTTGGAGCAGACTCCAGTTTTGCGTCTGGCCTCCATCTTGTATCTGTCCGACACGTACCTTCTTAGCTTATCGACCTCTTTGTAGTCGATAAATTTTACGTGCTCTACGCAAAAAGAACACAGTTTTCGTCTGGCGTAATACCTGGGCCTGCCACCAGGCCTTCTACCTGCTGGTGGCCTTCTGCCTGCTGTCGTCATGTTTTGCACCTACTAATTCGAGTCTATGGATTTATGATAACTACTCGAACTCTTCGCCTTAGTTTTACGATGAGCCGAATGCGATGGATGTCTTTGTATGTTGGATATATCATATTCCGCCAAGGATATAATATACCCGAATTCTATTTAAACCTATGTTGTGAGTTGTCTACCAGGGCAAATCTTCTGCGTCCCCGCCGCCAACTGGACTACCTTCAACCTGGCCGCCTTCTGGGAACGGTTCGCCATCCTCTCCGGGAGCTTCTCGTGGAGACCTATCTAGGAACAGTACTCGGTTGGCGATTATCTCGTTCCGAAATCTCGTCTGGCCGTCCGTAGACGTCCAAGTATGGCTCTTCAACCTACCCTCGACGTAGACTTTCTTGCCCTTCACTAGGAACTGGTTGCATTGCTCGGCCAGTTGGTTCCAGGCTACGATGGTGAACCACTCGGTTTCCTGCCGACGCTCCCCATCCGAGGCGGTGTAGCTTCGGCCTGTTGCCAACCGGAACGATGTGACGGGATTGCCATTGGGAGTATACCTCATCTCCGGGTCCGTACCCACGTTGCCAATCACTATCATCTTGTTTAGTCCAACCATGAAGCTCCTCCTCCTTCAGGCGCATAACTCCAGAGAGCAAGACCTATTCCTTTTCTTTCGTCTCTGTTTCTTCTGTCTCAACGGAGCCAACCGCTTCTGCTGGTACTTCCGAATCCTCAGCCTCTGCCGTCTCGACGGAGTCAGCTGCTTCGGATGTTTCTTCCGAATCCTCGTCCTCTGCCGTCTCAACGGAGTCAACCGCTTCGGATACTTCTTCCGACTCCTCGGCCTCTGCTGTCTCGACAGAATCAACTGCTTCGGATGTTTCTTCCGATTGCTCGGCCCCTGCCGTCTCGACGGAGTCAACTGCTTCGGATGTTTCTTCCGACTCTTCGACCTCTACCGTCTCAACGGAGTCAACCGCTTCGGATACTTCTTCCGACTCCTCGGCTCCTGCTGTCTCTACAGAGTCAACCGCTTCGGGTACTTCTTCCGACTCCTCGGCCTCTGCTGTCTCGACGGATTCGACCTCTTCTTCCGGCGGCTCTGCCGCCTTCGCCTTGGCCGCCGCGAGATTAACCGACTTGTCGATCTTTGTCGTCAAGTGTCTCAAAATGTCTTCTGATGCTTTCAGACTATTATCGAGACCGATTATATCACTAGTATCCGCAGAAAATCGTGTGAGGACGTAGTTGCCTTCGTGGAAATTCTGTATAGGATAGGCTAACCGGCGCAGTCCCCAGTTCGACTGGTCGATGATGCTTCCACCGCGATCGGTTATGAAGCTGGTCACCCGTTCCACAGCGGCTGTGACCTCTTCTTCGTTGGCTTCTGGACTGATAATCATCAAAAGCTCGTAGTCTCGCGTTAGCTGAGCAACCAAATTAAACTCCCATTTCCTGCAAGAATAAGTTTCAGTGTTACGAACATAACGGTTATTTGCCCCCGTTTCACGCCCTTTTTCATCCTTCCACAGAAGGTCTTGGCGAGGGTGGCGCGGTTATCTATCAATTACACAATCGGCTATTGTCATGGCAGCCGGAGTGAAAGATTCACAAAATTATAGCATGCCGAAACTATGCGCCACAATGCGCATGTAGTAGCTTGTGTAGATTAACTTGGTTGGTGGCGTTTCGTAGCGCATCTTGAATGTGGCTCAGGCATCTAATATGGGGATGAATATTTTCTGCAGGCCCGTGACTTCCAAGGCTGTGCTGCGTAATAAGCAACCTGGCTTCATTTTGCTTGTCGCGGTGTTTGGTCTGATTGGCATGGCCTGTTCCTCCGCCGCAGTTTCGCAGTCGCAAGCTATTGAAATTACGCCTGCTTCACAGTCCTTGCCAGCCGTTTCGACAGCGCCCCCGTTAGCGAGCGTATCTAAAGGGTCAGCCACTAGGGATGCTCTGAATAAGTCCCGATGGCTTGTGGGATAGTAAAATAGGGCCAAGGCCTGAAGACGGGGGAGGAGAGGCAATGAACCAGCCGACGTTTGCGGACTTGGACTACGAGAGCAAGAAGCGAAAGACTCGCCGGGAGAAGTTCCTTGAGCGCATGGATGGACTGATCCCTTGGGAAGAGTTGGAAGAGCGCATTCGACCGTTCTATCCCAAGGCCGGTCGTGGTCGGCGGCCCTACGAGTTATCGGTGATGCTACGGATACACTGCGTGCAGTTGTTTTACAACCTGAGCGACCCTGGGATGGAGGACATGCTCTATGAGGTCGAATCGGTGAGGCGGTTCGTAGGGCTGAGACTGCCTGGGCCGCTGCCGGACGAGACGACGATTCTGAACTTCCGCCACCTGCTGGAAGAGCATGAGTTGGGCGCGGGTCTGTTCGAGGAGATCAACCGCTATCTGGAGTCCAAGGGTCTCCGTCTTCAGGAGGGGACGATAGTGGACGCGAGCATCATAGCGGCGCCCTCATCGACGAAGAATCGGGCTAAAGAGCGCGACCCCGAGATGCACCAGACGAAGAAGGGTAACGAGTGGCACTTCGGGATGAAGGTGCACATCGGTGTGGACTCGCAGACGGGAGTGGTGCACAGCATGACCACGACATCTGCGAACGTGCATGACCTGACTGAGTTGCCCCGGTTGCTGCACGGTGGGGAGTCTCAGGTGTGGGGAGATGCTGGGTATCAGGGAGTTGACAAGAGGCCGGGGAACCGGGGCTTGGACGTGGAGTGGCAGGTGGCGATGAGGCCCGGCCAGCGTCGGAAGCTGGAGCCTGGGAGCCCTGAGGCGGTGTCGGAGAAGCGCAAAGCGTCGGTCAGAGCTAAGGTGGAGCATCCGTTCCTGTACATCAAGCGGCACTTCGGCTACGCCAAGGTCCGCTACAGGGGGCTGTCCAAGAACACGCAGCGGCTGATGACGCTGCTGGGGTTTGCCAACTTGATGAGGGCCGAACAGTACCTGGCGGCGTGAGACCTTGTATAAGTGCGCCCAAAATCAGGGCTAAGGGCGGCGAAAGGCCCTGTCAGGGCCGGTTGTAGGCCGACAATAACCCTCACCACGGTGCCATGAGGCAATTTAACGCCCCCAAAACCACTCCGGTCAACTCGGCCCAGCCTGAAGCCGATTGTTCAGAGCATCCCTAGTTCTCTTGAGCCGACTACCTCCAGCGGCGAGCCGCTTCTTCCCCTATTGCAGCAGCTTAACCCTAATGGGCCGAAACTGGTGGACATGCGGCAGTATCGACAGCTTCTTGACCTGGATGCTATCAGGCCGATTTACGATCCTATCATAAATACGCCGGACGGGCTGAATTTAGAATCGAAAGAGCTTGTGATTGGCGTTAGCATAAATGGCGAGTCGCGGGCATATCCGCTTCGCACTCTGCGTTTTCGTGAGATTGCTAACGATGAGCTTGGAGGGACGCCGATACTGGTCACGTGGTGACCAATCTGTTACACCGGTCTCGTGCATGACCGGAGGGTTGACGGGGAGACACTGAAGTTTGGCAATCAGGGCGCGCTCTTCATGAACGCGATGACGTGGTGGGACTTGACGACCTTCAGCATCTGGTCGCAACCCTGGGGGTCGGCTATCTCTGGTGAGTTGGAAGGGACCGCGTTGACGCTCATTCCCGCCTCTCTAACCACCTGGGGCACGTGGTTCGCCGATCACCCAGAGACAACAGTCCTTGGCAACGACATGAGTATTGGCGTATTTCGGCCATACTCGCCCACCGACGAATTCGTGATTGGCGTCGCCCTGGAAGAATCCGCCACTGCCTACCACTATTTCGATGCGGCGGAGCGTCGAGTCATAAATGATCGCGTCGGCGACCATGAGCTAGCGGTGTTCGTGAATCCCGACACTCGTGATATCAAGGTCTACCTGAGACGACCCGGCGCGGAGATTTCGAGTGATCTGGCCTCGTCAGAGCTGACCTTCGGCATGGACGACGATGGTCGAATCGTTGACGCAGAGACCGGCAGTGTCTGGGACATCACGCGCGGCGTGGCAATCGACGGGCCGCTCAGAGGCACAGGTCTTCAGCAGATACCCTACGTCACCTCATTCGACTGGGCGTGGGAAGACTTCTTCCCTCACACCACTTTTTACAAAGACTGAATGAAGTCAGATTGTCCTGATTGTTTCATTCAGATTCGCGATGCAGGACGCCCTCCAAACCTGGAACACCCCATATGAACAGACGGAATCTATGATTGGACGACTGACTTCTTGAGGAATATCGGCCCTGCTACCTCTTTTAGAAAATTCTCAGCGAGTATTTTGTACCCTTCGGCATCTGGGTGAAGCTCGTCAGGAAGCAGATGCGCATGTTCAGGGCCAAAGAGACTCAGGCCGTCTACATAGTAAATGTTTCCATCCCCATGTGCCTTCAGAGCTTCAACAGCGTCCGCTACTTCGTCCCGCATATCCTGAAGGCTAAGCCCAAGGACGTTTGGCGTGCTCTCCCTGGGAGGCGAGCAAATAGGCGAAATCACGGCAAACGGGGTGCCTGGATGCTTCTCTCTAATGATCTGAACAGACCCTATGATGGCAGACCTGAATGTGCGAACGCCAAGGCTTGCAGCGCTCTGAATATTGATTCCCACTTTCATTGAAAGGAAATCGGCAGGAAGGTCTCTTATCATTCTGGCCATCATAGGCTCCAGATGACACTGTCCACCGTATCCCAGGCAGGTCAGATCAAGCCCGCCTTCTCTGGCGACAATCGCGGGCCAGGTCATACTGGGACTCTCGGCGGTCCTGCAATGGGTTATCGAACTGCCATATGTCACCCATTTTGGTCGAGAATCTTCAAAAGGCTCAATGCTCGCGCCGTCATCGATCTCAAGCGAGCTTATTCCGAGCGTTCCATATTGAGGCAGCCAAATCTCAATCAGTTTTTCTTTTGCAGGCAGGCCATCGACGTGGAATGACACTTTGCCCGCCAGCGGTATAGAGCTATACAGCTGACCATCGCAGTACACATCTACCTGCTGAATGTATTCCGCGTGCCAGCGTTGCTGATGCCGCCGCCAAAGACGATGAAGAAGCCGTTTCGAACCGTCACGCCGGAGAGGGTCCAGTTTGACACGGCCTGCGACGGAAGTTGTATCGCTCATAAAGGATATTCGGACGCCTGCGGGCATCGCCGCGCGTTCGAGTAATGCGTCGGGCGGGAACAGTCCGCGAAGCTCGTGTGGTATACGCTAGGGCATAACCCAGTCGTCGACGCGCTCCAGCGATATTGCGCCCTGCCAGGTAATACGCGAGTCGTCTGCCTTGATGTGGTCGGACATCGTATTTCCTCTCTGCTCGGATGTACAGCTTATTCCAGATGAGCCTGACGATAACACCGCTGCCTCATATCGTCAACTTCTGCCGCACGCCCCAGGTCATGATTTGACAGCCCTCGGAGTTGGGTATAAATTCTCCTTGCTGACAATCAGAGGTTTTTCGCAAGGAGGATGACGATATGACCGAACGCCAGGTGCCCACCAAAGATGAGGTAGACTCGTATCTTAGAGACCGACGCAATTGGGGCCGATGGGGAGATAAGGCTGCCGCCGGAGCAATGAATCTTATCACTCCTGAGAAGAGATTGGCCGCCGCCAGGTTGGTCAAGACGGGCCGCACCGTGTCGTTGAGCAGGCCATTTCCCGTAACGCCGTCGCCAACGAACCCTCGTCCGGCCCAACATTACGTAACGAGGTCGCACAGAGAGCCAGACGGCGGCGGAGCTGGGGACTACTATGGAATCGCCTATCACGGCATCGCTACGACTCATATCGACGCTCTCTCGCACGTTTGGGACAAGAACGGCATGTGGGAGGGAGGCAACCCGGACGAGGTGATTACGTTTAGCGGCTCGACATATGGATCCATCGACAACTGGAGCGATGGCATTCTCACTCGCGGCGTGCTTCTCGACGTGCCTAGGCATCGGGGCAAGCCTTACGTGACGCTGGATGAGCCTGTTCACGGCTGGGAGCTTGAGGACATAGCAAAGGAGCAGGGCGTGGCGCTTGAGCCGGGCGACGCCGTCTTTGTTTACAGTGGCCGCGAAGCCTACACGAAAGACGTTGGCTCCTGGGGAATCGCGCCGCGTCCAGGGCTGCACGCCTCATGCCTTCCGTTTGTGCGCGACAACGACATGTCCATCCTCGGCTGGGACATGATGGATATCGTTCCCAACGAGTACAACATCCCTTGGACAGTGCACGGGGTCATCTTCGCCTATGGCGTCGCCTTGCTGGACAACTCCCTGCTTGAGCCTCTGGCTAACGTCTGCGCCGAGGAAGGCAGATACGAGTTCATGATAACCATCAACCCGCTAAACGTCATTGGCGGCACAGGCTCGCCCGTGAATCCCATCGCGGCGTTTTGATTGTCATCAGCGTCACCGGCTTGCCTGTAACGCTGATGACAGTGGTTTGATTTCCGCACGTAGGGGCATCCTTCCGTGGAAGGACGCCCTTGACGCGAATAATGACATATGATACTATCATATGTCCACAATTTAACATCACTCCGATAATAACGTCAACCCTCGAAGATATCGAACGGCAAAAGTGGCTGATCGA
This sequence comes from Dehalococcoidia bacterium, assembly GCA_965206395.1. Classification (GTDB taxonomy): domain Bacteria; phylum Chloroflexota; class Dehalococcoidia; order Lucifugimonadales; family CATOSD01; genus CBDBJK01. The sequence goes on from CBDBJK010000033.1 coordinate 9,938, forward strand.
CAACATGCTTATGATGCCGAAGCATGAAGCCTGGATGCGCCGCGAAATTCGCGTTGAGCGTGCGGTGGGAACTACCCGCATCGAAGGCGCGAAGCTGGATGAGGCCGCAGTTAGGGAGCTTGCAAAATCGCGTGGCACAGGAAAACTTAGTGAGGACGAGCAGGCTAACGTCAACGCGCTTCAGGCTTATGAATTCATCGACTTCCTCAGCGACCAGCAAGACATCCCAATAGACGAATTGGTTATTCGTCAGCTTAATCGCTACTTCATAAACGGCGCGCCGGAAACGCTGACACCAGGAGTATACCGCAAGGGACAGAATACGGTTGGAAAATTCAGTCCGCCAGACCAGGGAGACGTCCCCAGCTTGATGCGCTCCTTCACCTTGTGGCTTCGAAAGGAAGACAGCGAGATACACCCGGTTATCAAGGCAGGCATAGCCCACATCCATATGGTAGCAATTCATCCATTCTGGGATGGAAACGGGCGAACGGCGCGCGGCCTGTCAACATTGATACTGCAACGGTCACAGTTCGACCTCAAAAAGATTCTGTCCATCGAGTCATACCTATTTGCAATTCGCGATAGATACTTTACAGCCATAGAACGAACGCTAGGGACTCGGTTTCTGCCCGAATACGATGCTAACTAGCTGGCTTGAGTTTTTTGTCATGGCTTTTTTGGCCCAAGTCGAGGATTTCACAGCGCAACTAACAGATTGGCACCGAGCGATGGAGGGCATTCATAACTTATGGGTCGAAATTGGTCTGACTACCAGGCAGAGAGATGCTCTCATGTTCGTCATACGTGCTGGTCAAATAACTCGGTCCGATTACATAGAAATTACAGGCGTTTCCCCAGTAACTGCTTCCCGTGATCTCGCACAACTTGTCGAATTAGGTTTATTAACTGCTGAGGGTAAGACACGCTCCCGAATCTATCGACCTGTTGCGCCAGAATCCGAATCAAGCAGCGAAGAGCAGTTACCTTTGCTTGAGGAAACGTAGGGGCGTCCAATTGAACGCCCCTACACTGCATATCACCGCGCCGTATGGATTACGACGACCACCTTCTTCTGCATTGGAAAGTATCTGTTGCCGTATTTAGGGTTCTGGCATATACTGGCATCGTCTAACGCTGATTGTATGGAGGGGGCATCATGGCAACGGATTCTCCTTATCCGGTCTCAGTTGAAGGCGAGTTGGCAGAAGACCTCAGCCGGTGGCTCTGGCTGGTCAAGTGGCTTCTGGTCATCCCCCACATCATCGTTCTGTTTTTTCTATGGATCGCATTCTTAGTGCTGACTATCGTAGCGTTCTTCGCCATCCTTTTCACGGGTAAGTATCCGCGGGGAATCTTCGATTTCAACGTCGGCGTTATGAGATGGACATGGCGTGTAGGTTACTACAGCTATAGTGCACTGAGCACCGACCGCTATCCACCCTTTAGCCTTCAGACAAGGGACTATCCCGCGAACCTGGAGGTCGAGTATCCCGAACAACTCTCGCGAGGCCTTGTGCTTGTCAAATGGTGGCTTTTGGCTATACCGCACTACATCGTAGTTGGCTTTCTAGAGGGCGGATTAGGCTACGGCGGCCTCACTTTCTGGCTGACTATAATTGCGGCCACGGCGCTGCTGTTCAGGGGTTACTACCCCAGGGACATTTTCGAGCTTGTCATCGGCTTCAACCGGTGGGCAATCAGAGTTTTGGCCTATGCTGCCCTCATGCGCGACGAGTATCCACCTTTCCGTTTGAGTCCATGAAGCTGTCGAGATAGCTACAGCTAACTGAAAAAGGCTGACGATGCAACGGACCTCCTTCGTTTTGAGGCCTACGCCGCCCTATGACTTTGAATTGACCGCTGGATATGCCTCCAACTTTCGAGGGCGCTACGGAGCCAACATATTCGAGGATGGCGCATACCGTCGTCTGCTGGACATCGGCGGCCAGTTGACCCTCGCAGTTGTGCGTTCTACAGGCACGTCGGATTCGCCCCGCCTTGAGGTGAAGCTGAAAGGCAATAGTCTGGACGACGCAGCCGCAGATGAGGCGCAACGCCAGATTATTCGTCTGCTCGGCATTGAAGGCGACCTTACCCCGTTCTACGACATGGCCCTGCTCGATTCTCATCTGGCTCCTTTTGCGCGAGGACTGCGGGGGCTTCACCTGCCGCTAGCCGTGTCGACCTACGAGGCCCTGATTCTTGCCATTCTTGGTCAGCAAATCAGCACACACGTCGCGCGTATGCTGCGCACGCTGCTCATCGAGACTTACGGCTCCAACGCGCAAATCGAAGGCGAAACCTATTACACGTTTCCTCGCCCAGAGAAGGTCGGATCGGTTGGCGCAGACGGGCTGCGAGCCATCAAGTTCAGCGTGCGCAAGTCGGAGTACATCATCGACATATCGTCCAGGGTCGCCTCCGGGGAGCTAGACCTTGACGGTCTGCGGCATCAGTCCAGCAACGAGGCAATCGAGAAGCTCACGAGCATACGTGGCGTTGGCCCCTGGACAGCCCACTGGCTGCTGGTACGCGCCCTCGGCCACAGCGACGGCTTCCCACACGGTGACCTTGCGCTTCAGCGTACGATGGGCCTGCTGGTCAACGGCGGTGTGCCGATGTCTGCGCAGGACGCGCTCGACTACTCCGAGCGATGGTCGCCATATCGCAGCTACGTAACGACCTACCTGTTTGCTGCCACGCGCTCTGGTCGCTTCGACGAGTTTTCCAAGGCGGACGAGTTTGAGCCGTAGACGCTCTTCTCGAAAGTAACGTCCCCGACACTTTCAGAGAAAGAAAAGTATGCTAGAATCTGGCTCAAAGACCGCATCGATTGGTCAAATATCAGCACGCGAATGGAGGTTCCAATGGCAGCTTACGAAGGCATGATTGCCGAAACCGTGCTCTTTCAGGGGCACGGAGACCAGATTTCAGGGTATCTCGCCCGTCCCGCAGGCGCAGGGCCGTTTCCAGGCGTTATCGTCATTCATGAAGTCTTCGGACTCGTCACGCATATCAAGGAAATTGCGCGCAAGATGGCGGCGCACGGCTATGTGGCCATAGCGCCAGACCTGCATTACCGCGAAGGGCCGGGCGACCCAGAGGATGTCGCGGCGATTGTGCGCGCCGACGGAGGCAACCCGGACGCCCGATCAATCGGTGATGTCGAAGGTTCCGCGGCCTATCTGAGGTCGCTGCCCTACTGCAACGGTAAGGTAGGCGTAATCGGTTACTGCTCCGGCGGGAGGCAGACCTACCTTGTGGCCTGCAACATCCCTAGCCTCGATGCAGCCGTTTCCTGTTATGGCGGCGGGATTGTGGCGATTCCTGAGCGCATCAACGAGCGTCAGCCCAAAGCTCCAATCGAAATGACAGCAGACCTGAATTGCCCCCTGCTTGGGCTTTTCGGCGTAGAGGACGCCAGCCCGTCTCCTGAGCAAGTGGCTCAAATTGAGGAAGAGTTGAAGCGGCATGGCAAGAATTACGAGTTCCATACCTACGACGACGCTGGACACGCCTTCTTCGCCGACTACCGGCCAAGCTACCGACAACACGCGGCTGTGGACGCCTATGAGCGAGTGTTCGGCTGGTTCGACAAGTATCTCGCCTAGGGCTTCAGCAGTTCATATAGCGGTTTCAAGTTAAACAAGGAGAACAAAAATGTGCTCAGGCACGATAGAGTTGGCCCAGGTTGCGGGCAGCGGAAAGGGAGCGAAGGGCTGGTTCCCGCTGCAGCGAGCGCAGGTGGTCTACGACCATCCCTTTCACGCTCAGATGGAAGATGCGCTGTTGATAGACTTCGTGAACCCGGAGCGTGGTGCAGGCGCGAAAATCTCGGTCGAGCTAAGTCCTGATTCTGCAAGGGAGCTTATGCAGATGATACAGGCCGCGTTAGACGACGGCGAGCGTCAGCACGGTCGCACACCTTAGAAAACGCATACGTCATGAAGTAGCGGTGATTCGCGAAATGCTTCAAATAAGCCTGCCGAATCTGGGCAGCGCGCCACCGATGAGAGGTCTGACGTAGCTGATGAACTCGTCCGTCACGAAATCGCTGGAAGCGTCGATATATTCTGATGGCATGACTTTGACCGCGCCAGCTACCTTGTCGAGCGGCGCGAGGCCTGTGGCGCAGACGTATTTCTCGCCTGGCTCGCGCACCAGCGTAACAATCTGGTCGGTGTGCCCATCGAGGGCGTAACGCACCGCCGCGCGTCCCACCGTTTCGGCCTCCTGAGCGTCCGTGCGCGAGACACAGCTAACCAGCGAGCGTTGGATGGTTCCCGGCTTCTCGTATCTGGCTCGCACCTTTAGTCTGCGTCCGACCAGTCCGGCGAGGTACCGCGCGGGGCCGTCGTAGTAGGGATGCCCGAAGTCATCGACGTACCAGGGTTCGGAATCTCCGCCAAGCACGCCGTCTGCGCCCCTGGTATTCTCGGCGATGACGGCCACCGCGAAGCCAAACCTGCGATAGGCGTTCTCGACAACGTCAACGAAATGGTCTTCGTCTATCGGAACCTCTGGGATGCAGATGATATGTGGAGCGTCGCGCTCGTCCCGCTTTGCGAGTGCAGACGACGCGGCGAGCCAGCCAGCGTCTCGACCCATCACCTCGATTATCGTGATTGGCGACGCCTTGCCCATAGCCTCCGCGTCGCGGCCTGCGCCCATCGTCGCCAGCGCAACGAATCGGGCGGCGCTTCCGAAACCCGGCGAGTGGTCGGTCAGCACGAGGTCGTTGTCTATCGTCTTCGGAACGTTGATTACCGTCAGGTCGTATCCGGCGGCGCACACTCCGAGGCTCACGCTATGCCCTGTTTCCGCCGAGTCGTTGCCGCCGATGATGAACCAGTAACGGATGTCATGCTTCGCCAGCGTCTCCAGAATCAACGGCACGTCCTCGGACGTCAGCTTGCGCCGTGTAGACCCCAACGCCGCCGCCGGTGTCCGAGCGATTCTGTTCCATGCGGCTCTGGACAGCTTCCCCAGGTTGAGCAGCTCGCCCGACAATACGCCTTCGAGACCAAACCCCGCGCCGTAGACCTTTCCGAACGCCTTGCTCTCGTCTGCCTCGCGGACTATTCCGAACAGGCTCTTGTTCAGCACCGGAGTGCATCCGCCGGACTGCATTACCAGAACGTTTTTCATCATACGGGCCATCCTCTACAATCAATCAGAGATGACTATATCATCTGATGAATAGGGCAAGTTGTCTATGCTGGGCGGAGGCATTTGGTTTGATTCGGTTGAGTGATGTTATGGAATGCTAGCAAAGTGACCATTCTTAATCGTGATAAATACATTATCACAAGCAAAATTGGAAAATAGAAGGAAGGTATGATGGTCTTTGAATACCTAACGATGACTGATTCCTATTCGCATAACAGATATTCGTTCTACCTGGTCATTCACGAACTCTATGAAGATTCAGATGAATTAGTGGATTTTCTAGCTTTTCTAAAAGCCTTTGGAGATAAGCTCAAAGATAGGGGCACGGTGGTGACGCCCTTACCAGGCGCATACGAGAGGGTTAAGTACTTCGTACCTAACCGACTATGGGACAGCGAATACAGAAAAGAGCTGGAACCTAGACAAAATCCTTATATCTTGGTCACCGAGAAGGAATTGGATAATTTCAGACCGGATGAGTCCCAGTATATGATTCTGAAATTTCCAGAGCCGTCCCCTAAACGTGGTCCTTATGTTGGTCTGTTTGATTACATGGCCGAAGAGATACGCCAAAACCATAGCCTTTTTGACTGGCAGTACGTGTCTCCGCAGGGGCCCCCCGTGGCAAAAATTTTGAAACAGATATGGACTGCGGTAGAAGCAAAACCTGGTGCGTTTGGATTCTCTATTGACCTGAAGAAACTGATCACTCGTTAGAAAGAGGTTGGCCATGCAGGAAAATTCTCTTATCTCACTTACTGAAACCCCCTAAATCTAACGGCTTGGCAATGAGAGAGGCGAGCAAGCCAAATTCGTATTAGCAAGTACATGTTGACGAGGAAGGGGCGGCCCGCAGACCGCCCCCTTAATTATGCCTACAATGATTCTCAGATTGCCAGATTATACCAGGCTGTAGCCGCTGCCGGGGCGGGCCGGGTCGATGCCGGTGCCTTTGCCGTCTGACATCCAGCCGAATTCCTGGAGGATTTGCTGGCTATAGGTCACTCGTCCGGTCACCTTGTCCAGCGGCTCGGTTGCCAGAAGCAGCGACGACTTCGCCATAAGCTCAACGGGTTCGCCGCGAGGGTCGTCGATTCCCGTGACGAGATTGTGGAATATGGTTCCCGGCGTCGGCACGACCTGAGACGGCGAAACGCACGTGACAGAGATGCCGAACTGATACACTTCCTGCGCGAGACCCTGGGAGAAACGCTCCAACGCCGCCTTTTCCGCGCCGTAGCAGGTCCCGCCGCCTTCCGCTGGAGCATCGGGATACGGGCCTCGTCCTGGGCCGATAGCAGCCCCGGACGATATGTTGACGATGCTGCCACTCTTCCGCTCAACCATGTCTTGCAGTACAAGCTGACTGAGGATGAACGGAGCCTGGAAATTCACGGCCCACGAGCGCATCCAGCGGTTCACGGGGTAGTCCTTGATGGGGATGAAATACGTCAGCGCGGCGTTATTGACCAGAACATCCACCGGCCCGTAGATGTCATGCGTCTCCTTGATGAGCCTTTCGCAGTCTTCCGCGAGTGAGATGTTCGCGGTGACGGGTGCGGCCTCGCCCCCTGCCTCGCGAATGCCCGCAACCGTCGTCTCAAGCGACCCTTCCAACGGATGGTCGCCCTCGTTCAACGTTCTCGCGGCGCAGACGATCTTCCCGCCTTCTGCCGCGAATACTCTCGCAATTTCAGCGCCTATGCCCCGGCTAGCGCCCGTTACGACTACAACCTTGCCGTCCAGTTTGCCCATGTTTTTCTCTCCTCTTGATTAAGAATCTCTAACAAAATAAACCTGGTACATGTCATTCCGAGGAGCTTGCGACGAGGAATCTAAGAACTTTGCCTTGGTAAAATGGGACGCCTTAGATTCTTCACTTCGTTCAGAATGACAATGTGGTAGTTGCTTTAAATACCCAGCTGTCTCGCCAGGTCTTCAAAATCGGTAGCGTTGAAATCGAAGTCTGATTCGGGACTTGTGTCCACCGTACGCTTGGGGCCGAACTCCTTCGGCCTTGGGACGAACGCCGCCTTGAACCCCACCTTTTGCGCGGATTGCAGGTCGCCCTTGTGGGCCGCAACCATCATGACCTCGTCGGGCCGCAGGCCGAGCAAGTCGGCAGCGCCCAGGTAGGTTTCGGGGTCTGGCTTGTAGTGTTTCATCAACTCAGCCGAGAGAATGCAGTCCCAGGGCAGCCCGCCGAATTTCGCCATGTTTGTCAGCAGGGCGACGTTGCCGTTGGATAGAGTAGCGATTACAAAGCGCTTGCGCAACCGTCCGAGTCCAGATACCGAGTCGGGCCATGGCGTAAGCCGGTGCCAGACCTTGTTCCATTGATCTTCCTCGTCCTCGCTCAAGCTCGTAATTTCGAACTCCTTCAGCAGTTCGTCGAGAATCATGCGGTGCAGCGCGTCTATCTTCATCCAGGGCAGCTCTCCGCTTCTCACACGGGCCATCGAAGGGCCGTAGCCGCCGCGCCATTTGTCGGCGAAACTGGCCCAGTCGATCTCGATGCCTTTGGCCTTGCCTAGCTGCTCCCCTTCCCGGATGATGCTGCCCCGCCAGTCAACGACGGTGCCGAATACGTCAAAAGTAAGCGCCTTCACACTGGAGACGTCCATGTGATTGTTCCTCCTCAATTTCAATTCAGACAGGCGTAAGTGCAGGCAATCCGACTAATGGCAATGGATGACGAGCACCGGAATTTCTCCTCCACGTATCACCCTATCGGTAACGCTGCCTGTCAGCATCCGTTTGAGGCCGCCGTGACCATGTGTCGTCATCGTGATGAGGTCTATGTCGCGTTTTTTGGCGTAATCGACGATGCTGTCATAGGCTGGGCCTTCGATGGCTTCGGCCTCTACACTTAGCCCTTCGTTTTTTATCCGGTCTGCGACGTGTTCGATGTATTCAGTTATCGATGTTTTCTGGGCTTCCCCATACTGGCGTTGCAGGTCAAAGGTTGTTTCCGTGGTCATGCCGACATTCACTCGACTGTGAAGGCCCATCAGCCCAGCATGGTCGTGTGTGAACGCCCGCAAGACGTGAAGAGTAGCATCGTACGTCTTCGCTAATTCCTGGGCGTGGGGCAACGCCTGCTCAGCCAAATCAGACCCATCAAGCGGCACAAGTATCTGCTTATACACGAACTCCTCCTAAAAGCGGTTCTAATATCCTCAGAACGACAAAATCGGCTGATTAGCGTCAGGGAAAGCGACGAGGCTTGACTGCCATGCTTGGACGGTTGCGAGTGTAGCAGTGGCTAGTATTTCAGTCAACTGTTCAACTGAGCAGACGCCCGTTAACAAAAGGATATGCCTGGGAGCGTGCAGTGCTCTCATCTAGGCCACTGAGAATGAGGCAGACAAATAAGGAGAAGATATTAGTTGCTAATCGTCATCACCGGCAGGCTCCAACGACGGATCCGTCTGAGGCTGCGGTGGCTTCGGAGCGGCGGCTCCGGCCTTCTGAAGGAATGCCAACGATGCCCCGGCAAGCAGGACGAATATCACCATCATGCTGGAGAACTGGAACCCTTCGAAGTAGAATCTCTGCGCCTCGATGTCAGACATAAGCTCGATTCCCACAGGCAGCACCATCGCAAGCACAGTCGCGGATACGGTAGCGCCCAATGCGTGGCCCATCTCCCGCGTGGTCTCAAGCATCCCGGAAGCGAAGCCTCGATGCTCCAGAGGAAGCGAACCCATCACTATGGCGTTGTTTACGGGGTTGAACATTGAACTGCCAATAGAAATAGGCAGCATCAAAACCGGAATCATCCAGATTGGAACTTGTCCCACGAAAAGACCCATTAGCAGGAATCCTCCCGCGATGGCTATCATGGAGCCTGGCCTTAACAGTTTGGGACTGTATCGGTCATGAATCCAGCCCGATACCCCAGTCATGAATACTCCCATTAGCTGGTTCGGGAGCAATATAATCGTAACGTACAGCGGGGCCTTTCCAAAGCCTTCCTGAATGAGGATGGGAATGAGGGTCATAGTAGCCAGCATCGAGAAGTGGAATGTCACGTTGGACGTCAGAGCCATCGAGAAGTATTTCTGCTTGAAATGTTTTAGATCAACTAACGGGTTTTTTGCAAAACGCTCTATTATGATGAATGCGACTAGCAGAGCAACGAAAAGCCCCTGCATAGGCAGGTGGTAACCCAGGCCCTCGGGGGATGTGAATGACTCATCTCCGCCGTGAAGGTGGTTGGTGGACAGCACGAGCGCTGTGATTGTAGCCAATAGAAATACAGCGCCGAGCCAGTCTATTCCGCCCGATTCGGAACTGGGCCGTCCTTCCGCGGAAGGATGGCGGCTGTGGCGGAGCATCGGGATTGAGGCGGCAATAGCAATCAAGCCAAGCGGCAGGAATGTAATGAAAACCAATCGCCAGCTAAGGAATTGAAGAAATAACCCGAACAGTCCCAGCCCTGCCAGCGTTCCGATTCGCGAACCTACGATGGGAACAGAAAAAGCCCGGCCTCGTTCTTCAGGAGGGAAAGTGACGGCGAGGATCGCGTTAGCATTCCCCATAATTAGCCCGGCCCCAAGACCAGCAAAGCCTCGCCACAAAACGACTTGCCAGAGTTCCCCGGAAATGGAGACGAGGACAGCCCCCAACGTGGATACCACGATGCCAACGAAGAATACTCTTTCGTGGCCGTAGCGGTCCCCAGCGCGCGCGCCTAGCATTACGAAGCCGCCAAGAACCAGCAGATACATGATGACTATCCAGGCAGCGTCGTCGAGGCCTGTCCCGAAGTAGTCGGCAATGGTGGGAAGAGAGATGGCGATAGGGAAACTGGAGATTTGCACCAGCATGTAGGCCGCCGTCAACGCCAACAAGACCTCACGTCGCCTTCGTGAGATTAACAATGGCTTTATGACGCTAAAAAAACCCATACACCTGCTGCTACGCCGGGTCAGCTAGAACTCCAACCCTTGATAAGCCTACTATACCACCGTTGTGCCGTAGACGAAAGGGCGGTGCCATGAATTTGGCTTGTAGTTATCCCGTAGTGCGCGCCTTGCGGCCTAGTGAAAACGGAACGTTCTTATCGCCAGCAGAGAAGTGCCAGCTATCCAGAACGCGATGACGGCAAGCTCGAATGAGAAGTCCAAGATCGGCCTTGCCTCTATCGTGACGCCCCTTACCGCTTCCACAATTGGTGCGAGCGGCAAGTATATGACCACTGTCTGGATGATTTCCGGCATCGAGTCTAGCGGGAAGAAGATGCCAGAGAAGAAAAGCAACGGAAGTACGACGACGTTCCCAAGACCGCTTGCCGCCTGCACGCTCTTGGAGGCGGAGCCGACGACGAACCCCATGTTCAAGAACACGATGTTCCCTATCAAGATGAGCAGTGCGATGTAAAACAGATTGCCTACAATCGACACGTCGAATAGCACGGCTCCGGTGGTGAGAATAATCGCGGCTTGCGCAAGCGCGAGAACAAGATAAGCGAGTATCTGCGCCGCGAAAAACGTCCGAACATTCAGCGGGGTCGCCAGAATGCGTTTGAGTATCTTCTTTTCTCTATAGGAGGCTAGCGTGGTTCCAAGGCCGATGACCGAGAAGCTCATGACACCCCAGACCGCGATGCCGGGAAGCAGGAAGTCTATGAATTCCACGTCACGGGCGAGCGTGCCTTCCGTGGAAAGCGCCAATCGAGTGGACGCGTTCGCCAGATCGAGATTCATCTGGTCAAGGAACCGCCGTATGACGCTTATGATGATGCCGCTGACTGGATTGGTATCGTCATAAACGAGATTCACTACGGCAGGCGGAGCTTGCGACACCACGTCAGCAAGTCCACTTGGTATGACCAGAAGATATCCAATGTCACCCTCTAGCAGTTCTTCGCGGGCCTGCTCCTCGTCTTGACGTACAAGTATCTCGAATGTCTCAATCCGGTTCAGGTTTTCGACCAGCTCGCGCGATACGTTGTCCTGCGCATTGTCTATGACGGCGATGGTCGTGGTGGAGGCTCCGTCCCTGATAAGCACGCCAAATACCACGACGAAGATTAGCGGAAACGCCAGCGCCCAGAATATCGCCTGACGATTCCTGACTGTCATCTTGAGGTTTGCGATTGTCAGTCTGAGTAAGAGCATTTTCTTAGAGCGTCTAACAAAACCTAATAAAAGGGGTTAGAATCTGGACATTCTCTGGAGGAGGATGACCTAATGTCTAAGCCCCTTGTAAGCGATGAATTCTGGGAACTGGTGCAACCTTTACTGCCGCCACAACCACCGAAGCCGAAAGGAGGAAGGCCCAGGATACCTGACAGACAGGTCCTAAGTGGGATACTGTTCGTGCTAAAGGCAGGCATTGGCTGGGAAGACCTACCCAAGGAGATGGACTGTGGCAGTGGGATGACCTGCTGGAGGCGCCTCAGAGATTGGCACCAGTCGGGAGTCTGGGAGCGCATCCACTTGGTATGCCTTGAGCGCCTGCAAGCAGCTGAGCGCATAGACTGGACTCGCGCAGTGCTGGACAGTGCTTCAGTGCGAGCAGTTTTTGGGGGCAGAAAACAGGCCCCAACCCCACGGACAGGGCGAAGGCGGGTAGCAAGCATCATATCATAACCGATGCCCAGGGCATTCCACTGGCGGTCAGGTTGACTGGCGCGAACGCTCACGATGTCACCCAAGCCCTTGAGTTGGTGGATGCCATACCTGCTGTCAAGGGCAAGCGAGGCAGGCCTCGCAAGCGTCCTCTTCAGGCGCAGGGAGACAGAGGGTATGACTCTGAGCCTGTTCGCAAGGAGTTGAAGAAGCGACATATCTGGCCGCTGCTGGCCAAGCGAGGTGAGCCGCATGGCAGCGGGTTGGGTGTGCATAGATGGGTGGTTGAGAGAAGCCTGAGTTGGCTTCATCAGTTCCGACGCTTACGGGTTCGATATGAGCGCAGGGCAGACATACATGAGGCTTTCTTGGCCATAGGTTGTGCCATCATCTGCTCTCGCTTTCTGTTCCAATAATGGTTTTGTTAGACGCTCTTAGATAATTATTCCTTCATCGTAGGAAAATCAGGTGCTATAATTTGAGTATACCTTACCACATTTAGGAGACTGTTATGCCGAGCGACAACGAACTTTTGCTTTACCAAACAGAGGATGGCGATACAAAAATTGAAGTCACCTTGAAAGGTGAAAATGTGTGGCTAACACAAGCTGATATGGTTCAATTATTTCAACGTGACCAATCAGTAATTTCACGTCACATTAATGAAGACTGAGGTGGTACCCAAAAACTAGACAACTGGCTAAGAGAGAGTCCAGCTCCTAAAATAACCGGCAACTAACCGACGTGAAGGAGCAGGACATGAAGCAGACGAGGAATAAGCACAGTCCGGCGTTCAAGGCCAAGGTGGCCCTGGCCGCCCTTGCGGGGGAAGGGACCATCGCCCAGCTGGCCAGCCGATTTGAGGTCCATCCCAGTCAGATTCACGCCTGGAAAAGGGCCCTGGTGGAAGGAGCCCCGGAGCTATTTGCCACCAATCAGAAATCCCAGGAGAAAGCCAAGGAAGCTCAGATTAACCACCTCTACCGGCACATCGGCCAGCTGAAGGTGGAACGCGATTTTTTGTCGGAAAGGTCCGGTCTATGAGTCGCAGCATACGGCGAGCCATGATAGACCGAGACCACCAGCAGCTGTCTTTGGTGCGTCAATGTATCCTGCTGGACGTCAGCCGGGCCTCGGTGTACTACCGGCCGGTACCGACCAGGGCAGAAGACCTGGAGTTGATGGCCCTGATGGACCGTCAGTATTTGAAGACCCCCTTCTACGGCTCAAGGAAGATGAAGGCCTGGCTGCTGCAACAGGGCTATCTGGTGAGCCGAAAAAGGGTTCGAAGGCTGATGCGGTTGATGGGTCTGGAAGCCATCTACCGGCGTCCCAACACCAGCAAACCAGCGCCGGGACACCGGATCTTTCCCTATCTGCTGAAGGGAGTGGAGGTTAATCGGGTCGACCAGGTCTGGGCCGCGGACATCACCTACATCCCCATGGCGAAGGGCTTCCTGTACCTGGTGGCCATCATGGACTGGCACAGCCGGCACGTGCTGGCCTGGAAGCTCTCCAACACCATGGACACCAGCTTCTGCGTGGCGGCGTTGGAGGAAGCCCTGGGTAAGGGACGACCGGAGATATTCAACACCGACCAGGGGCGTCAGTTCACCAGTGAGGCCTTTACCCAGACGTTGCAGGAGCAGAGGGTCCAGGTCAGCATGGATGGTAAGGGTAGGTACCTGGACAACATCTTCGTGGAGCGGCTGTGGCGGAGCATCAAGTACGAGGAGGTGTATCTGAAAGCTTACCAGACCGTCGCCGAGGCCCGAACTGGGATCAATGCCTACCTGGAGTTCTACAACCGGCAGAGGCCTCACCAGGCTTTGGGCTACCGGACCCCAGCAGAGGTGTACCAACATGGCCAGGAAGAAAGGGGAGCAGCAGCTGAAGAAGCAGGGCTGCCATCGGGCTTGGTGAAACCTAGCGCAGGGGCGGGAGACTCTCTTAATTTAGCCCTCGTGCTGTCTTAATAATGGGGTCCACCTTACTCAGCACAACGCAGAACTTCCAGAGGCCAGAGGGTTACATCACCAAGGATGAGTATGAAAAGGCGCTAGCCATAGGTAATTACCCTTTCTCCTTGACTCACTGCTAGTCCCTCAAGCCGCGACCGGTGAGGGAAAGAAAAACGTCTTCCAGGTTTGCGGGGATCACTTCAAGATGGGTTAGTTGCGCGCCAGAACTGCTGGCCCAGTCTATCAGTGCCTTGATGGTTCCAACCGAGTCTGTGGAGCGCAATCGAACTGCCCCGTCGTCCTCGTTAACGATATCGCTTACCGCTGTGAGGCTGCGCATTTCCTCAGAGTTGTGTCCGTTCTCCGTGACCACCCGAACCTCATAAGGAATCGGCAGCGCCTTGACCAGATTGGCGGGCGTATCGAGGGCCACGATGCGTCCGTTGTCCATGATGGCGACGCGGTGACAAAGGAACTCAGCCTCCTCCATATAGTGGGTAGTCAGGACTACAGTTCGTCCATCACGATTGATACTTTGGATGAAATCCCAGAGATTGTGCCTGGCCTGCGGGTCGAGGCCGGTAGTCGGCTCGTCGAGAAAGACCACGTCCGGCTCGTTCACGAGAGTCGCTGCGATGGTGAAACGCTGCTTTTGACCACCTGAAAGCTTCTCCACTGTGGTGTTTGCCTTGTCTTCGAGTCCCACCCTCAGCAGTAGCTTATTGGGAGGAATACTCCGGTCGTAGAAATGTCCAAAGAGGTCGAGTATCTCGGTGAGCGTCAGGTAATCGAAATACGCTGAGGCCTGAAGCTGCACCCCGATTCGCTCCTTAACTTTCTTGGGGTCTTTTTGGGAATCGATGCCGAACACAGTCGTGCGCCCGCTTGTTGGCGGCAGAAGTCCTTCGATGCACTCAAGCGTCGTTGTCTTGCCCGCACCATTTGGGCCGAGGATACCGAATATCTCCCCCTGTTTCACGCCGAACGAAACGCCGTCAACCGCGACAAGCTCGCCAACCTCTTTGACAAGCTTTCTACTATGATGATTTCGTTTTCAGATGAGGCCATCTACTCTTTTCATCTTCACAGGCTCAGACCAGTCGCAAAACTACTCGCATCATATAATAGCGCATTCTCCGTGCGTTGCGCGCTGATTGCTATAGGCACAGGCCAGTAAGAATACTGAGAGCAGACGAGATCACGCTACTCGGAGATTCTGAGTTGGATGAGTAAATGGCAAGACAATAGGTCTAACCACCAATTAGTATCGATGCTACTGCCGATGCGCAGCTAAGGTGGACCCCATTATTAAGACAGCACGAGGGCTAAATTAAGAGAGTCTCCCACCCCTGCGCTAGGTTTCACCAAGCCCGATGGCAGCCCTGCTTCTTCAGCTGCTGCTCCCCTTTCTTCCTGGCCATGTTGGTACACCTCTGCTGGGGTCCGGTAGCCCAAAGCCTGGTGAGGCCTCTGCCGGTTGTAGAACTCCAGGTAGGCATTGATCCCAGTTCGGGCCTCGGCGACGGTCTGGTAAGCTTTCAGATACACCTCCTCGTACTTGATGCTCCGCCACAGCCGCTCCACGAAGATGTTGTCCAGGTACCTACCCTTACCATCCATGCTGACCTGGACCCTCTGCTCCTGCAACGTCTGGGTAAAGGCCTCACTGGTGAACTGACTCCCCTGGTCGGTGTTGAATATCTCCGGTCGTCCCTTACCCAGGGCTTCCTCCAACGCCGCCACGCAGAAGCTGGTGTCCATGGTGTTGGAGAGCTTCCAGGCCAGCACGTGCCGGCTGTGCCAGTCCATGATGGCCACCAGGTACAGGAAGCCCTTCGCCATGGGGATGTAGGTGATGTCCGCGGCCCAGACCTGGTCGACCCGATTAACCTCCACTCCCTTCAGCAGATAGGGAAAGATCCGGTGTCCCGGCGCTGGTTTGCTGGTGTTGGGACGCCGGTAGATGGCTTCCAGACCCATCAACCGCATCAGCCTTCGAACCCTTTTTCGGCTCACCAGATAGCCCTGTTGCAGCAGCCAGGCCTTCATCTTCCTGGAGCCGTAGAAGGGGGTCTTCAAATACTGACGGTCCATCAGGGCCATCAACTCCAGGTCTTCTGCCCTGGTCGGTACCGGCCGGTAGTACACCGAGGCCCGGCTGACGTCCAGCAGGATACATTGACGCACCAAAGACAGCTGCGGGTGGTCTCGGTCTATCATGGCTCGCCGTATGCTGCGACTCATAGACCGGACCTTTCCGACAAAAAATCGCGTTCCACCTTCAGCTGGCCGATGTGCCGGTAGAGGTGGTTAATCTGAGCTTCCTTGGCTTTCTCCTGGGATTTCTGATTGGTGGCAAATAGCTCCGGGGCTCCTTCCACCAGGGCCCTTTTCCAGGCGTGAATCTGACTGGGATGGACCTCAAATCGGCTGGCCAGCTGGGCGATGGTCTCTTCCCCCGCAAGGGCGGCCAGGGCCACCTTGGCCTTGAACGCCGGACTGTGCTTATTCCTCGTCTGCTTCATGTCCTGCTCCTTCACGTCGGTTAGTTGCCGGTTATTTTAGGAGCTGGACTCTCTCTTAGCCAGTTGTCTAGTTTTTGGGTACCACCTCAGACAATGGTGTTGTGACGGAAGCGATGAGGATGAGATCGAGGTTGAGCAAAACGCAATACAACCAGCAATAACGATAGCACCGCCCTTAGCTGGACATCCCTCGGCATCCCTCGAATATGCGAGCCACGGCGCGAGCGACCAGGGGCAGACTTTTGATGGCAGAGTAACAGGACTGACGAATGCCCGACGCTTGCGGATGGCGCTTCTGATGGTCGGGATACTGACCCTGTCAATCCTGGTCGCAGGGGCCTTGATCTACTTCAGGGAGTATATGTTGCGCATGGGCAACTGGGGCTACCTCGGCGTTTTTGCTGCTGAGATGGGCAACAGCGCCGCGATAATCATCCCTACTCCAGGCCCCATCCTTACGCTAACGATGGCCTCTATTCTCAACCCTGTTCTGGTGGGACTCATAGGCGGGATTGGCGCTTCCTTGGGAGAGTTGTTCGGTTACGTTATTGGCGCATCAGGCCGCAAAGCGCTTGAAGGCAGTCGCATTCACGACCGGTTGCAGGCTCTGCCTAAGCACAGAATCGGGCGGACGCTATTTCTGTTCGCCGCTTTGCCGATGCCATTTGATGTCGCTGGCATATGGGCTGGGGCCATCCACTACTCGCCCCGACGCTTCATGCTCTACGTGACTGCGGGCAAAATCATAAAAGTCACCTCTTTTGCCTTCATTGGCTATTATGGCATTGGCAGGCTGCTCGGCTCACTCTGATAACGTCAAATCCGCTAGCTGTGGCAGGTGGCGATGAGGCCCGGCCAGCGTCGGAAGCTGGAGCCTGGGAGCCCTGAGGCGGTGTCGGAGAAGCGCAAAGCGTCGGTCAGAGCTAAGGTGGAGCATCCGTTCCTGTACATCAAGCGGCACTTCGGCTACGCCAAGGTCCGCTACAGGGGGCTGTCCAAGAACACGCAGCGGCTGATGACGCTGCTGGGGTTTGCCAACTTGATGAGGGCCGAACAGTACCTGGCGGCGTGAGACCTTGTATAAGTGCGCCCAAAATCAGGGCTAAGGGCGGCGAAAGGCCCTGTCAGGGCCGGTTGTAGGCCGACAATAACCCTCACCACGGTGCCATGAGGCAATTTAACGCCCCCAAAACCACTCCGGTCAACTCGGCCCAGCCTGAAGCCGATTGTTCAGAGCATCCCTAGCTGCCAAACTTTTTGCGCACTTGTCCTTGCTGTGACTTCGGTGGAGATTATAGGCTCAGCCCCAGCCCTACGAGAGCGCTGCCTTGCCCAAATTTTAGAGGCAGATGAGGTCTCTCATAATGGCAGAGCACTGAGTATCAAGACACCCAGAGTAAGGACAGTCATCAAGCTAAATGCATAAAAAGATGAAACAAACAGGAATGATTCTCGTGCGAAGGCATGCCAAATTGAATCTGAGTTGAATTCAGGTTTGTTGCGCGCGATTTCGGCAATATTGCTCCGCATAGGCTCAGGTAAATCTCCCAAAAGATGATAATCGAAGTAGGAGAATGGTGACCTGAAGGGAGGGTTTTCTAGAAAATCTTGCAGAGTCTGAAAGGCTAACCTGGACGGGCCACTACGTTTCATCTCTTCAACTTGCTCTTGATTCTGGATCATCCATTGCCTAACCTGCTTTTCAAATCTGCTGTGTGCAGAGGATACGCGCCACTTGTTGAAAGGCCAAACCATAAGTGGACCCGACACAATGACCAAGATCCCTGCAGACGATAATACAATACCCGTGATCTTTCCGACTAGTGATAGAGTTGGCGGTAGTAGCCTATTGATGTAGCTCTCTGTCGCCTCTACTTGTTCTAAGGGTGAGGGTCTCCGGAATATGACTTCTCCATCGATAATTGGCCTTCCTTTGACCGAAGGTAATGGGGGTTGCTCCAAGGGCCTCTCTGAAGCAACGTAGAAGGACGCTACCATACCTTCGCCAGGCCGCCATTGGCCGAATCTTAAACTGAAATCGAGGTTACCTTCACTAGGTTGTGTTGACATTTCATCTGAGCCATATGAGAGCACCGACGAAGTTCAAGAATCCCAGGAAACGCGATGACAGCTTGTCAAAGCGAGAGAAGATATGCCGGTAGTGCTTGATCTTGTTGATGAAACACTCCACAAGGTGGCGCTCTCGGTAAAGGTACTCATCATACTCTCGTGGCGTCTTTCGATTTGACCGAGGTGGAATCACAGGTAACGCGCCCCTGCCCAGGATGCATTGGAGAAAATCCATCGAATCGTATCCCTTATCAGCAATCACATGCTCGGTTTCGAAATCAGCTATCAATGCCTGTGCCTGGGTGATGTCGTGACGTTGACCTGCTGTGAGCTCAAAGCGCAACGGGTTGCCCAATCCATCCACGCTCACGTGGATCTTGGTACTGAACCCGCCTCGGCTCCGGCCAAGAGCTTGGGCCGATTGGCCACCGTTTTTTTGGAGGCTCCAGCAGCACAGGGATGAGCGCGAACCACAGTGCTATCACAGTGCTATCACAGTGCTATCAATGATGACATGCTCCATATCGGGGTCTTGCACAAAATGCTGATGCATTCGTTCCCATACACCCTTTTCACACCAGCGTGCGAAGCGCTTATATACGCTGTTCCAGTGACCGTAGTGCTCAGGCAGCAGTCTCCAAGGAGCACCACTTCGTGCCATCCACAGGATGGCCTCGACGTAGCGCCTGCAATCGTCCTCCTCTCCAACGTAGAGGTCTGGGCATGGGCGCAGAAATTCAAGGATTTTCGACCATTGTTCATTGCGTAATTCAGTCGTTGACATGTATCCATTATGCACCAAATGTCAACACAACCTAGATTCACCGATCGTTGCTCCAGTTTGATTCTCTTCTTCTTCAAAATTAAGAGCGTCTAACAAAACCATTATTGGAACAGAAAGCGAGAGCAGATGATGGCACAACCTATGGCCAAGAAAGCCTCATGTATGTCTGCCCTGCGCTCATATCGAACCCGTAAGCGTCGGAACTGATGAAGCCAACTCAGGCTTCTCTCAACCACCCATCTATGCACACCCAACCCGCTGCCATGCGGCTCACCTCGCTTGGCCAGCAGCGGCCAGATATGTCGCTTCTTCAACTCCTTGCGAACAGGCTCAGAGTCATACCCTCTGTCTCCCTGCGCCTGAAGAGGACGCTTGCGAGGCCTGCCTCGCTTGCCCTTGACAGCAGGTATGGCATCCACCAACTCAAGGGCTTGGGTGACATCGTGAGCGTTCGCGCCAGTCAACCTGACCGCCAGTGGAATGCCCTGGGCATCGGTTATGATATGATGCTTGCTACCCGCCTTCGCCCTGTCCGTGGGGTTGGGGCCTGTTTTCTGCCCCCAAAAACTGCTCGCACTGAAGCACTGTCCAGCACTGCGCGAGTCCAGTCTATGCGCTCAGCTGCTTGCAGGCGCTCAAGGCATACCAAGTGGATGCGCTCCCAGACTCCCGACTGGTGCCAATCTCTGAGGCGCCTCCAGCAGGTCATCCCACTGCCACAGTCCATCTCCTTGGGTAGGTCTTCCCAGCCAATGCCTGTCTTTAGCACGAACAGTATCCCACTTAGGACCTGTCTGTCAGGTATCCTGGGCCTTCCTCCTTTCGGCTTCGGTGGTTGTGGCGGCAGTAAAGGTTGCACCAGTTCCCAGAATTCATCGCTTACAAGGGGCTTAGACATTAGGTCATCCTCCTCCAGAGAATGTCCAGATTCTAACCCCTTTTATTAGGTTTTGTTAGACGCTCTTAGTATCTCCACCCCTTCTGGAAACTGGAAATCAATCTTATCTCCAAGGACGTCCGATTGGCTGCCTTCACCGACCAGTGTTTGGTTACCGGTGTTCACAATGGAGATCTTAACCTTCCACAAGTGAGCTACAGGTTCTCTAAAGTAGGTGTAATTTCCCTGCAATCCCGTTATATCTGGCTGTATCGTTAGATTATCATTGGATATAGCCTGCAACGTCAACTCAGGCTTGCTTTGACCTGTTGAGAAAAAAAAGAACGAAAGGACGATACCTACAACTGCTATTATGAAACTAACATAGGTGATCAGCGCTAATGACGATGCAGATCGCCATCTCGCGGGTGGCCTTTGTTGGGGGCTACTCGGTGTACTCAACATAGACATGGGTCGCTCCGACATTAATATCTGTAGGCGTGATTCACTACAGTGGTAGTATGATACCTTTGCCTCTATATCTTGACAACTCCCGTGCAATCAGCTGCGAAACTCTGCCCGTAAGAACCCTTGTGTGTGTTAAATACAACATGTCATCTCGCCCGAACCTCAGTGCCACGGACAAACCTTGGACATGAAGGATGGCTTCCTCCCCAACTTTGACTTTGCTCAGATCAAATAGCACCTAATTCCGGGGTACCGCCTATGTAGCTTTAGTAGTGACAAATTCCTATCCAGCTTCTCATGTTGGAGACGTGAACAATTTTCAGGCGGGCAATGTCGCGTGAATCAGCTTATAGCTATGATATCGGCTAACAGCGATAGACCCGTTTGCCTCCGCGGACTGTACAGCACAGTCTGGTTCGTTGATATGTGAGCAATCGTTGAATCGGCAGCCCGCCGACAACAAAGCAATTTCAGGGAAAAAGCTTGCAAGCTCGTGACGACGCAGGCCGCTCAATCCAAATTCACGTATGCCCGGCGTATCGACGACGTATCCACCCTCATTGAGGCGCAATAGCACGGCTTGCGTCGTCGTATGCTTGCCTTCGCCGCTGTGTTCGTTCACTTCGCCAGTCCGTAGTTGTAACCCGGGCTGTATGGCAGTTAGCAGAGAGGACTTACCCGTGCCGGATAGACCGGCCACTACTGTTGAGTGATCGCGCAAGATGGTGCGCAACTCGTCTATGCCTTCGTTGGCGCGCGCGCTCGTCATCACGAGCCGGTATCCCAACGTTCGATATGGTTGGAATGTGGCCTCAAGGACCGCTTCATCTTCGACGAGGTCGGTTTTGTTGACACAGATGATGGGCGAAAGGTAGTTGCGCTCTGCGGCGATGAGGTAACGGTCGATAAGCTCCAGCCAGATGTTCGGCTCGCGCCACGAAGAAACGATCAGCAATTGTTCGACATTTGCGGCGATCACCTGACGCCGATGGCTGCGGAAGACATCGGGGCGGGTCAAGGCGCTACGGCGCGGCAAGACGGCCTCGACGACGCCACGGCCTGCGCCGTCCTCGCTGACAACGACCTCGTCGCCGACCGCGATCATGTTGGTGTATCCGCTCTCCAGCGATGTAATCGTCCCGCGTATGCTGCATGACAAGGTTGAGCCATTAAGGTCTACGATGCACAGTCCTGCGCTCACCGAAATTACAAGGCCGTTCAATCCCTCCGTTGTCAGGGAGCCTACCTCAAGCGCGTCTGTCGCAGTGTCATAAGGGCCAAAGGCGCCCCGCTCAAGTTCTCGGCGACGGTCACGTTCATCGAGAGGCATGATTCGCTCATGTTGAAGGTAATCGAGGCCGTCCGAATCGTCCATGTCATTGAACGGGGTGTTCTTATTTCGAGGACCTTTTGATTTAATGTTGCGTTTCATTTTTTTGCGCGCCGATTGCAGCTGTTGACGGCGCGTTCCCTTTTTCTGACCCTGCAGAAACTTATCAATCTGTTCCGACGAATGCTTTGCAGAGCCTTCTTCTTGATGATTCAATTTCAAATTCCTCCGCACCTCGCAAGGCTATAAAAACAAAAACGGCCATGAATCGATGTTGACTCATGGCCGTAAGCATTGGGCAATAGAAAGCGGCTAATTTATCGCATAAAGGAAAAAGCCATGCGTGGCGAGACTTTACTGCCAACTCATGGCCTGAAACAGGTACGAGCTAATTCTCTTGTAGGTTGAGAAGAACTAAAAGCTCCATCCATTATGAGCATGGTAAGCAAAGTCGTTTTGGCAAACAAGTTCTGTAAGCTGAATTCGGGCCATATTACTTACCTCCTAAAACTCAATCTGGATAGCATAGCCGCAACATACGGCTTTACCTCATCCAGGATTATACACAATAAATTCGATGATTCCAATACATTCGTTTCGGATTAAAAAAGAGAAGTAGAGGCATAGCATGCCGTGCCTCTACATTATGCGTAACCTGTCACTTGCGGATGAAGTCGCGGTTGGGCTAGAAGGGTTGACCGAGGAGTGGATTGCGATTCGGTCACTCAATCAGCGGCGTAAATCTCTCTGTACAGAATGGTCACCATGTCCTTTTCCGTAAGATCGAACGAGCCACCTATGTCAAATAGCTCTTGCATACGGTAAAGCTTGTCGGCGTCCTCGCGCTCGTCTATGATCTCTCCTCCAATCAACACTCGCTCGGCATACTCCTTCAAGGTTGCGAGGTGTTGGAAGAATAGCTCTATGCTATCTGTCGAAGTGGGGAAAGCCATGACGAACCTCTCCTGTGTCAATCTGATATATCTGGCTTCCAGCTTCAAATGCTCAGGAATAACAACCTGGCAGAAGACATGGTTTACCAACATTAGCCATACGGTTGGCAATCCATATTTCCGCGGAAGCGCGCATATGTTAAGGACTCAGAGCATCCCCATGACCGCATATTCATGCCTCAACCTACCTGAATTGAATGAATCTGACGATTCGTAGGAAGATTCTGATGTCTTTAGGGTTAATGATAACCGCAGAGAGGGAACATTCAGGGGAACATTCGATTCCATCAAAGGGACACTATGGGGAAATGTTGTGAACAGACGGTGACACGCTCGTTAGGAAAAGCTTTGTATGCCATTGCGTGGCCTATAAACTGAATGCATTCCATTAGAAAGACAGCTAAATCCGTTGGAATGCTTCATAATATAGGTGAAATGGAACTAGTAAGTGTGATATATTGAATAGACAACATAAGGAATTTGACGTCGCTTGAACAAAGCCGCCGATATTACTGGGAAATGTTGACAGATTTCGTAGAAACAGATATAATTCGGGCCGATATCACTTATAAAGGATGTAAATTCGATGGATAATTTAGATCTCAAGATAATTTCACTTCTTCAAGAAGACGGGACGGCTACCAACGCTGGAATTGCCAGGAAGGTTGGCGTCAGTGAAGAGACCGTTCGCCGCCGCCTCAAACGGTTGATTCAGGAAGAGTATATAAAGGTTGTGGCTTTGCCTGACCCAGCCAAGCTGGGCTATGAGTCAGAGGTGCTGATAGGTATTCAGGTTGCCGCCGCTAAGGTAGACGAGGTCGCCGATGCGTTGGCTGAGATGGACGAGGTTAACTGGGTCTCGATCACCACTGGTTCATATGACGTGTTCGCCTGGGCAACACTTCGGACTTCAGAGGCGTTGAGCATATTCCTGCGGACTAAGGTAGGGACAATCTCTGGCGTAAACAAGATGGAAACCTTTATCAACCTTGCCATCAAGAAGCGGCGATCAGGAAAAGTATATAACGGAGTAGCTATCTAGGTTGGATTTATTCCAAGGCTTCATGACTGCCTTTATAGGTGTCACGGAATTAGACTTCACTCGGCAAGAAGTGGGGCTTCCAAGGATAAAAAACAAAAGGCGGCCTCCCAATCGGGAGCGCTGCCTCGTTGTGTCTTAAGCCCGGTTCAGCGTTGATGTTCTACGCGTGTATCATGCAATCTCACTGCCTTCGCTATCACGTTCTTCACCTCCTCGATGTCAACGGGCTTTTGAAGCCAGTAGTCGAACGATAATAGCCGCAGATCGGCGTCCCCTAATCCCCAACCCGTAATCAGCACGGTAACCAGAGAGGGGGCTAACTGCTTCATTTTCTGCGCTACCTGGTCTCCAGGCATAGTGGGTAATCCCAGATCAATCAACGCCACGTCAAAAGAGTCCTGTGCGAGCTTTGCCAGGCCGTCCTCTCCGCTAATCGACGAGCCTACCTCATGGTCTGAGGACAGCAAATCGGATAGCACGTTGCAGACCATCTCGTCATCCTCGACGATGAGAACCCTGCCTCGACGCCCTCCGCTGGCTTGCGTAATCTCCTCTTTCTGCGCCTCTGGGCCTGTCCAAACAGGAAGCCGTATGGTGAACACCGTATTTTCTCCCGGCGCAGTTTCCACATCGACGAAGCCTCCCCATCGGCTTATCGTGCTGTAGACTGTAAACAATCCAAGCCCAATAACTCCGTCAGTTCGCCGATTGAAAAACGGCTCGAATATGCGCTTGCACGTCTCTTCGTCCATCCCGGTTCCTGTGTCTCGCACGGTGAGTCGAACGTGGCCCTCCACCACCTGAGTGCCGATAGTAATTGTGCCGCCCTCGGGCATCGCGTCAACGGCGTTCAACAGCAGATTGATCAGGATTTTGCGCAAACCAGATGAAGTCCCTCGTATGGCAGGGACCTCTGCTAGTTGCGTCACCACCTCGATTGAGACTCCAATAGACTCCGGCTCATCCTTCCACCGAGGTTGCGCGACAAGCACGGCTTCCTTCACCACTTCATTAATGGATACCGAGCGTATGTCGCCCTCTTCTTCCGTTTGTACCGCTTGATAAAGCCCCTGTACCAAATCTCTAGCTCGTGACGCGGAATCGATGATTCTCTCTGCCCATCTTAGAATCTGAGGGTCGTCAGATGACCTTTGAATGAGTTGCGCAGGCCCCAGCACACTGACAAGGATGTTGTTCAGATTGTGGCTGAATCCCCCGGCCATCTCTCCCAGAGCGCGCAGCCTCTCTAGTCTGACCAGCTCCTTCTCGGTGTGCTTGCGCTCGGTTGCGTCGCGGACTAGTGGTCCAACATCATTGAAATGAATACCATGATAGTCATTGTTCCTCTTGGGGGTTCAATCGTAACGTTGAACCGAGGAGGAACCATGATGTCTACCAAGAAGTACCGTATCAGGCTGACTACCGACGAACAACAGGAACTCAACGCCTTGGTCTCACGCGGTCGGGCTGCGGCGTACAAACAGACCCATGCGCGCATTCTGCTGATGAGCGATGAGTCACGCTCGGACGGGGGAATGAAGGACGCGGACATCACCAGCGCGCTCGGTGTGGGACAGTCAACGGTCGAGCGAATACGCAGGCGCTGTGTGGAGGAGGGGGTCGAGTCTGCGCTGAATCGCAAAAAGCAACTGCGTCGGCGTCAAAAGAGACTGGACGGCGAAGGTGAAGCACGGTTGATAGCGATGGCCTGCGGGGAACCGCCGGAGGGGCGTGCCAGTTGGACCCTGAAGCTGTTGGCTGACCAGTTGGTCGAGTGTGAGATAGTCGGGACCATTAGCACCGAGACGGTTCGCCAGGCGCTTAAAAAAAAACGAACTGAAGCCGTGGCTGAAGCAGAGTTGGTGCATCCCGCCCGGTCAGAGCGCGGAGTTTGTGTGCGCGATGGAAGACGTACTGGAGGTCTACCAACGGCCGTACGATGGGAATGAGGTTCTGGTGTGCATGGATGAGACGAGCAAACAGCAAGTCAAGGAGACGCGAGTGCCGCGTCCCGCAGCGCCCGGCTTATCGGCGGCATACGACTACGAATACGAGCGCAATGGAGTGAGCAGCCTGTTCATGCTGTTTGCACCGTTGGACGGATGGCGCCGAGTCGAGGTCAGAGAGCGTCGCACGAAGGTGGACTGGGCGCATGTGATAAAGAAACTGGTCGACGAGGACTACCCTGACAGAGACCGGATCGTGCTGGTAATGGACAATCTCAACACTCACAAGCTGTCCTCGCTATACGAGGCATTCGAGCCTGCTGAGGCGAGGCGTATAGCTGAGCGACTGGAGATACACTACACTCCCAAACACGGGAGTTGGTTGAATATGGCGGAGATAGAGATCGGTGTGCTGGCTCGACAGTGCCTGGACCGACGGATTGCCAATCAAGACATCCTGCGCGGCGAGGTCAATGCTTGGCAGAATCAACGCAACCGGGATGTGATACGAGTGGATTGGCGCTTCACTACCGAGGATGCGCGCATCAAGCTAAAGTCACTCTACCCATCAATACAAAAACGTTGAACCACTAGTACAAGCAGGCGTTGGAGTCCCGCTACCTCGATTATGCTGCTTCGGACTTCGACAGGAAAAACAGTTCCATCGTGGCGGATATAGGTTTCCTCAAGAGTAATGGGAACCCCGGGTATCAAGTGATCCCAGACCTCTGTGAATTCTTTCAGATCGAATCCCATGTCGACATCTGGAACAGTCAACGCCAGCAGCTCTTCGCGGCTGTATCCAAGGGTGTCACATGCCGTCTGATTAACATCCACGATTCTGCCGTCACGCTCAACGACGAAGAATGCGGCGGCGGCCTGCTCTACCAAAGGACGAGACCAGGTTTCGAAGAATGCGTTGGTGGTCCGGTCAACGACACCCGTGGGCCTGTCGCTGTTATGCTCTAACGCCGGTTCGACCCTGTTGTGCCCGTTTTGCAATGATTCGAACTCGGCAACTTGCTGGCGCAAGGCAGCGATTTCACTGAGTAGGCTCTCTACTATTTTGTTTTCATCCCTCACGTCGCGCCTCAGATGGGAAGTTTCTCTTCAAGTTCGAGAGGTTTCTTGCAGCCGTCATTTTCCCGTATGAAAATAGCAACTGCGGTGATAGAAAGCAAAGTGTTTGTCTGATTGCAAAGGTTTACGACCGTGTGATGATAATGCGCTCAAGGCAGGCAGTCAAGTGCGTAGCCGTGCCGTTTTTACGGGTCTATCGTTTGCCTCGGATAGCGCGGCGTCAAGCCTCCAATGGATGGCCTCAACAACAGCCAGGTTTGTAGTCTACGATGAGGGCATATTTATCGCCTGAATCGATGCCAACATTGACACCGACCCGCCGACTTCATTAACATGGTATTATGTAGAAGGCTAAATAGAGCCTTGCATTGAATGATAATATCCAAATCCAATAATCGGCTAAGGCCACACCCCAACCTATGCCATCAAGCTCTATCAAGAGTCAAGAGGTTAGCCCCCTTTGACGGGAGAGTCCTTTCGTAGAAGGAGAGGTGCAGGGTGGCCCTCTATGGGAATATGGTTTAGCTGTTCACGCAAAAGTCAGTAAAAGGAGTTATGAACATTGGAAGCACTTGAGTCCATAACACTCTTGCAGGCTGCGGGAAATTACGCAGGCAACGTAAAGGCCAAAGATAACCACGAGGTCATGAGAAGAGAACTCTTCCGGTTCGTTAGCTGGTGTGGCCCGGATAGGCTCTTGGCGCAGATCAGCCCGTCAGAAATCGGCGATTATGCGGACCAACTTGGCGGCACCGGCACCAGCCCACAGGCAGTCGAGCGACTTCAGGTAATTAGGGATTTTCTTTCGTACTCGAAGAAAAAAGGTCTGTTGGAGAAAAATCTTGCTCAGCACTTGAGAATCCGCAAACCTCGGACTCGTGTTGTTAAGGCTCAGGGGCGCGAAGCAGAAGAGGTTATTGAGTTAACCTCAAGTGGTCATACCCAACTCGTGGAGGAACTTGAGCGATTAAAGTCTGAACGTGCGCCAATCGCCATACAGATTCAAAAGGCGGCCGCAGACAAAGATGTTCGTGAGAATGCTCCTCTCGAAGCGGCCAGAGAGCAGCTAGGTCTCGTCGAATCTCGAATCAGAACTATCGAGAACACGCTGAAATACGCTGTGGTCATAGACCAGTCCCTGAGAAGAAGGGGAAGCAACCAGATTGTGAAGCTGGGTATGCGCGTGTCTGTCAAAGACTTGAAAACTAAACGCGAATCCACCTATACGCTGGTGAGCGGTAGTGAAGCAAACTCGCTTGAGGGCAAGATTTCCGATGTTTCGCCTCTGGGCAAGGCCATTGTCGGCTGTAAGGTTGGGCAAGAGGTCGATGTGGAAAGCCCCAGAGGAAAGTCGCGGTACTCCATCACAAAAGTCGTTGCATAAAGCGACTGCTTACGCTTAGACATCAAAAAGGCCTGTTCATAGCAGGCCTTCTTTTTTGTGGAAACGGGGCGATTTATGATCGCGGCTGACTGCCTTCGGGAGATTGAAATCTCCCTGCCGCAAGACCCTCGAATAGAACATAGGTAACTGCATCTGAATTATTCCAGCGTATTGCTGGATAGCGATTGAATTCGATGACTCATAGGAGTCGTGTAATTGACCACTAAGAGCGCAAAGTGGCATTCATGGTCATGGATCCTGGGATTCATGGCATTAGGAGTGCCCGTCTTTGTGCTACGATTTGCAGGGATACATCTGGACCCTGTAGTCGCGGCGCTGATATTGGGAATCGGAATCGTCGGCGGGGCATTCCTCCTATCGTGGGCGGCAGAGGTCGCTCAGCTTGACATCTCGGCATCATTTGCCATCGCCATTCTCGCCCTCATCGCCATTCTGCCTGAATATGCTATCGAGGCCGTACTCGCCTGGAATGCAGGCGTTTCCTTCGATGTCGTCTCACGAGAGGTAACCGAGGAGATGCAGCTCGTCGCGGCCAACGTAACCGGGTCGAACCGGCTGCTCATCGGTCTTGGCTGGTCTCTCGTCATACTGATTTTCTGGCTAAAGCGACGCCATGCGCTCGACCTGCGAGGCTACATGGCCTTGGAAATGGCCATGCTAATCGCCGCCACAGCAGTTAGCTTCCTCATATTCTTCATGGGACAGGTGCATATCATACTCGCGGGCGTGTTGATAGCAATGTACCTGTTTTACTTGTGGGCAAGCTCCACGCGTGAGTCCGAGGAACCGGAACTGATGGGGGTTGCGTTATTCATAGGCTCGCTTCCCGCTCACTATCGTCGCGCGATCGTGGGGGTGTTGTTTGTATACGCGGCGGCGGTCATACTCGTGGCCGCCGGGCCTTTCGTGGAGTCCCTCGTCGAAACAGGGTCGTCGCTGGGAATCGATGAATTCATACTGATACAATGGGTCGCTCCACTTGCCTCAGAGTCACCAGAGATCATATTAGCGATCTTGTTCAGCCTACGTGCCAACCCGTTGGCAGGCATTACCGTCTTGATCTCAGCGTCAGTCAATCAGCTTACGTTGCTCATCGGCAGCATGGCTGTTATCTTCAGCATATCGGTGGGCCAGATCGAAAACTTTCCCCTGGCTTCACGCCAGCTAGCGGAATTTCTCCTTACTTCGGCGGTATCGGTTTTCGCTATATTGCTAATCGCCCCCCGACGGGTAAGCTGGAAAGGCGGGCTGGCCTTACTGGTTCTATTCCTGGTCCATCTCTTCTTTGTGGATACAAGCCAACGTCTCATCTTTGCCTTCATATACTTCGGCCTGGCAGCAGGTATGGTCATAGTAAACCCGCGCAGGCTCAAGCAGGCGTTATTCGGCACAGTGGAGTAACGTTCGTGTCCCTTCCTACTTTCCAAAGGTAGGCGATGAGGCTATGCTATATAGGCTCGCCTGATGCCCCCATCCTAACCTTCCCTCCTTCCGCGGAAGGACAGGGGAGAGTTAGATGAGAGGGCGAGGCCGAATCCGCCGCGTAAAAGAAGGAAAAGATATGCTAGCCCACGCTGAGTCAGACACACAATCCCTGGTTGAAGAACTGAAGCGCCATGTTGACGGCGAGGTGCGCTTCGACAAGATGACGCGCCTTCTCTATAGCACTGACGCCAGCATATACCAGATCGAGCCTATCGGGGTTGTCATTCCGAAGACCAACGAGGACGTTATCGCGGTAATCGAGACCGCCAGCCGCCACAACGTCTCTGTGCTGCCGCGAGGCGGAGGAACGAGTCTCGCGGGCCAGACGGTAGGCCAGTCCATCATCATTGACTTCTCCAAGTATATGAGAAACATCGTCGAGGTCAACGCTGAGGAAGGCTGGGTACGCACGCAGCCGGGCATTATCCTGGACGAGCTTAACCACCATCTGCAACCCTACAACATGCTGTTCACACCCGACCCAAGCACCAGCAGCCGAGGCAATGTTGGCGGCGCGTTGGGCAACAACTCTTGTGGCGCGCATTCTATATTATGGGGCAAGACTATAGACAACGTTCGAGAGATGGACGTCATTCTCTCCAACGGCGACGTTACCCGCTTCGGCCCCATCGACGGCAGCCAGCTCGAAGTCAAGATGCGGAGTGAGGGCCTGGAAGGGGAGATATATCGCAAGCTGTTCGGCATCGGCGAGGCCAACCGCGACGAAATCCTGGCCCGTTATCCGAAGATTCAGCGCAGGGTGTCCGGGTACAACCTCGACGAGTTCGTGGGCGGCAGTGAATTCAACATGGCGCGCTTCGTCGTAGGCTCCGAGGGGACGCTAATCACGATTACCGAGGCCAAGCTGCGAATCGTGCCGCGCCCAAAGATGAGGGCGCTGGCCGTCCTGCATTTCACAGACCTGATCGAGTCGATGGAGGCCACCGTCGCCACGCTAGAGACAGAACCTGCCGCCGTCGAGCACATCGGCAGCATGATTCTCAGGCAGGCGCGATCTAACCTCACGTACTCCCGATATATGGACTTCATCGAGGGCGACCCCGATTCCATTCTTGCGGTCGAGTACGTGGGCGATTCGGAAGCTGAGCTAGTCGCCAAACTGGACAATCTGGAAGAACGCATGAGACGCGGAGGTCTGGGATACGCCATGCGTCGACTCATGACTCCGGCAGAGCAGGCGAATGTCTGGGAGGTGCGCAAGGCCGGATTGGGCCTGATGATGAATGCGCCTGGTAATGACAAGCCGTTGGCGTTCGTCGAGGATACGGCTGTGCCGCCGGAGTCGCTGCCGGAGTTCGTCCGGCGATTCGATGAGATTGTTCGCGAACACGGCACGTCGGCGGGATACTACGGCCACGCGAGCGTCGGCTGCATGCACATTCGCCCTCTCATTAACCTCAAACGTGAGGATGGCGTAGAGCGCATGGTGTCCATAGGGGATCAGATAAGTGACCTCGTTCTTGAGTTCGGCGGCTCGATGAGCGGTGAACATGGCGACGGCCTGGTACGCAGCGGCTGGAATGAGAAGATGTTCGGCAGCTCGATTTATAGCGCCTTCCGAGATGTGAAGGCCGCGTTCGACCCCAGTGGCATCATGAACCCCGGCAAGATTGTTGACTCTCCTTCCATGACCGAGAGCCTGCGCATAGGCCCGTCCTATCGCGTGTCCGAGACAAAGACGGGATTCGCCTACTCGTCTGAGGGTAGCTTTGCAAGCGCGATAGAGATGTGCAACGGCCAGGGGGCCTGCCGCAAGGTTCTCGGCGGGACGATGTGCCCGTCCTACATGGTGACGCGTGACGAGGAGCATTCGACGCGAGGGAGGGCGACTGCCCTGCGCGCCGCCATATCCGGCGCGCTGCCCGAAGGCTCACTTACGAGCGAGCGTATGCATGATGTCATGGACTTGTGCCTGGAGTGCAAGGGATGTAAAGCCGAATGTCCCTCGAACGTGGACATGGCAAAGCTCAAATACGAGTTCCTGGGCAAGTACCACGAGGCTAATGGTTTTTCGCTGCGCGACCGTCTGTTCGGCGACATCGCACGGTGGAGCGCGCTCGGCTCGTTCTTCGCCCCCCTATCCAATGTTTCGCTAAAGTCAGGCTTCTTCCGGGGCCTTCTCGACACCTACGTGGGCGTAGACCGAAGACGCACGCTTCCGTTATTCGCTAGCCAGACGTTTACGCAGTGGTTCAAGGCAAGGGGAGGCTCGCCGGAGTCTCGCGCAACGAGGGGCCAGGTCGTCCTGTTCCCTGACACATTCACGAACTTCAACCATCCCAACCTGGGTAAAGCCGCCACGAAGGTTCTGGAGGCGTTGGGCTACCAGGTGATTGTGCCACGAACAAAGTGCTGCGGGCGGCCTATGCTATCCAAGGGGATGATGGACAAGGCCAAGAGCAACGCGCGCTCGAACGTTGAGTCCGTATTCTCCTACGTGGAGCAGGGCGCGAAGCTCGTGGGAATCGAGCCTAGTTGCATCCTGAGCTTTCGAGACGACTACGTAGACCTCCTCAGCGACGACAAGGCCAGGACAGTCAGCGAAAACGCAATGCTGATAGAGGAGTTCGTCCTCTACGCTGAGGAAGAAGGAGCTAGTCTGGAATTCAAGAACCCGCCTGCAAAACTCTTGCTGCACGGTCACTGCCATCAGAAGGCCCTCGTCGGCACTCAACCTGCGATGCAATTGCTGCGCTCAATGCCGGGATGCGACGCCACCGAGATAAACTCTGGCTGCTGCGGCATGGCAGGGTCTTTTGGATTCGAAAAAGAGCATTACGAGTTCTCCCTCAAGATCGGGGAGCATACCCTGTTTCCCGCCATACGCTCCAACGATGACGCTGCGATAGTTGTTTCGGAGGGAGTCTCATGCCGCCAGCAAATAGAGCACGGCACAAACAGGCAGGCAAAACATCTGGTTGAAGTGCTCGCCGACGCGATATAGCTAGGTTGTGTTGACATTTCATCTGAGCCATATGAGAGCACCGACGAAGTTCAAGAATCCCAGGAAACGCGATGACAGCTTGTCAAAGCGAGAGAAGATATGCCGGTAGTGCTTGATCTTGTTGATGAAACACTCCACAAGGTGGCGCTCTCGGTAAAGGTACTCATCATACTCTCGTGGCGTCTTTCGATTTGACCGAGGTGGAATCACAGGTAACGCGCCCCTGCCCAGGATGCATTGGAGAAAATCCATCGAATCGTATCCCTTATCAGCAATCACATGCTCGGTTTCGAAATCAGCAATCAATGCCTGTGCCTGGGTGATGTCGTGACGTTGACCTGCTGTGAGCTCAAAGCGCAACGGGTTGCCCAATCCATCCACGCTCACGTGGATCTTGGTACTGAACCCGCCTCGGCTCCGGCCAAGAGCTTGGGCCGATTGGCCACCGTTTTTTTGGAGGCTCCAGCAGCACAGGGATGAGCGCGAACCACAGTGCTATCACAGTGCTATCACAGTGCTATCACAGTGCTATCAATGATGACATGCTCCATATCGGGGTCTTGCACAAAATGCTGATGCATTCGTTCCCATACACCCTTTTCACACCAGCGTGCGAAGCGCTTATATACGCTGTTCCAGTGACCGTAGTGCTCAGGCAGCAGTCTCCAAGGAGCACCACTTCGTGCCATCCACAGGATGGCCTCGACGTAGCGCCTGCAATCGTCCTCCTCTCCAACGTAGAGGTCTGGGCATGAGCGCAGAAATTCAAGGATTTTCGACCATTGTTCATTGCGTAATTCAGTCGTTGACATGTATCCATTATGCACCAAATGTCAACACAACCTAGCTACCTTGGTTCAGTCGAAACGGACATGGTCGAAAACCTGGAGATGTTCAAGCCCAAGCCAGATCAGCCTCCTGGCCTCGTGCCTGGTATGCCTGCCATCCCTAGAGAGGAAGATCCTTTCGCCAAGTATCGCGTCAACGATCTGGTGGACAACGCCGCATGCGATGGCGCTCCCATCATATTCGAGTACAGCCCGACGTACTACAATATCTTTGGTCGGATAGACTACCGCGCCCGTGTCGGAACCCTGACGACAGACCTTACCATGATAAAGCCTGGCTCAATACACCGGGCCAATGGTGGCTATCTGGTCTTGCAGGCGAGAGACCTTCTCCAAAATACCATGTCATGGGAGGCTTTGAAGCGCAGCCTGAGAAGCGGCGAGGTTAGAATAGAGAATGTCGGCGAGCAGTTCAGCCCTCTTCCGTCGTCTACGCTGCGTCCCCAGCCCATTCCGATTAACGCCAAGATCATTCTTGTCGGCTCACCCGACCTTCTGAGAACGCTTCAGACTGTTGACGAGGACTTCCAGCGTTATTTCAAGGTTACGGCAGACTTCGATACCCTGATGGATCGGACGCATGAAAACATGACCAAGTACGCCGCATTCGTGGCAGGGCAATGCAAGGCGAACCAGCTCAAGCCCTTTCACAAGTCGGCGGTGGCGCGCTTGATAGAACACTCAGGCCGCCTGGTTGAAGACCAGAGCAAGCTGACTACGCGGTTCATGGATGTATCAGACGTAATTACCGAAGCCAATTACTGGGCAGGGAAAGATGGCAACGGCAAGGTGATGGCAACTCATGTTCAGAAGGCCATCGATCAGCGTGAGTATCGAGTTGGTTTGACGGAAGACCGCCTTCGCCAGCTTATTGAAGATGGGACAATCCACATCACCACGGAAGGACGGAAAACCGGACAGGTCAATGGCCTCGCCGTCCTGATGGTAGGCGAGCATCGCTTTGGCAAGCCAAGCCGCATTACCGCCCGCGTGTCGCTGGGCCGAGGCCAAGTCGTCAACGTGGAGCGCGAGACTCAGATGAGCGGCAAAATCCACGATAAAGGCTTCATGATTCTGACAGGCTACTTGCACGGAAAGTACGGTCAGGACAAACCTCTTTCGCTGGCGGCCAGTATTGGTTTCGAGCAGACCTACAGCGACGTGGACGGCGACAGCGCCTCTTCAACCGAGCTTTACGCCCTCCTTTCCGAGATTTCGGGGCTGCCGATAGACCAGGGTATCGCGGTCACCGGCTCGGTTGACCAGACAGGCGAAGTCCAGGCCATCGGAGGCGCGATACATAAGATCGAGGGCTTCTACGATGTTTGCAAGGACAAGGGGCTTACAGGAAGCCAGGGCGTCATGATTCCCAAAGACAATGTTAGAAATCTGGTGCTATAGTCATTCCAGATAATATACATACGATCTCACGACTTCGTCGATTGTGGTGTCGGCAGGAAGAAACTGCCTTCGTCTTTTCATGATTGCAAAGTCCTGTTCGATTGGATTGAAGTCTGGCGAGTACGGCGGCAGAAAGAGGAGAGTGTGTCCAGCTTGCTCAATAATTTGCCTTGTTGCAGCGGTCTTGTGAAAGGTTGCATTGTCCATGATTAACGTTGAGCTTTGGGCCAGTTCTTTGAACAAGTGGCTCTGGAGCCAGTAGTTGAACAAGGTAGCGTTGGTGCTGCCTTCGAACAGGATAGGAGCGAGCAGCCTTTTGCCCTGTTTGGCAGAGATCAGGCTGGTGCGAGGACGCCTTTTGCCACTGCGTTCACCGTATACCTTCTTCCCCCGAAGGCCCCAACCATGCGCTCTGTGAGTTGTGCGCTCAAATCCACTCTCATCCAGATACACTATGTGCTCACTTCCTTTGTCCTTGACAACCTGGCGCAGTGTCCTCAGATACTCGATACGCTTTTCATGGTTTCTCTCGCTGTAGCGCATCGCTTTTTTTGTGCGTCAACTCCATCTTACGCATCATTGACCACACAGCGTTGATATGCACCCCGAATACTTCAGCACGCTCTCTCAGTAAAGCATCAGGATAAAGTCGTACGTGCCGACGCAACGCCTCTTTGTCTATCTTGCGATGCCTCAGTGATTGAACTTTTGGTGCGAGGTCTTCACGCTTACACCAGTCGTTGACGCACCACAGGCTGACCTCAAAGCGACGTGATGCCTTCGTCTTGCTTCCACCTTCGTTTACAAAGCCAACCACTCTTTTCCTCAAGTCCATGCTGTAAGTCATAATGTCGTTGATCATACCATATGGTTATAAAGTGGATTGACTATAAAAGATGAAGTGGTTGAGGCGGTGCGAGCCGGTAGATTCCATATCTACGCCGTGTCTACCATAGACGAGGGGATAGAAGTCCTGACCGGAGTTCCTGCAGGTAAACTTCAGGATGATGGCACATACCCGGAAGGCACAGTCCACTACCACGTTGAAAAGCGACTGGAGGAGCTAGCGAAGAAGTCCCGCGACTATGGCAAAACGCCGGACGAGGCCAAGGAAGACAACAATAAGCCTGAGCAAGGGTAGGGGCTGACCTCACCCCCGTCCCCTCTCCTTGCAAGGAGAGGGGTGACCAAAAACCAGATCTGTTTTCAATTTCGTGGGGTGAGGTAAGGCGACAGGATGCAAACACATCTGAGCATTTGCTGAGTAGGTCACGAGGATCGGTGCGCTCGCCATCTGAAGCCTATCCGGGGCCTCTTCCAGGCATGAGCCGGTCTATGTTTATAGCCCTGTTGCCTCTCGTATAACGCACCCGCAGGTTCTCTCCTACGATGAGGGTTTCAGATGTGCTTTTGTCGACTTCAACCTTGGCGGAAGCCACCCAGATGTAGTGTTTCCTGCCTGTCGAATCCGTCTCTTTGGTCTCTAGAAGGCCCTCAACATAATGATAAGGAGGAAACGCGTCTACCAGCGTCCATACCCAGAACCTCAGAGACCTAAAAACCCAATTTACCAATGCGGGAGTAAAATCCTTTTCCTCAAGAGATTGACACCTATTACCAATTCAGACATGGGCAGCTACTCCGTATTATTTGGAGTAGCGGTGTCTAAAAATGATACTCCCTCCGTTATCACGGTACAATCAGGCTTGCGAGCACGAAAGAATAAAAAGCCGGACATTCAGCGAGATATATAAAGAGTCGTGTCAGAGGATCTCTTGGAGGGCTTTCTCCAACTCCTCCAGCGTGGCAAAGGACTCGAATCGAGCAGCTACGATGCCATTGCTGTCTATCACAAACGACCATTCGGTGCTTGGAAGCGCCCACTCTTTAACCGTGGGAGAGACGATTCCCCTGTCGAGGTCGCCCTGTATCTCGGTGGGGTTGTCATAGAAATCCACGTGGATGAAGTTGGCCTGCCCCTTGTACTTGTCTTTTAGCTGCTGCAGCACCTCGACTTGAGGCCCACAGACCGCGTTGGTGCAGAAGGCGGGGCTGGCCATCACAACCACAGAGGGGATGCCGCTTTTCAGGGCGTCGGCAATTGAGGTCTGGTAGAGGTCCGGGTCTTGCAACGACCCTGTTGTCAACTCCTCAATGCCTTCGACATCGCTAATGGTCTTGCTCATGCTCGCTATTGCCGGTTGGCCCTTGGCGGGCGCGGAGGCGGCCTCTGCGACTTCAAAAAACAGTTGGGCCTGACCTCCCGCACCTGTAGTATCCAGAACGTTTATGTTCAGGCCCCAGCGCCCCGGCTTGTCGAAGGTCAGACGTGTCGTGTACATTCCACGCGTCCCATAGGGCCAGAGCCGAAACACTGCCAGCGCCGTCTGCTGAGCTTCCCCCGTGAGGCTTTCGTCGGGGAAGAACATCGACGACACGCTTACGGCAGGGGATTTTACCAGTCCCTTGGCAGAGGTCAACACGAAGCCTATGCGATTTTCGCCCACGCCAAGGTCGGGCGTTCCGAATATGGCTTGCAGGCCATCCGGCGACAAGGGGCCTTTAATCAACGCTATCTCGTTTGACTGCGATTGCGCGACAGCAGGCGCCGCCTCTGCAGGCTCAGGGGCGGCCTGTTCAGAGGCTTGCTCAACGCTGGTCGAGCAGGCCGCGGCCAACAGCACAAAAACAACCGCTATCAATGGCTTGAGTTTCATGACCTGAAAGGCTCCTATGACGATGGCTCGCCGCCTGCATATGCCCCAAAGGTGAACGCAAACAGAGCGAATTCATCCGAATTGGAGCTTAGTTTTAGCTCGTTGCCGCTGACCAAGGCAAGATTAATCAGATTATACATGCGCGACTCGTCAACCAGCACGTAGCTGTCGCCGTCGTCGCCGAACATCACGTCGAATCCTGCTTGCTCAGGCGTCAGAGGCTTATCGTCGATAGTGAGGCGAACGGTGTATGACTC
The DNA here is from genome assembly GCA_965206395.1 of Dehalococcoidia bacterium. Lineage (GTDB taxonomy): Bacteria > Chloroflexota > Dehalococcoidia > Lucifugimonadales > CATOSD01 > CBDBJK01. The sequence continues at coordinate 47,802 of CBDBJK010000033.1, forward strand.
GCCATCGGTTTCCGGTGCCATTACCGCATTTACGCTCGTAGCGAAGAACTTCAGGGCCAGATAATCCTCGAAGTCGTTTGTCTGCCGTGCGTGCACTAGACGTTCTGCCTCGTTTAGCCAGAGGCCTTGCAAATACAGAAACTGATTCTCGTGTTCGCCAGGGTCATTGTAGACGATTGTAGCGTCTATTTCTTCGTAGTATTCGCGATGCAAGATGTATGGGGGAGTAGAGCCGGATTGAAGCGCGCCATAGTTGCGTTCGTAACCGGCGTAAAGCTCCCGCGTTAGCCTTTTAGCGGGGTCGTTAGTCAAGGCATTCGAATCAAGACCCGGCTCCGGGTCGGTCATATCAGAGATTTCGCTGAGGTCGGAGCCTGCCTCCTCGAGCAGGTCGCGTATCACCTGCTCGGTCTCCGCGTAAGAGCCTTCGCCAAAGTGGGTATAGCGAATGTAGCCGTCTTTGTCGATCAGATATTTGGCGGGCCAGAAGCGATTCTCGAAGTTTCTCCATGTTCCGAAGTCATTGTCCTGTGCCACAGGGTACTCGATATTGAACTCTTGCACGGCGTCGAGCACGTTATCGCGGTCTTTCTCGAAATCGAACTCCGGCGTGTGGACGCCAAGGATTACCAGGCCGCTGTCCGCGTACTTTTCGTGCCACTCTTTGATGTAGGGTAACGTGCGGATGCAGTTAACGCAGGTGTACGTCCAGAAGTCTATCAGCACCACCTTCCCGCGCTGACTCTCTAGCGTAAACGGCTCCGAATTAATCCAGCTGCTGACATCCTTAAGCTCAGGGGCCAGTTTGTCATCTTCTGAACGAGCCGCAATCTCGGAAACAGCAACCTCTTCGGGTTTCGAAGTTGGTTCTGAAGTGGGCGTGTCAGGCGCTTTCGGCCCAGGCGTGTTGATGTTTGCCAGCGTTGGGGCGGCAGCGTCTGAGGTCTGCGGCGCGACCGTGCTAGTGCTTGTTACGACAGGCTCGCTCGCTGCGCCTGAGCAGGCGACTGCGCCCAGGGCGGCAAGCAGAGAAAGGGCCAGGATAGCCGGAAGCCTCCGCTGTGTTTTCATTGCGAACTCCCCTCTAGTTTCCTCATGAAGATGAAATAACAAAGAGATTTCAGGGTTGACGCCATACGTCGCCTTATGCGGGCGATGCAGTTCGGTAACATTTTATAATAATACGCTCACGACTGTGGCCTCGGATTTGGCGCGTGGGCCTTGCCACGATTGCATGTGATGGGTATGATGCTGTTCGTCGGAGACGACTGAGACTGAGAATACACTGAAGGAGCTACCATGAAACTGGGATTCATCGGCGTAGGGTACATGGGCCGACATATGGCGCGCAACCTTGCCAAAGGGGGCCACGACCTGACGGTGTTCGACATACGGAAGGAGTCTACTGAGGAGTTGCTCTCCATGGGCGCTACGTGGGCCGACAGTCCTCGCGCCGTCGCTGAGGCCAACGAGGTCGTGTTCACCTCACTGCCGAGGCCCCAAGACGTTGAAGAGGTCGCTACGGGAGAGGGTGGTATTCTGAGCGGCGCGGCTGCGGGCAGCGTCCTCTTCGATCTTAGCACCACTGACCCCGACACCATCAAACGCATAGCGACGCAAGCGAGCGCAAAGGGCGTAAACGTGCTCGATGCGCCGGTGAGCGGTGGCACAGGCGGCGCTGAAGATGGGACTCTCTGCGTAATGGTAGGCGGCGATAGAGCAATCTACGATAAGTATGAGTCTATCCTTGGTCAAATGGGGAATCAGGTAATGTACTGTGGTGAGCTTGGTTCCGGCGCGATATGCAAGATTGTCAACAACTTCATGAGTATGAGCGTAAGCGTTCTGCTTTCCGAGGCCTTCACATTGGGCGTAAAGGCGGGTGTAAAGTCTGAAACCCTCCTTGATGCTGTCTCCAGAAGCTCAGGCAATACCCAATCGATGGGAGGGTTTCCCAACGGCCTGTTCAAAGGCAACTTCGAGCCGGGCTTCCAGCTTGACCTCGCGGCCAAAGACATCGGCCTCGCCACCGAGATGGCGCGGAATCTGAGGGTTCCTATGGAGCTTGGTAACATTGTTCAGCAGCGCTACATAGACGGACAGAACAGGGGTTGGGGCAGGAAGTCGTCCGGGTCTGTCGTGCGCATTCAAGAGGAGAGGGCGGGAGTTGAGATTCGCACTGACTCATAACGACAAAGTGATGCTCCGACACCATTGTTGCGAAAATACAGGCTGCATATGCTCGTTACGGATGTTACGGAATTTTCACTCTTTCCTCTTTTGGGGAAGGATGAGTTGTAATTTACCTGAAAGACTCGTTGACGCATTGCAGGGCATACCATAGAATCTGTGTATGACTTCACAAACAAAAGACAGCCTTTCCACTTTTCAAAAAACCACTCTCAGCAACGGCCTGCGGATTGTGACGAGCGAGATGTCCCATACTCGCTCGGTCAGCATCAACATCTATATTGGAGTCGGGTCCAGGTACGAAACTCCAGAGCAGGCTGGTATCTCGCATTTCATAGAGCACATGGTGTTCAAGGGCACCGAGCGGCGTCCCACGCCATTTGAGATTAGCTCTACCATCGAAGGCACTGGTGGCGTTATCAACGCGGGCACTGAACACGAACTGACCGTTTACTGGGTCAAGGTTGCACAGACTCATTTCGAGGAAAGCCTTGATCTGCTCATGGACATGCTGCGCAACTCGTTGTACGAGCAAGAGGGCATCGAAAAAGAGCGCATGGTGGTAATCGAAGAGTTGAGCATGATTAACGATTACCCCGGTTACAAGGCAGACGCCCTCATCGACGAAATGCTCTGGCCCGAGCATCCCCTTGGTCGCGACATAGGCGGCACCAAAGAGTCCGTAACCGCTATCTCCCGTGAGATGATGCTGGACTATATGGCTCGCTATTATACGCCATCGAACATAGTCATCAGCGTAGCGGGCAGCGTGTCCCACGAGGATGTGGTTCAGCAGGTGGAAACACTCTGTGATGGATGGCCTACCTTTGATCCAGAAGGCTGGAGTCCTTTTACACATGTGCAGTCAGAGGCTCAACTAAGCCTGGAATATCGCAAAACCGAGCAGGCACATCTGTGTTTCGCCTTCCCCGGCGTTTCTCTTCAACATGCTGATCGTTACGCCCTGGACATCCTCAGCGTCATTCTAGGCGAGGGAATGAGCAGCCGCCTGTTCGTCGAGGTGCGCGAGAAAGAGGGACTTGCCTACGACGTTCACAGTGGTGTGACACACTTCCAGGACTGCGGCGCTTTCGTTGTTACCGCCGGAGTAGACCCAAGCCGAGTCTACAGCGCGGTCGAAAAGATACTGGCGCAGGTGAGTGGCCTTCGAGACGCCGTGCCAGAAGATGAGTTGGAGAAGGCCAAACGCTTGATCTCCGGCAGACTGCTGCTTCGTATGGAGGATACGCGGGCCGTCTCAGGCTGGATAGGCAATCAGGAAATGCTGCTGGGGCGCATCCTCAATTTGGAAGACGTTGTAGAGAGAGTCAACAGTGTGACGACGGAGGAATTGCGAAGAGTAGCCGGAGACATACTCGTCACAGATAAGCTGAACATGGCCGTCGTCGGCCCTTGCCGTGGAAAGCTCCGTCTTCAACGCCTGCTAAAGCTCTAGGAATTTGGACTGGAAGGTGTAGGCGCGCGTCATCGCGTGCGCCTACCTACAGTGTATTTGCGCCTAATCCACCGCGTTTCCGAACAGTAACCCTCAAAGTAAAATCTCCTCCTGACCGTTGTTTCATCATATGTTTTCACTACTACCGATGGCTAAGACGATTTGTCTCAACGCCTGCAAAGTAGCCATCCTTCAAGGATGACGAGAGCAACATGCGCGTCTTCACTCATGGCTGAAATCCTTTCTAGTTTGGCTTGATACGCAGCACGAGTTACAACCAGAGTGCTGAGGACGGGCCTGTCGTCGGCTAAAGTGTGGGTGAGAGGTTTCAGCGCTCTTGGCGTGAGGTTACCTTAGGTATGGGCACCAGGAGGGTGTCAATCTTGGGCTTGCGTATGAACACTGAGGTCTGTGGGTGGGGACTAGTGGTTCAACGTTTTTGTATTGATGGGTAGAGTGACTTTAGCTTGATGCGCGCATCCTCGGTAGTGAAGCGCCAATCCACTCGTATCACATCCCGGTTGCGTTGATTCTGCCAAGCATTGACCTCGCCGCGCAGGATGTCTTGATTGGCAATCCGTCGGTCCAGGCACTGTCGAGCCAGCACACCGATCTCTATCTCCGCCATATTCAACCAACTCCCGTGTTTGGGAGTGTAGTGTATCTCCAGTCGCTCAGCTATACGCCTCGCCTCAGCAGGCTCGAATGCCTCGTATAGCGAGGACAGCTTGTGAGTGTTGAGATTGTCCATTACCAGCACGATCCGGTCTCTGTCAGGGTAGTCCTCGTCGACCAGTTTCTTTATCACATGCGCCCAGTCCACCTTCGTGCGACGCTCTCTGACCTCGACTCGGCGCCATCCGTCCAACGGTGCAAACAGCATGAACAGGCTGCTCACTCCATTGCGCTCGTATTCGTAGTCGTATGCCGCCGATAAGCCGGGCGCTGCGGGACGCGGCACTCGCGTCTCCTTGACTTGCTGTTTGCTCGTCTCATCCATGCACACCAGAACCTCATTCCCATCGTACGGCCGTTGGTAGACCTCCAGTACGTCTTCCATCACGTCTTCCATCGCGCACACAAACTCCGCGCTCTGACCGGGCGGGATGCACCAACTCTGCTTCAGCCACGGCTTCAGTTCGTTTTTTTTTAAGCGCCTGGCGAACCGTCTCGGTGCTAATGGTCCCGACTATCTCACACTCGACCAACTGGTCAGCCAACAGCTTCAGGGTCCAACTGGCACGCCCCTCCGGCGGTTCCCCGCAGGCCATCGCTATCAACCGTGCTTCACCTTCGCCGTCCAGTCTCTTTTGACGCCGACGCAGTTGCTTTTTGCGATTCAGCGCAGACTCGACCCCCTCCTCCACACAGCGCTTGCGTATTCGCTCGACCGTTGACTGTCCCACACCGAGCGCGCTGGTGATGTCCGCGTCCTTCATTCCCCCGTCCGAGCGTGACTCATCGCTCATCAGCAGAATGCGCGCATGGGTCTGTTTGTACGCCGCAGCCCGACCGCGTGAGACCAAGGCGTTGAGTTCCTGTTGTTCGTCGGTAGTCAGTCTGATACGGTACTTCTTGGTAGACATCATGGTTCCTCCTCGGTTCAACGTTACGATTGAACCCCCAAGAGGAACAATGACTATCATGGTATTCATTTCAATGATGTTGGACCACTAGCTAGCGCATAACCCACGTAAGAAGTAAACGTCGAGTCGCTGAGATCATGTACTGAAAGGTGCAGCCGGCGACTACGCGCAACGCGCTAACGACGAGACGATATTTGCCGTGACCACCGCCTCTCGACTGTTCTATGACAAAGCATGACTAAGTCGCACGCCCCGCTTTAACTCTCCAGACCCCGTTGCCCGAAAATCTGCATTGACTGTGAAGGAACTGTGGCAATAGAAGCAATAGAAGACGAAAGCATAGACCTGGGGCGATACGTCGGGGTCATCCTGAGTCGATGGTGGCTGATGCTCTTGCTGCCATTGATAGGGGGCCTCGTTGGTTATTATTACAGCAGCAACCAGGAAGTCTATTATCAGGCCAGGGCAACCCTGCTGGTTCAACAGAATTACAGCGGCGGGTTTTCGCCTGGCGTAAACGACTTCGTGGTAAGCCAACAGTTGGCTAGCACGTATAGCCGGCTGATAAAGACAAGCCCTTTCCTGGAAAGGGTCGTAGAAAACCGTAACCTATCTTTGAGCGCAGGCAGTCTCAGTTCCATGATTTCTGCTGGAACGGGCAACAATCCTCCAGTGGTTGAGATTTTGGTGAGCCACGGAACCTCTGAGGTGGCCGCCAATACCGCCAGTCTTGTTGCGCAAGAGTTCATCGACTATGTTGTGGAGCAACGACTGGCAGAGATTGCAAGACTACAGAGTGCGGCGGCAGCCCAGGGTATCATCAACGCTCAGGACTTCGTGACCGCACAACTAAGCGCGATAGACAGCCTATCTCTCCTGGAGCCGGTCATCTCTGCCAGTGCTGTCCTTCCCGCCACCCGCCAGAACATTCTGTTTGGGCTGCTGGGCGGCCTTGTTCTAGCTACACTCATAGCCTTCATTTTGGAGAGTATGGGGGACACTGTTAAATTTCCAGACGAGGTCAGCAAGAAATTTGGCGTGACGCTGCTGGGCACGGTCTTCCGGTGGTCTCAGCAGGATGCTAATGCTGATGAGCTTGTTCTCTGGAAAGCGCCTACCTCAAATTACGCCGAGTCTTTCCGGCAGATTCGGGCGAACATTCAGTTCGCGACAGTAAACCAGCCTGGAAAGGTGTATCTGGTTTGTTCACCGGGACCTGGCGAGGGCAAGAGCACGATAACCTGCAACATGTCCATAGCCTTGGCTCAGATGGGCAAACGTGTCGTCATCATTGATGGCGACCTGCGCCGCGCGACAATACACAAACGCTTCGAAGATGTGAAGCGGGAGCCGGGACTTAGCAATTATCTTGCGGATATTACGACAGATTTTAACTCAATCGTGCATCAAACCGAAGTAGAGGGCGTATCGGTCATCCCAAGTGGGCCGACGCCACCGAACCCGGCGGAGCTTCTGGGTTCGCCCAAAATGGCTATTTTGCTGAAAGAGCTTGACAACTACTACGACTATATCATCATAGACTCACCGCCCATTTTGCTGGTGGCTGACGGCTCCATGTTGGCGTCACAAGTGGACGGAGCAATCATAGTAGCGGATGGCACAAGCACACGCTCGTCTTCATTGCATGCTTCTCTGAACACGTTGAGAAACACCCGAGTCAACATCCTTGGCGTGATCATAAACAAATTGAAACGGGCGCGCTTTGGGTACGGCTATGGCTACTAATACTACTCGTATCGCGGCTATTACGGGACGGACGAGTCCACCAACGGCTCAGTCAATGGCAACGGGAACGGCCATGACAAGCGGTTCTATCAGCGCCCCGCTCATTGGGTCAAGTCCGTCGTATCCCGCGGCCCCAAAGCTTAAAGAGGGTTGACCCACGGTGGTTAGCGCCCCTGCTATGAATAATTCTGAAGCCACCAGCGAGCGATGTCCACCCTGCGTGTGAACCAGACATTGGAAAAGCCTTTTGCGTACTCCAAGAACTGTTGAAGGGCCACCGCTCTAGACGGACGACCGGCTATCCTGCAATGCAACCCGATAGACATCATCTTGGGATGGGTTGCGCCCTCGTAGTACAGACGGTCGAAGGTGTTCCGCATCGTCTCGTAAAAATCGCTGGGATTTGACATGCCGCCGCGCCAGAACTTGGTGTCGTTCACTTCCAACGAGTACGGAACGACCAGCCACTTCTTGCCTTTCACCTCTGTGTAGTATGGCAGGTCGTCGTTGTAGGCGTTGCAGTCGTACAGAAACCCACCCTCTTCGACCACAAGCTCGCGGGTGTTGATGCTTGGGCCGTAGCGTGTGTACCAGCCGAGAGGCCGCTGGCCCGTGGTGCGTTCGATGGACTCCACTGCCTTGCGAATGGCCTCTCGCTCGGCGTCTCTGTCCATATTGTAATACTCCTCCCAGCGATAGCCGTGTCCGAACACCTCATGCTCCATCCGCACGATCTCCGGCCCGACGTGGGGGTTGCGCTCCAGTGCAAGGGCACAGCAGAAGAACGTCGCCTTTACGTCATACTCCGCCAGGATGCTGAGAAGCCTCCATACGCCTGCTCTGCTACCGTACTCGAAGAAGGACTCGTTGGCGAGGTCACGTTCGTCCAACGGCAGTGGCGAAGGCACTTCGTTATTGACCTCTCTAGTGGGGTCGCCGTCTAGCAGTGAATACTCAGACCCTTCCTCATAGTTCACCACAACTGAAATAGCGATGCGCGCGCCGTTGGGCCACTCCACTTTTGGCGGATTGGGGCCATAGCCTACAAAGTCTCGTTCGTTCATATCAACATAGCTCCGAATTGCAGATTTAGGTTCCGTTGCGGTCACATTGTACTACGCTCAATCCAGTTTGCAGCCCAACCTACATGACTGGTTGCCAGGGCAAATTGACTCTCGATATAGCCCTCTGGGTGGAAACATCCCCTTGGCTTGGGTGTGAGCATCCGGGTGGCCATAGGTAGCCGCACCGACCTGACGATGGCCCTCATCGAGCATAGGGGTTATGGCAGGCTCGGAGTCTTGTTTCACGCAACACAAGGGGCATTACGTATGACGTGATATTGCTCACATCCGTGTACTTGAGAGTCATTCCTGCCACAATTAAATGCAGTCGGGGTGCGAACAGTGTGGTTTTGGTGGTCACGACTTTGAGCCTTTCCTTCGCTGAAGTATTCCACTCTATGCAGAGACGCGCAGGTTGAATATGGCAGATTCCTTGATTTCGATGTTGAAGACGGACGAAGACTCCGAGACGCCTTCCGATGAGAAGAAGGGGATGAGCAGGCTAAAGCTCTCTATTCTTCTTATCATGCTCATTTACGCGGGTTTGGCGCTTTATTCCGGCAGCTTGCTTCCCCTTCGGCTGATAAAGGGCACGAGCATGGAGCCTGCGCTTCATGCAGGTGACGTGGTGCTTCTAAAGGGGGTGCCTCTTTCAGACGTGCGGGTGGGCGACATTGTGGCTTATGATGCCCCGGCTGCCGCAAGCGGCGTTTCTGGCGGCTCGAAGGTGATTCTCCACCGGGTTGTCAAAACGCAGGTGGATGGCGGCGTGCTGGTTCTGAATACGAAAGGCGATAACAGCGACATTGATCCCTGGTCGGTCAAGTCATCGGAGTTTCGCGGAGTTCAGGCGATTCGCATCCCATTTGTGGGCAAGCCTTTGCTATTCCTGACCAGTTCGATGGGCATTCTCTTTCTATCCATTAGCGCACTGATTACGCTGCTTTATTTTCCGGCAATGATGATGTTCCACATGCTTGTTCTGAGAAAACCAGAAATAACCCCAGCTCTTGCGCTTGCGGGAGGCAAGTCAGAGCCACAATCAGACTCGCAGGTGGCCGTAATTCTCGCAGGGGTAAATAGACTGGCTACGGAGCAAGAACAGGTGCAAGGGTCTCTGGTTCAGCTAAGCGAGTCTATATCCTTCTACGCGACAAATCTACAGTCCCACACAGAGGTGGTGCAGGACCTGGCAGAGGTGACGAACATGCTCAAGGGAGTTGTCGAAAATCGGGGTATGGAACAACAGAGGAGGCGAAGTCTTATGTTTGCGGTAATGATAGTGGACGATCAGGAACCGTTCAGGAGACGGGCTAGAAAGATTCTGGAGATGGATGGAGACTTTCGCGTGGTCGCGGAGGCGGGCGATGGAAGCGAGGCTCTTGACATGATGGAGAGGATTAGCCCCGATCTGATTCTGATGGACGTGCAGATGCCAGTCATGAATGGCTTCGAGGCTACCAAGCGCATACAAGACCAGTATCCTGGCGTCTCTATAGCCCTTATCAGCATGGAGAGCGAGCAAGAATACTCGCGCATGGCGTCCGAGATTGGCGCGATGGCATTCCTGAACAAGAGGGATTTTTCGTCAGCAACGCTGCGACGCGCCATCGATGATCCGACGAGGCCCCGGAGCCTGAGGCAGCCTAACCTTTCCTTCTGATGTGCCAGTGTCGATGAGCAACAACCTCATCCCCCTCTCCGCGAGCAGAGAGGGGGTGTTATGGTACAAACTCTGTGTAGAGACAGCGTAAATTCCCTTCTCCCCTGGTGGGAGAAGGTCAGGATGAGGGGGAAGTATGCTCTTTCAGACGCTTCACCCTCATCCGTCAAGGGAGAGGAAAGTATACGGTAAAAACCTGGTACATTGGTATTAGCTACCCAGCGGGTGGCAGGTCGATGACGCCGATTTCGTTTACGAGCCTGACCTGAGTGCCATACGGCTCGCTTAATTCCCGAAGCGTTTTCAGTATCCTGCGACCCGCATCTTCGCTTGCCAGAACGGGACGCCCTCGGTTGGAGCGGGGCTTGCGAAATCCAAGCTCGATAGGGTGCAGTCGCACTTCGCCGGGGCCGTTTCGGTTCAGGTGGATTACAGCGACGACGCTCTCCCAGAACATAGCGTCTGCGGGGAAGCCGCGCGTGTCATTCTGGCTGCGATAGTCGTAGAAGTCTGCTGGCGTGGCGGTATTGTCAAGCCCGGCGCGCTCGTACAGGTCGGATGGAAGGCTGGGCATGACCTCGTTCTGGAAGATGAAGTTGCCGAGGCTGTAGAAGATTGGCCTGCTCTTGTACACCTCCACGCCCCGAAGGAAGTGCGGGCCATGTCCCAGGACAGCGTCTGCGCCCTCATCCACGCATCTGTGGTCGGCAGCCGTCCAGAGGCCTCCTGAATTCGCCGCCGGGTACGGCTCGTAGCGATGGATTTGCATCTCCAGGTTTGTGAATGCGGCATCCGCGCCGCGCAGAACGTCGATCAGGCCCGTGAAGCGTTCCTCCCTGAAAGACGAGAGAGGCCGTGCGATCATGCTGTCTCCGGTGGCAGCCAGAACGAACTCTCCGCTTTCTGCTTCGTACATCTGATGGCTATCGGTCATACCCTGGCTCCGTTCAAGTTTTGTTTTACATTTGTGATAAGGATGGTTTAGCAATTTATGCAGAGGTCAGTATCTCAAGGGGCAGGGTAACAGTTGTTGGCGATACCTGCACTGGCGATGCAAGCCTCTTTCTCGCCATAGACGCAGTAGAGGTAGCGGGCTGTAAAGTCGTCAAAATCATTTCGATCCTTGACCGGCGGGAAAACTGCAGCGACGAGATATAACGCCTTGGCTATGACTTCGTTGCGCTGTTTGAGGACAACGAACGGGGCGAGGCCGCACCTGTGGTAAAATAACACTTCAGTTTAGACTACCAGGATTTTGGAAAGAGGGGGCATAATGACAGAATTGCCGCGAAAAGAGTTGGGAAGTACAGGCCTCAGCGTCACGACACTGAGCTACGGCGCTATGGAACTCAGGGGCGCTCCTAGAGGACGCGACGTCTCTGAAAAGCAGTCAGAGGAAATCCTCAACGCCGTTCTGGACGCTGGGATAAACTACATCGACACCTCCGTCGACTATGGTTTGAGCGAAGAGCGAATTGGAAAGTATATCTCTCACCGAAGGTCGGAATTCTACCTCGCGTCAAAGTGTGGATGTGCCGTTGGAGATTCTCCTGCACAAACAGGTCAGAGGCTTCCCCACAGCTTTACGCCTGAAAATATTGTTGCGGGCGTGGAGCAGAGCCTCAAGCGAATGAAGACCGACTACCTGGATGTAGTTCAATTCCACGCCAGTCCTTCCAGAGAAACCTTGAATGAGAACCAGGCGGTTGAGGCCCTGGTAAAGCTCAAACAGCAGGGCAAGATACGCTTTCTGGGCACTTCGTCGACCTTTCCCAACATAACCGACCTCGTAGCTATGGGAGTGTTCGACGTATTTCAGATACCCTACTCCGCACTACAGAGGGAACACGAGGATGTAATAACCCAGGTTGCCGAGTCGGGGTCTGGCCCGGTGATTCGCGGCGGCGTAGCCAAGGGCAATCCCTCCGAGGAGAAGCAGAGCGGTGAGGCATGGGATGTCTGGCAGAAGGGCAAACTGGATGAGTTGCTGAATGGCATGAGCAGGATGGAGTTCATGCTGCGCTTTACCCTGACTCATCCAGACCTCCACACCACCATAGTTGGAACCATCAACCCCGACCACCTGAAGAACAACATAGACGCAGCATTGAAAGGCCCGCTTCCGTCGGACGTTTACGAAGAGGCCAAGCGTAGACTATCCTAGTGCGGGGCAAGATCCATGAAATTGACAATGTTATTGTTAGCTCGAATGTATAGGAGGACTGATCAATGACTATTGACGTAGCCACCGCAATCGCACGCATCCTGAAGCAAGAGGGTGTCGAGTGGGTCTCCACGTTTCCCGTTTGCAGGGTGAACAACGCGCTGGGCCGCGAAGGTGTTCCACTGGTCATGATGCGCGACGACCGATACGCCATTGCCGTAGCAGACGCTTTCTCGCGAATCACGGGAGGCGACCGAATTGGGGTTTGCACAGTTCAAGGTGGTGTTAACGCTGCCGGGATACAGGTTGCGTTCGCGGGGTTGGCCCAGGCTTACGAAGACGGATCCCCTATCCTCTGCATAACCGATGGAGTCCCAATAGGGCAATCTGAAAACAGCCAGTTCGACGTCACCACCAGCTTGAAAGCGGTCTCGAAATGGTACGGATACATCGACAAGCCTGAGCGCGTGCCTGAGTTCATGCGCCGTGCGTTCACGATGCTTCGCAGCGGCAGGCCCGGCCCCGTTGTTCTGGCTGTCCCCGATGCTTCCGGCACATACGATGAAACAGTTGATCCTTACAAGCCAGTGAAGGGTTGGAAGTCGGCCCCGGACCCTGCTGATGTAACCACAGCAATTGACCTGCTTCTGGATGCCAAGAACCCTCTTATTTACGTCGGGGAGGGTGTCATATATGCGGGCGCTTCAGAGGAATTGAAAGCTTTTGCCGAGTTAGTCAACGCGCCAGTCATTACCACGCTCAAGGCCAAGGGAGCGTTCCCGGAAAATCACCCGTTGTTTGTCGGCGTTCGTGGTGACCACACAGCCAACTATCTGGCAAAAAGTGACGTGATTCTATCAGTTGGTTCGAGCCTTTCCCCTGGACGATTCAGCCACGCAATCCCTGATGCGCCCAATAAGACTATCATCCAGTGCATTCTGGATGAGCTTCATATAAACAAGATTTACCCGACTGCTCATGCCGTGATCGGAGACGCGCGTTTCACGCTCCAGGCACTCACAAAAGAGGTATCCGAGAGAACGTCCGGTGCCGGGAGGCCCGCAGGGAACGTTGCATCGGAGATCAAGGTTGAACGTGATTCTGGACTTGCTCAATACCGAGAGGCGATGGCGTCTAACGACACGCCGATCAACCCATACAGGGTTTATGGCGACCTGATGAAAGTGCTGGACCCTCATAACTCGTTTGTCACCCATGATTCAGGTAACACTCGCGATCAGTTGAGTACCGTATATGACACCTTGATCCCGCGTGGCTTTTTGGGCTGGGGTAATGTCTCCACCCTGGGATTCAGTCTGGCGGCCTCCGTAGCGGCTAAGATAGCGTTTCCGGAAAGAAAAGTCGTTGCGGTCACCGGTGAGGCAGGGGTGGGATACATGCTCGGCAACCTCGAAGTTCCGGTCAGGCGGAAGCTTGGCATCACGATAGTGCATATCAGCAACGGTGGTTTTGCGGGATACGGCCCTGGATTCTGGGGCGAAGGCCACGACCCTTATACGCACGTCGTACTGGGGCCTGACGAAGTTGATATGTCAAAGCTCATTGCCGAATTGGGCCTGTATACAGAGCGAGTGAGTGAGCCTTCCGAAATCATCCCCGCTCTTGAACGCGCACTCGCGGCAAACGAAACTGGTCAGCCGTCTTACATCGAGTTCATATGCAGCCAGTATCCGCTGTACGGAAGGTGGGCCACCAGTTAAAACGACCACCAGGGTATGGAACACTCCATGCCCTGGTGCAGTGGGCCAGTCTGATTGGTTAGGGGGATTCTATGCTCCGTCAATTCGATCTCGTGGTTTTCGACCTTGGCGGCGTGCTAGTGCAGACGGTGCGATCCTGGGAGGAAGCGCATGAGCGCGCAGGTTTGCCATTCCCCCCGCCGAGCGATCCCGAGTACGGGGCAAGACTGAAGAAGCTGCCGCGACTAGGAAATGGCAGCGTAGACAGCGCGCGGTATTTCGCGCTGGTCGCTGAGGCCTCCCAGGGAGTATACACCGCCGATGACGTTTGGCGCATAAGCGATGCCTTGCTGATTGGGGAATACCCCGGTATCAGCCGCGTATTCGATGCGTTGGAGGCCGTGAGTATCGAAACTGCGTTACTCTCGAACACGAATGACGCGCATTGGGCTAGTGGTTCAACGTTTTTGTATTGATGGGTAGAGTGACTTTAGCTTGATGCGCGCATCCTCGGTAGTGAAGCGCCAATCCACTCGTATCACATCCCGGTTGCGTTGATTCTGCCAAGCATTGACCTCGCCGCGCAGGATGTCTTGATTGGCAATCCGTCGGTCCAGGCACTGTCGAGCCAGCACACCGATCTCTATCTCCGCCATATTCAACCAACTCCCGTGTTTGGGAGTGTAGTGTATCTCCAGTCGCTCAGCTATACGCCTCGCCTCAGCAGGCTCGAATGCCTCGTATAGCGAGGACAGCTTGTGAGTGTTGAGATTGTCCATTACCAGCACGATCCGGTCTCTGTCAGGGTAGTCCTCGTCGACCAGTTTCTTTATCACATGCGCCCAGTCCACCTTCGTGCGACGCTCTCTGACCTCGACTCGGCGCCATCCGTCCAACGGTGCAAACAGCATGAACAGGCTGCTCACTCCATTGCGCTCGTATTCGTAGTCGTATGCCGCCGATAAGCCGGGCGCTGCGGGACGCGGCACTCGCGTCTCCTTGACTTGCTGTTTGCTCGTCTCATCCATGCACACCAGAACCTCATTCCCATCGTACGGCCGTTGGTAGACCTCCAGTACGTCTTCCATCGCGCACACAAACTCCGCGCTCTGACCGGGCGGGATGCACCAACTCTGCTTCAGCCACGGCTTCAGTTCGTTTTTTTTTAAGCGCCTGGCGAACCGTCTCGGTGCTAATGGTCCCGACTATCTCACACTCGACCAACTGGTCAGCCAACAGCTTCAGGGTCCAACTGGCACGCCCCTCCGGCGGTTCCCCGCAGGCCATCGCTATCAACCGTGCTTCACCTTCGCCGTCCAGTCTCTTTTGACGCCGACGCAGTTGCTTTTTGCGATTCAGCGCAGACTCGACCCCCTCCTCCACACAGCGCTTGCGTATTCGCTCGACCGTTGACTGTCCCACACCGAGCGCGCTGGTGATGTCCGCGTCCTTCATTCCCCCGTCCGAGCGTGACTCATCGCTCATCAGCAGAATGCGCGCATGGGTCTGTTTGTACGCCGCAGCCCGACCGCGTGAGACCAAGGCGTTGAGTTCCTGTTGTTCGTCGGTAGTCAGTCTGATACGGTACTTCTTGGTAGACATCATGGTTCCTCCTCGGTTCAACGTTACGATTGAACCCCCAAGAGGAACAATGACTATCATGGTATTCATTTCAATGATGTTGGACCACTAGGCTGTTTGCGCAAACGCCGGGCGAGCCGGAATTCCCGACTCTAGTACGGGCGCGACATCGCTTTGCCAGCCATCTTCTCGGTGTAGAGAAGCCCGACCCTCTCGCTTACCGCCACGTTGAATCTGCGACCGGACATGCCGCTGACCGCATTCTCTTCTTCGACGACACGCTAATCAACGTCGAAGGTGCCCGTGCTGTCGGCTGGACTGCAGACGTGATTGGCTACAACCGCGACCCAGTGACCCGAATGCTGGCGTGCCTGCGGCAACGTAGCGTTATAGATTAGCACCAGTGGCGCGAGGGCGGACCTGACCCCGATGATGGCTCCAGCCGCATAGTGACAAGAGCGATGGACAGAAGGAAGCGCGGTGGCCTGCTTCGCTTCACACGTTGACCCTTTCCAGATTAGTCACGAACCCGCTGTCAGACCTTCATCCAGGCGGGGTCTTCGAGCTTTGCCTTCAGCGTGCGCAAAAGCTCGCCCGCTGGCACGCCGTCGAGTGCGCGGTGGTCGAAGGTAAGGCTGAGGTACATCATCGAGCGCACCGCGATTTCCCCATGATGGACGGCAGGCTTCTCGACGATTCGCCCCACGCCCAGAATCGCAACCTGGGGCGGGTCTATGATTGGCGTGAAGGCGTCGATGTCATAGCTCGCAAGCGACGTTATAGTGAAGCTTGCCCCCGTTACTTCGTCGACGGACAGGCTGCCTTTGCGAGACTTGTCTGCAAACTCCCTCAGTTCCTTCGCAATAGCGAGCAAGTCCTTTTTGTGGGCGCTTCTGACAACCGGAACCATGAGGCCATCCTGCACGGCCATTGCCACGCCCACGTTGATCTCATCCAGAAGGCGAATCTCATCATCAATCAGGGTAGCGTTTAACCGAGGATTCTCCTTGAGCGCGGCTGCGGTGGCCTTGACGATCAGGTCTAGGTCGAGCGGCCTGACGCGGTGCTCGCGCCACTCGGAGACCAGAGCCTCCTTCAGCCGCACGATTTCGGTCACATCGGCCTCGGTCGTGAGCGTCACCTGGGCCATTGACCGAACGCTTTGCATCATGCGGTCTGCGATCGTTTTTCGCAGACCCCGCAGCGGCGTGACCTCGCCGCTCTGTCGAGAAATGGCCTGCTCAACGTCGGCCACCAGAATCCTTCCGTTAGGGCCTGTGCCTTGCACTTGCGCTAGATTGATGTCTTGCTCTTTGGCAAGCTGCCTTGCGCGTGGCACGACTTGCGCCGCTACTCTGGGACTGCCCTGTTGTTGGGCCTCGATAGCGTGTCGCACGTCGCCTTCCGTGACTCGTCCGTTGGGGCCTGTGCCCCGCACTTGGTCGATGTTGATGTTTTGCTGCCGCGCTAGTCTTCGGGCGACAGGCGTCACCTGGACGCGCTGCCCTTGCCTCTCGGCGGGCACGACACGCTCTCTTCTTGCGTACGAGGATGAACGCTGTGATCGGGTGTCTTCGGGACGAGGTGCGTCCTCGCCCGGTTCGGCTATGACCGCTACGACTGTGCCGACATCGACGTTGTTGCCCTCCGTCACCATGATGTGTGCCACGACGCCGGATACCGGGGCCTCAAGCTCGGAGTTGATTTTTGCGGTCTCTACCTCTACCAGGGGCTGGCCCGCCTCGATGGTGTCGCCTTCCTTCACCAGCCACCTGACGAGCAACCCATCCTCCATGTTCATGCCCCACTGAGGAAGCAACACATTAGTCGCCATTTCAATTCTCCGATTCGTGTCAGTTGTTACGTGACCACTTTTCAATCTCGACGAGGGCATGGGCGATACGCTGGCGCAACGCCTCGGCGGAATCGGGCGTCCACTCGTAAAAGCCCTTGCCCGTCTTTACCCCAAGTTCTCCGCTTTCGACCTTCTCCCGCAGCACCGGAGAAGGCTTCGTGGAAGCGTCCAGGTGAGGCAGAAGGTATGGAACGGCGGCAAATATCAAATCCCATCCGGCCAGTTCGAAGACCTCGAAAACCCCAGCCACGGCCCAGCGGCGCCCAATGCTGGACTTGATGATGTCGTCCACATCCTGCGCCGTAACGACACCCGATTCAACGAGAGAAAGGGCTTCCCTTAGAAGCGCTGCCTGAAGGCGATTGGCAACGAAACCTGGCACTTCCTTCTGGATCACCACTGGTTTCTTGCCTATTCTGGTCAGCAGATCGCACCAAATGGCTACAGTTTCATTGGATGTGTTTTCATTTCTCATGACTTCGGCTAGAGGGACGAGATAAGCTGGGTTGGAGTAATTCGTCAGTATCACCTTATCCGGGCGTTGAGTTGCCGACGCAATGTCTCTCAGGCTAATAGCCGAGGTTCCACTCACCAGTATGGTTGGCTCTGAACAGAAGCTATCAAGGTCTCTGAATATCTTCAGCTTCAATTCCAGGTCTTCGTAAACGGCCTCATAGACTACCTCAACGTCTTCGACAGACGCTTTGAGGTCTACGTTCGTGCGTATCTTTGATGTAGCGGTATCAGCCTTCTCCCGTGTCGTCAGCCCCAGGTCTATGAGCCTCTGAAGTATTTCCTGAAGGTTCTTCATGCCTCTCTGTAGGCTGTCTTCCGAGCGAGAGTTGAGGTTTACTTCGTAGCCGCCCAAGGCGAACTCGACAGCAGCGGCCTGCCCTATCAGACCAGCTCCGATAACGGCTACTGTCTTGATATCATCAACATTCATGACTGACTCCCTGGCATGGACGAAGTTATCGATTCACAGGGCTCTCAATCCCAGATTTACTCCAGCGCGGCGTGGATAGCGTCGGCTATCTTCTCTTCGTTAGGGAACACCAGCTTCTCAAGTGCAGGGCTGAAAGGGAAGTGGCAGTCGAGGCTTGCGACCCGTTGTATCGGAGCTTGAAGCGTCCAGAAGCCTTCTTGCGCCACCATCGCGGAGATTTCGCTTGCAACGCTGCAACTCTTGTGCGCAGGGTCGACTACCACGAGCCGCCCCGTCTTCTCCACCGAGCGTAGAATGATCTCCTTGTCCAGAGGCACGATGGTGCGAGGGTCGACAACCTCAACCGATACTCCCTCTTCTTCGAGAGCGTCAGCCACCGATAGCGCTCGCCTGACCATACCCGCCAGCGCGACCACCGTGATATCCGTGCCCTCACGTTTGACTTCGCCAACTCCAAAGGGGATGGCGAAGTCGCCCTCCGGGACCTCTCCTCGAACGCCGCTAAGGTTGTTGTCCTCGAAAAACATCACGGGGTCGTTATCACGTATGGCCGTCTTGAGCAGGCCCTTAGCGTCGGCTGGGGTCGTTGGTAACACGATCTTCAGCCCAGGCATGTTCATGTACATGGGATAGGGTCGGTCGGTGTGATGGGCCGCGATGTTGTTGCCATAGTTCATGCCGCAGCGATATACGATGGGCAGGTTGACCTGTCCGCCGAACATGAAGCGCATCTTGGCTGCCTGGCTCACCAGCTGGTCCATCGCAACCCATAGGAAACTCGACAGCGACTGGACGATGGGACGCATTCCAACGGCGGCAGCGCCTACGGCAGCCCCTATGAAGCCGTTTTCTGATAAAGGCGTGTCGATTACTCTTTCGTCGAACTCCTGCGACAGTCCTCCCGTGACGCCGTAGATGCCGCCTCGGATACTCTCGCCCATGATGAATACTTTCTCATCCTGGCGCATCTCTTCCTTGATAGCCTGGTTCAGTGCGTCTACAAAGGTCATCTCTGCCATAGTTTACCTCCGGGGGTTTAGGGTTTGGGGTGTCTAGCTCCTGTTTCCTAAACCCTGTGCTTACGAAATAGGGATCGGGTCCGCGTACATGTCGGTGAGCAGGTCTTCCTCCAGCGGGTACGGACTCTCGCGAGCGAACTGAAGCGCGTCCTCGATTGCCGCCGTTGTCTCTGCCTGTACCTGGTCTACCTCGCCCTGGGTTGCGATGCCTTGCTCTACGAGCAGTTGGCTGTGTATCACGATTGGGTCCCGATTGCGCCAGTATTCGACCTCTTCGTCGGTGCGATATGACTCACGCAGGATACGATTCAGACCCTCGGAGTGGTCTTCGTAGCGATAGGTGCGGGCTTCCAGAAGCGTAGGCCCTTCTCCGGCCCTCGCCCTTGCGACGGCATGGCTCGTGGCCTCGTGCATGGCGATTGCGTCCTGTCCGTCCACAAGCACGCCCGGCATGTTGTAAGCCGTCGCACGGTCCGAGATGTTCTCCACCGCTACCGTTTGCGAGAAGTGGGTCGTGACCGCGTACTGGTTGTTCTCGCACAGGAATATGACGGGCAGCTTCCAGATGGAGGCCAGGTTCATGGCCTCGTGACAGGCCCCCTGGTTGCTTGCGCCATCGCCGAAGAAGGATACGACTACGCGGTCTGTGCCCTGCATCTTGCTGCCCATGGCCGCACCGACGGCGACCGGCAGAGCAGAGGCTACGATGCCAGACTCGCCAAGGATTCCTATGCTGAAATCTGCCAGGTGCATGGAACCTCCCTTGCCCTTGCAAAAGCCTGTGCTCTTGCCGAGCAGTTCGGCCATAGCCCCCCTTACGTCACCGCCCTTGGCTATGGGATGACCATGCGAGCGATGGTTGCCGGTTATGTAATCGTCGTCGCGGAGCGCGGCACACGCACCCACTGCGACGGCTTCCTCCCCGATATAGCAGTGCGCAGCGCCAACAAGCTCGCCTCGCTGAACCATTTCCTTCACTGTCTCGTCGAAGCGGCGGATTAGCATCATCCGCCTCAGCATCCTCATAAGCATCTCTTTGTCTTCGGTCATATGACCCTCCTCTGGTTACTATGCCGCGACGTCTCCATTTTGTTGAGGCCCATTATAGCACCATACCTTGATACAGGTATGAGGCAGAGAAAATACAGGAGCGTCTTATAGCGGCTTCAGGATATTGATGCCTGGCATGACAACTATTCGAACTGAGATTGGATGATACAAGAATTACCATTACTCTCATGTTTAGGAGTTGTCCCTGTCGGTTAGCTAAAAATTGAACATGCTTTGTTCCACTTCATCGCTTGCTTATTTGCGGCGCTGCACTTCCTGCCACGTATAACGGCAGGCTCGATCAGCTTAATAGGCTCTCCATTGACTGCCGACGCAAAACCCTAACCATGGTGTGTCAAGAATGACGCCTTTGACGACGATAGGAATAAGGGCTATCAACGATCATCTAATGTCAGATCAAACAAGGTTGCATTGAGCAGTATTCTACAGCGACCGATCCTGAGCATGACAGCCGCAGTCCGTTTGTTAGTCGTTGTGGTTGCGTTACTCGCATTGTCTTTGGGGTGCGGAAAGGAAACTGCGACTGCCCCGCTACCTCAGCCTACGGCGTCTCCTGTTCCGACTGCGACGTCACTGCCAACTTCTACAACTACCCCTTTAGCCGATGAAAACATTTCGATTCCCCTGCCTCCTGGGGCTGTCCAGCTAGTCGTCAGCCAAGATGATCCTGTCGTACTGATCTCTCCAGACGGCGATGTCACCATCTCGTCAGACGCTGGGGCAGTCGGCGAAACAACTGTCCTTGTCTTCGAGCCGCTGGAAGTCGTTCAGCTTCCCGACTTGCCAGAAGGCCTGGGAACTGCGTTTAACTCCTTTGACCTTTCGCCGTTTACCACGTCAGGCGACAGGATTGAGGCGTTCGAGTTTGATGAGCCGGTGACGGTAACTTTTGATCTGTCGGCTGAGCTTGTAGAGTTGGCAAGGAACAAACCCTCTGAAATCGGAGTGTGGCACTATAAAGAGTCCCAGGGTATTTGGGAAGAGCTGCCATCAACGATAGACCTGCAATCACGCACGATTTCAGCCGAAATCAAGTCTTTAAGCATCATTGCGCTTCTGGGCACGACTGAAGAACCAGAGCCTACACCAGCGCCGATTGCTCGCGCCTCAACGCCGACGTCAACGCCGGTTCCACCGACAGCAACGCCTGCGCCTGCGCCAACATGGACGCCTGTGCCGCCTACTTCGATGCCTTCCGAGCCAACAGCCACCCATTCGCCAGCGCCTGCAACCACAGCAATGCCAACGGTAGTTCCGACGTCAACACAAACGCCAATACCTACGGAGACATCGACACCAACCGCAACGGCAACGACTACTTCAGTGCCTACAGCTACTCCTACGCTCACGCCTTCGCCGACGGCAACTCCCTTTCCCTTCGGAGGCGGCGGTGGTGGCAGTCCTCCTCCCACGTCTACTCCCACGCCTGCGCTTCCTACGTTGACGGTGGGCATAACGTCTCCTGGCGACTTGGCTGCTCGTCAGCCAGCGCCAGATCACAGTTCTGGGCGCTGTTACTGGGCAGAACCCGACGGTAGCTGTCAACGATGTCGAAGCCACTGTGTCAGGAGAAACATTCGAGGCTGTCATCAGTGTTAGTGAGGGCGAAAACACCATCGTAGCCATCGCAATCGACTCCACAGGGAGCGTTCAAAGCAGCATTACGCTGACACTCGACACTCCTCCGACGGTGACCATCGACTCGCCGCCAGATGGCTTCGTGACGACTGCTAGCGTCATCACGATCGTCGGGGGGTTGAACGACCTCGTTATCGGCTCTATCAACGGCGATCAGGTTCAGGTCAAGGTTGATAATGTTGACGCGAGCGTATCCAACCGAGCGTACCTAGCGGAGGATGTTCCTCTGGTGACGGGAGAGAATGTCATTACCGCCGTTGCGACTGACAAAGCCGGAAACACCGCCTTTGCGAGCATCACCGTCATTCTCGAAGAAGTAGTTGGGACAGGTATTCTCACGACTGTGTCGGGTAATAACCAGAGCGGTTCGATTGGTGCGCTGTTGGTTGAGCCGTTGGTTGTCATGCTTCAAGACGAGAACGGCGACCCCGCCATTGGCGAAACCGTGATTTTTGAAGTCACGGACAACAACGGCACGCTAAGCAACAGCCCGGAGGAAGCACAATCATTAGCTTCTCAGACCGATGCGAACGGCGTGGCGAGCGTAAACTGGTCGCTCGGCAGTCGCGCGGGCGCAGGCAACAACAGAGTGGAAGCGATAGCAGTAGGCTTCGCGGGAACGGCTATCTTCACGGCAACAGGTGAATCCGCTGTTCCTGACAAGATCAACGTGGATGCGGGCAACAGCCAGGTAGGAGTTTCGGGCGAGGTGCTTGAAAAGCCGCTTGTCGCGGTCGTAACTGATGCGGGTCACAACCGCCTCGAAGGTATCTCGGTTACTTTTACGGTCACAGAGGGCGGCGGCAATATCGACGGCGAGTCCTCCGTGACCATCGAAACGGATTCTGATGGCCGCGTCCTCGCTATGCTAACCCTGGGGCCTGAAGATGGCTTTGATAACAATGTCGTAGATGCGGACTTCGCCGGAAACTCGGGGCTTGCCGCAACCTTCGTAGCAACGGGGAGGATTCCCGGAGATCCATCGCAAACTATCGTAAGCGGCGTAGTGTTGGACAACACCAACCAGCCAGTCCCGGGCGTCACCATGCACATCGAAGGAACAGACCTGTATAGCCAGGCCGACGCGCAGGGACAGTTCGCGCTCCAACCCGCTCCTGTGGGCGACGTTCACCTCGTTGCGGACGGCAGCACCGCTCTACGCGAGGGCAACTGGCCCCGGCTGGTTTTCGAGATGGTGACTGTCGCGGGCCAGGACAACACGCTTGGGATGCCGATATTTATGTTGCCTCTCGACCTCGATAAGGGTCTATTCGTGGACGAGAACACAGGCGGCGTCTTGACGCTGGATGAAGTGCCTGGATTCTCGATGACGATAGCGCCGAACTCTGTAACGTTCCCTGGCGGCGGCAAGAGCGGCTCGGTGTCGGTCACCGTCGTTCACAGCGACAAGATACCGATGGTCCCGAACTTCGGGCAGCAGCCAAGATTCGTCGTGACGATACAGCCATCGGGCGCGATATTCGACCCGCCCGCGCCGATTACGATTCCTAACGTGGATGGGCTAGCGCCGGACGAGGTCACCGAGATGTACTCGTTCGACCATGACTTGGGGCAGTTCGTCAGCATTGGCACGGGCACTGTAAGCGGAGACGGCCTGATAATCGCGTCTGACCCAGGCTTCGGAATCTTGAAGGGCGGGTGGCACTGCGGCGGCAATCCGAGTCAGACCGGTTCGGCTGAACCCGTCCACGTGAAGATAACCACACCCAGCGATGAGACGCCTCCAGAAGGCGACCCGCCCGGTGGAACCCTGCCCGGTTCGCCAGTGCCCGCGACTCCTACGCCAACGCCAACCGAAACACCGCCGCAGGTCATAACTATGGCTGTGGACGATATGCTCACGATTCAGGCCGAGGGCGGCCCTTCGCCCGGAGAGTATAGCTGGGAAAGCAGCGATTCGTCCGTCGTGGAAATTATCGGCCCATCGTCCGGCCCAAATCAATCGAGCATCGAGATAAAGGCCCTGCAAGGGGGCAGCGTAAACATCACGGTGACATATACCTGCCAGTCTGGTGCGACGGCTACAGACTCGATACTCATAGAAATAGATGACGGCAATATCACCTTCATACTTCAAGACCCGAATGTGTGGCCCAAATATCAACAAAATCCGCACGTGTATGAGACTGATTCCTCTGACGTTACAAACGCGATGATACAGGGTCAGAACGAAACGGCAACAGGCGTTAACCCCGCGACTGTGAACGACGACAACTTCGAGTTCAAGATGAAGCAGCCGGAGGACAGCGACTTCTCGCTTCACAACGACGATTCGAGTGAATACGAGATGATGCCGTTCAACGACATCAATGGCAGCAAGGCGGTAAAGATATTCCCGCTTATTGACGGGGAACGCGTCGCCAAGAAAGAGGGAACCTACATGTTCAAGTTCTGGAACGACGATGACGAAGACGATCCGTTCACGACCTCCTGCATAACTCCGGGCTGTAACCCTGCGTCGAACGACAGCGGAGTGCGAGACTTCGCTGGAAACATGCTCGACTTCATACCCAATACGCAGAAGCCTGAACCGTTCGTCGAGATAACTGTGATTTACGAAAAACAAGGCGAGTTCATCAAAGTTTCAGAAACGCCAAAGGTCAAGGAAATTTCAGAGGGTGATTACTAATTAGCCAATCTGAAATCAATTAGAAACGACCAGGAAGGCTCAAGAGCTATGCTCAGAAAATCTATTTTGCTCAACTCTGGTGCTTGGTGCATCAAGCTATTGATAGCGGCCCTGATTTCCGTGCTGCTTCTGCTTGGCGCTGACGGCGTGCCGTTCGATTCCGGCAATGCCACCGCAGACTTTTTCGAGTGGGACGCCGAAGACCAGAAGGACGGCGTTTATGGATACCTGAGACAGCAGCCAGCCTTCCTGGAAAAGAACGGGGATGGCTTCGCATTCTACGCCACTAAAAGCATATGGGTGTTTGGCGAAGGGCAAGCGATGCTCATTGACTGGGTCTCGCAAGACACGATAGGGCGCAAGTTCAAGATAAGGTTCTCCTATTTCGACAAGAGCGACGTAGACGCTATCACGGCGGCCACGACGAAGGCGGCGAAGGACGCGCTCATCAATCAGAAAACCGCAGGCGCGCTCACTCAGACAACTGTAGCCGTATTCGACGGGCAGGCAGGACTCTATGACAAGCCGTCCGAATTCAATCACTGGCTGCCGGAAATCATCATGGATACGAGCGACACCCCGGCATTTCAAGTCCTGCTGGACGCCAAGTATCCGTCAGATCAAGACAAAATAGACGAAGCCCTTGCTCTTACTGACGACCTCGCTCTGGACGCTCAGATATACCCCGCAGTCGGGACATACGCAAACGACACTCGATTAGCTATTTACCTACCGGGATATCAACCTGGCGTTCCTGTGATTAACAACAACACCAAGGAGGGTTGGAACAGCACAATAAGCATGGGCAAAGACCCCGAGATTTGGATGAACGCCCAGGGTCTCACCTACGCAGATATGGCTAACGAAAACAGGCGATGGGGCGTGATCGTTGGTTGGAACTCGCATCTGGACTACGACGGCAAGCAGACTGCGTCATTAGACGTGGCCGAGGACGAGTCGGACCATTCGAACTATCTTGGGCTGCTTACCCCCGTTGGTCAGGCAGACCCCGGACTAGTCAAACGAGCCATGGCGATACTCGACACCACCTGGACAGGTGTTCCTCTGACCGGCGACAGAAATCTCGTGAGTCACAGCACGGGCTATTACCTCGCGATGGACATGCTGCATTACATGAACACCATGTGGCCCACGCCCTCCAAGACTCGTTACTTCGGCATCTCACCCAACATCAGGGGATCGACGCTGATTGGCGGCAACATCGGCGCGCAGGCATATGATAGCCGGGATGATATGTACAGGGATAACTGGCACTGGAATGATGGCTACCGACTCAACGAGAATACGAGGGCTATCTTGAACTATCGCAGTATGACCGACGTTGAGGGCCATGTGATGTTCGCATACGGCGATATGACGAGCGCGGGAGTGGGTGGCTCGAATGTGACGATCGCAGGAGATGCGGGTGTCGTTGACTACACCAACTATCAGCCACACTTCGGTAGTGGGTCAACCTTCGAAAACCTGGACGACAACGAGTATGGCAGACTCAAACGCTTCTCGCCTTACGAAAGTCTGTACAACGCGCGAAACGACGGGGGGTCGCTGGACAAGTCCACCACTCTCGCCGAGTGGGAAAACGGCGGGGATGCGTTCCTGCGCAACTTCCGCGCCGACACTATCATGAGCGTCTTCGGCGAGAACGTTAACCTGGGCAACCAGGAGGCGGACGACAGCGAAAACTACACCAGCGACCACTCAGACCTCGCTCAGCGCATGATGGTTATGAGGCTGGTCGTGAACGGGCAGAACGTCGATTATCTGCCTGCGCCGGGCGTTCCTACAAAAGTCGTTCCGTCCGATGAGAGCCTGGAATCGTGAAGTTCTCATGGGTTAGGTCGCCTGACCAGTCTGGAGCGGATACTAACGGTAACGTCGGCGGGCAACTCTACGAGATAGTGCGTCGGATTGAAGGGAACAGGTCCCTCGCTGGCTGGGAGGACAAGTGGTGGCAGCGAGTAGCTCTCGAACGCGCCAGCGGCAATTCCTTGTTCGAGATAGAGTACCACTCCTACGAGATTATTCGCGACACGAATTCCGAAGATGGAAGAGATCACGGGGTCTGGTCGTTCTTGACATCGACGGACGCTGAATTCATCAACATGCCGACCTGGTTAGACCGCTCGTTCAACGGCAAAGACCTCTGGGTTCGTGTGCTAAACGGGCCTCTGGAGGGTGGATTCTTCAAAGTCGAGGAGATTCAAGACTATCTTGGCATAGGCTACACCGACGCGGGCGCTCTGGGAACGCCCTCGTCGTTCCCGGATAAAAAGGACATTACTCTAAGCGTTGCCAACAACTCTGTGTTCGGGAGCAACAAGCCATCGGGCGGCAATTACCTGACGCTGGGCGGCATAAAGTACCAGTACAACGCAACATTCTTGGGGCCGGTAAGCGCGGTCAGAGCTGCCGTGCAGAGCACAACCTACTCGGACGAGGATGAAGAGGAAAAGAAGGGGACAGGTCACTTCATGTCTACGCAACTTGGCGATCCGGTGAGCCACGAAACAGATACGATTTCGCCGACCATTTCGTTTGGGATGTCGCCGTAAGCGTTGTCTCTCTAACTCGCCCCTCCGATATAAGTATCGGAGTCTAGTGGTCCAACATCATTGAAATGAATACCATGATAGTCATTGTTCCTCTTGGGGGTTGAATCGTAACGTTGAACCGAGGAGGAACCATGATGTCTACCAAGAAGTACCGTATCAGACTGACTACCGACGAACAACAGGAACTCAACGCCTTGGTCTCACGCGGTCGGGCTGCGGCGTACAAACAGACCCATGCGCGCATTCTGCTGATGAGCGATGAGTCACGCTCGGACGGGGGAATGAAGGACGCGGACATCACCAGCGCGCTCGGTGTGGGACAGTCAACAGTCGAGCGAATACGCAAGCGCTGTGTGGAGGAGGGGGTCGAGTCTGCGCTGAATCGCAAAAAGCAACTGCGTCGGCGTCAAAAGAGACTGGACGGCGAAGGTGAAGCACGGTTGATAGCGATGGCCTGCGGGGAACCGCCGGAGGGGCGTGCCAGTTGGACCCTGAAGCTGTTGGCTGACCAGTTGGTCGAGTGTGAGATAGTCGGGACCATTAGCACCGAGACGGTTCGCCAGGCGCTTAAAAAAAAACGAACTGAAGCCGTGGCTGAAGCAGAGTTGGTGCATCCCGCCCGGTCAGAGCGCGGAGTTTGTGTGCGCGATGGAAGACGTGATGGAAGACGTACTGGAGGTCTACCAACGGCCGTACGATGGGAATGAGGTTCTGGTGTGCATGGATGAGACGAGCAAACAGCAAGTCAAGGAGACGCGAGTGCCGCGTCCCGCAGCGCCCGGCTTATCGGCGGCATACGACTACGAATACGAGCGCAATGGAGTGAGCAGCCTGTTCATGCTGTTTGCACCGTTGGACGGATGGCGCCGAGTCGAGGTCAGAGAGCGTCGCACGAAGGTGGACTGGGCGCATGTGATAAAGAAACTGGTCGACGAGGACTACCCTGACAGAGACCGGATCGTGCTGGTAATGGACAATCTCAACACTCACAAGCTGTCCTCGCTATACGAGGCATTCGAGCCTGCTGAGGCGAGGCGTATAGCTGAGCGACTGGAGATACACTACACTCCCAAACACGGGAGTTGGTTGAATATGGCGGAGATAGAGATCGGTGTGCTGGCTCGACAGTGCCTGGACCGACGGATTGCCAATCAAGACATCCTGCGCGGCGAGGTCAATGCTTGGCAGAATCAACGCAACCGGGATGTGATACGAGTGGATTGGCGCTTCACTACCGAGGATGCGCGCATCAAGCTAAAGTCACTCTACCCATCAATACAAAAACGTTGAACCACTAGTGCGCCTGACCGTTGCGACAAAGGTATGTATTTGAAATGGAAAAACGTGGTTCTTGAAGCAGCGCCCTGACCTCATCCCCCTCTCTCCTTCCGCGGAAGGAGAGAGGGGGCGCACTAGACTTACGTTCGGCTATCAACTGCATGGGGGTGAGGTCTGGCGTACGGTCATAGACATCGTGGGCATACCAGGTAAAGTTCAGCCGAGGTGAACACGCAATAGATGCGAAGAGAAGATGGTTCTAAGAACGACATCATGGGCCTTTTGAGGTCCAGGCTGGCATTAACCATTGCAATCGGGCTAGCCGTGGCTGGTCTGGCAACCTGGATGACCTATGGTCAGCTTACAAGGTCGCCAAGTGATCCGACTCTTAGCCAGGCCGATACTTCCCCGCAGGTCGCACAACCTAGCGTTGTCTCGGGCGGAAATCCAACGCTTGACGAAAACTGCACCATCAGCATTCTGAATCGTACGGTTAGAGTGCGCGAAGACGGAAGTTGGCGTATAGACAACATTCCCGCTAACCTCGGTCGGGTGCGAGCCAGGGCCACCTGCGTGATTGACGGAGTAACCGTAAGCGGGCAATCTGGCTTCTTTAACATCGAGGCCAACGTGGTAAACGGCTTCAGCGGCGACATACCCCTGGGAGTAGTCGCTCCCATACCCGAGTCTCTGCTGGTTACCGCCGCGACATCGACGTTAACCTCACTGGGCGAGACTGCGCAGCTTACGGTTACAGCCCTGTTCTCCGACGACACAACGAAAGACGTAACCACAGGCGTCACGGGTACCAACTACACAGTCAGCAACTCCGCCATCGCCACGATTTCGCCCGATGGACTGGTAACAGCAGTCTCAAGTGGCACGGCTTTGGTTTCGGCGTTAAACGAGGGCGCGCTTGGCCTGCTTAGCGTCCGGGTTATTCTTGGCGGCGACACAGACGAGGATGGCATTCCTGATGACGTGGAGCTTGCTAACGGCCTCGATCCCAATAATCCGGTTGACGCGCTGAAAGATGCCGACGGTGACAATCTCACCAACATCGAAGAGTTCAACATCGGCACCGACTTCAACAACGCCGACACGGACGGCGACACCATCCCCGACGGCGAGGAAATCGAAGAAGGCGACGACGGCTTCGTTACAAACCCTTTGCTTGCGGACACCGATGGAGACCAGATCACCGACGGACTTGAGATCGCGACAGGCAGCGATCCAACTGACCCCACTAGCTTCAATCTAACCGATACGATTGCTTCGCTCGGTGTGACACCGTCGCAGGCGGTCTTGACGTTCAACACTATATTCGGCGAGGCATCGCTACAGCTAACCGTGACGGCAACGCTGTTGGACGGCAACACCAAAGACCTCACCTCTACGGCGATAGGCACCAATTACTCATCGGACGACCTGAACATATGCAACTTCGGAGCTGACGCAGGCCGCGTGTTTGCCGGTGTGGACGGTATCTGCGCCGTCACAGCATCGAATTCGGGTTTCGATACAACAGCCAATATCACCGTGCGCACGTTCGCTCCAACGGCGATAACCTCGATTGCGATTCCAAACTCAGGTTACGCTAACAACGTGGACGTAGTTGGCGATTCGCTGGCATTCATAGCCGCCGGAGCCGATGGCTTGCAGGTGCTGGACGTTTCCAATCTGGAAGGAGTCGGCAATCTTCCAAACGACAGAATCATCGGCTCGCTGGACACGCCCGGCACAGCGATAGATATCAAGGTCGTAAACGACCTCGCCTACATCGCGGACGGCTCCTCCGGTCTTCAGATATTCGACGTGTCCGACCCGACATCGCCAAGCGAGATGGGCATGGTCGATACGCCTGGAACTGCCCAGGATGTCGTCATATCAGACAATAGGGCCTACGTCGCGGACGGTTCGTCGGGCCTGACGGTGGTTGATATAACCGACCCTGCCGCGCCCTCCGTGATAGCAACAGTCGCATCTGATGGCACAGCCAAGGGCGTCGATGTGAGCGGAGACGGCAACCATGCCATCGTAGTCAATGGCGGGCCTAGCGCGGCGAAGGTATTCGACATCTCTGATGAAGGCAACATCGCCATCGTCGGCACGATTACCATTCCGGGTGATGCGAAAGACGTGGTTGTCGAAGGTACGAACGCGTTTGTTGCCGCCTACGCCACCGGCGGACTTCAGATATTCGATTTCAGCGATCCTACAGCCCCGGTTATCATAGGAGCGATACCTCAGTCGGGTGGCTTCGTTCCGAGAGATTTCGCCATCTCGAACCAGTTCGGTCTGGCCGCCGAGCAGCTATTCCCCAACGCTATTCCAATCGTTAACGTCAGCGATCCTGCCGACCCTATTTTCAGCACGACCCTCGATTTGTCTGGTCTAGGCGGCTACGCCGGAACAGGCATTGCCCTGACCGAGCGTTTCGTCTACGTGACCGAGGAATCCTTTGTGATTACTCAGGATTTCAAGGCCACGGGCAACACACGCCTTTTCGTGGGGCAGTACCTTACCATCGAGGACAAAGCAGGCATCCCGCCTACGGTAAGCATATCCTCGCCCGCCGATGGTTCCGAGGCGGTGGAAGGCTCTAATCAAGATGTCGTTGTCTCGGCGGACGATGACGTTGCCGTTGGCTCCGTAAACCTCATAGTGGATGGCGAGGTCGTCGGCACAGACTCAGCCGCGCCCTACGAGTTCTCATTCACGATTCCCATTGGCGCAACTGAGGTGACGATAGAAGCCGCCGCCATCGACCTTGGCAACAACATAGCTACCTCTCAACCGGTGACGCTCGGCGTGCTTCCAGACACCCCGCCGACTGTGGTCATGACATCGCCAGCGGACGGGGCCACCGTTGTCGAAGGCAGCGCGCTGACTGTTAGCGCCGACGCCTCCGACAACGTTACAGTTGTGAAAGTGGAATTCTTCGCGAACGATATGCTCAAGTCAACAGACACGAATGCGCCATACAGCGCGCAGATTACCGTTCCTTTGGATATAGTCTCACTGACCTTGAAGGCCGTAGCTACCGACAATATCGGACAGACGAGTAACGCCAGTGTTACCGTCAATGTGCTAGCTGACCCGCCGCCTACTGTAACTGTCGAATCGCCCAATGACGGGGATACCGTAATCGAAAACGAGACGATCACGGTCACGGCTGACGCCACGGACAACATAGCGATTGGCAGGGTCGATTTCTATGCTAACGGAGCATTCACAGGTTCTGACTCGACATCGCCATATGACATTCAGATGGCTGTTCCTCAGGGAATCGCCTCGCTCGATATAGAGGCGAGGGCTTTCGATAACCTGGGCAGAACCGCAAGCGATACGGTTAACGTCAACGTCATACTAGACCCATTGACAACAGTGGTCGGCAGGGTCGTGGACGGAGACGGTGTCGTGCTAGCCGGTATCCAGGTACGAACCTTCGACGCTACCGCGTTAACCGATGTTGACGGCACATTCTCCATCCTCAGCGTGCCCACAATTCTGGGCAACGTGAGAGTGAACGCCCTCGGCGAAGTGGATGATCGGCAAGTGTTCGGTCAATCTGACTCGTTCTCTCCCGAACGTGGCGGCGCTACCGATGTCGGCGACATCGAGATTACCTTTAGCTCAGGGTTCATCAGCGTCAGTCCCGGCACGGTTGGCGTAGAGGGTTCTGGCACAGAGGCCGTGCGTCATAGCGAAGTGATAAGAACTGTCTCGCATATGCAGCGTCGATTTTCGAGGTGGCTGATGGCGATACGAACACCCTTCTGAGAGATGGTTTCGAGCTTGGCCTGCAGCCTAACGGTGAGCTATTTAGCCCCACAAATGTCAATGGGCTTCATCAGAACGAAGACCAGTCGCTCCTTTTCACCGTGTCGCCCAGTTCGTCTGGCGTTTCCGGCTCCGGTGTCGAACAGAGACGGGAGACGGGACTGCGTCACGCCGACGTCTATCGCTCGACCAGTAATGGCACAAACTCGCTGTTCATGGCTGGCGATGATTTGGGGCTAAGGGCGTATACTCAGGCCGTAGTCGACGCAATATCGCTGATGGACGACGGAAGCGTCCTGTTCAGCGTAGAGCCGTTCACAAATGGCGCCACAGGCTCAGCCGTTGACAACGCGGACGCGAACTCTCGCGGTTCAGATATCTATCGTTCGATTGGCGATGGCACCAACGAGCTATTCATGCCTGCCGCAGACCTCGGCATATCCGATTCCACCTGCTGCAGCAACAATGTTGATGCGATATTCTACAACGAAAACGACGGCACGCTGAACAGCAGCGTCTCCCCAGGCACTCAAGGGCTGGAGGGAACCGCCGTCGCGGATTCGCAAGCCTTTGACACGTTCGATTCAATCATTTTCTTCACGCCGGGCGACGGCTCCAACTCGATATTCTCAAGCCAGGAAGCTCTGGGAATAGCGTCTGGCGGAGTCGATGCGTTGACTCTGGACTCCGATAGCGACCTGCTGTTCAGCGCAACCCGGTCAACCGACGGCGTCGCGGACTCTGGCATCGAGCAGTCCAAGGCTTTTGAAGTCATAGAGCAGGTCTCCCAGGTGATTGCAAGCGTCTTCGCCGTCGGCTCGAACGGCTCAAACGCGCTTCGCGTCGATGGCCTGTCTCTGGGAATGGATCCAGGCTCGGCGTTTGGCGACATATTTGGCTCGTTAGCGATAGTCCAGGCGAATGGCGGTAGCTCCTCGGGTTCAGGCGATGGCAGGGGTCGCGGCGATGGTTCTGGTCCAGGCTCAGGCTCAAACCAGAGCGGGCAGACGCAGGAATCCTCCACGCCCGATGAGGACATTGATAGCACGACGACCCCTACCAGTTCACAGGCCGATGGCAGCATTGGGGTTATTAACGAGCATATTGGCGGCGACGGAGACGGCCAGACCAATATGACTGCCCTCGATATTCTGGAAGACGATTCGTACATTTTCACTGTGGGCTTTAACAGCGTGGGCAGGCCAGGCTCGGCAATCGAGGCGCGAAGCAACACAGGATTGTCCGAAGCTGACATTTATCACTCTATCGGAGATGGCACGAACGATCTGTTCATCGCAGGCGACGATCTGGGCATATTGGCTTTCTGGGGAACCCAGGTTGACGCGATTTCGCTATTGCCTGACGGCAGCGTGCTGTTCAGCACATCGTCGTTCGCGGGAGGCGCGCCAGGTTCGGCTGTGGCTGAATCACCGACGAACACGCAGTCCATGAACATCTATCGCTCGTTTGGCGACGGAACCAATGAACTGTTCATGACCGCCCAGCAGCTTGGCCTTTCGGGAGAGTTCTGCTGCAACGGCAACGTGGACGGCCTGTACTGGAATCCTCAGGACGGAAGTATTGTGTTCAGCGTGTCATCTTTCACCGAGGGTGCGCCCGGTTCCGCCGTCGAGGGCGTGCAGGATTTTTCGATGCTGGATGGCAGCCTGTTCCGATCGATGGGCGACGGAACCAACGAACTGGTTTCGGTGCCAGAGAATGCGGGCATAGTTAGCGGCGGTGTAGACGCTCTTGCCTTCGACCCGACGCCCATGTCTGACGAGGCCGGTGTTCCCCCGACCGTTGAGATTCAGTCGCCGCTGCCTGGCGTGGAGATCATCGAAGGCGACACCTTTGTTGTCGAGGTGTCGGTGTTCGATGATGTCGTTGTCGACGCCGTTGAAATCAAAATTGGCGATGTTTCCCTGGACATAGCCAGCTTCCCCGGAGCATCCGCGACGTTCGAGGGCCTTGTCATGCCTCTGGGCGTTGGCCCGCGTGACGTTGCCGCAGTTGCCGTAGACCTGGGTGGCAATCGCGCCACCAGCACCGTCGCGGTGATTGTTATTCCTGACCCGCTTACGACTGTTATCGGCACGGTGGTTGATGAGGACCTCGTGCCTGTTGAGGGCGTTACTATATCGACAATCGACGGCCTTTCGGCACTCACGCTGGCTGACGGTACGTTCTCAATCGCCGGAGTGCCTACAATCAAGGGAGACGTTACAGTGTCGGCGACAATTGTGGTAGATGAAGTGTTATTGAGCGGCAAGTCCGCGGCTTTCCCTCCGATACAATCTGGCATCACTGACGTTGAAACAATAATCGTTAAGGATAAGCCGGACACGGTTCTCATATTTGGCGATAGAAACGAGCGCACTGCCCTTGAAACCGATCTCACGAATCTCGGCTTCAACGTACTCGATAACGTCGTTACACTGCCAGACGACCTCACAATTTACGGGAGTATCTGGCATGTGGGCGCGTTTGGCGTGCTGACGGCGGACGAGCGAACGCGCCTGGTTGCTTTCGTTGACTCTGGCAGGGGCATTCATCTGACAGGTGAAAGGCCGTGTTGTGACAACCTGAACGACTCGCTGGAGCTTCTCGTAAACGCCCTGGTGGTTGGTGGTGAAGTAGAGGTCGGGCGCTTTGGCGATATAGGCGGTTCATACTCGTTCAATCCCGATGCCCTGGGCGAGATAACATCGAATCCAAACGAGCTTGCACTCTGGAGTCCTAGTGCCAGTGGCGGCATGGGCGGCTTCGACGGCGACAATGTACTGGTGAGCGGCTCTGGCGGCGTGCCAGTCGGCGCTGTGTGGGATTGTAATGACATGGTTGGCAACGCTGGCCGGATAACGCTGCTTATGGACGTTAACTGGTATCTAAATGACAATGCGCGTCAGGCTACCATCGAGAACATACACACGTTCTTGATAGGTGCAACAACCTGCGGTATCCCAGGGGAATAATCTCGCAAAACACGTCGTTTCTGAGAGACACTAGAATGGCATCCTCCTCAATTCTCCCCCGCCCTACCGTGGAAGGATGGGGGAGAAGACAGTATTCCCTTTTCATAAGCTGAACCTCGATAACGTCAAGCGTGCCAATAAGTGATACTATTCAGTACATCACAGGAGTCTTGAACACGTTTGCACGAATGCTATCCAGAAATATGAGGTGGGTTAATGCCAGTCGTAAATTTTGATATTAAGACTCAGCGAGTTTTGGCGGACGGCAAGTCCTGGGGTGATGTCGGCCCTTATGAGCTATCCAGAAATATGAGGTGGGTTAATGCCAGTCGTAAATTTTGATATTAAGACTCAGCGAGTTTTGGCGGACGGCAAGTCCTGGGGTGATGTCGGCCCTTATGAGGAATTACTTGGATCGCTTCACTTTGCCATAGACCCTCTAAACGACGCCAACTCTCGCATCACCGATGTCGGCCTTGCGCCGTGCAACGACAAGGGGTTGGTGGAATACACCTCCGACGTTTCCGTGATATTGCCAGTTGATCGCTCACGCGGAAGCGGAAAGATGCTCCTTGATGTGGTTAATCGCGGCAACCGCGTGGGCTTGCCAGTCTTCAATAGCGCCCCACGCATGGCAATAGAACCCGACACGCCCGTTGACTATGACATAGACCTGGGCAATGGCTTTCTGATGAACCAGGGCTACACCGTCGTGGCGTGCGGATGGCAAATGGACGCACCCCAAAGGCCAGCCCTCATAACTTTGCAAGGACTGAACTTGGAGGGGATGACCGGGCGAGTCTACAGTCAGTTGCAGTCACAGGTAGACACTCACAACCTCCTTCTCGCGGACAAGGGCCATCAGGCATACCCTGCCGCCGATATGGTCGAGGCGGGAGCAATCCTTGAGGTGCGTGATATGCCCGATACTCAGGCGTATCCCGTTTCTCGCGACGACTGGCGCTTCGGCAGAATCGACGAAGATGGGAATTATGTCTCAGACCCTCACTATATCTGCTCTGAGAAAGGCTTTGAGAAAGGCCGTCTGTACCAGATTGCCTACACGACGGACTGGGCGCCGATTCTGAGCCTTAGCTTCGCCGCGTTGCGCGACTGTGTGTCCTGGCTCAAGTACGGCTCTGACGCCGCTCCAAGGCCCATCGAGAGCATCAAACGTGCTTACGCATACGGAATCTCACAGACGGGGCGGTATCTGAGAACCTACATCTACAACGACTTCAATCGCGACGAATCGGGCAGAGAAGCCCTGGACGGCGTCATAGCCAACGTAGCGGGAGGAATGCGCGGAGAGTTCAATCAGCGTCTAGGCCAGAACTCCAAGGACCGCAACAACATGTTGGCTCATCTGTTTCCATTTGCCAGCGTGCCTCAAACCGATCTGGAGACAGAAGAAACCGATTCCCTGCACAGGCGTATTGACGAGCGCGGCAGTCAGATCAAGGTGATGTACACCAACTCCTCTGCGGAATACTACAGAGGCGACGCTTCGTTGATTCACACCGACCCTGACGGCAATCGAGACGTTGATGTGTCAGCTAACGCCAGAATCTATCATTTCGCGGGCACGCAGCATGGCACCGGAAACTGGCCTCCCACCGACACTACGGAGAGCATCGAAGGCGTAAGCCGTTCCCAGAATATTCGCAATGTGATTGACTACTCACCGCTTTTGCGAGCCTGCCTATTCAACCTCGACATGTGGGTCAATAAGGGTGTCGAGCCGCCGCCGAGCAGCCACCCCAGAGTAGACAACAGAACCGCAGCATCTCCTGAGGCCGTCAAGAAGGCTTTTGATCGCATACCAGGCGCTAACTATCCTGAACGCATGGCTATTCCTCACAGACGCGATTACGCACTGAGAGAAGACGTGGAACAAATTCAGAAGATGCCGCCCAGTGTCGGCAAAGCCTTTGGCACGCTGCTGCCAGCGGTGGATGACGATGGTAACGAGATAGCAGGTATCCTTCTGCCGGAGGTCGCCGTCCCACTGGCTACGTACACAGGATGGAATTTGAGGCACAAGGATATTGGCGGAGAGACTCAGTTTCTTATGTTCGCTGGGGCTACCGTGCCTTTCGCGGCTACCGAATCCCAACGAAGGGCATCAGGTGACCCTCGCCTTTCGATAGCGGAGAGATACGAGTCCAAGGACGATTACCTGGACCTCGTGCGGAGCGAAGCGGAAAAGCTCGTTGAACAGCGTTACCTGCTCGAAGATGATATCGAGTACTGCGTCAAAGAGGCCGACAAGTTCTGGGACTACTTTTCAACGAAGAAGTAGCAAATCTTCCAGGGGCATTGCGTTATAGGCTGCTCAGATTTCCAGCCAGATTACGCTTTCCTGTCGCAACGTAAAGGCCCCCACAACCAGAATCTTGTGGGGGCCTGAAGAATTTGCGTTCGCCTGAACCTGCGCTAAATCAGATTACGACACCTTGACCTGGGCAGTGCCATTCTCAATCGCAATGCTGG
Source organism: Dehalococcoidia bacterium (assembly GCA_965206395.1). Lineage (GTDB taxonomy): Bacteria > Chloroflexota > Dehalococcoidia > Lucifugimonadales > CATOSD01 > CBDBJK01. The sequence goes on from CBDBJK010000033.1 coordinate 85,233, forward strand.
TGCCGTACTTGTTGGACATGCTTTGCATCCGCTCAAGGACGGACCTGGCGACGTCGCCTTCGGCAAGTAGAGGTCTGCCCCTGGAACCTCTGGACCGCCGGAAGCCGAGGTCAAGCGGGTAGAGTTTTATTTCGCTAAGATTGCTGCCTTTGAAGACAACCCTGGCCATCGTGCTCTCCCACTGGAGAGGATCGGCGGGCATGCCCTTGGTGTCGAGGCTTGAACGGTTGTCATAGAAATCGGCGGGAACGGCGTCCCAGTCAAGGCCCTGTCGGAGATAATTATCCTGTGGCATAAGCTCCACAGTATCGTTCTGCATGACGAAGTCGCCAAGGCTGTAGAAGATAGGTTTGCCCTTGTATATCTCGGTGCCTTTGTCTCTGTGGGGGCCATGACCAACGTAAACATCGGCTCCGGCGTCGATAGAGGCCTTGGCAAGGTCGACGGCATGCTCGCCGGGGTCCTCCGCCGTCGCTCCACCCTCGTGGTTGTGCATGGTAACTATGACCCAATCGGCCATGCGTCGGGCGTCGCTAACGCGCTGAAGAATCTGATCCATGTCATACTTGTTAGGAACGCGCCGCCGTCCGAAGCTCTCGCCCAGAACAAACTTCAGAGCAGGCACAGGGCTGTACATAGGCTGGCCCATAAGATGAAACTCTGTATCGGTGTCCGCGATACTGTTCATGAAACCTTTCCTGGCCTCAAAGCCCAGCTGCTCGCTCATGTTGTGGAGCGCATCAAAAGTAGGCCGGTCCACAGTGTATTCCGCAGTATGGCGAAGCCAGTTAACCCCTGAACGACCCTGCATATCTCGACGCTGCTCTCCCGCCTGACCTTCAGCTGGGCCGGAGTCGGTGACCGAGATGAGGGCAACACGGCCCGCGTCAGTGTCCAGGTAAGCAGGCGCGCGGGCTTCTGCGAGGTTGCTTCCGCTTCCCGCATGGACAAGGCCAGCCTCGTTCAGGTGTCTTATGTTTTCTTGAACGCCTCCCCCGCCGAAGTCATAGCCATGATTGTTGGCGCAGGACACTAGGTTGATACCCAGCCATTGAAGCTCCTTGATGTTAGCGGGATCGGAGCGCATATATGTGCCCGACTGGTGCGGATTAGGCTCGTGTCCGTAGTTATGGAATAGCATTTCCGCGTTCGTAAAGGTAACGTGGGCGTCCTGCATGACCTCCTTCATCTTGAGGAATTGAGGCTCTGTGAAGACGGACATTCGTCTGGTGATGAGGGATTCGCCCGTCAGAACCATAGTGATGTCGCCGCTCTCGGAATTGTAGATAGTCATGGCATTCTCCTTGTAGAGGTTGGCTGCAGTATATGCCAGCCTACGATGGTCGTCAATGGAAATGGAATGTGGCTAATACAGCCCTTCGAATCCTACGAATCCTCATGCACGGAGGCAGTCTGCTTTTGGGCGCTGCAATCCCAGTAGCGCGCGTTGACCGTGCTGAATCGCTATGGTAGATTGGCGTGGGCCAACGTGAAGAATAGCCGCCAACGCTTTGACGGGTAGGGGATAATATGACGACACAAGAAGCAGACCCTCAGCTTTCACATCTGTTTGCGCCAGGCCGCATCGGGTCGCTGGAGATGAAGAACCGCATCGTGATGGGGCTGAAATAGGCAGAGCCATCTAGAGCGCAAACGAAGCAGTTCATACACTGGACTTTGTCTGCAATCGGATTCGATTCAACCAAATAACCGGACGAGCTTGGAAACCGGAGAGGAGCGTATTATGAGTGGAATTTGGCCTGGTAGTACCAAATGTGCGGTATTTCTGACATTCGACCTTGATGGCATTTCTGCCCTGCTAAATCGCGACCCAGAACTGATAAATCGTCCATCGATGATTTCGCGAAATGAGTTTGGCCTGAACGTGGGCGCGATGCGCATCCTCGACGTTCTGGACAAATACGGTCTTCCCGCGACATTCTTCATACCGGGCTACACCGCCGAGAACAATGAGGATATCGTCAAGGAAATAGCGCGTCGAGGCCATGACATCGGACATCACGGCTATTTGCATGAACCGGCTGCCACACTTGAACCCGAAGAAGAGAAGGCGATTCTTGAAAAGGGCATCCAGATACTAGAGGGCATTACCGGACAGCGGCCATACGGCTACCGGTCGCCATCGCTTGACATGAGTAGGCATACGATTGAGTTTCTAATCGACCGTGAATTCCTGTACGACTCCAGTATGATGGGAAACGACGCTCCCCATTTCGTGGATGCGCCCAATGGACGTATCGTGGAGTTCCCGAACGACTGGGCGCAAGGCGACGCCCACTACTATTCCTACAATCGGGGCGCGGGCGCGATGAATACTCCTCAAGAGGTCTACAAAGCCTGGGAGTGGGAATTTGACGGCGCATACGAATATGGCAGCGCCCTTATTCTGAATATCCATCCGCATACGACCGGCCGTCTCGCAAAGATGATGGTGTTTGAACGGTTGATGAAATACATCAAAGGACACTCTGACGTGGAGTTCTACCGCTGCATAGACGTCGCGAGGGCATGGACTGACCAAGGTTTGCGCTGAGTCATGCCGTACCCAGAGTCCTTATCAAAATGTCATTCTGAACGAAGCGGAGCGAAGTGAAGAATCTAAACGTCCCGTATTACCGAGGACAAAGGTCTTAGATTCCTCGTCGCAAGCTCCTCGGAATGACATAGGGAAGTTCATTTTGTTAAGTGCTCTTAGATCGCTAAAGATGGGTTGGCATCAGTAATCTGAGGCTCCGAATTTTCTAGCACGTCGATGGAGGGTTCAAAATATGCAGCGGCGGATGTTCTATGGTTGGGTTGTGGTTGGGGGTGCCTTTACCTCCCACTTCCTTAACTATGGCACTCTGGTCGTGGCCTTTGGCATATTCTTCCCTTTCATGGCGGAATCGCTGGGCTGGGGGCGAGGTCTGCTTGCCAGCGCGACCCTTTTTGCAAGAATAACCTTTTCCGTTGGCGCACCTTTTCTGGGCCGCCAGATAGACAAACGTGGGCCACGCCCCTTTATCTTCCTCGGTGGAATTGCCCTTGCGGGTGGCGCAGGTTTGCTCTCCCTGGTAAATAGCCCCTGGCAGCTGTTCCTCGTATATGGCGTGTTAATGGCTCTGGGAGGCATGGCCCTTGGGCCGCTCAATGCGGACTCGACTGTAGCAAAGTGGTTCGTGCGGCGGCGAGGAAGGGCACTGGCATTTTCTACTATGGGAATGTCGGCAGCGGGTGTAGCCCTTCCATTGCCTCTGTCACTCCTCATAGTTCAAGTGGGTTGGCGTGAAGCCTGGGCGTTCCTTGGTGTCTTCATTATCCTGATCGCGTTGATTGTCGCGCCCTTCATGCGTCGAAGGCCAGAGGACTATGGGATGGTCCCCGACGGTCAGCCCATGGGAAAGAGCGCAGAAGGCAGTACCGCTGTCGTGGAAGAGGTCTCCTTGACGGCAAAGGAAGCCGTGCGCACCCCAGCTTTCTGGCTTCTGGTCGCCAGCACAAACCTTGCCGGGCTTGCCATCTCTGGCGTTAACCTGCACATCTTCTCTTACATTACCGACAGGGGTATTTCCGCAGGCGTGGCAGCAGGCGCAATCACATACCTGTATTGTCTCCAATCGATTGCCAAGCCGCTCTGGGGCTTCGTGGCGGAGCGGCTGCACGTACGATACTGCCTTGCCACATGTTATCTCGGAGGCGCGCTCGGCATCATGCTTCTCATGGGAGCATCGACCCTGGCGGGGTTCGTGATCTTCGCCAGCATATACGGCCTAACTCGTGGCGCTCAGTCATTTATCAGCAGCCTTGCATGGTCTGACTACTTCGGGAGGGCGGCGCAAGGGGCTATTCGAGGAACAGCAGCGCCTTTCGGATTCGTTTCCAGTGTGGGAGGGCCGGTACTGGGCGGGCTGCTGTTCGACCTGAAAGGCGACTACATGCTGGCATTCTCGGTATTCGTTGTCGCCTTTTTGTCGGCGAGCCTTGCCGCATTAATGGCCCGCCCGCCACAGATTGTAGTTCTGCCCGTTGAGGCCGACTGATATTGCCTAAAGTTTGTGCCCCAGTATCTGTATCCGTGACGTGTTGAAGAACCAGTTTCCCTCAGCATCCTGTCCCATGTCCACGTGGCGCTTAACCGATGCCGGAGGGCTTTGGAGCATTGAAAAGATGCGTTCACGATTCTCTGGCGAAGTATCTGAACGGGCCATCCACCCCTCTATGTCCTTCATTCCACTCTGGGTAATTTGCGTCTGCACGACTTCTAGACCAGCGTTCTCATAGGCCTGTTGCCACTGAGCATGGCTGTGGCTGCTGATATGGCTGGAGTCTCGTAATCGCTCGATGTCGTCGATATATGCCTGGGCCTCAGGGTCTTCAGAACCCATGCTGTCTATCGTGAGCACCCTTCCGCCCTGCTTGCTTACGCGGGCCATCTCCTGGACGGCGGGCGCGTGGTCGGGGAAATGATGGGCTGCCGAACGCGAAGTTACCAGGTCGAAAGTTTCATTTTGGAAAGGGATAGCCATAGTATCCACAGCTACCCGCCAGAGGTTGGTGACCCCTTTCTGTTCCATAAGGACGGGCACTTCATGGAGCATACCCAGCGTCAAGTCGCTTGCCACAACGTGCCGCACGTGAGGGGCGAAGGCGCAAGCCAGATGGCCCGGCCCTGTGCCAATGTCAAGCACAAACTCATCGCCTTGAAGGTTGGCGAACTGAACAATCTGTGCCAGAACCTCCGCGTTGCCGTGGCCGGCACTTTGTCGATATCGTTCCGCTCTGGCACCGAAGTACTCTCTGGCTGCTGTGGTTCAACGTTTTTGTATTGATGGGTAGAGTGACTTTAGCTTGATGCGCGCATCCTCGGTAGTGAAGCGCCAATCCACTCGTATCACATCCCGGTTGCGTTGATTCTGCCAAGCATTGACCTCGCCGCGCAGGATGTCTTGATTGGCAATCCGTCGGTCCAGGCACTGTCGAGCCAGCACACCGATCTCTATCTCCGCCATATTCAACCAACTCCCGTGTTTGGGATAGTGTATCTCCAGTCGCTCAGCTATACGCCTCCAGCAGGCTCGAATGCCTCGTATAGCGAGGACAGCTTGTGAGTGTTGAGATTGTCCATTACCAGCACGATCCGGTCTCTGTCTAGTCCTCGTCGACCAGTTTCTTTATCACATGCGGTCCACCTTCGTGCGACGGACCTCGACTCGGCGCCATCCGTCCAACGGTGCAAACAGCATGCAGGCTGCTCACTCCATTGCGCTCGTATTCGTAGTCGTATGCCGCCGATAAGCCGGGCGCTGCGGGACGCGGCACTCGCGTCTCCTTGACTTGCTGTTTGCTCGTCTCATCCATGCAGAACCTCATTCCCATCGTACGGCCGTTGGTAGACCTGACGTCTTCCATCGCGCACACAAACTCCGCGCTCTGACCGGGCGGGATGCACCAAAGCCACGGCTTCAGTTCGTTTTTTTTTTTAAGCGCCTGGCGAACCGTCTCGGTGCTAATGGTCCCGACTATCTCACACTCGACCAACTGGTCAGCCAACAGCTTCAGGGTCCAACTGGCACGCCCCTCCGGCGGTTCCCCGCAGGCCATCGCTATCAACCGTGCTTCACCTTCGCCCAGTCTCTTTTGACGCCGACGCAGTTGCTTTTTGCGATTCAGCGCAGACTCGACCCCCTCCTCCACACAGCGCTTGCGTATTCGCTCGACCGTTGACTGTCCCAGACCGACCTGGTGATGTCCGCGTCCTTCATTCCCCCGTGGCCGAGCGTGACTCATCGCTCATCAGCAGAATGCGCGCATATGAGACCAAGGCGTTGAGTTCCTGTTGCGTCGGTAGTCAGTCTGATGTACTTCTTGGTAGACATCATGGTTCCTCCTCCGAACGTTACGATTGAACCCCCAAGAGGAACAATGACTCTCATGGCATTTCAATGATGTTGGACCACTAGTTGGCTGGGCGTTCCAGCGCCTTCTTGATCCTGCTGCAACGGCATGCACCTCCATCCTTACTCGTCAAAAGCGAGTCTAGCATCGGCGTCAAGGCTCGTCAATTGCAGTGCGATACACAGCGTCATCGCATTGGCAAGTTGGCATATCTTCGCTGATTTGTGCGAACATATATATGAACATATGAATGGCGCGATTGAAGATTCCCGTTCGGCGGCAAGACATCAGTGGAATTTCAGACCGTGCATATCCCAAGACGGAGCGATTTATGGACTTGAATAGAGTTGCGGACGCCGTTGTCATTGGAGGCGGTGTCGTGGGAGCAAGCATCGCCCACTATCTGGCTGACAAGGGACTGACGAATGTTGTAATTCTGGAGAGGACAGAGTCGGGAGTGGCGCTACTGGCAAGACATCGGGACTGATACGTATGCATTACACCAACCCCTGGGACGCGGCGTTGACTCGGGCAAGCCTAGAAGTCTTCCAGAATTGGAGCGACGTTATCGGGGGGAATTGCGGCTTTCACAGGTCAGGCTTTCTGTTCCTCATCGGTCATCAAGAGATACCTCTGCTTCAGGCTAACGTCAAGATGCTTCAGGAAGCGGGGGTGAACACGTGGATCATTTCCCCAGAGGATGTCAAGCTAATGCAGCCCTTCATGGAAGTGGAAGACGTGGGGGCCGCTGCTTATGAACCCGACAGCGGATACGCCGACGGTTGGGATACGGCAAATAGCCTGGCGCAGCGCGCCAAAGACATGGGAGTTGAAGTACGACAGGGTATAGAGGCCACCCAGATAGTCGTCGAAAAGGGTAAAGTGAATGGCGTAATGACGAGCCAGGGAGTAGTGTCAGCTCCAACGGTGATATTAGCAGCCGGGCCATGGTCGGCCCCTCTTGCGCTTACCGCCGGAATTGATCTACCCGTACGAGGCCGACGCAGTTGCTCAGGGGTATTGGAAAGACCCGCGTCAATTGAAGACCACATGGTGGTGATCGATCAGGCATTGCACCTCTCGTTTCACCCGGACGCGCCAAACCTTACCCTGTTTGGCGTCCGCACCACGATACAGGGGATAGAAGATGGGGGTGCCGACCCTGACGCCTACTCCACGCGGGCGGGACAGACTGATCTCGCAAACGTGAGCAGCAGGATGATTCGTCGCATTCCCGCGATGGTTGATGCTGAGTTCAAGGGCACTTGGGCCGGTGTAGACGGCTTTACGCCGGATGGACATGCTATCCTGGACAAAGCTCCAGACGTTGAGGGCCTTTACATCGCTGCAGGTTTCAGCGGCACTGGTTTCAAGACATCCCCGGCGGTGGGCAAATGCATGGCGGAACTGATACTGGAAGGCAAGGCCACAACCGTCGATATTGACGCCTTCAGATTGAGTCGCTTCGCTGAGGGTAAGCCCCTGGTTGGAGAGCACGAATACGCTCCTCCCGCCTGAGAAGCGTCGTCTCTATTCGCAAGCTGACGCAGGTATTTAGAATGCCTGTCAAAGGAACTTACTCTATGTCATTCCGAGGAGCCTGCGACGAGGAATCTTAACATGGCGCCAAGATTCTTCACTCCGTTTCGCTTCACTCAGAATGACATTGTAATCTTTCTAGGCACGACTTCTGCGATATTTCAGACGGGGTTTTGCTCCTTCAGAGCGCGGTAGATTTTCTCCGCTGTTATGGGCAAGCTATGGATGCGAACGCCTACGGCGTCGGCAACCGCGTTGGCGATAGCTGCTGTTACAGGGCCATTGGGGTTTTCGCCGATGCCCTTTGCCTTGTACGGCCCCATACCGCTTTCAGACTCAAGCAGTACCGTGCGGATTTCAGGGATGTCCATGACGGTTGGTATCTTGTAATCTCCGAAGGAAAGCGTGGTCACACGTCCGTCCTCGACCTGAAGTTCCTCCATGAGGGCGTAACCTATGCCTTGCATCAGTCCACCATAAATCTGACCCTGATGCCCAACCGGATTCAGGATTCGTCCAACGTCGTGGGCAGACGTGATGCGCAGCAACTTGACCTCGCCTGTTTCGGGATCAACCGAAACCTCCGCCACCTGAGCCGTGAACGAGGTAATCTCGGCATGTCCGATGCCCTGATAGTGCCCTCTGCCAGTAATTGTTCGCCCGACGCTGCTCAATAAATCACTCCATGACTTTGAATCGCCCGTATCCTGATTTCTGATCTCATCGCCTTCTACAACTATCTTCTCTTCCTGCCACCCCAGAAGCTCTGCCGTTAGCTGTTTCAGTTGCTGTCTGGCATCCGTCACCGCCTGATTCGAGGTAATGCTGGCTATGCGCGTCACGCGGCTACCCCCGACGCCAGAATCGAAAGGCACCGCGTCTGTATTCCACACCTGAACGTCTACACGCTCCGGCGGAAGCCCCAACTCCTCAGCCACGATCTGACGCAGGCTTGTGTAAGTCCCGGTTCCCTGCTCGAATACGGGAGTATTGAGAACGATAGTGCCGTCGGGATTCAGCGTGACAGCAGCGTGGGACTCACCTCCGCCAGGGCCGCGCTCACCCATCGAGATGCCTCGGCCCACATTGGCTGGTTTTGGCGAATGGTAATCAGAGGCCTCAATTGCCGCCTCCAGAGTCTCTTTTGCTCTAATCTCTTCGTAGAGTGTTCCGGTAGGTGTTTCGGCTCCATCTTCAAGGAGGTTCAACTTGCGGAATTCCAAAGGGTCAATTTCGAGCCGCCGAGCAATCATGTCCATATGGGATTCCAGGGCAAACAGGACTTGCGGTTCGCCCGGAGAACGCATATGCCCGCATGGAACGTTGTTTGTGTAGACCTGGACAGCCTCAATATGAACGTTTGGTATCTTGTAACATCCTCCCGCATGCGATGCGCCGCCAAGGTTGACTCCCGGCTTGAACCCGCCGTATGCTCCGCTATTGAAAATAACATGAGCTTCATGGGCTACCAGCGTGCCGTCTCGATTTACGCCCGTCTTTAAGCTTGTGATGGATGCATGGCGGGGGTTTGCGGCAAGAAACTCCTCCGCATAGTTCATCACCATCTTTACAGGTTTGCCGCTGTGTAAAGCCAGAAAGTAGCACAGCGGTACATTCAGGGGCGAGCCTTTGCCTCCGAAGTCGCCGCCAATATAAGTCTGGTTGATGAGGAATCGTTCCAGAGCTATTCCAAGTGCGTCGGACATCTGTTGGCGCAGGGCAAACGGACTCTTGTTTGAGGCCCAGACCTGAATCCTGCCTTCGTCATCAATCCAGACAAGGCATGAATGAGTCTCCAGATATGCCTGATGCGCCATCGGAGTGCTAAACTCGTTCTCCACGATGATGTCCGCCTTAGCGAAACCATCCTCAACGCTTCCTTTTCCCCATAAATTGCGCGCGAACAGATTAGAGGGCTTATCCAGCAATTGAGGAAGACCGATGTAGCTGTTCACGTCTGGATGAACCAGTGGAGCGTCCTCCTTGACGGCTTCTAGTGGGTCAAGGACGGCAGGCAGTTCCTCATACTCCACGTCTATGAGATCGAGGGCTTGCTGCGCGGTGTCTTCGTCTACAGCCGCGACTGCCGCGACAGGCTCTCCAATGTATCGGACTACCTCGTTTGCCAGAAGAGGCACGTCCCGCAAGCGGCGACCGTAGAGGACGCCCTTAACGTCAGCGCCCGTGAGAACCGCATGAACGCCTTCCATCTCTTCGGCCCTGGAGGAGTCGATATTTACGATGCGTGCATGAGAGAGGTGGCTGCGCAATACCTTGCCCCAGAGTGTTCCGGGCAGCGCGAAGTCCGCCGTGTATTGCGCGCTCCCCGTGACCTTCTCCGGCCCATCTACTCTTGGGGTTGGCTGGCCGATGACACGGTACGAAACCATACTCTCACCTCTTGTCAGGTCTGTGCCTTTGAGATACTATGCCTGCATCATCATGGATGACCGCAATATACTTTGACCATCGCAGTACGCGGTGGCATTTCAAATCCACGAATCATATTTCGCCAAAGGATACCAGATGACGTCACCAGACGCACTATATCCCATGAACATTACCGTCAACGGCAGTGAGCACAATATCGAGGTTCCAGCAAGACGTACGCTGGTGGACTTGCTGCGTTATGATCTTGGTCTTACGGGCACAAAGGAGGCGTGCAGTGTTGGTGTCTGTGGAGCCTGCACCGTGCTTATCGAGGGGCGCATGGTTGCTTCCTGCATAACACTGGCCTTGCAGATTTCCGGAGCAGAGGTAACGACCATCGAGGGCGTCGCACAGGAAGGGCGGTTACATCCCCTACAGCAAAGCTTTACGGAGAACGGCGGTTTTCAGTGCGGAATCTGCACTCCTGGACAGATACTTGCTGCCAAAGCTCTGCTGGACGTTAATCCTTCGCCAAGCGAGGACGAGGTAAAGGAATGGATGATGGGCAACCTTTGCCGGTGTACGGGGTATTACCAGATCGTCGAGTCCATCGCCAAAGCAATAGCGGCGTCTGGTAGCTAAGCTCATGCGAGACTTCTATTTCCATAGCCCTGTAAACATGGCGGAGGCTTTATCGCTTCTGCAAGAGCACAATGAGGATGCGCGGCTTATGGCAGGCGGCACGGCCATGGTCAATCTGATGAAGCAATCCCTGGTCTTTGCCGATCACATAGTCAGCCTCCAACGTGTCCCTGACATGCGTGACATCAGCCTCAAAGATGGGGAGCTTCACATCGGCGGGCTGGTAACTCATCGAGAGGTTGAGACCTCGGAGCTTGTGAAGAAGCACGTGCCACTGTTGAGCGATGTTTACGCTAAAGTTGCTACTGTCAGGATACGGAACATGGCTACAGTCGGCGGTGGACTCGCTCACGCCGACCCTGCGCAAGACCCACCTCCAGCGCTGATGGTGCTCGGAGCACAAGTACGCCTCGTGTCTGAGCGAGGAGAGCGGATATTGCCGGTAGAGGAACTGTTCCGCGACTACTATGAGACTGCAATCGAGCCGGACGAGATTTTCGCGGAGCTTATTGTTCCTCAATTCCCCCAGGATTCTCGTGCCGTTTATATGAAATACCTGCCTCGCACAGCAGACGATTACCCGACGGTGGGCGTTGCTGTCATGGCTAGCATCGAAGATGGACGATACATCAGTGTGCGAGTAGCTTTGAACGCGGTCGCGCCGACGCCAGTCCGTGCAACTGCCGTAGAAGACGCGCTAAATGGCGAGCTTGTTGGCGATGAAACATCAAGAGATGCCGCCGAATTGATTCGCCAATATCTCGATCCCCTGGACGATTTCAGAGGCTCGGCTGAGTACAAACGTGACATGGCCGTCGTGTTCACACGCCGAGCATTGAATCAAGTATCCAGCATGGCACAATGAAGTTCGAGCATCAGATAGCCATTGAAGCGGCCCGCAACAAGGTTTGGGCCGTCTTGAGCAATTTCCCGCAGGCCGCAAGCCTCATGCCCGACGTGAGCGAGGTACGGGAGTTGGAAGACGGGAGCTATCAAGGAACCATGCGTGTCCGGGTCGGGCCTATTGGCCTCAATTTGACAGGTACGATAGAGGTAGAGCAGGACGAGCCACAGGGACGCTGGAACATGCGAGTGGGCGCGCGGGACAAGCGAGTTGGCGGCGGCGTTCAAGCGAGCATAGAAGTCATTCTGGTCGAGCAGGACGAAGATAAGTCGGAACTAAGCGTTAAGACAGACGTACAGTTCATAGGGCGTCTGGGTGATTTAGGACAACCCCTTATCAAGCGCAAGGCGGATTCAACAATTCAAAAATTTGCGGAAAACCTGAGACTGGCGGTTTCAGGCAAAGGCTGATTTCCGATCAATTTCGCAGAGCGGGGTCACTTCCTGGTACGCCAAGCCGACATGACCTCGCTTCGAGGGCTTATCTCAGGATAGACCTTCCACTGCTGACTTTAGTCCGGGGATGATTTCCTGGACGATGGTTTCGATGTGGCGTTTTCTGTCTTCTGCCGGACATGAGACGCTAAAGACGATATGCCTGGCCCCGGCGTCCACGTACTCCTTCAATCGGCTTACACACGCATCTACAGGGCCGATGATACAGTATCGCTTCACCACTTCGAGAAAGTCGCCCTGGGATGAATATCTACCGAGAGCTTTTGCGGCGATAGTAGCGGCTTCTTCGACTGTCGGGTAGATTGATATAAAAGGATAGTACGCCCACTGAAAGCCGGAAATGTCTCTATCTATTTCCTTTGCGAACCCTGTTATCTTTTCGACGCTCTCGCGGTACTGTTCAGGGCTGTAGAAGTAAGGATACCATCCATCGCAATAGAGTGCTGCTCGCTTCATCGCCGCGTCGCGTCGCCCGGCGACCCATATCGGTGGGTGCGGCTTCTGGTTGGGATGTGGATTGATGGTCACTTCGTTAAGCTCGAAGTGGCGTCCTTGATAACTCACATGCTCCTCAGTCCAGAGGCGGCGCAGAACGTCAAGGCACTCGTTAGTGCGGCGTCCTCGCTGCTTGACGTTCAGCCCCGCCGCCTCGAACTCCACAGGAAACTCGCCGCCTACGCCTATGCCAAGAGTCAGCCGTCCATTTGACGCGATGTCCAGCGTTGCCGTCAGCTTGGCAAGCACGGTTGGATGGTAGAATGGCACAAGCAGCACTGACGACACCAATCGTATGCGCTCCGTGGCCCCGGCTGCGACAGCGAGCACTGGTAATGAAACGGAGGTGGCGCTTGGTGGATTGCCCCGCATGTAGTGCTCCCCTGACGACACGTACTCGAAGCCCAACTCTTCGAGCCACCGAGCCTGAGATGCCGTCTCTCCGTCACCGCCTATCATGCCGGAACCGAAGTGCAAGTCATATGTTGTCATCGTTTTCCTCTACCAGAACTAATCCTGTCAGAAAGGGGCCTGGTCAGCCCATGAATGTTCGGAGCAAACAATGCGCGGGCATATCGTCCGCGATTAGCTGAACACTAAGAGCCTGTCTCAGAGAGGTTGAATGACGTAGTGCCTCCGCATGGATTCGACTAACGAACCATGCGGAGGCACTAAGGGCGTAGTGAAGCGGTGAGAGTAAGGATCGTTCTCGAGACCTGGGTAACGGTCAGAAAGAGGGGCAAGGCTCCAGACCGTAGGGTAATTCAGCAGAGGCGCGGGATCGGGAGTTCCATACCTTCCAGAGGGTGCGCAAGTTGAATGCTGTGGCCAACGCCGTCCATTCGGCCGACACGTTGGCAAGGCCGCGCAACAGGAACCTCCGCGCTCCCTGTTGTTCCTTGATGATTCCGAAGACCGGTTCGACTAACTGCTTTCTCAACTTGTACACCCTCTTGGCTTCCTCCGTCTCCATCCAGGCACGATGTCGGCGCGATACTGCATCGTAAGGCCCCAGTTCCAAGGCGCGTCCCTTGCGGCGATTCTTGGTACAGACTCCGAGGGCTGGACACTCCTTACAGACTAACCGAGAGGCCCGGTATATCCGTACCCACTCCCCTCTCTTACGACTGTTTCGAAGGAAGGGCAGGGTTTGTCCCCTAGGGCAGTAGTAGCAGTCGTTGTCCTCGTCGTAGGTGAACTGGTCCTTGTGGTACGGGTCCACCTTAATGGACCGCTGTTTCGGATCGGGCATCACCACCTGCTGGCCTCTCCGGGCGCATTCTTCCAGGTGCCTGCCGCCGAAGTAACCCGCGTCGGCCAGGGTCGTCGGAACCCTTACCCCCGTAACCTCCTCGGCCTGTTCCACCATCGGGGTCAGACGGGCAAGGTCATTGACTTCATCCACCACGTCCACGGCGGTGATCATCATGCCGGTTACTCCCTCGCCGGTGGCCAGAGGGGAGACCATGGCTTGGGCGTTGTAGCTGAGAACAAACCCCTGAGCAGTCTTCATCGACCTAGCGTCTCTATCGGTCAGATTGATGCGACGGGGGTGCTTGTGCTGACTGCGACTGGGAAGCTCCCGGCTTGGCAGTTCCTCCATTGCTTGCCTCACCCGCTGCCGCAACGTCTTGCGGTCGGACAACTTCTCTGGAAGATGAACTGGATCGCCGTCTTCGCCCCCTTCGTTCTGGGCCTCCAAGTCGGCAATGGATTTCTCCACCCTAGCCAGCAATTGGTGCAACTGCTCTCCGGTGTAGGTCCATCTCGCCGCCGCGTTGGCGGCCATCTTCGTTCCGTCCACCGCCTGCATCGCCAGGTCCACCAACTCCAGGGACACCGCCGTCCGAACCGTGCGCTTGAACAGCTCTCTCATGCCTTGACGGTGCCCCTGGTAGAATCGCCACAGGGTGTTGTGGTCGGGATGCTGCCACCCGGTCAACCACAGGTACGGAATCTGGTCCCGGCAGGCCGCCTCCAACTTCCGGCACGACCGCACGTTGGTCATGAAGCCGTACAGCCACACGCTCAACAGCGCCCGCGGATGGTAGGCGGGCGCTCCTAGCGGGTCTCCTTCTATCCCTACGCCCATCTTCGCCCAGGCCGCCCTATCCAACGCATCCACAAACTCGGCCACGAATCGGGCCGGATGGTCCAACGGCAGCAGTTCGTCAAGGGTGGGCGGCAACAGCCACATTTGCTCCCGGTCCATGTCTCGAAGCGGCATCTCAATCTCTCCCCAATTGATGTCGCTTCGAAGGTACACCTAACCCGGTTCCATTGCCAGTTCCGACTTCTGAGACAGGCTCTACGTCAGCGATGGCCTCCCCCTGCACAGCCATGTGTGCGGTTTTTCCTGTTCTGTGCGTCCGTGAGGTATGTTGCCAGGCCGCTTCTGCCGCCTCGCCCGCGAAGGGCCGCGACCACGCCTTTCTTTCTACTGATAGAGCGGCCCGGACCGTTATCGGGCGCTCTGGGTTAAGTCAAAGCCGTTGCCTTCGGGGTCCACCAGATGGGCCAGGATGATGCCCTCCCCGGCGCGTTCCTCGGGGTCCCGGATGATCCTCCCGCCGCCGTAGCTCACCTCTTCGCACGCCTCGGCGATATCGGCGACGGTGAATCCCAGACCAGTGGAGCGGTACTCACCATTGCCCCCACCGTGGAGAGCCACCACCGTGTCGTCGTGGCCCAACTCGGCCCAATTCCCCTCATGCAGCCTCAGCTCAAGGCCGATGACGTCTCTGTAGAACGCTATGGCTCGGTCCATCTCCTTCACCATCAGCATAAAGACCACTTTCTGGACATCCACCTTGCGCCTCCTCGTTGATAGGCTGTTGCACACCGCGGGACCCGTTTCTACCACCCGCGAGTATCGAATCTTCCGTTGCCATTGCCTCGCACCCATGGACAGCCCCGCCAACGCCAACCTCTCGGTGCTGGGGGCGCAGAGCGTCGAGTCGGGGTGGGAGAGGGAGCTACACGTCGTCGCCGAGGTCGTGGTCTGGGTGGTTCACGGCGCCGGCCTTCCAGTAGCCTTGCGTGCGGAGCATGGCGCGGTCGAGGCCGCGGTCATACAGGAAGTACGCCCGTATCTCCCGCATGATGGACGCCTCGCAGCTGACCCAGACGCAGCCTTTGCCCTGGGGCAACTCTGCCTCGCGCATCGCGGCGGCAAGCGCTCGCCCTGGCATCTCTCCCGCCCGGCGGTGGAGCCACCGTATCTGCAGCCTGGCCGCCGACTCCAACTCCAGCTCCTCGTCCGCGTCCCGCACTTCCGCCAGGACGTAGGCGCGTATGGAGGACGGCAGCGCTTCGAGGAGGGTGGCTATGGCGGGCAACGCAGCCTCGTCCCCACCGATGAGGTACCAGTCGGCGTCCACGTCAGGGAAGTAAGTACCCCCTGGGCGTCCGCTGATAACAGCGACGTCGCCCTCCTTCAGGCCCATGGCCCATACTGGGCCGGGGCCCTCGTCGTGGAGAGCGATGTCTATGTCCAGCTCCTCCGTCTCAGGGTTCCACAGGCGCGGCGTGTACGCGCGGCTAGCCGGCCGCGGCCTGTCCTCCGGAAAAGCGTTGCCTTCCGGCCCCATGACGGGTAGGAGGAGCTCCCCGGTCTCACTGTCTGGCATGAAAACGCGTATATGCTCGGCGGGGCCTTTAGACTCGAATCCCGCCATCTGTTCGCCGCCAAAGGTTATCCGCACCATACGGGGCGTGAGCCGCGTGAGGCGCCGCACCTCGACGACGCGGGGCGGCGGGCGCTTGAACAGGACTGAGGCTGAGCTTGTGGGAATCGAGGATGTCATGTTTCGTTCTCCTTCTTGTTCTGCGTGTGTGTCTTGCGCGCTATCAGACCACTTCCTTCGCCGCTCCGGCGTCAGGCCACTCGACCACCTCGAACGAGAGCAGCGTGGCGTGCGTGGCGACAGGCCCATCTTTTTCTCTCCTGGCGTGGCCCTTGCGGAACTCGTCGCTGCTCACCCAGTGCTGGAAGTCCTCTTCGGATCGCCATCGGGTGTAGACGAAATAGCGGTCTTCGCCCTCCACCGGCCGGAGCAGGTCAAAGCCCTCAAAGCCTTCCATGCGCTCCACCTCGCGACCGTGGCTGCCGAACCGCGCCTCCAACTCCTCACCCCTGCCCTCCAGAGCAGTTATGGCATTGATCTTTACGACACTCATATCTGGCGCCTCCTTAGTTTTTCAAACTCGATGCCTATGATCTCTCCACGGCGGGAATGCCCGCTGCCTCTCCTTCGTACGACGTCAGTACGACCGGCTTGTCCGTCTGGGGATGCGGTATTACAATGACGTGCTGATTGAACACCGCGGACAGGAGGTCCGAGCGCAGCGCCTCCTCCGGCCTGCCGACTTCAACAACTTTGCCCTCTGACATGATCATGACCCTGTCCGCGTAGGCGCCGGCCAGATTCAAGTCATGGAGCACCGCGAGAACGGCCCGCCCATCGTTTGCGAGCTGCCTGCACAGCGACATGACCAACTGCTGATGGCCGATATCCAGGGCGGTTGTGGGCTCATCCAACAAGACGACCGGCGTGTCCTGGGCGAGGACACGGGCAATCGAGACGCGCCGCTGCTCGCCTCCCGAAAGGGTCGGATAGAGGCGATCGGCCAAGTGCAGCACCTGGGTACTCCGCATAGCGCCTTCCGCCAGTGCATAGTCGGTCTCGGTGGGGGACCTCCAGCGCGGCATGTGCGGATGCCGCCCCATCAGCGCCACCTCACGCGCGGTGAACGGGAAGCGAAGGAAGGTGTGCTGACTGAGCATCGACCGCAGACGGGCAAGGGCGGCGGGCTTGGTGGCGCGAACCGTGCGGCCGCACACCTCAACCTCGCCTTCCAAGGGCGAGAGGTCGCCGGCCAGAAGCGCGCAGAGGGTCGACTTGCCGGCGCCGTTCGGACCTACGATCGCCAGCATCTCGCCGGGGTGGAGGTCCACATCGACCTTGCTCAACAGCACTTTGTCCTGCACGGCGTAGCTAATGCGATTCGCCCTCAGAGCAGGTGTCATGCTATGCCTCCCCAATTCGAGCGCGTCCGGTGGACAAGCCACAGGAAGAAGGGGCCGCCCACCATTGCAGTGACGACTCCGAGAGGCAATTCCGCGGGGACCACGACGGTCCGGGCCAGTAGGTCGGCCAGGAGCAGCGCCGTGGCCCCGCCAAGGATGCTGGCGGGCAGGAGGAAGCGGTGATCCGGCCCAACGATGAGCCTGATGACGTGGGGCACGACCAGCCCCACGAACCCGATGATGCCCGCCACCGAAACGGCCGCCCCGGTGACAAGAGCGCTCAGGCCGATTACGCTCAAGCGCACGCGCTCCGTTGCCACGCCCAAGTGGCGGGCCTCTCGATCGCCAAGAGTCAGGAGGTTCAGCGAGCGGGCCCAGAACGGCAGGACCACCAGGCCCACCAGGAAGAAGGGCGTGACTGAGCTGACCACGGGCCATGTAGCTCCACCCACGCTGCCCAGCGTCCAGAACGTGATGCTGCGAAGCTGGTCATCGTCTGCAATGAACGTGAGCATACCTGTAGCCGCGCCCGCAGTCGCATTCACGGCAATCCCGGAAAGAATCAGCGTTGTCACCTCAGTCTGGCCGTACGTCCTCGCGACCAGGTAGACGACGACGGTGGCGATAAAACTGCAGACGAACGCCAACACCGCAATGCTGGCTGCGCCGAATAAGGTGAAACCGAGGACGATTGCCGCCACGGCGCCGACGGCCGCCCCACTGGACACGCCGATAATGCCAGGTTCGGCGAGGGGATTCCGGAAGACGCCCTGCAACGAAGCCCCCGCAACGCCCAAGCTCCCACCGACCAGGATGCCCAGGACAATGCGAGGCAGGCGTATGTTCCATAGGATCGCATCGGTTCGCGGCTCGAAGGAGACGCCTATCTCGATCCCTACGTGGCTGAGCAGAATTGCGAGCGCCTGCGCCGGTGGAATCTCTACAGCTCCCATGCCCACGTTCGCGAACAGCGCGACTAAAAAGAGCGCCAGCATGACCCCCAGTAGCGTGGAGGCGGTGAGCCTGGGCCTATACGTGCGCCGGCCTGCCGCCCGCCGGAGCACCCGCAGTGGCGTCATCACTCTTGCTCCAATCATCGCCATCACTGGGCAGGCGCTAGGTCCGGATGGAATGCCTGCAACAGTTCCATGAGCAAGTCACCCATGCGCGGGCCGCCACCGCCGAAGTACTGGTCATCGAAGTCGAGGATGCATCCTTCTTGTGCGGCGGTGGTCCCTCCCACTCCGGGGATGGTCACGATTCCTTCAAGCCCGCCGACCGACTCGAGTCCCCTGGCGAGCACGAGGATGCAATCGGGGTCCGCTGCGGCGAGGGACTCGGCGGTCAGCGGTATGACTTCCGCCTTTACCCCCAGGGCCGCCCCGCCGCTGACCGCTCCGCTGGCCTCGAATAACTCGTGGCTCAGGTGCCCCTCTCCGCCCAGGAAGAGCGTGTCCAGCCCGCGCATGTAGAGGAATACGGCCGTTGGCCGTTCCTCCGCCTGAGCCGAAAGCACCCTGACTTCGCTAACCTGGGTTTCGAGTTCTGTTGCGAGCGCCTCTCCTCTAGCGGGGACTCCCAGCGCTTGTGCGATCCTACGGATCTTCCGCGCCCCCCCGTCGACGGTGGTTACCGATTCGAGGATCACCACAGGCACGCCCGTAGCGCGGATCTGTTCGATGACTTCCGGTGGGCCTGCGTTGGTGTTTCCTATGACCACGGTGGGATCCATCGAGAGGACGCCTTCGGCGCTAAGCCTCCTCTGGTAGCCGACCTGAGGGAGATTCGTAACCTCTGCGGGGTAGGTCGCGCTGGTATCGACTGCGACGACGTTCTCTCCAAGCCCAAGAGCGAAGACCACCTCGGTAAAGTCGCCATTTATAACCACGATCCGGCTGATGTCCGTCACGGTGACCTGCTTGCCCAAAACGTCGGTGATCTGCGCCGGCAACTGCGTAGCCAGTGGGTCTGGAGTCGCGGTGGGCGTCGAAGTTGGCATTGGGGTTGCCGACGGCGGTGCCGTTGCCGTTGAGGGTGGTGTCGTTGCCGTTGGCCTCGGAGTTGATGTCGCCGACTCGCCGCTACACCCGCCCAGCATGACCACGACAACAAGCGCGATAGTGACCACAATAGATTTCATGGGTAATGCTTTTCTCATCTTGCACTCCTTCTTGCTCATTTCGGCACGCGAAGCCGCCTCGAGTATCGGCGGAATACGCGTTGCGCTCTCACAAGGTGGATCTGGCTTGTGGAGCCTTCAGGAGGAGGGCGAGCAGCCCAATCCACGATGACTCCTCCAATGTGTAAGGGTAGGTCGAGACGGAAGCTGGCGAGCATGGCATCGATCTGATTGATTTGCGCAAATGAGATGACCCCGTTGGATGCGAAAACGACAGAGAAGAAAGACTGAACCTGGGCGGTCCACGTCCACCTCTACAAACTGAGCGCCATAGAGCAAACTTGACCTGCCCCACGGCCCGAACAAGTTCAGGTTTACCTCGCTCACAAAGAAGAACGCGCTCATGGAAGCCGCGACTTCGCAAGCAATTCCTACCCCGAGAGCCGCGCTCTCGGGGTACTTCAAGTACGATTTCGGTCGTGGGCTACCACTATGGGTCGCGGCGTCTGTCGGCTTTATCTGAAGCACTGGTCGTCGGTCTCCCGCTAAGTACAGACTAAGTACAGAAATATGTAGCACCTAAGCTAGTGAGTAATGATATACATAGTTATTAACTATGTCAATACTATATTATAAAGGATGTGTAGACAGAGTAATGTAGTCCGTATGCCAAACGTTCTCACTGGCCATGATCCCGCCAGGCTCGGCCGGCGGCTTTCCGGTTGGCTCTCGACCATTTCTGCACGGCTGGCAGGCCAATGCCACTCGAGGTGAGAAGAGACTTCACGACGTACACGCCGGAGCTCGTGCAGGGGGAGTCCCGAGCCCAGGACGGTTAGACCCCGAGGGCCATGTACATCGTCAGAACAGAGGCGAGGTGTGGAAACCCCGGCTTGGGTGTGAAGACCACCCCCGGGTCTTATACGCAACCAGAGGCAGCGTTGTGGAAGCTGAGCCCCCCACCCTCCGTTTCAACTGGCGTGCCCTGAAGTCGAAGCAGCGGCCCTCGACTGGCTATCTGACCTCGGCTGGCGGATGGACCTCTTGAACGTTGAGCGAGAAGCCGTCGAGGTGCCACCGCGGCCCTCGACTCCGCCATCACCCGCGCCCGCCGACAAATCGAACTGGTGCAGGAGTACCGCACGCGGCTCATCGCCGACGTGGTGACGGACAAGCTGGACGTGCGGGAGGCGGCGGCCCAGCTGCCGCAGGAATCCTGCAAGGAAGCGCCGACAGACGGGGATGGCCCGCTGACGGGCGGCTTGGACGAATACCCCTACGATACCGAGGAATCAATGCATGAGTTGGCAATCGAAAGCGAGGTGAGAGCATGACGGACGGGAGCAAGTGCCCGGCGGTCGAAAGTGTGCCCGGCAGAGTTAGCGGGGCCTGGGTTTTCACCGGCACCAGGCTGCCCGTTTCGAGCCTCTTCGAAACCCTCGAGAGCGGAGCCCCCGTGGAGGAATACCTGGAATATTCAAGGTCTCAAGGAAATTATGTTCGTAGGCAAACGTGCTTCCTTGGAATTGGTCCTGTCGGCTAATAGTCCTAAAGAGGTAGCTCAGAGACAAAGCCCATCGTATCTTCGATGGGCGTTTGAAGTCGTCGACTATTGGGAATCATTGTTGGCTGGTTATAGAGAGAGTGGAGTTCCACCGTTTAAAGGACTTGGGGCTTCATTGGGGGTAAAACTGGAATCTCCATCATTCGGATACTTGAGCAAGAAGGACAAAGCCCTACTGGTCGATGCTGTTGTTCTAGAATGCGAGGCGTTTATCACGCTGGATCGTAACCTTTGTCAAAACAGACTCCATTTCGAATCGCGCGTTCCAATGAGGATCCTTGAACCACTGAGGATCCTTGAACCACTTACATACTCGGAACTGTTAAGACAATGGGCTCCGTTATTTGTCTAGCTCAGCAGCGCATGACGGTTCGGTGAGGCGGAGCAGGTAGCCGGGATGGTCGGTGCCTTCGGAGGCGCACTGGCCGGCCAGCTTGCGGTACTCCCTTTCAGCGAGCGGTGTTCGCGGGTTGATGCGCCAGAAGGAAGTCGCGCACCTGGTTGATCGTCTTGGCGAACACGTCCTTTGACTCCTTCCAGGGATATGCCGTCACTTGGGCCTTGGGCGCCAACGCCATTAGGTCCATGGCGGCTTCGTACGAGTGCGCTGGTGTGTCGTCAGGCATGACCAGCATCGGCGTCTGGCACGAGCGCGCGAAGTCCCGCGACACACTGTACATGAAGTCCGGCTGGAGGCGGTAAAGGTTGTGCAAGTACTCCTCGACGATCTCCATCGTCACGTCAACTCGCCGAGAGCATAGCTCGGGGCCCCAGCTATCGCGGCCGGAGTCATACATGGCGTCCGGTGTTGCCTGTGCGTGCCCAACCGGCTGGCAGAGCACGCTGGCTAAGAGGGTGTCTAAAAACTGACCTTAGTTGTAGTTGGAGAGAAGATTGCCGAGCGTCTAAAGTGGCGTTCCATGAACAGGCAGAGTTATCCAAGCGACCTGAGCGACCAACAATGGCAGCTACTCGAACCACTGCTGCCTCCTCCCAAACCGGGAGGCCGACCAATCAAGTACCCGCGTCGGGAGGTGATGAACGGTATTCTTTATGTGTTGCGTACCGGGTGCGCGTGGCGGATGCTTCCTCACGACCTGCCTCCTTGGCGCACCACATTCCACTACTTTCGCACTTGGCGGCGAGATGGGACCTGGGAGAGGATTCATGAAGTCCTACGTGACCAGTTGCGTCTGGCCGAAGGTCGCGCCGTCAGTCCCAGTGCAGCCATCATCGACAGCCAATCGGTCAAGACGACGGAAAAAGGGGGCCTCGTGGCTATGATGCTGGTAAGAACGTCTGTGGAAGAAAGCGACACATCATCGTAGACACTACGGGGTTGCTGTTGACAGTGGTGGTGCATCCGGCAAACATTCAGGATCGAGACGGGGCTAGGTTGGCGTTCTACGCTTGGCCGGTCGGTTCCCTCGGCTGAGGCGGATATGGGCTGACGGGGCCTACGCAGGCAAGCTGGTACCATGGGTCAGGAACGTGTGTGGATGGGACTTGGAACTGGTACGGCGTCCATCCGGTCAACACACCTTTGAGGTACTTCCTCGTCGTTGGGTTGTCGAGCGGACGTTCGCATGGCTGGGTCGGTACCGAAGACTGAGCAAGGACTACGAGGAATCGCCGCAGACGACAGAAGCATGGATCTACGTCGCCATGACTGCCCTGATGCTAAGGCGGTTAGCTCACGCCAATGCTTTTTAGACACCCTCTAACACCGCCTACAAATGCAGTCAACCTTCGCGCTCCATACCACGAAGACCAGTGGTTCCTGGGGCAAACGCAATCGTAGTAGGTGATAAGAGTACAATAGAGAAGATTGAAGATGTCAAAGCGAAATAGAGCTTCGCTGGGGGCTATTTGGGAGTCTCTGGAAAACTTGACAGTCGGGTGTCTTGGTGTTAGCTTCCATCCACACTGGATTGAAACCAAAATCGGCATATCGAATGTTGATAAAGAAAGATAGAGGAAAGTGGAATGGTAAAGAGTAAAAACTCGATATGGTTTGGTATCAACTCGCGTGGCCTCGCTTACGAGCGCCTGGTGCCAGTGGCGAAGGCCGCCGAAGCAGCCGGTTTTGTGAGCATGGCATTTGCGGATCGCCCTCCAGAGGACAGCCTGGAGGGTTGGACAGTTGCCACCGCCGTAGCCGTTCAGACCGAAAAAATAACGGTGACTCATTCGACACTGAACGTTCCTTATCGTAATCCGGCTCTGGTAGCGAAAATGGCCGCGACACTGGATTTTATCACCGGTGGTCGGCTGTTGCTGACCCTTGGAGCGGGTGGTCAGGAAGGCCACACCACTGCTTATGGCATGAGCTATGGCACGCCCGGCGAACGCTATCAAGACTTGAAGGACGCAATCGCCATAATGCATGGATTGTGGAAAAACGACACATTTGATTACCAGGGACGCCGATACAATGTGCAGTCAGCGTCGGTAGACCCCAAGCCTGTGAACGGCACCGTTCCCATCGTCATTGGAGCCGCAGGCCTTCGCATGTTGAGGCTCACCGGCGCTGTCGCGGATGGTTGGATCAAGAATATGGGCTGGCCCGAATCGCCAGAGCAGTATAGCGGTATGCTGTCCCTAATGGAGGAGGGCGCGGAGAAGGCTGGTCGCGACCCCGCTGTCATCAGGCGGGTGCTTAACGGCGCTGGCTACATAGGCAACGAAAGTTGCGCTGGAGGACTTCAGGGCACTGCCGAGCAAATCCTTCAAACCGTTGACGAATACGTGGAGCTTGGCGTAGATTACTTTCAGCTAGCCTTCGCCCCGGAGGGCGTAGAAAAGCAGCTTCAGCAGTTCGGGGAAGAGGTAATAGCCAGGGTCAATCGCTAGAAGTGACGAAGTGTTACGACAGGAGTTACTGGTTTCTGCCTTGATTATTAATATTTCAGCCGATTAATACGGCAGAAGTCTCACCCTCACCTCAATCCTCTCCCATCCGAGGGAGAGGAAGTTATCCCCTTCTCCCTTGACGGGAGAAGGTTGGGATGAGGGTGTTCCTCCGCGAAATAATCTTTTAGCAATTTATGCAAAAGCGAATGGATTGACACACTTCGCATCATGCGCTATCAAGGAGTCATAGTTATGCTTCCCAAGGAATACGATATCGAGGGCAAGACCGTCATCATCACGGGGGCCGCCAGGGGCATTGGCAAGGGCATTGCTCGCGTGCTTGCCGAGGCGGGCGCTAAGGTAATGGTAACGTCTCTGACAGACCGCTACCTCAAACCTCTGGCAGACGAGATGTCGGCGGCAGGTCATCCAATCGAGGCCGTTACCGCAGACGCGACGAAGGCGGAAGACTGGAAGCGGACTGTAGACGTTGCGATGGAGCGATGGGGGCACATCGACGTGCTTATCAACAACCTTGGCGATGCCCTTCGCAAGCCTCTTCTGCCTGCGCCCGGTGCTTCCGGTCAGAGTCCCATCACTGATGAGGAGTGGCGGTTTGTCATAGACATCAACCTCACCGAGGCGTTCCTAGGCTGTCGCGCCGTCGGGCCGCATTTCATTGAGCGTCGCAAAGGGAAGGTCATCAATATCAGCGGGTTCGCCGCCCGCAAGGGAAGCCCGGAGATGCTGGCGTATTCCGTCGCCAAAGCTGGTCTGGCACGGCTGACACAGACGCTGGCCCTGGAGTGGGCGTCCTATGGCATCAACGTTAACTCCATCGCTCCCGGCATATTCCCTGACGCCGAGACAGGTGATCCGAATCAGGTAGCAGGTTCGACAGAGAGAGCCAAGACCACTGTTCCGCTGGGTCGTGTTGGTGAGCTGCGCGAGGTTGGTCTGCTGGCGTTGTATCTGGCGTCCGATGCTTCTGCCTATATGACGGGCGAGACGATCTACCTGGACGGTGGTCTCAGTAACGCCTAGATAGTTTTCTTAAAACGTCTTTTAACCAGGACAGGTATTCATGCCGCTTCCGATATGAAATTCTTGAATATTGTCATCGTCTTCTTCGGCATAATTACCCTGATGTTTTCAGGATGTAGTGGCTTGAGCGAAACTCAGATGCACTACAATGCTGGAATCGAACTTGGCGAGCAAGGGCGCTTCGAAGAGGCTATAGCGGAATATGACGAAGTTATAAGGATTGATCCTCGGATAGCTTCCGCCTACAACAACAGAGGTATCGCCCACCGTAGGCTGAACCAGTTCCATCAGGCCATCGCTGACTACGACGATGCCATCAGGCTGGACGCCCAGTATGCCCTGGCCTATGTTAATCGGGGTAATGCCTATTACGGTCTAGACCAGCCTCAGCGGGCCATCGAGGACTTTAATGAAGCTATCAGACTTGACCCTGATCTGGAAGCGGCTCGCGTGAACCGTCGCATGGTGATCTCTGAGTTGAGTCAAGCACGGCAAGCCAAACCCCCTAAAAACTTTCTCGAATACTATAACCGAGGCACTGCGTACGATGAGCAGGGAAAATACAACCTGGCTATCACCGATTTCGACGATGCCATAAGGCTTAATCCTGAGTTTGCGCCACCATATGTTAGCCGAGGCCTTATCTACCATAATATGGGTGAGCCTGATCGGGCCATCCGAGATTATGATATGGCTATAATGCTAGACCCCCAAAATGCCAATCCTTACTTGAAAAGAGGTGAAGCCTACTATTTTCTCGGCGAGCTTGAATGGGCCATCCTGGACTATGGCGAGGCCATAATTTTAGACCCGCAAGAGGCCCAGGCCTACGCACGCAGGGCGATAGCATATACCCGCCTGGAGGATGATGAGGCAGCCCTACAAGACGTTGAGCGCGCGGCGGCCCTGGGGTACGACCGCGACAGCCTGGAAGATGCAATCAAGAAAATCGTCTCACAATAATAGCGGACTGGCTGCTTTCCAGTGTTGCCCTGGCTAATGGGAAAAGGTATGCTACCATGTTGACGCGATAATTCTGAATTTCTAGGGAGGGACCTGAATGAACGTACTCGAAGCAGTAGCACGAATCCTGAAGATGGAAGGCGTTGAGTGGATTTCGTGCTTTCCGTCTAACGAACTCATCGAGGTAGTAGCCAAAGAAGGCATCAGGCCGATAATGTTTCGCCACGAGCGTGGCGCGCTCATGGCCGCCGACGGCTTCAGCCGCATGAACAACCGCGAGAAGTTTGGTGTCATCATCACACAGGGAGGCCCCGGATCCGAAAACTCGATGGGCGGACTCGCACAGGCATTTGCCGACAACGTTCCCATCCTGTACCTTCCAGGCGGCCCGAATGTCGCCCAGCACTCAGTTCGACCAAATTTCTCTCCGGTGCGCACCTACGAATCAGTCTCCAAGACTGGCGAGGTGCTATTCAAGGCCGATCAGGTTGCCAACGTAATGCGACGAGCCTTCCACGCCCTTCGCAACGGACGCCCCGGCCCCGTCATCGTCGAGATTCCCGGCGACGTTGCCGCTCAGGAAGTCGCTGAGTCGGCTATGAACTACCAGCCTCCCAAAAGGCATCCACAGTCTCCTTCGGCTGGCGATGTCAAAGACGCAGTCAAGCTGATGCTGGACGCAAAGAAGCCCGTAATCTGGTCTGGTATGGGTGTGCTGCTCTCCGATTCGTCGGACGAGTTGAGGGAGCTTGCCGAGTTGACAGAGATACCTGTCTACTGCACCATGCCGGGCAAATCCGGGTTCGACGAGCGTCATCCGCTATCACTGGGTTCGGGCAGCGGCGCGACTGGACAACATGCCCGGCGCTGGCTTCAGGAGTCGGACGTGCTGATAGCCCTTGGCTCCAGCATGAGCAGGACGGGCTACGGGCAACCCATTCCCGATGGCAAGCTAATCATCCATAACACCGAGAGCATCGAAGACCTTAACAAAGAATACACGGTTGACGTTGGCATTCCCGGAGACGCCAAACTGACGATCCAGATGCTTATAGATGAGGTCAAGTCTCAGATAGGCGAGAACGGGCGCAAGGGCCAGACCAAAGTGGCTGCCGAGGTCGCCGAAATCAAGAAGCAGTGGCTCTCAGAATGGGCCGACATTCTGAATTCTAACGAGGTTCCGATTAACACATACAAGGTAATCGGCGAAATCGAGCGCAACCTCGACCATGAAAACAGCATCGTCACGCACGACGCGGGCGCTCCCCGCGATACGATCATGCCCTTTTACACGGCTACTGTCCCACACAGCTACGTCGGCTGGGGCAAGACCACGCACCTGGGCTACGGCATACCTCTGATGATTGGCGCAAAGCTGGCGAAACCAGACAAGTTCTGCATGAACTTCATGGGCGACGGCGCGTTCGGCATGTCTGGCCTGGACATCGAGACCGCCGTGCGCTCCGGCGCGGCAATTACGACGATTGTGCTCAACAACGGTGGCATGGCTACCTACCCTGGCGGCTACCCGACTGCACGAGAACTTTTCGACGTCACGCACATGGGCGGCGATTACGCCAAGATAGCTGAAGGCATGGGCGCGGTGGGTATCACCGTCACCGATCCTAACGATGTCGCCGACGCGCTCAAGCAGGCGCAGAAGCACAACGCCGAGGGCAGAACGGTGCTGCTGGACATCCATAGCAACCTAGAGGCTCGCAGATCGCGCTTCGACTAATTGGGTCGTTGATATGATACTCAGCGCGAAGTAACAACCGCAGAGTACGCAGAATTCGCAGAGAGATACCCTTGGATATGTTCTTCCCTCTGCGCGCTCTGCGGTGCAACTATAGATAGCTTCTAAAAGCGAGGCTCGCGCTTCTCAAGAAAGGCTGTCATCGCCTCGCGCGGGTGGCTGGTTGCGAAGCAGAGTGCGAAGGCTTTGATGCTGTACTCCGCTGCCTCCGTTTCCCCCGGCTCAAGCCATCTGGCGATGATGTCCTTCTGGACGGAGAGGATGTAACGGCTCATGCTCATGAAGCCCCGCGCCGTTTCTAGGGCCGCATCGTCCAGATGATCGGGAGAGACTACGCGGTCTACGAGGCCCATTTGCAGGGCCTCCTGCGCGTCAACAGTCTCTCCCGTGAGTATCATGGCGCGCGCTCGACCCAGACCTATGGTGCGCGGCAGCAGCGACGCCTCGATTACCGACGGCACGCCTACCCTGACCTCTGGCAATCCGAATTGCGCGTCCTCGGCTGCGATGCGTATGTCGCAAGCCAGAGCAAGCTCCAGCGCTCCGCCAAGGCATGGCCCTCGAATAGCTGCAACGACAGGCAGTGGCAGTGTAAGAAGGCCGCGAGCGCACTCGTGGTGCGCGCGTATGAACGTTTCTGCGTCCAACGGGGTCAGGTCTCTCATCTTCTGCAGGTCAACACCGGCTGAGAAGCCACGATTTTCGGCTCCCTGAAGTATCACAGCACGAACGCTTTGCTCGGAGGCGACTTCGCGCAGATTTCCTGTCAGGGCGTCGAATGCCTCTTTATGCAGAAGATTAAGCGGGCCACGCCCCTGAATCGCTAAAAATGCTATGTTTTCTTGAATCGTGATATTCGTCTCTGATGTCATGCTCAAATCCCTCTATCCCGCATTCCAATCGCCTTATACTGTACGAAAGGACAGTATCGAGACTGCCCCATAGCGCGGTGTGGTAAACTGCGTTTATCGCTTACGCTTCGAAGGCCCGGATAGTTCATCATAAAGGGGCTTCAGTATGCTTAGCAATTCATCATTACAAGACACTAGCCCAATTCGCGCGTTCGTGAGCGATTACCTCGACAAGACGCGACAGTTCAGCCGCAACGCGAACCTCTATGTGTTGCATGTCATCGGCATGGACATGATTCACGGCTCGTTCAGCGTGCTGTTTAACTTGTACTTGCTCGCCATCGGATTCGACATACGGTTTATCGGCTTGCGGCTTATGATTGGCTTCATTGCCAGCGCGATAACCGCGATGCCCGCCGGACTCGTCTCTGACCGCATTGGCCGCAAGGCGTCGTTCATCCTTGGCGACGGCGTTGGCGCTGTCATTGGCCTCATCATGATAAGCACTCAGAACGAATTTGTTCTGCTTGCGGGGCCAGCCCTCGTTGCCTTCTTCAATAACCTGCACCACACCTCTGAGGCCGCGTTCATGATGGAAAACAGCAAGGCTAAAGAGCGCGTGCATCTGTTCTCGGTGGCTGGGAGCTTCCGCACGACGTCGGCGATGATGGGCGCGCTAATAGCAGGCCTTATTCCAGCGTTGTTCATCGACGACATCGGTAAGGTGGACGCCTATAGATATGCGTCTTATGCTGGCCTGGCGTTGTGGTTTATCTCGCTCATCCCTGCGCTTATGCTGCGCTCGATGGAAGCTGAGGAGCATCCTGAGAAACAGACCGAGCGCGTGAAGCAAGCCAAGAACAGGGTTGCTGGTTTGTTCGCGGACATCAAACACCCTCGCCGAATCACTTACTTTGTGTTAACAAGCGCAATCCTTGCCCTTGGGACAGCCGCCGTTGCTCCGTTAATCAACGTAGTCTTCCATGAAGGCCACATCCACGCGGATGAAGGGGAAATCGGAGTCGTTTTCGCGGCAGGCGAACTGTCACTGGCTCTTGCGACGCTGTTTGTGCCGCTCGTAGCTGCGCGAATGCTCAAGGTTGACGCGATTGCGCTTATGCGAATCCTTGCCTTGCCCTTCATACTGGGCATGGCGGCTCTGCCGCTTATTCTCGGCGAAGGCGCGCTGTTGATACTTCTCGTAGGCGCGTCGCATGTTGGACGGATTGCCATCTTCCGAATGAGTAGGCCGTTAGACGACGCATTTAACATGGAGGTGCTGGAACCCCGCGAGCGCGCCACCAGCACAGGCATCGAGATTGCCGTCGGTGGAGCGGTTTCCGCGTTCGCCGTATTTGTCGGGTCGAGGCTATTGGCTTCAGGAGATTTCGCAACGCCGTTTGTGATTATGGCAGGAGCTTATCTAGTCTCGACGATAATATACTGGCGCATGTTCAGGCCACTGGAGGTTTCGGAGGCAGAGGTCAAAGCCTCGGATACGGAGCTTACCCCTGGTATCGCGACTGCGGACTGATGCCAGGTACGGCTGGACTGGGTATGTGAAATGTGCATACCTGATTATGCAAGGCGACGTGGCGACCTCACCCCCGCGCCAGTTAGGGCTTAGCGTCGGTCTACAGCGCCCCCTCTCCGTGAACGGAGAGGGGGGACGTGATGTGAATTCTGACGTATTGCTGCATATGTCGTTACGTTATTAGCCGAGCAACTCTCTGCGCACTTCTTCGTGACGCTCCTTTTGCTCTGGAGTGACAGAGGTCTAGCGTCGGTCTACAGCGCCCCCTCTCCGTTCACGGAGAGGGGGGACGTGATGTGAATTCTGACGTATTGCTGCATATGTCGTTACGTTATTAGCCGAGCAACTCTCTGCGCACTTCTTCGTGACGCTCCTTTTGCTCTGGAGTGACCTCTGGATACGGCTCGCCCTTCTGCCTTATCGCGCCGGTGAATTCGGGGGGACGCTTCTCAAGGAAGGCTTGCCTGCCTTCGTCGCCGTCGGAGCTTAGCTGCGTAACGAGCGTGTTCATGAGCGTCTGAACGCGCCACGCCTCGGTTACAGGCATGTCGCTGAACCTGACCACGAACTCCTTCATCATCCGCACTGCGAGCGGCGGCATTTTGACGATACCACTCGCTATCTCCTCCGCACGGCTCATCAACTGGTCGTGAGGCGTGACCTCGTTTATGAGGTTGATTCTAAGGGCTTCCTTAGCGTCGAAAGGCTCATCAGTTAGCAGTATGCGCATCGCGTCCGCGTAGGAGATTTGCCTGGGTAGATAAGTAGCGCCCGGCCCTGTTCCAACCCATCCCTGGGTGAGCAGCGCGTACTTGAAGCGGGCGTGCTCCTCGCAGGCGACGCGGATGTCAGTCGAGGTAAGCATCAGATAGAATCCCGCACCCGCCGCCCAACCGTTGATTGCTCCGATAACCGGCTTCCATATCTGGGGATAGTGGTCGCCGAGCCTGCCGTCTGCGCCAATCCGGGCAGCCCCGTTCACGTTCCCCGCAAGAGGCCAGAATATGCCCTCGGCTCTGACCCTCTCTCGCTCCTCCGCTGTTATGTCCGGTCTGACGGCGAGATTATGCCCCGCGCAGAAATGGCGGTCGCCCACAGCCGTGATGATTGCGACCCGGACATCCATATCCTCCCAAATCTCTTTCCATATCTCGCTCAGTTCGTCAGATGTGGGACGGTCGAGGATGTTCGCCTTTTCGGGGTTGTTGAGTGTTACATAAGCGATGTGGTCTTTTTTCTCGTACAGAACGCGTTTGTTCACTTCGCCCTCCAGAAAATTACAATCAGTGTATCGCCATCTCGAATTGCTTAAAGTCTCTAACAATACCTACATTGATGTCATTCTGAGGAGTGGAGCGACGAAGAATCTAAACGTGACGCTAAGATTCTTCGTTTCACTCAGAATGACAGGGAACGGTTTTGTTAGGCGCTCTTAGTAAATTATCTGGTCATCAACCAGGCGGGAGACTTCTGTTTCGGATAGGCCCAGAAGCTCCTGATATATCTGCTCGTTGTGTTGGCCCAAAACTGGCGCTGCTATGATTCGCGGGCTTGTATCTCCATCGAACCGCCATCCGATGCTTGGCAAGTCCCTGAACTCCCCGTCGCTGGTCTGTAGGCGCGTGAAGTATCCGCCCTTGCGCAACTGAGGCTCGTTGAAGACCCCGTCTGCGTTCAAGGATGGCCCCGCCGGAACACCTGCGCTCTGAAGCACTCGCATCGCCTCATAGTTGTCGCGCTCGCTTGTCCACGCGGTTATTGCGTCGTCGATTTCCTTGTGCTTCTCTTGACGCTCTTTTAGGTCCGGCCTGCCAATCACATGGCAGAGCGCCTGCCACTCCTCGTCGGTGGTTACGGCAATCGCAATCCAGCGGTCGCTCCCCGCGCATCGGTACACGTTGTGGGGAGCATACCATATGTCTGTGTTGCCCATCGGCTCTCTTGCCTGCTGGTTCATCTGATAGTCGATAAGTGCCACTGGAATGCCTGCCGTCAAAGCCTCTGCCATAGAGAAGTCAACATACTGACCCTCGCCGGTCATCATGCGATGGTTGAGAGCGGCGACGGTCACCATTGCAAGCTCCATTCCCACCCAGGGGTCGGCCCACAGCCCGCCCTTGATAGGTTCTCTGTCGGGGTAGCCTGAAATGGAGTTCCATCCGGTATAGTATTGCAGCAGACTGCCATAGGCAACGTAGTCCTTGTCCGGCCCGGAGTGTCCCGTTCCCGAAGACGAGACCATGATAACGTCCGGCCTTTCGGTTTTGATTACGTCGTATCCAAGCCCAAGGCGCTCGACGACTCCAGCCGCGAAGTTTTCGATTACTACGTCTGCCGTTGAGATCAGACCTTTGGCAAGCCCAAGTCCTTCCGGGTTCGAGATGTTCAGGGCGCAGTATAGCTTGGACTGATTATATGCCTGAAAAGCGGCCCCTCTGGTCGAAGGGTCGGGGCGTCTTGCGCTGCCAACCTTGATTACCTCAGCGCCCATCATGGCGAGAAAGCGCGTCGCCGTAGGCCCCGCGATAATCCAGCTAAGGTCGATTACCCTGACGCCTTTTAGAGGAAGTTCATCCATTGATCATCCGAGTCTTTCATAATCTTGCACGTAGGTTGCCTACATCCATATACCCGTGCCGAGGAGGTCGTTGTGCTCGCCGAGCAGAGGCGCGGGCCTCGTATCCAGAGGCAGAGGCGAGTTTGACAGTCGGTACGCCACACCGGGATACTTCAGCGCCCCGGCAACGGGATGCGTCATTTCGATGAAGAAGTCGCGGGATGCCAGATGCGCGTCATCGAAGAGGTCAGGCATCGTGTTCACTGGAAAGCAGGGTATGCGCCGCTCCTGTCCCCATCGAGCGATGTCGTGCTTCGAGTGCTGTCTGCTCCACTTGCTGAGACGCTCCCAGAGCGCGGCTACGTTGCTTTCTCTAGCCTCGCGTGTTGCGAATCGCTCGTCGCTGGCCCAATCGGGGCTGCCCATTAGTTCAAGCCATCGTGCCCATTGAGCGTCCTCTCTGGGCGAGATGGATACATAGCCGTCGTTGCATGGCAGCACGCCAACGATTGCGCCGACCGTCCCCTCGCGCGCCTCTTTCAGGTCTCTTGATGGAGATGGCCGTCCGTACGCGCTACCTGCGAGGCCGCTGATTAGTTGGGTCGCCATAGCCTCGTATGACGAGATGTCGACGCGGTGGCCCTGCCCTGTCACTCGCTTCTGGAATAGTGCCATCATCGTTGCCGTCGCTGCCGCTAGTCCGGCGACTAGCTCTGACTGGTAGCCTCCTGCCCGGATAGGTGGGTCGGCGTCGGTGTCTTCGACAGGCCCTAAAAGTCCGTGAGCGTGACCGCTCATATGGAAGAGTATCAGGTCAGTGGCCTTGTAGCCTTCGTATGGCCCCCATCGTCCGAATGGCGTAATCGAAGTTAGGATAAGTCCCTGGTTGCCGCCGCGAAGGACTTCGTAGCCTAACTCTAGCTCCTCCATTCGACCAGAGGGAAGGTTTTCGACAACAATGTCGGCTGTCTTGGCTAGCGCGCGAAAGCGTTCGGCATCCTCTTGCGTGGTCAAGTCCAGTGTTATGCCATGCTTGTTAGTGTTGAGAGCCAGAAACAGGGCGCTTTTCTCAGGGTGTGGTACGTCATTGGGGAACGGTCCGATTCGCCGCGCCACGTCGCCTTCAGGAGGCTCGACCTTTATCACCTGCGCGCCCATTTGCCCTAGGATTTTCGCACAGTATGGCGCGGATATGCCTTCGCCGACTTCCAGAACCTTCACTCCGGGCAACAGTCCTTGCGTCATGCTTTTGAGGAAATCCTTCGTGTCATTCGCAGCAGCGGGAATAGCTCTCGGATGTCATTCATATTTTCCATGTCCCACAGCCTTGACAGCGCGCGCTCGACTCGTTCCCTGGACATTACTTCTCCCGCCAGCGCGCGGAACTTGGCGTCAAGCTGCGCGTCGGTCAAAGGATTTTCAGGCGTGCCCGTGGCGTGGGGAATCGTCTCGGTATAAGATCGTCCGTCCTTCAGGGTGAGGGTTACGATAGCTGAACCCTCTACTTGAGACGGGTCAACCTTCGCCGTGATCTTATCACGCAGGGCGGTTATGGTCTTATCTTTCACTCTGTCGTCTGTATATTGCGCTGGAAAGGCCGCGCCGTCCACCAGCCCCACCGCCATGCTGTGGTGGAAGGAGAACTTCCCTTCAAGACCGGTGTTAGGATGCTTCCGATCGACTAGCTCCAACACCAGCGGATGTACTTGCGCGGAGACGCTTTCCACCGCCTCTGGCGTCACTCCGTCCTTGTCTCGCATGCTCACCATGGCATCGATCAGAGGGTGGTTCACGACGCCGCAAGCGTAGGGCTTCAGACCGTTGTTGTGAAGCTCCCATTGTTCTCCAAGATCGTCGGTGGCCTTTGACAGGTCGTGACTGCTGGAGAGGACTGCCGCGAAGCCTCGGCGTCCTTCCAGAATGGCCGTCGTGGAGGTGAAGCCGCGCTGTGCCAAAAGAGCCGCCAGCACGCCGCTCTGAGCGGCACGTCCAGGATGGAAAGGCTTGGTCATCGAGCCGAACACCTCCCGGACACCAGAAGCCTGAGTCCCCGCTATGCCAAGCGCGTAGACCATCTGGCTTATATCTATGCCCATGAGTCGTCCCGCAGGAGCTACGGCCCCGAACACGCCGCACGTGCCCGTGATATGCCAGCCGGCGTCGTAGTGCGCGGGATGAATCGCCATGCCGATGCGACAGCAAATTTCCATGCCAAGAATCGATGCGACCAGCACGTCACGGCCACTAGACCCTCCGCGTTCCGCTACGGCCAGGGCAGCAGGCAGCGTAGGGGAGGATGGATGAATAATCGTTGGGAAATGGGTGTCGTCGTAGTCGTCCAGATGGCCCAGGTAGCCGTTGGCGAGGGCGGCGTTTTGAAGGGAAGTGCGAACGCCAGCCCCGACTACCGAAGCATGCCGCTTGCCGCCCTCCTCACGAAAAACGTCCAGCAGAATGTTCAGGGAAGGGTCTTTGGACGCGTAAAGCGACACGGCAAGGTAGTTGATGAAGCATCGCTTCCCCTCATGCAGGATGGCATCGGGAATCTGCTCAGGCGAAGTCTCGATGATAAACCGAGCAATGTCTTCCGTTGCACTCAAAGCCTTCCTCCTTGTGTCCACATGGCATCGGGGAATATATCCACGGCGAAGTTACCGTCAAATATATACTTGATTCTGTGCGGTGCGGTCAAGCCGACGCGACGATTTCTAGCTCCCCATAATGAAGGCCGAGCGCATCTCCTTCTAGCTGATGCACCTGAAGTGGTAAGATAGCGTGCGTAGTCTGGACATTATTGTCCAGCCCACCGCAAGGCCATGCTGATTCCCTATAGCGAAGGATGCAATATGACCGATAAATCGTCTCTAATCACAATTGACGACCCGAACATGGCTGCCAGAGAATGGTTTGCGCTGTTGAGTCGCTACTGCGCTTCGGTGGATTACGAATCAACGCGAGCCATATTCGCCCCGGACGTTCTTTCGTTTGGCACCAGGGCGGATATAGTATCGGGACTGGACGCGCTGCAAAAGAACCAGTGGGAGGGCATCTGGCCGAACATCAAGGACTTCAAGGTCGATCTGGACAGCGTCCATTCAGGCGGGAATGAGCGTCATGCGTGGGGCATCGCCACATGGACATCGACAGGTTTCGATGAGGATGGCAAGTCATATTTCAGGCCCGGTCGCGCGACCGTAACGCTTGAGCGGCGTTATGGCGTCTGGCTGGCGACCCACACTCATTTCTCGCTAAACCCTGGCACTCCACCGCGCACGTTTGGCCCAAAAAATTAGAGGCCGCAGAATAGTTCAGGAGGCAGAGCAATGACAATAGTAGATACCCATTGTCACGCCGGACACAACTGGTTCGAGCCTGTCGAGCTTTTGCTTTTCCAGATGAACGCCAACAGTGTAGACAAGGCTGCTCTCATACAGCATCGAGGAACGTTCGACAACACGTACCTGTTCGAGTGCGCCAACCGCTTTCCGGGCCGCTTCGTCGTGGTCGTAATGGTGGACACGTCTCAATCGGACGCCCCGTCTGCACTTGAGAAGTGGGCCGCGCAAGGCGCTGTTGGCGTTCGGCTCGGCCCGACGGTTCGCTCTCCTGGCTCCGACCCGCTGGCAATCTGGCGAAAGGCAGCGGAGCTTGGCCTCGTGGTCAGCAGTCTGGGGGACGTTGCAGATTTCGCCTCCGACGATTTCAACAACCTGGTAGCCGGGCTTCCAAACCTGCCCATCATCGTCGAGCATCTTGCGGGGATAAGGCAAGGTGCGGAGCCGCCTTATGCTATGTACAAAAAGGCGTTGGCATTAGCCAATTACCCTAATACGTATATCAAGGTTGGCGGACTTGGTGAAATTAGCGCAAGACCCCCGGTGTTGGAGCCTGGATTTTCCTTCGATTTCACGCCGCCGCTAATCGAAATGTCATACGATGCCTTCGAGCCTCGCCGCATGATGTGGGGCAGCGACTACCCGCCAGTCAGCGGGCGTGAGGGCTATCGCAACGCCCTCAGAGGCGTCAAGGAGTATCCGGCTTTGAGTGATCCGGCAGACAACGAATGGGTCATGGGCAAGACGGCCCTGAGCGTCTTCAAGTTCAGCTAACGACTGCCATAGAAATTTGGATGGCAGGCAATCTGAGCTTGAATCAAACGAGAGCCAAAGAGTTCTGTCTGCTTCGATTTATGAGACCCGCAACACGTTTCAAAAAATCGTCCATATCGAATGGCTTGAGCATGTAGTCGTCAATTTCAGGATTGAACCTGAGAACGTTGCCCTCTGCCTTCACGCCTGTGACCATCATTATCGGCACACCACACATCTCGCGCGTGAGGTAGCAAAACTCGTAGCCGTCCATCCCAGACATGACGACATCGCTGATAACGATGTCAGGCCGTTTTTCGTATACCTGACGTAGTCCTTCTATGCCACTTGAAGCGGTGTAGGTCTCGTAACCTTCCGTTTCAAGGAAGGCCTCTAGCAGGTCTCGAATTACCTTCTCATCGTCAACTATCAGTGCAATGTCAGCCATGCTCGCCTCCTCTGTTTACAGCCCCGCCATGCTTCCACGACTTGCACTGCGGCTCGCCCTACTAGTGGCTTGTATCTGGCAGATGTTTGTGGAGCGTGTGCAAATGGTGTTCGTTTGATTGTGACACATCGGAGTAAGCAAGTCGTGGGGGCTTCCTCTGGAACTACTTGGGTATTACACCAGTCAGGGGTTCCGACGAATACCGTGCTTCCCTCGACCAGAAGTCTTCAGGCTATTGAAACACAGTTGCATGGATGCATCCAAGGATTTCTGGTTGGATGCACCTATGCCCGGAGAATGCTTGTGCTTATATGATGTCGTTTCGGGCAGAGGAGCGACCGAAAAGCGCCCTTATCCGACCTGAAGCGAGAGGGTGAAGTTGTCGTAAATCGCCTTCGACACAGCGGCAAGGCTAAGGTCGATGCTGAGGACGTTGCCTGTAAGCTGCTTCGCCATAATCGCCACCGTGTAGGGGCCTGAAGGAGAATACACGATGCCAACGTCGCATCGCACGGTCGGATAGCTGCCCGTCTTGTGGGCCACTTCTGTTCCAGGCGGCAAGAGGAGAGGGATTACGTTGTTAAGCTGCTGACGCTTTATGATGTCGAGTGCGCCTTCGCGTGAAGAGTTTGACAACACCTCTCCGCGATAGATCATTTCCAGAAGGCGGGACATGTCATCCGGCGACGACACGTCGGACTTCTCTTCCGAGTAGCCGTCAGAGTCCATCAGCAATTTTTGCAGAGACAGCAGGTCAGATGCCATCTGAAAGGTATGAGTCGGATCATTGGTATCCAGACCCACTATGCTGTATAGCAACTCGCGCGTATTCATTGGAACCTGAGTCTTCGCCAGACCCAGTTCGCGCATGGCGTTATTGAGATTATCTCTGCCGACCATGTTGTACAGAATGTCCGTAGCTGTGTTGTCGCTGATGATAATCATTAGCATAGCCAGGTCTCGAATCGTAGGCTGAAGGCCTGCGCTTATCTGCTTGAGAACCCCGCCTCCCAGCGTGCGCATTTCGTCCATAAACTCGATCCGCTCGTCTGGGGCTATCTTGCCCTGATCGACCTGACGGTACAACTCCACCAGGACAGGAACCTTGAAGGTGCTGGCCGTGAAAAACACCATGTCCGGGTTGTGGCGAATCTCCACGCCTGTTTCCAAATGCTTGGCTGCGACTCCAACTACACCTTGAACCTCTGAAATCGCTGTATCGACGGCGTTCATGAGAATGTTCCTCCTGGATGAGCGCTCTACGCGGAATTCATCCGAAAATATGGCCTCAGCCTGTCAACAATGGTCGGTCCTGACAGTAATCGCTAATAATTAAGGCCTTTGATCTAGAGAAGATTACTTGCCTTAATGAAGATTATAGCACCGCCGGGTCAGAAATCGGCCTGATTTTACCCCTAAATTCTCAGAATGTGTTTTGATGTGCAGTCGTTGCCACACAGAGATGCGTTTCTTGACTGCCCCAAGCCTTGTCGTTATACTTCGCCCATCGTACAGGGGCTAGGGGCTAGAGTTCGGGGTCTGGGGAAAAAGGCCTGGCCTGACTGCTCTACGTTTTGCACTACTTCAGGAGAGAATTAATGGTTGCGACGCCTAGAACAAGGGAAGACTTGAAATCCGCATTGCCGGATACGTCCAAGACGCTGCGTCTGAAGGGGTTGGACGCAGATGTCGAGATTTTCAGAGACAGGTACGGTATCCCTCACGTGAGCGCTCAGACGACAAACGATGCCTTCTTTGGACAGGGATTCGCCGCCGCTCAAGACCGCCTGTGGCATATGGACTACGACCGGCGCAGAGCCTATGGCCGATGGGCGGAGTACGTTGGAACGACCGCCATCGACCAGGACAAGATGATGAGGCGTTTCCAGATTGGCCCCACCGTCAGAAAGGATTATGAGGCCGTCAACTCCGAGACAAGAGCTATGCTGGATGCCTATACCGCCGGAGTCAACGCCTTCATCGAGACCACAGACTCGCTTCCAGTCGAGTACGACATCGTTGGCGAAAAGCCCGAAGCATGGCAGCCCTGGGACTGCCTGGCAGTATTCAAAGTCCGTCACATTCTGATGGGTGTGTTCGAGGGCAAAATATGGCGAGCGCGGCTGCTCAACACCCTGGGGCCGGAGAAAGCCGCGAACCTGCTGCGAGGCTATCAGCCGGGACATCTCGTTATCTTGCCACCCGGTGTTGAATACGACGGCTCCGTTGCCGATGGTCTCAAAGAACTAAGCGAGGGCGAGGCGGCGGTCAACTGGCTTAAAGAGACCGATGCTGGCAGCAATAACTGGGCGCTGGCCGGAAGCCGTACCGCGTCGGGCAAGCCATTGCTTGCGGGCGACCCTCATCGCGGTCTGGACACACCCAACGTTTACTATCAGAACCACGTCACCTGCCCTGAGTTCGACGTAATAGGTCTGTCATTCCCTGGATGCCCCGGATTTCCTCACTTCGGTCACAACGCTAGCATCGCCTGGTGCGTGACGCACGCGGGGGCCGACTATCAGGACATTTATGTCGAACGTTTTCGCAAGAACGGTGAAATGCTTTACGAGTTCAAAGGCGAGTGGAAGAAGGCCGAGATTAGCCACGAGGTCATCAACGTGAAAGACGGGCCTTCGGTGGAAATAGACGTGACCTCGACGCATCATGGGCCTGTCATTGGCGGCGATCCTGCGACTGGCTATGGATTGGCTTTCAGATACACAGCCACCGCCGAGTTGAATCACGGCTTCGAGTGCCTGCTTCAGATGCTCAAGGCGACGACCGCCGACGAGTTGGAAGAGTCCATGCGAGAGTGGGTAGACCCCTGCAACAACTTCCTGTACGCCGACGTTCACGGCGACATAGGCTATCTGAATCGCGGCAAGGTTCCTATTCGCTCGATGACCAACGCATGGCTTCCCGCGCCGGGCTGGACGGGCGACCATGAGTGGCAAGGCGTCATTCCATTCGACGAGCTATCGAGGTCGCGCAACCCTGACACAGGCTACATCGTCACGGCGAACAACCGCATCGTTGATAAAGACTATCCCTACTACATTGCGATAGACTCCGCGCCCGAATACCGCGCGCGCCGGATTACCGAGCGTCTCAAGGGCATGACAAACGCAACCGTCGAAGACATGACCGCCGTGCATTCCGAGAAGGTCTCGATTCCGGCGCAGACGTATGCAAACCTCATCGCACAGATCGAGCCTCTTGACGCGCTTTCCGCAAAAGCCAAGGAGAAACTGTTCGGATGGGACGGCGCTATGGAGAGGGATTCTGTGGCTTCTACCATCTACAGCGCATTCAGATTGCGTCTGCATCGGAACATCGTGTGGCATCTGCTGGGGCCGCTGGCGGACGAAGCCTTCAGTGCGACAGGACGCGGCGCACCCAGTCACCTCAGCCAGATTGCCTCGTTGCTGGTGACGATATGGCGAAGAACGGCGACACGTCCCTGCTGCCGCCGAACACAGACTGGAAATCACTTGTAGCACAATCGCTTGCGGAAGGCGTATCTGATCTGAAAGAGCGGCTTGGCGACGACATAGACGCATGGCGATGGGGCAGCATCCATCACACGAAGCCTCAACATACGCTGTCTGCCTCCTATCCTGAGCTTGCCTCTTTGCTCGACCCTCCGTCGGTGTCGATGGGTGGCGACGGCGACACACCACAGGCCGGAGGATACTCATCGGCGAACCCGTTCATAATGACCGGAATATCTGTGGCCCGCTACGTATTCGACCCGGGCGATTGGAGCAACTCTCGCTGGATTGTGCCGCTCGGCGCGTCAGGTCATCCGGGCAGCGTACACTATGCCGACCAGAGTTCGACCTGGGGCGAAGTACAACTGCTGCCGATGCTCTACGACTGGGACAGCATCAAGGCAGAGGCTGAATCTCAACAGAGATTAGAGAGGGTTTAGGGGTCGGGGTCAGGAACTGGGGTTTAGGGTTCAGGGATTGGGGACTAGGGGTTGAGAGTGCGCAATGGTTATCAACAGTTTTAGAGACCTCAGAGTATGGAATATAGGAATGGACGTGGTAGAGTTGGCGTACCGCGTTACTCGTATGTTCCCTGACCACGAGGCGTACGGTCTGTCAAGTCAGATGCGGCGTGCGGCAGTCTCCATCCCATCGAACATAGCGGAAGGACATACCAGACAACATCGCAAGGAGTATCTTCAGCATCTTTCTATAGCTCATGCATCTCTGGCTGAGTTGGATACTCAGATTGAAATTGCCTGTCGTTTGAAACATATGTCATCTGAGCAAACCAGCGAGATTCACGAACATCTGGGATCACTGGGTAAGCAACTCTATGCGCTGCGCAAAGCCTTACAACGTTCAGGGGCTAAGAACTAGTCGGTACAGCCCTAACCTCTGATCCCTAAACCCTAACCCCTGATCTTCAACCCCAACCCCAATCCCTAGGAGAATACGACTATGACAAAGGCATACGAAGGCTCGCATCAGCAGTACGACGTAGTTATCGAGCAAAACGTCATAATGTCTGCGCGCGACGGCGTTAGGCTGGCGGCAGACATCTACTATCCGGCTTCGGACGGACGCCTCGCCGAAGGCAGGTTCCCCGTCATCCTTGAGCGGACGCCTTACAACAAGGCGACGCCGCGTCAGGTGACGAAGGCAAAGTATTTCGCGCGGCGTGGCTACGTCTGCGTCATTCAGGACGTTCGCGGCCGGTTCAAATCCGAGGGCGAGTTTTACGCTTTCGCGGAGGAAGCCGAAGATGGCTACGATACCGTCGAGTGGCTGGGCGCACAGCCCTGGAGCGACGGCAAAGTTGGCACGATGGGCGACTCTTACGCGGGCAGCGATCAGGCCGCGCTTGCGACGCTGAACCCGTCCCATCTCTCCACCATGATCGTCGCAGTGGGCGCGTCGAGCTACTACCATGGCTCAATGCGTCAGAACGGCACATTGGAGCAGCGATTCCTCATTTACGCCTTCCGCATGGCGGCGACGAGCAGGGAGGCGGAGGCTGACCCCTCACTGAAGGCCGCTATCGTAAAGGCGTTCACAGAGAAGATGCCTGATATGGTCAACCAGTTCCCGCTCAAAAAAGGTACGACAATCCTTCGCAGACTGCCTTCATACGAGAGATGGGCTATCGACATTTTGACGCACGGGGAGTACGACGATTACTGGAAGAAGCGAGGTCTATCGCCCGTAGAGTATTACGAGGAACACGCCGACGTTCCGACTCTGTACCTCGGTGGTTGGTACGACTCCTACGCCCGCAACACCTGCGAGTGCTACATGGCTCTGAGCAAGATGAAACAGTCGCCACAGCGTCTGCTAATGGGGCCGTGGACTCATGGTCAGTACGAGGTGACGAGCGCAGGCGACATCGACTTTGGGCTTGAGGCTCATATCAATTACACGGACACAAAACTCGCTTGGTTCGACCATTACATGAAGGGATTGCACACTGAGGTCGCCGACTGGTCGCCCGTGCGCTTTTTCACGATGGGCACGGGCGACGGCAGCCGGACCGTGAACGGCTCGCCGGGGACAAACTCCGAGTATCCCGGCCTGATAAATCACGGAGGCTACTGGCGCAGCGAACCCGATTGGCCTCTGCCAGAAACCGATTTCACTCCGTTCTACCTCGTTGGAGACGGGTCGCTGACCTCTGAAAGGCAGACGGACGGAAATTTCCTGCCAAGCAAGTACACCTTCGACCCCAAGAATCCCGTGCCGACGATGGGTGGAGGCATTTCGGCTGCCGAATCGATTATGCGTGCAGGAGCGTTCG
The DNA here is from genome assembly GCA_965206395.1 of Dehalococcoidia bacterium. Taxonomy (GTDB): domain Bacteria; phylum Chloroflexota; class Dehalococcoidia; order Lucifugimonadales; family CATOSD01; genus CBDBJK01. Next base: position 128,126 of record CBDBJK010000033.1, read on the forward strand.
ACCAGCGCGGGAGGCCCGACTTCTTTGGCTGCAAGGACACGCTACCCCTAAACGCGCGCGCCGATGTTCTGACATTCCAAACCTCGCCTCTTGAAACAGATGTAGAGGTTACGGGGCCAATCGAGATGCGCTTGTGGGCGTCGTCCTCGGCGGTCGATACCGACTTCACGGCAAAGCTGATCGACGTTTACCCTCCAAGCTCAGAGCATCCAGACGGGTTAGCCATCAACATCACCGACTCCATCATGCGCGCGCGCTATCGCAACGGCTGGGAGAAGGCCGAGTTGATGACGCCGGGCGATCCGTACGAGTTCGTGTTCCAGCTTTACCCGACGTCCAATGTCTTCAAGGCGGGACACAGAATAAGGCTGGACATCAGCAGCAGCAACTGGCCCCGCTTCGACGTGAACCCGAACACGGGCGGGCCGCTTGGCCTGGAACGCGATTACCGGATCGCCCATCAGACGGTCTACCACAACGCCGATTGCCCATCGCAAATAGTTCTGCCGATTCAGAAAAGGTGAGCCATTTGAGTTTATGCAGAGTTGGTATGTAAGACTGTGGATATGGCAGCTACAGAAAAAACCAGGGACTATAGAGCCGCGATAACAGAGGCTGTTCTCGATGAGGGCACATTTTTCAGGCTCACGTTGAGCGGCAGAATCAGGGGGCAAGAAATCCCTTGGAACAAGATTGTTGTGCGGCCTGTCGCTCTAAAGAATGGCAGACAGCTACAGTTCTCTTACTTCGATGGTGAGAAGGACATTACTAAAAACCATTCCGCCGAAGAGGTCAGCAAACATCTGGAAGAAGTTTTGTCGCTCCCCTTTCGCCAGATTCACGTGCAATCCGCTGCCAGCGATATGCACGTGAGAATTAGCAAGAAGGGCAAAGCTCTAATCAGCAAGGGCAAACCTTCGTTGCTCAAAGAGGAACCTGAGCTATCCCATGATAGGTCGAAGCCTTACATCTTGCCTGAGAATACGCCAGACAGCTTTCTACACGCCATTGGTGTCGTCGATGGCATGGGCAGAGTGCGCCCCAGAATGAGGGGCAAATTCCGTCAGATTAGCGAGTTTCTCAAACTCATGGAGCAGGTCACCGAGCCGGACGAATTCGCTGGAAATACATGCCAAATCGTCGATTGCGGATGCGGCAATGCCTATCTTACCTTCGCGGCGTACCATTACTTTAGCCATCTCAAAGGCATTTCTGCCAAGGTCAAAGGAATCGACACCAACCAGGAGATCATCGAGAGGTGCAATAGGCTCCGTGACGCTCTGAACTGGGATGGCCTGGAGTTTCACGTATCGAAGATTTCCGAGTTCGTGCCTTCGACGCCACCAGATATAGTTCTGAGTCTCCACGCCTGCGACACAGCAACCGACGAAGCCATCGCGCAGGGAATTCTCTGGAATAGCAAGACGATCATTGCAGCACCCTGTTGCCAGCACGAGCTACACCAGCAGATTAGTGTTCCATCGCTCCAACCAATCCTGCGACACGGAGTCTTGAAGCAGCGAACAGCGGACGTAATTACAGACGCTTTACGCGCGCTTGTGTTGCGCATAATGGGCTACCGCACGGACGTGGTGGAGTTCGTTTCGCCGGAGCATACCTCCAAGAACCTGATGATTAGGGCGGTGAAGGCCCTGAAACCAGGGGACAAGGCGCATGTCCAGGAATACAAAGACCTAAAAAGCTTCTGGAACATTTCTCCTTGCATAGAAGAATTGCTTGGAGACGAGTTCAAGCAATATCTGGTGTAGATAGACAGAACCACAGACAGTCTGTGCAACGTCACTCACAAGAGAGGTAGGTTGCTAGGAGGCTGACTGCTCCACTTTCTCTTTTAAATTTTTGAGGGTCTTGTTCATTGACGGCCCTGCGAAGAACGGTCCGATAAAGAGCTTGAAAGCAATAGCTATAGCAGGGTTTGCATCAAAGGTGAGATGACGTTCCAGCACGGTGCCTCCGTTTTGAGACTGAAAGCTCATCTCATTCAAAAAATCGAACTTTCCGTCAGAAGACGTAAATCCGAGTCGATTGGGGGGGTCTACTATCTTGACGCTGTTTTCGGCGTCTTTGCCAAACTGTTTTCCGACAGATCGAAATTCGCTGCCGACGGCCAATGGCCCGTCTGATATTGCTTCCACTTTGAGGCCGTCTGACCATTCACCGTGTCTGGTGAAATCAGAAACGTAGTCGTACACCGCCTGTTGACTTGCGTTAATATTGATTCTCCATTTGAACTTCAGTCTGGGCATTACTGACCTCCTCATCGACATTTCTAGATCAGATTGGTTTCACCAAAATTGACTGTGCGTTGAAGACAACCGGAGCTTATCACCTCCTATGCGGTGCGTCAATTATGGCCTCACGCCCAATCACCTGATAATGGATTTATGCATCGCGCCTCTACGTCGACGCCCGCCCGTGCTTGAGGGCGCGACCAGGCAACACTACATTGACTGGAATATCTTCCCTCCCTAAAATAAGAGAAGAGAGGTATTACTATGCCTGACCGGATTACAGTAGACCCTGAAATATGTGCGGGAAAGCCCTGCATTAGAGGGACTCGCATTATGGTCACGAATATCCTTGGGATGCTCGCTGGCGGCTATTCTACAGACCGCGTGCTTGAGTCTTATCCAGAGCTTGGCATGGAAGATATAAGTGCCGCACTCGAATACGCTAGCCAGGTGATTGACGAGGAAAAGGTTATTGCCCGCTCTTGACGCTGGTGGGTTAAAGATTCTTCTCGATCAGAATATCCCACCGGTTCTCGTGTCGTGGCTACATATACAACGACCTGAATGGTTCGTTACCCACACGTCAGAGATAGGGCTGAACGGAAAACCAGATGCCGAAATCTTTGATTATGCTCAAGCAAATGGATTTCTCATCGTCACTTTCGATGAAGACTTTGCAGACCGCAGGAGCTTTCCAGTAGGTCAACATCACGGTGTCATACGCCTTCGAGTGTGGCCTACAACGATTGAGGAGACACAGTTAGCTCTGTCTCGCCTCTTGGAACAAGTCGCTGATGACGATTTACGAGGAGCATTGGTGATCATTGATCGCCAGCGAATTCGTATTCGTCGGCTCTGATAGTCGAAACTTTTCTCTCACCTGATGATCGAAGTTTGTCTACGCCTCCCTACGTCGACGCCCGCCCGTGCTTGAGGGCGCGACCGGGCAAGGCTCCTGTGTGCTTGCTCTGGTCTACGACTACTGTGCCGTTGACGATGACATACTCGATGCCAACGGCTAGCTGCTTCGGCTCGGTGCGTGTCGCGGGCGCGCTGACGTTGCCCGGATGGAATACCGTTATGTCAGCCTTCATGCCGTCGCGCAGGATGCCTCTGTCCGGCAGTCCAAGCCGTTGAGCGGGAAACGATGTCATCTTGCGTATCGCCTCTGGCAGAGACATCTGCCTCTCCTCGCGGACGAACTCCGCCAGGATTACAGGGAAACAGCCGTATGTGCGAGGGCTGGGGAAATCGCCTAGCAACACCGCGTCGCTTCCAACCATAGACATCGGGTGGGTGACGAAGGCTGGCAGGGTGTTGCCGTTTGCTCCGGCGGCGACGTAGCAGGTCTGAAGGTCTTCGGCTAGCAAAAGGTCGCAAATGGCATCGACAGGGTGCTTGCCCATCATCTCGGCAATCTCGGAGACGGAACGTCCCTCGTACTGATGGTTCTCAGGCCGCTTGAAGTAAGTCAGCCACATATCATGCCACGTTGGCGCGCGCGGCCCAATCTCGCGGCGAAGACGCTCCCGGCCATCTTCCGAGCGCAAAACCTCCTTTAGCTTTTCCGGCCCTCCATCATGCGTCCAGTCGGGGAACACGATCAGGATTCGAGTGCTGCCCAGGACGTAGGGATAGCTGTCGAAAGTGATGTCCTGGCCCTCGCCTTGCGCGTCTTCGATGAACCTGATGAGCCTGTGACCGCCGCCCGTGCTTGGCGAGCGCTGGTAAAAGTGGGTGATGTGCAAGGGCGTTCCGCTACGCTGCCCTATCTCGATTGCCTCCCTGAACGGGTCAAGGAACTGGTCGCCGAGCCTGTAGCGGACGTGAGTGTGGTATATTCCTCCCATCTCGGCAACCTGCTTCGATAGCTCCACAATCTCGTCGGTGTCGGCAAAGTTGCCTGGCGGGTAGTCAAGCCCTGTGGAAAGGCCGACAGCGCCTTCCTCCATTGCCTCTCGAATCATGGCCTTCATGTTTGCGATGTCCGCCTGGGTCGCGGGTTTGTCGTCCCATCCGATTGCGTCTATTCTCACCGGCGAGTTGCCAAGTATATACGCGATGTTGACCGCGACCTTCCTGTCGAACATTTTGAGGTATTGCTCGACCGTAGACCACTGACCGGGCAGAGGCGGATTCCCGTCCAGACCTGAGTTTAGCTCGACAAAGCGCAGGAAATCGTCGTGCGACCTGAATGGAGCGTATGAGTTGCCGTCCACGCCGACAAGCTCGGTAGTGATGCCCTGGTGGACTTTTGGCTCATGCAAGGGTTCGGATAGGATAACAAGACCTGCGTGGGAGTGCATGTCTATGAAGCCGGGGCAAACGATGTGGTCGGTGGCATCGATTGTCTTTGCGGCTTCGACAGAGGAGACGTTTCCTCTGATTATTCGCACCACATCCCCCTCGACGCCAACAGAGGCGTAGTAACCGGGATTAACTGTGCCGTCTATAATCAGACCGTTCTTGATGAGCAAGTCTAGTGGTCCAACATCATTGAAATGAATACCATGATAGTCATTGTTCCTCTTGGGGGTTCAATCGTAACGTTGAACCGAGGAGGAACCATGATGTCTACCAAGAAGTACCGTATCAGACTGACTACCGACGAACAACAGGAACTCAACGCCTTGGTCTCACGCGGTCGGGCTGCGGCGTACAAACAGACCCATGCGCGCATTCTGCTGATGAGCGATGAGTCACGCTCGGACGGGGGAATGAAGGACGCGGACATCACCAGCGCGCTCGGTGTGGGACAGTCAACGGTCGAGCGAATACGCAAGCGCTGTGTGGAGGAGGGGGTCGAGTCTGCGCTGAATCGCAAAAAGCAACTGCGTCGGCGTCAAAAGAGACTGGACGGCGAAGGTGAAGCACGGTTGATAGCGATGGCCTGCGGGGAACCGCCGGAGGGGCGTGCCAGTTGGACCCTGAAGCTGTTGGCTGACCAGTTGGTCGAGTGTGAGATAGTCGGGACCATTAGCACCGAGACGGTTCGCCAGGCGCTTAAAAAAAAACGAACTGAAGCCGTGGCTGAAGCAGAGTTGGTGCATCCCGCCCGGTCAGAGCGCGGAGTTTGTGTGCGCGATGGAAGACGTGATGGAAGACGTACTGGAGGTCTACCAACGGCCGTACGATGGGAATGAGGTTCTGGTGTGCATGGATGAGACGAGCAAACAGCAAGTCAAGGAGACGCGAGTGCCGCGTCCCGCAGCGCCCGGCTTATCGGCGGCATACGACTACGAATACGAGCGCAATGGAGTGAGCAGCCTGTTCATGCTGTTTGCACCGTTGGACGGATGGCGCCGAGTCGAGGTCAGAGAGCGTCGCACGAAGGTGGACTGGGCGCATGTGATAAAGAAACTGGTCGACGAGGACTACCCTGACAGAGACCGGATCGTGCTGGTAATGGACAATCTCAACACTCACAAGCTGTCCTCGCTATACGAGGCATTCGAGCCTGCTGAGGCGAGGCGTATAGCTGAGCGACTGGAGATACACTACACTCCCAAACACGGGAGTTGGTTGAATATGGCGGAGATAGAGATCGGTGTGCTGGCTCGACAGTGCCTGGACCGACGGATTGCCAATCAAGACATCCTGCGCGGCGAGGTCAATGCTTGGCAGAATCAACGCAACCGGGATGTGATACGAGTGGATTGGCGCTTCACTACCGAGGATGCGCGCATCAAGCTAAAGTCACTCTACCCATCAATACAAAAACGTTGAACCACTAGCATTGTTCAGAAGACCTCCGTTGAGTTGTCATCGTCGAAGGGATTGTACACGCTGATCAATCCTGTGCCAACACACCTGGTTCGACATCAGATGTTAGCAAGATAGGGGTTAGCCTCACTTCCCGCAGCGTCATTAGCCTTGCTATAATCAGAATGGGTAGGCGAGTGTATTTAATGCTCCAAGCCATGTGCTAACCCCAGATAAGAGCTTTCGTTGTAACTATACTGAATCTGTGTTTACAAAGAGGTCGTAGTATCATGCAGGAAATAAAGGGAACCCTGGCAGAAGTAAGAGATAAGATTTCCGACATAATGGTGCGTCTTTGACCTGCCAGGCAAAGAGAAGGAAGTAGCAAGACTGGAAAAAGACACAACAGACCCTTCCTTCTGGAATGTGCCTACACAGGCGCAGCACAATATGAGGAAGCTGGCTCGCTTGAAGGAAGAGGTAGAGGAATGGCGGGGGTTGGACGAGCAAGCGACATCACTCGATGAGTTGCTGACGCTGGCTTTGGATGAAAAGGACGATTCGCTACTCGACACCTTTGAAGACGATTTTGCCAACATAAACGACAAGCTGAACGACATGGAATTCAAGCTGGTCTTGTCGGGCGAGTACGATGATCGTAACGCCATCATCGCGCTTCACGCGGGCGCTGGAGGCGTTGAGTCACAAGACTGGGTAAGGATGTTGATGCGCATGTATCTGCGATGGGCAGAGCGTCGTGGCTTCGAGAGGGATGTGCTGGACATATCATTGGGAGAAGAGGGCGGAATCAAGAGCACGACTTTTCAAATATCAGGCCCCTACGCCTATGGCTATCTCAAGGCTGAACGGGGCGTGCATCGACTCGTGCGCATCTCGCCCTTCGATGGAAACCATGCGAGACACACCTCCTTCGCGTTGATTGAGGCGCTTCCCGAAGTCGAAGAAGGGGAAGATGTAACAATACATCCCGACGACATCAAGATGGAAGTGTTCAGGGCGGGTGGCGCAGGCGGCCAGAGCGTGCAGAAGAACTCCACGGCTGTTCGCATTACCCACATTCCCACCGGAATCAAAGTCAGTTGCCAGAACGAGCGCTCGCAGCGCCAGAACAAGGAAATCGCCATGCGAATCCTTCTGGCGCGACTGGTCGAGCGTGAGATGGCACTGAAGAACGAGGAACAGGCGAAGCTGAAGGGCGACCACATATCGCCTGAATGGGGCAACCAGATCCGAAGCTACGTTCTCCATCCTTATAGAATGGTCAAAGACCACCGGACCAACTTTGAGGCGTCCGGGGCTGATGATGTACTGGATGGTAACATAGACGACTTCATAAAGGCATATCTCTCATCTACCGTAGGCAGTTAAATTCGTCTATGGCAACTCTTGGGCCAGTTCGGGCATCTAACACGGAAATCAAAGAGACTGAAGGGTGCAAATCATGAGGAAGTTACTTCCATTCTTGTTCATTATCGTGGCTGTCGTAGCGATGGCTTGTAGTTCCAGCACGGAGCCTCAAGCCTCCGATGAGCCTACCTCGGTGCCGACTCAGGAAGCCGAGGCAGCCAGCCAATCCACATCCTCCGAGCCAGAGGCGACAACCACGGCTCAACAGGCGTCTGCCGCACCAGTGACCGACGCACCATCTGGAGGCGTGTTTCGAAGGCTATGGGCTGACCCTCCTACTCTCGACCCGCATCTGACCTCAGATACGACATCCGCAGGTATAGTCGTGGAGATATTCAGCGGTCTGGTGGTGCTGAACACTGACCTCCAGCTTGTGCCGGACATTGCCGAGCGATGGGAGATAAGCGGCGATGGGCTGGTGTACACATTCTTCATTCGCCCGGAAGCCAAGTTCCACGATGGCAAGAAAGTTACGGCTAATGACTTCAAGTGGTCGCTAGAACGCGCAGCCGACCCCAAGACCGCGTCGCCTGTTGCCGACACATACCTTAACGACATCGTTGGGGCCGAAGCCTATATCGATGGACAGGCCTCTGAGATCACCGGCGTACAGGTGATAGATGACCTCACCCTGCAGATAACTATCGACGCTCCCAAGGCGTACTTCCTCGCCAAGCTGACGTATCCTACGGCATACGTGCTCGATCAGGAAAACGTCGAGGCTGGCGGGCGAAGCTGGACGGACAATCCAAACGGCACAGGTCCGTTCAGGCTTAAAGAGTACAAGATCGGAGAACGTCTGGTCCTCGAGCGAAACGAAAATTACTACCGTGAGCTTGCTCAGCTCGACACCATATTCATGAACCTGGCTGGCGGTCAGTCGATGGCGATGTACGAAAACGACGAAATAGACATCACAGGCGTCAGCCTGTTTGATCTGGAGCGCGTGCTCGATCCTGACGAGCCTCTAAACAAAGAGCTTGTCATCGCGCCCCCAGACTTCAGCATCTCCTACATTGGATTTAACACCAGTATGCCCCCATTCGACCATACGAAATTTCGCCAGGCGCTCAATCATGCCGTCGATAAAGAGTTGATAGCCAGAGAGGTGCTGTCAGACCTGGTAGTGCCAGCGTTCGGGATATTACCCCCGGGTTTCCCCGCATTTAATGGCGATCTGGTAGGGCTGAGGAGCAACCACGAATTGGCTCGAAGGCTTATAAGCGAGACACCGTATGCGGATTTTCTGAATAATATTGACGAAAAAAGCGATCAATACGAATCAGCTCAGCGTTTTCTCAGTGAGTCTCCTTTTGCAGGTTCTGACAATACACCCCGCATCGTCATAACAGTCCCAGGTACTGGTGGAACAATCGGCCTCGACCTAGAAGTCGTAATCGAGATGTGGCGGCAGACTCTAGGCGTAGAGGTCGAAATTCAACAGGTTGAATGGGCCACATATCTTCAGGACTTGAACAAGTCAAAATTCCAGGCATTCGCCGGGCTTGGATGGGAAGCCGACTACCCTGACCCGCAGAACTTCCTGGATATCCTGTTTCATACAGACAGCAGCATAAATCACGGTGCATACTCCAATTCCGAGGTTGATACCATTCTCGAAGCTGCCCGCATAGAGCAAGACCCGATCAGGCGTACACAACGCTACCAGCAGGTCGAGGAATTGATAGTCAACGATGCCGCGTGGGTCCCGCTCTGGTACACAGGTGAGCGCCAGGTGCTCCTGAAGTCTTATGTCGAGGGCTATCGCATCACACCGATGGTTGTCCCGAAGCTCAAAGAGATTAAGCTTAGGTAGTAGCGTGGAACTCTGCTGCATTTCTGCGCATTGAGGTTACATAGGAACTATGCAAGCTGCCCCGATCATTGACCGGGGCAGCTTGCGATTTCAATCCCTATGAATTAACCTTCACAGATGTCGGAGGAAGTTGCTTAAATGGAAAACAGTCCTTCTATTGAGGTGGCCTGATAATGTGGGTGTACATTGCCCGCCGTCTGCTGTGGCTTCCGGTTCTGTTATTTGTTGTCGCCACGATTACCTTCGCGCTCGGAAGATCTGCGCCGGGCGATCCTATCGAAGTTATGTTGGGACAAAACTACCAACAAGATGTTGCGGACCGCCTTCGCCACGAGTATGGATTAGATAGGCCTTTACATATCCAATTCCTAGATTACATGTGGAGTGCGCTTCGCGGCGACTTTGGAGAGAGCTTCCAAAAAATCGGGACACCTGTGATGGAGATATTAGGCGCCAAGATGTGGGTGTCGTTCCAGGTCAACGCGATTGCTATGATCGTTAGTCTTGGAATTGGACTTCCGCTGGGATTCTGGCTTGCACATAATCAAGGTTCTTGGAAAGACCCGACTGCTGTGGCGATTTCGCTGGCTTTGATGTCGATTCCCATAATGGTGACTATTCCCACTATGACATTGCTACTATGTTTGAAGCTTGGTTGGGTGCCGTGCTCTGGGTGGGGTGGCTTTTTTGACCTGCGTATGGTGATACCGGCTATTACTATGGGCATTCCAGGAGTAGCTGGGTTGGCCCGCCTCATGCGGGCCAGCACTCTGGATGTAATGGGGCAGGACTTCATTCGCACGGCACACTCCAAAGGGCTTTCGAGTACGATGGTAGACTCCAGGCACATCCTAAAAAACGCTTTGATACCCATAATTACGATTTTGTCATTTGCGCTTGCGGGGATGTTGACCACCAGTTTTATCACGGAGCAGATATTCGGCATCCCGGGTGTTGGCCAATTTGTTATTGATTCCGTATTTAAAAGAGACTATCCAGTTATTATGGCAGTCACAATAATACTTGCCACCGCATTCGTGCTCGCCAATCTCTTGGCGGATATCACTTACTCCCTCATAGATCCAAGAATCCGCTATAAGTAACAAAGGAATCGGCAAAAAGTGGCAACACGGGAATTCAGCCTAACGCAGGAGTCGGACCATCATGGAAAAGGTCACCTGGCGCGAGCGTGGTCGAGGCTTCTCCGAAAGAAGATCGCCGTCGCGTGTATGGCTACTCTTGTGATTCTTTACTCAGCGGGAATCCTCGCTGAATTTATTTCTCCTTACGGCTACAGAGACATAGACCTTTCTAGCACCTTAGACCCGCCCAGTCTTCAGCATTGGGCGGGCACGGATCGCCTTGGACGAGACGTATTAACTAGAGTGATTTGGGGCATCCAGAATACGATAATCATCACAGTAGTTGCCATGGCTACCGGCGGAATCGCCATCGGGGTATCACTAGGTCTTATCTCCGGGTATTTCGGCAAAAAGGTCGACACAGTCATAATGCGTATTGGGGAGATATTTTCGTCGTTTCCTGAGATATTGTTGATAATAATCCTTGCTGCTACAGTGAGGCCTAGGATTTTGGACCTGGTCAGGTGGATAGAAGACCATTCATTTTTGGACGGGCTGGTCAACAGTGGGATTGCAGACTACGTCTTTATTTCGTTGGCGCTGGTATCCTTCAGTTGGATTGGGATGGCCCGTCTGGTAAGAGGCCAGGTGCTTTACCTGAAAGAGACGCAGTTCATAGATTCGGCTAGGGCGATAGGCGTGTCCACGAAGCGGATACTCTTCGTTCACCTGCTCCCCAATGCCATCAGCCCAATTGTCGTTACGGTGAGCATGGGTATGGGAGCGTTGGTCGGCACGGAAATCATATTGAGCTTCCTAGGTCTGGGAATTCAACCGCCAAGGCCCAGCCTAGGCACTATGTTGTTAGAGACAGGTCATATTAGTATTCTTAGGACTGATCCATGGCGGCTTCTAGCCCCAGGCATAGTCGTCTGGTCTCTTATCCTCGCCTGGAACCTGCTGGGTGACGCCCTCAATGACGTGCTGAACCCTAGAACGCGCTAGCTCAGCGGGTCATTGTATCCGTTCTTGATGTCCCACTCACGCTCTGCTTGGTCGCGTTCTTCCGGGTTGCCGTATCCCCCGCCGCCAGCCGATAGGCATACGATTACGTCTCCGGGCTTGACGATTACTCCGACCTCCTTTGAACCTAGCACGCGCTCCTTGCCGTCCGAGACGATGCTGTATATGTGAGGCTTGCCAGGCTTGCCGCCAAACAGCCCGAAGGGAGGGTTGACAGTGCCATCGCCTGCGGTGTTCAGGCTAGCCTCGCCCGCGCCTTCGTAGACCATCTCGCATATCGCGCCCAGTCCTCCGCGAAATTCGCCATCGCCAGCGGAACCGGGCCGCAACTCGTGGCGTTTGACGAACAGCGGGAATCGCTCTTCAGTGACCTCGATGCTCGGTGAGCGTATGCCGCCCGCGACGTTGACTTCTCCGACATTGGGCCAGCCATCGAAGATGCTCGACGCTCCACCGCCACCACGCGCCAAGAAAAAGTGCCATATGAACTCGCGGTCTGTGCGAGGGTCGGTGCCTGTTATCGCAAAGCGCAGCCTGCGTGAGAAACCAGCGTTCACCGCGTCCGGCACAGGCGGGGCCAATGCCTTGAATATGGCCTCGACGACCTCCTCGGCGCAGTGGTTTGTGCTCATGCAGACGGGAGCCGGAGGGTTGGCGTTCACGACCAGTCCTCTAGGCGCTGTTACCGTGACGGGTCGCATCGAGCCTTCGTTTTTCGCGACATCGGACGGGGCCATGTACATTATGGCGGCGTGGGCCAACGAACGCGTATTGGCGTATGCGCTGTTAATGAAGCCCTTCACCTGTGGGCTGGACTCGCTGAGGTCGATGTCCATAGTGTCGCCCTGAATGGTCACAGTCGCCCGAATCGGAACCATCTTGCTGTCGAAGCCATCATCATCGACAAACGATTCCCCTTTATACACGCCATCAGGCCACTCGGATATGAATTTCCTGACCTGCCTCTCCGTCGCGTTCAGTATCTCGGCGATGGCGCTCGTCAATCCGTCCACGCCGTAGCTGTCGAGTAGCGCCTGTATACGCTGGCCTGCGATGTTGACAGAGCCAATCTGCGCGTTCAGGTCGCCAAGGAAATTTTCAGGATGGCGCACGTTGGCCGACAGCATCTGCAGTAGATCGCGCCTCGGAACGCCTTTGTCGTAGAGCTTCAGTGGAGGAATACGCAGGCCTTCGTGGTAGATTTCGCTTGCCGCTGGGTTATAGCCGCCGTGTGTCGCGCCGCCAACGTCGCTGTGGTGAGCGCGGTTCACGCCATAAAACAGCAGCTTGCCCTTGTAAAATATCGGCCTGATAACGGTGATGTCAGGCAGGTGGCTGCCGCCGAAATAGGGGTCGTTCAGCGCGAACAGGTCTCCCTCCGCGATTTCATCGCCGAAATAGTCCCGCACGGCAGCCCCCGCGATGGGTAGTGCGCTGATATGAACGGGTATGCCCTCGCCCTGAGCGACAAGCTGGCAATCGACATCCAGAATAGCCGTCGAAAAGTCTCTGCTTGAGTTCAGAATCTGCGACATAGATGTGCGGAGCATCACCTCCATCATCTCAAGCGCAATCGACTCCAGGCGGTTTTCGACGACTGCCAGAGTTATGGGGTCGGGTCGGCCTGTTTCCTCCGTTTCGCTGGCGTCATCTCTCGTGGCGACTTGCAGCGCGATTCCTCCGAAGCGGTCTACGCTGGCGCTGTCTCCCTCGTCGAGAAGAATGGTCGTGAAGTCAGATTCCAAAATAGCTGGCCCTTCAATGCTATCGGCGGGCGACAGGTCGTCAGTTGCATACACCGGGACTTCTTGCCATTTGCCGAGAAAAATACGGCGGCGGCCCTTTTCGGCTTGACGTATGCCCGGTCTAGCCTCAATTTCTGGCGGATCAGTCTTTGGCAGCTTTCCAAGTGCCGATACTCGGAGCGTAACCAGCCTGATCTCTTGCTCCGACTGGCGATAAGAGAATAGTTCCTCGTATCGCTGGTGGAAATTCGTGGCCCAGTCTGATAGCAGGGCGTCGTCGTCCTGCGAGAGGCTGGGGACAGGGACGTTGACCTCGTATATCTGGTCGAGGTAACGCATGTCGGCAGACCTGACGATTTCCATATCTTCATCGCTGACCCCTTGCGCTCGAAGCTTCTCCCTACCTTGGGTCTCAAGGTCGTTTAGAATAGAGCGGACGGCCTGAAGGTCAATTCTGTCGAAGCTGGCAGGATGCGAAAGTGAAAAGTCGTATTGCAGGTCGGTGGAGAGCATCCCGAAGGCTGAGAACACCGGCGCTGCGGCAGGAACATACACCTTTTCGATGCGGAGTTGTCTGGCAACGGCGCTTGCATGAAGTCCCGACGCTCCCCCAAAGGCGAGAATGGCGAACTCTCTGGGGTCGACGCCTCGCTTCACAGACATCAAGCGTATGCCCTCCGCCATCGTCGTTGATACCACTTGATGAACGCCACGAGCCGCCTCGACGGTGCTCAACTGCAATGGTGTGGCGACATGCTCGCCAAGCGCGTTTTCGGCCAATTCTTTGTTTAGCTCCGCTCGGCCACCCAGGAAGTTTTGCGGGTTCAGGTAGCCCAGCACGAGGTTGGCGTCGGTGACCGTCGGCTCGACACCGCCCTTTCCGTAGCACGCCGGGCCGGGGTCTGCGCCCGCGCTGTCCGGGCCAACGCGGAGGATACCTCCCGTATCGACGCGAGCAATGCTTCCTCCGCCCGCCCCTAGCGTCTGAATGTCGATCATCGGAACAGCAATCTTCCAACCTCCTTCGAACTTTTCGTTGGTGAGATGAGGCGCGCCGTTCTCAATCAAGGAAATGTCGGTGCTAGTGCCGCCCATGTCAAAGCCAATAATCTTCGACTCGCCAAGCTTTTGCCCGTAGAACGCCGCGCCGCTCACTCCCCCTGCTGGGCCTGAAAGAATGGCTCCGACGGCAAGGCGGCTCGAATCGTCTATCGACGCCACACCCCCGTTTGACTGCATGATGAGAATGTCTCTGGGCTGATTAAATGACGCAAATCGGCCTTTGAGATGCTGAAGGTATTCACCAAACACAGGGCCAACGTAGGAGTTGATTACTGTGGTGCTGAGGCGGTCGAACTCCTTGATCTGAGGAATCACCTGGTGCGAAAGCGAGGTGTATGCACCAGGAAACTTTGCGCGAATCTTTTCTGCTACGCGCTGCTCATGTTCAGGGTTGAGGTACGAAAAGAGAAAGCAGACCGCCAGCGCCTCGACTCCTTCGTTGCTGAGATACTCCAGCGCTTCGTCCAGGGTGTCTTCGTCGATTGGGGTTTCGACGACGCCGCTGGAACGCACCCGCTCTGGAACGCCCAGCCTGAGATAGCGAGGCACAAGCGGCTCGACTGGTTTCATGCGCAGATTGTAGCGATCCTCTTTCATTCCCTCACGCATCTCCAGGAGGTCTCGGAACCCATCTGTGGTGAGGAGGCCAACCTTGGCCCCCTTCCTCTCGACGAGCGTATTGGTGGCTACGGTTGTGCCGTGAATCACGATCTCTGTAGAAACCAGGAGGTCTTCAGGCGATAACCCGTAGGCGTCGGCGACATCGCGGAGACCGGTCATGACCCCTTCGGAGGGATCGTGGGGGGTCGAAGATGTTTTGAAGTAACGCGGTGGTTGTCCTTCTTGGGCCACCACGAAGTCGGTGAATGTGCCACCTACGTCGATACCGATTCTATACATGGGCGCTCCTTGAAAAGTCCTGGATGCACGTGTTCGGGCGACGGCTTAACGACCCGCCCGAACGCAGATGGTATACCATACGACGCCGCCAGGTCTACGGATGCGACTGAATAACCTTGGCCGCGCTTGAGGAATACACTCCGAAGAGTCCGGACTGATACCAATTAAGGAGTCGGACGACTGCCAGACGATTGGATGCGTGTTGGCTCGTATACTGTAAAAGTGAATTTCCCCACAACAGGGTAGGAGTGTTCCCGCTTGGGGCGGGCTTGCCTACTTGTTACATTGTTTAAGAAAGTACTTATTTTGTTTGGACTAGAGAATAGTGATGTCATTCACAGGTGAATCTATGGATTCTCCTGTAAGATCACATAGCCAAAAGCAGCATCGATGGCCTCAACCCAAAATCTTCGATGTCCGGCGTGAACCTGATTGGGAATTGGGCTGGCCTGATTTTGTTGCCTGGTTTTCATGCAGGCTGAAGCAATAGTCTCAAAAGGAGGACGTCTTAGGAATGGCTGCAATAGTAGACACTGCACAAACAGAAAAACAGTTGGTGGTATTTGATCTGGCTTCGGAAGGCTATGGAGTGGACATAGGCGCTGTCCGCGAGATCATCCGAATGCAGGAAATAACCAGAGTGCCTAGAAGTCCCGAGTTTGTAGAAGGTGTCATAAACCTTCGGGGCAAGGTTATTCCCGTGATAGACCTGCGAAAGAGGTTTGGTCTGGTCGTCGCGGAGCAGACCAAGGACAACCGAATCGTTGTGGTTGACATCGGTAAGCAAGACATTGGAGTGATTGTGGACGCCGTGTCTGACCTCGCGGCTGCGGGCCAAACGTGTCAGATGAGTTCCATCGTGTTTGCAGACCACATAGGCACGAAGATAACCAACCTGAATACGACGCAGAGGAGAGCCGTCTTCATAAGCCAGCTTGGCTTTCTCCATATGCGAGTCGGCCTTGTCGAACGTCCTCGTGGCGAAGACATGGGCTGGCTCCTGAACCGCCTGGGGTAACACCCATAGGCATTTCCCCGGTTTCCTATTTCGAATACGTCTGATGTGGGCATACTTCTGTGCAGGTATATTTCTGATGTCCTTCTCTCACGCCTGTAGCACTCCCGGTGTCTATCAACGATTACTTTAACCTCCTGTGCCATCGCGCGTATGCTAGAATTGTTTCCGATTCACTATATAGCTGACGGCAAGCGCACAGATGCGAGGAAACTGAACTCATGAAGGAGTAGGCTTAATGACTGGTCAACTAGATGGGAAAGTTGCCATTGTTACGGGAGGCAGCTCAGGCATAGGCAAAGCTACCGCAATCAAACTGGCTCAACACGGAGCAAGGATCATAATTGCAGCCAGACGTGTTGAAGAGGGCAATCAGGCAGTTGAAGAGATCCTTAAAGCCGGCGGCGAGGCCATTTTCGTTAAAACCGATGTAGCACAGGCTGACGAAGTCGAGACAATGGTCAGCAAGGCTGTCGAAACTTACGGCAGGCTTGACTGCGCTGTTAACAACGCCGGAGGGGGATTCCGGTCGGACGCCGATTGGCCTGATGCTACTCCTGATGCATTGCAGAAGACATTCGATCTGAATGTTATGGGCACATGGTTATGTATGAAGTACGAAATCCGACACATGCTAACCAAAGGTAAGGGTGCGATTGTCAATTTGTCCTCGATAGCTGGGACTCGGACTGCATGACCTGAGGCTTACAGTTCGAGTAAGTACGCTGTAAATGGTCTCACGAGATCTGCTGCGCTGAAATACGGCAAACAAGGGATACGTGTGAATTCTGTAGCCCCAGGTATTATCGATGCTGGTCCTTGGAAGCCACAGTTTGAAAGGGACACTGAATTGAAAGCAGGATGGGGTAACGTTATTCCCATTGGGAGAGTCGGGAAGCCGGAAGAAGTGGCTGATGTAATTGCCTGGCTATGCTCAGATGCTGCTTCTTACGTGACTGGGGCGATCATACCTGTTGATGGTGGGAGTGAGATTACCATAAATGCTCCATAAAATCCCTATGGATCGTAAAAGGCTAATGTTCAAACTTGCTATTCCCAGATGTCTTGGGATCGATGATCAGGCTCTTATTGAAGTGTGAAAGATTCATAAGTTTCGGCCTGGAGCATAAGCATTCGGGTTAAGAGGTCACAATTGCGACATGAAAATTCATCTGGTGGACGGCACATACGAGCTTTTTCGCGCACACTTCGCCATGCCTTCGATCTCCGCTCCCGACGGTAGGCCAGTTGGGGCTGTGCGCGGCCTTATACAGACCCTGCTGTTGCTGTTGAGGCAGGATGACGTGACTCACATAGCCATCGCCTTCGACCACGTTATCGAGTCGTTCAGGAACGATATGTTCAGCGGATACAAGACAGGCGGGGGTGTGCCGGAAGACCTGCTGTCACAGTTCGAGTTGGCGGAGCGCGCCTCTTCATCGCTCGGCATCGTTGTCTGGCCGGTGGTGGAGTTCGAGGCGGATGACGCCATCGCAACCGCTGCGTCCAGATGGTCGGAGTTCTCACAGGTGGAGCAGATCGTCATCTGCTCTCCGGACAAGGACCTCACGCAGATGGTGAGGAACGAGCGGGTGGTGTGCCTGGACAGACGCAGAGACATAACGCTGGACGAGGCAGGGGTGCGAGAGAAATTCGGTGTTTCGCCAGTCTCGATTCCCGACTACCTGGCCCTCGTTGGCGACTCTGCCGATGGCATCCCAGGCATTCCGAGATGGGGAGCCAAGTCAAGTGCTCTGGTGCTGGCGCATTACGAGCATATTGAACAGATTCCGAGCGACTCCGCCGAATGGGACGTGCAGGTGCGCGGCGCGAAGACAATGGCCGCCACGCTAGACGAAGGCCGTGACAATGCTATGCTTTACAAGAGGCTCGCCACGCTGCGTCTAGACGTGCCGTTGGCAGAGAGCCTAGACGACCTCGAATGGCATGGGGTTCGGAAGGAAGCATTTCAGTCGCTTTGCGCCGAATTAGGGTTCTCGGCACTTGTGAGCCAACCGCAACTGTGGGACGATAGGCAGGCGTAATTTTATCTCATTGAATCGATTTTGAGAGGTAATAAATGAAGGTGTTGGTATTGGGTGGCAGCCGCTTTATCGGGCTGCATCTCGTTCGCTTGCTGAACGAAGGTGGACATCAAGTGGCTGTGCTGAACCGAGGTCAGACCCAGGCTGATATTCCCGATAACGTTGTCCGTCTCATTGCTGACCGCACAGATGCCGAACAGGTCAAGGCCGCTCTAAAAGTCGGTTCGTATGATGCCGTTTTCGACATTTCCGCCTACACAATGGCAACCCTGAAGCTTGTCGTCGAAGCGCTGGAAGGTCGGGTCGGCCATTTCGTGTTTTGCAGCACTACGGCGGTGTACGGCCCAAACGACACAATCCCTATCGAAGAGGACTTTCCTATCCATCGAAGCCCCGATGCAAGGCAGTATGCCCGCGACAAGATTGAATGCGAAGACTTCTTGTTCGAAGAGTTCAATCAGAGAGGCTTCCCCATGACGATTCTGAGGCCGCCTTACGTCTATGGGCCTGACAACTACCTCAAGGCTAGGGATGCTCTGAACAATCGGCTTCAGGCTGGGCCGAGTTGACCGGAGTGGTTTTGGGGGCGTTAAATTGCCTCATGGCACCGTGGTGAGGGTTATTGTCGGCCTACAACCGGCCCTGACAGGGCCTTTCGCCGCCCTTAGCCCTGATTTTGGGCGCACTTATACAAGGTCTCACGCCGCCAGGTACTGTTCGGCCCTCATCAAGTTGGCAAACCCCAGCAGCGTCATCAGCCGCTGCGTGTTCTTGGACAGCCCCCTGTAGCGGACCTTGGCGTAGCCGAAGTGCCGCTTGATGTACAGGAACGGATGCTCCACCTTAGCTCTGACCGACGCTTTGCGCTTCTCCGACACCGCCTCAGGGCTCCCAGGCTCCAGCTTCCGACGCTGGCCGGGCCTCATCGCCACCTGCCACTCCACGTCCAAGCCCCGGTTCCCCGGCCTCTTGTCAACTCCCTGATACCCAGCATCTCCCCACACCTGAGACTCCCCACCGTGCAGCAACCGGGGCAACTCAGTCAGGTCATGCACGTTCGCAGATGTCGTGGTCATGCTGTGCACCACTCCCGTCTGCGAGTCCACACCGATGTGCACCTTCATCCCGAAGTGCCACTCGTTACCCTTCTTCGTCTGGTGCATCTCGGGGTCGCGCTCTTTAGCCCGATTCTTCGTCGATGAGGGCGCCGCTATGATGCTCGCGTCCACTATCGTCCCCTCCTGAAGACGGAGACCCTTGGACTCCAGATAGCGGTTGATCTCCTCGAACAGACCCGCGCCCAACTCATGCTCTTCCAGCAGGTGGCGGAAGTTCAGAATCGTCGTCTCGTCCGGCAGCGGCCCAGGCAGTCTCAGCCCTACGAACCGCCTCACCGATTCGACCTCATAGAGCATGTCCTCCATCCCAGGGTCGCTCAGGTTGTAAAACAACTGCACGCAGTGTATCCGTAGCATCACCGATAACTCGTAGGGCCGCCGACCACGACCGGCCTTGGGATAGAACGGTCGAATGCGCTCTTCCAACTCTTCCCAAGGGATCAGTCCATCCATGCGCTCAAGGAACTTCTCCCGGCGAGTCTTTCGCTTCTTGCTCTCGTAGTCCAAGTCCGCAAACGTCGGCTGGTTCATTGCCTCTCCTCCCCCGTCTTCAGGCCTTGGCCCTATTTTACTATCCCACAAGCCATCGGGACTTATTCAGAGCATCCCTAGAGAGTTCAGCTATTTCGCTCGCCTGAAGCAGGGACGCAAAATTATAATCCCAGGGGATGGCCTGACACCGTTTCATCCCGTGCACGTTGACGACCTTGCCGACGCTTTCGCACTTGTTCCCGGAAAGAGTCAATCGCTAGGCAAGAGTTACACCATATGCAGCCCAGATGCCATAACCGCCAACGGCTACGTCCGCACGATTGCTGAGATTATGGGAGTGAGCGCGGAAGTCGTGAATATGGAACCCAGGGATTACGATGCGCTGGATCAGGAGCTATACCCGTTTGAATGGGCCGTGAGCCGAATTTATAGCACTGATAGGGCCAGGCGTGACCTGAACTGGTCACCCAAATTCCACATGCGCGACGGCCTTGAGATGACCTATCGCTGGTGGTTAGACCAGGGTCTGGACAAAGAGGCTTGGGATTTCTCGAACGAAGATGAGGCGCTTTCGAAGGCTGGCTCAGGTATTGTGTGAAAACCCCTAACCCCCTCCTAACCTTTCCTCCTCCTGCGGAAGGACAGGGGAAGGGACTATCCTTTGATGAACTGTGAAACGGACTGGAAATGCGAGTGCCCCCGGTGGGACTCGAACCCACGCACCTGGCTTCGGAGGCCAGTACTCTATCCGCTGAGCTACAGGGGCAGGTATTTCAAATATATCAGGTGGCTGCCTTCAGGACAAGCTCAACTTGATGGGCCTATTACCTCCTCGAAGGCGTTACGGAGACCCTCTATTAGCGACTGCACCACTTCCTCGGATGAGGCATCCGTGAGGCTTTCGCAAAAGCTTTGCAAAAAGTCGGCGACTCCCTCCGTTAGCGCGTCAAGAACCAGCTTTTCGACTGGCACGGATTCCGAACGGACGACGACAGTCGTGTGGCTCTGCCCCTCAGGTATATGCGCGAGGCCTACAATATGATCGTCTCTGCGGAACTCGTGGGCGGCATGCCCGCCTAGCCTGCCTCCAATCGACATATGGTCAAAGCCTAAATTCTCCATGTAATTGGAGAATGCGCGCTCAAAAATATCCAAGATAGAATTCGTGACAGTCGCTTCGTAGGAGTAAGCCATATCATTCTCCCGACACCGGGGAGTCAGCCGAAGCAGACGCCTCAGACTTTACCCCGGAGACACCCTCTTTATAAACTCGCGACAAGATCAGCGGAGCCACTACAGTTGTAGCCATTGTCATGATTATGGAGACCCCGAATAATTCGGTTCCTATGAGACCTTCGCTGACGCCAATGCCCGCCATAATCAGCGCCACCTCGCCTCTGGGTAGCATTCCGACCCCAATTCTCAGAGCGCCGTGCCGGTTGAATCCTGTGAATAGCGCTGGGGCACCACTGCCCGCTATTTTTCCGACCGTCGCCACCAGAGTGAGCAATATGCCAAATACCCATACGCCGCCGAGAGCTGAAACGTCGACTGTCATCCCAGTGACCACGAAGAATATGGGAACCAGGGCGGCGTAGACCCCTTGTAAGGGATTCTCAAGGCGATGGGCGAGGTCTGTGCCAGACAACGCCAAGCCAATCGAAAACGCCCCTATTATCATAGCCAGCCCAAAGCTTTCCGCGAGCGCTGCCGCAAGGAACGCCAGCCCCAATGCCAGGCCGACCGCAGCACCGCTGACTCGAAACTGGTCGATAATGCGAGAGATATGCTTGGACAACAACACGCCTATCGCGGTAAGGCCCAGCCAGAAACCAAGCGTCTTTAGTGCGACAAGTCCAGTCGAAGAGGCCGAGAATTCACCCCTAGCGCCAATGCCTATGACGATTGTGAGAACGATAATGCCAATAACGTCATCAAGCACGGCGGCGGCGAGGGTGGTTACGCCTTCGGGGGTGTCCAGCCGCCTCAAGTCTCCAAGCACCCTCACTGTGATTCCTATTGATGTCGCGGTCGATATGGCTCCTATGAAAAGCGCTTTCGGATCGGTGAAGCTGTCTGCAAATCCTAATACCACGGTGATGGCTGTCCCAAGAACAAATGGCAGAACAACTCCCCCAAGGGCAACCAGCGAAGCAGGGCCAGAATATCTCAGGAACTGACGTAGGTCTGTCTCAAGTCCAGCCATAAACAGCAGAACGATTGACCCGACCTGCGCAATCGACCATAAGCTGTCTGACACAGGGATAGCAAATCCTTCGATATCTGCCGCGACAGGCTCGAACAGGGAGCCGAGTCCAAGAATTTCTACCCCGCCCAACGCAAATGGGCCAATTATGATACCAACCGAAAGCTCACCTATGACGGCTGGAATTTTGAGATATCGCTCCGACAATTCGCCACCCAGCTTGGCCGCGAACAAAATTGCTGCGAGCTGAATGATGAGCCTTGTAATTGCTTCGGTGCCATGTTCCAATATAAATGCCTTAACTGGTGTAGAGTCCCTGATGGCGGGAAGGGGTATCGAGCGCGAATTATAGCATGGAAGAAGCCGCCAAACCAGCTAACGCCATACATTGTTCAATAGTCCAAGCTGTGTTGAGCCATGCCAGAGATTGTGCGAGGGCAGGAACGATATTTTGCTTACGATAAAAGCCTTTCTGTTGTCAGGATGGCTCGGCAGGTAGCAGTCAAAGTTGGTGCCAAAGGGGGTTGACATCCTAATACCTTGATGCATATGATTAGGCCGCCGTTTGAGCCTCGCTGGGGTTCACGGCGAAGTCTTTTTGTTCAATTGCCAGCGCTAAATCAAATAGTGCTTCATGCGAGCATAACCGGCTCTGTTTGATATTTCACCGAGGGGGTCGAATTGAGAATACGTTTTCCTTCGAAGGCTATGACCTTAGCCCTGTTCTTTTCCATGTTTTCTGTCCTAGTTCTTGTAGCGTGTAGAGGGCCTCAGGGCCCTGCGGGTCTTGCTGGGTTCGCTGGCGCACCAGGGAATCCGGGTCTTCAAGGTGTGGAAGGTGTCGCAGGCGTGCCAGGTCTACCAGGCAATCTTGGCCCTCAGGGTGTTCAAGGACAGCCAGGCATTCCCGGTCTTCCAGGTATCGCTGGTATCCCCGGCGTTTCACCAGAAGCTAGTATCGTGTTGAGTCAGTCCGCACTTACGCTGGAACAGCCATTGATAATCTGGGGTTCAGGGTTCCTGCCAGGCGAGCCTATTACGCTGTCATTAGTTGTTGATGACATCATAAGCTGGACGGTGGGAAGCCGCGATGCAGAACAGCCTATAGCTAATGCGGCTGGGGCTTTCTCGGCGAGCTATAATTCGATTATAGGCAGTGGTGGTGGTGAGAGGGATGTAATAACATCTAGAGCGCCGGGAATCAGGTCAATTGTTGCGATGGGCGAGGATGGCAGCAAGGCTAGCGCGCCTGTGGTGATTACAACGTCAGCCCCGCTCATGACAGCGCCTTCGAGTAGCCTTGCGTCGAATCCCACATTCGTAAACGGAGACGTTACTGTATGGGGCGCTGGATTCATGCCTAACGAGTTTGTGACTATCACAGTCTTGTCTGCGGTTGATGGCATTGATAAGCTCCTTGTTGGTGGCCCTACAAACGATTCTGGGGCATTTACACTAGAGGCCAGCCTTGCAGTGGGAGATGATGAAACACCACTTGCTGCGGGAGTATTCACCATTATTGCTGTCGGAGACCTGGGTTCTGAGGCCACTGCGCCTTTGTTGGTACTGTCTGATAAGTAAAAGAGTTAGGCCCTTTATTTAGAAACGTTAGAGGCCCTCGTGTGAACACGAGGGCTTCTACTTTTTGCAAGCAATTCTCTGTCTTTATATTAGCCGTGGTAGGATTACTGTTCCCTGCAGAAATAGCTAAATCTCAAGCATGACCGAGGGGCCTCCTTCTGCCTAAACTTCTACAATTAAGAAGGGAATTGTTTCCTCTCCACGTGGGAGAAGATTAACTTGAGGTCGAACACTTTGCAGCCCAACCTCATTGGTTTTCGAAGCAGATGACAGTAGCTGAATTATAGGCACCTGTTGATGTACAGTTTTGAACAATAATAAAAAGGATGATTAGGAAGAACGACTATGCGCTGGACAGAAGAAGCGCAGCTATGAGGATGCAGAGAGGTGTTACTAGGTTGTGTTGACATTTGGTGCATAATGGATACATGTCAACGACTGAATTACGCAATGAACAATGGTCGAAAATCCTTGAATTTCTGCGCTCATGCCCAGACCTCTACGTTGGAGAGGAGGACGATTGCAGGCGCTACGTCGAGGCCATCCTGTGGATGGCACGAAGTGGTGCTCCTTGGAGACTGCTGCCTGAGCACTACGGTCACTGGAACAGCGTATATAAGCGCTTCGCACGCTGGTGTGAAAAGGGTGTATGGGAACGAATGCATCAGCATTTTGTGCAAGACCCCGATATGGAGCATGTCATCATTGATAGCACTGTGATAGCACTGTGGTTCGCGCTCATCCCTGTGCTGCTGGAGCCTCCAAAAAAACGGTGGCCAATCGGCCCAAGCTCTTGGCCGGAGCCGAGGCGGGTTCAGTACCAAGATCCACGTGAGCGTGGATGGATTGGGCAACCCGTTGCGCTTTGAGCTCACAGCAGGTCAACGTCACGACATCACCCAGGCACAGGCATTGATAGCTGATTTCGAAACCGAGCATGTGATTGCTGATAAGGGATACGATTCGATGGATTTTCTCCAATGCATCCTGGGCAGGGGCGCGTTACCTGTGATTCCACCTCGGTCAAATCGAAAGACGCCACGAGAGTATGATGAGTACCTTTACCGAGAGCGCCACCTTGTGGAGTGTTTCATCAACAAGATCAAGCACTACCGGCATATCTTCTCTCGCTTTGACAAGCTGTCATCGCGTTTCCTGGGATTCTTGAACTTCGTCGGTGCTCTCATATGGCTCAGATGAAATGTCAACACAACCTAGCGTTGCCTGGAATCCTGGGGAACGGACTTGACGACTCGCAGTCGTTTGAGCCTCCGGCCAACTGTTGAAAGAACCTCGATTTTA
Source organism: Dehalococcoidia bacterium (assembly GCA_965206395.1). Taxonomy (GTDB): domain Bacteria; phylum Chloroflexota; class Dehalococcoidia; order Lucifugimonadales; family CATOSD01; genus CBDBJK01. Next base: position 152,895 of record CBDBJK010000033.1, read on the forward strand.
ATGCCATCGTACTCAACGAGGTCTCCTTGGCTGGGTATCTTGCCAAGTTGTTGATAGACAAACCCTCCGACCGTATCAAATCCTCCACCTTCTACTGAAACACCAAGAAGGTCGTTAAGCTGGTCAATGCTCACACGAGCGTCCAACAGCAATTCGTTATCGCCAACCGATTCAACCTCTGGCTCTCCAACATCGAATTCGTCCTGAATCTCACCAACGATCTCCTCCAGAAGGTCTTCGATCGTGACGAGGCCGGACACCCCCCCATATTCGTCCACAACAATTGCCATATGCACGCGAACCTGCTGGAACTCGTTAAGCAACTCTTCTAGGGATTTAGATTCTGGTATGAACAAAGGCGGACGGATAACATTTTCGATACGAATCGCTGATATTCCATTGCTTTCGACTATATGGCGCAGCAAATCTCTAGCATATGCGATGCCCTCGATGCGATCTAAATCACCACTATAGATGGGAATTCTGCTGTGCCCGCCTGTTATCATCAGGTCCACCAGATCAGCAATCGGGATGTCTGCCTCAGCAGCGATCATATCGACCCGGGGAACCATGATTTCGCGTGCGATGGTCTTGTCGAGCCCAACAATGCCCTTAATCATTCGCACCTCACGCTCGTCAAGAGGCTCTCCGTCTGATTCGAGCGACAAGCTAAGCTCGGCAGAAATAATATCAGGGACAGAGTTGGGGTTGTTAACGCTCGCTCCCAAGATTCGTTGATTCAAATAAACCTCAACAGTCAGGACTGGGTTGAGCAATAAGGCCAGTAGGCGAGCAAGTGGTGCAATCCTGAGCGCGATTCGCTCGCCATGTGAGGCAGCCAGCGCCTTCGAGATGCCGTGAATCACGCCCAGGAGCATGAGCGTAGCCAGTGCCGCTATCGACACTAATGTCCATCTTACGTCTGCCACTGCCACGACCAAAGCTACAGTGGAGAGGAGACTCGCAGAGGAGGCCAGGGCCAGAAGCAGGGGTAGCGCGCCGGTAGAGCCTGTTGGCGATGTGAAGAGGCCAGCCAAGGCAATCGAACCTGACACACTTCGTGACACAAGACGCTGTGCGCGGTCTCGGCGAACTGATGCTATGCAGGCCTCACCTACGGAAAAGACGACAAAGAAAGCAAGAGAGGCGGCGAGAGCTATCGCTGGTAAAATACTATCGCTCTCCATTTCTGATCACCATGTCTGAATCTAAGCGTTGATAACAGAATGCCAACCGGCGGCGGAGACAAAGTCAGTCTTTTTCTGCCTTCTTCTTTTTGGGTAGCGTCCTGGCGGGCATACCGATGGCAACCATATCAGGCGGCACATCCCTGGTCACGACCGAACCCGCTCCGGTAGATGCGCGAGCGCCTATGTCAACCGGGGCCACCAGCATCGTGTCAGAGCCAATAAAAGCGTCGTCGCCTATCGTCGTCTGGTTTTTGTCATCGCCATCGAAATTGCAGGTGACGGTGCCTGCGCCGATGTTCACGTTGGCTCCCAATTGTGCGTCGCCGATGTAGCTGAAATGCCCCGATTTTGTTCCAGGGCCAAGATGACTGTTCTTGACTTCGGCGAAATTGCCTATATGCACGTCGCTCTCAAGGTGAGTGCCGGGACGTATGTGGCTGAAAGGCCCTACGTCCACACCTTCGCTCAACGTGGAGCCTTCGACAAACGAGGCTATTATCTTGCAGCTGTTGCCAATGGTTGAGTCTTCAACTATTGAGTTTGGGCCTATCTCGCAATTTGCGCCTATATGCGAACGTCCGATGATGTGAGTGTTCGGAAGCACCGTCGTGTCCTCGCCCAGTTCGGCGGACGCTCCTATGTAAACCGATGCAGGGTCTGGCATGGTGACGCCGTTCAGCATCCAGCGCGCCCTAATGCGCTGTCGCAGCACGGCCTCGGCTTCAGCCAACTGCACGCGGTTATTTATTCCGATAATCTCATTAGCATCGTGAGAGAGAACGGATTCAACCAGCATACCTTGCTGGACGGCCCTGGCTATCAGGTCTGTTAGGAATATTTCTCCCCGAGGCGACGGAGGCAGGCTTGCAAGGTTTTCCCAGAGCCAGGCGGCTCGGAAACAATAGACTCCGCAGTTCACCTCTGTGATGGCGAGCGTTGGCTCATCTGCTTCGCTCATTTCGACGATTCCGGTAATGCTTCCTGAAGACGACCTCAGCACTCGACCGAAGTCGTCGGGATTGACAAGTGTAGATGTCAGTAAAGTGATGCAGGCCTCTTTTTCATCATGAAGCATGACCATCTCGCCAATAGTCTCAGGTTGGATTAACGGCATGTCGCCATACACTACAACGATGTTATCCGCATCCCGCAAGGCAGTGCGTGCCTGAAGCAGAGCATGGCCGCTGCCGAGTGGCTCTGACTGCTCGGCATAAATTACCTTGCTGCCCAGGGTTTCTCTAATCAGACGGGAGTCTTGAGGAACGACGACCGCCACAGGACTGAGATTTGTAGCCTTGGCAGTGTTTATCACCAGGCTCACCATTTCCATGCCACAGATGCGGTGGAGGACTTTGGGAGTCTGCGACCTCATGCGGGTGCCTTTGCCCGCCGCGAGAATTGCGGCTGCGTGTGTAGTCATGGGCTAGAAACCAAAAATGTCTAACGCAAGGGCTTTACAGCTTTGCGATAGACACCTGGAGGGAGAATGTTTATCTGAAGAATCGTCCACTTCACAAAAATATTATCAGAACGGCAACGCCTGTGTCAAGGGAGGCTGCACGGTAGAGAAGTATAAGACTATGAAACGGTGAATCGCACGACTGTGGATGTGCAACGATTATGTCAGTAGGTAGGTGTTCAGTGAAAATGTCAGTCCATGAGGACATTGACATTGACGGCAACGGAACAGAAGCGGTTACAGGTATTGGCAGGTGTGTTGGAAGGTCGGTTAAAGGTGACCGAAGCCTCTGGTTTGATGGGAGTGAGCGAGCGCCACGCATGGCGACTACTGGCAGCATTCAGAAAGGAAGGAGTTGCTGCCTTAGCTCACGGGAACAGGGGCAGGACGCCAACGATCTCCACGGACCCAGCAATTCGGGATCGTGTCAGGGGCCTGGCCAAGGGGACTTATGCAGGACTCAACCACACACATCTGACTGAGCTGCTGGAGGAGCGGGAGGGCATCGACTTGTCACGATCCACGGTCAGACGGATCCTGCTGTCGGGCGGGATCAAGAGCCCACGCAAACGCAGGGCTCCGAAGCATCACAGCAGGCGTGTGAGGTATCCCCAAGAAGGCATGCTGCTGCAGATTGATGGCAGCAAGCATGACTGGCTCCAAGGCCGTGGCCCCTACCTCACGCTCATCGCAGCCATAGACGATGCCACAGGCACCGTCCCCTTCGCCCTCTTCCGCGACCAAGAGGACGCTCACGGATACCTGTTAATGCTCAGGTCTATCATCCAGGACAAGGGCGTCCCTATGGCCCTCTACAGTGACAGACACGGCATATTCCAACGCTCACCCAAAGAGCCTGAATCGTTGGAAGAGCAACTTCGAGGCAGACGTGACCCCACCCAGTTTGGAAGAGCGCTTCAGGAATTGGGAATAGAACTCATCCTGGCCTACACTCCACAGGCTAAAGGCCGAGTCGAGCGCCTCTTCGGCACTCTCCAGGACCGGTTGGTCTCCGAGATGCGGTTGGCTGGCGCCACTACCGCACAACAGGCCAACAACATTCTGTGGCGACTTCTACCCGACTTCAACCGGCGCTTCGGTGTCTGCGCTGCACAGCAAGGTTCGGCCTATCGTCAACTATCGGCAGACCTGTCGCTGGATAGTGTGCTTTGCTTCAAGTACCTGCGTACTGTGGCCAACGACAATACCGTGCGGTTCAACTCCACTACACTCCAACTCCTACCCGACGCACACCGTGCTAGCTATGCAAGGGCCACAGTGGAGGTCCAGGAACGTCTTGACGGCAGCCTGGTCGTTGTCCACGCAGGTAAGACAATCGGCAGTCAGCCAGCTCCCTCCTCGCCTGTCACGCTCAGAGCGCGCAATGGCCGAAGGGCCACAGGTACAATCAACACCGAGGGTCCAATCGATGCTGCTCTTGACCCTGTTGGGAACCCAACAGGGTCAAGAAAACAGGCTTCGGTGCCGCCAGCAACCCCGAAGACCAAACGGTCCAACAAACCTGGCCCCGACCACCCGTGGCGGAGAAAGCTACTGACATAATCATTGAACAATTAGACTGACATATTCACTGGACAACAACATCGAATGGCGTCGGTACTTGACAAGCCACTGCCTATAGTGTACACTTTGGGCTTTTTTACTACATATTGTGGTATAATAGTGGCAGTCAATAAGCCGCCGAGCAGACGCGAGTGCAGCTTAATTAGGAGGGCGATCGTGCAGAGACAGATTCTCCGCTTAAAGGACGTTGTCGAGCTCGTCGGCCTGGGCAAAACGACAATCTGGCGCCGGATGCGGGCCGGTGAGTTCCCGCCGGCCCTACGGTTGGGCGGGCCGCAAACGCGGGCCGTCGGATGGAAGGTGACAGACGTGGAGGCATGGCTTGAGCAGCGAAGGGCAACTTAACGCGCCCCACTTTCCCATCTTGATGCGCTCGCGGGCGGGTATCTCAAGGACGATGGAACGGTAGTCGTTGACATGGATGCGCTTCTAGGTGCGCCCGTTGGCGATAGTTGAACAGAGCTGAAGTGCTACGTGGGATGTTGATGTAAGATTTAGCAGACCGATGTGCGGGCCGCATAGCCGCTGGCGCGCATCGAGTATCACCTGCGGAGTGATGCGCCGTAGGTACCAGGAACCGGAGATACTCCGGAGGGGCCTTTGCCAGCCATGCATCAGGGCCGCCGTTAAAGGGATGAGGTTACCGGCTGGATGCGCCTGAAGCGCGCAGTGGTTTGAAGTTGATCCCGACTAGCTGGATGCTCAGATTGCAGCTAGGCCCGAATGTCCCAAAGTCGGCTCCGGCGACGGACATGGGCGGACGCCAACCCTTAGCCGAATTTTTCTTCGGCGTAGGGTAGGCCCCCCGTTCGCCCAGCCAGAACCCAAGTCCCACCAGCAACGGAACTTAGAAACAAGATACAGGATACAGATACAGAATCTAGGCCCGGAATTCGCCCAAAACCAGGGGAAGGGAACCATGGGTAAGCAACGCCGGACCCAAGAGGAAATGGGCGCTAAGGGCGCTGGCAAGGGAGGGACGGTAAGCGGTACACGCCCAAGCGCACGGGAAACGAATCAGTAATGGAGGACGGAATGGATAAGAATCTGGTAGTGAGCTTGGATGAAATCAAGGGAATCCGCCTACAGTGCAAGGAGTGCGGGAGTGAGGCCGTGGTTATCCCGACTAACCCCTACAAACTTGAACACACTTGTCCACAAGGCCACCCATGGCAGGAGGAGCGATTGAGTAATGGGGAAGACTACATTTACCTATTCCTACGTGCTCTCCAGCGGCTTATCGAGTCACCCGCGCCGTTCAAGGCCGTTCGATTGGAGATTGACGCCAAGCTTGCCGAGGGCCGCAATGAGTAGCCACAACTACGCCGGCTGCCAAGACCCAGCCTGTGACCTATGCACCGCCCACGGTGCTGGCAAGGCTAAGGCGCTATTCGAGTGCGCCATCGCTGCCTGCCATATGAGCGCTACCCCTGAGTGTAGGTGCTCACCGTGCGTGGGCCTACGGTATGCCATCCACTCCATGAGTCAGGGCGAGCCAGGGCCAAGCGCACCAACGCCTGAGCTCGGGCTGTGTACGGGCCTTGGCCCTGGGTGCCACCATGAGGGGATGTTAGTTAACTCATTGTGTGAACGGTGCTGGGTATGACGACGCCGAAGTACTTGACGACTACTCAAGCCTGCTCCTGCCCTGGCTACTGGTACCGCCGGACCTGCAAGCACGTTATCGCCTATCGTGAGGCCGTGGCCTTGGTGCAAGCCCAGGACGTGTTCAACCGAGAGTGTTCACCACAATCACCCATAGGCGTCAACTTGACGCCTATGGGTGAGGGCCAATTCACGCATAGGGGACAATCTGTCCCCTATCGGTGGTCGGGCCAATTCACCATAGAGGACAGATTGTCCGGTATGGTGAAGACCATACCTGAGCGGGTGTTGACGGTGGAGCGTTTGGTGGAGGCACAGGAGCGCAGAGACATTTACAGTCTTTTATTACTAGCATAATAAAATCCATGAGCAAGGCTATGGGTAAGGGGACCCCTGCCCCGAATTCGATGTTCCACAGGGGGCATCGGGGGTGGGTGTTCCGTGTAAAAGGGAGTGTTTTGAATGACTGAGCAACTGAGGATCTTCCAGAAGCAGTTTGTACGCCGGGGGCTGGCACCTGGGGTTGACGTGGCGGCGCTCAGTATCCCCAGGGGCAACGGCAAATCCTGGCTGGTGGGGCATCTGCTGACGCGGTGTTTGACGCCTTGGGATAGTCTTCACGTCCCAGGTGGTGAGTACCTATTGTGCGCGGCGTCCATCGAGCAAGCGCGGTTGTGCTATCGGTTCATTCGCGCCGAGCTTGAGCAGAGGAGCATCTACCAATGGCTGTAACCCTGACCGTTGCGGAGCTTAGTGCTGCACTTCGCCTGAATGACTCCGCAGAGGAGACCGCCGAAGTCCGCCGGCTCTTGGAGTACTGTACCGAGGCCGTCACCCAGCACGCGCCCGACGCCAGCGACACGGCCATGAATGAGGCCGTGCGACGCCTGGCCGGGTATTTGTTTGGGAATTATATACGCAGACTAGCCAAACCCTTGACAATCTGGCTAGTCTGCGTATAATAAGTGTATAGCTTAAACGTATGAGGGAAACGATGGCACAGAACGCACCGGGCAAGGACATCAGTCTCATGGGGCTGATGGAGATGTTCCCCAACGACGAGACCGCCGAGGAATGGTTCACGGCGGTACGTTGGGAGGGCGGGGAGCCTGTTTGCCCGTTCTGCGGTTCGGAGCGGTCGGCCAGCATCCCTAACCGCAAGCCCATGCCCTACCGCTGCAAGGATTGCCGGAAGCACTTCTCCGTGAAGCACGGCACGGTCATGCAGTCGAGCAAGCTCGGTTGCCGCGTGTGGGCCATTGCGGTCTACCTGCTGACGACGGGCATCAAGGGCACCAGCTCCATGAAGCTGCACCGCGACGTTGCGGTGACGTACAAGACGGCATGGCACCTGGCGCACCGCATCCGCAAGGCGTTCCCCGGCGTGGTTGAGCAGTTCGCGGGGCCGGTGGAGGCCGACGAGACGGCCATCGGCGGGGTGGAGAAGAACAAGCACGGCAACAAGAAGCGGCGTCAGGGGCGCGGCTCGGTGGGCAAGTCCATCGTGCACGGCGTCCTGGACCGCGCCACGAATGTTGCGGGCGTCGTGGAAAGCACGGACGCAGTGACGTTGCAAGGGCGGGTAGTGGACGCTACCATGCCGACGGCGCAGGTCTACACGGATGAGGCCCTAGCCTACGCTGGACTGCCCCGGCATCACGAGGCGGTGCAGCACAAGACGGGGGAGTACGTGCGGGAGCAGGCCCACACGAACGGCATCGAGTCCTTCTGGGCGATGCTGGACCGGGGCATCATGGGCAACTTCCACCACGTCAGCCACAAGCACCTTGACCGGTACATCGGGGAGTTTGCGGGCCGCCACAACCAGCGTTCGCAGGACACGATGGCGCAGATGCAGCGCGTCGCGGGCGGCATGGTGGGGAAGCGGCTACGCTACAAGGAGTTGATTGGATGATACCTACTCCCACTGCCAATACCACGGGAACGGGGAGGCGGGTTGCATCGAAGCGACGCGCCCCCAAGTTGATTGCCTTTGGCTGGTATGGCGGGAAGTTCTCGCATTTGGACTTTCTCGCCCCGCTCCTTCCTACGGACGCGACGCACTTCTGCGATGTCTTTGGCGGATCTGCGGCAGTCTTGTTGAATGTCGGCCCATACCCGGTGGAAACCTACAACGACATCGACTCAAACCTAGTCAACTTCTTTGCAACCCTGCGGGACCACCACGAGGAGTTGCTCAGGGCCATATGCCTGACACCCTTTTCGCGTGAGGAGTTGGCGCGAGCCTGTGAGCCTGCGGCAGGGTTGCCGCCCGTAGAGCGGGCGCGACGGTTCTACATCCGCGCCCGTCAGACGCGCACAGGGTTGGCGCAGACCAGCAGCGCGGGGAGATGGGCGCATTGTGTGCTCACGTCGCGGGCGGGAATGTCCGGGTCTGTCAGTCGATGGCTTGGCTCAGTTGACGGGCTGGTGGAGATAGCAACGCGGCTGCAAAGGGTACAGATTGAGAACGCACCAGCGCTGGAGGTTATTAAGCGTTACGACACGCCGGAAACGCTGTTCTACCTGGACCCGCCTTACGTTCATGCAGCGCGGGGCGACACAAAGGCATACGGGTTTGAGATGACAGACGCAGAGCATCACGAGTTGGCGGAGTACCTGACTGTCATCCGGGGCAGAGCGATTATCTCAGGGTACCGCACCAAGCTCTATGATGACCTGTTCCGCGATTGGCAACGCATTGACGCCGATGAGCAACGGGTTAGCTCTGTGAACGCGATGCGCCAAGAATCCGTGTGGCTGAACTTCACACCGTGATGGACAACGCCGAGGCGCGGGAGTGGCTTGACACGGAGTGGGGCAGAGTGGTTGCGGAGAACGACATGACGCCGGATATGGTCATGGACACCTTAGCCAACTCCAAGACTGTCGCCATACGGTATGCGCTGGTTACGCAGATGTTGGGGAAGATAGCCGACCCGACGCGCAACCTTCTGACGTTGCAGCTCGCCGCTTCCAGCCCCGGCGCGTGGGACGCCCGTTCATTTGCGACAGCAGTTGTTGTCCCTTGGGTGACTGACAACCAGCAGGTCTTGGGGACAAGCCTAGAGCCATATGCCAGCAAACCCCTTCGCCGTGAACGACTGGAGCGGGCTATGCCCAATGTCCGCGACAAACAGGGCTGGACGCAACTCGTGGGACTGCTGGAGGAGATCGAGAGCGCGGGGCACACTGCGCTAGTTGAAGCGTTCCGTCGCGTGTTGAGGGCACTCGTGCGGCGGCTCGCGGAGCAGACCTTTGGGTACGCCATTCCCCAGCGCATCAGCCTACCGGCCATGAACAAGATGGTGGGGGCCTTTCTGGACACACCGAGCGGTGGCTTCCGCCCTCTTGCGGTGGCGACGGCGCTTCTGGACACCATCGGCAAGGCCTTTGGGTTGTTCTCCCACGTGGAGGCCCAAGGCATCAACGAGGCGGACGCCGCAGGCGGCGCACCGGGGGATGTGCTGTGTTACTGCCATGACGACCCTGAGCGCCGATGCCTAGTGGTCGAGGTGAAGGATATTGAGTTGACGCTTGCACGTGCGCCAGCGTCAACGCGCAAGGCGAAGCAGGCGGACGTGGGGCTGAAAACCCTGTTGTTTGCCGTCCCCGCAGTCCGGCTGTCGGACCGCGAGGCCATAGAGACACTAACCCGCAGAGAGTGGGCGTCAGGGCTGAACGTCTACACGACTGGCGTAGTCCCCTTGATGGGATCGGCCTTCCTGCTGTTGGCGGATAGGTGGCGCATAGACCTTCTACGGACCATTGGCGCAGAGCTGGATAAGCGGTAAGACCAAGCGGCCCGCCGTGCATGGCATGACCTCCTCAACAACCTACAGGAGGGTTGAAACATGGCCGTCGAGAGGAAACGAACCCAGCGGAAGGTCAAGGGCTACACGCTTCGACGAAAGGGGAAGGTGACGATGGTGGGCGTAACACAGAACAAGAGGAAGCGCACCGGGCGGCCCGTCCGGGTGTTGCCCAAGCTGCAAACAACCCCGGAGGCCCTAGCCAAGGCGTTGCTCAAGCAGCGTCCGCTCAAGGACGTGGAGCAGGAACAAAAGGGGGAGCTTGGCTAGTTTTGTATGTAATTCCCAAAAATATTCGCAGAAGGTTATCGGAACGAGTATGGCGAATTTGTAGATGGAGAAATTACACCGATAGAAGCATGGGCAAGACGCCGCGACGTGTCCCAGGAACTTAAGGTACTACGGGAGGGTACTCGTGATCAGGCAAGCCGCGATTGGAGAGTAAGGTGGGACTCAAGAATTGCAAACTCTCCAGCCCGCCTACTGAAAGTTGTTGATGCAGAGGTTACCTTCGACATTATCAACAAGGTTGAAGTCACGCGGCGACGACGAGGCGAGCCAGACCTTCGGCGTAGGTTCCTAGACCTCGACCAGTGGAAGAGCCATGCCGGGGCCGTCGGGGCCATCGCCTTCGGCGAGGTTATCGCCTGTAAGCCGTAATCCTGAGCCGTATGCAGGGTCGTCCGGTCTGCGCACCAAGAACCCTTCGCACCGAGGCTCAAGTCGATGCCATAGCAGGCTAGGGAAGAATGGGTTGGCCTTGCAGGTCGACCAGCGGCGCCGGGTTGTAGGCCGTGGTCACACAGTATATACTGCTAGTATCCCAGCTCTGCAGTTCGTTACATCGATAGAGGGGGACATGGTTGCTATGGCAGAATTCCTCACCACAACAGGTGTCTCGTACCGGCTTGAGGAAATCATCAAGAGCGCCACTGAGCGTCTTGTGATCATCAGCCCATTCCTCAGGGTTAACGAGCGTATCAAAGAACTCCTTGAGGATAAGGATCGCTTGAAAATAGATGTCCGTGTAATCTACGGGAAAAACGAACTACAGCCGGAAGAAAATAACTGGCTCGAATCGATGACTTCGATCAGGACGAGTTTTTGCAAGAACCTTCACGCGAAATGCTATTTGAATGAGAATGAGGCACTCCTGACGTCGATGAATCTTTATGAGTTCTCGCAGATCAACAACAACGAAATGGGTCTAATTGTAGCCCGCGAGAAAGAACCCGAACTTTACAACGAGATTCTTCAAGAATCGATGCGGATAGTGAGGGTAAGTGAGGAGATTCGGGTGACGGTCGCAAGGGTCGAGGCTACCGAAGACGGCAAGGGACCTTCAGGCGCACAAAAGGCAGGAAGAAAGCCCCGACCGAAAAAGCCCCGACCGAATCTGGAGACGCCAAAGGGTGGTTTCTGCATCCGGTGCAAAGCTGGCCTATCGGCCGATCCAACTCAGCCGTACTGTAAACGCTGCTACGCGAGCTGGAGGCGGTACGAGAACAAAGAGTACGAGGAAAAACATTGCCACATGTGCGGAAACGAGTATGCGGCGACTCTACTTAAGCCCTTGTGTTTTGCCTGCTACAAGAAGTACAAGGACCTGTTCAAGTTCGCAGTCAGCCAGGGTTGAACCTACACCGAGCAGACTCAATTGGGTTGATGGCATTCAGAAAGTCGCCATTTCGAGTGTCCACGGTTATAGCAGGGAGTACCACGTAAGGAGGGAGCATGATCAAGCAGCGTAACATGGTGATGCAGGTTTTACTGATGATTATTACACTGGGTATCTACGGCATCTACTGGTTCTATGTCACCTCCAAAGAGATGGTCGAGTACAAGCGTCTGGATGGCAGCCCTGGTTTATGGACTGTACTCTTTCTCATCCCTTTTGCCAATTTATATGCTGATTATAAGCAAGGTGAGGCAGTAGAGGCTCTCACGGACGGAAGCATCAACAGGTGGATCATATTCATTCTGTGGCTGGTGTTCCCTCCTGCTGTCTGGTTTATTACTCAGACAGAGCTGAACAAACGGGCTTCTGAACCCGCGTAGACGTAGAGACCAACGTACCAGGAAGACAAACCATGATTCCACAAAGAACGTCAATACCGACCCTGCCCGCGTGGACCCCGTAGCACCGGCTTGGCGACCGACACAACGCACTACAAACTCCAAGGCAGTGCTGCAGGCACCCTTACAGCCCCTACAGCAACTGTGTTGGAAGTCAAGCGGAATGACAAACGACTGCCGGAGTCACGCCGCGCCAGGGGGAGCGATGCTTAAGCATGGAGTTGAGGGTGACGAGCAGTTTGCGCATACACGCGACAAGGGCCACCTTCTTCGGCTTACCAGAGGCCAATAGTCTCTGATAGAAGCCGACAAGTAGTAGCTCTTTCCCCTCAGATGAAAGGTAACGCTTGACAGCCTTCCGAGATAGGTCTCGGTACGGTTGGTCTTGGCACCGGGCATGAAGCCACCGCAATAGAGCGTGTTGGATATCGAGGCGGGTGGCGCTCTGCTCAAGTTGCCATGTCATGCCACTCCCGCCACTCATTACGCCAGACGGCGTGTAGGTGTCCGAAGAGGTTTTTACTTCGCCGAACAGGAGAAGAACGGTGTCGTTCTCACGGTAGAACCCAACCAAGTCGGCACCTGGTAGGCTTGCTCTCGGTGTTCGGCGATTACGCACTGTGTTCCAAGGCCAATCCACCCGCATACCCATGTTGTTACCTCGCGCCACTCCCTCGCTTTCGTATGCGTACCCATCCCTTCCTGCAAGACTACATAGTCCCGCTCTATTTCTCTATGGAAGCTCTCCGGCAGCATCGCCCAGTCGTGCGCCTGAACCAGGAAGGGGATGTTCGACTTCTCAATCGCCTCTAGCAAGTCATAGAAGCCACCATCCAACGGTTCCAGGGTGGGACTGCGGAGCGCCAGGTCCAAGTCGCTCCCATCATGGCTCCTGCCATTCACACGGCTGCCGTAGGCCCACACCTCAACGCTGGGCACGTGCTTGCTTAGTAGTGCCTTAAGCTGGTCCCGGTAGCGACGCGGCAACGCCAGCCGGTCAGTCATCCTCCCCCTCCGCTATGATCCTTGCAAGCTCCCTGGCGTCCGTGATGAAGTCCGGCAACAGCTTCAGCGTCGTCTCCGCGAACTTCTCCCAATAGTCGTGGGCAGTGTCGTTCCTGTTGTCCCGGTAGGCAAACCAACGCTCGCAGGCTTCCAACGATATGAGGTCATGCTTGGCGGCGTGTCCCAAGGCGTCCTTGGAGGTCAGCCGGTCTGCCTGTCTATTGCTGGCGAAGTAGGGTCTCAGACGCTTCTTCAGCAGGCTACTTGACTGCTCCAGCACGATTTCAAACTCTTTGATCGAAGCAGCGCGAAAGATGTCGTAGAAGGCGTCGGCGGGTTCGCGCTGTTGCGGCTGCTCGAAGGCAGACCCCAGAGTATTGATGCAGCTGATGAGGAAATCCGTGTTGATCGGCATGTCCTATTCTCCCGCCCCAAACCCTAGCCGCGTCGGGTTTTCCTCAATCGCTGCGTCCAGCGTGGGAGACTCGATCTGGTTACTGAAACGTTGGCATAGTTTCCACGACGTCTCTTCGCTCATTCCAGAGCAATAGACCCTTAGGATGTCTGGAGGAATTTCGCCAATACGTAGTCCTCGCTCTTGGCGAATACGTTTGATAGCGTGTGACAGCTCATCCAGCAGAGGTCTCACAAGGTCTTCGGCTGTGGCGTACAGGCCTTCATGACACACGCCTTCCGGCACGCGACTGTTTTGATACCAAGTAGCAAGCCCTTCTTCGAGCCAGTTTGTAGTAGGTTCCCCCGCACACGCGGGGATAGACCCTGGACGAACGGTGTCTCAACCCTGTACCGGGTCGGTTCCCCCGCACACGCGGGGATAGACCCGCAGAGGCCGGCACCACCTTCCGCAGGTGGAAGGTTCCCCCGCACACGCGGGGATAGACCCTCTGCGATAGTTATCTCTCCGGCCACCAGCGTGGTTCCCCCGCACACGCGGGGATAGACCGAGGGCTGGGAGCATTTTGGGGCGAATTGGCTCACGCCCGCCTGAGTCCGAATCTGGAATCATGGGCTGTGGCTAGGCAGGCTGCATCAAACAGATCCGGGCTGGGCGCGTCATCGGGGCTCTTCTCTATCTCAATCTTCCCGGTCGTGGTCTCGTCAAACTCTGGCTGCGAAAGCTGAGTCAGGAATCCCTCTAGGCCCTCAATGGCGGGGTTAATCACCAATTTTGATTTGTTCGTAAAAACCCCTCGCCAGCCTGGGGCAAGGTGGGGATAATGTAATAAAAGGTCGTGGGCGCTGCGCCTGGCCGAGGGAGGGGAGGATGTTCCGAATACGAGACCCGCAAGAGAGCCTCTGACAGTCCCAGTTCCTGGTGACGCCGAAGAAGGCTAAGCGCCTGGAGAGAAGTTGGGCCGAGGTTTTCCGAAACGAGGCGCTCCCCCTGATTGACGAGGAGCGCTTTGCTCCCATGTACTGCGTGGACAACGGCCGTCCCAACCGGGCGGTGCAGACCGTCCTCGGGGTCCACCTCCTCAAAGAGATGTTCAACCTCACCGACGATGAAGCTCTGGAACAGCTAGAGTTCAACCTGCTCTGGCACCACGCCCTGCGGCTAGACATCGAGGAGACCCACCTGCCCCAGAAGACCCTCCACAACTTCCGAGTTCGCCTGATGCAGCACGACGGTGGCCGGCTGGCTTTCCAGGAGACCACGGACCGGATCATCCAGGCGCTGGGCATACGCACCGGAAAGCAACGGCTGGACTCCACCCACATCATGAGCAACATCGCCACACTCACCCGGCTGGGCCTGTTCTGTGAGACGATGCGGTTGTTCCTGCGGGCCTTGCGCTGGGAGCACCCAGAGCTTCGCCCTGGGGTTCCGGAGGGCCTCCTAGGGCGCTATTTGAAGGAAGAAGACGAGGCGACCCACTACGAGGACGCCCGCACGGGGGAGGGTCGGCGACGCCTTTCGGTCTGTGCCCGGGACCTCTACCGGCTGGTGGACCGGTTTCATGGCACGACTGCTGCCCAGCTGGAGGAGTACCGGCTGCTGGAGCGGCTGCTGCGGGAGCAGTGCCATGTGGGCAAACACCAGGACGGGCGCCCCAGGGACGATGACGACGATGCTGGGGAATGCAAGGTGCCCGTGGCCTTGAAGGACCCGAAGCAGGTGTCCGCCGACTCGCTGCAATCGCCCCACGACCCGGATGTGACCTACAGCGGCCACAAGGGGAAGGGGTACGAGGTGCAGGTGGCGGAGACCTGCCACGAGGAGAACGCCACCCAGCTCATCACCCACGTGGAGGTGACCCCCTCGAGTGGGAGCGACACCGACGTGAGCGTGCCGGTCGTTGACGGGCTCGCGGAGCGGAAGGTCCGACCGGACGAGCTCTTCGCCGACACGGCGTATGGGTCGGGCCGCAATGCCTTCGAAGCCTCGCGCCGGGGAACGGAACTGGTGAGCCCGGTGGCGGGGTCGGCGCCGGGGAACTCGCACGAAGGAGAGGGTGACGGACCACCGCCGCTCACCGCCGCGGACTTTCAGATCGACGTCACAGGGGAGCAGGCCACGGTGTGCCCCGCCGGCCACCCGTCCATCGAGGAGTACGAGCTGAAGGATGCGCCGGAGCGGGTAGAGGTCCACTTTGCCGGGACAACATGCGAGCCCTGCCCCTTGCGATCCCGTTGCCCAGTGAAGCTGGACCGGCGTGCGGGGGCCTACGTCCTCAAGGCGGACCTGGTGAAGGTGAACATCGAGCGACGCCGGAGGGCCGAGGCCACCGAGGAGTGGCGCAAGCGGTATGACATAAGGGCTGGTATCGAGGGAACGAACTCCGAGCTGAAGCGCGCCCACGGGCTCGGGCGCTTGCGGGTGCGAGGGGGCCGTCGGGTGCGGCTTGCCGTCTACCTGAAGGCGTTGGCGTGCAACTTCAAGCGGATGGTCCATGCACGCCTGGTGGAGATGGAGAACACGGCTCAGCGGGCGGTCGGGACGGTACCTGCGGTCGCGGCCGCATGAGGGCGCCGCTCCACAACTTCCACCGGGTGCCCTGAGCCACGGAAGGGGTACCGCAACGGGATCACGCTTGTCCTGAGCGCAGCAGATAGGGCGGTGAGGCCAGCAACCGGCATCCCGTGGCCTCCTCCGCTCCAGACCACCTTCGTACGCCAGGGCTCATCTCAAACAGGCCTTGTTACGAGGGAATCAAGCATGTCTCCAGGTCAACACCTTCCCCCTCCATAAGTCTCTTGGTGCGCGTCGCCCGGAGCCGCAACGCCCAAGATAGCTGTGAGCCACGTCGGGCGAAGTACTCCGCGTTGGTCTGACCCCTCACGAAGTCCATTTTGGATCCCTCTACAGCGGCACCGAAGTTGACGCCAATAACTGGATATTGGGACAGCGCCCGTTCCCTCCACAGTTGCCGTAGACTAGTGCGGACGCTGGCCCCTGACCCTCCTGCATCGTAATAGAGAGCTTTAGAGCGTCTAACAAAACCATTATTGGAACAGAAAGCGAGAGCAGATGATGGCACAACCTATGGCCAAGAAAGTCTCATGTATGTCTGCCCTGCGCTCATATCGAACCCGTAAGCGTCGGAACTGATGAAGCCAACTCAGGCTTCTCTCAACCACCCATCTATGCACCCCCAACCCGCTGCCATGCGGCTCACCTCGCTTGGCCAGCAGCGGCCAGATATGTCGCTTCTTCAACTCCTTGCGAACAGGCTCAGAGTCATACCCTCTGTCTCCCTGCGCCTGAAGAGGACGCTTGCGAGGCCTGCCTCGCTTGCCCTTGACAGCAGGTATGGCATCCACCAACTCAAGGGCTTGGGTGACATCGTGAGCGTTCGCGCCAGTCAACCTGACCGCCAGTGGAATGCCCTGGGCATCGGTTATGATATGATGCTTGCTACCCGCCTTCGCCCTGTCCGTGGGGTTGGGGCCTGTTTTCTGCCCCCAAAAACTGCTCGCACTGAAGCACTGTCCAGCACTGCGCGAGTCCAGTCTATGCGCTCAGCTGCTTGCAGGCGCTCAAGGCATACCAAGTGGATGCGCTCCCAGACTCCCGACTGGTGCCAATCTCTGAGGCGCCTCCAGCAGGTCATCCCACTGCCACAGTCCATCTCCTTGGGTAGGTCTTCCCAGCCAATGCCTGTCTTTAGCACGAACAGTATCCCACTTAGGACCTGTCTGTCAGGTATCCTGGGCCTTCCTCCTTTCGGCTTCGGTGGTTGTGGCGGCAGTAAAGGTTGCACCAGTTCCCAGAATTCATCGCTTACAAGGGGCTTAGACATTAGGTCATCCTCCTCCAGAGAATGTCCAGATTCTAACCCCTTTTATTAGGTTTTGTTAGACGCTCTTAGTACCTACGCCCCGGCAATGCTTATCAAGTCTCTCCAACGTAGCAGCGTCAGAATCGTCCCATTGCTCCGCAGAGACGATAACCGGGCCAATGAGTGTGACTATAGACGTGCGGTCTGCCCCAGTCTCAGCAATATGGAAGCCCACGAATGGACGCTCGGCAGCGACAATGCGCCCGATCTCTCGCTCGTATTTTCGGTAAGCATCCACGCAGAGTTGCACCATGCTCCGAGGCAGTACCGACTGGACACGGTCTTGCTGAGTCAGCGCGGTCATGGCTCCAGACATACCGTCCACCTGATCATCGTGAGTACCCAAAGGAAAACTTTTCATCTCGTTCGTTAGATCAAGCACCCAGAGGGCTTCACTGCGCAGGCTCACTAAGCCATTCGATATGGCAGCGGCAAGAGGGCGCGCCCTTTCTGCTTTGCTGCCGCTGGACCGGACACCTCGGAAGTCTCGCCCCTGGAGGACATGACGGGCATAGTGGTCAATCACTATCACCCCAGCACTGCCAGGTTCCTGATCAATGCGCACCGGAACATTGGGGCCGTCTATCTGTGCCTGAGCTTTGACACGGACCTCCACCTCGGCAGGGCCTTCACGGAAACGCTGCACATCTTGCACCTGGTACGCTCCGTCCTCAACTCCCATGAGAATGCCAGCCGTCCAGTCAGGATCAACGCCTTCCTTCTGCTCCGTAGCGGCGAAGTCCCAATACCGGACCCGCTGGCCGAACTCGCCGGAGGTAAAGTATTTGAGCTTCGTCACGTCCAGCACCCCACCGGACAGCTGCACGTCCCAATCGCCTTCCTCCAACTGCTTGCGGGTCACCGGGTCCAGGTGGGCCAGTTGCTTCCGGTACTCCTCCACGTCTAGGCCCGGGTTGTCGGTCATCAGGCCAGGCAGGTACACGACACGATGCCCGTCCGCACCCCTGACGTAAGTGTCCTTGAGCCAGTCGTGGGAGACATCTCCGGGATTGCTAGCCAGTCTATACCTCGCAGGGATGGGGTCAACTTTGGATTTGCGAATCCGAGAGTGAAGATATCTCAGTTGATGGCTAGGTATCTGGCTCGCTTCGTCGATGCAATAAAGTGAACCTCAGCCCCCTGGTAGCGAAAGTGGTCGCGGACGCTGGCTAGTGGTTCAACGTTTTTGTATTGATGGGTAGAGTGACTTTAGCTTGATGCGCGCATCCTCGGTAGTGAAGCGCCAATCCACTCGTATCACATCCCGGTTGCGTTGATTCTGCCAAGCATTGACCTCGCCGCGCAGGATGTCTTGATTGGCAATCCGTCGGTCCAGGCACTGTCGAGCCAGCACACCGATCTCTATCTCCGCCATATTCAACCAACTCCCGTGTTTGGGAGTGTAGTGTATCTCCAGTCGCTCAGCTATACGCCTCGCCTCAGCAGGCTCGAATGCCTCGTATAG
Source organism: Dehalococcoidia bacterium (assembly GCA_965206395.1). GTDB lineage: Bacteria > Chloroflexota > Dehalococcoidia > Lucifugimonadales > CATOSD01 > CBDBJK01. The sequence continues at coordinate 171,392 of CBDBJK010000033.1, forward strand.
CGAGGACAGCTTGTGAGTGTTGAGATTGTCCATTACCAGCACGATCCGGTCTCTGTCAGGGTAGTCCTCGTCGACCAGTTTCTTTATCACATGCGCCCAGTCCACCTTCGTGCGACGCTCTCTGACCTCGACTCGGCGCCATCCGTCCAACGGTGCAAACAGCATGAACAGGCTGCTCACTCCATTGCGCTCGTATTCGTAGTCGTATGCCGCCGATAAGCCGGGCGCTGCGGGACGCGGCACTCGCGTCTCCTTGACTTGCTGTTTGCTCGTCTCATCCATGCACACCAGAACCTCATTCCCATCGTACGGCCGTTGGTAGACCTCCAGTACGTCTTCCATCACGTCTTCCATCGCGCACACAAACTCCGCGCTCTGACCGGGCGGGATGCACCAACTCTGCTTCAGCCACGGCTTCAGTTCGTTTTTTTTTAAGCGCCTGGCGAACCGTCTCGGTGCTAATGGTCCCGACTATCTCACACTCGACCAACTGGTCAGCCAACAGCTTCAGGGTCCAACTGGCACGCCCCTCCGGCGGTTCCCCGCAGGCCATCGCTATCAACCGTGCTTCACCTTCGCCGTCCAGTCTCTTTTGACGCCGACGCAGTTGCTTTTTGCGATTCAGCGCAGACTCGACCCCCTCCTCCACACAGCGCTTGCGTATTCGCTCGACCGTTGACTGTCCCACACCGAGCGCGCTGGTGATGTCCGCGTCCTTCATTCCCCCGTCCGAGCGTGACTCATCGCTCATCAGCAGAATGCGCGCATGGGTCTGTTTGTACGCCGCAGCCCGACCGCGTGAGACCAAGGCGTTGAGTTCCTGTTGTTCGTCGGTAGTCAGTCTGATACGGTACTTCTTGGTAGACATCATGGTTCCTCCTCGGTTCAACGTTACGATTGAACCCCCAAGAGGAACAATGACTATCATGGTATTCATTTCAATGATGTTGCGAAAGTGGTCGCGGACGCTGGCTAGTGGTTCAACGTTTTTGTATTGATGGGTAGAGTGACTTTAGCTTGATGCGCGCATCCTCGGTAGTGAAGCGCCAATCCACTCGTATCACATCCCGGTTGCGTTGATTCTGCCAAGCATTGACCTCGCCGCGCAGGATGTCTTGATTGGCAATCCGTCGGTCCAGGCACTGTCGAGCCAGCACACCGATCTCTATCTCCGCCATATTCAACCAACTCCCGTGTTTGGGAGTGTAGTGTATCTCCAGTCGCTCAGCTATACGCCTCGCCTCAGCAGGCTCGAATGCCTCGTATAGCGAGGACAGCTTGTGAGTGTTGAGATTGTCCATTACCAGCACGATCCGGTCTCTGTCAGGGTAGTCCTCGTCGACCAGTTTCTTTATCACATGCGCCCAGTCCACCTTCGTGCGACGCTCTCTGACCTCGACTCGGCGCCATCCGTCCAACGGTGCAAACAGCATGAACAGGCTGCTCACTCCATTGCGCTCGTATTCGTAGTCGTATGCCGCCGATAAGCCGGGCGCTGCGGGACGCGGCACTCGCGTCTCCTTGACTTGCTGTTTGCTCGTCTCATCCATGCACACCAGAACCTCATTCCCATCGTACGGCCGTTGGTAGACCTCCAGTACGTCTTCCATCGCGCACACAAACTCCGCGCTCTGACCGGGCGAGATGCACCAACTCTGCTTCAGCCACGGCTTCAGTTCGTTTTTTTTTAAGCGCCTGGCGAACCGTCTCGGTGCTAATGGTCCCGACTATCTCACACTCGACCGACTGGTCAGCCAACAGCTTCAGGGTCCAACTGGCACGCCCCTTCGGCGGTTCCCCGCAGGCCATCGCTATCAACCGTGCTTCACCTTCGCCGTCCAGTCTCTTTTGACGCCGACGCAGTTGCTTTTTGCGATTCAGCGCAGACTCAACCCCCTCCTCCACACAGCGCTTGCGTATTCGCTCGACCGTTGACTGTCCCACACCGAGCGCGCTGGTGATGTCCGCGTCCTTCATTCCCCCGTCCGAGCGTGACTCATCGCTCATCAGCAGAATGCGCGCATGGGTCTGTTTGTACGCCGCAGCCCGACCGCGTGAGACCAAGGCGTTGAGTTCCTGTTGTTCGTCGGTAGTCAGTCTGATACGGTACTTCTTGGTAGACATCATGGTTCCTCCTCGGTTCAACGTTACGATTGAACCCCCAAGAGGAACAATGACTATCATGGTATTCATTTCAATGATGTTGGACCACTAGGTTGTGTTGACATTTCATCTGAGCCATATGAGAGCACCGACGAAGTTCAAGAATCCCAGGAAACGCGATGACAGCTTGTCAAAGCGAGAGAAGATATGCCGGTAGTGCTTGATCTTGTTGATGAAACACTCCACAAGGTGGCCGCTCTCGGTAAAGGTACTCATCATACTCTCGTGGCGTCTTTCGATTTGACCGAGGTGGAATCACAGGTAACGCGCCCCTGCCCAGGATGCATTGGAGAAAATCCATCGAATCGTATCCCTTATCAGCAATCACATGCTCGGTTTCGAAATCAGCAATCAATGCCTGTGCCTGGGTGATGTCGTGACGTTGACCTGCTGTGAGCTCAAAGCGCAACGGGTTGCCCAATCCATCCACGCTCACGTGGATCTTGGTACTGAACCCGCCTCGGCTCCGGCCAAGAGCTTGGGCCGATTGGCCACCGTTTTTTTGGAGGCTCCAGCAGCACAGGGATGAGCGCGAACCACAGTGCTATCACAGTGCTATCACAGTGCTATCAATGATGACATGCTCCATATCGGGGTCTTGCACAAAATGCTGATGCATTCGTTCCCATACACCCTTTTCACACCAGCGTGCGAAGCGCTTATATACGCTGTTCCAGTGACCGTAGTGCTCAGGCAGCAGTCTCCAAGGAGCACCACTTCGTGCCATCCACAGGATGGCCTCGACGTAGCGCCTGCAATCGTCCTCCTCTCCAACGTAGAGGTCTGGGCATGAGCGCAGAAATTCAAGGATTTTCGACCATTGTTCATTGCGTAATTCAGTCGTTGACATGTATCCATTATGCACCAAATGTCAACACAACCTAAAAACCAGGCCTCTTAGTTGAATTCGTGGGGTGAGGTCTGGCGTGATGCCAACACATCGTGGCATATTGGAATCCACATACCTTTCTCAGTTCTGCCTCCCCCTTGCTAGCAGGGCATTGTTGCGCCGAAAATTGGCGAGCAGGCTTTGCAGAAACAACTAACTTCGTCGCCCTCTATTCCTGTGAATGAGCCTCCACAGCCACGGCTCGATCTGCGCCCAGACGGGAACGCCTGATTCAGGCATCACCGGCGTCGGAGTTTGAGTCAACTCGTTATGGCGAAACCCACGAGATGCTCTGTACAAGATAGAGTATGCCAGGGGGTGAGTGGCATTTGCCACGTTGTCGGCTGTGATATGACCTAGATGCCCCAATACTGCTGCCAAGAACACAGGGTGATACCATAGCCCCTGCTAGAATGGCTAATCCGATGAGCGAATACTCCCATGCATGAAATAGCACCAGCATGTATCGCTTGTGCCCTCTCAGAATCCAGTCCAGATAGTCCAATACATGGTCTGAATCTATGAACACTCCGGTGGCTATGGCGGCGGGAACAGCCAGAGGAGTGTCTGTAGCCAATCCAGACGCCTACTCCGATTCCCGTGGAAATCGTTGTGTGTCCTATCGGTCCCAGCTATTCACCTCAATAACGCCTTCATGATCTCCGGCGATTCTGTCGACCTGCCCAATTTTATGCAGCAGAATTATATTAACCCATACGCTTCATGGTCAATGAAGCCAACAGCAATCATGCCTTCATTATTGATTGTTCGCCACAAGAAGAGGTTTGACCGCGTTGATGGATGCTGATAAACTCCCTCACGTTTAGTTACATAACCATAGTAATGATGCTTGGCAAAGGCTAGTTCAGCTCTATCTCGTAATTCGGTTTATTGGGGGAAGACCTTGTCGCTAATCGATGTCCACAACCATATTCTTTCCACGGCATACACAGACCTGCTGACAAAGCATGGCAGCCACATTTACCAACTGCAACAGGACTCTGAAGGCAGCACCGTAGTTATGAGGAAGGGCGCCCGTTTCATGACGTTCACCGCGCCGATGTTCGACCCGGAGTTGCGCTTTCCCGCTATGGACGAGGTAGGTGTGGACATGCAACTGCTGTCCTACACCTGCCCCAATAGCTACTGGGCGAAGGACGACGTGGCCGAGGAGGTCCACTCGCGTGATGAACGATCATCTAGCGGAGGTCTGCGCCCGATGGCCTGACAAATTCCGGGGGCTGGCGAGCGTGCCGCTTCAGAACGTAGACCTGGCCCTGAAAGAGATGGAGCGGGCCGTAGACCAGCTCGGCATGGTTGGCCTGATTATTCTTGCTAACGTAAACGATGCACCGCTGGATGCACCGCAATTCGAAGACTTCTGGGCTGCTCTCAACGAGCGAAAATTGCCTGTGCTGTTGCATCCTACTACGCCGCCTGGAGTGGACGACATGGGGATGGATCAGTATGGCATGATACCCGCGATTGGCTTTATGATCGACACAACTATTGCCGTCACCAGGATGGTTCTCGCCGGAGTCTTTGAGCGATACCCGGACTGGCCTCTTATCGTGGGTCACGCCGGGGCCACCCTGCCATTCCTGGCCGCTCGCCTAGAGCAGTGCCATCGAAATATTCCTGATGCCAGGACTCGCATCAGCAAACTTCCTTCCGAATACCTCAGTAACCTCTACTACGACACAGTAATCTACGACGAGGACGCCCTTATGCTGGCCTACAAGCTCGCTGGCCCAGGCAATCTCCTATACGGGAGCGACTACCCGCACAACATTGGAGATATGGCTGGCTGCGCCGCGCGGGTAAACAGTCTACCCATCAGCGAGCAAGAAAAGGAGATGATTCGCTCAGGCAACGCGCAGCGCATCTTCAATCTAGGCTAGAGTGGGTTTCAAACGTCGAACGATTTTCGGGACGGGCATCCCCATGAGAGCACACACTTATCGCAGCGCGGACGTAGGGCCTTGCAGACTTGACGACCGTGGCGGATGAGGTATACGTGGAACGCGAACACGTCCTCGCTGGGTACCATAGGCTCAAGGATGTCGTGGGCTTTGTCTGCTGTAACCTTCGGGCCGATCAGTCCGAGGCGCTTGGACACACGATAGATATGCGTGTCCACTGGCATCGCGGGCATTCCCAGGGAAAAGCAAAGAATGATTGCCGCGGTCTTCGGGCCGACGCCGGAGAGCTTCTTCAGCCAGGCCTTGGCCTCATTCAGCGGCATCTCGGCAAGGAACGAGAGGTCATAGGAGCCAATCTCGTCGGCGATCTGCTGTAGTATTCCCTTGATTCGAGGCGCTTTGACTTTTGCCAGACCACCCATGCGGATGGCATCCTCAATATCTTCTACTGGGGCATTGGCAATGGCTTCAATCGATTCAAAGGTGTCGATGAGGTTGTTGAATGCCCGCTCTGAGTTAATGTCAGACGTATGCTGAGACAGTATCGTGTAAACTAGCTCAGACGCAGGGTCGTACCTGGGATGCCATTCCACAGGGCCGTACTCTTGGCCTAATAAGTTCATCACGTCGTGAGTTAAGACTGAACGCTGTTTAACACTCACCTGTTTTCGTCCTCGCTGACAACATTCTGATATCCCTTGACGCCTTGATTTGGCGAACAATGGAGTTTCTGTCTTATCTCTGTAAGGTTATCATAGGTAATGATAGCTTTGTCGTTCTTCGGTCGCAATGACTTCGAGTACTTGAATGACGCCGCCCGAAACGGAAGGTGGGGCCACAGTAGAATGTTACAATCTTCTTCCGAGAATGTCTTTATTGCGACTTGACAAACGCACGCAAGCTCCATTAATGTCAAATCTAAGGTCAACGTGTTCAATAATCAGGCCTCTGTTCGACGCTCTCTAGCTAACCGAGGGAAGAAACTATGCGAAGGTCGTGGAGTAGCGCGTGAATAGACTTCCCCAGAATGCCGAAACGAAGCACAGCGTCATCAGTTACGAAAGTGTACTTTAGCAAAAAGCTGGGTTATAGCGGGGAGGCTGCCCTTGACTCTGGAAAAATATTTGAAAGAGTTGGCAGATGAAGAGAAGCCTTTGAAGCAATCTGGACTGCTGCAACTCTCTGGATTGTCTTCTGAAGAGATGTTTGAGTTCAAGACCGAGTGGGCCGGGATGAGCTTCGACAGGAAGTGCGAGATACTCACCAGGCTTATCGAACTCGGCGAGGATAATCTGGAGCTTGACTTCACGGCCGTTTTTCGCGCTTCACTCTCGGACGAATACGACGAGATAAGAGAGCGGGCAACGCGGGGTCTGTGGGAGACTGATGACAGAGTAGTCATCAGACCACTCATCTCGCTAATCAACGATGATCCGTCGCCACGTGTCAGGGCGGCGGCTGCTATGTCGTTGGGCAAGTTCGCTGGAATGGCGCAGGACAGCAAGCTCCTTACGCGAGACGCGGAGAGAATTCGAAACGCTCTCCTGTCTACAATCGACAAAGAAGACGAAGAGCTTGAGGTTAGAAGGCGTGCCATCGAGGCCATAGCGTCATTCAACTCGCCCGAAATCGGCGAGATAATCCGCGAAGCCTACGACTGCGATGAGCCAAAGCTAAAGCAGAGCGCCATTTTCGCGATGGGCAGAAGCTCAGACACCCAATGGCTGCCAATTGTCCTTCAGGAGATGCAGCACAACGACCCTGCGATTCGCTATGAGGCTGCAAGTGCCATCGGACAACTTGGCGACGAGTCCACCGTCCCTCATCTGATTATGCTCATTCAGGACGACGATTTCCAGGTTCAGGTCTCCGCAGTCCAGGCGTTGGGTACGATTGGAGGGATGCTCGCCAGACGAGCGTTGCTCCAATGCTTGAAGCTGGGAGACGAAGGACTTGAGGAGGCGGCGCAAGCCGCTCTTCACAGCATCGAGTTCGACGAAGACCCGCTTGGCTTCCGGTTCCAGGGCTAGGTCGTCAATCTAAAAAATCCGTTATTGACTTCGATCATAGGTATCGAAGGCCAGTGCCGCCGCACCCAGCAGGCTTACATCGTCCCCTAGCTCAGACTTGACCACTGGAATTTGACCCTGATACGGAACAATCGCACGTTGCTCAATCATCCGGGACACCCAGGGCATCAGAAGGTCGAGGCTCTGCGACATCCCACCGCCGATTACGATGACCTCTGGATCGAGCGCATTAAGCAGGCTCACAATCCCTATGCCAAGGTTCGTGCCAGCATCCTGCATAATCGACTTCGCCAGCGCGTCACCAGACCTCGCCGCCTCCGCCACTTTAGGCGCGTCCACCTGCTCGATGACGCCGTTCGCAGACTCTAGCAATATGCTCTGCTCCCCTGCTGTCAGCCTCTCTTGTGCTATTCGCGCCACCGCGGTGCCCGAGGCCAGCATCTCCAGGCAGCCAACGCTTCCGCATAGGCAACTAGGGCCATTGCGGTCAATCGTGATATGGCCTAGCTCTCCCGCGAACCCGCGAGCGCCAGTGTACAGTCTGCCGTCTATCATGATTCCTCCGCCGATGCCGGTGCTGACGGTCATGTATATCATGTGCTTTGTGCCGCGTCCCGCGCCGTATGCGTACTCTGCGATCGCGCCAAGGGTTGCGTCGTTAGCGTGGGAGGAAGTGAGCGACAATCGCTCCTCCAGGATGGGTTTGGGAGAAAAGCCGTCCCATCCCGGAAGATTAGGTGGGTTGTACATCATGCCGGTTTCCGAATTTGTAGGCCCGGCCTGTGAAACGCCTATGCCAACGAGTGATGCGCTTTCTACAGCGGAGGCCGTCTGTTGCAGGGCGGCCACGAACCGCTCCATCACATCATCCCTGCCTTGCTGCGCGAGAGTGGGAATAGCGTTTCTGCGAGTCACATTTCTATCCCTGTCTACCAGGGCTACCCTTAGTTGCGTGCCGCCAAGGTCAGCTACAAGAGCGTACTGTGTCATAGTTCCTCATCATCGATTGGGCTGATTGCTGGCAGTGCGAGTTTTGCAAAACGCAAATAGCGAATATAAAATTGATTCCCTCGTAACAAGGCCTGTTTGAGATGAGCCCTGGCGTACGAAGGTGGTCTGGAGCGGAGGAGGCCACGGGATGCCGGTTGCTGGCCTCACCGCCCTATCTGCTGCGCTCAGGACAAGCGTGATCCCGTTGCGGTACCCCTTCCGTGGCTCAGGGCACCCGGTGGAAGTTGTGGAGCGGCGCCCTCATGCGGCCGCGACCGCAGGTACCGTCCCGACCGCCCGCTGAGCCGTGTTCTCCATCTCCACCAGGCGTGCATGGACCATCCGCTTGAAGTTGCACGCCAACGCCTTCAGGTAGACGGCAAGCCGCACCCGACGGCCCCCTCGCACCCGCAAGCGCCCGAGCCCGTGGGCGCGCTTCAGCTCGGAGTTCGTTCCCTCGATACCAGCCCTTATGTCATACCGCTTGCGCCACTCCTCGGTGGCCTCGGCCCTCCGGCGTCGCTCGATGTTCACCTTCACCAGGTCCGCCTTGAGGACGTAGGCCCCCGCACGCCGGTCCAGCTTCACTGGGCAACGGGATCGCAAGGGGCAGGGCTCGCATGTTGTCCCGGCAAAGTGGACCTCTACCCGCTCCGGCGCATCCTTCAGCTCGTACTCCTCGATGGACGGGTGGCCGGCGGGGCACACCGTGGCCTGCTCCCCTGTGACGTCGATCTGAAAGTCCGCGGCGGTGAGCGGCGGTGGTCCGTCACCCTCTCCTTCGTGCGAGTTCCCCGGCGCCGACCCCGCCACCGGGCTCACCAGTTCCGTTCCCCGGCGCGAGGCTTCGAAGGCATTGCGGCCCGACCCATACGCCGTGTCGGCGAAGAGCTCGTCCGGTCGGACCTTCCGCTCCGCGAGCCCGTCAACGACCGGCACGCTCACGTCGGTGTCGCTCCCACTCGAGGGGGTCACCTCCACGTGGGTGATGAGCTGGGTGGCGTTCTCCTCGTGGCAGGTCTCCGCCACCTGCACCTCGTACCCCTTCCCCTTGTGGCCGCTGTAGGTCACATCCGGGTCGTGGGGCGATTGCAGCGAGTCGGCGGACACCTGCTTCGGGTCCTTCAAGGCCACGGGCACCTTGCATTCCCCAGCATCGTCGTCATCGTCCCTGGGGCGCCCGTCCTGGTGTTTGCCCACATGGCACTGCTCCCGCAGCAGCCGCTCCAGCAGCCGGTACTCCTCCAGCTGGGCAGCAGTCGTGCCATGAAACCGGTCCACCAGCCGGTAGAGGTCCCGGGCACAGACCGAAAGGCGTCGCCGACCCTCCCCCGTGCGGGCGTCCTCGTAGTGGGTCGCCTCGTCTTCTTCCTTCAAATAGCGCCCTAGGAGGCCCTCCGGAACCCCAGGGCGAAGCTCTGGGTGCTCCCAGCGCAAGGCCCGCAGGAACAACCGCATCGTCTCACAGAACAGGCCCAGCCGGGTGAGTGTGGCGATGTTGCTCATGATGTGGGTGGAGTCCAGCCGTTGCTTTCCGGTGCGTATGCCCAGCGCCTGGATGATCCGGTCCGTGGTCTCCTGGAAAGCCAGCCGGCCACCGTCGTGCTGCATCAGGCGAACTCGGAAGTTGTGGAGGGTCTTCTGGGGCAGGTGGGTCTCCTCGATGTCTAGCCGCAGGGCGTGGTGCCAGAGCAGGTTGAACTCTAGCTGTTCCAGAGCTTCATCGTCGGTGAGGTTGAACATCTCTTTGAGGAGGTGGACCCCGAGGACGGTCTGCACCGCCCGGTTGGGACGGCCGTTGTCCACGCAGTACATGGGAGCAAAGCGCTCCTCGTCAATCAGGGGGAGCGCCTCGTTTCGGAAAACCTCGGCCCAACTTCTCTCCAGGCGCTTAGCCTTCTTCGGCGTCACCAGGAACTGGGACTGTCAGAGGCTCTCTTGCGGGTCTCGTATTCGGAACATCCTCCCCTCCCTCGGCCAGGCGCAGCGCCCACGACCTTTTATTACATTATCCCCACCTTGCCCCAGGCTGGCGAGGGGTTTTTACGAACAAATCAAAATTGAGTTGCGCACTTGCCAAGATCGTGAGTTTCGTTGCCGTTTACTTGCTACTTCATGCAGCCTTCAAGTTTTAGTATATCTGAATCGTCAGAAGCGGAACGGGATGCATGCCAGCAATTATACATAGAAGCATGGGTGTGGATACCTCGTTTCAGCTTGTTTCTCCAATATCTGTGTCCAGAGCAGGATGCTATAATGGGCCTCGAAGAAGACCGAGGCATTGTATAACTGTAACCGGAAGGGCCTTATATGGTCGAGGATAAGAGCTGCTCATGAAAATGCCGAGATGGATGATGCCTATCCGCCGCATCGCTTGCTGAAGGGATGATATCACGACATGCCAAAGTTCGCCGCAAACCTGACGATGATGTTTAACGAGGTCGATTTTCTTGACCGCTTCGAAGCCGCCGCAAAGGCCGGGTTCAAGGCGGTAGAATACCTCTTTCCATATGATTACGATAAAGAGGAAATCGCCGAAAAACTCAACCGGCATGGCCTTACCCAGGTTCTTCATAACCTGCCTGCCGGAGACTGGGACGGTGGCGAAAGAGGAATCGGCTGTCTACCAGATCGGGTAGGGGAGTTTCAGGACGGAGTCGGCAAAGCGATAGAATATGCCACTGCGTTGGGATGCAAGCAGGTAAATTGCCTGGCTGGAATCACCCCGCAAGGAGTCGAGCCGGAGAATCTGCGAGAGACGTTCGTATCCAACCTCAATTTCGCCGCTGCCCAGTTGGAGCGCGGCGGTATTGGGCTGGTAACGGAGCCGATAAATACCATCGACATCCCAGGCTTTTTCCTGTGTCATACTGCACAGGCGCGTTCAATCATCGACGATGTAAGCTCAGGCAATCTGGGACTTCAACACGACATCTATCACATGCAGATCATGGAAGGTGACCTGGCGCGCACAATCGAAGGCAATCTAGACATCATCAAGCATATGCAGATCGCAGACAACCCAGGGCGTAACGAGCCTGGCACAGGCGAGATAAACTATCCGTTTCTGTTTGGTTTTCTGGACAGGATAGGCTATGACGGCTGGATAGGCTGCGAATACAGACCTCTGACGAATACCGAGGCTGGACTCGGCTGGATTGCGCCGTATCTTGCGGCGTCTGATTCAGCGTGACAGGGCGATGCTATACTGATGAGGCGCATTTACGATGACGGAGGACAACATGACGACCAAAGCGCCGGACGAAACTGACATTTCTGTAGATGACCGCGACAGCCTGCTCTCTGAGATTCAAAACCGGGTGCTGTGGCTGTCAATGCAGATGGTTCATCACGCGAACGATGTGCGCGAAAATCGGGACGGCGCTAAAGTGGGTGGGCATCAGTCGTCTAGCGCATCTGTCGTCACCATCATGACCTCTCTGTATTTCGACTTCATGCAGGCGGGCGACAGGGTTTCAGTCAAGCCACACGCTTCGCCCGTCTTTCACGCCATTCAGTATCTTCTCGGTAATCTCAAACAGGAAGAACTCAAGACGCTTAGGGCTTTTCACGGCCTGCAAGCCTATCCAAGCCGCACTAAAGACCCAGACCAAGTGGATTTCTCCACCGGCTCAGTTGGGTTAGGAGCGGTCGCGCCGAACTTTGCTGCTCTTGCCTACGAGTACACGCGGACGCGCCTGTATTCGAGCGCGGAGCCTAGTCACCGCTACATCAGCCTTGTCGGAGACGCCGAACTGGACGAAGGCTCGATATGGGAAGCCATCGCAGAGCCGTTTATGGGCGACCTCGGACAGGTACTCTGGATAATTGACCTCAACCGCCAGAGCCTTGATCGGGTGATACCAGGCATTCGGGTGCGTGCGTGGCGAGATATGTTTGCCGCCAACGGCTGGAACGTGATAGACGCCAAATACGGCAAACGTCTTCACGCAGCATATGCCGAGCCTAACGGCGAACTGCTGCGCGTGTGTATCGATGAGATGCCAAACGAGCTTTATCAGAGATTGCTGCGGCTTTCTCCAAGGTCATTGAGGGAGTGGCTGCCTCAATCAAGCCGTTATCCGAAAGACATGAGCCGGTTCCTGAGCCGCTGGAGCGACGACGAGCTTCAGGAGCTTTTCCATAACCTCGGCGGGCATGACTTTTCAACCTTGCGGGAGGCGTTCGAGCAGGCTGACCTCGCAAAAGGCCCAAGTGTCGTGTTCGCGTACACACTGAAGGGTTGGATGCTGCCTTCGGTTGGCGATCCACAAAACCATTCAGTCTTTCTCTCCCATCACCAGATGGAGCAGCTAAGAAATGAGCTTGACATAGCTGAAGACGAGAAATGGTCTGGGTTCAAGCCACAGAGCACGGCAGATAGGCTGTGCGCCGAGTCACGGGAGAGTCTGTACGGAAGAGGCCGCAAACCAGAGGCCGTTACCACGGGGTCGTTCATACCAACGGATTTCGGCCACACGTATCGCGGCAATATGTCCTCTCAGCAGATATTCGGGCTGGTGCTTACCGACGTGGCTCGGAACCTCCCCGATGTTTCGGACAGGATTGTCACTGTTAGCCCGGACGTAGCTAGCTCGACGAATCTTGGCGGTTGGATAAACAAGGTAGGGGTGTGGACAAGAAGCGAATCAGAGCCGCTGCCGGAAGAGGGCGTGCTAAGGGCGTTGAAGTGGGAGGAACTGCCCCATGGACAGCATATCGAGCTTGGAATATCCGAGAACAACCTGTTCATGATGCTAGGTCAGCTTGGCCTGTCATTCGAGATGAACGACGAGCTTCTATATCCTATTGGCACGCTGTATGACCCATTTGTGCGGCGCGGATTGGATGCCTACGTCTACAGTATATATTCAGGAGCCAAGTTCATCGCAGTTGGAACGCCATCTGGGATTACTTTGGCTCCTGAAGGCGGCGCACATCAATCGCTGATAACGCCCTCAATCGGCGTCGAAATGCCTGACGTGGCGTTCTACGAGCCATGCTTTGGTCAGGAGCTTGAATGGATAATGCTCGATGCTCTGGAGAATATCCGCACGCGCAAGAATTCGACATATCTCAGGCTGACGAGCAAGCGAGTAGACCAGGAAATCTTCAACGTGCCTGAGGACGACCTCACCGCCCGCGAACGATTGCGACGACAGGTGCTTGCAGGCGCATACAGGCTAATTGACAGGACCCATGAGGCAGATTATCAGCCAGGAGTCAACGTAGTCCATATCATGGCGTGTGGCGCAATGGTGCCAGAAGCAGTCGAGGCGAGCCGACAACTAATGGACGAAGGTGTGTACGCGAACGTTATCAACATCACAGGCCCCGGCCCGCTGTACAAGCGTTTCCAGGACTCGGTGAACGCCGCCATGAAGTCCAAGCCTGAGATGTCGGAGTTCATGGCGGATGTAGTGCCCGTGGCGGACCGAGTTGGGCCGGTGATTACAGTGGTAGACGGCCATCCCCACTCTCTGGCATGGATTGGCAGCGCGCTGAACACCGTTTCATTGCCGCTCGGGGTCAGCGGTTTTGGTCAGTCGGGTGATCGTCCAGACCTGTATCGGGAATACGGAATCGATGTGGAAAGCATCATGGCGGCCTGTTTCGGCGCATTGGAGATTTAAGACAGCGAATTCCAAGACGTGACATTAGGCGCTCGAAAATTCCCTGGCATGCGCCCTGGTAGTCGCGTAAATGCGCGGCGCGTTTTTCCCACCCTCCCGCCCTCGGCACGCTCTTGGGCTTTAGCATCACAGACGACGTTGGGCGCATCATATAACTAGAGTTCTGCGCGAATGGATCACGTCACGCGGTGCCTGTCTTACGGTCACAGGTCCATCGAAAGGGAATCAATAAACTGATGTCAGTCCGTAGTTAACCACGATGATTGAATCGATTGCTGCGATAGCATTGGCTTTTCTGCTAGGCTCGTTTCCGACTGCCTTCGTGCTGGGACGATTGCTTCACCGAACTGACGTGCGTCAACACGGGAGCGGGAACCCCGGCGCGTTGAATGCCTATCGTCAGCTTGGAAAGGCGGCTGGCCTACTGGTACTTGCGATTGACGCCGGGAAAGGCGCTCTGGCGTTGTTCATCGGAGAGCGGATCGGCGCGCCCAACTTCGCAATTTACGTTGCCGCAGTCGCCATTGTTCTTGGACACAACTACTCACCGTTTCTGGGCTTCAAAGGTGGCAAAGGGGCCGCAACCGCTCTCGGAATCTCAGTGTTCGTTCTTTGGAAACTGACAGTGATAGCGGCAGGGGTTGGCGCAATCGTATTCCTCGTCACTCGCCATCCCGTGTGGACGATGACAGGGGTTTTCGTTGCGCTCAATGCCTTGACGATTGGAACAGGCCAGACTTTAGGGCTGATCGTGGTTTGTTTGATTCTCACGTTCGTCGTCGCGGGCACACACTTTTCCAGGCAATATCCTCAACTTATATCCGCAATCAGGCAAAGGCAGTGGCGAAGGTTCATGAGCATCGAGTGAGAAAGCCTCAAAACCGTCTGGTATAAATCGTCGAGTGGCTGTAGAATGTTCTTCGTCGGTATCGGTAGTAAGAAAATACAGGTTGAAAGATTCAAACCGAGAATGGAGGCCAGACGTAAGAGGTATGTTTAGAACACATGCTAGCAAGGTGATTCTGCCAATTTGCGCCGCTCTTATCGTACTCGCTCTGGCGTGCAGCTCGGAAGAGGAGCCTACGCCGACACCCGCCTCAGTACCCCAACCGACCGCGGCTCCCTTGAGTATCAAGCAGTACAGCTCTGCCCCAGAAATGGTAATCGACACCAGCAAGAAGTATACGGCGACCATTGAGATGGAGAAGGGCGGGAATATCGTCATCGAGCTATTCGCCAAAGAGGTTCCGAACACGGTCAACAACTTCGTGTTCCTGGCACGTGAGGGATACTATGATGGGGTTACCTTCCATCGCGTGATACCCGGCTTTATGGCGCAGGGAGGCGACCCTACTGGCACAGGTTCCGGCGGCCCAGGATATCAGTTTGACAATGAGTTTCATGCCGACGCACGCCACGACTCTCCGGGCATTATCTCGATGGCTAACTCAGGCTTGAGGAGCGGACGCGGGACGAACGGCAGCCAGTTCTTTATTACTTATGTGCCAACTCTGAACCTCGACGGACTGAACCCCGACGGCTCCCCCAAGAGTTGCGGCACTCCGGGTGTCTCTTGCCATGCGGTTTTCGGGAAGGTAATCGAGGGAATGGAAGTAGTCGAGGGCATTTCGCCGCGAGACCCCGCCTCCGCGAGCGCCCCAGGCGATGCCATCAAGACTATCACGATAGAGGAAAACGAAAGCTCAACCTCAGCACAAGGAGAGGAGCCTACGCCGACACCCACGTCAGTGCCTCAAGCAACGGCGGCACCCGTGACCAACAAGCAGTATAGTTCTGCCCCAGCAATGGTAATTGACACTAGCAAGAAGTATACGGCGACTATTGAGATGGAGAAGGGCGGAGATATCGTCATCGAGCTATTAGCCAAAGAGGTTCCGATAACGGTCAACAACTTCGTGTTCCTGGCACGTGAGGGTTATTACGATGGAATTACCTTCCATCGTGTGATACCTGACTTTATGGCGCAAACAGGCGACCCTACTGGCACAGGTTCCGGTGGCCCAGGGTACCAGTTTGACAACGAGTTTCACGAAGACGCGCGCCATGACTCTCCGGGCACAGTGTCGATGGCTAACTCGGGCGTGAGGAACGGACGTGGGACGAACGGCAGCCAATTCTTTATAACATACGTGGACACATCGTTCCTCGACGGTCTGAATCCCAACGGCAACTCCAAGAACTGCTTCACTCCCGGCGTGTCATGTCATGCGGTATTCGGCAAGGTAATCGAAGGAATGGAAGTAGTCGAGGGTATTTCGGAGCGAGACCCTGGGTCTGCGACGACTCCGGGCGATGCCATCAAGACCATCACGATAGAGGAAAACTAACGCTCAACCTCAGTACAAAGAGAGGAGCCTGCGTCGATACCCACTTTAGCATCCCAACCGACGGCGGCACCCGCTTCAGCGACCCAATCTCAAACAACGGAGGCACCCGTGACCAACAAGCAGTATAGTTCTGCCCCAGCAATGGTAATCGACACCAGCAAGAAATACATGGCGACCATTGAGCTGGAGAAGGGCGGAAACATCGTCATCGAACTATTCGCCAAAGAGGTTCCGAACACGGTCAACAACTTCGTGTTTCTGGCACGTGAGGGCTACTATGATGGGATTACCTTCCATCGTGTGATACCTGGCTTCATGGCACAGACAGGCGATCCTACGGGAACAGGTTCCGGTGGCCCAGGCTACCAGTTTGACAATGAGTTTCACACCGACGCGCGCCACGACTCTCCGGGCACTGTCTCGATGGCTAACGCAGGCATGAGAGGCGGACGCGGGACGAACGGCAGTCAATTCTTCATAACATACGTGGATACGTCGTTTCTCGACGGACTGAATCCCGACGGCTCCCCCAAGAGTTGCGGCACTCCGGGCGTCTCATGCCATGCGGTATTCGGGAAGGTAATCGAGGGAATGGAAGTAGTTCAAGGCATTTCGGAGCGAGACCCTCAAGCCGCGAGCGTCCCAGGCGACGTTATGAAGACCATCTCGATAGAAGAAAACTAACACCCAGCCTCAGCCTCAGGAAAAAAGGAAACAAAAAGGAGACCCTGCTGAAAGGGTCTCCTTTTTGTTTCCAGGCTAGCTTATTGGCTCAGCCTAAATCTACTTATTGACTGGTCACGCGTGGCTCATCATTTGCTTACATGCTGCCTTATGGCCTAGTCTCCATCGCCCGCAGCGCCTCCCAGTGGTTGAGGCTGTGACGACGAAAGCAGGAAGCTGTACAGCTTACCCTGCGTGCCAATCCAGGTACGATCCTGGATCGGCGTCTGCCCGATGAGAGGGTGATTATTGACTCGCACGTTTGTCGTAACCTGTCGATTATAAAGGTCGATTCGACGACGGGCAAAGTTGAAGGATAGTCCCTCGAACCCGGGGATGTTTAGTTCCTTACCCCAAATGGAGTTCTTGGAGAAAAGGCTTCTCATGAAGCCCCGGTTCAAATTTGCGAAGTCCACGATTAACTCACTGCGGTCGTTATACAGGAACCCGTATGGTCGGCTCCGCGTGAGCCAATAAATGACCCAGGCCGCTATGAGAACCAGGATAACTATAGGTATAGCCAGGAGGCCCCAGTAAGAGCCGGGAGCCAACACTACAGGCTCTATTACGGGCGGAGGCGCGGCGGGGGCCGAGGCCACAGCAAGCTGTTGAATTGGTTGAACTGATTGAGAGGGCAACACAGACGACAGGACGGTGGACGCCGATGAGTAGGTGTATTGCCTGCCCAAATACTCGATACTCAACCCCAAGATTATTGTGTGGAGGGCTTCCCCTTCTGGAGTAAAGAATACCTCATACGACCACGCACGACTCTGATCCAATAACCGTTCAGGCTTTACTTCCAATATCCCATTCGCATTCAGGGAGGCTACCGACCCGGTAATCTGGTCTATTGGCACGGCATATGGTTGTCCCTGGATATGAACTAGAACGTCGGCTATCTTTGCCCTCACCCCGGGTTTCAAGTCATCAGTCTGCAGAATGGTTACATCAATAATTGGGAACGCTTGCGTTGTAAATTCGCCCTGGGAGGTTATTCGATGGTCGAATTCAGGCCAGGAAAGTTCCAACTCTACTATGTATTGCCCTTCTGCTGAAACCGGAGGTATAGTGGCCGAGTAGTAGCCGTCTCCTCCGATCGCGTCGCCTGATACGCCCCTGTCGTTAAGCTCGTGCGCCACAGTCACGCCTTCAGGAGAGGTAACCCTTGCCGTCAGTTGCACGCCCTCGACGCCGACGGCTCCTCGCTGTCCGTCGGTGACAAACGCGGTTAGCGTGGCAGGTTCGGTCAATGGCATAGGTCCAATTGGCTCAAGAACGGGCGTATATTTGTTCACGGCGTAGTGCGATGTTGAGATGGAGCCTTCGACTCCTCTAACGTTTACCTGCCATTCGCCCGGCGCAGGGTCGATTAGACGCCAGATGACTACGAATGGGGTCTCAATTACAAACGACGACGCTCGATCTCCGGCTGAAGCCTCAAATCCCGACGGATTGCTTAGTCGCAGAGAGCCGTTCGAGCTTTCTTTGAACACCAAGAGGTTCGCCTCGCGGGTTCCGGGCACAATGCTGAACTGAGAGGCCAACACATCGGTAGGCGATAGGGTCCCGCCGCCCAGATTGGTGAGCGCCCCTTTTGCCTCATCCTTGAGAATCTTGTTCGTAAGGCTCTTGAATCCGTCGGGCACGGACAGTTCAAAGGACTCACCTCCAAGCTGTTCAGAGGTTTCACCGAGAAACTCGGCTGCTTTGCCTGAAGCTTCCGGCAGGCCCAGCCCCACAAGCGCCCATCCATTGTCTTGGAAGAGGCTGCTCAAAGATGTAAGGCGAACAGTCGCTCCCCTGGGTTCGGCTCTGGTTGAGCCGTCGGTGATGAGATATATGGTGCTGCCGCGCGGAGCGAGCGTGCTGCGCATGAAGGATGACGCTTCGGCAATCGCGCCCAGCAGGTCGACGTTCTTGGCGGGGCTTGTCGATGCCAGCCAATCGTCTATCCCATCTTGGAACGCCTTGAACTCCTGGTCGCTAGGCAGTATTGGGCCAATCGCGTTTGCGGGTTCACTCACGCTGATGAAAGCAAAAGGCTGCTCATCTCTGAGTGTCGATACCAGCCCCAGAACCGATTTCACTAAATCAGTGCCCTCCTCAGATTCGGAAACCGCCACGCGATCTATTAGAAACACCATGAGTGGACGGTTCGTGTCTGCGAATGCTGCTTGACTGGAGAGCACAACAAGGGCGATTATTGCTGCTAAAAGAATCCCTGGTATTAGTTTGTGCATCTTCCACCTCCCCTAACTCTAAAGTTACCTAAGGCGGTACGATGCAGTCAATTCAAATTGAGTTTAGCTTTTGGGCATTCGCGGAACGGAAGCCACATTATCACAAAAAAAGAGGTAGAGCTGATATTGAAGCATTGGGGAATCCGGGGAATTATAATAATTGTGTCGATAACCAGTGTGTTGGCCTGTAGTAGAGGCTCGACCACAGAATCGATAACAGACGTTGTTGAAAGCGTCGGTGGTTTGATTCAGGATGTGCAGGCCGAATCGCTTTTGGAGTTGCGATCACTGACGCTGCGAGACGACGACGGTGAAATGCTCAGGTTTGAGGCCAAGGGCAAGATATTGGCCGAGTTTCCTCCCTCGCATCTCAGAGAGCATATGGTCTTGGGTTTGAGGGTGACCGTCGTGTTCCATCGAGAAGGCGACGCATTGATACTAGACGATGTTATCGACTAGGCCCTTGCCATTCTTTGTTTTTGTTTACGGCGAGCGTTGTACCATACATACGCTATCCCGCCGACCAGGATAGCCAGCATCACCACGTACACGATTGTGCCTACACCGCCTGAAGGCAACTGAGACGCTCCTATTCCCAGAGGCATGGTGACTGTTGCCTCACCCAGTCGCTCGCTCTCCAGCTTTACCAACAGGCTCCACGCTCCCGACTCCGTGAAGTTTATGTTGGCGTCGTAGTACAGTGACGAGCCTGGCGAAGGAAGGGCCGGAGCCTGAAAAGCTGGCTCGCCCTGTTCGTTAATGGCTATTACGGTGATGATTGCGTCATCGACCGGCAGCATGGTCTCGGCATCTAGAGGAGTCACTGAGAAGTGAAGCATACCTATCGCAGGATTCTGCGGCTGGACTCCGACTATTATCAGATAAAGGCCTTCACGACCTCTGAATAGCTCCAGACGCTCCGTGCCTTCGTGGGCCAAGGCGCGTCCGACCAGCCCAGGAGCCGTCTGGACTCCGATAGCCATCAGAGTCAGGATTGCGACAATCAGCATCCATCGTAATTGAGAGATGCGAATCTGGCCCCAGATGCCATGAGTTGACTTCATATTCACCAGCATGGTTTATATATTGATGTCCTGCATTGAGTTGACAGGAAGTCGAAACCTTACGGATCATTGGAACGTGAGACGGCCAGTTGGTGTGCTCGGCAGGGTTCAAAACTACGACCAATCGGTTATGAGCCGACCGCTCTATTTCCCTTCGATTTGACTGTTCCGCTATTTGAAATACACCCCTTATTCTAGCACAAGCGATTTGCCATTACTTGTATTGGCTAGGATTAGATCTGACACGCGGGACTTGCCCAAACGCGACCCTGTAGTCAATCGTGGTTTCTGATGTGCCACACTCATCTGCCATGTATTTTACCAACGCAGTGTGGTGACCTTTTAGGGTGAGGTTCGGTCCGAAAGAGCCGTTTAGAGCCTTTCCAAGTGGCTTGTGGAGGCTCGAATAACAATATGAGGCGAGTGGAGTGCATCTGGTTGCTGTTGACTACTTCAATCATTGGTCGTATAGTCCGTGTTATCCTAGGATGGAGTGTTCATGAAAGCACTGGGATTCATCTGGGAAATACCGGCTTAAGGATTACAAAGAAAAAAAGGAGATTAAGTGCAATTATGGCTCTCGAAGAAAGAACAGGCGTATTTGCAGCAGGCGACAATGCTCTAACTTTGCTTGGCCCGGAAATCAAGGTCGGACAGCAGGCACCGGCGTTCACGGTTACGGGTGGCGGTCTCAGACCCGTCAGCCTTTCCGATTCCGCCGGGAGCGTTCGCATAATAGCATCGGTGCCGTCACTCGATACGGGCGTGTGTAGCGACGAGACGAAAAAGTTCAGCGAAATTGCAAACTCACTTCCCGATGACATCCAGATCCTCACCATCAGCATGGACCTGCCGTTTGCGCAGGCTCGCTGGTGCGGAGCAAACGATGTCAATAACGTGACGACGGCATCAGACTTTAAGGATAGGCAATTCGGCGACAGCTATGGCGTCCATGTCAAGGAGAACGGACTGCTCGCCCGGGCAGTTTTCGTTGTCGATAAAAACGACACGGTGAGGCACGTTGAATACCTTCCCTTGATCGCTCAGCTGCCAGACTTCGATGCCGCCGTCGAAGCCGCAAAGAATGCTGCAGGCTAGTTATGAGGTGGTACCCAAAAACTAGACAACTGGCTAAGAGAGAGTCCAGCTCCTAAAATAACCGGCAACTAACCGACGTGAAGGAGCAGGACATGAAACAGACGAGGAATAAGCACAGTCCGGCGTTCAAGGCCAAGGTGGCCCTGGCCGCCCTTGCGGGGGAAGGGACCATCGCCCAGCTGGCCAGCCGATTTGAGGTCCATCCCAGTCAGATTCACGCCTGGAAAAGGGCCCTGGTGGAAGGAGCCCCGGAGCTATTTGCCACCAATCAGAAATCCCAGGAGAAAGCCAAGGAAGCTCAGATTAACCACCTCTACCGGCACATCGGCCAGCTGAAGGTGGAACGCGATTTTTTGTCGGAAAGGTCCGGTCTATGAGTCGCAGCATACGGCGAGCCATGATAGACCGAGACCACCAGCAGCTGTCTTTGGTGCGTCAATGTATCCTGCTGGACGTCAGCCGGGCCTCGGTGTACTACCGGCCGGTACCGACCAGGGCAGAAGACCTGGAGTTGATGGCCCTGATGGACCGTCAGTATTTGAAGACCCCCTTCTACGGCTCCAGGAAGATGAAGGCCTGGCTGCTGCAACAGGGCTATCTGGTGAGCCGAAAAAGGGTTCGAAGGCTGATGCGGTTGATGGGTCTGGAAGCCATCTACCGGCGTCCCAACACCAGCAAACCAGCGCCGGGACACCGGATCTTTCCCTATCTGCTGAAGGGAGTGGAGGTTAATCGGGTCGACCAGGTCTGGGCCGCGGACATCACCTACATCCCCATGGCGAAGGGCTTCCTGTACCTGGTGGCCATCATGGACTGGCACAGCCGGCACGTGCTGGCCTGGAAGCTCTCCAACACCATGGACACCAGCTTCTGCGTGGCGGCGTTGGAGGAAGCCCTGGGTAAGGGACGACCGGAGATATTCAACACCGACCAGGGGAGTCAGTTCACCAGTGAGGCCTTTACCCAGACGTTGCAGGAGCAGAGGGTCCAGGTCAGCATGGATGGTAAGGGTAGGTACCTGGACAACATCTTCGTGGAGCGGCTGTGGCGGAGCATCAAGTACGAGGAGGTGTATCTGAAAGCTTACCAGACCGTCGCCGAGGCCCGAACTGGGATCAATGCCTACCTGGAGTTCTACAACCGGCAGAGGCCTCACCAGGCTTTGGGCTACCGGACCCCAGCAGAGGTGTACCAACATGGCCAGGAAGAAAGGGGAGCAGCAGCTGAAGAAGCAGGGCTGCCATCGGGCTTGGTGAAACCTAGCGCAGGGGTGGGAGACTCTCTTAATTTAGCCCTCGTGCTGTCTTAATAATGGGGTCCACCTTATTAAACCCCTCAATCACGAATTAATATCCCGACTCTTCTTATGATGAGTCGGGATATTTTCACAATCGCCGCGTTATTTTGATTTTACAGAATCGAGTCGGTCACTTTCTGAAATTTGCGCACTGGATAGCTTTATACAAGGATACCGCTATTAACCAGAATGTTGATGGGCTTGGCCTTGTTTGCCTTTAAGGACTTAAGTATGCGTCTGGAAAACCGAGTGGCAATAATCACGGGGGCAGGTAGAGGAATTGGTCGCTATATCGCTCTGGGATTCGCTAGAGAAGGTGCTCGGCTTGCACTAGCCGCGCGAACTACTGCCCAGCTAGCGGAAACAGCAGAACAGGCCGAGGCACTTGGCGCTCCCACTTTAGTCATTACTGCTGACGTTAGCAATCAATCCCAAGTTGACAGCATGGTACAGCAGACATTAGATAAGTTTGAAACCATAGACATTCTCATCAATAACGCAGGTGCTATCGGATCAATGGGTACGGTTGAACAAATCGACCCTTCTGATTGGATTCAGACTATCAACACAAACTTCATAGGTACTTACCTTTGCTGCCGAGCCGTTCTGCCAGCGATGCTGCGACAGAATCGGGGCAAGATCATCAATGTGTCAGGTGGAGGCGCTAGCGACAATGCACTCAAGTACTTTTCTGCGTATTCCTCCAGCAAGGCGGCGATTCTCAAACTGACGGAAGTCTTATCCCTGGAAGTGGCTGACAAGAATATTCAGGTAAATGCGGTGGCTCCGGGCGCGCACCGTACTCAGTTGACAGAAGAGCTAGTAAGTAGCATGAGGGATACTGGGGATTCAGATTATTATAGGATGGTTCACGATCTGTTCAGCGAGGAAGGCCCTCTGGAACAACTCCTGGAGCTAACAGTATTCCTGGGTAGTGAAGACTCAGGAGAACTTAGTGGGCGCGTTATCTCCTTCAATGACTTTTCGTCCGAATTCCAGGCCAAAAATCCTGAAATCATGGCTTCAGATGTATATAAAGTTCGCAGAGTGAAACCATAGCAGTTCTACAAAATCTGGAGGGGTAATAGAGCTTATTTACTGCGCCGTATAGGTGCGGAAGTGGAGCTGAGGGGACTCGAACCCCTGGCCCCCTGCATGCAAAGCAGGTGCTCTCCCAGCTGAGCTACAGCCCCATGCGATGTGTAGGTGTCGCAGAAATTAAAAGGGGCCGACTTTATGAAAGTTCGACCCTTTTCTTCGGAAAGACCTTAACATTTGGATAGTGGAAGGAAACAGAATAAAAAGTTTCAATTAAAGGCGGTGAGTTTTCATAAGGAGATGGTCTGGGTTCTGAGGAGCTCTCCCCGACTAATCGAGGTCCGACTCAACTCATAACCTTCGCCATCCCGCTCACCGACCGACCTGGAAGTCTTCTTCGTTAGTGCAACGCCTGAAACCAGGCGATGCCATCATCGAAGAGTCTCTCCCTAGAAAGGAGGTGATCCAGCCGCACCTTCCGGTACAGCTACCTTGTTACGACTTCGTCCCAGTCACCAGCCCCACCCTCGGCACCTGCCTCCCTTGCGGGTTGGCTCAGCGACTTCAAGTGTTGCCGACTTCCATGACGTGACGGGCGGTGTGTACAAGGCCCGGGAACGTATTCACCGCAGTGTGCTGACCTGCGGTTACTAGCAACTCCACGTTCATGCAGGCGGGTTGCAGCCTGCAATTCCAACTGGGGCCGGTTTTGTGGGATTAGCTCCGGCTCGCGCCTTCGCGACCCTCTGTACCGGCCATTGTAGCGTGTGTGTAGCCCAGGACGTAAGAGCCGTGCTGACTTGACGTCATCCCCACCTTCCTCTCCCTTTTTAGGAGCAGTCTCGCTAGACATAGTAACTAACGACAAGGGTTGCGCTCGTTGCGGGACTTAACCCAACACCTCACGGCACGAGCTGACGACAGCCATGCAACATCTGTGCATCTGTCCCGAAGGAGGCCCCGCTTTCACGGGGTTTCAAAAGCATGTCAAGCCCTGGTAAGGTTCTTCGCTTATCATCGAATTAAACCACACGCTCCGCTGCTTGTGCGGGCCCCCGTCAATTCCTTTGAGTTTTAGCCTTGCGGCCGTACTCCCCAGGCGGGATACTTATCGCGTTAGCTTCGGCACGGGAGGGGTCGATACCCCCCATACCTAGTATCCATCGTTTAGGGCGTGGACTACCCGGGTATCTAATCCGGTTTGCTCCCCACGCTTTCGCGCCTCAGCGTCAGGTACAGTCCAGGAAGCCGCTTTCGCCACTGGTGTTCCTCCGGGTATCTACGCATTTCACCACTACTCCCGGAATTCCGCTTCCCTCTGCTGCCCTCAAGCCTGCCAGTTTCCCATGACCCCTCCCAGTTGAGCCGGGAGATTTCACATGAGACTTAGCGGGCCGCCTACGCGCCCTTTACGCCCAGTAAATTCGGACAACGCTCGGATCCTACGTATTACCGCGGCTGCTGGCACGTAGTTAGCCGATCCTTATTCCCCAGGTACTGTCCATTCTCCTCCCTGGGAAAAGGGGTTTACGACCCGAAGGCCTTCTTCCCCCACGCGGTGTCGCTGCGTCAGGCTTTCGCCCATTGCGCAAGATTCCCTGCTGCTGCCTCCCGTAGGAGTGGGGGCCGTGTCTCAGTCCCCCTCTGACCGATCATGCTCTCACACCGGTTACCCGTCTTCGGATTGGTAGGCTTTTACCCCACCAACTACCTGATAGGCCGCAAGCCCGTCCAAAAGCGGAACCCAGACAAGTCCGAGAACCTTTCTCCCGATAGCCGTAACTGCCGGGACGTACGGGGTATTAAGCCCGATTTCTCGAGATTATCCCCCTCTTTAGGGTAGGTCACTTACGTGTTACTCAGCCGTCCGCCACTAACTCCCCCGACGAATCGGAGTCGTCCGTTCGACTTGCATGCATTAGGCGCACCGCCAGCGTTCGTCCTGAGCCAGGATCAAACTCTAGTAAGAATTGTTTCCTTCCACTATCCAATTGTTAAAGTGCCAATGTGACAGGCTCAATACTACTTAAATGCCGCCTAGTTGTCAAGGCGCACTTTACCTTCCGTGGTGCCTATCACCAGTCCTCAATAATCATATCTAACCCTTGTGAGTCCGTCAAGGTCGAATCGGAGGTATATTGGCATCGTCTTCAGATTCGGATGCTTGCTTTGGATTCCATTCGCTAACACTGTACTATAGAATAGTCCTCGATTATCCTAGCTCAACAATTCCATTGCTGTCAGGAGCAACGAATGACCTTTGATAATGCTAGCCTCTTCCCTCTAACCGTAGCAGTGAGCGATCAGGACCATCTGCTATTGGGCGGTTGCGATTCACTTGACCTGATAGACGAGTTTGGCACGCCTCTATACGTGTTTGATGAGGACACACTCAGGCAAATATGCCAGGAGTTTGTGAGCGAGTTCAAGAGCCGCTACACCAATTCTAGAGTGGCATATGCGTCCAAGGCATTTTTGAATCCGGCGTTGGCGAAGCTCATCAGCGAGGAAGGTCTTGGATTGGACATTGTGTCTGGTGGAGAGCTTGCGATGAGCAGGGCTGTGGACTTCCCGCCGGAGCTAGTCTACTTCCACGGCAACAACAAAACCCCTGAAGAGTTGAGTATGGCTCTGGACTTTGGCATCGGGCGCATCGTCGTCGACAGCTTCCACGAACTGAGCGTCTTGAACGAGCTGGCCCGCAGCAAAGGCATTACTCAGGAAATCATGCTGCGTCTGTCGCCCGGTATCGATCCTCACACTCACATACATACGACGACTGGCAGCCTGGACAGCAAGTTCGGTTTCTCAATCGAGACGGGCCACGGAGCGCAGGCGATTCGAGAGGCGCTAAACGCGTCCAATCTTGACCTTGTAGGCATTCACTTTCACCTTGGATCGCCTATATTCGAGCTTGAGCCGTACTCCGTCGCCATAGACACTGTGCTGACTTACCTCGCCCAATTCAGAGAGGAAGGTCTGGAGCTTCGGGAGTTCAGTCCCGGCGGTGGGTTCGCAATCGGTTACGTTAGAGATCAGATGCCACCTGCTATCGGCGAATACGCAGAGGTCATAGCCTCTGCCACAAAATCGCGCTGTGAAGACCTTGGCTTTGGCGAGCCTCGGCTAGTTGTCGAGCCGGGACGCTCCATAGTCGGACGCGCGGGTGTCGCGCTGTATAGAGTCGGCGGCATCAAGGACATTCCTACAGTTCGCAAGTATGTTTCGCTGGATGGCGGCATGGGCGACAACATCCGCCCTGCCCTGTATGACGCCCGCTACGAAGCCGTGCTTGCCAATCGAATGGCCGACGCGCCGGAGGAACTCGTCACACTCGTGGGCAAATACTGCGAATCGGGAGATATACTGATTCGGGATATCATGCTGCCGGTCATAGAGTCCGGCGATGTTGTTGCTATACCTTCGTCAGGGGCCTACGCAGTGCCGATGTCGAGCAACTATAACCTGAACCCCAGGCCTGCTATTGTCATGGTCAAAGACGGAAATGCCCGCCTCATTCGCCGCAGAGAGACTTTTGAGGACTTGTTGCGCACCGAAGTGTTTTGATTTGGCGTAGCTGCCCAATGCACGACTGTCACTAATGAGTGTTATCTTGCGCTCCTATATGCGTGCCCTCTTCCTTGAATCCCCTCATGGCTGATGTTATCGTAGGATTATGCATCAACAACAAGAAGACGAGGCGGCAGGTGGCAGGTTTTTTTCAAGATAGACAGGAGGAGGGCTTAAGGGTTCCTCTGCCAGGGGTGGACGTAAAGCCCGTCGTAACCTGGGGCCTGCTGGCAGCCAACGCCGCTATCTGGCTAATCATGAAAGCCGCGGGTGGCTCAGAGAACCACAACGTCTTGCTGGATTTCGGAGCTATGAGCAAGCTTCTCATCGCCGACGGGGAGTACTGGCGACTGTCTACGGCGATGTTCCTGCACTCCGGGCTGATGCATCTCCTCGCCAACAGTCTTCTTCTTCTGATTGTAGGCCGGTTGGTGGAGCGTATATATGGTCATGCCCGCTTCACGATTATCTACATTCTGGCCGGACTGTTCGGTAGCGTTGCCAGCTATCTGTTCATAGCTATAGGGGGCATAGGGGTCGGCGCTAGTGGGGCTATATTGGGTGTGTTGGGCGCTCTAGTGGCCTTCTTTATGGTAAGACGAGACGTGCTTGGTGAGATGGGCCACCAGAACCTTACCGGATTTGCTCTCATAGCCGCGATCACTCTGGTCATTGGATTCATTACTCCTAATGTAGACAACTGGGCACACATGGGCGGTCTGGTCATGGGATTCGCTCTTGGCTTTGCCTTCGCACCGCGCTATCAGTATATGCCGGAAGTGAACCCATCAGGCATAACCTATGGCCTGGTGGATACGAACTCTGTCGCCCGCAGATTCTGGGTCCTGCCTATCGTCGGAGTAGTGTTGATAGTCGGAATATTCCTTGGAAACTCTACCCTGCCAGAGAATGCCCTTTCTCACATCAGGTCCGCCGAAAGCCTGATCGAGCAACAGCGATACGACGAGGCGCGGGACGAGTTGGACGTGGCCCTTGAACTGGCATTCGAGACAGGAGACCGTGAGGCTTTATTAAGGATTGCAGTGTTGCGAGTCTCCATATCTTCAAGTCGGTAAGTCTTGCCTGAATGAATAATCGGAGGAGATCATGCTCAAGCTTGGCTGGTTTTCGACGGGCCGGGGCGAAGGTTCCAGAGGATTCCTGAAGCTCGTTCAGGATAGGATAGCGACAGGCGAACTGGACGCCAGAATACAGTTCGTGTTCAGCAATCGAGAACCAGGCGAAGCCGAGGGCAGCGATCTTTTCTTCAATCAGGTCGAGAGCTACGGCCTGCCGCTGGCTACCCTTTCATCTCAGAGGTATCGTCGCGAGCATGGGGGAGGCCCCATGTCCAAGCACCGAGGGCCGTTTCACGACGAGGTCATCCAACTGATTTCCAAGTTCCAGACGGACATCTCTGTGCTGGCGGGTTACATGCTAATCACAAGCCCTGAGATGTGCCGACAAATCCCGATGATAAACCTGCATCCCGCGCTTCCCGGAGGCCCTGCCGGTACTTGGCAGCAGGTCATATGGAAACTGATCGAGGAGAAGTCCGACGAATCGGGCGTGATGTTCCACGTGGCTACGGAGGTGCTGGACGGCGGGCCAGTGCTGGCCTATTGCAGCTTTCCTATTCATGGCGGAGATTACGAATCACTGTGGCAAGAGGTGGATGGTCGAGCTATCGAAGAAATCAAGGCAGTAGGCGAAGAACAGCCCTTGTTCAAGAAGATACGCCAGGATGGTGCTCTCAGAGAGGGGCCGCTTTTGCTGGCGACGCTGAAAGCGCTGGTCGATGGTCGTCTCAAGGTGTCAGGCGGTCAGGCTCTGGATTCGAGCGGCGCGCCAGTAGAAGGTATGTGTCTAAACGAGGAAATTGAGCGCTTCCTGAAACCCTCATAGAACTGCGATAATACGTTTACCAGTCATCTACAAGGGCTAATCTCTTGGATGCTTCGTAAGGCGCTACCGGTTTCCGGCTAGGCGGACTTCTGCTCCACAAAAGGCATAGGAATCTTTTCGCCGCTGTCGGTTTCCAGCGTTACCGTAGTTTTGCCAAGCATGGCGTCAGCGTCCACGATGCAGCTAGTAATGTTAGACATGCTCGGCAACTCGTACATCACATCCAGCAGGGTCTGCTCCAGAATAGTACGAAGCCCGCGAGCGCCTGTCTTGTGCTTCAGTGCTTGCTCCGCCGCTGCTCCTAGTGCCTCATCGGTAAAAACCAGGTCAACTTCGTCCATTTTGAACAGGCACTGATATTGCTTTACGAAGGCGTTTTTAGGCTCGGTGAGCACTCGAATCAAGGCATCTTTATCCAGACCGACCAGGCTTGAGACGACGGGCAGCCTGCCCACGAATTCGGGTATGAAGCCGTACTCCAGCAAATCGTCTGCCGTGACGTGCTGAAGTAAGTCTTCGTCGGCGTTTGAGCCATTTTTGGCTGATAATCCCGACTTGAAGCCTATGGTCTGCTTATCCTTGAACACGCGTTTTTCTATCATCTGGTCTATGCCCTCGAAGGCACCGCCGCACATGAACAAGATGTTATCTGTTTTTATCTGCAAGAAGTCCTGGTGAGGGTGCTTACGCCCTCCCTGAGGCGGGACGTTTGCAACGCAGCCTTCGATGATTTTCAATAAAGCTTGCTGTACGCCCTCTCCGGAAACATCTCTCGTTATGGATGGGTTGGGGCTTTTTCGGGCGATCTTGTCAATCTCATCAATATAGATGATGCCCTGCTCGGCCCGCGTTACGTCGTAGTCAGCTGCCTGTATCAAACGAAGGAGGATGTTTTCCACATCTTCTCCAACGTATCCGGCTTCTGTTAGCGAGGTAGCGTCGGCGATGGCGAAAGGCACATCAAGTATTCTTGCCAATGTCTGCGCCAGGTGAGTCTTGCCCGAACCCGACGGCCCCAGCATAAGAATGTTGGCCTTTTGAAGCTCAACATCCCCGTACTTCTGGTTGGACCAGATCCGTTTGTAGTGGTTGTAGACAGCCACACTGAGGGTTTTCTTGGCCCTTTCCTGCGCAATGACATATTCTTCCAGCTTCTGGTATATCCACTTGGGATTGAGTCCCTTTGTCATAGGATTAGTAGAAGCGTCTTTGGCCTGGGCAGGGCTTTCTTCAGCTATGATCTGATCACAAAGGGTAACGCATTCATCGCAAATGAAGACCCTATCTGGGCCTGCGATAAGACGTTTAACCTGGGCCTGCGCTTTACCGCAGAAAGAGCATTGATAATCAGTGCGGCTACTCATTATGTGGAGGCAACCTCCCTCTACAATCTATAACTCTGTCGTTCTGACGTTAGTTTTCAGACTGTGAGCCTAGTACCTCATCAATCAGCCCGTAGTCGTGGGCTTGTTCGGCGCTTAGGAAATAGTCGCGGTCTGAGTCCCTTGCTACTTTATCGTAGGGTTGACCAGTCGACTGTGAGATTATCTGGCGAATCTTGTCCTGCATACGTAGAATTTCTCGCGCGTGTATTTCGATGTCGGAGGCCTGGCCTTGCGCTCCTCCAAGAGGCTGATGCATATGAACTGTGGAGTTTGGCAGGGCATAGCGTTTGCCCGGAGCGCCGGCAGTCAGCAGAACAGTGCCCATGCTGGCGGCGAGGCCAACGCAAATCGTCGAAACGTCCGGGCGAATCAAGCGCATCGTGTCGTATATCGCGAGGCCTGCGCTGATGACACCTCCCGGCGAATTGATATAGAGGCTAATGTCCCTCTCCGGGTCTTCACGGTCGAGGTACAAAAGCTGTGCGATTATGTTGTTGGCTATGTGGTCTACAATCGCCGAGCCTAAGAAAATAATGCGTTCTTTGAGGAGGAGGGAATAAATATCATAGGCCCGGTCACCTCTCGCGCCGCCTTCCACCACCATCGGGATTACATTTTCAGGCCTCTGCATTATCTGTTTGCTCTCCTTCTTCTTCTGGTGTTTCTTCATCGTTGGAGTTTTCGGTTTCTTCTGTAACAGGCTCGCTTTCGGCTTCGGCAAGAGCCGGGGCTTCGCCTTTGACGATGGCTGTGAGTCGCTCCATGGTTTTTTCCGACGTTAGCATTCGTCGGACCGAGTCTCTTATTTCGTCAGTGATTTCTGGCTTCTCTTCCTCGTCACCGTATTCTGATAGTAAACTCTGGGCCTTATCTTCAACCTCTTCGTCAGTGACTTCCACACCTTCCAATTCGGCTACTTTAGCGAGAACGAAGGCGCGATTGAGTGATTCAGTCGCTTCGGTTTCCATCTCGCTTCGCATGTCTTCCTGTGTTTTGCCTACTGACTGAAGGTAGTCGTCCATGCGGACGTTTATCCGCTGCAACACCATCTGCCTGTTTTCTTCCATGTGGTCTATCTCGTGCTCGATTATCAGAGGAGGCATTTCGATTGTTGCGCCCTCGACAACCGCCTTCACAATAGACTCGTTGTACTGCTCTTTGGCTCTGTTTTCAGTCTCGGTCTTCAGTTCCTTTTCGACGTTCTCACGAAGGGCATCCATAGTTTCATATTCATCGCCAGTGCTTTTGGCGAATTCATCATCAAGCTCAGGCAATATCCGCTCTTTGACTTCTTTTATCGTGACCGAGAAGTGGGCTTCCTTTCCCGCGATGGCGGTGTCGGGAAAGTCATCTGGTATGCCAATGTTAAACTCTTGCGCTTCGTCGAGGACGAGGTTTTCTAGTTTCTGCGCGAAGCCTGGGAATGGCCGGATGGAGTCCTCGTCAAGAAAGTACACTGCGTCTGTCTCAGTCAGGACTGTACGCTCATCGACTGTGCCTATCGCCTCCATAGTGACCATATCGCCCATTTTGACCGCTCGCTCCACCGGCTCCCAAGATGCCATACTATGTTGAAGCTGTTCAAGGCGTTCTTCGACGTTCTCTGCGGTAACCTCTGCCGATTCTTCATCAATTCGGATTTCTCGGTACGCGCCAAGGTCTATTTCTGGTCTCAGCGGAACGGTAGCCTTGAAGGTCAGCGGCGTGAGGTTCAATAGTTCGATTCTAGGCAAGCCTGCGGCATCAATCTCTTGTTCATCTATAGCCTGGCTGGTAACCTCTGGAAGCATCGAGTCCAGCACTTCATTAAGGAGGCTTTCTCGACCGAGGAAGTTCTCGATTATGCGGCGTGGCGCTTTGCCTTTTCGAAAGCCTGGGATGACAGTGCGCTGGACAACTCGCCTGTATCCACGGTCTAGATATGGGTCAAGGTCTTCGTCCTCAAGCTCGATGTTGAGTACGGTCTGGCGGTCTACTACTTCTTCTTGATTGACTTTCACCGACGGCTCCTGGGTAAACGTTCAACATGATTATATCACGGCGGGCTGGTTTGCAAAAGGATTCCCGCAATGATATCTGCGAACCATCGATTACCGGAAGAGAGCCACCATAGCTGGGATGAATTTGCAATCTGGTGTCGCCGAGTATCAATTGTACAAAAACACTTAAAGGAGTCCTTCACAAGCGTCTGATCCGGGCAATGCAAAACCCTCAATCGGTAAAGGTAGGCAGGCCCTAGAGTTGTTGATATCGAAGGCCATCGTAGTGTTTGACGGTGTCATTCAGAGATGTTAACCTACGGCGCGACGACGACGCACTATCGTGTATAACGTCGCGCATTGCACGTAGTACCAGACCGCAACGGCTAGAGCAAAAAGTAAAGTTCGGAGGTATAAATCATGGCGAACCACCTTCGCACGTCATTGTGCGACCTTCTTGGAATCGAGTATCCCATAATCCTGGCTGGCATGGCAGTCGGCGGAAATCAGGTAACGGCTCCAACTCCGATAAAGCTCGTGGCGGAAATTTCCAATGCCGGTGGCCTCGGCGTCATGGGAGACAGTTTCCTGAATCTCGACGAGTTGGATGCCGGCATCAAGGAGCTTCGAGGGCTGGTAGGCGACAGGCCGTTCGGAGTGGATTTCCTCTTGCCTGCCTCTCGCGCCGACGTGACCGATTCCAAACAGGAGGTCTACGCTCAGATCAAACGCGAGTACCCCAAACACGTCGCCGTGGTCGAATCCCTCATCGAGGAACACGGCCTGAAACCGGGAGAACTGTCGGAGTCTGAGCCAATGAGCACAGACCTCCTTAACCGCAAGATCGAGGTCTTGTTGGACAACAAGGTTCCCGTGTTCGCCGCGGCCCTTGGCGACCCGGCTATGATGACTGAAAGAGCGCATGCGCAGGGCATGAAGGTCATCGGCATGGCGGGCGCGGTCCGGCATGCACAGCGGCACGTAGCCGCGAATGTGGACATAATCGCCGCGCAGGGGACGGAGGCAGGCGGTCACACGGGCAACATCTCTACCTTCGTGCTTGTGCCGCAGATAGTGGATGCTGTCGCGCCGATGCCAGTGCTGGCTGCCGGTGGCATCGGATCGGGAAGACATGTTGCGGCTGCGCTGGCCCTCGGCGCGCAGGGCGTTTGGGTCGGCTCGGCTTTCCTCGTGTCAGAGGAGACGAACATCCCCGACGCTCACCAGCAGCAGATACTGAATGGCCGGTCTGACGAGTTCACCGTTAGCAAGTTCCACTCTGGCAAGCAGCAACGCTCTTACCACAATGTGGTGAAGGATGCCTGGGCGCGTTCCGGCTTGCCCGCACTAGATATGCCGTTACAGGGAATCGTGCAAGAACCTCTCACCCAGGCGGCGCGCGCTGCTGGGCGGTGGGACCTCGTCGGCAATCCCTCCGGGCAAATCAGCGGAATGTTGACGGAACGCCTGCCAGCTAAGAGAATCCTCATGGACATGGTTAGCGAAGCGGAGGACACGATCGGGTTCCTTCAGCGAAACGTTTCTTAGAGACGGCGTCCAAGCTCACCTACTGGCCTCTGCGTGAATGGCTGATACCAACCCTATTAGTTTTTCATGCAGAGACCGGCAAGATATTTTGGGATATGTATGTAATTGGGAGGATAGTTCTGGTGGCATTGCTATGTTTTGATGTAGACGGAACTCTGGAACAGAGTGAAGGGCCTATTCCGCTGCAGGCGTTGCATGATCTGGCCGCGCAAGGGCACATGATCGTAATCGTTTCGCCTTCTCCGTTGCGCCCGAAAAACGAACCATTCCCTGAGTTTTTGAGCGTGGACCGGAGAAAGAACCTTCGGGACGCCCGGCAGGAGCACCCGCACGAGCAGGCCGTTTACATAAGCGACAACGACGGCGATGACACTCTTTCAGCGGAAGTCGACTTCGAATATGTACACCCTGTGAACTGGGACAGATTCCTCGCTAAATTGAACGCATAACGAAGGGGACTGCCCATGTCGACGGTGCGGGCAGTCCTACCTGAGAACGCCGTCCTTCCATTGCATTCACAACAAACGCCTGCTCTATGTAGTACCATCGGGCCGTTATTCTCGTGGGTCATGCCCATCTGCTTCTTCCTCCATTCCTGATAACCTTCTCCATATAGTCTCCCCATCTCAAAGAAGGACTCAGGTATGCAAACATCCCGATCCACAACGGCGCCAAGGCGAAGGGTGCTGCGCTACTGGGTGATACTCAACGCCATCGACGCCCTGCTTACGGGCCTAGCCCTGATGCTAGGGGCAGTCGAGGGCAACATGATTCTCCAACTGTTCTCTTCGCAAATCGGAGACATGAGCATGTTGTTCGTGAAGGTGCTTGTCGCTCTGGCTATCGGGGGAATACTGTGGGAGCGAGGCAAGACGCGGATACTCGTCGCCTTGAACTACGCTATGGTGGTGGTAGTCGTCTACAACATGCTAGTCATCACATACGCCCTGTAAATCTTCTCGTTAATCCAAGCCGTCCCAACGCGGTAATCAAAAAGGGGCGACCCTGCTGGCCGCCCCGCTTGATGATTGACTTGCATTGGTCTCTACTTGTTTCGAAGCTTGCTGTCTGTGAAGGTCTTCTCCCTGACAGAGTTACTGTCCAGGTATTTTAGATCAGGATGATTCGTGAACATCGGACCGATGAAAGGTCTTAGCTCGAATGCTACTGTGTCCAGGATATCCCTGATCTTCTCCCAGAGGCCATTTCCCTCCTTAGCTTGATCCAGTATGCTTTCCTGTCTGATTGCTGTGGTTGCCATGTGGCACCTCCCTTGTGTGATTTGAACTTATATACAATGTAACGGGAGTGCCTGCTGAACGGCATCGCATGACTCCGTGATTTTCGGAGCGCACGAAAAACGAGGGCTTATCACCGTACTCTGTTATAGAGGCATTACAAGTGGACCTGTCATAGCATACGACTATGGTGGTACACCATTACTGAGGACGTGAGCGGGACTTTATTCTCTCCCCTGTCGCAACGGTCCGACTCCTTATTCGGAACAAGGTCGGACTCCGACTCTTCGGAGGGGAAGGTTAGGATGGGGGCCTAGTCTTTCCTCACACCAGCCCGCGACTGTTGGCGTATGTGGCGGCCTCGACGCGGTTGGTTGTGCCTGTCTTAGAGAAGATGTTGCTGAGGTGGCGCACGACGGTGTTGATGCTGATGAAAAGCTCCTGAGCGATTTCGGGATTGCTTCTGCCAGCGGCGACCAGGCGCAACACCTCCACCTCTCGTTGAGTCAGTCCATCGGGGTAGGCGGGAGGTTTCACAGGCTGAGAGGAGGCCTTCTCCTGAAGCGCTAGCACCTTGTCTCTGAGCGGCTTCATGCCAAGCTCCGTCGAGATAGCCAGTGACTCGTCCAGCAGAGACACGGCCTTCTCGTGGTCTCCTTCGTTGTTGCGCTCAAGCAGCATGCCGGCGTAGTCGTAAAGTGACCATGCAAGCTCAGGGCGGTAACCAGCCTTGCGACAAAAGGCGAGAGCGTCCTCGAAGTGGGCTTGGGCGTCGTCAAGGTTGCCCATTGTCTGGGCGAGGAGACCAAGGAGACGGTCGCAACAACTAATTATCATTATGGCTTTTGCTGAATTTAGGCTAACGTACTGTTGCTGAGCCAAATCAACGTCCCCTCTCTGGGCAGCTATTAACGCTAGAGAATTTCTCGCGAGAAATTCTGTTATGGGTGCAACCACAGGTGTTATTAGCGCTTCTTTGGCCGCTGATTCCGCGGTATCCAGATGTTCCGAGTTGCCGGTGATATACCCGATAGTCGATATAGCAGAAGCGGCGTGCGAGAGTTTTTGTTCGATAGGTCCAGCCATCGAAGTATGGGGAAGCTCCAAAACCCGCTCTAGATACTCCTTACCTCTATCGTAGTCACCCACCTGGTATTCGATGACTGCCTGCGTGCATAGAATCCTTGGCTCCCGCGGGGATTCTAGTATTCCCCGAATACCATATTCACGGGCCTCATTCCAATTCCCTGAATAGCTATCTGGCAGCTGCCTGCTCCATAATGCAACGCCCAGTCTATAGTTATCGCGAAGCTTTTCCGCTACAGAAAGACAGGCCTCCCCGTGTGGCCTCGCCCTCTTCGGTTCACCAGTCGCAGTCAAGCATACATTCGCCCATGTTCGTGCGAGGGCCTCAGCATAGAGGTCTTCGACATAATTGGACAGCTCAATAGCCTTTAGACTCAACTCAAGAGCCTCCTTGAAGCGAAGTTGCCATCCCACTACGTCGGCAGCGGCGGCAAGTGTACGCATCTCTAAAGCTGCGTCACCCTCACGTCTTGCGATTTCCAGGGCACGGTCAAAAGCAGATTTGGCTCCATCAAAGTCCTTCAATTCGTGGCCAAGGGACACCCCATAACGACATAAAAGGCGACCTTCTTGAAGAGACTCGGGCTGAACAAGCTCTAGCGCGCGGAGAGTAATATCAGTAAATCCTATAAGGCCTGTTCCTGGGGGCAGCGACTCGACGATAGTCATAGCCTGAGCTAACTGTTTCGACTCAACATAGAAATCGAAGGCACGGGTCAAGCTATCCTCAGCCTCTCTTTCCTGGAGGATGGCAACCTGCGCACGCCCCAAGCCGAAAAGAATCTCGGCGGTTTCAACATTCATGGGTTGGCCTTCCATTGCAGCCAAGGCCCGCTGGAAGTGAGACAACGCCTCACTATGAGCAAAGTTTGCGAGCGCTTGATCTCCCGCCATCTTCGAGTACTTCACGAGTCTTTCTATGCCTAGCAGGGTTTGCGCCTCAGCAAAGTGATGGGCAAGCTCGGCGGCGTGGGCTTCGGCATCGTATTCGTAAAGCTCCTCCATCGTCTCGGCTATGCGAGCGTGTAGCTGAACCCTTCGCGTCAATGACAGTTCATCCAATAGGGTCCTCTGCACAAGCGCATGGCTGAACTGGTAGCGCCCCACCACTGGCGGAAGCTCCTCTATCACCTTAGCGGCTAAACCCTCCTCAAGAATATCCAGCAGCTTGTTCTGAGGGGAATCATCTATGAGCCGAACGAGAAGCTCCAGGGTGAACTCCCTTCCAACGACAGAGGCGACCGTCAGCGCCCGGTTGCACTCCTCTGAAAGCAGGTTCAGCCGCCTGCCTATCGCGTCCCTCACGCCTTCCGGGATGCGAATATCCGCCTCTGGGTTGCCTTCCTGACCCTCCTGTGCCAGCAACCTCACGACCTCTCCCACGAACAAGGGGTTGCCCTCGGTGCGGGCGTGCACTGCCTGCGCCAGGCAGGAGCGAGGCCTGCTCCGGTCACGGTCTCGGCGAACTGCTCCACCTCCTTCTGGCTCAACCCTCGAAGCTGTACTCGATGGAATGACTGCTCTCGGATGAGATTGCCAAGCGCCTGCGACAGCGGGTCATGCCTGGAGACATCGACGTCGCGATATGTTCCCAGCACCAGCAGTCGGCTACTGCCAATCTCCTGTGTTAAGAACTCAAGTAACAATAGCGAAGACCTGTCTGCCCAGTGCAGGTTGTCGAGCACAAGCACCAGTGGCTGATTCTCAGAGGCGCGTTTCAGGAAGTTGGTGACGGAGTCGAAAAGGCGGAAGCGAGCGGACTCAGGGCTATCCAGGGCGGACGGCGGCTCAAGGTCGGGCAGCCTGTCTTTTACTTCGGGAACTATTTCAGCGATGTCGGCTGCGCCCGGCCCCATTTCGGATCGCAGTCGCTCGGCCTCTGCTTGCTGGACGTAGGCACGGATGGGCTGCACCCAGGGCCAGTATGGAGGCGCGCCCTCGCCTTCGTAGCAGCGGCCCCATAGCGCCTGAGCGCCTCGCTGTTCGGCAATGGTAGATAGTTCTCTCGCTGTGCGGGTCTTGCCGATACCCGGCTCGCCGACGAGCATGACGAGCCGCCCTCGGCCTGCGATTGCGTCATCGAGAGCCGACGTTAGCTCGCCCAACTCACGCTGGCGACCTACGAAGTCGCCGCTCGCGGGAATACTCATCGCGGTCGCTTGTACAGGCGGCGCTGTTTCCTCAGACGCAGCCATGCTCGTGCCGCACGTCATGCAGAAATGTGCGCCCGACGGGTTTTCGCCGCTACAACTCGGACAGCGCATAAACGCCCCTCCCTCGCTTATGCGCCGAGTGTAGCAGTGACCCCCTATGCGGTCAAGCTATCTTACCCGCCGCCGAAATGACATTACGCTCGAACGAAATGCTACCGTCTGAGCGCGTTACTGGTAGCTTCCCGCAACTCTTGCAATGGTAGTTCTGCGGACGTTGATAACGGCCCTGTATCGACCTTCGCAAAATCCCAACACAGTATGCCTTCCGCTGGCGTGCTCATAATCGTCAAAAGCCCGATTGTTTCTAACTGAGGGAAATTCGGTATAGAAATCGGCAGATTGAATGGCGGAAACTCTCCTAGCGGCGTAGAATGAGGGGAATCAGTCCGACGGGGTGCCAGAACAGCCAGAGACCCCAGGTTACCTGCCCTCCCGAACTATTGCCCAAAAGCAAGTCTAGATCAAGGCTGTTTCCCTCTCCAATGCTGGCATTCAACTCCAGTGTACAGATCGGACGCTCATCGGCCTCGTACGCGCCGATGTCGCAGTCTCCCCCTACTGGTTGTGGTCTGACCACACCACGCTGATCTGTGCTAACCACGCAATCCACTGCTGGTATATAGTCGATGGCCGGGCTGCCAGACAGTAGGGCATGGGTCTTGGTTGAGCCACCGTTGTTCAGCAATGGCCCAAGGTTGGGAATAGTGCTGGGCAGGTCTGTTAGGTGCGTCAGGTTGCACGTGCCGTCAGTATCCAAGTTATAACCTAGCGACGTGGAGTTGACGCCGAAGCAGTCGCCGCCCGTGACGTTGTTGGCAATAATGGTGTTGAGCAGTTTTGCAGTGCCGCTGCTGAAGAAGATGCCACCGCCACTGCCAGCCGAGTTGTCTTTGACGGTGACGTTGGTCAATGTCAAATCGCCGCTGTTGAAAATACCACCGCTATTGTTACCCGCCGCATTGGTACTAACCGTGCTGTTGGCCATGTCCAACGCCCCGAAGTTCAAAATGCCGCCGCTACCGTTTGTAGCCGTATTTCCGTCTATGGTGCTTCCACTTATAGTTAGCTTGCCGTCTACATCGTTTGCGATGCCACCACCAGTAGCGCCGGTAGTGTTGAGGCTGACGGTGACATCGATCATGGTCAGAGTGCCGAAGTTTGCGACGCCGCCGCCGCCAACGCTGACCCTGTTTCTAGTGAGGACTACGTTGGTCAGCGTTAGAGCGCCATCGCCGCTGTTTAGGATGCCACCGCCTTCGACGGAAGCGCCCTCAATAATCGTCACGCCTGAGATATTGACTACACCGCCAGATACGTTGAATACTCGACTGTTATTGTTGCCACTGATCGTAAGGTTCGCCACGCCAGGGCCATCGATAATCAGGTCATGCGTAATTGCCAGCTCGCTGCCGGTAAGGACGATAGTGCCTGAGACGCCGAAGTCGATTGTGTCGCCGAAACCTGCGTCCAGAATCGCCTGCCGCAGAGACCTCACTCCACTGTCATTGAGGTTGGTTACCGTGAGAGTCGCCGCCTGAGCGACATTCCCCGTTCCGAAGACCGCCGCTGCCATAGCGAAGACAATCATGACTGAAACCAAAACTGGTCTTTTGATAATAGACTGCATCCGCGCACCTCCTTAACATAATGCGATCATCTACAATAAAAGGGATGATACTCTCATCTTAGCGTTATGGCAAGCTGACGTAGGCAGCTTGCCAATAGTGGCAACCATAAATCCAGGATATGATTAGCCTGCGACGCAGTTGACGGCAATTCTAGGCGGCACTATACTCCCTTCTGACTAGCTGTATGCCTCGGTGAGGCGAGGCCATGATCCAGGGAAGTCAGAACCTCTACAGGTTCTAAGTTGAGGAGGCACACATTGACAGGCATCTGGACCGGCAAGACAAAATGCGTGGTGATGCTCAGTTTCGATTTCGACGGCACATCCCCTACCCTTAACCGAAATCCCGAAGCGGCCAACCGCCCAACGGTGCTATCGCAGGGTGAGTTTGGCCCCAGGGTCGGCATATTCCGAATACTCGACCTGCTTGAGCGATACAAGATACCCGCCTCGTTCTTCGTGCCCGCGTGGAACGCCGAGCGCAACGAAGACACAGTGCGAGACATTGTTCGGCGAGGCCATGAAATCGGGCATCACGGCTACATGCACGAGCCTCCGGCGTCGCTGTCGGCTGAAGAAGAGACCGCCATTCTGGACAAAGGCACGGAGATACTCCAGGGCATCACCGGAGAGCGTCCGCTGGGCTATCGCTCCCCTTCGTGGGACTTGACCGAGCACTCGATTGGCTTTCTGGCCGAGCGAGGGTTTGTCTATGACTCTAGCCTCATGGGACATGACGCGCCCTACTTCGTTGACTCCCCCAATGGCCGCCTTGTGGAACTGCCAGTCTCCTGGGCGCTGGACGACGCGCCATACTACGCCTTCAACCGAGGCGGAGGATCCATGAACACGCCCGGAGACGTGTACAAGGCATGGGAGTGGGAGTTCGATGGAGCGTATCAGTACGGCAGCGCATTTATCCTCACAATGCACCCGATGATTACCGGCAGGCTTGCCAGAATGATGGTGCTGGAGAGGCTCATCCAGTACATACGCTCGCACTCGGACGTGGAGTTTATGCGGCATATCGACGTGGCACAACGCTGGACAGAACAAGGTATGCGCTAGTGAACCTTCCATTGAACGCGCCTCTGGTGAGAATGGGTTTTGCGTGGTGCCAGTCACTCGTGCGCTAATCGAGTCCGCATTGACGGGCCGTGCGGTAAAGATTGAGCCTGTGCGGATTTGACGACTCTGGATGTTTATACTACCATCACGTCCATTACCGACGTTGATTGAACCGTAAAGATATTGAGTCATGGTTCATCATAAAAAAGGGCAGAGGAAGTTGGCACAAAGTCAAGGGGATTGGTTTGCAGATGGCGAAGCCTACGAGCACTATGTCGGTCGCTGGAGCCGCAGTGTCAGTCACATGTTCCTGGGCTGGCTCTCCTTAACCGGCAGGCCTTAGTTGGGTTGACGTTGGATGCGGCACAGGCGCTCTGACCGAGACCATATTAGAGCAAACCGATCCTAACAAAGTGACCGGAGTTGAACCATCCGAGGGTTTCCTCAACATGGCGCGGGACAGAATCCAGGATAAACGAGCCGAGTTCAAGTCCGGTGACGCGATGTCACTGCCCCTAAAAGACGCTGAAGCGGATGTACTGGTAGCAGGCCTGGTCTTAAACTTCATATCTGATAAGCAAGGTGCGCTCCGAGAGATGTGTCGGATTCTCCAACCCGGTGGCACAGTTGCGTTGTATGTTTGGGACTATGCTGGCGAAATGCAACTCATGCGCTATTTTTGGAACGCAGTTTCCGAATTGTTCCCCGAAGGGGCGGATTATGACGAAGGGAAACAGTTTCCGGTCTGCAAACCTGGGCCGCTTGCAGACCTGTTCCGTGCCACCAACCTAAAAGCAGTTGAGGCACGCGCTCTGGATGTGCCCACCGATTTTGTCGATTTCAATGATTACTGGTCACCTTTCCTAAGAGGCCAAGGTCCCGCAGGGGCCTATTGCGTCTCACTGCTGGAGGGCGATCGTGAACTCTTGCGTAAGCACTTGGAGGACACCGTGCCCGCCAGTTCTGATGGCAGTATTCATCTTATTGCGCGTGCCTGGGGAGTTCGGGGAACCATTCCAGTCTGAAGATTTTTATATCTATCACAGGCCCTATTTTCTAGTGGGCGGTAAGTGGCAAATGGTGACGAGGCAGCTCAAAGACTTTAGAAATTGTGAAAAATGCTGTTGGCGAACCTGTGTTGGCGCCATTTATCTGCTACCTAATGTGAATTAATCGTATGAAATAAATGTAGCGTTATTGCTGATCGAAGCCCCATACGGGGTCTGAGCATAGGCAAGATATAAGGAGTGTGAAATGCCCCAGATAGCGGGAAAGCATATCGTCATGAGGATGCTGCAGGCCGAGGGTGTGAAGTACATCTTCGGCAACCCCGGCACCACGGAAACGCCGTTCCTGGACGCCGTTCAAGACTATCCTGACATACAGTACATGCTGGCTACACAGGAAGCTCCAGCCATAGGCATGGCAGACGCCTACGCCAGGGCTACGGGCCGCCCATCATTTGCCAACCTGCACGTCGCGGGCGGTCTGGCAAACGGCATAAGCATGTTGTACGACGCCTATCGAGGCGGCACTCCCCTCGTGCTGACGGCGGGCCAATCGGACACCCGAATGCTGCTCCAGGAGCCAACCCTATCTGGCGATCTGGTGGAGATGACCCGGCAGTACACCAAGTGGTCTTTCGAGGTGCATCACGCCAAGGACATCCCAGAAGCGATGCGCAGGGCATTCAAGATTGCGAAGACTCCCCCGACTGGCCCTGTATTTCTAGCACTGCCGTGGAACGTGCTGGATGAGGAAGCGGACGTGGACTTCGTGCCTTCCAGCGATGGTTATTTTCGGATTCGCCCGGATGCGCAGGCCCTGGAGAAGGCTTCGGAGATTCTGGCTAATACGCAGAATCCGCTGATGGTCGTCGGTGACCGCATAGCCCAATCCATGGCAGTCGAGGAAGCGGTGCGCGTCGCAGAGCTTCTTGGCACGCCAGTGCGGTCAACGGCCTTCTCCGAGGTCAACTTCCCCACAAGCCATCCGCTATACCTGGGCGCTCTCAATCTTGCGTCGTCCGCTGGTCGCAAGCAGTTCGAGCAGCACGACGCGATTCTGGCCGTAGGAACAAACGTGTTCAGCCAGTTCTTCTACACCGACCCAATTCTACCTCCTGGCGTCAAGCTCGTTCACCTGGACTCCACGCCATACGAGATCGAACGATCTTTCCCTGTGGCGGCGGGCTTGTGGGCCGACCCGAAGGCTGGCCTTACGGAATTGGCAGGATCGCTGGAAGACAGGATGTCCGGCTCTCAGCGTGAGGCGGCGGTATCTCGTGCGGCGGAAATAGGGGATCAGAAGCAAAAGTCGTTGGATGCACGAAACCAACGTGGCAAGGACAAGTGGGACAACGACTTGATGCCGCCGGAGCGCATGATGAAAGAGCTGGCCGACGCTCTGCCTTCCAACGCAACTGTCGTCGATGAGTCCATAACCTCTGGCGGCGCACTTCGGGGAGCGATTGACTTCGACGAGCCTGGCAGCTTCTTCTCGATACGAGGAGGCGCGCTCGGATGGGCTATGGGTGGTGCACTTGGTGTGCATCTGGCGCAGCCTGACCGCAAGGTGGTGGCTGTCGTCGGTGACGGCGCTGCCATGTACACAATTCAGTCCTTATGGACGGCAGCGCGCTACAACATGCCGGTGACATACGTCATCTGCAACAACCAGAGTTACCGCATCCTGAAAAACGCAATGGTCAATTATCTCTCTGGCTCAGGAAGGGACAGTGAGTTTGTTGGCATGAACTTCCATGAAAACCCCATGGACTACAGCCGCATCGCCGAAGGATTTGGACTTTTTGGACAGAGAGTGAGCGACTCCAAGGAACTCCGTGCGGCGCTGGAAAAGGCATTTGCGCACGACGGGCCTTCCCTGGTGGACGTCGTGATTGACGGAGCATTAGACAACGTATAGCAGTTTAGGTGCCTCGGACGCATGGGTGTGTATCCGGGGATAGACTCGTTAAGGGAGAATAGTGACTCATGCAAGAAGAAAGCAGGCAAGATAACTACAGTGGCGTTTTCGATGGGCGAATAGGCTTTGGCAAAAAACCGGCTGTCCTGGTCGTGGATTTCGTCAACGCGTACACAACTCCTGGTTCCGCGCTGTATGCGCCAGCAGTAGTGGACGCGGTTCGGGAGACTGTTGACGTTCTCGACCTCGCCCGTCGCAACAATATCCCGGTAGTCTACACGCGAGTGCAATACTCAGATAACGGATTGGATGGCGGCATTTTCGTGCAGAAGGTTCCGGTGTTGCGGACAATGGTCGAAGGGGAACCGCTGACTGAAATTGTGCCTGAGCTGCCGCCCGCTCCACAGGACGTCATTATCACCAAACAGTACGCCAGCGCATTCTTCGCCAGTCCCCTTGCCGCGATGCTCACCAGTCAGGGAGTCGATACCATAGTGTTAACCGGCTGCTCGACGAGCGGCTGCATTCGGGCCACGGCAGTCGACGGCATGCAGTACGGC
Organism: Dehalococcoidia bacterium; assembly: GCA_965206395.1. Taxonomy (GTDB): domain Bacteria; phylum Chloroflexota; class Dehalococcoidia; order Lucifugimonadales; family CATOSD01; genus CBDBJK01. The sequence goes on from CBDBJK010000033.1 coordinate 215,934, forward strand.
TTCCGAGTCATCGTGCCGCGCGAGTGCGTCGGCGACCGCCATCCAGAGCCGCACGAAGCCAACCTGTTTGATATTGACAGCAAATACGGGGATGTGGTTTCGAAAGCTGAAGTAATGGAGATGATGCCTCCAGCCAACTACGTTTCCAATTCCTGACAAAAAAGGGGAGAGGGGTTTTTCTCCTCTCCCCTTTGTGTTTCGTAGGCTTCGATCTATTTCTGTGTCAACTGCAAAATCTGCCTGGGGAACACAGGGTCTACGGGAGGCTGAAGTCCAGTTTCTTCAAAGCAGCGAGCTTTAAGCTCCTCGATGGTGCCGCCTCGGTCGAAGAGGTTAGGCTCTCCGCGCTCTTCCGATAGCCTGGCTCTAAGCTCTACCGTGGCCTTTTCGTCAAGGCTAAGGTCATCGTTCAACAACACGCCGTAGCGTTTGGCTCCCTCGATGGATACCAGACCCCGGTCAACCTCAAGCGCAACTAACGCCGCGTCTCGCTTGAACGGGTCGCCCCAACCGCCACCACCCCAGGTGTAGGTAATGAGCATATCTCCTTCTTCAACTTTCAGGTGGTCGCACTTGGAGGGAACCACTTCCTGCGAGCCATCCACGCGATGGAGCACCTTGCTGCTTCTCGCGCCGGGCAGCCCTCCGTTCACGCCCCAGGGATATGTCAGCCACCTGTCATCGTGGATGGAGACCTCACCTGGTTCAAGGAAGCGATATCCTGTCTTGACGCCGTTGCCGCCTCGGAAAAAGCCAGCGCCGCCCGAATCCGTGATTGTCTCGTATATCTCGATTCGCAACGGGAAGTAGCTTTCGAGAAACTCATTGGGTACGTTGGTGAACGAAGGCCACAGCGAATGTCCGTCAGGCCCGTCGCCGAATGGCTTGCCGGGGATGCCTCCAAAACCTATCTGGTAAAGCTGGAACCATTCGCCTTTCCTGTCATAGCCAGAGTACATGAGGTGCGGGCTGTCCGAGAAACCAGCGGCGATGAGAAAGTCTGGCGTGCGCTGGCCCAATAAGCCGCCAATCGTGTCGAAAATACGGCCTAGCGCGTGGGTGCGGCAGGAAAGCGCTGCGGGCTTGATTGGCTTGAGTAACGACCCCTCTGGGATGTTAACTTCCACCAGATCATAGAAACCGTCATTAAACAGAATCTGCGGGTCGAACACCGTTATCATGTAAGTGCCCAGGAACATCTTGAACATCGGAACGCTCAGGTAGAAGTTGATCGAACCCTCAGACTGCGGATCGGTGCCCTCGAAGTCGAAGTACGCCTTGTCGCCCACACGCTGCATAGAGCAACGAATTTTATAAGGCCCCATGCCGATGCCGTCGTCGCAGACGAAGTCCTCAAAGTATATCTTCTCCTCCGAAACTGTCTCCTTGATTAGCTTTGCCATAGCCTGCTTGTTTCGGTCTAGCAGCATGTCCATCGCCTTGATATAGGTATCGACGCCGAAACGCTCGCAACTCGCGATTATGCGATTCTCTGCGATTCGCACCGACGCGACGATTGCGTTAAAGTCACTGCGATTCCAATGAGGCAGCCTTACCTGATGCAAATAGCTATTGAGCAACTCTTCCTGAAGTTCGTTTTTCCTGTAGATCTTTGTCAGAGGGATGAGGACACCTTCCTCATAAATCTGGCGCGCGTCCGTCGGCAAGCTGCCCGGAACCTTGCCTCCGACATCGGTCATGTGACCAAACATTGCTGCCCAGCTTACGATGCGACCTTCGTAGTAAATGGGCATCAGAACCAGCCAGTCATTAGCGTGGCTGATTGAGCCTTCACAGGAATAAGGGTCCGACGTAAGGAAGATGTCGCCCTCCTCAACGTCGCCATCAAAGGCCGACTGGAATCCGTGGATGAACGAGCCGAACTGACCAACAACCATCTTGCCGTCGTTGTTGGCTATCATCGGAAACTGGTCGTGCTGCTCGCGGATACCGGGAGACATGGCAGTGCGGTAGAGCACGGCGTCCATTTCCCAGCGTACGTTTCTGAGCGAGCTTTCAATGATGTCGAGGGTGATCGGATCTACTTCGACATCCTTGAACGGGGCTGGTTTAGTCTCGATTATTCTTGCTGGCATTCCTGCTCTCCCCCTATTATTTCGCTATGGGATTTATAAGTATGTTGCCGTTGACATCCACCTCACCAAAATGACCCGGCAAGATTAGCGTCGTAGAGTCCATCTCGGTCACAATCGCTGGCCCGGCAATTCGGTTTCCCGCCAGGAGCCTGGAACGGTCGTAAACCTTGGCCTCCTGATTGGAGCTGTCTACGAAGATGGTCGTAGTATCGACCACCGCCGTCGAAGGGTCTTCTCCGCCTCGCTCGACAGCCTGGGCCGTGAGCGACGTGGCCTTGCCTTGTGCTACGGCGCGCAGGTTGACTACTTCATGTTCGACATCCAGAGAGAAGGTGAAAAGCTGAGTGTGCGCCGCATCGAAGGACTCGCGGACGCTCTCCAACCCTCTTTCACTGAATTTTTCCAGCTCAACTTCGACGGGAAGCGCTAACCCCTGACCATGATAGCGCACGTCAACTTCAAACTGGATCGACTGGTCTTCTCGCGGCACGCTCTCCGCATCAAGCGCTTGGGCTGCTTGTCCGGCTAGCTCCTTGAGTATCGCCTCAATCTCCTCATTTGTCGTCTCTGAGAAGCGGCGTATGAATGTGCGCGACGCCTCGTTGCGCAGCCGCGTTGTGGCATCCCCGTATGCGCACAGCACGCCCGGTGAGGGAGGGATGATGACAGGCCAGGCACTCAACAAGATGCCCAGAGCGTTGGCGTGCAATGGCCCAGCGCCACCGAAGGCTATAAGAGCGAAGTCGCGTGGGTCGTAGCCCTGCTCTACCGACACGAGCCTGAGCGCGCCTAACATGTTCTCGTTGACTATATCGACGATGCCAGCGGCGGCTGTATTGAGGTCGAGGCCGAGCGCGTCGGCAACGATCTGTACGGCCTTTTCAGATGCCGCCCTATCAAGCTCCATTTCTCCTGCGAGGCGCGTCGGCAAACGACCCAGAACCACATTGGCGTCGGTGACAGTGGGCCTGTCGCCACCGATTCCATAGGCCGCAGGCCCAGGGTCTGCGCCCGCGCTTTCAGGGCCGACGCGAAGCGCCTTCGTCAGTTCCGGGACATGAGCAATAGAGCCGCCGCCCGCTCCGACACTGCGCACATCCAGCGAGGAGGCTCGTATTGTCACGTCGCCTACAGTGGTTTCCCGGCGCACTAGCGGCACGCCATTTTCGACCAGTGAAACGTCGGTTGAGGTTCCGCCCATGTCAAACGTAAGCAGGCTTTCATAGCCAGCCTGTTCCGCTATCCATAGAGCGCCAGCGACACCTCCAGCAGGCCCGCTTAGCAATATATTGACGGGCGCTCTCTCAACCATGTCAACCGAGGCTAACCCACCGTCCGACCGCAGGATGTGAAGGTGGCCGGATATGCCTCTTTCTCTCAACTCCATTTGCAAATTGGATATGTAGCTAGATACAAGAGGCGCTACATACGAATTGGCGACTGTGGTAAGCGTTCGCTCGTACTCCTGCATCCCTGGCAAAATCTCCGATGAGATAGAAATCGGGATGTCAGGCATGATTCCTCTGGCTATCTCGCGTATGCGCCCCTCGTGATCGCCGTTAGCATACGAGTTAATCAAGGATATCGTCAGCGCTTCGATGCCACGCCCTTTAAGATAGTTGAGTCTCTCGCGGATTGACTCCTCGTCAATCTCTTCTACGACCTCGCCACGAGCGCTCATCCTCTCCTTCGCCTCTACCGTAAGTTCCAGAGCAGCCAGCGGGTCTGGCATGTTCCAGACGATAAAGGCGGCGAGGCCACCTGGCACAAACGAACGGCCAATCTGCAACACCTGCCTGTAGCCCTGCGTGGTAACCAGGCCGATCTTGGCACCTATGCCTTGCAATATAGCGTTGGTTGCCACAGTCGTCCCGTGCATTATCTGGGTTATCAGCGTGGGGTCCAGGCCGGATGTATCGCAGATCTTCTCGATTCCCTGCAACACTCCGATAGAGGAGTCGGCGGGTGTCGAGTTAACCTTGGCTCGATAGGTATCGCCTGTATCCTCGTTTATCAAAAGCAGGTCTGTGAATGTTCCACCAACATCCACTCCCAAACGGTATGCCATTGGAATCTCCCCGTTAATCAGAGTTATTGAGTTAACCTGCGACGCGTGCGCCGGTCTAATCAATCTGTTATTGCTAATTCGGTTATGCGTTGTCTGGCGGGAACTCCTGTTCCATCTCGCCCATCGACTTGTCCAGAACGTCGATAATATCGTCGATGATGTCCTTGGTGATGGTCAAAGGCGGAGACAGCGTAATCGAGTCTCCCGCGCGAGTCGCAAGGCCGTAGCCTCTCAGCTTCTCCGTGAACTTCCGCGCGTACTCTCCTTGCGGCCCACCGGGATAGGTCTCTTTTGTCTCGCGGTTCTTTACTATCTCAATCGACATCAGCAGGCCAAGCCCTCCGCCAACATGACCTACAATGGAGTGGTTTTCCTGAAGCACCGACATTGCGCGCTCGTAAAGATACTGCCCCATCTTGTCGGAGTTATCGACCAGGTTATCACGCTCGATAATCTCGATGTTTTTTAGCGCAGCCGTCATGACCGCCGGATGCCCTCCATAGGTGACGCCGTGCTGGAAGGGGCCGTTCGACCCTTCGGCGTTGTCGAATGTCTCGGCGATTTTCTTGGTGGCGACGACTCCGCCGACGGGAAGCTCGCCTCCGGTCAGAGCCTTCGCTATCGTCATAATGTCGGCCTCAACGCCAAAGCGCTGCATCCCAAACCACGTGCCAAGCCTTCCGAAGCCACAGATGATCTCGTCCGCGATGAAGACGATATTGTTCTTGTCGCAAATTTCCCGAACCGCGGGCCAGTATTCGTCGGCGGGGATTTGCGAGCCACTGGGAATCGGTGTGGCGATAAACGCGGCTATGCTGTCGGCGTTCTCGGCCTTGATGATGTTCTCAAGTGACCTGGGACTCTGCATACAACAGTCATTATTGGTGCGGTCCGTGAAACCCCAAGGACACCGGTAGCAGTATGGAGGGTCTACCTGGATTGTGCCCGGAGGTAGCATAGACTCAAACAGCCCTGCGTTCCGGCGACCCGCAGAACCCACGCTCATTGCCCCTCTAGTGGAGCCGTGATACTGACCTCTGCGCGAGATGATCTTCGTCTTCTGAGGATACTCGGCGAGGTACTGATACTGGCGGGCCATCTTCAGGGCAATTTCTACGGCCTCTGAACCGCCGCCGCAGAAGAACACTCTATTCATGTCGCCAGGGGTCACTTCTGCCAGTTTCTTGGATAGCAAGATTCCTGGAATGCTGCTGTACGCGCCGGAGTTGGTGTACGCAAGCGCAGTCATCTGCTCTGCTACGGCGGCGGCTATCTCTGGGTGGCTGTGCCCGATGTTCTTGAGAAACAGGCCTCCCATCGCATCTATATACTTGTTGCCTTCGATGTCATAGACGTAGCAGCCTTCGCCACGCACCATGATATTGTAGCCGCCTAGGGCCACCAGGTCAGCCATCTGATGATTCTGTGTCCAGAAGTGCTCAAGTCCCCACTGGACGAGTTGGTCAATCTCTTCCCTTGAGTAATTGTCTTTTAGCCACCAGGCCGATTTGCTCGAATCAGGTGTCACCATATCGAATGTACCCTCCCTCTGAATTAATGCCAAGCCATATTATACCGTTTCTGTCCATAAAGTAACGTGTTCATAGCAAAAGTAAAGTTTTGTCTCTACACCCCATGCTCACTCTAGTTAATTTTGAGCGCTTATGCTCGCCATCCGACCCTATCTTGGTGGAGCTTCAGCAGAGGGGACAAACCTCTCTAACGCTGGCATTTTTACCGAAGGCAGCGTGTCCTGGTTCATGACGCTATCGGACTCGATGATGCCGTTCTGATTGAGCAGCCACGCTACCACGCCATAGATTTCGCCTGATTCCAGCGACCCTGGCGCGTTGGCTGGCATCGCGCGGTTGATGTAGTCAAACAAGGTAGTGGCATAGGGCCAGAAGTTGCCGACAGTTCTAGGGATGCTCTGAATAAGTCCCGATGGCTTGTGGGATAGTAAAATAGGGCCAAGGCCTGAAGACGGGGGAGGAGAGGCAATGAACCAGCCGACGTTTGCGGACTTGGACTACGAGAGCAAGAAGCGAAAGACTCGCCGGGAGAAGTTCCTTGAGCGCATGGATGGACTGATCCCTTGGGAAGAGTTGGAAGAGCGCATTCGACCGTTCTATCCCAAGGCCGGTCGTGGTCGGCGGCCCTACGAGTTATCGGTGATGCTACGGATACACTGCGTGCAGTTGTTTTACAACCTGAGCGACCCTGGGATGGAGGACATGCTCTATGAGGTCGAATCGGTGAGGCGGTTCGTAGGGCTGAGACTGCCTGGGCCGCTGCCGGACGAGACGACGATTCTGAACTTCCGCCACCTGCTGGAAGAGCATGAGTTGGGCGCGGGTCTGTTCGAGGAGATCAACCGCTATCTGGAGTCCAAGGGTCTCCGTCTTCAGGAGGGGACGATAGTGGACGCGAGCATCATAGCGGCGCCCTCATCGACGAAGAATCGGGCTAAAGAGCGCGACCCAGAGATGCACCAGACGAAGAAGGGTAACGAGTGGCACTTCGGGATGAAGGTGCACATCGGTGTGGACTCGCAGACGGGAGTGGTGCACAGCATGACCACGACATCTGCGAACGTGCATGACCTGACTGAGTTGCCCCGGTTGCTGCACGGTGGGGAGTCTCAGGTGTGGGGAGATGCTGGGTATCAGGGAGTTGACAAGAGGCCGGGGAACCGGGGCTTGGACGTGGAGTGGCAGGTGGCGATGAGGCCCGGCCAGCGTCGGAAGCTGGAGCCTGGGAGCCCTGAGGCGGTGTCGGAGAAGCGCAAAGCGTCGGTCAGAGCTAAGGTGGAGCATCCGTTCCTGTACATCAAGCGGCACTTCGGCTACGCCAAGGTCCGCTACAGGGGGCTGTCCAAGAACACGCAGCGGCTGATGACGCTGCTGGGGTTTGCCAACTTGATGAGGGCCGAACAGTACCTGGCGGCGTGAGACCTTGTATAAGTGCGCCCAAAATCAGGGCTAAGGGCGGCGAAAGGCCCTGTCAGGGCCGGTTGTAGGCCGACAATAACCCTCACCACGGTGCCATGAGGCAATTTAACGCCCCCAAAACCACTCCGGTCAACTCGGCCCAGCCTGAAGCCGATTGTTCAGAGCATCCCTAGACAAGATGGAGGCGTTTCCGGTCGACAGGTGGGTGGCAAGAGCCATGACGTCTTACTTCCCGCGCCGGGAACAGCCCTACGGCGATGATCTGGTGATGTGGGCCCAGGACTACTTTGGAAAGTATGCCGGCTACGCCAATCAGCTCCTGTTTCACGAGCAACGTGAGTTGACCAGCCCGCGAACCGCGAAGGCGTAGGGGGGAAACGAGGCCGACGTCCGCTAGGGACATCAGTTGGAGATAGAGCAAGTATGATTCCCTCGTAAAAACCCGTTTTGAGGAAGTTCCAGCGATTCAGCACATCTGAGCGCTACCGTATGTTGGGCTAGTATACGGAACAGAGACTGTATATTGTACCCAGGCGCAGGTACGTTTGTTCTAATTCGGCCTGCACAGACTTGTTACGAGGGAATCATACTTGATTCTCTCGTAACAAGGCCTGTTTGAGATGAGCCCTGGCGTGCGAAGGTGGTCTGGAGCGGAGGAGGCCACGGGATGCCGGTTGCTGGCCTCACCGCCCTATCTGCTGCGCTCAGGACAAGCGTGATCCCGTTGCGGTACCCCTTCCGTGGCTCAGGGCACCCGGTGGAAGTTGTGGAGCGGCGCCCTCATACGGCCGCGACCGCAGGTACCGTCCCGACCGCCCGCTGAGCCGTGTCCTCCATCTCCACCAGGCGTGCATGGACCATCCGCTTGAAGTTGCACGCCAACGCCTTCAGGTAGGCGGCAAGCCGCACCCGACGGCCCCCTCGCACCCGCAAGCGCCCAAGCCCGTGGGCGCGCTTCAGCTCGGAGTTCGTTCCCTCGATACCAGCCCTTATGTCATACCGCTTGCGCCACTCCTCGGTGGCCTCGGCCCTCCGGCGTCGCTCGATGTTCACCTTCACCAGGTCCGCCTTGAGGACGTAGGCCCCCGCACGCCGGTCCAGCTTCACTGGGCAACGGGATCGCAAGGGGCAGGGCTCGCATGTTGTCCCGGCAAAGTGGACCTCTACCCGCTCCGGCGCATCCTTCAGCTCGTACTCCTCGATGGACGGGTGGCCGGCGGGGCACACCGTGGCCTGCTCCCCTGTGACGTCGATCTGAAAGTCCGCGGCGGTGAGCGGCGGTGGTCCGTCACCCTCTCCTTCGTGCGAGTTCCCCGGCGCCGACCCCGCCACCGGGCTCACCAGTTCCGTTCCCCGGCGCGAGGCTTCGAAGGCATTGCGGCCCGACCCATACGCCGTGTCGGCGAAGAGCTCGTCCGGTCGGACCTTCCGCTCCGCGAGCCCGTCAACGACCGGCACGCTCACGTCGGTGTCGCTCCCACTCGAGGGGGTCACCTCCACGTGGGTGATGAGCTGGGTGGCGTTCTCCTCGTGGCAGGTCTCCGCCACCTGCACCTCGTACCCCTTCCCCTTGTGGCCGCTGTAGGTCACATCCGGGTCGTGGGGCGATTGCAGCGAGTCGGCGGACACCTGCTTCGGGTCCTTCAAGGCCACGGGCACCTTGCATTCCCCAGCATCGTCGTCATCGTCCCTGGGGCGCCCGTCCTGGTGTTTGCCCACATGGCACTGCTCCCGCAGCAGCCGCTCCAGCGACCGGCAGGACGTCGACCTGTCCGTCGCCGCCCAGCTGCGGGCGCTCCGAGAACACGCCGACAAGAACGGCTACGTGGTCGTGCGCGAGTTCGTGGACGAGGCGGAAAGCGGCCGCGTCGCAGACCGGCCCCAGTTCCAGGAGATGCTCGACGAGGCCAAGAAAACCCAGGCTCCGTTCAGGGAGATCCTTGTCTGGAAGTTCTCCAGGTTCACACGCAAGCGCGAGCACGCCGTCGCCTTCAAGTCCATGCTCCGCCGCAGGGGAATCAGGGTCGTCTCCATCACCGAGCAGGCCGACGACACCGCCGCCGGCAGACTCCTGGAAGGCATCATCGAGACCATCGACGAGTTCTATTCGGAGAATCTTGCCCAGGACGTCACCAGGGGGATGCGGGAGGCCGCGTCCAGGGGCTTCTGGATGTCCAGCGAGGCTCCTCTGGGCTACAACCGGGTGATGGTCCAGGACGGACCCAAGAAGAGACCCAAGCTGGAGCCCGACCCCGATTCCTCTCACGTCGTCAGGCGCATGTTCGACCTGTCGGAGGCCGGAAAGTCGACGCTCGACATCGCCCGCATCTTCAACGACGAGGGCATCACCAGCCCTAGGGGAAAGCCCTGGGGCAAGACCAGCATTCACGCAATACTCGTCAACGAGACATACACCGGCACATTGATCTGGGGCGTGAACGCGAAAGACGGGGCCGACCCGGTGCGGGTGGATGATGCGTTCCCCGCAATTGTTTCCACTGCCCAGTTCAACCGTGTAGCCAAGCTGCTGCGGTCCCGAGCGCCCAAGGTCGTCAACCCTCGCAGGGTGGCAAGCCCCTTCCTCCTCAGCAGGCTGGTCAAGTGCAAGACCTGCAGGCGGGCGCTCACCGGACAGTGCTCCAAGTACACGCAGTTCACCTACTACGTATGCCAGACCCTCATGAAGCAGGGGAAGGGGTCCTGCGACGCCCCGAGGCTCAACGCCCGGCGGTTCGAGGAGATGGTCGTCGAGAGGATTAGGTCCAACTTCCTCACTGTGGCCAGCATCCCCGACCTGGCGGAGGCGGTGGACGAGGAGATCGACAGCATGGTCGCCGAGCACCGCAAGAGGCTTCAGACCATCGAGTCGGAGATTCAGGATGTGAAGAAACAGCTGGACCGCATCTGGCGGTACATAGCCACGAGAGACGACGTCGATGTGGCCAAGACCTCGGCCCGCATGGCAGAGTACCAGGACCGCCAGGAGCGTCTCGAGGAGGCGGCGGCGAACGCAAGAGAGGTGCTGGCCCAGCACAGGTCAGCTTTGGGCAACGCCGGCGAAATTGCGGAATACGCTGGAGACATGGACGACTTCCTGGATAGGAGCGAACTGACCGAGCGAAGGGCGTTCATCGAGTCGTTCGTCAGGGAGATCGTGGTAATGCCCGGCCAGGCCCTCCTCCGCTACACATTCCCGATGCCGGACGACAGTCCGATTCCCGGAAAGCTCACTGAGAGGGTGGCGCTGGACGGCTCCGCACTGTCTTCCCTAAACACTGGCGCCAGCTAGTCATCCTGTCCAGCGCCATCATCCATCAGACCGTCAATTATCTCCGCACATACCTCCCAGTTGCGTTAGCGCGAAATCGCCCGACTTGCAACTTGCCGTCCCGTGCAATCTCCTGCGCACGGGCAAGACACCGCCAACGTCCCCTCGAATCTCGCGCCTTCTGAGAGGGGTCAGTGCGCGTGCCCGTGTCGCCAACCCGCGTAGACACCACGGACCCTTGACTTCAACACAAGTGTTGTAGATGATATGAGCCATGAGTGGAGGCCGAGAAGAAATTTGGAATTGGACGAATGCTTGCCTACCCGATAACGCTTGAAGAGGATGACGGCGCCGTTCTGGCAACGTCCCCCGACTTCCCGGAGTTGACCACCATTGGAGATGACTGGGAGGATGCAGTCACCCGCGCCGTTGAAGCGCTCGAAGAGGCTATAGCGGCCCGCATCCATGACCACAGGGACGTTCCCCCACCTTCCCAAGGCGAAGCCTACGCCATATTGCCGACTCTGACTTCCGTGAAGGTGATGCTGTATCAGGGCATGAGAGACCAGGGCATCACCAAAGCAGAGCTGGCCCGACGCCTGGGGTGGCATCTGCCGCAGGTAGATCGCGTTCTGGACGTTCAACACCGCTCGTGGCTTGACCAGATCGACGCCGCCCTGGGAGCTATTGGGCAGCAGCTGCACGTGAGCGCCGCAACTTCGCCAGGCTCGGCGGTTCCTGCCGTCAGAGATTACGAGGCGATAGACCCCGCAGAAACCAGAGCGGAGAATCGCAATGGTCATGGCGACTCCGGGGAGGGCATAAACCGCCAATGACGGTAAGCCGAACAGACATATCCACGCTCGGCCGAACGGACGAGATATCATCTTCAAACGGTGCGGCGTCCCCGAATAACGAAGGAGCCAGGGACGACAGCGAACGGAACGGCGCGCAGGCGATTCCGGTTCTATCCCACAAGGCGGTAAACGTTGCATCGGTCCCACAGCGTAGTCCCTTGCGCTACCCAGGTGGTAAGACGTGGCTCGTGCCCGAAATACGGAAGTACCTTGAGGGCCTCGACTTTCGCCCAGAGGTATTCGTCGAGCCTTTTGCCGGTGGCGGGATCGCATCCCTAACGGCAGTCATGGATCGCCATGTGGATCGTGCAGTGCTCTGCGAGAGGGACCCAGACATATCCAATCTCTGGCAGTGCATGCTCGACGACGCTGAGGAACTGGCCCAGCGCGTCGAAGTTTTCATTGCAACTCCAGAGAACGTCAGCACAGTGTTTGCGGCAGCGTCGATGTCCGGTATGGACGCCGCGTTTCTGACCCTGTTGCGAAACAGGGTCAGTCGGGGCGGCATCCTGGCCAAAGGCGCTTCGGTGATGAAGGCGGGAGAAAACGGGCATGGGATTTCCTCTCGCTGGTACGCCGACACTCTCGCAGCACGCATCCGCGCCATCGGCAACCATGCAGAGCGGTTGGACTTCTTTCAGGGAGATGGTGTGAGTCTAGTGGAGTTGTGCAGGGACAACGAAGCGGCCGCATTCTTCATCGACCCTCCGTACACCGCCGCCGGCAAACGGGCGGGGAGGCGTCTGTATACGTACAACGAGATCGACCACGAGGACCTGTTCGAGCGTATGTCACGGGTACGAGGCGTCTTCATGATGACCTACGACGAGAGCCCCGACGTCATCGAAATGGCGCTCAGGCGAGGATTTCATCTGGCCAAGGTCGCAATGAAGAACACGCACCACGCCGTGATGTACGAATTGCTCATCACGTCACACGAGCTAACGTCATGACTCAACCTCGACGCTTCGGCATAGGGGAATGGTACGGACACTCATTCGTCGGTCTTACGCGGAACGAGCGGCGGGCATACGCCACCGGAACCGGTTCCCAGCCATGCCCTTTTCGGATGGGCGGAGGACCATGCACGAAGACCGGCGGAGTCTGTTCGTTCAGGCTATATGAAGATGATGATGGTGCGGCCACTCCTGTATCGGGTGCTGGGGCCGGACTGCGGGTTCTCTGTCCCCGGCGATTTGAAGAGGACATGACCATCTTTCAATGGGTGGGCGAGGTGTGTTAGGTACTTCTAAGCCCGCCATAGCCACCGAGATTGGCTTTCTGAAGGCTGAGGATGGAAACACGCACGTAGGCCGGATAGACATGGTTCTGGCGAATCAAGGGAACGGCACAACACCACTCAATTGGTACGCTCTGGAGATTCAAGCCGTCTACTTCTCCGGTAGAAGCATGGGTGAAGAGTTCAGAAATATCAGGAACCAAGAGGGAGACCAGCCGCCTTTCCCGGGACATATCCGGCGACCCGACTACCGGAGCAGTGGGCCGAAGCGTCTAATGCCCCAGTTGCAGATCAAAGTGCCTACGCTCCGTCGGTGGGGCAAGAAGATGGTAGTAGTGGTTGACAAGAACTTCTACGAGTCCCTGGGGCACATGGAGGAGGTCGGAGACCTATCCAGCGGAGACATAGCGTGGTTCACCGTAGACTTTGAAGAAGACCACGCCAGCGGGCGTTTCAAGCTAGTGAGAGATAGTGTCCATGTCACCACACTTGAGAGGGCTACCGAGGGCCTGACTGGTGGCTCTCCCGTTACTCTGACCGAATTCGAGGAAGGCATCAGGTCCAAGCTCGCGCAGTAATGTCGGGGGACATCCTACAACCAAATACAGAGTTTGAGTTCCTCAGGTTAGAGCCTCAAGGCCCGTCTAACAAGGAGTTTACACAGTGGCCAGTTTTTCACTTGGTTGCTACACAGTAAGAGTGACTGACAAGAGCACAGGAGAGAATCTGCCCTTAGGAGGTTTTGCGCGCGGCAGTGACCTAATGACTATCTTTCACCAATATCTCCAAGCTCGCGTGGCAGATTACTCCATTGACCATGAGCGTCAGAAGTTGTGGCGTGTTCTTCGGCCTTATGCCACTAATTCTACAGTCAATGGAATCGTGGAGACTGGCGAATACGGATACACCGCCGACTTATACAATGTAGATACGGAGACCGTTTCCTATCAACGGATCGGGACCGACGCGGAGATGATGCCCTTCTATTTCTTGACGCACCTACCTACTCATCGTGATGAGGGCGTTATTCTCCTCCAAAGAAGATCCAATCTCGGGATCCGCACAATGTTTCTGAAGGACTTCGCGGAATATTTTGAGAGCTCTTACCAAGGATTCAAGGTAGAATTCAACCCTCTGGTGCCCAAGCAATTGCTTGATGAATATTTGCAGAATGGGCGACTCACCAAAATCAGATTCATCCGTTTCGGTCTACCCTCGGACTTGTCTGACGCTTATGACGCTGGAGGACACGTAGAAACAGAAGGAACCGCCGAGCTGGTGTTCTCACCGAGAAGGGGACAAAGCATCCCACTTCTGAATAGGCTACGAGAGGTACTCAACGGCAGGCTAAGGATTAATGAGATGGTCGAACTGCGTGGCCATGAATATGACAATGTAAAGGTCGAGTTAGATGTAAGGGGTAGTAAGAAAACACTCGACCTTTCGGATCTCCTGAAGATAAGGGCTTATGTGGACATCACCTCAGATATCCGCATTGACAACGACGGTCATCCTGAATTCAACAGCATTGACGCTGTCGCTAGAGATCTGATGGGTAGTTTGCTTGCTGAACTTGGAACCGGCAGACGAGATGCTGGATAAGGTTAACGTCACCAAGATCGTACGCGATCACCTTGAGACGTTCAAGGACAACTCCACGCGAAAGTACCGTTCGCTTGATTTCCTGCTCTTTTTCCTCGTGCCGCTTCTTGTCGCTGCCGGGTTCGTAGGGTTGCTTGGGGCGCTTCCGACGAATCTGATCGGCGTAATCGCTACTTCTCTCTCTATATTCACTGCTCTCCTCCTCAATTTGCTTCTATTGGCTTACAACATAACACGGAGCTCCGAGGCCCCTTCCGATGAGGGCATCAAGGAAATGAGAGAGAAGCTGTTTCATGAGATATTCAGCAACATCGCCTTTGAGGTGCTCGTGGCGCTAGTGACGGTTGGCACCGTATTGATTTATGGCGTCATGAGTGATTGCGCTTCGCTGTTAGCCACACAAATACTCAGCGCCGTGATCTACTATCTTGGGACCTTGTTCCTGTTGACGCTGTTGATGTTATTGAAGCGGGTCTACGCACTACTTAGTAACGAGCAAGTAACCTCAGGCAATTGACTCCATCTTGGCGGTGGATCAATTATCGAGAGGGAGGCTTATGAAGAAGGACATGACTGAGCTGCCTTCTGAGGTCCAAGCGCAGATACGGTCGTTAGAGGCTCTTCCTGAAGAATAAATCGACACGACTGAAGCCCCGGGGCTTCTCGATTGGTCCGACGCAAGGCGCGGAGTTTTCTACGGGCCTGTGAAGCAGCAAGTAACTCGAGAGGGAGGCTGCGGCTCGACGCTGACGTCATAGCCTGGTTTAAGACCCGCACTTGTGACGGTCGTGGTTATCAGGCGGATATCCGCGGCGCGCTTCGTGAGGATGTCAGTAGGGCCGCCCGTTCATAGTTCAATCAGGATTGCAGGGTCTGTGACGCTGCGCCAATGAGCAGGCGAGAGAAGGTTGCCCTAACGGGCTCTGTGCAGCTGGCAGAGGGTTAACGCGCCCAGTGAGAATGGAGCGCTCTTGGCAAAGGAAGAGGTGGAAAGGAGGTGTGTAGCGAAGTGACGCTTTATTCATACACCGTAGCCGTCGATGCCGGATTCGCCCCCAATCCGTTTCACGGATTCTGTACGCTTGCGTGCTGCAAGCCTGGAATACGCCGTACTGCTCAGAAGGGGGACTACGTAGTTGGCATCGGACCGAAGGGGTCTGGCAGCCGCGTTGTCTACGCCATGCTAGTCGCTGAAACGCTGGAATTCGATGACTACTGGCACGACAGGCGGTTCCACATCAAGCGCCCGGACTTCGCAACGGAAGGCGTGTCGGCTCTTGGTGACAACATCTACCACCGGGACAGAGCCGGCGAATGGCAACAGGAACTTTCGCAGCACAGTCTTATGAACGGACCGCAGGATTGCCAGTTGATGGGGCAAGACCTAAGTGGCGTGAACGTGCTGGTCGGTCGCAATTTCGTCTATTGGGGCGGCGACGGTCCACCACTACCCGATAACCTTAGAGGGCTGATCACAGGGCGAGCGTACAGAAGCAGGTCCAACGACAGATACATCCCCGATTTCATCGAGTGGTTTGAAGGCCACGAGGAACGAGGCCGCTTAGGGCCGCCTACCGACGATGTGCCCTCTCAATGTAACACTGCGGAGGGCAAACGCCAGCGACGCTGCTGATTCCTCTTCGGAGTACTCTCAGCCTCCTTCCACAGTGCGATGCATCTCCGCCAACAGCACGCTCAACTTACCGCACCGGGACGACGCGATGTCGATAGGGTCTGCCCACAGCGGGGAGGGCATCGACGTTGGAAGAAGGGGGAGACATCGCAGTTCTCAGGATTGCACCGCTGTCGCCTGTGGCTGCGACGACAGATTTAGGGCAAATGGGAGAAGATTCAAGATGCATGCTGTTGCAGTCTGGCCGATAGCGATGATCGTACTTATGGCTACCCTGGCCTGCAACGATGGCGGGCCAACACCGAGCGCCACGGTGGAACCACCAACCTTAACGCCTGGTAGACTATGCGACCGTTCTTATCCAACAGTCTGTATAGCCCCCTATCCTCCCGATCTAGACTGCGACCAAATCCCTTATCGGCGATTCCAGGTCCACCGCCTCGATCCTCATGACTTTGATAGAGACAGGGACGGTATTGGTTGCGAGTGGAATTGACTGAAACCGCCCCAAGAAACACTTCCCACTTCCATTGTGCGAAGGAAGTGCAAGAATCACGGGGCCGTCGGGGATCATCTGCGAGAGTCGCGGTAACCTTCCCGTCCGAAGCCCAGCAGAACAGTAAAGAGCATAGGTCATGCCCGTCTACTCCCATCCTCTTCAAGCTGCACGCTCTCAGGCAGCATTGCCTCCCTGCCGCCAGGAACCGACAACGTCAAACGCTTGCTTTGCCATACGTCTCCGCCTGTGAGGCCCCCCGCGTGCCGCTCCACCACACGGTCATCATCGACCACGAAACGATCGGCAGTCTCAACTACTGCTAATCGACGATTTTCGGCGGCGCTATCCGGGCGATGGCCAATTGAACAAGCGAGGAGAACCTAAATCCAATTCTCGGGCAGGTTCACTGGAATGGGCGTGACGTCCGGGTGCCTAGAGCCAACCAAAGGCTTTAGCTTGTCTGCAATGTAGCACTCAACGCCGTCCCGGTCTCGGACCGATACCTCTGCCCAAGTGGTGTAGAGTGTGCCCCTACTGCGATAGCTGGTGACATCACTGTCCGACCTGTGATCTGCCAACCGGGCTGCCACGTCGCCTTGGCCCACATACACAGTGTATATGGAGTCCCCATCGGCCTTCTTGTACCCGATCACGTAGACGCCGTGTTCGTCCACGGAATCGAGACTTAACGACTCAAACTCGCACCAGTAACCACTCTTGCATTTGAACCAATGAACCTGCATTGTCGCACTCCCGTAGTGGTTACTCCCAGCGTTGTCACTCACAGCTTAATCGACATGCTCGCCACTCACAATGGACTTCGAGCGTCAGGGGACACGGAAGGAGTCTCAAGTTCGCCCGAAGGGAAGGCGCTCGCTCCTAGTACAGGATCATGTGGGTGGGGACAAGTCGTTGAGCCTCCGGGTCCACCGCCAGGGCTAGTCCCTCCAACGTGTACGCACCCAGCAAAGGTGGTGTCTCGTCCTCTCCGAAGACCACAATGGTTGTGACACTCTCGCCATTTCATGGTTGCTCGCGCCTCGCCTTACGCCACCAGGAAGCCGGGCTTGCCCGTGGCCTTGATCCCCAGCTCCCACAGGAGGCCGGCGGGCAGTGCGTTGAACGATGCGCCAGTGTCCACCGTCGCTTCTACTTCCCGGACATGCTGGCCATCGATGCTGGATATGATCAGCGGCCACTTGAAGGTCCCCATAACAACCTCAACGTCGCAGTCTTAATCACCCCATTTTGCCCTGTTCAAAAGTTCCTCTCACGGAGGCTGAACTCCTTGACATCGCTGGGCAAAATTGTCCATGATAAGGGTATGACCGAATATGACCCCAGATGAGGGAAGCATGCCCAGAAACAGAAAGGCCATTACCTTCTCGTTGCCCCCGGAGATGGACGAGCAGGTAAGGAGATTCATAGAGGAAGAAGACCGCACCATGAGCGAGTTCCTGCGCGAGGCAATCCGCCTCTACATGGACGAGCAACAGTGGCTGCGGCGGCAGCGCCGCCAAAGGGCTGAGGCCCGCAGGAGCGATCAGGACTGTTAAGGAGGACCCAGCAATGAACCAGCCGACCGACTACACGCCGGTGGCCCTCTACGCCAGGGTGTCCAGCGACCGGCAGGACGTGGACCTGTCCGTGGCTGCACAGCTGCGGGCGCTCCGGGACCACGCCCGAAAGAACGACTACATGGTCGTCCGCGAGTACGTGGACGAGGCCGAAAGCGGGCGAATCGCCGACAGGCCACAGTTCCGCAGGGTGATTGACGAGGCCGCCAAGATCAACGCCCCCTTCCGGGAGATTCTCATCCGGCAGACACAATAGCAACGGAAAACTTAGGTATTCGTGGGAGGTCGATCTGGGTCCATTCAAGCTAGGTAGGATTACTAGACAATAGCGTGCCCTACAAGACCCTGCCGGAGAAGGGGAGGCCGCTGGGAACGGGAGTGGCCCCGCACCCGAGGGTTCCGAGCTCCGCTAGGCCTGCCGGCGCTGAGTTGGAACTGCCCAGGCCCGGGGCCAAGATGTCCCCCGGGTCAACTGAACCACTCTAGCTCGTAGCGTCCCGGGTCCCCGTCGGTCTCCCCGTAAGTGGCTTGCTAAGGAGATGCGGGAGGCTAACGCCCGCGGCGAGCAACTGGGCCTGAGCGATGATGAGTTGGCTTTCTACGACGCGTTGGAAACCAACGACAGCGCGGTGCAGGTGTTGGGCGACGAAACCCTCCGCGACATAGCCCGTGCACTGGTCGACACGGTGCGGAACAACGTCACTATCGACTGGACGCTGCGGGAGAACGTCCGCGCCAAGCTTCGGGCGATGGTCAAGCGCATCCTGCGCAAACACGGGTACCCGCCCGACAAGCAGGAGAAGGCAACCGTCACCGTTCTTGAACAGGCAGAAGTGCTGTCGGAAGGCTGGGTGGTCGCATGAGTTCACTGTAGAAGGAATACATGAAGCGCATTTGCACCGCTGTCAGTTCGGTTTGAAAGGAGTAGCGTGAAGCTCATAAGCAGATCCTCCGGGGTTGAGGCTACTCTCCTGAGACGTCCGTTTCATCCTCCTCGCTCGCTTGCTCGGCATCGTCCCTGTGTGCGAAGTCGTACGTCAGGCTCGTTGCGTTGCGGACTCCCGATAAAGTGATGGAGCCGCTCGTCGTCGGTTGCAGTTGGCTTAGCGGATCGATGATAACCCTTACCCTCGGCTGGGCGTCGACGCCCTCGATGCCGGAGATGACGACTAGGAAAAAGCCGGGTGTGGTGCGAGCGCGCTTCACTTCGGCAGCTGTCATCGTGACATAGTCCGGTTCTGCCCCTGCGCTGACCTTCAGCTCGTAGAAGTGTTTGAGCTTGTCAACTGCGTCGGCTCCGACGCGATGCTGGGCTCGGATGTCGGCAATCTCTTCGACGTCACTGCTTAACAACTTCCGGAGCAGCTCCAGCCCAACATTCTCCTTTTGCAAGTCCGTGTAGAGGCGGATAGGGCTTCTGCCACGGGGGCCGCCACCACCCGGATTTGGCTCGACGAGGTGCCTATCGCCGCCTGTCTTGCGTGGGGTGCGTTGTTCGGAGCTTTCTAAGCGACCTTTTGGATCAACAATGTCGAGCGACTCTGGGTTCACCAGGACACGCGTGGATTCCATGATTGGTGGTGTCTCCGGATTCTCCCGTTCGATGGTTGCAGCCCCCGATGGCCCTGAACCCCGATTGACCAAGTCCCGAGACCGATCTTGGCGCTGTTGTATAGCAATGATACGTTCCCGGAACTCTGCTATCTCTGACTCGGTTTGTTGCTGCTCTCGCTTGGCCTGTTCTTCGGCAAGCTCGACGAGCCGCGCTTGGCGTCCGGACTCAGCTCGATCACAAGCTGCCCGCCACGCCTGGGCAAGTCGGCGGGGATCTCCCTCGAACAATGTCGCGATAGCCCGACCGCCAGTGTCCACGCGAGGTAGTTGCTCAGGGTGCTGAACGAAAACCCTCCTTCGGTCAGTGTCCACCTTCGCCGCGACCTCACACTCGTACCGTGTGCCGTCTCCTTCGAGGCCTGCGTTTACACCAACCGCAAGCGATGAATGTACGTACACCCCAAATTCTCCGAGGAGGTCCCACGACATCCTGGTACCCTTGGCGAGTTGAGGTTCGTTGCGCGAAAGGTCCTCTTGGAGTAGTTGGAGAGCTAATCTGAACAAGTCCGACGACTCCTCGTCTTCCGTCGCTTGGTCAGGCTCGATCACTTGGGCGGCATCTGCGTCGATTTCTTCAATGCGCAGCGGGTGAAGCAACGAGCGGAACTGTTGAAGCTCTCCGCCCGGTTCCCACAGGGGAAGCTGGTTCCGGAGGCCCACAATCAACACAGGGTCCTCGGTCGCGTACACCGGGCGGTCGCGCACCCAGCCCTTACTTGTCCACAAGGGAAGTCGCCGCAGCTTCGCGCGGGCCTGCGCAGTGAAGCTTGTTTCCGCGTGGGACGCGAGCACCCGCAAGGTTTGGAGCAGGATAACCTCCTCGTCGGGTCCAAGCGTGTGGTGTTTCCGGGCGACCGCACGGATGACATCGATGCAGTCTTCGAAGGACGGATCTCTTAGAGCGTCTAACAAAACCTAATAAAAGGGGTTAGAATCTGGACATTCTCTGGAGGAGGATGACCTAATGTCTAAGCCCCTTGTAAGCGATGAATTCTGGGAACTGGTGCAACCTTTACTGCCGCCACAACCACCGAAGCCGAAAGGAGGAAGGCCCAGGATACCTGACAGACAGGTCCTAAGTGGGATACTGTTCGTGCTAAAGACAGGCATTGGCTGGGAAGACCTACCCAAGGAGATGGACTGTGGCAGTGGGATGACCTGCTGGAGGCGCCTCAGAGATTGGCACCAGTCGGGAGTCTGGGAGCGCATCCACTTGGTATGCCTTGAGCGCCTGCAAGCAGCTGAGCGCATAGACTGGACTCGCGCAGTGCTGGACAGTGCTTCAGTGCGAGCAGTTTTTGGGGGCAGAAAACAGGCCCCAACCCCACGGACAGGGCGAAGGCGGGTAGCAAGCATCATATCATAACCGATGCCCAGGGCATTCCACTGGCGGTCAGGTTGACTGGCGCGAACGCTCACGATGTCACCCAAGCCCTTGAGTTGGTGGATGCCATACCTGCTGTCAAGGGCAAGCGAGGCAGGCCTCGCAAGCGTCCTCTTCAGGCGCAGGGAGACAGAGGGTATGACTCTGAGCCTGTTCGCAAGGAGTTGAAGAAGCGACATATCTGGCCGCTGCTGGCCAAGCGAGGTGAGCCGCATGGCAGCGGGTTGGGTGTGCATAGATGGGTGGTTGAGAGAAGCCTGAGTTGGCTTCATCAGTTCCGACGCTTACGGGTTCGATATGAGCGCAGGGCAGACATACATGAGGCTTTCTTGGCCATAGGTTGTGCCATCATCTGCTCTCGCTTTCTGTTCCAATAATGGTTTTGTTAGACGCTCTTAGTCTAAGCGCTGCCCAGAGAGGGTTAGTGTCGGCTACCGGTGGTGCGAAAGCCCTGTGCTTGCCGAAGATAGGAGGTCCGGCGAGGACTGAGGTGGTACCCAAAAACTAGACAACTGGCTAAGAGAGAGTCCAGCTCCTAAAATAACCGGCAACTAACCGACGTGAAGGAGCAGGACATGAAGCAGACGAGGAATAAGCACAGTCCGGCGTTCAAGGCCAAGGTGGCCCTGGCCGCCCTTGCGGGGGAAGGGACCATCGCCCAGCTGGCCAGCCGATTTGAGGTCCATCCCAGTCAGATTCACGCCTGGAAAAGGGCCCTGGTGGAAGGAGCCCCGGAGCTATTTGCCACCAATCAGAAATCCCAGGAGAAAGCCAAGGAAGCTCAGATTAACCACCTCTACCGGCACATCGGCCAGCTGAAGGTGGAACGCGATTTTTTGTCGGAAAGGTCCGGTCTATGAGTCGCAGCATACGGCGAGCCATGATAGACCGAGACCACCAGCAGCTGTCTTTGGTGCGTCAATGTATCCTGCTGGACGTCAGCCGGGCCTCGGTGTACTACCGGCCGGTACCGACCAGGGCAGAAGACCTGGAGTTGATGGCCCTGATGGACCGTCAGTATTTGAAGACCCCCTTCTACGGCTCCAGGAAGATGAAGGCCTGGCTGCTGCAACAGGGCTATCTGGTGAGCCGAAAAAGGGTTCGAAGGCTGATGCGGTTGATGGGTCTGGAAGCCATCTACCGGCGTCCCAACACCAGCAAACCAGCGCCGGGACACCGGATCTTTCCCTATCTGCTGAAGGGAGTGGAGGTTAATCGGGTCGACCAGGTCTGGGCCGCGGACATCACCTACATCCCCATGGCGAAGGGCTTCCTGTACCTGGTGGCCATCATGGACTGGCACAGCCGGCACGTGCTGGCCTGGAAGCTCTCCAACACCATGGACACCAGCTTCTGCGTGGCGGCGTTGGAGGAAGCCCTGGGTAAGGGACGACCGGAGATATTCAACACCGACCAGGGGAGTCAGTTCACCAGTGAGGCCTTTACCCAGACGTTGCAGGAGCAGAGGGTCCAGGTCAGCATGGATGGTAAGGGTAGGTACCTGGACAACATCTTCGTGGAGCGGCTGTGGCGGAGCATCAAGTACGAGGAGGTGTATCTGAAAGCTTACCAGACCGTCGCCGAGGCCCGAACTGGGATCAATGCCTACCTGGAGTTCTACAACCGGCAGAGGCCTCACCAGGCTTTGGGCTACCGGACCCCAGCAGAGGTGTACCAACATGGCCAGGAAGAAAGGGGAGCAGCAGCTGAAGAAGCAGGGCTGCCATCGGGCTTGGTGAAACCTAGCGCAGGGGTGGGAGACTCTCTTAATTTAGCCCTCGTGCTGTCTTAATAATGGGGTCCACCTTAGTGTTTACAAACTTAACCCCTGTCTCTTCGGACATATCCCCGGCCTGACGTCCGTGAGGCCAGAAGTGCGCGCTCGCAAGCTGCTTCAGTTCTTCGATGTCTTCGCCGCTCAACCTGCTGGTTGTCATTCTTTACCTCCGAAGTCTGAGGACGCATGCCTCTAAAAACGCATTGCCATATTCAACTTCATGCTGTTAAAAATGAATTCGCTAAAAAACTTCCACTACCCCAATAATCCCACTACCAACACAACTAAAACTCGTCCGGTAGGATATTCCTTAAGCTGTAGTTTGTCAACACGATACAAGCGTTGAACAGGCCATTTTGGAGGGATTATGAGCTACAATGATTGACGAGCATACCAAGAAAGATGAAAATGTCTGTTGTGGCTCAACGACCCATTGTTTTCATGGCGACGACGCCTATGCCAATCTCTGTAAAAAGCTTGTAACTCACTTATTGTTGCGCATTGAATTCAGCCGACATGCGGCTCATCTCAACCTCGCCGGAGACTCGGCTCAATCACCCTACTTAGATGGCCGACGAATACCCGAACTCAGTCCTTTTTTGACACGTCGAAAGGAACGCCGTTTTTCTTGCGCCCGAAGTAATAACGAATGAATGCCTTGCATATGGAGGATTTTTGATGGATCTGGGAATCAAAGGAAAGACCGCTCTGGTGACGGGAGGAAGCCGTGGACTGGGTAAACACGCCGCGCTATCGCTCGCTCAAGAAGGCGTAAACGTAGCCATCTGCGGACGCACTCAGGACACGCTTGACGACACCGTAAAGGAGCTAGAGGGACTTGGTGTATCTTCGATGAGCGTTATCGCCGACGTGGGCGATATATCGACAATCGAATCGCTGCACCAGCAGGTCGTTGACGGCCTGGGGCCTATAGACATCCTCGTGAACAACGTGGGCGGCTCGCGCTCGAGAGAGGACATACTAGGAACATCGCTGGACGACTTCAGAGCGACTTTTGACCTGAATCTCTTTGGAGGTTTCCAGCTCATGAAGCTGGCTATACCACATATGCAAGAGCAGAAGTGGGGCCGGATAATCAACATCGCCTCGATATATGGTCGGGAGCATGGCGGAAACATCTCCTATATGTCGTCCAAGGCCGCGCTCATTGGCGCAACCAAGCACATAGCCAACTCGCTCGCCAGAGACGGTGTGCTGGTCAACAGCATCGCACCAGGCTCCATATCTCACGAAGGCGGAAGCTGGGAACGCTTCCAGAGTCAAAACCCGCCTGATGTAGTGCAGTCCTTCATCGACCAGAACTTGCCTATGGGACGATTCGGATGGCCAGAACCTCTGGGCGATCTGGTTGCGTTCCTCGCATCCGAACGGGCGAGCCTCGTCACGGGCGCGTGCATCGTCGTCGATGGCGGCCAGAGCCATTCGATGATATAGAACTCATTGCCTTTAGTTTCAATAAAACCTCACTCGGCCCCAAACCGTATATCATATTGTGACATCTAAAACGATAAGACCTTCGCTGATGACAGACCGCCCAGACTCACCAATGGGTTAAGGCAGGGATGGTTTCAAGGGTCTGATATCCGTGTAAATCGGGATGGGAGATAGTGACGTGAACAGCATATCCAATGCAGCAAGCGGATTCAAAATACGAAAAGGGCTTATGCTGGGGACGTTTGTTGGCACCCTTTCCCTGGCTATCGCGTTTATTGGAGCAGCCCTCGTCAGGGATTCCACCGGCATCGACGGAGTCAACATATTCGTTGAAACCCTGTCGGGACAATCGAGTGGGTACTTTAGCAGTCTAGGTATATTCGCCCCCCTCGGTTTTGCTTTTGCGGCAGGGATGGCAGCCGCATTCAACCCCTGCGGCTTTGCTATGCTCCCTGCCTATATGGGGCTTTACCTGGGTGCCGACGAAAAGAGTGATGGCGGCACAAAGCACCTCCAGAACCTGGCCAAAGCGATACTGGTAGGCGGGTCGGTCACTGCTGGATTCGTGCTGCTGTTTAGCGTTGCAGGAGTGGTTATAGGCCTGGGCGCTCGCTCGTTAGTGTCAAACATACTGCCCTGGTTAGGCTTGACCATCGGCATAGGGCTGGCAATCGTGGGCGCCTGGCTGGTGGGCGGCGGCAAACTGTATACAGGAATTGCACAACGAGCGGCGGACCGTTTCGGAAATCCCAACGAGACCAACGTGCGAGGCTATTTCCTGTTCGGGCTTAGCTACGGCACAGCATCGCTGAGTTGCACACTCCCCATATTCCTTGCGGTCATAGGAACGTCCTTCGCAGTATCGAGTATAGCGACTTCGATAGGCCAGTTCATTCTATACGCGCTGGGGATGGGATTGATAATCATCTCGCTCACCATAGGGATGGCGCTGTTCAAGGGGGCGATGGTCGGAGCGTTTCGGAAAGCTCTTCCTTATATCGCGCCCATTGGCTCCTGGCTGATGGTTGTGGCGGGCACGTACATCGTGTTCTACTGGTTGACCGTCGGAGAACTGGTGTTCTAGCTAAGGCCCCCTCCCTAACCCTCCCTTCCTCCCACTGAAGGATGACGATGGAGAGGTTATGCCAAATTGTAGTAGGGGTGTTCAATTGAACACCCCTACATATTTTACGAATTAATCCTCGGCCCTGACCGGGTTGCTCAATACGCCAACGCCTCCAATCTCTATCTCTACGACATCACCAGGATGCAGGTCGCCCGGCTGACCGGGAGTGCCCGTCATGATGACATCCCCTGGTTCGAGCGTCATCATACTTGTTACGAACTCAATAATGGTCGGCACGTCGTAAAGAAGATCAGACGTATTGATTTCCTGAAACCCCTTGCCGTTGATTCGAGCTGACAGATCGAGATTGCCAGGGTCAAGGTCGGTCACGATATATGGCCCTATTGAGGTAAAGGTATCTGAGGATTTCGCCCGCCACCACTGGAGGTCGCCCGCCTGCCACTGCCGTGCGCTGACATCATTACCGCAGGTGTAGCCGAGGATAACACTCAGCGCGTCGGCCTTGCTGACACGCTTGCACCTTTTATTGATTACCAGCGTCAGCTCCGCCTCCTCCTGTATCGTAATCGAGTCCCGAATCGCCTCTCTCGGAATGACGATGCACTCATTGGGGCCGATGAGCGATGATGTTGTCTTGATAAACGGCTCCGGCACTTTGGGAGCCTCCCTGTCACCCAGGTGGCTCTTGTAGTTCAGTCCGATAGCGACGATCTTGTTGGGAACGATGGGCGCAAGAAGCCTTACCTCTGATAAAGCGTGTGCATGGTCTGTGACCTTGTAGTCCTCCAGAGGTGATGCCGTGATCTGTTTGACGGCATCGCCCTCGACAACGCCATAAGCTATTTCTCCATGAGCTTCGTACCTTGCGAATTTAGTCATCTTGTATCCTCCACTGTTATGTTTTCGAGTTTGCGCTGTTTTCACAGGCACGCCATAGTGTAAACCATTCTCTTTGTGTAGGCCAGTAGATGCGCTATAATCGAGTAATCCCGAGCTTCGTGATTTTGATTATAAGGGGTTTTATGGAAAACTTCGTCAAGGTAGCCAGCGCATCTGATTTGCCGGTGGGTGAAATAATGGTCATCGACATTGGGGACGAGCGCATCTTGCTTTCAAACGTGGAAGGGAAGTTCTACGCTATCAACGAGGCATGCAGTCACGCCAGAGGCCCGCTTGCAGACGGCCCCGTTGACGGTGAGGAGGTCGAGTGTCCCTGGCACGGCAGTCGTTTCAGTCTCAAGACTGGCGAGGCCACCAACGCTCCCGCCATCAAGGGTGTGCCCTGTTATGCCGTGCGGGTGGATGGAGACGACGTTCTTGTAGGGCCGTCGTTGAGGTAGATTGGCAACAGAGCATTGCCCTATCGCCCTCGCTCGTCGCCCCAGAGCAGAATATGAAGCCGTGTCGAAAAGCGGAACCCTCGCTCCACGCACACGTCGGCCAGCCACTTTCCGCGCGATTCGATGGCCTTGGGACTCGTTCCCTCCGGCATGAGCAAAACCCTATGCCCGGGAATGTCGTATCTCTCGACAAGGCCGCATACCTCGTCCACGTCGGCAGGTTCCGCGACGACGAACTTGAAGTAGGCGGTGTCCAGCCCTCGAAACGCCTGAAGCGCTGTGGGGACTTCCCTGCGTTCGGGAAGGACGCCTGAGTTGGCGAGCTTGGGCGAAACGTTCCACTGGGATATGGCCTCGACCATCTCTGGCTGCGGGGCCAGCGTGCCGTTAGTCTCCACCTCGCAGTAGAACCCTTGCCTTTTTAAGGATGAAGCCAGCGACGCGAGAGCCTTTTGCTGCATCATAGGCTCGCCGCCGGTGATTACGAGGCGCGAGCATCCAAACTCCAGCACACGCCTTTCGATCTCTTCAACAGGCAGCGACATCACCTCTTTGTCATATTCGAAGTTTTGCCAGTCCCAGGTGTATTTGGTGTCGCACCATGTGCAGGTTAGGTTGCACGTCGCCAGTCTGAGGAACACGGTCGGCGCACCTATGCTAGCTCCTTCGCCCTGCAACGAGTAGAAGATTTCAGGCTGCCCGGACTTCTGACGGCTTACCCTTAGCATCGTTACGCCTTTCCAAGCCTGACGAGCAGAGGATCGGCGATTCCAGCCTCGTCAAAACCCTTGGCCCTCAGAATGCAGCTATCGCATCCGCCACACGGGATTTCCGAACCACCGTAGCAGCTCCAAGTATGCTCAAGCGGGGCCTTCAGCCTGATTCCAAGCTCGGCTATCTCGGCCTTGGACAGTTCTATGATGGGCGTCTCCACGTTGATGGGAACCTCGTACTGCATCCAGAGCTTGCTGCCGAACTGCAACGTCTGCCTTACCTGCTCGAAGAATTCGGGGCGGCAGTCAGGGTATCCGCTGTAGTCGATGGCGTTGGGAGCCATGTACAGGTATGCCTCTGCGTCCTCTGCCTTCAACCCCTCGACCTCTATGGCATGAAGCACCTGGCTCTCCAGGTACGCCGCCGATAATGAGAGGAATATGGTATTCCGTAGAGGCACATACGTAATGGGTATGCCGAATCCTATCTCCTCGGAAGTCCTATCTTGTGGAATTGGGAACTGCTCCGGGTTGGTGAGCGCGGAGTACCACGCCACTTCGCCCAGAAACGAGATGTCGAGCAGCTTGTGCTCGATTCCCATCAGTTTGGAAATATGCGCGGCGCAATCGACCTCTTTGCTATGAGTCTGACCATAGTAAAACGTGAGCGCGGTGAGATGTTCCACGCGGTCTTTTGCGTAGGCCGTCACCGTGGTCGAGTCGAGACCGCCGGAAAGGAGCGTAACGCCAAAGCTGACCATATGTGCTCAGGCTCCCTCATACCTTGCCGTCACGGAGGTGTGCAGGCCGCCGCGCACCTTATAATCGAGCATGACAGTCATGCGAACCGGCTCGCACGAGGCAACGAGGTCGTTGAGGATGCGGTTGGCCGCGTGCTCCTGCACGATTCCGACGTTCCTGTAGGACATGAGATAGTATTTGAGCGATTTCAACTCGATGCAAGACCTGCCCGGCACATACGTTATCGTCAGCGTGCCAAGGTCTGGCAGACCCGTCCACGGGCACACCGCCGTAAACTCGTCCGTGTCGATTGCGACCTCGGTGTCCTGACCGGTGTATTCGTACTCGAAGGTCAGGAGACAGTCCCCGTCTATCGACGCCTCGGATTCAGCATCGATGCGCTCGTTAAGGCTCTCGTACTTCTCTTGCAAATCCTGGATGGTAGCCATCCGTTCACCTCGTTATTTTTTAGGTTAGTATCAAAGATAAAGGTCGTCCGCTCTTCGTTACAGGATTGCCATTATCTGTGGTGTGATTGGCAACCCTGATGAAAGACCCTGTTGCTTCCTTTATACTACAGTTGTAAACGTAGTATGAAAAGAGACGCAGTGGTAGACATCCAGCCGACAAGCGAAGACATGCCCCAAAGGTTAGCTATTGAGATCAGAGGGCTTTGCAGAGCCTTCGGGCGCACGCAGGTCTTGCGCGACCTCGATCTCGAAGTTCCCTGGGGTGAAGTGCTTACGGTGCTGGGGCCTAACGGCTCAGGCAAGACCACATTGATAAAAATCCTGGCTACGCTGACCAGGCCCGACTCTGGAACGATTCGCATCGCTGGATTTGACGTCGCGCGAAGCGGGCAGAGAGTCCGCAAGCTAATCGGCGCTGTTACGCACGACACATTGCTCTACGACGACCTTACCGGATACGAAAACCTGAAGTTCTTCGCCCGCATGTTTGGACTGGATAGAATCGATGAGCGAATATCCGGTGTGGTCGAGCGAATGGGGGTAACGTCAAGGCTGCACCAGCGAGTCGGCACGCTGTCCCACGGACTGAAGAAACGGTTCACTATCGCACGTGCTCTTCTGCCCGACCCCACGATACTCCTGATGGACGAGCCTGAAAGCGGGCTGGACCAGGAAGCCCTGGCGATGATGGAGGATGTCATCACCGACAAGACGATTCCCTATCGGACGGTAATAATGACTACTCATAACCTGGAAAGAGGACTCGCTTTAGGGCAGCGCATGGCCATTCTCTCTCATGGCAGGATCGCATACCAGGAGTCGATGGAGGCGGTGGGCGCCGCGACTCTCAAGGATGCCTACTTTCGGCATACCGGGGTGGAATCGTCTTGAAGACTTTCTGGGGGCCTGTGTTTGCGTTGCTCTGGAAGGACGTTCTTCTGGAGCTTAGGACGAAGGACATCGTTGTGTCTGTCCTGGTGTTCGCCCTTCTCGTCATCGTCATCTTCAACTTCGCCATAGACCCTACTCCCCAGATGGTTGTCCTGGTAGCTCCGGGAATCCTCTGGGTGGCGTTTCTGTTTGGCGGCGTGCTGGGGTTGACGCGTTCATTCGCGCTCGAAAAAGACAGCGGCAGCCTTCAAGGTCTCATGCTCGCCCCGGTAGGACGCGAAGTAATCTACTTCGGAAAGATGCTGGGAAACTTCCTGTTCATGGTGGTGGTCGAGGTTATTATCTTTCCAATATTCGCCGTGTTGTTCAATCTCTCGCTGGTGATGCCAGAACTGATTCCGGTGACGCTGCTCGCAACGCTGGGAATCGCTACCGTTGGCACAGTATTTTCGGCGATGGCCGTTAATACGAGATCGCGCGAGGTGATGCTGCCTCTGCTTTTCTTCCCTGTGGTGCTGCCTGCAATCGTCGCGGCAGTGGAGGCTTCTCGCGTCGTTATCCAGGGCGAAGGCAGCAGCGACCTGGCCCAATGGATTCCGTTGCTTGCGGTCTTCGACACCATATTCCTCGTCGTGTGCCCTGTCGCGTTCAACGTCGTAGTAGAGGAATAACTTCAAGCTCATGTGTCGATTTATTGGCTCTGAAGCGTATGTGAGGAAAGTCACAAAATTGACACCCTAAGCCTTCACCTGATATATTGTTTATCGCATAACTAGCTAAGAAACTGGCATTCGAAGTAATGCAAATCAGTATACATATACACAGCCATAGGTGGATATCATTAACTCTAAAGTTGGGTGGCGATGGCAAAACGCTCTTCAAAGACATCCGCATGATCTGACTTCCGCCAGACACTACAACCGCATTTTGAGGCACTCAGACCACAAAGCCGATGTCTTCGACGGGCCACTTCACAGGAACGCATTCGCCCCCCTACTGCTGGGAGGCATCATGTGAAGAAGAGTGACTTTGTAGTTCGGTTCGCCGGCGAAGGCGGACAAGGTGTCGTAACCTCAGCGGAAGGACTGGCCCAGGCAGCCTCACAGGAGGGCTACCATGTCCAGACCTTCGCTACCTTCCCATCACAGATAATGGGTGGTCCTACGTGGACTCAAACCCGCATCGCCACATCACCGGTCCTCAGTTCAGGAGACGATCTTGATGTGCTGGTTGCCTTCAACAAGGAGGCATACGACACCCACTCTAGCGAGGTTCGCGAGGGTGGAGTCGTCATCTTTGACTCAGGTGAGTTCGATCTGGAATTCAGTGGGAATAGCTTTGGTATGCCCTTCGACGAGTTAGCCAAGTCGACTGGCAACAACAGGGCCGCCAACATGGTGGTAATCGGGGCGCTTGCTTACCTGATACAAATGCCACAGGACATAATTGAAGAGTTCGTTACCAAACGCTTCTCCAGGGGTCGCCCTAACGACGAACAGATTATCAGTGCAAACATTCAGGCCCTCTCGCTGGGTCGGGACGAGGCCGAAAAAAGCGGGTTCAGCCTTGGTGAGCTAGCGCCATCCATCCGACCAGAGGGCGAACAGATTCTCCTGAATGGCAACACGGCGATCTCACTTGGCGCGGTGGCCGCTGGACTCGAATTCTACGTTGGTTATCCCATATCTCCAGCCACCTCCATCCTCATATGGATGGAGCAGAACCTTGTCGGTGAAGGAAGGTTCGCATACCAGTCTAGCTCTGAAATCGAATCCATAACGGCTATAGTGGGCGGTGCTTTCTCTGGAAGGAAAGCAATGACTGCCACGGCAGGGCCAGGATTCTCACTTATGGGCGAAGGGCTAGGACTGGCGTGGATGGCGGAAATCCCACTAGTTGTCGCCGACATTCAACGGGGTGGGCCTGCTACTGGACTTCCTACAAAAACCGAACAGTCAGACCTATTGGCTGCAATGTACCCTGCACACGGAGACGTTAAGCTTCCGATAATCGCTCCCGGCACGGTTGAAGAGTGCTTCTACGCAGCTGTTCACGCCCTGAACTGGGCCGAACGCTATCAGGGGCCGGTGATTTTGCTTAGCGAACATGCCCTGTCCGAGCGCAACCAGAATATCCCCAAGCCAGACCTGAGCAAGTTAAAGCTAGAGAGCCGTGAGGTTTACAAAGGCACAAACGGGTATCAACGTTACGACGGCTGGGAATTGTCTCCAATGCCCATACCCGGCAATCCGGGGAGCTATGTGGCTAACGGCAGCGAGCACGATGGCATGGGCGACACCACGCACCTCGCTCAACGCCACATCCAGATGACCAATCGCCGCTTCAACAAGATCAAGCTGCTGGAAGACGGCACATACGAAAGCAACAACACCAATTCGTCTATAGCCGTCATGCCTTGGGGAGGCTCCAAAGGGCCTGCGCAGGCAGCCTACGCAGAGTTTATCGAAAGCAACCCAGATTTGGCCTGGTACTATACAATGTTCCTGAATCCGCTTCCTCCCAAGTTGCTGGAGGAGCTGAAGCAGAAGGAACTGGTAATCATCCCGGAGCTTAACTTCCAGGGCCAATTCTCTTCTATTCTGCGTTCTTATGGCGTTCGAGCGGAGTCCATTACTCAGATAACAGGGTTACCGTTCAAAGTGAGCTTCCTGGTAGAAAAGATTGGGGAAATGGTACAACAAGAGAACAAAAAGAGGGTAACAGCATGAGCGTGAAGAATCCCGAGTATGACTTCAAGTGGTGCCCTGGCTGCGGAGACTTCGGCGTACGGCGTGCGCTGGAGAGTGCATTAGCTCGTCGTACCTTGGAGACAGAGCTTCCTTCTGAAAACAACGTGATAGTCGCAGGCATCGGATGTTCAGGCAACATGATTCACCTGCTGGAAGGTGATATGCCTTACGGTTTCCACGGTATACATGGGAGGAGTCTTCCTGTCGCTATGGGAATCAAGATGGGCCGCCCAGACCTTAACGTCGTTGTCGTCGCCGGAGACGGCGATTTCCTCGGCATCGGCCTTGAGCATATTGGCCCACAGGCTGCTCGCAACCTGAATATCACCGCCGTCATCATGGACAATCAGGTCTACGGACTGACAAAGGGGCAAAGCTCGCCTACTACCGAGATAGGTGAAATTACCAGTTCCACGCCCTATGGAAAGCCTGAGGAGGCTCTGGAGGCTCTGAAGCTATACCTTAGCATGGGCGCTTCTTACGTGGCGTCTACCATATCAACCAAGGTGAAAGACCTTGGCTTCATGATAAACGAGGCCATGAACCATCCTGGTTTTGCTGTGGTGCACGTTCAGTCACCTTGCCCGACGTATAATAACACCTTTGAAGCGCTTAAAGGCAACGTGAAGAAGGGGATAGCGCCTCTGGCGTGGGATATTCCCGACGACCACGATGTCACTGACCAGGATGCTGCATATAAGATAGCAACCTCAGATGGCGTGCCCGTCGGTGTGCTATTCCGCGACGAGTCCAGAATGTCCTTCGACCAGCGTGCCGCGGAATTTGCCACAAAAGCCAAGCCCAAGACAGCGGAACAGTTGCTCACCAGCTACGCGATCATCTAAAAATCCTGTCCACAATCGAACTGCAATGAGGGAACGCCCCGACCCGCTTTAGGCGGGTCGGGGCGTTCTTGGTCTATCACAATACGAATTAATCTATAGCGGAGGAGCGAACACCTTTGAGATTGTTGCAGGCCTGTATTGCTGAGGTCATCGGTACATTCCTCCTCGTCCTGTTTGGCACAGGCATTGTCGCTACGGCGGTGCTTACAGAGGCACAGGTTGGACTATGGCAAGTTGCAGTCGTCTGGGGATTCGGGGTGGCGCTTGCAATTTACGCGACGGCTTCGATCTCCGGCGCACACCTGAACCCGGCAGTCAGCCTGGCCTTTGCCATATTTCGCAGAGAGTCGTTCCCAATAAGAAGACTGCCCGCATATTGGGCCGCGCAGTTAACGGGGGCGGTCTTCGCGGGGTTAGCGGTGCTCGGCATATTCGGCCCGTTCCTCGCGCGTTTCGAGCAGAATGCGGGCATTATTCGCGGCGACGCTGGCAGCGAGCGTTCGGCAATGGTGTTTGGCGAATACTTTCCTAATCCAGCGATATTTGGCGTCGATGAGGCGGCGCACGCGCTGATTTCTCCTCTTGGTGCGGTTTTCGTGGAGGCTTTTGGCACGGCAATCCTGGTCTTGATAATCTTCGCACTCACCGACCGGCGCAATGCCGCTTTATCCCACAGGGACATGTCGCCTTTCCTGATAGGCTTCACGGTGGCCGTCCTCATCAGCATATTCGCGCCGCTTACGCAGGCGGGCTGGAATCCAGCCAGAGACTTCGGGCCTCGCATCGTGGCCTTCTTTGCGGGCTGGGGGTCGCAGGCCATTCCAGGGCCAATGTCAGGGTTCTGGGTGTACATCGTGGGGCCATTGGTTGGCGGGCCAATCGGGGCAACCATCCACGAGCTGATACTAAGGCCACAGAATCGCGGATATTTCAGAATAAGACGGAGGAGCTAGACGCAAGAATGAAAGGGTTTTAGCCACATCGCAGGGCAAATGAGACGCTAATCTTCACCTTTGGTCACCTTTCCTTTAATTTCATTATAGAATACATCCAACATTACATGTTCAAGGATTCGGCGATAAGACGAATGTATCTTTAGTCTTCTCCAGCTAAGAAGCTGTATTAGGAGAGATAAGTTGGCACCAAGCAAACCTGGAGTTCTATCGATAAAAGGGTGGGGAGTTCTTATGGTTGCTGTTGTACTGATTGCTATATTTACTGGGGTGATTGGCGGGATAATCGGTAACTTGTGGGGAAAAGAGTTTGCAGTCGGGAGAGACGATAAGTTTGATATATTCTCTAGCCTGTTAGTGAGTCTATTTACGGTATTGGGGCTAGTTTTTGGCGGTCTAGGTTTGGCGGCCTATAGTCGCCTATTTGGGTTGTTGGATAAACGGGCAGAGGACTTGAACAATAAATTAGAGAAACAAGTACAGCGTAAATTGACAGATCTCTCACACGGAGTGGATCTCCGCACAGTTGACAGTCAGGAATATCTCGGGCGTATGTATTACAACATGGCTATGGAGGCAAGCACGAAACAAGAGACCCAAGAACTGGCGAAGGTACACTTCGCACAAGTCGGGTATTTACTCAGAACCGCTTTGAGCCAAGCCTTGGATTACCTTCCATACCATATGGATGACGAAACGGAACGCCTTTTGGTGTTGGACATTAAGAACACTTTGGCGATGTCATACGCTCGCATGGAAGACCTATCCCGCCAAATTGAAGCACATCAACTTGCTGAAGATGTTCTACCATGGGGCAAGCGGCAATATCTGGCAGTATTGGGAGACACACTGCTTTGTTAGGTATAAACTGTCTAGACATGAATCTGATAAAGAAGCGGCTAAAACAGATGTGCGCCTAATCTTACAAAAATCTGAAATAGACGCACTAAAGAAAGCCGAACTAAGAAAACGCTACGATCTTACGGCAGAAGACATTTAACCCTTTGGAGCTAGAGGAGGGAGGCGATGGCGGTCTCTGGTAATGATTTCGTACATTTTATATAGCTTCCTTGCGGTACATTGCTATGATGCGCATGATATTATTTCCCCGCGTATTTGTCAAATCCTGTTTCCGTGTTAACAGCTTCAACACGGGATCGAGAAGCATTGCATGACCACACTGGAGTGACGGCCAGAGGCCAAAATTCATCTCTTTTCTGTGATGGGCTCCCATCACCTGGAGAACTGGTCACGCATTGCTTCTCCGTTCGACATTAAGTCAGACTTAAACTGGCACGCAGGGGCGTCCTTCCGCGAAAGGACGCCCCTACGTTTGTGTTCGTCTATCGAATTAGAGAAATACTAGCCTTGGCGGGAGGGCAATGAGATTACGGCGTAGCCCGGCGTGGTCTTGTCGCCTTTGTCGTTTTCGAGCCAGATTTCGCACTCGACGAGATTCTCGCCGTCTGCCGAGGACTTTTTGGCAACAGTCCCTTTGACGAAGACGGGCGTCCCTGGAACGTCCATGCCTCTGTACTGACAGCTTAGCTTCTTGAGCGTTCCCTCTTCGCCAGCCAGATCGGTGGCGAACTGACCGAGGAAGGCATTCTTCAGCGCGCCGTGCAGAATTACGTCGGGAAGGCCGTTGCCTCGCGCAAAGGTCTGATCGTAGTGTATCTGGTAATAGTCTCCAGACGCGCCCGCGTACTTGACAAGCTGCTGCGTCGTGGGGTCTTTTCGCAGACTCGGCAACTCTTTGCCTTCTTCGAGGTCTTCAAAATATACTTGCTTAGACATTTGTTTCTCTCCTTTTAGTTTAGATGAGCATTTTACCGCGTCTGTGGCTACGATGGTGGGTTGTAGCTGATGCCAGTGCTGCGCTGCAAAGCGACCGTCTGACCAAGCTGATTGACGTATTTGGTCTCCCTGACCATAAACAAGGTCTTGCCGAAAGCACGGCTACTTCGCTCGTAGATATCCGCGAACTTTTGCGTTACTGTGATGGTGTCTCCGGGGCGCACCTGCTCAAAGTATTCCCACTCGCTGCCTCCGTCTAGGTTTGCGGAGAAAGGACTGTCGATGCTGACCTTCATTGGGCCAGAAGGTGTGGAGCGCAGAAACGTCGGAGGTGCGATAATTCCCCCATGTCGACTCGCGCGGGCGGCCTGTTCGTCAGTGAAAAGGGGATTCGTATCTCCGATGGCCTGAGCGAACTTTGCGATCGCTCCCTTTTCCACATCGTGGCTGATGGGGTCAGACTCTACGCCTATGGCGTCCTTCATCTTTTGGGTAATGACTGAATCCTGTTCCTGAGTCATAGGGCAAGCTCCTCTAATGTAGTTTTCAAATTACGAGGCCAGTTTAAGGCTGTGACGTGCGGCTGTCAAGAAATGGCGACTGTATTCCTGCTACTCCATTTTTTCCAATGGAGCGAAACTTAGCAGCAGCCGTTTGACTCCGTTGCTGTCTTTGAAGGCTACAGTGACCTCGAAGTCGCCGCCTGATGGCGTGCTGCTCATGACAATGCCCTCGCCGAACTTTGAGTGACGCACTTTGTCTCCTGTCGCGAAGGTTGGCTTTGCGGGAGCAGGCGCATCTCGCGTGCGGCGAGGCTTAGGGGCGTCGTCGTTGCGCTGGATGCGGCGCACGCTGCCGATTGCCGTCGAGTTAGCGCGAGTCGGTGACTTCTTCCCGGACCCAGGTGTCCAGCCCATCGTAGGCTTCGCTTTGGGCATCGGGTCGGCCTGGCCTGGAACCAGGATAAGCTCTTGTGGAATGTCGGCCAGAAAGCGGGATGGTACGCTCGGCTCGGAGCCGCCACGAAAGCCTCTGCGGAACGCTCGCAGCAGGTACAGCCTGTCCTTCGCGCGAGTGACGCCGACGTAGCACAAGCGTCGCTCCTCCTCCATCTCTGAGGCGTCGTCCATCGAGCGGATGTGCGGCAGAATGCCCTCCTCCATGCCAACCATGAACACAACGGGAAATTCCAATCCCTTGGCCTGATGCAGCGTTATAAGCGTCATGGCTTCGGCCTTTTCCTCGAAGGTGTCGATGTCGCTGACCAGGCTGACGCTCTCAAGGAACGCGGTCAGGCCTTCCACGATGCCAAGTTGAAGGAAATCCCGCGCCGAGCTTCTGAACTCCTGAATGTTCTCCCAACGATCCTCACCACGTTCAGCGTCCTCCAACAGGTAGCGCTTGTAGCCTGTGCGCTCCAATGTCAGGTCTATAAGTTCAATAAGGTCGAGGTTCTTGCTCTCGTCCACCAGCCTGCTTACAAGATCGTGAAAGTTCACAAGGGCCTTGGCAGACCGAGGAGCGAAGGGGTTGCTGGTGTTATTCCCCAGAGCCTGGGCCTGTTCTCCCGCCTGCGTTATTGTCTCGATTGCGGCGAACATAGAGATGCTTGAACCCCTGGCAATACGAGTCAGCTCGTCAAGAGTTCGCTGGCCTATGCCCCGCGTGGGAACGTTGACGACTCTAGCGAGTGCAACGTCGTCGTGCGGGTTCGCTACCAGACGCAGGTATGCAGCCAGGTCTTTGACTTCCTGACGCTGGTAGAACTTTTGGCCGCCCACAACCTGGTATGGCACACCATACCGAAGGCACGATTCTTCTAACGCTCTGGACTGGGCGTTGACCCTGTACATCACCGCGATGTCGCCGAGGTCATAGCCTTCGCTGCGCGTCAGGCTTTGTATCTCCTTGACTACAGACTGAGCCTCGTCCTGCTCGTTATACTCCTCCTTCACGACTATAGGCACGCCTTGCCCATTCTTCGTCCAGAGATTCTTATCAACTCGTTGCGAGTTGGCGGCGATGACGCTCCGCGCCGCGTCGAGAATAGTCTGCGTGGAGCGATAGTTCTCTTCCAGAGCGATTATCTTGGCCTCGGCGTAGTCGCTCTGAAAGCTGAGGATGTTCCTTATGTCGGCGTTACGCCAGGAGTATATCGACTGGTCGGGGTCGCCCACAACACAGAGGTTGCGGTAGGATTGGGAAAGCTGACGGGCTATCGCGTACTGGACGACGTTGGTGTCCTGAAACTCGTCTATCATGAAGTGGACGTACCTTTCCTGGTACTTCCTGGTAACGTCCGGGAAGTTCTCGAAAAGAAAATACGTCTTGAGAAGGAGATCATCGAAGTCTACTGCCCCGCTCTGCGATATGAGATGATCGTATCGCTCGTAAACGCGATGGACTATCTCGTCGAAGTAGGTCTCCTTCTTCATGCCAAACCCTTCCACGCCCAGCAGCACACTCTTGGCGTTTGACATCGCCGACTGAATGGCCCTTGGGGAGAAGCGTTTGGGATCGACATCGACCTCTTTCATGCTGCGTTTTATCAGCGAAACCTGGTCGGAATCGTCGTAGATAGCGAAGTTGTTGTCGAGACCGATGTTCCCACCTTCCCTGCGCAATATCATGGCGCAGAATGAGTGGAACGTGCCCGCAGTCAGGTCGCGGGCGGAAGGGCCGAGCAGTGTGTCGAGCCTGAGCCGCATCTCTCGTGACGCCTTGTTGGTGAAAGTAACAGCGGCGATGCGATATGGCCTCACGCCTGCCACTCGCACGAGATAGGCTATGCGATGCGTGATGACACGGGTCTTGCCGCTGCCAGGCCCGGCGACTATGAGAAGGGGGCCTTCGATGGTCTCAACGGCTTCGCGCTGTTTGGGATTCAGTTCTGCCAGGATGTCTGTCGTCATACTTTGCCTCAAGGGAAACGCTGCTGGGGAGAAATGAAGTCTCTCAAACTCATTTTCGTACAAATGTCCGCAAAAATCCAGAGGGTTCTTCTATGAGGGTTGCCATCCTCACCATGAACAATGTATTCCTGATATGAGGGTAACGGATCAGGTTTTATTTTCAGAAGAAAGCCCTGAATGCCTACACCACGAAAAGCGGGTTGGCTTGTGTTATCGTCCGGGTCTCTCTGACTACCGCGTCCCTGAGATATTTGGGCACAGAGAACATACCGCGTTGGGTTATGCCGTCGTAATAGCGGAGTTGACCGTTGATGCGCTCGGCAATGCGGCTGTCTATATCCTGAGTGGACAGGGCTGTTGGGTCTGGTTCCAGGGAGCCAATTACGAATCCCCACGTGGTCCCAAATGACGGTATGAAGGCCTCACAGACGTAAACAGCCGGGAAAACCGTCCCTATCGTTTTTGCTACGGCAGAGAAACACTGCTCGTAGAAAGCGGGACCAGTCGGCCCGGACTGGGCAACCATAAGACCTCTCGGTTTCAAGCGGTCTTTAAGAAGATAGTAGAATTCCTGAGTAAATAGCATGTACGCTGGCCCCTGTTCGAGAGGGTCAGGTACATCTATGATAACGACATCGAATCTGTCCTCGGTCTCTTCCAGAAATTTGAGCGCGTCGGTGTGATGTAGTTCCAGGCGAGGGTCATCGAACGCGCCTCGATGATGATTCGGCAGGTGCTGACGACAGAGCGCGACAACCTCGCTATCGATGTCCACCATGACAGCCTTAGTTACCGACTTGTGAGATAGCACTTCCCGTAGAGTTGCGCCCTCGCCTCCGCCCGCGATGAAGACCTGCTGAGGCTCAGGATGTGCCAGCATACTAGGATGAACAAGGGCCTCGTGGTAGACGAACTCGTCTATCTCCGTTGACTGCGTTTTGCCATCAAGTACCAGACTGCGGCCAAAGCACGCTGTGTCCTGAACGAGGACGTGCTGATAAGCCGTCCTGCCCTCATACAGAACTTTAGTGACCCGCTCAACCTGAATCAGGTCAGGCGTGATGTTTTCGTAGTGCCAGTCGCTTTCTTGTAGCTGTTCCATCGTCGTTTCAGACATCAGACTGGTGAGACAGTAAGCTCGGAGATCAGACCGCGTTGGATTTCCGTGATCGACGGCTGCATACACTGAAGACTCTCTATCAACATGTCCGCCGCCTTCTGTGGCCTGAAGCCCTGACCACATGTGAAGATGTCTACGGCGGCGTATCCGTATTCAGGCCAGGTATGTATACAAAGGTGAGACTCGGCAATAGCGATGATGCCTGTTACTCCAATGGGGTTGAACTTGTGGAAATTCTCTCCGACTATGGTAGCTCCAGCTTCGTCCGCCGCACCAATCATCACCTGCTTTATGTAGTTAATATCATCCAATAGCTTGGGGTTACAGTCCTTCAAATCAAGCAACAGATGCGTACCTAATGCATTCAATCACCTACCCTCCATTTCGTTATTCAAGCGCTGTTTCGACAAACAGCAATTATACAACAAGTACCGAACCGAAGCCAAACTTTTTTGCATATTGCCCTCAAAGAGCCTCTAAACGCCAACTCATAGCATTCGTATCTTCATGAAAACAGTAGCAGCCTGCATTCGTTCTACGCCACTTTCAGCCCTTCTGTAGAAGAATGGCAAAAGCAGCAACCCTCATGAAATATTCTGACGCACCAGCCAGTACTCAAGGCTGTCGGCGAGCGCCATCCAGCTTGCCTCGATAACGTTTTGCGATGAACCTACGGTACTCCAGGTGTTCAGGCCATCAGTCGATTCAATCAGCACGCGTACGACCGCGCCGGTGCTGTGTCCCTGATCCACGACACGCACCTTGTAATCCAGCAGGCGCACCGCTTCCAGGCTGGGGTAGAATTGCAGTAGAGCCTTTCTCAAGGCGTTGTCCAGCGCGTTAACAGGGCCGTTGCCATCTGCGGCGGTGTGCATTACCTCCGACCCGACTTGCACCTTCAACATTACCTGAGAGGTTATATCCGCGTCTGTTCCCATGAAGCCGGGACGCTTTTCAGCAACCGTCATAAAGTCCACTAAAGAAAAAGAGGGTCGATAATCCGGCAACATGCGTCTGATCAAAAGCTCGAACGAAGCCTCTGCGCCCTCGTACTGAAAGCCTCTGCTCTCCTGAAGCTTGACCTGCTCCAATAACTCCCTGGCTTGGGATTGCGTCAAATCCACCTCAATGCCGAACTCACGGGCCTTATATAGTATGTTGCTCCTACCCGAAAGCTCGGACACGAGGACTCGCTTGCTATTGCCAACAGCATCAGGAGAGATGTGCTGGTAGCTGTGCTCCACTTTAGCCACCGCCGAGGCATGCAATCCCCCTTTGTGAGCGAAGGCGCTGGCCCCGACATACGGCTGCGACGCTACTGGCGGCATGTTGGCTACCTCTGAGACGTAGCGGCTTACCTCTGTTAGACTCTCAAGTTGCTCGTCAGAGACGCAGTCCACACCCATCTTGAGCTTCAGGCTGGCGATGATGGAGAGCAGGTTGGCATTGCCGCAGCGCTCGCCATAGCCGTTAATGGTTCCCTGCACCTGAGTCGCGCCAGCCATTACCCCGGCAAGCGCTCCCGCGACAGCCATATCGATGTCGTTATGAGTGTGAATTCCCAGCGAAACGTCGGTGTCTTTCTGGACGGTGGAAACAATGTCGGCAATCTCGTCAGGTAGAGAGCCGCCGTTGGTATCGCAGAGAATCACGCACTCGGCGCCCGCCTGCGCTGCCGCACGCACAGCTTGTTGAGCGTATTCGGGATTAGCCTTGAATCCGTCAAAGAAGTGTTCCGCATCAAAAAACACCCGTCGCCCTTGAGCTTTCAAGTAAGATACCGAGTCGGCAATCATGGCGAGGTTTTCTTCGAGCGATGTCTCCAGAACTCTGGTGACGTGCAAGTCCCAGCTTTTGCCCACCAGCGTTACCACCGAAGCGCCGGAATCGAGCAGCGCCTGAATGTTGGCGTCTTGTTCTACGCTTACATCAGCGCGGCGGGTGCTGCCAAATGCGGTCACGATAGCATGAGAGAGCTTTAGCCCTTTTGCTCGCTCGAAATACTCAGCATCTTTGGGATTGGAGCCGGGCCAGCCTCCTTCAACGTAGTGAACGCCGAGTTGGTCGAGCTTGAGCGTAATGGCGATCTTGTCCTCAGCCGAAAGCGAGATGCCTTCGTACTGCGTGCCATCTCGCAGCGTAGTATCGTACAATTCTACTTGTCGCATGATTCTTTATATCTCCTGTCGTTTGATTTTCCTGGGATTTGGGGGTTGAAGAGAATAAAAAAGGCCCGTCCCTCAATAGGGACGGGCCTGTTGTTCAAAAGCTGAACCAGTCGAGAACCCGCGGTACCACCCTTATTCCCCAAACTCGCCGAGGCTGGCATATACCAGGCCAGGACGCGCCGGAGCGCTCATCCGGATATGAATTTATACCCCTACGATAGCACTGCTCTATCGTAGTCCGACTATCATCGGACCGCCCTGTTAACGGTGGGCGAGTTCGTCAGAGCCTACTAGGATGGGGTAATCATTCCGTTGGGTCTGAGGCTCAGGAGGGATTTTTCGAGGAGGCTCGTGCGTCTGCTCTCACCGTACCAGACTCGCTTTGCCAGGCGCATCCCCATACTCTTCTCCGTCATCGCCTTTGCTATTTTGTTCTGTATATCATAGATAAGATTAGTGTCACAGAGTTGCGTTGTCAAGGAACGGTTTTAAACTCGTCCAGAACAGGCAGGCGCTACGTCAGAAACGTCTGCTTCAGCCATTCCAAGGACGCGCTAATCGCCGCTTCCTCCTGACGAAACCTGTGTCCCACTCCCGGCAGAAGTTGAAGCCGTTTAGGCTCGCCTGCCTTCTCGAACAGCAGACTGGCGTTGCGATGCGGCACCACGTCGTCGGCGTCGCCTTGCAGAATCAGAAGCGGCCTAGGCGATATTTCAGCTATCCATTGCACAGGATTGAGCGTCTCATACTCCTCGTTCCAGGCATCCAGCGAAGACGGGAAATCCTCGTCTCGGATGACGCCAAGCTCACGCAGGCGTTCAACGGCCTGGGCCGGGTCATCTCGCCTGCTCATCATCGCGGGGCTGGCGAATGACACCAATCCGGCGACTTCCTTTCGATGCGCAGCCACGTGTATCGCCACCGCCGCGCCCATGCTCGAACCAAGGAGCATCGTCCTGTTCTCGTCCACCTGTGGGTTTGCCTGAATCCAGGTGAGCGCCGCTTCAAGGTCGTGCGCCCAGCCCAAAGGATGAAAGTTGCCGCCGCTCTCTCCCGCGCCGCGAAAGTTGAAGATCAAGGTCGCAAATCCCTCATAGGCACACATCTCGGCTAGCGAAGGGTAATCAAGGCCACCGTTAGACGGAGTTGGCTGCGTCGGGTCAGGACGTGGGCCTGCTGGCATACCATGACAGATAACCAGACCTGGATGAGGGCCGCCCTCCTCCGGTACGAAGAAGGCCGACGCAAGGCCGATTCCCTCGCTGTCCAGCCAGAAGTTTTCTTGCGTTACCATATCGGCCCCCTTGCTGACAGGATAATCGAGCAACTCACGCCTTTCAAAAGGGTGCGGTCACGAACTGGGCTACATGCAAGGCGCGTTATTGTCAGTCCGTTACTTCTACGATAATTTCAATCTCTACAGGTATGTTGTTCGGTAGGGAGTTCATCCCAACGGCGGAGCGAGCATGGCGTCCCTTTTCTCCGAATACCTCCACCATCAGGTCTGAGCAACCGTTTGCGACGGCGGGCTGCTGCGTGAAGTCGGGAGCCGTATTTACCATTGAGAGCAGCTTGACAATGCGCTTTACCCTGTCGAGGTCTCCCAGTTCTCCTTTTAGCCGGGCAATTATGTTGATGCCTGTCAACCGAGCGGCCTCGTACCCCTCCTCGACGCTCATGTCCTTGCCGAGCTTGCCCAGGGGAGTCGTGCCATCCGGTCTCGCGGCGGGACCAAGCCCTGCAAGATACAGCAGATTGCCGGTCCTTACGCTAGGGACGTAATTAGCCATCGGGGGCGGAGTGTCCGGCAGCGTAATTCCCAACTCCTTCAGTTTATCTTCTATCACAGACATGATTGCCTCCTCATAGTTTTACGCTATAGTTTAAGCCGTGCGCATTCTAACCCATTTGGCTGGACTTGTGTACGCTTGCGTTCCTGGTATCATGTTTCCGACAGATTACCGACAGTTTGGCTCAGGAGAACGCAGATGACGACATCAAACGACGCGATCAGACTAAAGAGTGTCAATCACCTTACTTACAACGTGAGCAACAAGGAGCGAGCGCTGAGGTTCTGGGAGGATGTGCTTGGCGTGAAGCAGATACCCAGTCAGGTCGATAGAGACCACATAATCTGGCTGCAACTGCCAAGCGGCGCGATGGTGCATCTGGTTGAGACATCGGAGGCTCCCTCAACGCCATCGCATCACGGCGCTTTCGAGGTGGACGACATCGACGCGGCGTCAAAGGCGCTTCAGGGTAAGGGCGTCGAGACCACCGACATTACCACGCGCAACGACGGGCAGCGCAACTTCTTCATCAACGACCCGGACGGCAATCGCATCGAGATTTGCACAAAGTCCGGCTTCGGCGTGCTGGTGTAGGATTTTCTAAACGAGTTTTTCCCATTTAACAGCCAGCACCCAATCTCTCGGACAATGTTTGATGTATTCCTGACTGGTAGTACAGGCTGATCTACAGAGTTCGTTGCACTTTGTCCTGGTACGATTCTGCGTCATTCAGCCTTAGCTGACGCTCTGAATCAGAAACTGTGAAACTTGAGTTTTGGAAATTGCCTTAAGCCTGGAGACCTGAAAGGGTCTGGGAAGGAGTAG
Source organism: Dehalococcoidia bacterium (assembly GCA_965206395.1). Lineage (GTDB taxonomy): Bacteria > Chloroflexota > Dehalococcoidia > Lucifugimonadales > CATOSD01 > CBDBJK01. The sequence continues at coordinate 260,357 of CBDBJK010000033.1, forward strand.
TGTTGCCGCCCTCACCACAAAAGAGATGAAAATCGCTTAACCGAGACTCGGTGCCCCTTATTTTCATAGGAACGTAAGTGTTTTTGCGGAGTTAGCCACCCTAATGCTACGGAGGCGGCCGTGTGCTGGGACTCCGGACGCGGCTTTCAATTACGACCGATCTTCAGCTATATGAGAAGGGTTGGATTGAGGGGTCGTCGCTCGCATCAAACATCGTCTAATGCTAATCGACAAACCCCTCAATCAACCTTCATTGCATGGGGGCAGGCTTTGTCTTTGAATCCTAAGAGCGTCTAACAAAACCTAATAAAAGGGGTTAGAATCTGGACATTCTCTGGAGGAGGATGACCTAATGTCTAAGCCCCTTGTAAGCGATGAATTCTGGGAACTGGTGCAACCTTTACTGCCGCCACAACCACCGAAGCCGAAAGGAGGAAGGCCCAGGATACCTGACAGACAGGTCCTAAGTGGGATACTGTTCGTACTAAAGACAGGCATTGGCTGGGAAGACCTACCCAAGGAGATGGACTGTGGCAGTGGGATGACCTGCTGGAGGCGCCTCAGAGATTGGCACCAGTCGGGAGTCTGGGAGCGCATCCACTTGGTATGCCTTGAGCGCCTGCAAGCAGCTGAGCGCATAGACTGGACTCGCGCAGTGCTGGACAGTGCTTCAGTGCGAGCAGTTTTTGGGGGCAGAAAACAGGCCCCAACCCCACGGACAGGGCGAAGGCGGGTAGCAAGCATCATATCATAACCGATGCCCAGGGCATTCCACTGGCGGTCAGGTTGACTGGCGCGAACGCTCACGATGTCACCCAAGCCCTTGAGTTGGTGGATGCCATACCTGCTGTCAAGGGCAAGCGAGGCAGGCCTCGCAAGCGTCCTCTTCAGGCGCAGGGAGACAGAGGGTATGACTCTGAGCCTGTTCGCAAGGAGTTGAAGAAGCGACATATCCGGCCGCTGCTGGCCAAGCGAGGTGAGCCGCATGGCAGCGGGTTGGGTGTGCATAGATGGGTGGTTGAGAGAAGCCTGAGTTGGCTTCATCAGTTCCGACGCTTACGGGTTCGATATGAGCGCAGGGCAGACATACATGAGGCTTTCTTGGCCATAGGTTGTGCCATCATCTGCTCTCGCTTTCTGTTCCAATAATGGTTTTGTTAGACGCTCTTAGTTCATATTAGCGCAGATGGCGTAAGGAAGCGCCCAGAACTTGCCACTGCCTTCGTTGGTGATAGCAGTAAGCCAAGTGGTTTCATTGGTGGGGGTGTTTACAACCATTCTCGCCCCAAAATCAAATGGGGCATCTCTTTGGTTAATGCCGCCGCCCAGCACTTTCTTCCCTGGTGCGCAGACGAACGCCCATGCTCCGACACCACCTGGCCCAACGAAGCCACCTTCAAAGGTCATCAGCGTATAACCGCTCACTCCCGAAGGACCTGCTGGGCCTTGTGGGCCTGCCGGGCCCGTTGATCCCGCTGGGCCAGCTAGGCCTCGTGCGCCTGTAGCGCCTGTCAGCCCCGCTGGGCCTTGTGGGCCTGCTGGTCCTACCGGCCCCTGAAGCCCTGCTGTGCCTTGTGGCCCTTGAGGTCCTGCTGGTCCGACCTGGCCTTGTGATCCCTGTGGTCCCTGTGGCCCCACTGGTCCCGGCGGCCCTTGAACGCCCCAGTCTACCGGCACCCATGTCCCTGGTGTCCCTGGAAATCCGCTGCAATCCTGGTCGGGGCCGACCATAAGCATCAGTCCAATGGCAGTATTGACGCAAACATGAAGGTTATTCGTTCCTCCGTGGTTGGGGTCCGCGTCCTAGGCGCTGACTACAGCGGATATGCTCTGCCCCAGGACAACACCCAGTGCAATGAGCAGCACAGTCCCTGCTCCCAGAAAGGCCAGCCTCTTCGCACCTGTAATCTTACTCATAAACTTACTCATTATTCATACCTCCTTTTTATGAATAACATATCTTTTGCCGAGAAGTTTCGGCATACCTGAGCCTGTGAACCGATATTTCCCAGATGATACCGAATATACGACCATCTGCTGCTGATGTCAATCGCCATCTGAAGTGCTCAATTTCACCTCGAAATCCTATTCAACCATTCGGAGCTACCCACAAAAGCGCAACAGTGGCTCTTTCAGACCAAACTCACCCTTCGGCTTGAACGACCCCGGTGGCATCAACTCAAGCGTCGCGCCTATTGCGTTACCGGTTGCCAGACCGAGAAGGCGTCCTCTATAGCGTTCAATCTGCTCCATTTCGCCCTCTGCAATCAATCTGACTAATCCGCGCTAGACAAATGAAAGTATCCGCGCCGGGTTAGCCACTGTAATGTTGTGAACGTCCTGCTCGCTGAAACCCCTCCGGCGCATCCTGGGAACGACGTGTTCCATGATGTGGCCGTAGCCGTGGCCTCCGTACCTGACTAGGCGGTGCTTGGTGCAGATGTCGTGCGCAACGACAATCCTCTCGCCGTAGCCCTCGCCTATCAGACGCTTGATGACATCCATTCGCTGCGCGTCGTTGGGCATGTCGATGTCGGACAAGGGGTAGTGCGACGACTCTATGCCAAACAAGTCCCACTCCAGGTAGCAGCCGCTTCGGGCTAGCTCCAGCAGCGCACCGAAGTCAAACACTGTCCTGTCCAGGTGTCCCATGATGGTGCGGCCTATGTCAGCGCCCGCCTCGTCGAGCACGCCAAGAATCTCACGCGGGGCGCTTTCGTCGCGGCCAGGATGAATCAGAATCGGCGCACCTGTCTCACGTTGGGCTGTAGCCGCCGCCCTGAGGACTTTACGCTCGTTTTGGGTCAGAGGCCAGGTGCAGCCTATCTCTCCGATGATGCCCGCCTTTATGCCGGTGTCTCCAACGCCCGTCTCGATGTCATCGACTATCTGCCTGGCGATGGCGGATTCGGCCATGTCGTTCATATCATCCGGGTGTACAGCGTCTACGTAATACCCTGCGCCCATGATGATGTTCAGCCCTGTGACACGTGCGATACGCGCCAACGCCAGCGGGTCGCGTCCGATGCCGATAGTCGTTGCGTCCACGATAGCGCCACCACCGAGCCTCTTGTACAGCATCGCCTCTGCGATGGCAGTGTCCTCGTCAGTCAGCAGAAGATTGTCTCGATTGCCATAGTAGTTGTGCCTGACCCATCCGAGGTTTGCCATCGAGACCGGCTCGTGAGCGCGCGCCCATTCGGTGATCTCCGCGGGCGGATGGAACATGCACAGGAAGTTGATTAGCAGATGCTCATGGGTCATGGTAGGCCCCAGGGCTTCGGGCGATACCGGCCCCAGAACTGTCTGCACCATGCCGTTTAGATCGCTGTCGGACACTGGATTCCTCCTAACTATGGTTGGCATCGAATCTATGCTCGCTGCCACCGCACACACGATCTAAAGCTGACCTAATCGATCCTGCGAAGGCCTGTGTAAAAGACGGAGAATAGCAGCGTCACGCCAATCAGCAGGCCTCCGCTCAAGAGCAAGGCGTCTGGGGTACTTGTGTACTCGGCGAGCGCTCCAAGTGGAACCGCACCGAGAGGCTGCACTCCGAAGGTCATCATGCTTATGCTCATTACCCTGCCACGCATCTCCGGCGAGGCGTTGATTTGCATCAGGGTCATATTCAGCGACATGAATACTGAGCTTGACAGGCCCGTGAATAAGAGCAATGGCACAGCCACCGCGTATGAGGTGGCCTGAGAGAACACGGCAAGCCCTATACCCCATCCGACGCAGGACGCCAACAACAAAATTCCTCGCCTTTTGATTTTCGGTATAGCGGCGAGCGCAAGCGTGCCTATAAGAGCGCCAATGCCCATTATCATTAGCAGATACCCTAATGCGTCAGCCTGGACATCCAGGGCCTCGCGCGCCCACGCAGGTAGCAACGCGAAATACGAAAAGCCAAAAAGCGACGCGATGAGCGACAGAGTAACCATTCCTAGAAGGGCGGGGGGGCCGAAGACGTAGGCGAGTCCTTCACGGATGTCTCCGGTTATACTTTTTCTTGAGCGACTCACTGGTTCCTTGCCCGCGTCTATCATGGCGATTGAGATCACCGCAAAGGCGTAGATGCCTGAGATGAGATAGAACACGCCAGAGGTGTCGATCCAAATAATCAGCAACCCCGCCATGGCAGGCCCGACAATTCGCGTCGCGTTCATGGCAGAGTTGCCAAGGGAAATCGCGTTCATCAGGCTGCGTTCCGGCACTATGTCCGAGATTATCGCCTGACGACTAGGCATGTTGATCGCCATCAACGAGCCGTTCACAAACCCGATAATCAATAATTGCCAAAATGTGATGATGCCTGTGATGTCCAGAGTCGCCACTGTCGCAGTCAGGAGAATGTTCCCGACCTGGCTCAGTATTACTATGCGTTTTCTTGAAATACGGTCCGCGAGCGCACCGCCAATCAGTGACACGAACGTCATCGGCAAGGAGAACGACATCATCACGAGAGCCAGAGCCAGGGGCGAATCATCTGCCAAACGCAGCACCAGCCAGCCCCTGGTTATCATCTGCATGTTCATCGCCATGAAGGAACCGAGCGAGCCTAGCCACATCCATCGAAAGTCGCGGTACTGTAGGGATTCGAATACGGGGTAACGTGTCAGAAAAGTGTAGCGTGGGTCTTTCCGCGCCGATGTGGACACATCCGCGCCATTGTAAGTTGGAGTTTCTTGTTCAGAGGGCTTTGTCTTGCGGATGTCTCATCCTCGCCTTCGTAGTAAGCTGTGCCATTAATGCTTGCACCTGTCAAATTCAAGGGGCAATATCATTCAGCCGCAGTGACCAGTATATCACCGTCGGCGCGCTTGTGGCACTGAGCCTTGACACGGCGTGTGCGCTGGATAGAATTGAGCCATTCGTTTCGCGTGGTGGCATCTAACGGAGAAGCATAATTGATTAGGTTGTGTTGACATTTCATCTGAGCCATATGAGAGCACCGACGAAGTTCAAGAATCCCAGGAAACGCGATGACAGCTTGTCAAAGCGAGAGAAGATATGCCGGTAGTGCTTGATCTTGTTGATGAAACACTCCACAAGGTGGCGCTCTCGGTAAAGGTACTCATCATACTCTCGTGGCGTCTTTCGATTTGACCGAGGTGGAATCACAGGTAACGCGCCCCTGCCCAGGATGCATTGGAGAAAATCCATCGAATCGTATCCCTTATCAGCAATCACATGCTCGGTTTCGAAATCAGCAATCAATGCCTGTGCCTGGGTGATGTCGTGACGTTGACCTGCTGTGAGCTCAAAGCGCAACGGGTTGCCCAATCCATCCACGCTCACGTGGATCTTGGTACTGAACCCGCCTCGGCTCCGGCCAAGAGCTTGGGCCGATTGGCCACCGTTTTTTTGGAGGCTCCAGCAGCACAGGGATGAGCGCGAACCACGAAGTGCTATCACAGTGCTATCACAGTGCTATCAATGATGACATGCTCCATATCGGGGTCTTGCACAAAATGCTGATGCATTCGTTCCCATACACCCTTTTCACACCAGCGTGCGAAGCGCTTATATACGCTGTTCCAGTGACCGTAGTGCTCAGGCAGCAGTCTCCAAGGAGCACCACTTCGTGCCATCCACAGGATGGCCTCGACGTAGCGCCTGCAATCGTCCTCCTCTCCAACGTAGAGGTCTGGGCATGAGCGCAGAAATTCAAGGATTTTCGACCATTGTTCATTGCGTAATTCAGTCGTTGACATGTATCCATTATGCACCAAATGTCAACACAACCTAGTCAGGTCGCCGAACTTCAGCAGACCAATGTCACGGTCACTGACGAATCGGGCCTAGTAATCGCTCGCGGCCATGAGCCAGAGCTTGCTGGAGACGATCTGTCGTCCCGTTTAGAGGGTTTGCGATTGGCGCTCGCGGGACAGAAAGTAAGCGGCACGGAGGGCGGCGATGAACTAGGCCTTGCTCTACGCGGCTACGCTCCGGTGATGCGTGAGGGCGTTGTTGTTGGCGCAGTCATGATTGCCGACCCGATCGATGACCAGCTTTTGGAACGTCTGACTGGCAGCGGAACTACCGCGACACAGGCCAGCGTGGAACCCGAGCCGATAGACGCGAAAGAGGATTGCGATACGTCGTCGAGCGTCGCGGCGACTTGCCGCTTTTCGTTGATCTCACCGGCAGGACTTCCTGTGGCGACGCTTACGCTTCAGGTACCGCTGTCAGAAATCGAAAACGCTCGTGCTGACGCGCAACGTACTCTTTGGATAATCGGCGGAATAGTCCTCGCCATAAGCGCGTTGGTCGCCTGGATACTGGCAAGCTCCCTCACCAGACCCCTCGCGCGTTTGACGGCGTCCGCTGACCAGATATCCAGAGGCGAGTACAGCGAAACGACGAAAGGGCCAAGCGGGAGGGACGAGATTGGCAAGCTCGCTCGCGCGTTCGACACGATGCGCGAGCGAGTGGCCGAGGCGACAGGCGCTCTCAGGAAGGAGCGAGACGTGCTTGATGCCGTCCTCGAATCCGCAGGAGACGGCATCCTGATGACCGACCCAAAGGGTAACCGGGTTATATCGAACGCTCGTTGGACAGAGCTTCTCGGAAGCGACGGTCTGTCAACAGCGCCGTCACTCAGGCGCATCGATAGCGAGAACGGCACTCTTGCCGACTTCGCGCATGCGTCGCTTGCCGCCGGCCCTGAATGGGAGGAGATAGGCGAATTCGAGAGAATTGATCCCTATGGCCGGTTTAACAGCTATACCGCTCCGGTGCGTGACCCTGAGAATCATGATTATGCCGATGGCAACTCTGTCATAGGTCGCATCTTCGTGCTCCGCGATGTGACGCGAGAAAGCGAGGCCGAGCGTATGCGCTCCGCTCTCATCTCAAGCGTCTCCCACGAGTTGCGCTCGCCGTTGACGGCGATTAAAGGGTACACCGATACCATGCTGGATGGTGGCCCCTGGGACGATGACTCAGAGCGCGAATTTCTAGAGATTGTAAGGCAGTCTGCCGACAAGCTTTCAATACTCGTCGAGAACCTGCTGGATGCTGCCAAGGCGGAGGCCAAAACGTGGAGCCTTGACCCTGAGCCCGTTCGTGTGGAGCGGATCGCCCAACAAGTGGTTACGCAGCGAAGCCTTCTATCACCCGACCATGCGCTTGAGTGCGTTGTCGAGCCTGACTTGCCGCTAGTTAACGCCGACCCTATGCGTGTGGAGCAGATCATCACGAATCTGATCGACAATGCCATCAAATACTCCCCCGGAGGAGGCCCGGTCAATGTACGGGTCGCGGACGGTGACGCGCTTGTCGTCAGCGTTAGCGACACGGGTATCGGCATTACTTCGGAAGACGCCGAGCACCTCTTTGAACGCTTCTATCGTGTGGACAGCGATCAGGTTCGCAGAGCCAAAGGTGTAGGGCTAGGGCTGTTCATCTGCAAGAGCCTGGTAGAGGCTCAGGGAGGGCACATATGGGTGGAGAGCAGGCCAGACGGCGGCAGTACGTTCTCGTTCACCCTGCCGAAGTTGAAAGAGGTGGAAATCGAGGCTAATACGCTCCACCGTGTTGGGTAATTAGAATCCTGAACCACCGTTGTTTCCAGGAGGCAGTCTTTTGAGCAATGAGCGAATTCTGGTTGTAGACGATGACCCATTGATTGTTCGCCTCGTTCGGATGAACCTGGAGCGGGCTACCATGTGCTAACTGCCGTCGACGGCAAGGAGGCCCTGGAGCAGGTCGCCTCCGAGTTGCCTGATCTCATTATCCTCGACCTTATGCTGCCGGAGATAGACGGCTACGAGGTGTGCCGCCGCATCCGCGAGTTCTCTCTTGCGCCGGTGGTAATGCTTACGGCCAAAGGGGAGCAGGTAGACAAGCTGCATGGCTTCGAGGTTGGTGCAGACGATTATCTGACCAAACCCTTTGCTCCACTGGAGCTTTTGGCGCGGATACAGGCGGTCATCCGACGCAGCCAACAAGGGGTATCTCCCAGCACGCCTGCCGTCGTGAACTGTGGTGATATCTCCATTGACCTTGCCCGACGCCGCGTGACGGTTAAGGGCGAAGCAGTGAGGCTGACTCGTACAGAGTTCCAGCTACTTCAGCAACTCGCACTTAACGTTGGCAAAGTTCTTTCTCACACAGAACTGCTTACCAATGTATGGGGGCCAGAATATAGGGATGACCGAGACTATCTGTGGGCATACGTTCGACACCTGCGCCGCAAGCTGGAACCTGACCCGGAACATCCGGTCCATATCCTGAGCGAACCTGGGTTCGGATACGTATTAGAATGCACTGTATAGTACCTGGGCATCCTAAATGATAATCGCTCTTCCCAGACACGCAGCTATACGGAGACGAATGACTACGTAATCATTCACCCACGAGTCTCAAGGCCCTACGGCGCGGACGGGACTGGCATTCCGGGAATCTTCAGCCGAATACAAATCAACTCGCTCCACAGCGTGATGTAAAGAGTCTGCCAGTCTTCTCCACCCCATCCGACATTCGTGGACTGCTTATCGTCCCCAACAAGGATTGTTCCAAGGTGCTTGCCACTTGAGTCCATAATCCAAACCCCTCCAGGCCCTGTGCAATACACATTCCCCTCCACATCCACCTTCATGCCATCGGGAACTCCTCGCGCTTCCCTCTTTAACTCACAGAACACACGGTCAGTTCCTAACGCAAGCATCCCATTTGGCTGCATGTCGAACGCCCGTATGTGCCCCTTACGGCTGTCATCTATGTAGAGAACGCTCTCGTCTGGTGAGAAGGCTAGCCCGTTGGGAACGACGAAATCCCGAACCAAAAGATTGATAGTGCCCAGGTCAGGAGAAACTCTGTAAACCCCGGCGAAGTCCAGGTCCAGGTCAGGGGCAGGCCCTCCAGGGTCGGTGAAGTATATGCTTCCGTCTGACTTCACCACGACGTCATTGGGACGGTTGAGCCGCGTCCCGCGATAGCTGCCCGCTACTACGGTGATGCTGCCATCAGGTTCAGCCCGCGTAACACGCCGAGCGCCACCTTCACAGGCTATAAGTCTCCCTTGAAGGTCTCGTGTGAGGCCATTTGCATAGTTGGTGGGTTCATGGACCAGGCTTACACCCTCGCCAGCCGCCCACTTCATTCTTCTGTTGTTGCCGATGTCGCTGAAAAGGAGATATCCATCCTCTTTCCACCAGAGAGGCCCCTCGGCGGGCAACCCATCTGGCCTGCTAAAGCCACTACCAAGTTCCTCAATATCCTGGTCCAAATTGACGATGCGTTCCAGTTCTGGAGAGACTTGCTCAATAGGCATGATAGCCTCCTTTGGTCATTTAGCTTCGATTAGCTGTTCAGTCACCAGAATATTACATGAACACGATCATATATCAAGAGGCGATAGTGCTCAGTGGGGTTTACATCGGCTGAATGCCAATCTGGAAAGTCCGGGATAAGACATCTGCGATTGCATTGTCTTGATGGCATAAGCGACTACAGGTTACTTTGCTGGTAGTGACTGCTTCGTTCCCTTTTGACCCTGTATACAGCCGTTCCACAATTCGTGGCTGAATTCTTACTCAAGAAATTTTCAGCGTTTTTTCAGGACTCTCTGTTGGATTTTTGGCGTTCTGCGAGGCCCACCCCCATACACTTCTATTTGCAGACAGACGGAAATTTGAGGCCAGGTCATGAATGTCAGCAATATGTGAGCTTAGTGTCAGCCTCCTGTCATGTAAGATGCCCGTTTACTGTTTAGCATTGGAAACGCGTTAAGAACTCACAGTGATCCTGCAAGAAAAGTAAGGAGAAACTCATAATGGTCAACATCACAGCACTCCCCATCATCAGCCCAGTATCCAACATGATCGTCAGCTACATAGAAAACAAGAACAGGTCTAATGGGCAGACGCTTCCTCAAATGCCCCTGAACTCCATGCATGTGGCTTTGGGTGCTGAGATGGCACCGATGGCCGGATGGGAGCTACCGATGCAGTTCTCAAGTAGGGAAGGCGAAGTCGCAGCTGTTAGAAATCATGCGGGCGTATTCGACATATCCTTCCTGGGTCAAGTATACATCTCAGGGTCTCAGGCTCCAGAGCTTATGGACTGGGTGATGACCGTCTCCGCCTCCAACATGCGAGTGGGAAGGGCCAGGTACACGCTGATGGTTAACGAAGAGGGCGGAATCATGGAGGACATGGTATTCTTCCGCATGGCCGAAGACCGATACCTCCTGGTTTTGAACACTGGCAATCACGAGAAGGTGGTCTCGTGGATTCAGCACTGGATAGACAAGAAATTTCCTGCCGTCGCCATAAACGACCAGACCCGTGACACGGTGCAAATGGCTCTACAGGGGCCGAACGCGGCGGCAGTCCTGGATCAACTCTTTGTCTTTGAGGGTGACAAGAAGCCATCGACGATGAAACGCTTCTCCTGGAAGGAAGGAGAGTTTCTTGGGAAACGCGCCTTCGTGTCGCGCACGGGCTACACCGGAGAGGACGGGTTCGAGCTGATAGTGGATGTCGAGGACGCGGCCCTCGTCTGGAACTCACTGCTGGTACGAGGAGTCGTACCCTGTGGGATGCTTGCTCACGACATCCTGGGACTGGAGGCTGGTCTTCCTCACTATGGCAACGAGATTGACGAGAATACCACTCCCATCGAGGCTGGGCTACAGAAATTTGTCCGGTTCGACGAGCAGTACGTAGGCTCGGACGCGCTGCTGATTCAGCATGAGAAAGGAGCGGAAAGGATGCTGATAGGATTGAAGGCATCAGGCAGTTTTGCTCTTCAACGAGGAGATCGGGTTTTACTCGATGGCGTGAAAGTAGGCAGTATTGCGAGCGCAACTTACTCGCCCACACTCAACACCGACATAGCAATGGCCTACGTGGCAGCCGACTGTGTCAAAGAAACAGGCTTTGATGTAGATGCTGCGGGGCAGATCGTACGAGCGCAGAAAGCAACTGGCCCGTTCTATGTCAGGTCTCAAACGAAGCTAGAGCAGAGGGAGCTTCTTAAAGTTGCCGCCTAGAACGACAGCTCTCTGAACTCGACTTTGTACGTTCCAGTTGCGCATTATTGCGAAGACCTACAATTAATGGTCAGTAATCGGCAGGCTCGATATACAAAGAGCCTGCCGATTGCCATGCAATAAGACCCTGAGCGATAAGACAGGTATTTATGCGTTGCCCTGCTACCGCTTGTCTCCCCCGAGAAGGAAAGAGGTAACAGCCGTAATAAACTCCTGGGGCTTGTCCACGGTTACAACGTGACCTGCTCCCGCCACGTCTATCCAGTCGAATTCCTTCGCTACCTCTTTCATGCGCTTAAGGGTGTCGTCCGAGACCAGAATGCTCTCGGCCCCTCTGACCTCCAGGATAGGGCAAGGTATAGTCTCCACCGCTTTCCAGTACCTACCGATGAGGTCCGGGTCTGTCATGTCCGGCAACGCGATATTGAAAAGAGACCCGTCGGCCTTCCACGTCCACTGGCCGTCCTCTCGCTGTCGCATCTTGTCCTCGGCGTCCTTGCGAATCTGAGCGTCACTGGCCCAGGGATTGCCCTGTCGCATCCACAATTCGGCAGCATCCAGCGTTGGAAATTCCATTGGAGTCGGCGGACGTTGTCCTGATTGTGCCATAGACTCAGGGCTAGGCTCAGGAGCAATGTCAACTATCACAATCCTCTCCACCCGCTCTGGGTGGTCAGCCGTGTAGAGCAGGGAGTGCCAGCCGCCCATTGAAAGGCCAGCCAAGACGAACTTTGAGAGGCCCAGTGCGTCCACGAAAGCGGCAAGGTCTTCGACAAACCTGTCTCTCGCGTAGCCGGTATCCGCCCACTGGCTCTCACCGTGACCCCGCTGGTCGACGGCGAACACGTGATAGTAGGGCGACATCGCCTCGGCGAACTCATCCCAGATGAGGGCTTGGCCGGTATGACCATGAAGGCAGACAAGAGGCGTTTTGCCAGCAGTGCCCCAATCAAGATACCGCAGCTTAACGCCGTTGACGGTTACATGCTTCTCCTGGGCTTTAACGGTTGTCATGGACTTCCTCCTATAGTTTCATCTGGGTTACGCTTCGGCACAGACCGATTTCTAACGGGAAATTGGCACAACAGCATGATATTGCAGTCAGATAATCGACGCAACCTCTGTCGAATGTGAACGCCGTCTCCCCTTGACCTAAATTCAGAGCAAATGCCGCCGCCTTACCTGCTATAATGGCGTCGCATTCCAGATGACAGGTTAGATTTGTTCTGGTATCTTCGTAGGCTGAATCAAGCCTGATACAGATATCAACTTGCAAGGGGGTTAAGTGAAATTTTACACCTGGACTCGATGAAGCACTTGTAAGAAGGTGAAAGCGTCGCTTTCCCAAAGGGATATTGAAATAGACGAAAGGGACTTTTTCAGAGACCCATTCACAGAAGATGAACTTCGCGGACTACTGGGAAATACCCCTCCTTCAGAGATATTCTCCTGGAGAAGTCCCTCTATGAAAAAGATGAACCTCAACAAGGATGAACTTTCTAATGACGACCTTATTCGCTTGATGGTGCAAGAACCCCGTCTCGTCCGTCGCCCCTTGATAGAGGTCAACGGTCAGATCATCGTGGGCAGCGATAAACAGGCGATGTCCGAGGCTTTCCCCGAAGCATGATTTGAAATATGGTAAGTGTTCAGCCTTTCCTGTATATTCGCACGAGGCTGGATGTACTGCGCTGAAGGGCATTCAAATGAATGCCGCAAATTTGACAATAAGGGTCGAAACGTGATTATATACGGGTTAGAGGGTGAAAATAGGAAATCTGGAATCCAAAGAGGAAACGCCATCCAGTGGCGGTTTTCGTTGAGATTTGATAAGAAGATGAGGACCAGGTAGCATCCATACCTGGGAAAGCTTATCAGATCGGCATTATGGAGGCTTACATGAGTTGCTTACGACTATTGCAACGCTCTAATTTCACAACCTCTGCTTACAATCCATAAATCGAACTACTTCACATTTCAATTAACCCTGCGCGCCAGCACACATCGGGGTTTAATACCACCCACCGGGTTTCCCTTTCGCCATAAAAATGAGAATCCACACCCCGTTGCTGCCTGCCGCTAAGGTAATATGCGATGTTCAGACGTTGCGTCGCCCACCAGCTTTTGCTGAGTTCGTTCATGTCGATGACAACGAACCGAGGGCAGGTGGAGTGGATGCATTAAACCAGAGAGAGTAACTTAATGAGTCAGGCAAATCATATACAAGTCAGAAACCTCTGGAAGGTGTTCGGTAAGAATCCAGAACAGGCTCTTGAAGAGGAATTCCTCTCCAAGAGCCGTACAGAAATCCAGCAGGAGTTGGGGCTTGTAGTAGCCCTGCGAGACGTGTCATTCGACGTAAACGTCGGAGAAATCTTCGTCGTCATGGGCCTTTCTGGTAGCGGTAAATCAACACTCGTTCGCTGCCTTACGCGCCTCATCGAGGCGACTCAAGGGCAGGTTCTGGTGGATGGAGAAGACGTTACAGAGTACCTGCCAGACCAGTTGATCGAGTTCAGACGCAAGAAAGTAGCGATGGTGTTTCAGCATTTTGGACTACTCCCTCACCGGCGAGTCCTCGATAACGTTGCCTACGGCCTGGAAGTCCAGGGCATGGACAAGGCAGAACGCTACGAACAGGCCATGAAAGCAATCGAGACTGTCGGCCTCGCAGGATGGGAAGATTACTATCCCGACGAGATGAGCGGAGGTATGCAGCAGCGTGTAGGTCTTGCGAGGGCGTTGGCAGTTGACCCGGAGATACTGTTGATGGATGAGCCTTTCAGCGGACTTGATCCACTCATCCGGCGCGAGATGCAGGATGAGCTGGCGAGTCTTCAGTCGGAGCTTCACAAGACCATCGTATTCATCACGCACGATCTCAACGAGGCCCTAAAATTGGGTGATCGGATCGCCATAATGCGGGACGGCGAGATCATCCAACTTGGAACTCCGCAGGAAATCGTCATGCATCCAGCCGACGATTACGTCAGCGAGTTCGTGAGCGACGTGTCCAAGGCGAAGGTCATAGGCGCAGGCAGCATCATGCGGGAGCCGAGAATCGTAATTCAGGATTCACAAGAGCCTGGCGCGGCGCTGGAGCTAATGCGCGGCAGCGCTTCAGGGGTGGCCTTCCTGGTCGGCGCTGAGAACGTGCTGAAAGGCGTGCTGACCGATAAGCAGGTGTCCGACTCGGCAAAAGAGGGCAAGGCTGACCTTCGTGACGTGGCCGCCCATCATGCGGTAGCCGCCTCAATCGATACCCCGGTCGAAGACCTCATTCCGCTGGCCGCTGAAAGTCAGCAACCTATTCCCATAGTCGACGACAGTGGTCGTCTCGTAGGCGAAGTGCATCGGACTGCGTTACTGGCTGGGCTTGCAGGAGATGCTCCAGGCACTAACGGTAAGCATTCATCCATTGATTCTAATAATGGACGCAGCAATTCATAGGAAACACATTGCTCTCGGCCGTTCATCGAATTCAGGAGGTATAACATGGCTACGACGGCTCTAGAACCTACCGCAGGCAGAGCGAATGGTAGGACGCGGGCAGAGCAGGTAATCATCGGAGTTATCGGATTACTCTCCGCAATTGTTATCATCTTCGGCATCATGAACTTGCTCGGAAGTTATGACTCTGTGCCGGAGTCTGTCCGTGAATTCCCAACAGACGCAATTCCCATCCCCATAGGAAAGTGGATTGACGACGGAGTAGATTGGCTGTCAACTGGATGGCGCTATGACGCCTCACGCACCTTTAGCGACGATATACTTCTCCAATTTCTGGTGCGAATCGAGCGCTTCTTGTTGTGGATTCCCTGGTGGAGCATGATGGCTGTGGTTGGGCTTGCGGCCTGGCGAATAGCGGGGAGTGAAGTGGCGCTTGCGGCTCTATTCGGTATGCTATTTATCGGCCTAGTGGGACCGGGGTACTGGGAAGAAGCCATGGAAACGCTGGCGCTGATGGTGGTCGCAACCCTGATTGCTCTGGCTTTCGGAATACCCCTCGGCATTGCGGCTGCCAAGAGTGACCTGGCGAACACGATCATCCGCCCGATTCTCGATGCCATGCAGACTATGCCGAGCTTCGTTTATCTCATACCGGCATTGATGCTCTTTGGCCTGGGCAAAGTTCCGGCGGTCATGGCTACTGTCATATATGCCGTTCCACCCGCTATCCGCCTGACCAACCTCGGTATTCGACTGGTGGACAGAGAGGTCGTCGAGGCTGCTCGCTCTTTCGGAACTACAAGCAGACAGCTGCTGTTAAAAGTGCAGCTTCCTCTGGCCCTGCCAAACATAATGGCGGGCGTTAATCAGACAATAATGATGGCGCTTGCGATGGTTATCGTAGCCTCTCTTGTAGGCGCTGGAGGCCTGGGAGCAGAAGTGTTGAAGGGCATTGCTCGCCTTGAGGTAGGCACAGGCTTTGAGGCTGGTTTCAGCGTTGTCATCATGGCTGTTATCATCGACCGCATTTCGCAGGGTCTTGCGAAGTCTCGACGCGTAGGTGCTAGAGAGTAAACCTTAAGCACAAGCTAAGATAAAAAGATGCAAAAGGAGAGGGCCTCGAAATTCGAGGCCCTCTCTTCGTCAGGCTTCAGTGCTTAATCTATCTTACTGCAGCGAGCCTTTGACCTTGAAGAAGATCTCATCGGAGACCCAGCCTCTCCAGTCATCTTCGAAGGTCGTTAGGTAGTAGACAGCGACCTCCTCTGCTGTCAGCTCGTTCTCGTCCATGTAGGCTGCCAGTTCATTTACCTTTTGCGTGCCTACGAACATCCTGCTCAAGAACGCCACCACGTCCGGCGCTCGCTGAATAAGGTCTGAGTGAACGAACTTGTGTACGTCCGAACCCTCGAAAGCGCATGCTTCGCTGGAGACCTGGCCATCCTCGAAGCTTTCAAAAGCCTCCGCCAGGGCAGCTCCACATTCAGCCGTATACGCCGGCTCCTCTAGCCGGGTCATCTTGAAAGTGCCAAGAACCCAGGTCGGCTCCCAGTAGTAGGAGAATACCGGCTCGCCATTATTGTAGGCCCCTGCGATAGCGGCGTCGATACCTGCGGCTGCGCCCGGTTCGATGATATTAAAGTGATCGCTGAGCGCGGTACCGTCCTCAGCCATATAAGTGTTCATCTTTATCCGGTTGATTAGCTGGCAGTTCCAACCGATGATACAGTTCACAAACAGACCCATGCTGGAGTCTTCGGGGTCTGCGAAGAGGTCCTTGTACTTCACCAGGTCGGCTACCGTCTTCAAATCAGGAGCCGTAGCCTCGATACCTCTATCAGCGTCTCCTTCGATCATGTATGTGGGTACGTACCAGCCCTGGCCCTGAAACTCGAAAATTTGCCCAAGATCAACGATTTTACGTAAGGAGACCTGCTCGTCGACCCAGATAGGGCGGTTGACCCTCCACATTTCCATATTCACGTCCAGGTCGCCCCGTGGCAGAGCGACTTGCATGGTAACAGTGGTGCCTTCTATGCTCTCCACAGGATAGCCATAACCATTCTCGATGACGTACATAGCGAGGGCGTTGTTTATCCAGAGGCTCTGCCACTGGCCGTCGTGAAAGCGGATAACGTCTTTGGTACCCTGCTCGGCGGCAGCACTGGCAGCAAGAGCGTCTGAGACGATCTG
>CBDBJK010000034.1:0-299959 GCA_965206395.1 Dehalococcoidia bacterium
GACCTCGTTGCCCTTCAACAACAGGGGATAAATGCGATTGTCGTGCATGGCGGGGGCAAGGTCATCACCGAGTGGATGGAAAAGCAAGGTGTCAGACCCAGGTTCGTGCGAGGTCTTCGTGTCACTGACGCGCCAAGCCTGGATATCGCCGTTGCCGTGCTCACGGGCTTATCAACAAAACCCTGGTTGCCTCATTGCTGACCATTGGTGGAAAAGCGATGGGAATAAGCGGCGCAGACGGCGGGATGCTCATAGGCAGCATCAAGGCCCCTGAGTTGGGACTCGTTGGCAAGGTTGACGAAGTTAACACTGAACCGATAAAAGCAGTGCTGGATGCAGGCTGCATCCCGGTCATAGCGCCGGTCGCCGTACATCGCGCGGACGGGTCCGAACACGAAGGTTCGCTGCTAAACATCAACGCCGACACAGCCGCAGGCGAGATAGCGGCGGCGCTTGGCGCGGAACGACTGGTGTTTCTCACCGACGTCGAGGGCGTATTCGACTCCTCCCGCAGGCTGATTTCCAGGCTGACTGAGCGTCAGGCCAGAGGGCTGGTGCAATCCAACGTTGCAGCCGGGGGCATGGTTCCGAAGCTGGAGGCATGCGTTACTGCATTGAAGGAAGGCGGCATGGCCCAGATCGTAGACGGGCGCAGCCCCGGAGCATTACGCGATGTCCTCGCGGGCAAGTCGCTTGGCACCCGGATCGGGTAGGGGTGCGAAATGGCCAGCGACTTTGAACGGGGAAATGGCTCTCCTCTGGACTTTGGAGGGCAGCAGCAAATCCCAGAGCAGGTAGGAACCATAATTAAATGGGGCGCTATCGTCGTAGCCCTCATCCTCCTGTTCGCCCTCTTGACCTTCGTGCGCGCTGTTTATACCGACTGGCTATGGCACGACGCCCTTGGATTCAAGAACGTCTTCATCAGGATTCTGCTCACCCGTATTGTGTTGTTCATCATTGGTGGAGCGGTCTTCGGGACGTTTCTAGGCGTTAGCCTTTACTTCGCCAATCGCATGTCCAGCGGCCCCGTGACGCTTCCACTGCCACCCGATCTGATGGAATATCTCAAACGGTTCGTCTTCTGGAGTAGTGCGGCTACCGTGGTTGCGATTAGCCTGATATTCGGGGCTATCCTGGCGTCGCGGTGGGAATTCTTTTTGAAGTTCGCAAACGCCGTTCCCTTTGAAGAGATAGACCCTGTATTTGGCAAAGACCTCTCCTTTTACGTCTTCACTTTGCCTGTCTACAGCTTCTTGGAAGGATGGATTCTGGGCGCGGCCATCATGATCTTGCTCACCACCATCGCCCTTTACCTCGTTAACTTCAACCTGCGAGGTATGGGATTCACAGTGACGACTGAACTCAAGATTCACGTGTCCATTATCGCCGCCATAATCATGTTCATAATCGCCGGAGGCCACTGGTTGGATAGATGGGAGTTGCTTCTGTCAGACCAGGGGGCCGTATTTGGGGCCGCATATACAGACATCAACGCCAGGAAACCTGCTCTCCTGATTCTCAGCATCATAGCAGTCGCAAGCGGCGTACTAATGTTGGTCAACGCCTATATGTCGGGAGTGCGCCTGCTTGTGGGTGCCGTCGTGTTGTGGGTCGTGATGGCGATAGCCCTGGGGGTCGCCTGGCCCGCCCTGATGCAGCAATTCACCGTGAACCCGAACGAATTCGTCAGGGAGTCGCAATACATCACCCGTAACATAGATTTCACACGTCGAGGGTTTGCCCTCAACCGAATCGAAGAGCAGTTTTACCAGGCAGAGAGCGAAATAACCGCCGAACTGGTCCGCGATAACCCGCAGACGATTAACAACATACGTCTATGGGACTATCGCCCTTTGACGGACGTTTACAGGCAGATTCAGCTTATACGGCCGTACTATGATTTCATTGGACGTGTTGACGTGGATCGCTACACCATGGGCGGCGAGTACCGACAGGTATTGCTGGCGGCGCGCGAGGTAGCTCCGGAAAAGCTGGAGTTGGAGTCTCAGACATGGCTTAATAAAAAGCTGGTCTACACTCACGGCATCGGCCTAGCCATGAGTCCCGTAACCGAGTTTACGCCAGAGGGCAGGCCTATATTTTTCGCAAAGGATATTCCTACGGATGGAGTCATACCTATCGGCGCAAATCTTTCCCAAGATGGGCCTGAAATTACTGTTGACAACCCTCGAATCTACTACGGTGAGAATACCACCAGCTATGTTATCGTCAAGACCAAAACCGGCGAGTTGGATTTCCAGACCGAAGAAGGCGAATTGATACGCACCCAATATACCGGCGAAGGAGGCGTCCGCCTGAGTTCTTTCTTCAGGCGTCTGGCTTACGCCTGGCAGTTCGCAGACATTAACATCTTGATTAGCGGACAAATTACCGGTGATAGCCTCATACAGTACCGCAGGCAGATACAGGAGCGCATCTCGACTGTTGCGCCCTTTCTGGTGCTAGATGCTGACCCTTATATTGTGGCAGGCGAGGGACGGCTATTCTGGATGCAAGACGCATACACCGTTTCAGACCAGTTCCCGTACTCTAATCCTACTAACACAGCCGTCGGCGAGAGAATCAACTACATGCGCAACAGCGTGAAGATAACTGTTGACGCGTTCGACGGAACCACGCGCTTCTATATCTGGGATACCTCCGACCCTGTAATCGGCAGCTACGCCAAAATTTTCCCAGACCTTTTCCTACCACAGGATCAAATGCCCACCTCTCTTGCAGAGCATGTGCGATACCCGATAGACTTCTTTAACTTCCAGGCCCAGAAGTACATCAAGTATCACATGCAAAACCCGGAGAACTTCTACAACAACGAAGACTTATGGGCTGTGCCTAACGAGAAGCTGGGTCAGAGTGACAATTTGCAACCTGTGGAGCCTTATTACGTTATCATGAAGCTGCCGGACGAGGAGCGTGAGGAGTTCGTGCTGCTGTTTCCGTATACACCAAACCAGCGACAGAATCTTATAGGCTGGTTGGCGGCTAGAAGCGACGGCGGGAACTATGGCAAGCTGGTAGCCTTCAATTTTCCTAAAGACCGGCAGATAGACGGCCCAGAGCAGGTGGAGGCCAGGATAGACAGCGATCAGGACATCTCCGCGTGGTTTACCCTTCGCTGCTCGGAAGGCTCCCTTTGCATCAGGGGCAACCTGCTCGTAATTCCGGTGGGAGACAGCCTGCTGTACGCCGAACCAGTGTACATACGAGCGGAAGGCGTAATTCTTCCTGAACTCAAGCGAGTGATACTGGCTACAACGGCCAAGGTCGTAATGGAGGACTCCCTTTCGGAGGCGCTGGCGTCGCTAACCGGCTTCACTCAGGAGTCAGAAGCGGTTGTGAGGCCCTCAAATGGGCAGGAACCCTCTCTTGTTCCAGGCTCCGAGGAGGCGCAGAGGGAAATTGAAAACCTGACCAATGTCATAGACGACTTGAAGGAAAACCTTTCTCAACTTGAGGACGCTTTGGAAAGATTGAAAGATTTAGCAGGAGGTGAATAGCATGACCACCGATTGGAAAGCATTGGAGAGCCAATACTATATGTTCCTGGTACGGCGACAGCCGGTCGTCATCGTCCGAGGCGAAGGAACCAGAGTCTGGGACGACAACGACAAAGAGTATCTGGATTTCACGTCCGGATGGGCGGTTAACAACATCGGGCACGCCAACCCGGTAATCGCGGACGCCATCGCAGAGCAGGCGCGAACGCTGCTACAGACATCGAACCAGTTCTACAGCATACCGCAGATACAACTTGCGCAGATACTGGTGGAAAATAGCTGCCTGGACAAGATATTCATTTGCAACAGCGGGGCGGAGGCGAACGAGGGCGCGATCAAGTTGGCGCGGAAGTACGGCAAAGTGCATCGCAACGGCGCATTCGAGATCATCACGGCCTTTAACTCGTTCCACGGCAGGACGATGATGAACGTCGCCGCGACGGGCCAGCCTCAATATCAGGAGATATTCCAACCCATACCGGTGGGGTTCACTCATGTGAATTTCGACGACGTTGAGGCTCTCAAGGCGGCCACGACGGACAGGACAGTGGCGGTAATGCTGGAGCCGGTGCAGGGAGAGGGCGGGGTCAACATACCCTCGGCTGACTACCTGCGGCAGGTGAGGGAGTGGTGCGACGAGAAGGGCCTGCTTCTCATATTCGACGAGGTGCAGACTGGTCTCGGACGCCTTGGCACGCTGTTTGGCTACCAGTCGTTCGGTGTGGAGCCAGACATTATGACGCTCGCAAAAGGACTGGGCGGCGGCGTGCCAATCGGGGCCTTCCTCGCTAAAAACGACGCGATGGCGTTCGTTCCCGGTGATCACGGCTCCACATTCGGCGGCAACGTCCTGACTTGCGCGGCGGCCTACGCATCGACCAAGTACATCATCGACAACGATATTCCGGCTCACACGATAGAGATGGGCAAGTACCTCGAAAGCGCGCTCAACACCCTGATGAACAACCATGAATTCATCACAGAAATCAGGGGCATGGGCCTACTCTGGGCCATCGAGTTCAACTCGGAGATGTCGCCCGCAGTTGTCGCGGCCTGCAACGAAGCCGGAATTCTGCTCAATCCGATGCGTCCCACCGCCGTGCGCCTCATGCCTCCTCTGACCGTAACGAAGGAGGAGATAGACGAGGCCATCGCACGACTCGAAGCCGGGCTAATGGAGGCGACGAAGCAGGGGTAGGGGAAAGCTAGATGGTCGAATTAACTCAGCGTCTGCAAGGAAAAGTCGCCATAGTCACTGGCGCGAGCAGGGGCATTGGCAAGGCCATTGCCCTTGCGTACGCCAGGGAGGGCGCTGCGGTCTGCTGTGCCGCACGCACGTTGCCCGACATCGAGCAGACCGTCAGAGAGATAGAATCGTCGGGCGGGCGTGGCCTCGCGGTACAGACGGACGTTACTGATTTTGAAGCTGTTCGGCGTATGTGCGAGGCTACTGTTGAAGCATTTGGTGGCCTCGACATCCTGGTCATCAACGCTGGCGGAAACTTCGACCATAGTATGGTTGAAGAGAGCGATGTGGGCGATTGGCTGACCACATTGAACGTAGACCTGTTTGGTGCGTACTACTGCGCCAAGGTCGCCATACCGCATCTGAAGCGACGCGGGGTGGGTAAGATAATCACCATCGGATCAGGCATCGGCCAAAGAGGGACTCCAGGAAGTTCAGCTTACGCCTGCGCAAAGGCGGGGCTTTCGATGCTGACACGGGTGCTCGCCCAGGAGCTTTGGCAATACAACATCAGCGTCAACGAGCTTATACCGGGACCGGTGCTGACCGAAGCGACAAGAGAAACCAACGCCCAAAGGGAAAATTCGGTCCTCACCATCGAAAGCGAATGGGTCAAGAATCCTGAGGACGTCATACCTCTGGCGCTGTTCCTGGCTACGCAGCCGGACGTTGGCCCCACCGCGCAGAGTTTCAGCCTGATGCGAAGAGACCTGTAGCCGTAAAGGGGGCATTGTTGGGAGACAATCATGAACTGGCGTGAGCTAAAGAACAAGAATATCGAAATCGTCGCGGGCGCTGTGTCCGGCGGCCTTGACAGCTGTACCGTGACGCATTGGCTGAGCAGCAAAGGCTTCACAATACATTGCTTCACCGTAGACCTGGGTCAGCCCGACGAGGAGAGCCTGGACGCCGTCAAAGACCGGATGATCGGCTGTGGAGCTAAAGAGGCGTCAACTGTTCCCGGCCAGGAAGCGCTGGCTCAAGCCGGCCTCAAGGTGATTCAGGCGCAGGCCCGCTACGAAGGCGGATACTGGAACACGACGGGCATAGCGCGGCCCATCACGGTTGAGGCAATGCTTCCTGAGCTTCAGAAGCGAAGCATTGGCGTTCTGTTTCACGGAGCTACAGGCCGGGGCAACGACCAGGTAAGATTTCATCTGGCGTCCAATGTGCTCGACCCATCCATAGAGGTCTACGCGCCCTGGCGAGACCCGGAGTTCGTCAGCCAGTTTCCGGGCCGCATAGAGATGATAGACTACTGCGAGGCGAATCAGTTACCCATCAAGCCGTCGAAGGAGTCGCGCTACTCCACAGACGCCAACTTCCTGGGTCTGACTCACGAGGCAGGCGACCTGGAAGATGTGAACATCGCTCCCGGATTCGTCGAGCCTGGCATGGGCGTGTGGCCCTGGGATGCCCCTGACCAGCAAGAAGTGGTGAGCGTGCGCTGGGAGGAAGGCGTGCCCGTCGCGCTTAACGGTCAGAAGCTCGGCCTGGTGTCCATGTTCCAACAGGCTAACAAGACGGCTGGAAAGCACGGCGTTGGTATTGGCGTTCATGTCGTTGAGAACAGGTTTGTGGGCGTAAAGTCCAGAGGTCTGTACGAGGCACCTGCTATGGAGCTTCTGGGACAGAGCTACGAGTATCTGCTTCAGTTCGTTCTCGACAGGCGTGCCAGGGAGCTTTTCGATCAGCTTTCCAAGACGATCAGCCTTCAGATATACCAGGGATACTGGCTAGACCTAGCGACCACGTCGGCGCTGGCCGGCTTGGAGCCGATGCGACGGCTGGCAACCGGTACGATAACGATGCGGCTGTACAAGGGCGGCATCTTCTTCGAGACTGCCGAGGACACGCCGGAAGCGATGCCTCACTCGCTATATACCGACGACTCCTCGATGGAGGCAGGCGGTTCCTACGACCACGTCGACGCGGAAGGGTTCTTGAAAGTGCTCGGCGTATCGGCCAAGAACGTGGGCATCAAGCAGTTCCCGAAGTTTGGGCGCTAAACTCGTCGGGAGCGCACGATGGTTGACATGAACATTCCGAACGGCCTACAGGAAATCACATCCGAATGGCTGACCGAGGCGCTCCGTTCCACACGAACAATCACTAACGCTGCTGTGACATCGTTCGAGGCTGAGGCTCTAGGAGAAGGGCAGGGATTTGCGGGTGCACTGGCGCGTTTGCATGTCGAATATGATAAGAATGAAGCGGGCGCGCCTAGGTCGCTCGTCGTCAAGCTGCCGACCGACAATCCCGTGATGCGCAAGGTCGTGAGCAGTCGCGGCCTGTACCAGCGCGAGGTTAGGTTCTACGAGGAGATTGCCGAGCAGATCGAGCTTCGGACGCCGCACCGGTATTACAGCGCGTTTGATTCGGAGTCCGGCGGATTTGTCTTGCTGATGGAAGACCTTGCCCCGGCCCGCGTAGGCGACCAGATTGCCGGATGTACAACTGCCGATGCGGAGCTAGCCATCCGCGAGATTGCGAAGTTTCACGCCGCGTGGTGGGAAAGTCCCAGGCTTGGCGAGATTGACTGGATGACCTCTGCGGCTACTGGTGCGAGAGCGATTCAGCAACTCTACCAGCACTCGTGGAATCCGCTACGAGAAAAGATGGGCGACAGGCTGCCGGACTCGATATTAGGCATCGGCGAGAGGTTGGGGCTAAACATCGTAAACGTCAGAGAGCGGGCCGCCGAGCCATCACAGACGATAGTCCATGGCGACTTCCGGCTCGACAACATGTTCTTTGCCTCTCAAGATGGAGGCGCGCCGTTCACGGTCGTGGACTGGCAGCTTATCCACCGCGATCGCGGCGTCTACGACGTCGCGTGGTTCCTATCGGGATGCCTTGAACCGGAGATGCGAAAATCGGCAGAGATGGGCCTCCTGAAGCTCTACCAATCGACGCTTGAGGAAAACGGAGTCCAAGGTTACGGCATCGAACAGTGCGTGGAGGACTATCGACTCTCGCTCCTGTCATGCCTCATGGTCGGCGTGATTGCGGGAGCCGCGGCAGACATCAGCGCAGAACGAGGATTTGTACTCTTCGAGCTTATTATGCAGAGAATGGCATCGGCCATCGTTGACCACGATGCAGCCGAATTATTACCAAAAGGATAATTGATGACCACCAGTGAAGCGCGTAATCAGATCGTCAGCCTCGTGAGAGAGTTCGTGCGGCGCGACGTCGAACCCATCGCCAACAGGTACGACAGCGAAGACATCTATCCTCACGAGCTTATCCCCAAGATGCGGGAGATGGGTCTGTTCGGCATCACGATCCCCGAAGAGTACGGCGGCATGGGCCTGGATTACACCACGTTTGCCATGATATTCGAGGAGCTTAGCAAGGGCTGGATGAGTGTCAGCGGCATCATCGGCACGCACCACGTCATGTCATACATCGTCGCTAGCTTTGGCACCGAGGAGCAGAAGCAGAGGTTCCTGCCCAAAATGGCAACCGGCGAGATACGAGGCGGCCTGGGCCTTACCGAGCCGGAGGCGGGAAGCGATGTCCAGAACATCCAGACCACGGCCAAGAAGGACGGCGAGGAGTACGTACTCAACGGCTCCAAGATGTTCATAACCAACGCCGAGAACGGCAACGCCTTTGCGGTTCTCACCAAGACAAACAGGGAGGCCGAACCGGCTCATCGAGGCATAAGCTGCTTTATCGTTGAGAAGCCATCGGTCGGATTCACGGTTGGCAAGCATCTGGACAAGCTGGGCTACCGAGGCATCGAATCCTGCGAGCTTGTGTTCGAGGACTGCCGCATCGACGCCGACAACCTGGTTGGCGGGACGGAGGGTCAGGGGTTTCGCCACGTGATGAGTGCGCTGGAAACCGGGCGCATCAACATAGCGGCAAGGGCCGTCGGAGTGGCGACAGCGGCATTTGAGGCCGCCATCGGGTACGCGCAGCAGCGCAAGACCTTCGGCGTGCCCATCGCCGAGCATCAGGCGATTCAGCTAATGCTAGCGGACATGGCAACCAAGATTCAGGCGGCGCGCCTGCTCACCTACGATGCCTCTGCCAGGAAGGACGCCGGGGCCGAGCGCATTGACCTGGAAGCGGGCATGGCGAAGCTGTTCGCAAGCGAGATGTGCGGACAAGTGACGCTCGACGCCATGCGCATTCACGGCGGCTACGGGTATGTCAAAGACTATCCCGTCGAACGTTACTATCGGGAAGCGCCCTTGATGATAATCGGCGAGGGCACCAACGAAATCCAAAAACTCGTCATCGCCCGCCGCTTGCTGCAAAAGTATAAAATATAAGCTGGCGGCATATCATTGGCCCGTGAGACCTTTCACGAAACAGAAAATTCCTAAAAGAGAGAAGAGTACTGAAATGATACACGACGGACGCGAAGCTTATGGCGGGTACCTCGAAGATTTCAATGTTGGGGACGTGTTCCAACACTGGCCCGGCAAGACTGTTACCGAGATGGATAACCACCTCTTTTCCCTACTGACGATGAATCACAACCCGCTGCACATTGATGAGCATTACATGCAGACGAATCATCAGCACGGCAAAATTCTGGTGGATGGACTTTATGTCATAAGCCTCGTCGTTGGCATGAGCGTTAGAGACACATCCGGCAAGGCCATAGCCAACCTGGAATACGAGCGCATCACGCACGATGGCCCCGTCTTTCACGGCGACACGATTTACAGCGAAAGCGAAGTCCTCGAAATACGCGAGTCAAGGAGCCGCCCAGACAGGGGAATCGTCTACATCGAGAGTCGCGGCTTGAATCAGCGCAACGAGCAGATATTGACCCTGCGCCGTCGCTTCCTGGTGCCGAAGCGAGGCGATTAGATAGCATGAAGGAAGTGTTATCAAGCTACACAGTCTCGATTCACTACGACCGTCGGCTGTACAGGCAGGACATCGCCGGTTCGATAGCGCACGCCCGTATGCTCGCAAAGCAGGAGATCATCGCCAACGACGAGGCCGAGGCTATCGTGCGCGGCCTTGAGGACATTCGCGGCGAAATCGAGGCCGAGACGTTTCCCTGGCGGCCAGAGCTTGAAGACATTCACATGAACATCGAGCGCCGCCTGCACGAAAAGATTGGCGATACGGCTGGCAGACTGCACACGGCACGCTCTCGTAACGACCAGGTGGCGCTTGATGTGCGTCTGTACACGAAGCAGACGATTGCACAGGTCGTCGAAGGCATTAAACGGCTCAGGAAGGCCTTCGTTATGCTGGCAGAGGCCAACTCCGGGGTAGTAATGCCGGGCTACACCCATCTCCAACGAGCGCAGCCTGTGCTGTTTGCGCACCACATGCTGGCCTACTTCGAGATGCTAGGCAGGGACAGGCAGCGCTTCGAGCAGGCATATCAGAGGGCCGACGTATTGCCCCTTGGCAGTGGCGCGCTGGCCGGCCTACCTTACCCTATTGACAGGGAGTTCGTGGCGCGAGAGCTTGGATTCAGCGCCGTCTCTGTAAACAGCATGGACGCGGTCGCCGACAGGGATTTCTTGCTGGACTTTCATTCGGCGGCGGCGATACTAATGATGCACCTTTCCCGCCTCTCCGAGGAGCTTATCATCTGGTCGACGGACGAGTTCGCGTTCGTTCGCCTCAGCGACGAATACACGACCGGCAGCAGCATAATGCCCCAGAAGCGCAACCCGGACTTTCCCGAAATCGCCAGAGGAAAAACGGGCAGGGTGTACGGTCATCTTTTCGGTCTGCTTACCCTGCTCAAAGGGCTTCCCATGACGTATAACCGCGACTTGCAGGAAGATAAAGAGGGCTTCTTCGATACGGTTGACACGTTGCTGACGACGCTGGAAGTGTTCGCGGACATGATGCCAAAGCTGAGCCTGAATCCAGAGCGTATGCGCGAGGCGGCACAGGGCAGTTACGTTCTCGCAACCGATATTGCCGACTACCTAGTCGGGAAGGGAATGTCGTTCAGAGAAGCGCATGGTGTCGTTGCGCGGCTGTCGGAACACGCTGCCACACACGGCAAAGGCTTCGATGAGTTGTCGCTGGACGTGTATCGCAAATTCTCGGAGTTGTTCGACAAGGATGTTCTGTCAATTACCGTGGACACGTCTGTGGCGGCCCGCGACGTTCCGGGAGGCACTGCGTTCGCTCAGGTCAGGCAGGCTATTGGGTCGGCTAAAGCTACTCTGGAGGCGGAAAATGCCCTCTGACCTACATATCAAAATTGCACCGTCAATCCTATCTGCCGACTTTGGCAGGCTAGGCGAGCAAATCGCCGAAG
The DNA here is from genome assembly GCA_965206395.1 of Dehalococcoidia bacterium. Lineage (GTDB taxonomy): Bacteria > Chloroflexota > Dehalococcoidia > Lucifugimonadales > CATOSD01 > CBDBJK01. The sequence continues at coordinate 11,027 of CBDBJK010000034.1, forward strand.
CCGAAAATGGCGGCGCCGACTACATTCACGTCGATATCATGGACGGGCACTTTGTTCCGAATATCACCATCGGCCCGCTAGTCGTGCGAGCGATCAAGCCCTGGACGAAGCTGCCCCTCGACGTGCATATGATGATAGCATCGCCCGAACAGTTCATAGCCGAGTTTGTCGAGGCAGGGGCAGACATTATCACCGTTCACGCAGAGGCATGTAAACACCTGCATCGCGTCGTGCATCAGATAAAGGAGTCCGGCGCAAAGGCAGGAGTAGCGATTAACCCGGCAACGCCGCTGTCGGCTGTCGAGGAGGTCTTGTCAGACCTCGATCAGGTGCTGGTCATGACAGTCAATCCGGGCTTCGGCGGGCAGGCGTTCATTGGCAGCGTGGTCGATAAGATCAAGGGGATGCGTACCATACTTGATGATCGTGGTTTGGCCGTTGACCTTGAGGTTGACGGCGGAATCAGCGCGAAGACGGCTCGAACGGCGGCAGAGGCGGGCGCAAGGGTGCTGGTCGCGGGTTCGGCGGTCTATAATAAGCAGACCAGCGTGGCCGATGCCATCGCCGAGTTGCGAAAAAGCATAAACTAGGAATCTTGGAGCGGAGGACTTCAATGGCGCGAGTGACCGAACAGACGACTCGGACAGTCATCGACGAGCTTCGATGGAGAGGGCTAATTCACGTCACGGAAGACGGGCAAGAGCTTTATACGCCCGGTCTGGACGAGCTTCTGGCGCGCGAAAAAATCACCGCCTACATAGGCTTCGACCCTACCGCAGACAGCCTGCATGTCGGAAATCTTCTGGTGATAATGATGCTCGTTCGGATGCAACGGCACGGCCACACGCCGATCGCGATAGCCGGAGGCGGAACCGGACTCATCGGCGACCCCGGCGGAAAAACAGAAGAGAGGCAGCTTCTCACACGGGAGATTCTCGAAGCAAATCTTGAGGGTATCAAGGCGCAGCTGAGCAGGTTTCTGGACTTCAATGCTCAGGACAACGCCGCGCTTCTCATCAATAACGCTGACTGGCTCGACCAGATCAAGACGATAGATTTCATGCGAGACGTTGGCAAGCACTTTAGCATAAATTCCATGCTTGCGAAGGATTCCGTGCAGAGCCGCCTGCGCGATGGCATCACTTACACCGAATTCAGCTACATGCTGTTGCAGGCCTACGACTATATGAAGCTGTACGACACTCATGGCTGTGTCCTTCAAATGGGTGGGAGCGACCAGTGGGGCAACATCACGGCTGGAATCGACCTCATCCGTCGAGCGAGAGGCGGGCAGGCGCACGCGCTGGTGACGCCATTAATTACGAATGCCTCAGGCACCAAGTTCGGCAAATCAGTAGCGGGCGCGATATGGCTCGACGCTGAGAAGACATCGCCGTTCCAGTTCTACCAGTTCTGGATGAACACCGCCGACGCCGACGCAGTCCGATTCCTCAAATACTTCACCCTTATGACTAAGGACGAGATCGCGGAGTACGATGACTCGGTTGCAGCCCGCCCTGAAAAGCGTGAGACGCAGGAACGTCTCGCCGTCGAAGTCACGCGAATGACTCACGGAGACTCAGGACTGCAAAACGCGCAGACTGCTACTAAAGTGCTGTTTGGCGGCGATATATCGGGCCTGACCGCTGATGAGCTTCTGGACATCTTTCAGGACGTACCTTCGTCGTCGTTGCCGCGTGAGAGGCTGGATGGAGAAGGCGTGCCCTTGCTTGAACTCATGACGCTGACTGGGCTGGCCTCGTCTCGCGGCGAAGCTCGGCGTCTCGTTCAGGGCGGAGGCGTCGCCTTGAGCAACCAGCGAGTGTCAGACGTGCGACACAACGTCACGCTGGAGCAAGCCGTCGATGGCCGTGTGCTCGTGCTGCGGCGCGGCGCTAGAGAGTATCGCCTGGTGCGGCTCGAGGGGTGATTCTTAGGACTCAGAAAATGCTCTGATTTGTAGGGGCAGACACATTAGTCTGCCCCTACATGATCTGCTACATCACCCGTTCAGGCGCGGAACGATTGCGGGAACCTCTAGCTCATGCACCAGGTTCTCGAACTCCGAAACGTCTTTGTCGATGACTTCCTCCAATCGCATCAGGTGCGGGTCTATCTTGCTGCTGAAGTCGACGTAGACCTCTTGCGCCTGCTGCGTCGGGGCGAAGTCCGCGCTGGACACTACGTCTGTCAGGGCAGATAGCTTGGAGTTCAGCTTCACCGGCTGGTTTAGTCGATCACGCGCTCCTTTGTAATTCGTCTGTATCAATTCCTCTTCTATGGCCGTCAGCTTGTCTTTCAGAGCGGTGGCTCCGTCGGAAATGGCCTGCTCCGAGGGATGTCCTGCCGCACGTTTCGCCCACTCCTCCACCTGCTGTCTGACACTGCGGAGCTTGTTAACGGAGTCGTGCGTCTCCGAGAGCTTGTCGCGTATCTTCAGAAGCAATTCGAACTGACCGTCGAACTCCTCCTGGGTCGTTGCCACGCGTGGGTCTTTGATAAGCTCAAAGGTCTGGGTCTGCGACTGTCCGGCAACGCTCAAGGTTACCTGATAGCTCCCCGGAGGCGTAAGCGGCCCGACCAGACTTTCGCTCACGAGTTTGTCTTCGGGGATTTTGTGGGCTTCTGGATGACGCATGTCCCAGACGAAGCGGTTCATGCCCGCCTTTGCTGGTACTCGAAGCTCTCGCTTGTCTTTATCGTCCGACTTTTCGTCGTCAGCGGCCTTGCTCGAAAATGACTTGATAAGCTTGCCTCCGGCGTCCAGGAAGCTAAGCGTAACCTCGTCTTCAGGCTCGTCCTTGAAGTAGTACGTGACGATTACACCCTCTGACGGATTCTCTCCCGCGTCAAGGAAATTACGGACGACTGCGCCGTACTCGTCTTTGGATTCAGTGAAGGCTACGGCACCGCCGAGAGCAAGCATGTAGCTTTTGCCGGACGTGCCTGATCGCATTCGGAAGGGCGAGGCAAGCCTGTGCGTCGTGCGTGGCTTGAGTAGCTTTGCAGGGCTGCTGGGAATCTCATCATCGATCTGGCGAAGCTGTGTCAGGTCGTCCAGCACCCAGAACGAGCGCCCATTGGTCGCCGCGATCAGGTCATTATCTTTGATCATCAGGTCGTGGACGGGAACCTTGGGCAGGTTTGCCGCCAGGGACTGCCACGAAGCGCCATCGTCGAATGACACGTATGCGCTGGTTTCCGTGCCGACGTATAGCAACCCTCGTCGAATGGGGTCTTCTCTGATTGACCGCGTGTAGTCGCCGTCTGGAATGCCCTTGGAGATGTCAGTCCAGTTCTGACCGTAGTCGTTGGTCTTGTACAGCATCGGCCTGGTGTCGTCCAGCTTGTAGCGAGTGGCCGCAATGTAGGCCGTCGCGGGGTCGTGTGGCGAGGCTTCTATCATGCCAACGAGGGTCCAGTCCTCGAATTGAGGAGGGGTGATGTTGCTCCAATTCGCACCGCCGTCGCGCGAGATGTGCACCAGACCATCATCAGAACCGGCCCAGAACACACCCTGCTCGTGAGGCGACTCGACGAACGAGAAAATCGTCGCGTAGACCTCGGCCCCGGACGTGTCTTTTGTGATCGGCCCTCCAGAGGCCTCAAGCGTCGAAGGGTCGTGGCGAGTAAGGTCGGGGCTGATGGCCTCCCAGCTTGCGCCCTGGTCGGTTGACCTGAATGCAATGTTGCCCGTCACGTACAGGACGTTGGAATCATGAGGCGAGAACATGATTGGGTATGTCCACTGGAACCTGTACTTCATCTCGCTTGCGCCCAGACCGGTGTTCATCTCCGGCCACACCGTCACGATTCTCACCTGGCCCGTGCTATGGTCATAGCGCAGCATGTTGCCGCCTCCGCCGGGCGAGCTTCCGACAGCGCCTGAGATCACGATGTTGGAGTCGTCTGGATGCACCGCTATGTAGCCGCTTTCCGAGCTGCCGGTTGGATAGCAGTCAGTCCAGGGGATGGTGCCCTTGTGCGTGCGAGAGGGGACGCTTATCGCGGAGTTGTCCTGCTGAGTCCCGTACACTCGATATGGGAACTGGTTGTCGGTGTCGACGTGGTAGAACTGGGCGGTTAACTGGTTGTAAATGGTAGACCAAGACTCTCCGCCGTTGAACGTGACGCACCCTCCGCCGTCGTTGCCCTCTATCATACGCTGCGGGTTGCGAGGGTCTATCCACAGGTCGTGGTTGTCGCCGTGAGGTGTGCCTACTGGGGTAAATGTCTTGCCCGCGTCTATCGACTTCCAGCACTGGTAGTTCAGAACCCAGAGGGTATTGGGGTCTTGCGTGTCAGCGAAAACGTGCTGGTAGTACCAGGGACGCCCTTGAATGTCGCGGTTGTCTGTCGCCACTTCCCAGGTGTCGCCGTTGTTATCAGACATAAATAGGCCACAGTCCTCAGCCTCGACGGTGGCCCACACTCGGCCCGACTTGGCAGGGGACACCGCGACGCCGATGCGACCAATGAGGCCCTTGGGAAGGCCAGGATTCTGTGTAATTTCAGTCCATGTGTCGCCGCCGTCGGTCGAGCGATATAGGCCGCTGTCTGGGCCGCCGCTCGTGAGGCTCCAGGGTGTGCGTACTACCTGCCAGATAGCCGCAAAGAGAACTCTAGGGTTATTGGGGTCCATCGACAGGTCGGCTGCGCCAGCGCCTTCGCTTTTGAAAAGCACGTTCTCCCAATTCTTGCCACCGTCCGTGGAACGGAATATGCCTCGTTCCTTGTTCAGGCCATAAGCGTGGCCCAATGCCGCGACGTAAACTATGTCGGGGTTATTGGGATGAATCCGAATGCGGGAGATATGCCGAGTGTCCGCGAGACCAAGATGAGTCCATATCTTGCCCGCGTCGGTGGACTTGTACACGCCGTCGCCATAGGTCACGTTGCCTCTGATACAGGCCTCGCCCATGCCGACGTAGACAACGTTGGGGTCAGAGTCGGCTACTGCGATTGCGCCCACAGAGGCAGTGTTAATCTGACCGTCAGAAATGTTCGTCCAGTACGTTCCGGCATCGTCGGTCTTCCAGACTCCGCCAGCGCACGCGCCGAAGTAGAAGACTGCCGGGTTAACCGGGTCTCCCGCGACGGCAACCACGCGTCCTCCTCTGGGAGGCCCGATGCATCGCCACTGTACAGCGTTCAGGAGGTTGGAATCATTCCCATTAGCCATGCTAGCACCTCTCCTCTTTTTTTCAGACTCGAATTGTGGCCTAGTGGCAATCGAACGATGACGTAGTGGCGTCGAGATGGATATGCTCGTTGGAGCGCAGGTTTCTTAGCTCAAGAATGTCATACGCCCTGACATTCATCGCGTCGGCAGACCAGCCAAGCGGTGCTATTCTCTCACACAGAGGTCTGCGCTTCAACACTCGATCAATCCCGTGGCATTTGACAACATCATCAGATAATCATATAGTTTGTGCCAGCCCAGTATTTCGCGTTTGCGAAGGCATTGGGTTCCATCTGGGAAATCCCGGATCAAGTCTGTTATTGCAGGCAGAGACCAAAGGTAACGCGTTTTTCTCTTTTCGGTCACACCTGCTAATTCTCAACGATTCGCACCAAACAAATTTATATTCTTCGAGGGAGAAGCGTGCCAAAAGCTATTAACGATTTTACACCCGGTGATCTGGAGTTCCAGATGTTCGTTCTGGACGAACTTGCAGATGAACTTTTGGCACAAGGAAAGGATGTCTTAAAACTCACCATAGGGGTCCCTGAGTTGCCAACGCCGAAGCCTGTCTTGGACCGCATCACCGAGGCGCTATACAACCCGGATTTTGTCCGCCGAGTCTATCCTGAAGGGCTTCCTGAACTACGCGAAGCAATTGTTGGCCACTACAACACCAAGTACCAGGCGGACACATCTATAGATCACGTTATAGTGAATACCGGCACTTCTCCGATATTCAGGAACATCTTTCAGCTTATCTCAGGTCAGGGGCGGGAGATACTTCTGCCTCGTCCTTACTACGCGCTTTACGTTTACTGCGCAACCCTGGCCAGAGCCACCGTCAAATATTATGACATTGACATGGATACCAAACGGGTTGATATGGACTCGTTCCGAAAGAACTTTTCGCCGGAACGTACCTCGCTGGTAGTGGTGAATTCGCCGGGCAATCCCATTGGTAACGTCGTGCAGCCAGATGAGCTTCGGGAGATTTACAAGATAGTCGACCGTCAGGCTTACATCCTCAACGATGAAATCTACAACAACTGTGTTTTCGATGACAAATTTCAGTCGCCTCTGGAACTTCTGCCCGAATACAAAGATGTCACCATAGTAACCAACAGCTTTTCGAAGGGCTTTCGTATGTACACTAAACGGGTAGGATTTGCTATTCTCCCGAAAGAGCTTCAGGTCAACTTGAGGGTTATGCAACAGCATACCCTTTTGTGCACTGACCCTTGCTATCAATATGGCATGATTGCGGCCCTTGACGATGACGAAAGCCCGGCGGAACTCGCTGCCATTTACAGGTCTCGTGGAGAATATACAACCCGGCAATTGAAAAATACTGGTTGCGAACCCATTGATGCCGAAGGCGGTTTTTACGCTGTCTTGCGATGTGGGGACTGGAATAAGGAACACGGATTCGCAACGTCAAAGGAATTGGCACGCGACATTCTTGAGCGGGCGCATGTGGCGGTTGTCCCTGGAACGGATTTCGGCATACCGCAGGACCTTCGACTCGCTTTCTGCAACAACCGCTACGACGAAGGCATCGATCGCCTGAGGAGCTACTTCTCGTCTGAGCTTTAAACGGGCTTCGCTTATTCCTCTTCCTCAAACGCAATGACGAACGCAAAGCTCCCGCTGTGGCAGTTCAGATAGGGCCAGCAGGGCTTGTAGCTGATCTCGTATACGCCTTCTGAGGCCAATGCTTCGAGTATCGGGGCAGACATGGTAAATTGGTCTGAGGATATCCCAACTGAACCCAGCGGCACAAGCTCGCCGTTATAAGTAAGCTCAATGCTGGACTCTGGGGCCAGGTTGAAGTCGAAGGTCAACGTTATAGCCTCAAGCTCACGGCTAATCTCTTCACCATGTGTTGGGCTGGTGCTTACGAAGTGGGGCGAGGCGTCCTGTTCAGGTATGGCCCACTCAGGTTCGTCATTGTCTGGCGTTGTAATCTCATCGGGTTCAGCTACTGCTGCCGAGTCGTCGAAGTCCACATCTACTATCACGGTGTCTTCAACGGGAGGAAGCACAGGAGAGTGGTCGTTGTTGGCGAGGGCGACTCTCAGATGATGGAAGCCTGCGGACACCCGTTCCAATATGGTTGTTTCCTCGGCGGTCGCCTCAATCCATTCGCCATCCAGGTACAGGTGCCAATGACCTCTGCCGGGCACTTTATCCAGGCCGATAGCGTCCGAGTCCATGATGAAATTATTGACTTCGACCTTCACCATAAGACTGCCTTCTGACCAGACTTCATTGGTTTGTGGCGAGATGATCACAATTGAAGGCTTGCCGTAAGGCGATTCAGATGCCGCGCCTTCGGTTGTGTTTTGGTTACATGCTAACAGACCTGTCGAAAGCGCCATTAGCGCCATCAATGCCCACCCCGACCAGTGTAACTTCAGCCAAGGGATATGCGCTGTTCGGCCTCGCGCGCCCTGCCCTCGACGACGAGTTGTCATAGTGATCCTCGTTGCATTCTTCACGTTATCGGTATATCAACTAGGCAAGATTCTGTCATTGAATAAGTAATTAACCAAATAGTGGGAATATCACACATGGTAGTAGCCATGCCAATATGTCTGACCCCGCTTCTCAGGCGCAAGGTGAGCCATGAGAAGTGGCCCCTTGAGACAAACTCAAAATGCGCATATAATGCAACCGTCCCGAAACAGAAATCCCAAAGCCGCCGTTGGCATATTTTGGAATAACCTTGAGAGGCTCGAAATGACCGACAGGCTCAAAGACAAAGTTGCTATTATTACCGGGGCCGCCTCTGGCATCGGGCGGCAGACCGCCTTGCGATTTGCCCAAGAAGGCGCCAGAGTAGTGGTGTCAGACCGGAATCGCAGCGGCGGCGAGGAGACGCAACGCCTGCTCAAAGAGGCAGGTACGGATGCTTTATTCGTGCCCGTCGACGTGTCCAAGTCAGACCAGGTCGAGAACATGGTAGAGCAGGCTGTCAACCAGTTTGGACGTCTGGACGTGCTGGTGAACGCGGCTGCTGTCCTCATTCGGACTCCTCCCCTGGCGGAGGTGGATGAGAGGGACTGGGACCTTGTGATGGACATCAACCTAAAGGGGATGTTCTTCTGCTGCAAGTACGCTATCCCCGCCATGCTTGAGAACGGCGCAGGCTCGATTGTAAATATATCGTCGGGGGCGGGTATACGAGGCTTTGGCATGTCTCTGCCCTATGCTATCAGCAAGGCTGGCGTAATCCATCTAACGACTACCACCGCGAGCCAGTACACGTCGCAGGGTATACGCGCTAACGTCATCGCTCCCGGCTCGGTAGACACGCCTCAGTTCCGGGGCAGCACCGCAAGCAGCGAATCGGTCAGGGAGCGTGAGGAGCAGCATCCGATGGGGCGCATCGGAAAACCGGAAGAGATCGCCAATGTCATCCTCTTCCTAGCCTCAGACGAGGCATCGTACATCAGCGGCAGCCTGTTCATCGTTGACGGCGGCGGCTCAGCGGTAGGTCGGTGACACGTCAAACAGAGAGGGTAACATGGAAACGTTGGCAGAAATCGCAAACAGATCAATAGCAGACTATGGCTTCAGGCAGGTGGCGTTGTGGAGTCCGGGAGATGTTGCCTCCCAGTGGGCATTGTCGCAGAAAGAGTCCGAGGTACTGGAAGGCGCGCTGCACCAGGCTCTGGAAGCATTGCCTGTTCCCGTTGAGCCACGCGACATTCCCGCTGAGCAAGATCGACTCGCTCGGTTAATCAGCGATGCGCTCACGGCTTAAAGCGTCTCCTTGACGATTACGCCGCCCTTGATTACCATCCGGACGTTGTTGGCGTCGTTCAGCAACTCGATCTTAGTTAGAGGGTCGCCCGCGACGGCAATCAGGTCTGCCTCCATGCCCTCCCGCACTGCGCCAATGCGGTCTTCCAGATTGAATAGCCTCGCGTTGGTCTGAGTTGCGCTAACGATGGCGCTCATCGAGCCAAGAGCCTTGGCCTTCAAAGACAACTCCTCGCCACGCCCAGTCTGGCGCGCGCCGAGAATGTCAGAGCCTGAGCCGAGGGCGACGCCGGAGCGCAGTGCAATCTCAATGCTGGCAGGCATCTGCTTGTGGACGTAGGCTAGCTTCATCTGGCTGTAGTGGGAAATGCCCTGTGCTTCCGGCGAGCGCGCCAACTCTTCTATAACGAGCAGCGTCGGCACCACGAAAGCGTTCTGCTGAACGATTCGCCGCGCGGTTGCTTCGTCCAATATACTCCCATGCTCGATAGAGCGCACTCCAGCGTCCAGAACGTTGTTCATGGATGGAGAGGTGTGACAGTGAGCCAGGACATACGTGCCCGCCGCTCGCGCCTCATGCACCGCAGCCTTGATCTCATCTACTGTAAACTGGACGCTTTCCAACGTGTCCAGCTGTGACATGACGCCGCCGGATGCCATCACCTTGATCTGAGTAGCGCCGAGCCTCAGTTGCATGCGAGCGGCAAGGCGGACGGCGTCCGCACCGTCCACCAGAGCGGTTGCCGCGAGAATCCCAAGCACCGGGCGCTGCGGACTATCATCGTACCTGTCTCGGTGGTCTCCGTGGCCTCCTGTCTGCGAGAGGGCAGAGCCAGACGGAAGTATTCGCGGCCCCTTAATCAGCCCTTGCTCGGTTGCGCGAGCGAAGGCCGGGTCTAGTCCTGCCGCGTCTCGCACAGTGGTGAAGCCCTCCTGCAACGCAAGCTCGATATTTTCCACCACGCTGAGGGCATATGTGACGAGATTGTCGTCGGCAGATCGATTGGAGGCCCCATTGAGTCCGACAAGTCCGAAGTGAACGTGCGCGTCGGTGAGACCGGGCATCAAGGTCATGCCTTGAAGGTCAATTGTACGCCCATCCGAGGGAGGGTGAAGCGCGTCCGTCGAGGCGATCCGTCGTATCAATCCGTCCTCGACCAGCACGCTTGTGTTCGGCATCGGGTCGGCTCCCGTACCATCGATTAGATTAGCGTTGTGTAGAAGCAATGCGGTCATGTTATCGTTTTCTCCTGATATTTAGGAAGTGCCTACTGAATTTTTGATGATAATTCGCGTTTGCGGACGAGTGTCTGCCAATCCTCGATGATACGGTCATCGTGAGGAAATGGCAGGGGAGGCAGGTCGTTTGCGGAGAAGTAAGCGGCCTCCTGCGCGTCGTGGCCTGCCTTGAGACTTCCACCTATGATTTCTGCGGAGTAAACGGCCAGCACAACCGCCCTGTTGGTTTCGGAGTACAGACCCACAAAGCCGTTCAGTCGCACATCCAGCCCCGTCTCCTCGCGGACTTCTCTTATCGCGGCATCCTCGACGACTTCACCCCTATCTACATATCCGGCAGGGAAGCTCCACCGACCTATTTCAGGCTCAACCCCGCGTCGCACCATCAATAGCCTGTCATCCTTCGTTGCCAGCACCACAGCGGCGATCTTGGGGTCCAGAAATACCGTAAAGCCGCATTTGGCGCAGTGGGGCCGAAGCTTGTTCTCGATTTCTTTCTCGCCGAGCACGCTGCCACAATGTTGGCAGAACTTTATGTCTCTTTGCACGCATCCTCCGATTCCCAGCAAACTACGCTCATGCTACCTCTCGAAACGATTGTTGTCCAGAAGTCGAAATCGATGCTCCTTGTACGGCATAGCCAGAGTAGACCGGGCAGGCTTCTCGTAGAGGCGCAAGGCATGGGTCTACCTGGGTGCATGCGACCAGGCAAAGTAGGTTAATGCAACCACGTTTTCATGGATGGCAGCAAGTAGTCTTGAGACCAGAGGACGGATGTACTGGATGAGGGAAGCACCTAGCGAGGCCGGATGACATTAAGGTCTCAACCCTAACATGCATTGGTAGTGGGCTACCCATACAAAACCTGCACACTCCGTCACAATGGAAATCACACTAATCGCAAACAATTCACACATTGCAGCAAAATCAGATTAAATCTGGAATCAAGGAGTATCACAATGGCGAAATATATCGCAGAGACCATGGACACAATGAACTCCCACATGAGCATCTTGAGAAACTACGCGAGGTTGGTTATAGAGCAGGGTACAGAGCTGACATGGGAGGAAGAGGAGGAGAAGGCGGAACATCTCAGACAGTATATGGCATTAGGTTCCTCCCTTAAGTGGTCTGAGAAGGATTTGGTTGCTCAACTTCTAAGGGAAGCCATCTGTCCCTAATTGGCGATTTGGATCAGTCATGGAGGCAAGCGGTCTAGCACAAGGGCACGAACTCATGGTGGTCTTAGACAGACTCAAGAGCGTTCCCCCCTACTTTGAACCAATCGCTTGTTATTCCATATCCTTGATCTGTACGAAGGCCTAACATATCGTCCACGCGCAGAGACTTGGAGACTAACCTGATGAGTTTCCCACTTAACTCATCGGTGTGAGTTATTCCATATCCTTGATCTGTACGAAGGCCTAACATATCGTCCACGCGCAGAGACTTGGAGACTAACCTGATGAGTTTCCCACTTAACTCATCGGTGTGAGTTTCAGAGGAATCTACCAGGCTTGATGGACAAAGCAAAAGGGCAGCGTTATTAACGCTGCCCTTGTCTATTATGCGCTAAAGCTATGGAGCCAACGAGTGGACTCGAACCACCGACCTGCGGTTTACGAAACCGCTGCTCTACCGACTGAGCTACGTTGGCTGAATGCCTATAGGCTTGTATTGTTTCGACGTTGCCTATCCCGTGACCGCACATATTGTAACATGACCCAACTACTACAAAACAACCTCGTCTATCGCCCTACAAGCAAATAATTGTCGGCCTAGCCATTCCATAGAATACGTGGAAGGCGGGACGTATCTGTGTCGAATTGGGAAGCTATATAGAACTGTTTCAAGTGTAGGCGAGACAACCCAAATTTCAGCCATTTCGATTGCTGCTGTTGATACTCCCCGGCTCTGGACATATAATTCTTGCAATCTTGGGGGCCTTGAGCTTTCCTTTTGAGAGACTTTGAAGCAGTAGAGGAGAACCCAATTGCAAAACGGTACATCATTCCACAACCTCAACCCGATCTCTTTCCTGGAGCGCAGCGCGTTTGTCTACCCCGACAAGCCCGCGATTGTCTACAAAGACCAGCACTTCACCTACGCACAGTTCAACGAACGAGTAAACCGCCTCGCCGGAGCCTTGAAACAGGTGGGTGTGAAGAAGGGCGACAGGGTGGCTTTCTTCGTGCCAAACGTGCCCGCTATGCTTGATGCCCACTTTGGCCCCATGCGTATGGGCGCGATTCTGGTAGCGCTTAACACGCGGCTATCGTCTCGTGAGATTGCGTACATATTGAATCACTCAGGAGCGAAGGTGCTAGTCTTCGACTCCGAGTTGGCTCCCATCGTGCGGGAGCTTATAAACGACGTCCCGAACGTCGCTACCTACGTTCAGGTAGTCGATACGGTTCCCAAGGCCGAAGACATTCCTGGCCCGGACTACGAGTCGTTCCTTGACTCGGCCCCGCCCGGCGATCATCGGGTGGAGCCAGACTCCGAGCTTGACACGATAACAATCAATTATACTTCCGGCACCACAGGTATGCCCAAAGGAGTCGAGTATAACGGGCGCGGGGCGTATCTCAATACCCTGGGAGAGATAATCGAAACGGGGCTGAACTCCAATAGTGTGTACCTCTGGCCCCTTCCCATGTTCCACGCCAATGGCTGGTGTTTCATATGGGCTGTCACCGCTGTAGGCGGCACTCACGTATGCCTTCGCCGTGTCGATGCTGCCGATATATACCGGCTCATCCCCGAAATGGGCGTCACGCATATGTGCTGCGCCCCGACCGTGCTGACTCTCCTTTATTCCGCTCCTGAAGCAGAGGGGCAGGACCTCTCCGGCGTCACCATCCTAACGGCGGGAGCACCACCTGCGCCACAGGTTATCAAAACGATGGAAGGCATGGGCGCGTCAATCCACCATGCATATGGCCTGACAGAGACTTACGGCCCTCACACGATTTGCGCCGCTCAACCCGGCTGGGAGAACATGCTGCCGGATGAATTAGCCCTGTTGAAGGCCCGCCAGGGAGTGCCCTATATCATCGCGGAGCCTGGCACGAGGGTAGTAGACGAAGATATGAACGACGTGCCGAAAGACGGTAAGACGATGGGAGAAGTGGTGATGCGTGGCAACAACGTCATGACAGGCTACTTCGAGGACGAGGAAGCGACGGCGACGGCGTTCAAGGGAGGCTGGTTCCATTCAGGAGATCTGGCCGTATGTTACCCGGACGGCTATATAGAACTGCAAGACCGTGCCAAGGACATCATCATCTCCGGCGGCGAGAATATCTCTAGCCAGGAGGTTGAGAAGGTAATCATGGAGCATCCTGGCGTGCTTGAGGTGTGCGTAGTCGGCGTGCCGGATGATAGATGGGGCGAGGTTCCAAAGGCCTTCGTGGTGGGACGGGCCAACACCGAGGTCACAGGCGAGGAGATCATCGGCTTCACGCGCGAGCGGATCGCGCACTTCAAATGCCCAAAGTACGTGGAGTTCGGCGAGCTTCCTAAGACTGCTACAGGCAAGATTCAAAAATTCATTCTGCGCGAGAAAGAGTGGCAGGGCTACGACAAACGCATTCAGGGGTCAAGGGTATAGGCGACCTCGCATGGGTTGCGCAACTCGCAAGTTGTAGTACAATGCTGGCGGCAAAACAAAATGGAAGGAGGCGTTAAGCGATGACGCTTCGAGGAAAGACAGCTATCGTGGGAATCGGCGAAGTTCCCACTCGAAGGGAATATCCTGACAGGACGATGTACGGCCTGAACGCGGAAGCCGCGCGTATGGCAATAGAAGACGCGCAGCTTCGCAAAGAGGATATCGACGGACTCGTGACGGATGGAAGCGCGACTCCAGCGGCGATGGCCGAGTATATGGGCATACGGCCCACGTTCGCCACCGGCGTATCGATGCAGGGTGCGAGCGGTGCGACCGCAACTACTGTCGCCGCCTCTGCGATAATCGCGGGCCTCTGCGACACCGTGCTGGTTGTCATGGGAAACTCGCGACTTGAGAGGGTCGCCCCTGGAGGACTCCCTGGCATACGCTCCGAGTGGGAGGAACCTATCGGCCCCGCTGCCGGAGCCAACACAGGCTATGGACTTATCTACGCCCGCCATATGTACGAATACGGCTCTACGCCTGAGCAGTTTGCGAAAATTTCTGTGGACGAGCGGTTCAACGCAGTGCCTAACGAGAACTCGGCATTCTTCGGCCAGCCCATCACGCTTGACGATGTTCTCAACTCTCGCTACATCAACTATCCGCTGCATATCTTGGAATCGGTTATGCCATGCGATGGCGCGGCGGCGTGCATAGTCACCACAGCGGAGAGGGCGAAGGCATTGCCAAATCGCCCTGTATACATCCTTGGAGCAGGCTTAGAGCAGGGCGCTGGTAACATCTGGCAGACCCCGCGCATCACGACTACTCCGACGAAGGTCTCGGCGGCAAAAGCATTCAAGATGGCGGGTTACGCGCCACCGGATATGCAGTTCGCCGAATTCTATGATTGATACACCATCCTCGTGGCCGTGTGCCTCGAAGATGCCGGATTCTGCAAGAAGGGCGAAATTGGCCCTTTCTATGAAGCAACTGATACGACGTTCAAGGGCAGTTTCCCAATCAACACCGATGGTGGTCAGTTATCGGGAGGTCAGCCGGGACTGGCGGGAGGGTTCCGCCATGTCATCGAAGGCGCTCGCCAGATAATGGGGAAGGCTGGAGAGCGTCAAATCCCCCGAAACGACTTGTGCATGGTGAATGGTTGAGGCGGCACAGCGAGCGAAATGTGCTCGCTGGTTCTCGGTTCCGAGAACACGCTCTAACCTAATACACCAGTTTGAAAATATGGGTTGCCCACCCTCGTCTATGTAATATTCATCATTAAAGGCGGGAGTGGCAACCCTCACAAAACACTCAAGAGGAAGAAGATGACCACAGAGTACAGCAAACCCTTGCCCCGTCCGGTGAACCCGGAGTTGACACGTCCTTTCTGGGAGGCGGCAAAGCGCAACGAGCTGGTTCTTCCTAATTGCAGGACCTGTTCCAACGTCTTTTTTTATCCGCGAGAGGTCTGCCCCAACTGCCTGTCGTCTGACCTAGAATGGGTGACGGCGAGCGGCAAGGGACGCGTCTACTCCTACACGATAATATATCAGCCCGTAAACCCAGCATTCAGAGACGACGCGCCGTACATCTACGCGATGATACAGCTGGACGAAGGGCCACGAATGGTCTCGAACCTGATAGACTGTGCCAACGACGCAGTGAGCATCAACATGCCAGTCGTCGCGGTCTTCGACGGCGTTACGCCCGATGTGAATCTAGTGAAGTTCAGGCCAGCGTAAGGCCCCATCCTAACCTTTCCTCCTTTTTCACGGAAGGACGACGGGGGAAGAGGGTAAGTATTTGTTATGGAAGCTCGAGGTTTTCTGATGCAAACCACTTACCTCACCCCGCGTCGTCTAGGGCTTGAAGTATGTCTACACGGCCCCTCTCCTTGCAAGTAGAGGGGCGGCCAAAAGCGGTTTTTGCTTTCGTCCTTCCGCGGAAGGATGGGGTGAGGTCGAGCGTGATGCCTACGACATCGCGGTAGGCATTACGATTCCGCCGTTGCTGACCACTACCGCGCCGTTTCTAACGACGGTATGAACGCGCTGCATCGTCGTGATGTCGGCAAACGGGTCGCCATCCACGATTGCGATGTCGGCGATTTTGCGAGGCTCCAGCGTGCCAACGCTGTCTTCGATGCCCAGCGCCTCAGCAGCCAGCCCTGTTGCTCCGTAGAGGATGTCCACAGCAGGCATTTCCACTCTGTTTGCCAGGTATTCCATGAGCAGCGCAAGCTCGTCGATTCTCGTGCCGGTTGAGCCTTGATCGCTGCTTACCACCAATTTGACGCCCGCCTTGTGCATCTGACGGATTGTCTCTGGACGGCTCTCCCATAGATGTCCCGGGTGCGCGCGAACATCGCGCATGTCTTCGGCGCGCAGCCTGTACCACGTCGCGGGCATGGCGATGCTTACGATCAGTCCTTTGCGTATGATTTCTTCGACAATGCTCTCGTCGTACTCGATGCCGCCGTTTGCACGAAACGGGCAGTGCTCCAGGGTGTCCATACCGGCGTCCACTGCCATGCGAATCGCGCCAACGCCATGAACGTGAATGGCGACTTTCTTGCCAAGGCGGTGCGCGTCTTCAGCGACTGCGCGGTATTCCGCTTCGTTGTACTGTGATAGCTCTGGGTTCGAGCCTGGCGTCGCGTTGCCACCTGAACCCATCAGCTTGATGAAGTCAACGCCGTTTTTCACCAGCGTGCGCACCGCGTGACGAAGCTGGTCTTCAGTGTCGCACTCGATGCCAGACCACCATAGCTGGCCCGCCGTAGAGGTTATCACAGGCCCCGAACACAGCAGGCGAGGCCCTGGTATAACTCCGCTGGTGATGGAATCCCTTAGCGTCAGGGTGAGGTAGTTGCGGTCGCCGCAATCTCGGACCGTCGTCAGGCCACTCTTGAGGGCCATCAGAGCGTTCCACGCTCCCACCAGCATGGCCTGATTTTCGTTCAATGCGCGCGACTCCTGACCGCTGGAGGCGCTGCCAGTGTTCAGCATGTGGACGTGCGCATCGATGATTCCAGGGAGAACCGTGCTGTCTCCAACGTCCAGAACCTCAGTGTCGGGAGACAGCGCAATCTGGGATTGAGGCCCAACAGCGTTGATGCATTCGTCCTCGATGAGGATGATTGCGTCCTGAATCGCGGGCTTGCGCGTGCCGTCAAACAGACGCCCGGACTTTATGGCCCAGCGTTGCGAAGACATCTCGATTGCCTCCCTTCAAAAATGGTTAGCTTGATTGAGATTACTCCAGTTCGGCAATGAGTTCTCCGTCTTGCACTTGCTGTCCCGGTATGACGTGAATTACTTTGACAATTCCCGACCAGTCGGCCCGCAGGCTCTGGCGCATCTTCATCGCCTCAAGCACGCAGATTTCGTCTCCGGTGACAACCTGGTCGCCAACCTTCACCGAAATGGAAATAATGCCGCCCGGCATAGGTGATCGAAACACTCTAATCGGCGCGGGTGGACGGGTTATTGTGGCTTGCGGTATTGGAGTTTGGGCGGCTTCCTGCTCCGGCGCGGGCTTAGGTACATCTGTGACGGCTTCGGCCTGAAGGCTGTCGACATCTACGTCAACTGGCTCTCCATCGACGAGCGCACGTACGGGATTGGCCTCCAGGTTCTCAACCTCTACCGTGTACCACCTGTCTTTTACTTTTACCTTTAGCCTATGTGACATGGTAGCTCAGGCCTTTAATCCTTGCTTGGACTTCTACTGTATCACCGAAATGAAGACGCCCGCTACGACAGCCGAGCCTATGACTCCTGCCACGTTAGGCCCCATCGCGTGCGGCAAAAGGAAATTGCTTGGATTGGCCTCCTGGCCTAGCTGATGCGATATACGCGCAGCCATTGGCACTGCCGATACCCCGGCTGAACCTATCAGTGGGTTCATCTTCTCTTTCAGGAACAGATTCATGAATTTGGCAAAAAGTAGACCGCCGATAGTGCCAGCGGAGAAGGCGGCAAGACCCAATCCGAGTATCACGATAGTATCAACATTAAAGACTCGCTCCGCAGTCAGCTGGGTTCCAACCGTAATCATTAAGAAGATGGTGGCGATGTTCAGCAGTTCGTTAGACGCCGTGTTAGTCAACCGGGGCACGACTCCGCTTTCTCTGAAAAGGTTTCCGATCATGAACATCGAAATGAGCGGCGCGGCGCGAGGCACAATCAGAATTATGATTATCATAGCGATGACTGGAAAGACGAGCTTCTCTCGGCGGGACACAACTCTTACAGGTTTCATGACTATCTCGCGCTCTTTCCGAGTGGTCAGAAGCCGCATGAGCGGAGGCTGAATGAAGGCGATAGTAGCCATGTACGAGTAGGCGATTACTGCGGTGATTCCAAGCAATTCTGGGGCTAATCGCGCCGATAGGAAGATGGTGGTCGGGCCGTCTGCGCCGCCGATTATGCCTATTGCCGCCGATTCCGACAGCGTGAACAGGCCTGTTGAAAGCGCGCCCCAGAAGGCGGCGAAAATTCCAATCTGCGCCGCCGCACCCAGTAGCAATGTCTTGGGATTGGCAATCAGCGGCCCGAAGTCGGTCATCGCGCCCAATCCCAGGAAGATTATAGGAGGCAAGAAGTTCCAGAACGAAAGGCCGAAGTGGAACACTATGCCGAAGATGCCTGATTCCTGGAAGCCCGATTCCGGCGTGGGGATGTTCATCAGCCCCGTAAGAGGAAGGTTAGCCACCAAGACCCCTAGCCCTATCGGAACCAACTCGTAAGGCTCCATGTCACGGCTTATTGCCAGGTAGATGAATACGAACCCGACGCCTAGCATGATGCCGTTGCGCCAGTCCAGGTTGTTTAGGCCTGTGTCGCGCAGGAAATCCAGGAACTCTGTCAAACGCTACTCTCGTATGGACAGGATCAGATGGAAGGTAAGAACCGGCTAACCGTCACTGCCAGGACTGCTGGTGCGTTCAGGTTTGCGAAGCAGGGCAGCGACGGCGATTGCGGCGGCCAGAGCTTTGTCTCGAAATTGATCGTCCCCAGCCGCCAGCGTATCCTCGGTTGCGTCGGAGGTTTCAGGAAAACGCCTGAAAACCAGCCCAATGAGGTATATGGCAACGATCAATAGCACAAGGAGACCGAATGCCGTGCCTATACCGATACCTGTTAAAATGGCTGCCTGTTCCGCAAGCTCCGAATCGATGGTCGTCCCCTCATGATTTGTCAGATTTATACCGCAGGTGATTAAGGAGGACCCCATTATTAAGACAGCACGAGGGCTAAATTAAGAGAGTCTCCCACCCCTGCGCTAGGTTTCACCAAGCCCGATGGCAGCCCTGCTTCTTCAGCTGCTGCTCCCCTTTCTTCCTGGCCATGTTGGTACACCTCTGCTGGGGTCCGGTAGCCCAAAGCCTGGTGAGGCCTCTGCCGGTTGTAGAACTCCAGGTAGGCATTGATCCCAGTTCGGGCCTCGGCGACGGTCTGGTAAGCTTTCAGATACACCTCCTCGTACTTGATGCTCCGCCACAGCCGCTCCACGAAGATGTTGTCCAGGTACCTACCCTTACCATCCATGCTGACCTGGACCCTCTGCTCCTGCAACGTCTGGGTAAAGGCCTCACTGGTGAACTGACTCCCCTGGTCGGTGTTGAATATCTCCGGTCGTCCCTTACCCAGGGCTTCCTCCAACGCCGCCACGCAGAAGCTGGTGTCCATGGTGTTGGAGAGCTTCCAGGCCAGCACGTGCCGGCTGTGCCAGTCCATGATGGCCACCAGGTACAGGAAGCCCTTCGCCATGGGGATGTAGGTGATGTCCGCGGCCCAGACCTGGTCGACCCGATTAACCTCCACTCCCTTCAGCAGATAGGGAAAGATCCGGTGTCCCGGCGCTGGTTTGCTGGTGTTGGGACGCCGGTAGATGGCTTCCAGACCCATCAACCGCATCAGCCTTCGAACCCTTTTTCGGCTCACCAGATAGCCCTGTTGCAGCAGCCAGGCCTTCATCTTCCTGGAGCCGTAGAAGGGGGTCTTCAAATACTGACGGTCCATCAGGGCCATCAACTCCAGGTCTTCTGCCCTGGTCGGTACCGGCCGGTGGTACACCGAGGCCCGGCTGACGTCCAGCAGGATACATTGACGCACCAAAGACAGCTGCTGGTGGTCTCGGTCTATCATGGCTCGCCGTATGCTGCGACTCATAGACCGGACCTTTCCGACAAAAAATCGCGTTCCACCTTCAGCTGGCCGATGTGCCGGTAGAGGTGGTTAATCTGAGCTTCCTTGGCTTTCTCCTGGGATTTCTGATTGGTGGCAAATAGCTCCGGGGCTCCTTCCACCAGGGCCCTTTTCCAGGCGTGAATCTGACTGGGATGGACCTCAAATCGGCTGGCCAGCTGGGCGATGGTCTCTTCCCCCGCAAGGGCGGCTAGGGCCACCTTGGCCTTGAACGCCGGACTGTGCTTATTCCTCGTCTGCTTCATGTCCTGCTCCTTCACGTCGGTTAGTTGCCGGTTATTTTAGGAGCTGGACTCTCTCTTAGCCAGTTGTCTAGTTTTTGGGTACCACCTCAGATTGTACACTAATGCGAAACCTCAATCTAGCTATGGGACTGCTGCTGTTGAGGCTTAATCGCAGCATCGGCTTCACCTTCGAGCAAGCATGAAACCAGATTAGAGGTTGATATTGGCGTGATGGTGTCTAAGCTATATAATTGTCTGTGCGAGAGTATTCGATTATTGGTATGAAAATTAAGAAGGCAGGCTACTCTCGTATGAGTTTTCATATCTTAATGGGTGAAGGCGGTAAGCCTCACGAAAGATTCTGAGGAGATTCAGTTTGATGTCGAACAAGATAGATTTCAACTGTGACATGGGCGAGAGTTTCGGAATGCACAAGATGGGCTTTGATGAAGAGGTCATCAAGTACATCACCTCCGCAAACATAGCTTGCGGCTTTCACGCAGGCGACCCGATGTGGATGCGTCACACGGTCAAGATGGCCGAGGAGCACGGCGTAGCCATTGGCGCTCATCCCAGCTACCCAGACCTCAACGGCTTCGGGCGCAGAGACATGTCGCTGACGCCGGCGGAAGCCAAAAACGACGTTATTTACCAGCTTGGCGCGCTTAACGCCTTTACAAAGACGAAGAAGCTGCAACACATCAAACCTCATGGCGCTTTGTACAACAAGGCCGTTAACGACGAGCCGCTGGCCCGCGCGATATGCGAAGCTGTCCTTGAGGTTGACCCTGACTTGATTATCGTCGCCCTTGCCGGTTCGCCCTGGATCGAGATTGCCAAGGACATGGGTCTTAGGGTAGCCCAGGAAATTTTTGCCGATCGCGCGTTGAACACCGACGGCACGCTGGTTCCCAGATCGCAGCCGGGGTCAGTGCTCCACAACATCGAGGAGGTGCTAGAGCATAGCATCAAGATGATCACAGAGGGAAAGGCCACCGCGATCACTGGCGAAGAGTTTGAGGTGCGAGCCGACAGTATCTGCCTGCATGGGGACACTCCGGGGGCCGTAGACATGGCAAAGGCTCTCAAAAAGGGGTTGGAAGACGCAGGGGTGGAGATCGTTCCTGTGGGGCAATTAGTTTAATGTACCAATCGCCCGCATTTTTCCCAGCCGGAGATATGGCAATGGTCATCGAGTTCGGCGACGCCATCAGCCCTGAAATCAACCGCAGGGTTCACGACATGACGAATGCCATCGAGAAGGCAGCAGTGCCCGGCGTCTTTGACCTTGTGCCCACCTACCGCTCGTTATTGGTCTACTACGACCCTACGAAAACAAGTGCTGTTGACTTGCAAAACAGGCTTAAGCAGATGGAACTAGATATAGGCGAGCGTTCGCTGGAGAAACCCCGCATTGTGCATGTCCCGACCCTGTATGGAGGCGAATATGGCCCCGATCTGGAGTTTGTTGCAGAGAACGCAAGGTTATCTACACAAGAGGTAGTCCAAATTCATTCTGAGGTGAACTATCTGGTCTACGCGATGGGGTTCACACCGGGATTCCCGTATCTTGGCGGCCTTTCTGAGAAGCTAACGACTCCCAGGCTTGAATCGCCGAGATTGGAAATTCCCGCTGGCTCCGTAGGCATCGCTGAGAGCCAGACGGGGGTTTATCCGGCTATAAGCCCGGGAGGGTGGCGGCTGATTGGCCGAACACCCCTCAAGCTTTTCGACCAGGGTAACACGCCTCCTGCTCTCCTGAGTGCGGGAGATTACTTGCGCTTCGTTCCAATTGAAGACGAACAGGTTTATCGAGATGTTCAACAGCGTGTCGAAAGCGGCGAATACGAAGTCGTCAGCGAGCTAGCCACGTGAGCAGGCAGATTATCGAGATAATAGAACCAGGCCTCCTGACGACGATTCAGGATAGAGGTCGCTACGGCTTCCAGAGGTTCGGCGTACCCGTTTCGGGCGCATTTGATACGTTTGCGCTACGAGCCGCGAATCTTCTTGCTGGCAACGATCAGGGAGCCGCAGCCCTGGAAATGACCGTACTAGGCCCTCGAATAAAGTTTCTGGACGACACCTGGTTTGCCCTGGCAGGGGCCGACTTATCGGCCACCCTTGACGGCCTGCTAGTTCCTTCGTGGCAATCTATAAGCGTCCGTAAGGATAGCATTCTTAGCTTTCAAGGCGCACAGGATGGAATGCGATCATATCTGTCTGTTGCCGGAGGCATAGACGTTCCTCTAGTTATGGGCAGCCGTTCCACATATACTAAGACTGCCATGGGAGGGCTTGAAGGCCGACCTGTGAGAGCAGGGGACGTGTTGTCTTCGCTGGATACCACCGCTGGGGCCGAGTACGTAGAACTCAAGCTTCCGCAGCATATTCAGGCTCCGGTCTACGGCCATAAGCATCGGGTTAGAGTCATACTAGGCCCCCAAGAAAAGGACTTCACTTCCAGTGGAATCGAAACATTCCTTAATTCAGAGTACACAGTGACAGTCCAGTCCGATAGAATGGGATATCGCATGGAAGGACCTGTGATAGAGCATGTGTCCGGCCCGGACATCGTGTCCGACGGGATTCCTCTAGGGGCAATTCAGGTGCCGGGGGACGGCCGTCCGATTGTGCTGTTGACGGACAGGGGAACGACAGGTGGGTACACGAAAATCGCCACGGTTATCAGCACAGATATAAGCACATTTGCCCAGGCGCTTCCTGGGGATACCATTACATTCGAAGCCATCGCTATCGAAGATGCTCATGCGATCTTGCATGAGCAGGAGGCGGCTCTGCTCACTCTAGCATGGGCTGCGGGTATAGAGCCTCCTAAGAAGCTCAATATCATGGTTGACGGGGAGGCTTTCGAGGTAACTGATGAAAAGGGAGAAGCCATAGCCCTGACCGAGTCCACTACAAGCGGCAATTATGGTTGGAATCATCACGCAAAGGCTACTATCGATGGCCGCACATACGAGTTCGATGTGCAGGTCCAGCAAGTAGAGTGACCCAAGACCAGTAGAGTTGACAAGATTTAGTGGTATTCAAAGGCTGCGAGGTCTCATAATGGACAGGCTACTGCGACTCAGGCTCCAGTACGAAGATAGCAGAGGAAGGTGCGACGTTTGCAGTCAACAGGGTATTGTCGGCTTCACACTCAAGCTATTTGACGACGCCAACGAAGCAGGCGTTGAGTATTCCAATGATGCGACCGAGTATTACCTTCGATGCGCCCACCGCAAGGGCTGCAACAGCCGGGTCGAGTCTCTAACGCTTGAGGAAACTGGGCACCCGGTCAGTAAGCTGAACTAAAAAGGGAGGAATCATGGACAAGCGAATTGGCATCTTCGGCGTTGGCGCGGTGGGAAGCTACCTCGGCGCGTTCTTGACGCGTGAGGGGCACGATGTCACATTGATTGATATGTGGGGAGAACACGTAGACGTCATGAACCAAAAGGGCCTGCGTGTGACCGGGACACAGGGCGAATTCACCGTGCCTGTCAAGGCGATTCACCTGACCGACGCGCAGGACATTAAAGAGCCTTTCGACATCGCATTCCTTGCAGTCAAGTCCTATGACACCGAGTGGGTGGCTCATTTTCTCAAGCGCTTCATTTCGCCTACCAGCGTCGTGTTAAGCTCGCAGAACTGCATGAACGACCGGCTTGTAGCGTCCATTGTTGGATACGAGCGTGAGATTCCATGCGTGTTGTCCGGTATATCAGTGGCAATCTGGGAGCCTGGTCACGTCACACGGGGAGGCCAACCGGGACGAGACAGAGGTCACGATGTGTTTCGTATCGGCGAGTTGCATGGTCAGATTACGAACCGCGTGAATGAACTGGTCGAGATGGTAAGCTGCATCGACGGCGCACGAGCGACCACCAACATATGGGGAGAACGCTGGTCCAAGCTGACCACTAACGCGTCGAGCAACCCGATACAGGGCATGACTGGGCTTGGCTCCCAGGGCCTTGGCAACAACCCTCGCGCGCGGCTCATACAGATTCACATTTCTAAGGAGTCGGCGATGGTGGGACTTGCTCACAATGTTCAGGTCGAGCCGATTAGCGGAGTGGCCGCCGACGTTTGGGCGAGTGCAGACAAGGGCGACGTGTTGGAGGAGCTAGACGCCAAATTCCAAAGCAGAGGTGGTGGATCGCTAGACTGGAAATCGTCTATGGGTCAGGATGTCGCCAAAGGGCGTCGCACAGAGGTTGAGTATATGAACGGGTTTATCGTCGAAGCGGGGCGCGAGGTGGGTATTCAAACGCCAATTAACGCAGCCATAGTTGAGGTTGTCAAAGAGATAGACGCAGGGCTTACCAAACCAGACCCATCCAACATTGAGAGAGTTCTTTCCATCGCGGGCCTGTGATATGCACGGATTCCCCGGCATCAAGCGAATAGACGCATGCCTATGACGTTCAAGCTATGATTGAGTGGTTCAGAGACCTCTCTGACTGGTTGCTTGACTTCGCCGATAGCGATCTGGCTGTCCTGATTCTTGCGATTAGCTCTTTTACCGAGTCGATATTCTTTCCGATTCCGCCAGACCCTTTGCTGATTGGCATAGCCGTTCGTCAACCCGAAAACGCGATCTGGCTTGCGGCCCTGGTAACCGTCTCGTCTGTAGCCGGAGCTTTCGTCGGACACTGGCTAGGGCAACGATTCGGCAGGCCGCTCCTACATCGCATAGTCTCTGAGAAAAAGATAACTGCCGTAGAGGGCATGTTCAGCAAATATGGCGCGTGGGCGATATTGGTGGCTGCATTCACTCCTATACCATACAAAGTTTTCACGATAACGGCGGGTATGCTCGGCATGGACAGGCGCAGCTTTCTTATCGCTTCGCTCATCGGCAGGGGCGCTCGGTTCTTCCTTCTTGGTGGCCTGATTCTTGTGTTCGGAGACGAGATTGAGGTATTCATAGAGGACAATTTCGAGTTAATGACAGGGGCATTTGCCGTCGTGGTGATAGTCGGTTTGGCGGCATTCTTAATTGTAAAGCGCCGCCGCGCTGGTAACACCGCAGGCTAAGGGCCTTCCGATAGACGCTATTTGAACAGATCGCCTACAGGAACAGAGAAATCATCGAAAACCGGCTCGGCATTCAGTGTATCCGCCGAAGATAGCACCTGGGCTTCTTGAAGCGAGCGATACACGGCTACGGAACGAGTCTCAGGATATACCACCCAGACAAGCCGGGTTCCGGCCTTCATCCAGTCTTCCACCTTTGCCTGAACCGCGGATGCCGAATCGTTCGGCGACACCACTTCAACCACAAAATCGGGGACGATGCCCATGTAACCAGGAGGAACTTCACCTTGAAGCCGTTCCTTGCTCACGAAAGCAACGTCGGGAGCGCGAACCGTGTCAGGGTGGCGTTGAACGATAAATCCTGTCTCAGCCGCGAACACGTATCCGAGTTCACGAGTTTCAACGTAGTTGCCGATTCTGAGTGCGATTCGTTGAGCCACCACTCCATGACGTGCGCCCGCTGGTGCCATTTTATGCAATTCTCCCCTAACCAGCTCGCATCGTTGCCCTTCGGCAGAGAGCCGGGCGGATATGTCTGGCAGATCGTCGACGGTAATCAGTGTTCTTTGTGCGCTCATCGTCTTCCCAGATGGTAGGTTTGATTACATTCTACAGCAAACTGTGGTCTGGCATCGTCGGGATTGGTCGAAGTCTCTGGCTTTGTATGATACGATCTTGCGGCGTCAAATTTTGGATGGGGAGGAGAAACAATGGTGGAAAGACGTGCACAATCATGAATCTGACGTCCTCGATTTGTTCAAGATCGCGCAGTTTCTTGCGTCTGTGCCCGACAGAGCGACATAATGTACAATGGATGCCGTCCCATGGTATCGCTCATAAATTGGCGACGACAACCAGATTACGCACACTCATCGTATTGTCTCATGATGAGGTAAGCAGGAGGATGTCGTTTGGGGGCGAACTTATCTTTGAGACATGGGTTAGCAGCGTCAATTGACAATTCAATGAATCTAGTCTGAGCTTTTTTATCAGAAGGCTGGTCTAAAAAACGTTTGAGGAAGTATGGAATCTCAGAATATAGTAGCTGACAGAGAAAATGTTATCGTATGTCCCTTTTGTGGGCAGCATAACGAAACGGATGCCACAAGGTGTATCCAATGCTGGTCACGCCTAAACGAAGTTGAAGCCGTAACCAAAGAAGAAGGGATAGAGATAACCAGGAAGCACCTGGCGCTCAAAAAGAGAAAGCGTCTGATTCGCATAGGTGTGGCGGCCATTGTCATTTTGGGTCTGGTAGGCTGGTTTGCCTACAGGAACATTGGGACGACTCGTTTTCTGCCTCCCGCAACGACCACCATCAGCGCCGCCGCCGCGCCGGGCAATTGGGCGATGTTCCAGCGCGACTTCACTCATTCAGGCTCAGTTTCGGGCGACGTCGCGTTGCCCCAAGGCAATTTGAAATGGAACTTTCAGACGGATGATCCTATTTTCTCATCGCCTTCGGTCGTAGACGGACGAGTCTACTTTACTACTGGAGACCGCAGGGTGATTGCTTTGGACGGGCAGTCCGGAGATCTAATATGGGAGCGTAAGACAACTGGCCCAGTAAACTCAACTCCCGCCATAGCCGGAGACTACGTATTCTACGGATTGAGAGACGGGAGAATGGTCTCACTTGACCGGGACACGGGCGAGTTGCTTTGGGATTTCAAAACAGATAACTTCGTGTTCTCGTCACCCACCATTCACCATGGAGTTGCCTATCTTGGATCAGGTGACGGCAAGCTGTACGCCTTTGACGCTAAGACCGGAGAAATACGGTGGACCTATCGCGCCAGAAGGCCTATTGTAACTTCTCCTGCAGTAAATGGTGAAGTGATAGCGGTCGTTTCGCAAGGAGGCAAGCTTCATATCGTAGACATCAACACCGGCAAGCTGCGCCTGGATTATAGACTAACCGCCGTTACGAATGGATCGCCCGCTTTCAAGGGAGATTATGTTTACACTTTGGATGAATCGGGAACCGTGAGGGCCGTTGATTGGCGAAAGAAGACGCTGCCATTCGAGAAGACCGCTAGATGGATAAGGACTCAGTTGTTCGTCTGGGGCATGGTCAATACCCTGCCACCTCAGAAAGGCCTGGTGTGGGCGACACGCACGGGTAGGGGGGAGAGGTTTTCTAACACCCCGGCGATCTCCGGCGAAATGATCTATGCTGGCTCCTTTGCAGGCAACCTGTACGCGCTAGACCTTGCTACAGGAGACGTGATTTGGACATTTCGTGCCGACGCATCGATCATAGCATCGCCATCGGTGGCAGGCCAGACGGTTTATATAGGCGATAAAGATGGTCGCGTTTACGCCGTTGACGCACTCACAGGCGAGCAACAGTGGACGTTCCAGGCTGACGGGCGGATCGACGCCTCGCCCGCGATTGCAAACGGCATGTTATACGTTACATCCTGGGACGGCAACCTCTACGCAATCGAGTAATACGCGCGACAAAGCCAGCAGGGAAGAACACTTCATGGTCAGCACGGCTTCGGGACTGAGCGACGCCCGCGTCATCGATCTTACGCAAGACGTCGCTGGCGCTTATTGCGCTTATCTGCTTGGGGCCTTTGGAGCCGACGTAATCAAGGTCGAACCGCCTGGAACGGGCGACCGCACCCGCAATCGAGGCCCATTCCCCAACGACGAGCCGCACCCAGAAAGTAGCGCCGCATTTCTCTATCTCAACCGAAACAAGCGCGGGATCACACTGGACTTGCAAACGGAAACGGGTAGACAGGTCTTTCTGAAATTGGTAGATACCGCAGATGTCGTCGTCGAGAGCTTTGAACCAGGCATGTTGGACTCGCTAGGGCTTGGAAACGAAACGCTGAAGCAACACAACCCCTCCCTCATCGTCATCTCTGTGACAAACTTTGGCCTAACGGGGCCTTACAGCCAGTTCAAGGGAGGGGAGCTTGTTCTGGATGCTCTGGGAGGATGGGCGTATCTAACCGGCTACCCAGACCGCGAGCCGGTCAAGCCCGGCCTTTTCCAGGCGCAATACTCAGCCGGAGGCAACGCGGCGATACACGCGACAGCCGCCATCAACGTCCGGCAGACCGTGGGCGTGGGCCACAGTATCAGTGTATCGGTCATGGAAACCGCCGTGCATTTCGTCGGCAGCGGCATAGCCAGATATTCCAGCGATGGAGACGTTCACATCAGGGCGGGAAGTTGGACATCTATGACAAGGGGCGCGGACACGCCCCGCAGTCATCCAACCGAGATATACGAGTGCAAAGACGGCCACGTCGGTGTCGCGGTGCAAACGCAAGGGCAGTGGGAGATGTTCGCGCTCGTGCTTGACATTCCAGCGCTCAAAGATGATCCGCGTTTCGCCACTGATTATGCCGAGCGTGGTTTACACGCGAGGGAAATGAACGCGCTCGTCGCTCCCTGGTTCAAGGAGCGCACACGCCGCGAGATATTTGACCTGTTGGGTGAGTATCGCATTCCATGTGGCATAGTCTATACTGCTGACGAAATGCTCATGGCACCGTGGTGAGGGTTATTGTCGGCCTACAACCGGCCCTGACAGGGCCTTTCGCCGCCCTTAGCCCTGATTTTGGGCGCACTTATACAAGGTCTCACGCCGCCAGGTACTGTTCGGCCCTCATCAAGTTGGCAAACCCCAGCAGCGTCATCAGCCGCTGCGTGTTCTTGGACAGCCCCCTGTAGCGGACCTTGGCGTAGCCGAAGTGCCGCTTGATGTACAGGAACGGATGCTCCACCTTAGCTCTGACCGACGCTTTGCGCTTCTCCGACACCGCCTCAGGGCTCCCAGGCTCCAGCTTCCGACGCTGGCCGGGCCTCATCGCCACCTGCCACTCCACGTCCAAGCCCCGGTTCCCCGGCCTCTTGTCAACTCCCTGATACCCAGCATCTCCCCACACCTGAGACTCCCCACCGTGCAGCAACCGGGGCAACTCAGTCAGGTCATGCACGTTCGCAGATGTCGTGGTCATGCTGTGCACCACTCCCGTCTGCGAGTCCACACCGATGTGCACCTTCATCCCGAAGTGCCACTCGTTACCCTTCTTCGTCTGGTGCATCTCGGGGTCGCGCTCTTTAGCCCGATTCTTCGTCGATGAGGGCGCCGCTATGATGCTCGCGTCCACTATCGTCCCCTCCTGAAGACGGAGACCCTTGGACTCCAGATAGCGGTTGATCTCCTCGAACAGACCCGCGCCCAACTCATGCTCTTCCAGCAGGTGGCGGAAGTTCAGAATCGTCGTCTCGTCCGGCAGCGGCCCAGGCAGTCTCAGCCCTACGAACCGCCTCACCGATTCGACCTCATAGAGCATGTCCTCCATCCCAGGGTCGCTCAGGTTGTAAAACAACTGCACGCAGTATATCCGTAGCATCACCGATAACTCGTAGGGCCGCCGACCACGACCGGCCTTGGGATAGAACGGTCGAATGCGCTCTTCCAACTCTTCCCAAGGGATCAGTCCATCCATGCGCTCAAGGAACTTCTCCCGGCGAGTCTTTCGCTTCTTGCTCTCGTAGTCCAAGTCCGCAAACGTCGGCTGGTTCATTGCCTCTCCTCCCCCGTAGGCCTTGGCCCTATTTTACTATCCCACAAGCCATCGGGACTTATTCAGAGCATCCCTAGATGACCCTCAACATCGGGCTATAGGCTTCTTTACCGAATTGGAGCAATCGGACGGCACTGTCCTTCCCTTTCCTGGGTCGCCGTTGCACGGCACAGAGTTCCCATGGCAGATGGAACGTGCGCCCGCGTTGGGAGAGCACAATTCAGAGGTTTACCTGGAGCTTCTCGGATATTCAAAAGATGACCTGGTGCGGATGCGAAGCACGGGGGTGATTTGATTGCTGTTGGATGGAATTCGCGTCCTCGACCTGACATACTACATAGCCGGGCCTGTGGGCACTCAGGTACTAGCCGACCTGCGCGCTGAGGTAATAAAGGTTGAGGGGCCGTTTGCCTCGACACGAACGCAGATTATCGAAGTGCCTTCCAATGGCAACAGCGGCCCGCAGGTCGTGGTGGGCTTTTCAGGCTTCAGCTTTCTAAATCGAAACAAAAAGAGCGTTGTGTTGAACCTTGCGACTCCCAAGGCAAGGATTTGTTCAAAGAACTGGTTCGCATTAACGACGTAGTTCTCGAGAACTACAGCCTGCGAGTGATGCGTAATTTTGGCCTGGAATACGTAAACCTCAAAGAGTTGAACCCCGAAATCATCATGATCTCGATGCCGGAGTATGGCCGGGAGGGGCCGTACAAAGAGTATGCCTCATGGGGCGAAACGATTGAGTCTACGTTCGGCTTGACCAATATGACCGGCTACGAAGACGGCCCGCCTATGCGGTCTGCTTTCTACATGCCAGACCCTCTCAGCGGTATGCATGCGGCACTGGCTGCCATCGTCTGCCTTAACCAGCGGGCGAAAACAGGTCTTGGACAGCACGTTACCGTGAGCCATCTGGAGTCGGCTACGCAGCTTTCGGGCGAGGCAATCCTGGACTACGCGATGAACGGCAGAAACCAGCGAAGGCAAGGGAACCGCAACAATTTTCAAGCGCCGCACGGCATCTATCGCTGCAAGGGCGACGACGAATGGGTAGCCATCGCCGCGAGCACCGACGATCAGTGGCGGGCGCTGTGCGATGTCCTGGGGCAACCCGGATTGGACGCGGCTGCCAGAGTTCGGGGACGCGCTGTCAAGGCACGCCAATCAAGATGCTTTGGATCACTATATCTCTGAATGGACGAAGGGTTGCTCGAAGCAAGAAGCTATGAACAGGCTTCAGGATGCAGGCGTTCCCGCAGGTGCGGTCCTCAATTCGCAAGACCTGGCAAGCGACCCGCATCTGGCGGCTCGTGGATATCTCTGGGAATATGGCGAGATGCTAACGGGCGGCCCTATGCTGACTTTCCCAGGAGGTCGCGCCGAGTACGAGGGCAGCCCAGACAGAGCAGAGAGACGCGCGCCCGCATTTGGAGAGGACAACTCTTACGTTCTGAACGAGCTTCTTGGTCTGACCGAGGCCGAAATTCAGGAGCTTCGTGATCTCGAAATCACGATGGATATTCTGCACACACTCTAATCTGACAATCCTGCGAGGAGGCTAGCATGGCCGCTGTGCTGTATGAAAAAAGGAACAAAATAGCCTACGTTACCATCAACTGCCCTGAAGCAATGAACGCCCTGAACCGCGAGGTGCAGCAGGGGCTAACGGACGCATGGCAAGAGATAGAGGCCGACCCCGATATTTTCGTTGCCGTCCTGACCGGAACCGGAGGCAGGGCCTTCTTTGCAGGCGCGGACCTGAAGACGATGGAAACAGGGGAAGACACCGGAGAGTCGCCGATTCCCGTCCCGCGCGCTTCCAGGTCGCTTGGGCCATCGGTAAGGGAGCTATCGAAGCCAGTGATAGCAGCCATCGACGGCTACTGCCTCGCTGGAGGGCTTGAGTTGGCCCTGGCCTGCGACATCCGCATTGCCACCGAGGGTTCACAATTCGGTTGCCCAGAGGTCAAGTGGAGCCTACTTCATGGCTTCGGGGCGCAGGTATTGCCATTCACTACACATATGTCCAACATGATGGAACTGCTGCTCACCGGCGAATTCGTCGATGCGCAAGAGGCGTACCGCAATGGGCTGATAAGCCGCGTCGTGCCCAAGGGCGAGCATGTCAGTACAGCAGAAGAAATCACCGAGAAGATATGCAGGAACGCTCCACTTGCTATCAGGGCGACCAAGGAGCTAGCGCAGAAAAGAGTCAGCCAGGGCCTTGAGGAAGGCATGAGGCTCTACGCTACTCTTGGCAGGCTGCTCAGGACGACAAACGACGCGAAAGAAGGCCCCCGCGCCTTCGCGGAGAAACGTCTGTCCAACTTCAAGGGCAGGTAATCGCGGCCGCTCCTCAAGCACTCGGCATCGCTGGTCTGCTGACCTGGCTAAGACGAGGACGTCGCGTGGTAGCGATGAGAGGCACGCTGAAGGCCATAGCCGCTGAAAGCAACAGGTACGGCAGCCTGTAGCTTTCGGTAACATCGAACATCCATCCTACGAAAACCGGGGGCTATCAGGCCTGACACCATGTTCATCCCCATCGACACGCCCATGATAGAGCCATAGTGTCGCCTGCCAAAGTAGTCTCCCAGCAAGGCGAATCTCAAGGGCACGTACATGCCAAACCCTGTGCCCCAGAGGATACCAAAGAGCGCAAGGTGCCATACGGAGGATATGTTGGCGAAGATGAGGGTTCCCAGCGCCTGCAAGATGAGAGAAGCGGCCAGCAGGTAGCGCTTTTCCATGAGGTCGCCCAGAAATCCTCCCGCCAGGGTTCCCCCAAGGCTCACGACGTACATTACTGCGATTGCCAGCCCTGTGATTTCCCTGCTTATTCCGAAGGAGGA
Source organism: Dehalococcoidia bacterium (assembly GCA_965206395.1). GTDB lineage: Bacteria > Chloroflexota > Dehalococcoidia > Lucifugimonadales > CATOSD01 > CBDBJK01. The sequence goes on from CBDBJK010000034.1 coordinate 43,722, forward strand.
CAGGGCAGGAATCTGGTGAACGCTGGAAGCCATGGCAAGCCCGCCGAGACTCATGGCGAGCGACATCTGCCAGAAGCTAAGAGTGCCCATCGCCTCTTTCGCCGTGAAGTCCGCCTCATTTGGTAGGCCGTCTGTATTTCCAGTCTGGGTTGAAGGCGGGCCGTCAGCGTCAAATTTAGCTTCGGGATCACGACCGTCTGGCAGGTATCCGTAATGCTCCGGACGAGACCTGACGATCATTGAGGCCGGAATTCCCACCGCCCACACGCCGATTCCCGCCATCACAAGCGTAGGCCGCCAGCCATAGGCAGATATAAGCCAGATCACTATCGGAACCAATGGCCCGCCGATTACTGCCGCGCCAATGGACATTATCCCCAGCGCGCGTGCCCTCTTTCGCAGGAACCAGTTGCTTGTAGACGTGGTAATCACCAGCCATCCGCCAAGCGCAAGTCCGAGAGTTACTAGAGACAACCCGAAGTAAAACATCCATAGAGAGTTGATAAGGCTCAATACGATGAAGCCGGAGCCTTCGATGAGAGTTCCCGCCAGCATGACTCGCCGTGGGCCATATCGGTCCACGAGGAACCCCACGGGGATAGCCCGCAAAGCCGGATATGACCCGTTGTATGGAAAATCCCACCGAGGCAGTCGCACGACTCCAACCGAATGTCTGAACAATCGGGTCGAAGAAGGCACCGAATCCATAGAAAAAGACTCCCGAAGAGAAGCCGTCTGTCACCAGACCGGCAAGCACAATCCACCAGCCATAGAACGGCTTCTTTATGGGGCGTCTCTGACCAAAGAGCCTAAGCAAATTGTATTCCCACCGACCTGTAGGGGCGGTACATTTCTATTGTGCTAGACACCTCTGGCATTGATAGTCGGCCTTTTAATCATCACATGCTATGAGGATTATGTCCTCTGGGACGCGTCGCCTCCGCTACAGGCTTTTCAGGAACCGGTTCATCTCGAAGTTGAACACGTCCGGCTTCTCGAAGTAAACAGAGTGACCAGCCTCAGGGACTCGCGTGTATCTCGCCCCAGGTACGTATTTGGCCGCGAGTTCGATGACATGAGGCGGCGTAAGTTCGTCGTCATCGCCAACAATGAAGAGCGTTGGCGTCTTCATCTTGCCGAGGTCGGCGGCCATCGGCCCATCCGTCTGTCCGGCTGTGGCGGACGCTGGCCTCGGCGGATTGGTTCGGGAAATCTGCAGATACAGCATAGCCATATCCGGCCTTTTCGCCTGGAATCCAGAGGATAGTGCCCTGACACCAATCTCGATGGTCGAAGCATGATCCTCTCGCCACTGCGCCAGTGTGTCCGCAAGCTCCGGCTCGGCGATTCCTCCGGGTGTGTCCAGCCATCAGCAGGCTTCTGGTGCGTTCGGGGTGTGCCAGCGCGAATCCCAACGCAGTCCGGCCACCCATCGACTGAGCCACCAGATGGGCAGAATCAATTTCCAGATGGTCAAGCAGTCCACGCAAGTCATCAACGAAGGCCTCACCGCCAGGCCCATCGGGTGCGTCGAGCGAGTGACCGAAACCCCTATGGTCGAAGACGATGCACTTGTAATTCTGAGAGAAGAATGGAATCTGCTGCCACCAGCTCAAGAGGTTGCCACCTGCTCCATGCGCGAATACTATCGCCTCACCCTCGCCGTGGGTCTGATAGTGAAGCTCTATGCCATTTATTTTTGCACTGGACATATCTCACCTCTTTCAAGAAATTTCATCTGTCCGTCAGATGGGCGATATTGTAACCACACGCCTCGTATCTCAGAGTTCGTTTTATTCTCGCGGTGAAACTGCTATCCTTACGATGCTATGGATTGTTTAATAAAACAGGCTCAGTGATTGTTGTTTGAGGGTGACGAAGAGGTTTGCAACAGGACCTTCGTGAAGAAAGCTTGATCTCCGCAGCGCAGCAAGGCGACCGCGAAGCCTTTGCCACGCTGTATGAATCGAACGCCGAGCACGTTTTATCGCTATCTGTTGAGTCGTCTCAGGCAATCGGCGGATGCCGAGGACGTAACGGCAGAGGTATTCATTCGAGCGCTCAAGGCTCTGCCATCCTACCAACATCAGGGCGTTCCATTTCTCGCGTGGCTCATTCGAATCGCGCACAACACCGCAGTCAACTACGTCAAGAAACAGGCTCGCAGGAAGGAAAGCATCCTCGATGACACTGCTTCTATCGCAGATGACCCCTCTGAAAACTGCGCTAAGGCAATTGGAATCCGCCGAAGTGTCGGTCGCTATGAAGGCCCTGACAGACCTACAGCGACAGGTTCTATCTCTGCGTTTTCTCAAGCAACTCTCCATAACAGAGACGGCAGGCAAGATGAAACGAAGTGAGCAGGCCGTAAAATTCTTACAGCATAGCGCGCTGAGAGCGTTGAGGCGCATAAATCAAATCCAAAGAGGAAGGCAATAGCAATGTCGCGTGATGTTGACAGCGCCTTTCAACACTGTGTTTCACTTCTACGCCAGGGTATGCCTCTGGACGGTTGTCTCTCGCGGTATCCGGAGCAAGTAGACGAGCTACAAACCCATGCTGACCGCGTTATCGGATGCTCAAAGCGTATCCGGTCATGCTTTGTCGTCCGAAGCGAGGTCGCGCATTCGGAATCGGGTTCTCTCAGAGTGGGACAATCGCCACCCTTCGCGAAAGCCTTATCAAAGCTTCTTATCGATGTTCCCTCGTTGGGCTACAGTTGCCGCCGTCGTCGTCCTCGCGCTTGTATTTAGCAGCGCAGGCGTCGTGATGGCATCAGAGGACTGCCGTTCCCGGCGCTGCCCTATATCCTATCAAGCAGCTTCAAGAGGAAACAAGGCTCTGGTTCGCTCGTTCCCCGGAAGCCAAGGCAAATATCTACACAAACCTGGTCAGGGAGCGCGCAGAGGAGATAAGGGCCTTGGCCGGGGACCGACAGCGGCAACTCTGTGCTCATAGCGGTTGATCGTCTGGAGCGCCATATCTATGGTGCAGATAAGTTGGCGAAGGAACCATCCCGAACGGAACAGGGCTTTGGCCGAGGAATGAACATCGCGGTTCTTGAAGCTTTGGACTCTGCGATAACACAACACCAGTCAATCTCGGTGACAATCGAGGCAAATATTTCACAGTCGCCCGCAAAGATGTATCCTTGTCTTCAGTACACCTTTGAGGCCATTCGCCAGGGCCGTGACAGGGTACGTGCCGCAGTCGAAGCAATAGGACGCTCCCTGCCAGAATCGTCGTCCGAGCGTGTAGTCCCCGGCGCCAACCTCTGCCCTCCGTAGCAAGTCGCTACGCTCGCACGTCCGAGCCATTCCGCTGTGCCTTCTCTCCTTTGGAACGCCTAGGTTGTGTTGACATTTGGTGCATAATGGATACATGTCAACGACTGAATTACGCAATGAACAATGGTCGAAAATCCTTGAATTTCTGCGCTCATGCCCAGACCTCTACGTTGGAGAGGAGGACGATTGCAGGCGCTACGTCGAGGCCATCCTGTGGATGGCACGAAGTGGTGCTCCTTGGAGGACTGCTGCCTGAGCACTACGGTCCACTGGAACAGCGTATATAAGCGCTTCGCACGCTGGTGTGAAAAGGGTGTATGGGAAACGAATGCATCAGCATTTTTGTGCAAGACCCCGATATGGAGCATGTCATCATTGATAGCACTGTGATAGCACTGTGATAGCACTGTGGTTCGCGCTCATCCCTGTACTGCTGGAGCCTCCAAAAAAACGGTGGCCAATCGGCCCAAGCTCTTGGCCGGAGCCGAGGCGGGTTCAGTACCAAGATCCACGTGAGCGTGGATGGATTGGGCAACCCGTTGCGCTTTGAGCTCACAGCAGGTCAACGTCACGACATCACCCAGGCACAGGCATTGATAGCTGATTTCGAAACCGAGCATGTGATTGCTGATAAGGGATACGATTCGATGGATTTTCTCCAATGCATCCCTGGGCAGGGGCGCGTTACCTGTGATTCCACCTCGGTCAAATCGAAAGACGCCACGAGAGTATGATGAGTACCTTTACCGAGAGCGCCACCTTGTGGAGTGTTTCATCAACAAGATCAAGCACTACCGGCATATCTTCTCTCGCTTTGACAAGCTGTCATCGCGTTTCCTGGGATTCTTGAACTTCGTCGGTGCTCTCATATGGCTCAGATGAAATGTCAACACAACCTAGTGGTTCAACGTTTTTTGTATTGATGGGTAGAGTGACTTTAGCTTGATGCGCGCATCCTCGGTAGTGAAGCGCCAATCCACTCGTATCACATCCCGGTTGCGTTGATTCTGCCAAGCATTGACCTCGCCGCGCAGGATGTCTTGATTGGCAATCCGTCGGTCCAGGCACTGTCGAGCCAGCACACCGATCTCTATCTCCGCCATATTCAACCAACTCCCGTGTTTGGGAGTGTAGTGTATCTCCAGTCGCTCAGCTATACGCCCTCGCCTCAGCAGGCTCGAATGCCCTCGTATAGCGAGGGACAGCTTGTGAGTGTTGAGATTGTCCCATTACCAGCACGATCCGGTCCTCTGTCAGGGTAGTCCTCGTCGACCAGTTTCTTTATCACATGCGCCCAGTCCACCTTCGTGCGACGCTCTCTGACCTCGACTCGGCGCCATCCGTCCAACGGTGCAAACAGCATGAACAGGCTGCTCACTCCATTGCGCTCGTATTCGTAGTCGTATGCCGCCGATAAGCCGGGCGCTGCGGGACGCGGCACTCGCGTCTCCTTGACTTGCTGTTTGCTCGTCTCATCCATGCACACCTGAACCTCATTCCCATCGTACGGCCGTTGGTAGACCTCCAGTACGTCTTCCATCACGTCTTCCATCGCGCACACAAACTCCGCGCTCTGACCGGGCGGGATGCACCAACTCTGCTTCAGCCACGGCTTCAGTTCGTTTTTTTTTAAGCGCCTGGCGAACCGTCTCGGTGCTAATGGTCCCCGACTATCTCACACTCGACCAACTGGTCAGCCAACAGCTTCAGGGTCCAACTGGCACGCCCCTCCGGCGGTTCCCCGACAGGCCATCGCTATCAACCGTGCTTCACCTTCGCCGTCCAGTCTCTTTTGACGCCGACGCAGTTGCTTTTTGCGATTCAGCGCAGACTCGACCCCCTCCTCCACACAGCGCTTGCGTATTCGCTCGACCGTTGACTGTCCCACACCGAGCGCGCTGGTGATGTCCGCGTCCTTCATTCCCCCGTCCGAGCGTGACTCATCGCTCATCAGCAGAATGCGCGCATGGGTCTGTTTGTACGCCGCAGCCCGACCGCGTGAGACCAAGGCGTTGAGTTCCTGTTGTTCGTCGGTAGTCAGTCTGATACGGTACTTCTTGGTAGACATCATGGTTCCTCCTCGGTTCAACGTTACGATTGAACCCCCAAGAGGAAACAATGACTATCATGGTATTCATTTCAATGATGTTGGACCACTAGCAGCCTGTCCGAGTAATGCGGGGCAGTAAGGGTTAAAATAGAGGCAAAGCTGGGTTGAGGAGGCAGGGATGAGCAAGACCTTTCGCCGCTATGAGCCAGATCAGATGCTGCTGATGCCGGTGGCCCTTCAGGAGTGGCTACCCGCGGACCATCTGGCCTACTTCATCTCCGATGTGGTGGACCAGGTGGACTTGAAGGAAATCCTGAGCAGGTATGAGGGAGAGGAGCGAGGCTATCCTCCCTACCATCCGGTGATGATGGTAAAGGTGCTGGTCTACGCCTACTGTGTTGGGGCACCCTCCTCCCGGCGCATCGAGAAGCGTCTCCATGAAGACATTGCCTTCCGTGTGCTGGCGGCCAACAACACGCCCGACTTCCGCACCATCTCCGACTTCCGCAAGGAACACCTGGTAGCGCTGGGAGGTCTCTTTCTAAAGGTGCTGGAGCTATGCCGCCAAGCCGGGCTGGCCAAGCTGGGGCACGTTTCCCTGGATGGGACTAAGGTGAAAGCCAACGCCTCCAAGCATAAGGCCATGAGCTACGGCAAGATGAAAGAGAAAAGGGCACGACTGGAGGCAGAGGTTGAGGAGCTACTCAAGCGGGCTCAGGAGGTGGACGAAGAAGAGGACCGGCGCTACGGGAAGGACCGGCGCGGGGATGAGTTGCCCGTGGAACTGGCCTTTCGCGAAAGCCGGCTGAAGAAGATTAGAGAGGCCCAGGAGGCCCTGGAAGCGGAGGCCCAAGCCCAGGGGAAGGAAGCCCCGGAGGATAAGGCCCAGCGGAACTTCACCGACCCGGACTCTCGCATAATGCCAGGCCCTGGGGGTAAGGAGTTCAGCCAATCTTACAACTGTCAGGCGGCGGTGGACAGCGCCCATCAGGTGATTGTGGCGGCCGATGTCACCAACCAGCCCCCCGACCAGGGCTGGGCCCTACCCCTGGTGCAGCAGACAGAGAACAACACTGGCACTCTACCCAGAGAAGCATCGGCCGATGCTGGCTACTACTCGGCCCAAGCGGTAGCGGAACTCTACGCTTTAGGAGTAGACCCCTTCATCCCACCGGATAAGACCCGGCATGGAACGGTGATACCGTCGGCACCTCGAGGTCGTATTCCCAGGCATCTGTCGCCGGCGGACCGGACGCGAAGGAAGCTGCGAACCCAGCGGGGTCGGCAGCGTTACGCCCTGAGGATGGAGACGGTAGAGCCGGTGTTCGGGCAGATCAAACAGGCTCGGGGCTTCCGGCAGTTTCTGCTCCGAGGATTAGCGAAGGTGAAGTTGGAGTGGAAGCTAATCTGCGCTGGACACAACCTGCTCAAGCTCTTCTCTGCCCTGAACAGCCACCCCAAGCCAGGGAGTCGGATGGTGGCATAAGAGACTATCTTTGACGCCCGCTGACCAGGAGCCCCCACGGAAGCAACTACTTATCCCTCACGCCCCAACTCCCATTAGTAATTACCCAGACAGGCTCCTAGTGACCCTGCGGTGAAATACCGATGTAATCCCCCACGGAACTAAACGCTGCTATTTTTCGTCTTGTATACTATCCAAGACTTTTTTAATATTTTATGAAATGTGGAAATTGGAGTTCTGTGACTAGGCTGGTTGCTACGCGATGGAGTTTCGTCTGTTTGACAGTTATCGTACTGTTCATCTCTGCGTGCGGAGATGACCTAACCCACGCGAATGATGTGGCGACACCAACCAGGCAGGCATTGGAGACAACGCCTGGCTCCGAGCCTACTCCTGGCAACATGCTAACCGCCACTCAAACGCCGATTCCAAACGCGGCGCCCGCGACGTCGCCGGCAGGACAGGCAACAGCGTCGCCCGTGCGGGAGAAGACCGCGACACCTGACCCCAGTCCATCAGCGACGCCGACAGCCGTGCCTAATCTTATGGCGACGGCTACTCCATTACCTGTAAAGACAGCAATGCCTACTCCCACACCAGTCGTCATGATAACCCCAATAGCTACATCGACTGCAACACCCGCTCCAACGCCTGTCACGCCAATTAGCCTGAGCATATGGTCGCCGATGGATGGCGCTGGTGTCGAGGCGGGAGCGATCCGAGTTATGGGAATGACCTCTGCCCCGCTAGTCGACATAAATGGAATATCTGTGAGTGTAGCGACGGACGGACGTTTTCAGCATGACCTCGTTCTTGTGGTTGGTGAAAACAGGATCGAGATTACTGCATCCGAACACTCTGGTCGCGCCCAATCGCAACAGCTTGAAGTATTTCTTGTGACGACTACAGCTGGACTGCCATTCACCCTTCTGTATCCTTCCGACGGAATCGAGGTCTCAGAAGCGATTGTGGATGTGGTTGGAGTGTCGAGACCAGACGCCGCTATTGGTGTAAATGGAGTACCCGCCGAAATCAACGCTCTGGGTATATTTTCGGCAAGTCTGATCCTTGAAGAGGGCGACAACCTTATCGAAGTGGTGGCAGTGGATCTTGAGGGCCATGTCCGTTTTCAAACAGTAGTAGTGTTCTATCTCCCATAAGCATAATGAGAATATGGCTATCCTATGCAAAGCGTAAGCTGTTAATAACTATGAAGTCAAAATACTTGGCAAAGCGAGGAAAATGAAACTGATTTGGGTGCTTATCCCACTCCTTCTATCAATCGTGCTGACTCTTGGAACCGAGACTGTTCTCGCACAGCCAGCCATCACAGGCGTTGAGGTCTTCAACGTTGCCGAATCGTCGGTTACCGTCACGTGGTCTACCGAGGAACTGGGCGACAGCGTGGTCCGTTATGGCACGCACAAAGATTTCGGCTTCACAGTATCAGATTCCTCGTTAACGACAGACCACGTCGTCAGCCTTGCAGACCTGTCACCGGGTACGCGTTATTACTTTGCGGTCCAGTCCACCGATGCGGAGGGCAATGCTTCTAAAGACGTAAACGGTGGCAAGTCCTATACGTTCAAAACCCTCAAAGCCAGGGTGCTCAAAAAGACGTTTGTAGGCATAGTCGTCGAAAATGCAACCAGCACCTCATCACTCATCAACGCAACCAGTACCGTCACCATCATACGGCAAGGCAAAGGGGAGCGGATAACTATCGCATTGCCCAACACCTACACGCTCAAGACACCGGGTGGGCCTAGAGCTGGAACTTTCGGAGAAGGGGCGCAGGTCGTTATCCGTGCAGTGCGAACCCGAGATCAATGGGTGGCCGCGAGCGTCCTGGTCAAGCCGGTAAGCCCCAATGTTCCGGTAACTGGCGTCGTTATTGGCGTGGACGAAACCAACATGACGGTCATGACGCGGGATGGCATCACGCATACATTCGAGCTGGCCGATAATACAGCTAGGCCGTCAAAGGGCGAAGTACTGACTGTGTTTCAAAGCCTCTCCTCCAGGGCAAATGGCAAAGCAAATGGTCTTGTCAGGAGAGAGGAAGTTTTCCGGAGGCTGCAAGCGTTTCTTGAGAGCGCCTTCGACTCCGAGACTAACGTTGAGACGGATTATCTCAGCCAGCTTCTTGAAGAACACGGAGCGCAATCTATTAGAATCATTAACGAAGTGTTGCTACAAGCCCCAGACAACGCCAGGGTCGATATTTCCAATAGCCGTGAGAAAATCCAAGATGCGGCGCAAGCTGCCAAGGTCGCCAATAATAATCAGAAACCGGCTACTCCTCCTGGCCTGAGCAACAAAGACAGCAGAGAAGACAGCGAGAAGCATCAGAGCCAAGGCTTAGGCGAACAGTCGGGTTCTAACGATGACGATGAACAGAGGGGGAACGGGAACCAGAATCCAGGCCAAGGGCCAGGCGAACAGTCTGGCTCTAACGATGACGATGAACGGGAAGGAGATAGCAGGGGCAAAGGCAACGGGAATCAGAACCCAGGCCAAGGCCCCCCCAATCCTGATAATGCTGAAAAGCGTAAAGGCAACGAGAAGCAGAAATCGGACGACGGCCCTCCCGATCCTGATGAGGTTGAAGTCGACGAGAAGCAAAATCCTGGTAGAGGTAGTGGCGCAGGCGGACGGTCCGGCTCTAGAGATGACGACAAACAAAGAGCGAAATGGAAAGGCGGGGGGAAGTAAAATCTAGCCATTTTGAAATAGATAAAGCCCCACGCCAAAGCGTGGGGCGTACGGAAGAGGAGGGCCTCATCAAGGCGTGTAAGCGCAAGCCTCTTCGTCATAATGCGTCTCATCTCAGAGTGAATGAAGCGCCTTTGTTGTGAACCTGTTAATTGAAGGTCTGAGTTCCCCTCTCAGATTCTGATCAACTCCAATCGGAGCCTTTTGTGACATGAGATGTGCAATATCGTGCGAGGACTCTGAAGCTAGAACCGAATCCTCCCCAAGCCCTGGGACCGCGTGCAACGTCCTTTACCAATAAGCACAAACGCCTGTGCTCCTTTCAGCAATTGTGGATTGCGCCCGCATTCTGATGCGACGGCCTTCACTCTGAATGATCTTCGTATTAAGAACACCAGCGAAACGGAAAAGGTTAGCCAGAGTCACGCTTTCTAAAATTGTCGACAAATGAGCGTCACGCATTCGCCGCTTATTGACGGCTGGAACCCTCTGATACTACAATTAGGCCACTCAATGAATTTGACTCGCCGTCATACAAGGAGGCCTCTGTGGATTTTGAAAATAGGTATTCCGAGGAACAGCAACAGTTCAGGCAAGAAGTCAAGAAGTGGTTGGAAGAGAACGTCCCTAAGGACCTCGTAAATCCTGCGGATTCCAAGAATACTTCGTATGAGGAATATCAAAAATATAGGACTCTAGGGCGTAGTCTCGGCGACAAAGGGTGGCTCTGGCCCACTGCGCCTGTCGAATACGGCGGCGGCGGACTTTCCATTGACCGCGCGATTGTTATCGAAGAGGAGATGGACGGCTATGACATGTCACTGCCTCCTTACTACGACAGCGGCGGACGACTAGGCGGCGCCAGCATTCTGGTGTGGGGTTCCGACGAGCAGAAACAGCATTTCATGCCTCCGATTATCAAGGGCGAGGTGCGCACCTGGCAATTGTTGACCGAGCCGGGAGCAGGGTCTGACCTGGCCGGCGTCAAGATAAGCGCGGTGCGCGATGGCGATGAGTATGTTATCAACGGACAGAAGATTTTCGTCGGCAGTTCTAACGGAGCCGAGCAATTCTGGATGATTACCTGCACGGATCAGGATGGCCCGCGTCATCAGAATCTTAGCTGGTTTATCATACCTTCCGACACTCCAGGCATTACGGTTACGCCAATGGAGTTGCTCATAGCCGGTGGAGAGGGCGGCGCAGGCACGGGCGTCAAGAATACCATTTTCTTCGACAATGTTCGCGTACCCGCGTTTAACCTCATCGGAGGCGAAAACAATGGCTGGCGAGTGGCGACCACACACCTGGAGCTTGAGCACGGTTCCGGCGGCACTATCAGGCGAAACCGATTGGTCGACAGAGTGTTCGAATACATGAAGGAAACCAAACGCGACGGCAAGCTCCTCATCGAGAACCAGGATTCCAGAGACCTTATGGCTGATATTTTCATCGAGGCCGAGATATCCAGATTGTTCGGTATGCGCAACTACTGGATGCGGCATACACATCAGCCGATGTCCTACGAAGGCCCGCAGTCCTCTTTCTACAGAAAGAACTCTGGCTTGAAAATGGCGGAGAATATTCTGCAAATACTAGGGCCTTATGCTCTCACGAACGACCCCAAGTGGGACCTCTCGAACGAACATATGGAGGTCTATCAGCGTTCTAGCATCGTTGCCCTGCATCCAGGAGGCACAACCGACATACAGAAGGTCATCATGGCCCGGCGAATCGGTATCGGTCGTACAGTCAAGGAACAGGCTGGCGCGCTGGCATAGCGCCTGACATCTTTACTCGTTCAAGACGCAATCACATTGGAAAATCAGAGGCGAATTTAGATGGATCTATCACTTAGCGAATATCAACAACAACTCAAAAACACGGCTCAAGACTTCATGGAGCGTGAGTGTCCTAAAGACATGCTGCTGGACATGGAGGATACGGAAACGGGCTACAGCGATGAGATGTGGCAGAAGGCGTCGGAGATAGGCTGGCTTGGCATGTTGGTGCCGGAAGAATACGGTGGGGCGGGCGGCACACTTAGCGACGCCGCTGTCGTATTCGAGCAGATGGGCAGAGGGCCGCTGTCCGGGCCTTTCTTCTCGTCAGGCGTGCTTGGCTCCCTCATCGTGCGGGAAAGTGGGAGCGACGAGCAGAAGAAGCAATACCTGCCGGGAATCGCCAGTGGCCAGGACATCGTTTCGCTAGCGTTAACCGAACCCGGTTATGGCTGGAACGCCGCGTCCGTTCAGATGGCCGCCGAGGAAAAAAACGGCGGGTTCGTCCTCAACGGCACGAAGCTTTTCGTTCACGATGCCGCATCATCCACACGCCTGATTTGCTCGGTTAGGACATCCAATGGCGGACAGCCTGAGCAGGGAATCACGCTGCTAATGGTGGACTCACATACGGCTGGGGTATCCACACGGCTGCTGTCGGGATTCATGGGCTGGGTCGGCGAAGTAACATTCGATTCGGTGGAGGTTCCGGCTTCAGCCGTTCTTGGCGAGACTGGAGATGGCTGGAGTCCGCTTCAGCGAGCGTTTCAAAAGGCGATGCCGGTGCTATGCGCCTACAAGGTCGGAGGCGCGCAGGCAGTCTTTGACATGTCGGTGGAGTACAGCCGGACGAGAGAGCAGTTCGGAACGCCTATAGGCCGCTTTCAGCGAGTTCAGGATCACATTATAGGCATCGTCAATCACCTCGACGCCGCCAGGTGGGCGACGTACGAAGCATTGTGGAAGCTGGATACAGGCAGGCCCGCCGAAACGAGCGTGCATCTAGCGAAAGCCGTCTCAAGCGAGGGCTACTACCAGGCGTGCAACGGCGCTCATGAGGTGCACGCAGGGCTGGGCATCATGCGAGAGTATGGCCTGACGCTGCACACAAAGATGTCGCGCACGTTATACCATCTTCTGGGCGATCCTCTTTACCACCGCAGGCTTATGGTCGACACGCTCGACATTTAGAGCAACTAACTCAATGTCATTCCGAACGAAGCGGAGCGGAGTGAGGAATCTAAGGCATCGCGTATTACCAGAGGCAAAGCCTTATCCTTCCGCGGAAGGATCGTCGCAAGCTCCTCTCCGAAGAGTCGGAGTCCGACCCAAATCCAATTAAGGGGTCGGACGGAATGACATTGCTGGTTCTATTTCGTCAGATACTCTAACGCCCCTTGAAAGTTGGTTCGCGTTTCTCAAGGAAGGCGCGCCTGGCCTCCTGCGCGTCCTCAGAACTGCCAAGGATGCCGCCGGCGTTGGAGGTCATGACCATCGTGTTCTCAAGGCTGGTGTCCAGAGACGAGCGCATAATCCGCTTGCTTATCCAATGCACCATTGGAGGAACCTTCATTATCCGATTGCAAAGCGCCCTGGTCGTCTCCTCTAGCTCATCGGACGATACCAGGTAGTTCAGCAAGCCCCACTCGAATGCCCTTTTAGCATCGAGATTTCCTGTATAAGCGAACTCCAGGGCGCGGCCCAGTCCAGCCATTTTGGGAAGATAGTATGAGCCGCCGTTTTCGATGATCTGCCCAAGTTGGTGATAGCCGATAAAGCGGGTGTTCTCGCATCCCAGGCGTATGTCGCAATGCAGGGCCATGTCCATGCCAGAGCCGACGGCGGCGCCGTTTATCATGGCGATGGTGGGCTTTCTAATCAGTGAGATGTCCCTGTGGAGCTTCGTGAATCCGTGAAAGAAATGCTCTCTTGTGGCATCGGGGCCTTCGACACTAAAATCTCCAGAGAACTTTTCGCCTTTCAATTCATCCGGCGTGTCCCCCCTCATGTCCGCGCCTGAACAGAAACCGCGCCCCACGCCTGTAAGGACGATTACCTTAATGTTGGGGTCGTCGTCTCCGGCCCGCATGTACTCACTGACCTTCGCGACTGTGCCGTTCTGCTCGGCGGAGCCAATGAGGGCGTTCATCCGCTCAGGCCGGTTGAACTTGATCCAGAGAATGCCTGTGTCTTCAGGCTCGTACAGCAGATAATCAACTAGCTTTGGTCCCATAATTTACCCTCCAATTCATCCAAAATAACTTAGCGAAAAAAGAAAGTGGTTTATTAGCTCTTGCCTTGCATGCTAATTTCCAAACCTCATAATCGGCTAAAGTCCCACCCTCATCCCAACCTTCCCTCGTTAAGGGGGAAGGGGTTAACTTCCTCTCCCGTCAAGGGAGAGGATTGAGGTGAGGGTGTAGCCGTGTTTACACAGAAGTCAGGAAGAAGGCTCATCAGCCCCCAGGGGTCTAGTGCCGATAATACCCTGTTCTGTTAACTCTGCCAACTCCACCTTAGACAGCCCTAGTAGCTCTCCCAACACGTAGCCGTTATGCTCCCCAAGTCCAGGCGCGGGAATGGTGCGACGCCTGGGATTTTTCGAGAGTCGCCAGGGAGTGCTCACTTGTTTGTACCTTCCGGCTTCAGGATGCACTACCACGTCCCAGAAGCCCTTGGCCTCAAGATGCGGGTCAACGATGGTTTCGCTGCCCTTGAGTACGGCTCCTGCGGGAACACCGTAAGCCTGAAGGATGTGCATCACCTGATAGTGGTCTCTCTGCTGGGTCCATTCAGAGATTATCTGGTCTAGCTCTGCGTGATTGCGTTGACGGTCGGGCAGGGTCTCAAACCTGGAGTCATGGGCTAGCTTGGGCTGACGCATGGCCTTGCATAAGCCTTTCCATTCCTCGTCGGAGCAGACCGAAATAGCCACCCACATATCGTCGCCTTCGCAGGCATAGACGCCCTGCGGCGCTATCATCGGGTGCCGGTTTCCGGTAAGCCCGGCCACGCGACCGTTGGAGGAGTAATCCAGAACGGCCTCGCCCATCATCGTGACAGTGACTTCCCGCTGCGCAAGGTCTACAAAATTCCCTTTGCCTGTCTTGCGCCGCCGCCTCAAAGCGGCCATCAGAGCGCCAATAGACAGAATGCCCACCACCGGGTCGGGGAAAGTCTCGTTCGTCAGAAGAGGCGTGCCGCCCTCGTACCCCGTGACGGATGCAAGACCTGCCGTCTGCTCCATGGTAGAGCCTAGAGAGCCATAGTCTTTCTCCGGCCCCGTGGTTCCCTGGCTGCTAATCTTCAGGTAAATTAGCTGAGGGTTCACCTTCGAAACATCTTCGTATCCCAGGCCAAGCCTGTCCATAACCGAGGCCCTGTAGTTCTCGATGAGGACATCACAGACGCTGGCAAGTTCGAGGAAAAGGCTTCTCCCTTGCTTTGTCGTCAGGTCAAGTGTGACGCTCAACTTGTTAGGGTTGCGGTGGATGTGATGCCCGGAGCGATTCCAGGGATGCTTTCCAGGCTCACCACCAGGGTAGAGGTTATACCCCATAGCCACGGGTTGCGCTCGTCCTCGGCTGCCATCCATGCGAGACAATGATTCAACTTTGATGACCTCTGCCCCCATGAATCCCATCAGGAACGTAGCGTAGGGGCCTACCGCTATCTGCGTCAGGTCAAGGATTCGAAGTCCATCTAAAGCCATTTTTGTCATAGTTTCTTCCTAGATGACACCCTTGCTGCTCAGTTTCGTCATTTCATCTGCGGAGAAACCGAGATGGTCGCGGAAGACCTCGTCGTTATGCTCTCCCAACAACGGAGCGCGGGACTGCTGCCACGTCTCACCTTCGATGTTGATGGGCGCGCCGGGATACATCGCCTCGCCGGCGAAGGGATGGTCGATAGGCTGGAAGAACTCTCGAAACAAAAATTGCTCGGACTTGAAAAGGTCTTCTACCGTAGCCACATACCCCGATATCGTGCGCATCCCCTGAAGTGCGTGATATACCTCCTCTTTGGTTCTGGTTGCAGCCCACTCGCCGACGATTGTCAGCAGGTCTTGCTGGTGCTCTCTGCGGGCCTCACGAGAGTTGAAGGCAGGGTCGTCAGCCAGGTCAGGCACTCCCATAAGCTCACATACCTTTGACCAGATATCCTCTTGCACGCCTATCTCAAGGCCGGGGCTGACCCAGCCATCCTTGGCCTTCACAAGCGCGCTTTCCCTTCTTTCGGTAGCGCGTCCGAATTGATGGTGTATCGAGGAGTGAATTTGAGCGACGGTAATCACTTCCATAGCCGAGATGTCTACGTGCTGACCGTGCCCCTCGTTGTCTCGAACGTGAAGGGCCAGCATCGCGCCGGAAAAGGCACTTATGCCAACGGTGTAAAGGACGACGTTTCCGCCTATCTTCAGAGGTTCCCTTTCAGGCAGACCTATCGTATGCATCAACGCGCCTATGGCCTGGATAACGATGTCCGAGCCTTTGTAATCTCGGTAAGGCCCTGTCTGTCCAAACGGGGTGATGGAGGTATATATCAGTCCTGGATTGAGTTCGCTCAACGAGTTGTAGCCCAGTCCTATTTGTTCCAAGTATCCGGCGGGAAAGCTCTCCACCAGGATGTCACACTCCTGCGCCAGGCGTCGCAGAATAGACGCCCCCTTCTGGCTTTCCAGGTCGAGGGTCACGCTTTTTTTGCCTGTATTGAGGTAAAGAAAAAGGGCGCTTTTCTCTTTGTGAGGCTCATCGTTTAGGAAGGGCTGCGCCATTCGGGAACTGTCGCCGGAACCGGGCCTTTCAACCTTGATAACCTCTGACCCCAGCCCTGCCAGGAGCTTGGCGCAAAAAGGGCCGGATACGCCCTCACTGATATCTAGAACTCTGATGTCTCCTAATGCCAGTTCGTTGTCAGCCATATTTCTCGCTGTTAGATAAAGTTAAGTCAAGCCGCCTCAGACCAAGGTAGATATTTTGCCTGTGTGAGGCTACCAACAGTTGGGAATCCTTCCGAAGCCTCTAGTCCGCGTTCTCGGCCCTCGCCTTAAGGCCGTCAGCAAATTGCTCGAACGACGACGTAAGATCAGGAATCGAGCGTCCGATTAGAGGCAGCATCAAGCCACTGAACTCCTCTTGCATCGTAAACTCTGTGGTGCCATCTGCCTTTGGCGATAACGTAAAGGTGCGTTCACCCTTGAACAGTCCTATTGGCATGCCGCCTTTCCACGTCATCTTTTGCGCTGGCACAAATTCGCTTACTTTAGTAGGAAAAGCGCGCCCCGGACTCAGCTTTGTAAATATCTTAATCTTCTCATCAGGAGCAACGCGGCCCTCAATCCTGTCCATTCCTGGGTCCCACTCAGGGTAGAGGGGTGCATCGATCAAAATCTCCCAGATGGTTTCTGGAGCAGCCTCTATCGTTCTGGTCACACTGAAAACCTTCATTGAGACACCCTCCTTCGCCGGGAAGCTCGTGGCTAGGATATTGCGGCTACCTGCCCTTGTACGCTGGTTGGCGCTTCTCGACGAATGCCTGCACGCCTTCCTTGTGGTCTTCCGTTCTGCGGCTGATTTCCTGTGCAGGCCCGGCCAGCCTCAGGCTCTCGCCGAGGTCGGTGTAGAGGGATTTCTGAACCAGCCGTTTAATCAGGGCCATGGAATACGTGGGGCCATCCGCGAGACGCTGCGCAAGCTCCATCGTAGTCTCCATCAACTCATCGTGTGGCGTGATCTTGTTCACGAGGCCCAACCTGAAGGCTTCGTCGGCGTCCAGGGCATCTCCGGTGTATTGCATCAAGAGAGTGTTTCCAAGTCCTATCATCCTGGGAAGCTGCCAGCAAGAGCCGTCGGCGGGTATCAGTCCTCTCCTGATGAACGTCTCAGAAAGTCTTACGTTCTCAGAAGCGATGCGTATGTCGCATGATAGCGCGATGCCCAGCCCCAGACCCATAGCGTACCCGTTGATCGCCGCAATGGAAGGCTTCTGAAGATTATGCAACCTGAGAGGCAAGAACCGAATACTGTCGTCATCTTCTTGACTCGCGCTCTTGGATTGCTCGCCCCACTGATGCTCAAGGTATTCCCAGGGACTCATACCAGAGGGTATTGATTCTTCCGCTCTTTCGCTGCGTTCCTGGATTGAAGCGCCCATACGCTTGACGTTGGCGCCAGAGCAGAACGACGGGTCGCGTCCGGTCAGCACCATCGCACGCAGATTGGCGTCCGACTCAAGCCTGTCCAACTCCTGGTTTATCTCCGCCGACATCTCGCCGCTTATGGAATTCCTCGTCGTCGGGTCATCCATGGTGATGACCATAACGCTGCCCACGTCCCTTACTTCAATGTAATCATGTGCCATCGTTTCACCTCTCGCAAAAATCGTTCTTTCATGACCGATCAATAATGTCTATGCCCTTATCAAGACGAGATTGAGAATACCTGGATGCCTAACTGCTGTCAACTCATTCGAGGCGACACAGAGAGGCTCGTTAGCGATTACTTGCGTCTTAAGGGTTCCCCGAAGGTCTGTACTGCAAAGCCTCGGCTAGATGCGCAATCCCAACACTCTCGACCCCGGCCAGATCAGCTATCGTGCGAGACAGCTTCAGCACTCGATGGAAGCCTCTCGCTGACAGATGCATCTGTTTCATCGCCGCCTGCAGCAAGCCTTTAGCCCCTTCGTCCACCTGACAGAATTCCCAGACCTCTACCGGCCCCATCTCGGCGTTGGCAATGAGAGAAGTGCCCTTGAACCTCTGCGACTGAACTTGCCGCGCCTGCTCAATCCTCGCGCGTACCTGGGCTGATGTCTCAGCCGTCGCGGGCTGCATAAGCTTTTCATAGTCTACCCTGGGCACTTCCACAAAAAGGTCAATTCGGTCCAGCAGAGGGCCGCTAATGCGCTTCATATATCTTGAGACTGCGCTGGGCGAGCAGACGCATTCCTTGTAGGGATCACTCGCGTAACCACACGGGCACGGGTTCATAGCCGCAACGAGCATGAAGTTGGCGGGAAACGTAATCGTGCCCTGCGCGCGGCTGATCGTCACGATCTTGTCTTCAATGGGCTGTCGCAGCACTTCAAGCACAGTATGACCGAACTCAGGCAGTTCGTCGAGGAACAGCACCCCTCTATGGCTCAGGGTTATCTCTCCGGGTCTGGGCAGGCGGCCGCCTCCAACCAGTCCAGCGTTTGAAATTGTGTAGTGGGGCGCTCGAAATGGTCGCTCCGTAATAAGCGGAGACGACGAAGGCAATAGACCGCTGATGCTGAATATCTTGGTAACATCCAGCGCCTCTTGGGGTGTCAGCCTCGGCAGAATGGATGGCAAGGTGCGAGCGAGCAAGGTTTTCCCACTGCCGGGTGGCCCGCTCATAAGCAAGTTATGGCCTCCTGCGGCCGCAACCTCTAGCGCACGCTTGGCATGCTCCTGACCTCGAATGTCCGCAAGGTCGACTCCGCCAGCGGCCCCGCCAGAGTCATCATTGGGTGAAAGAAAGCCGCCTGCGTTGATGCCATTGCTCGAAGCCGCGCCAATTATCGATTCGCCCTGCAAATGCTCGGTTAGCTCAAGCAGGTTGGCAACGGGAATCACCTCGATACCATCAACTAGAGCGGCTTCCTTGGCATCTGATGATGGCACGAAGACTGTTCTAAGCCCTTCATCACGTGCGACGACTACCATCGGGAGGATTCCATTGGTATGCCTGAGGCTGCCATCAAGCGACAACTCTCCGAGAAAGAGGGCAGATTCTGGAATCTCGGCGACTCGCCCGGAACTGAGCAGGATTGCAACGGCAATGGGCAAGTCGTATGCCGGGCCAGCCTTTCTGAGATCAGCGGGCGCGAGATTCACGGTAATGCGCCGCATTGGGAACTCGCAGCCCGAATTGCGTATGGCGGGACGGACTCTTTCCCGCGCTTCCTGTACTGCGGCGTCAGGCAGACCAACGATATTGAAGGCAGGCAAACCCGGCGAGATGTCGACCTCGACTTCAACGATGAAGCCGTCCAGACCGACTACGGCGCAACTCTTGCATTTCGCTAGCATAGGACAGGCTCCGATGATCAAAGTGCCAAGCCTATACTAAGAGGGAATGGCGCGCGCGTCAAACGATTGCGTCATATAGCGCGGTTTTGCACCGAACATGAAACAATGCAGGAGACATTAACTGCGGGACAAGCCAGAACTGATGGGTGACGGAGCAAGGTCAGAATTGGGGCTGTTGGCGCGGTCGCCGCTGCGATTTGAGCGCGGCCTTGAGTCGGCTGAGATGATTCTTAGCCTCAACCAGGAGGTTGGGGTCGTATGGGGCAGGGTCGTATGCGGCGATGCGTGCCGCGTTGCGTAGCCATGCAAGGTGAGCGTTCGCGTCTCCCAGCGAGGTTTCGGCCTGCTCGGTATGCTCCGATAACGTCTGCCAGGGCGCGCGCGACGCGACGCCGACCCGACCTAGCATCGATTCAGCGCTTCGGTATACTTTCAGCATCTCTGCGCGACCGTCCCCCTTCAGTCTGGTATAGCGCAGCTTTCGCTCGCGCCGCCGTATCATTGGCGCAAATTTGCGAATGAGCATCACGCTCAAGGTCAAGAGCGTAAACCCTAACATGGGAACAATGAGAGCAGCCACGCCTTCACCCAGCACACGGGCCAGGAAATCGGTTATCCATTGGGGCGACGACTTCAGGGATTCGTAAATATCATCGCCGTAGCCGCTGCTGAACAGCGCGCTTATTCCAGGGGCTTGATAGGAGCCTCCCTCACCGAAACCAGCAGTGGCCTGTCTTGGCGCGCTGTCGAATGGAACCCATCCGGTGCCGCCCAGGAAAATCTCTGCCCAGGCGTGCTGATCGCTCTCTCGCACCATGTAGGTGCCGGAGAGAGGATCGAACTGGCCCGGCAGATAGCCAGTGACCAGCCTCGCGGGAATCCCTGAAGCGCGAGCCAGCAAGACCGTCGCCGTGGCGAAATCCATGCTTGTTCCAGACGTTGATTGTCCTGACAAAAACTCCAACGGATCTAAGGTTCTGGCGAGCTGGTCTACAGCGCTATCGTCGAACTTATAGTTACCGTCTATGAACGTAACGATGCGGCGGATTCTTTCCAGGTCGGTGAATGCCCCATCCGTGATTCCGCTGGCGACCTCCTGGATGCCATCAAGCGATGAGGGAATCTGATGATACCTGTATTCGAGCCTGGTAGTCGGATCAACTGCTTCCAGCGCGTCTTTGCTCAGGTCTGGAAGAGCAGATATGACACGATAGACAGAGCCGTCTCCAAGCCCCTTCGATGACGAGGGAATGGCTGCCACAACCGGGTCGTAGCCAGAAAGGAATAGGCCCTGGGTTGCTCCTTCCTTCAGAAAGAAGGTTTGAGGATAGAGAGGCCTTTCCTCGATGCCAGACGGTTGAGGCGCACCGTACACTGTCCTGGCCGCGCTACGAGACTGCACTACCCACGCATGAGGGTCAGTGTGCCAGTTCTGACCGTCGAAGGAGTCGAAGATTTCTGCCCGCCAGTAGGTGAGCACGGGACTTCTGACTTGCATGACAAGAGAGTTTCCGGCGGAGATGTTAGAGCCTTGGGCTTGCGCTCCCCCCGATTCTCCTAGGAAGAGCAGTGGCGATTCGCCTTGTGAAGCCGTCGCGTCGCCGACATCCGTGACAGTATCCTCTCCTACTCCTTGTTCACTCTGCGAATCGTCCTGAGAGCCGTCCGCCGCATCGGAGTTGCCGGATGCTTCTGATGCCTTTTGTTGATTTTCAGTCTGAGTCAATTCTTCTATATTTGGATTTTCCCGCGATTCTTCGGAAGTTGTCAGTGGGAGAGCAGACGTGACTGACGCGAGATCCGGCAAAGTCTGCGAGGATTGTAAGGCCGAGCTTGCGCGCATGGGAAGCACAGCGCCCTGCGCGTCGGTTACCGGGTCGCTGAAGTTTTTCGGCATCAACATGAAGATAAGCACGGACATCGCCAGAGATATGATGAAGATGGCAGTCCAGAACTAGGCGAAGGAGAATCGCCCACGAAACCATTTGACCTCTGCGTCTCTAGCCTGGTCAACGAGAAAAGACATCGCAAGGAACGCCAGTAGAAGCGTGGTGAAGCCAGTCATAAAGACGCCGAACATCACGTCCAGCGCCAACTGGCTTACGAAGAAAATTATGGCTCCGCTGATTCCCAAGCTGGCATACAGTCCCGCACGTGACCGCATCTCGAAGCTGGTGATGCCCTGGAATATCAACAGAAAGCTGGCAACAGGCAGCCAGTTGCCGCCCAGAGCGAGGCTAATCGCATGAGGAACCAGAACTAGCGTGCCAAGAATGGCGACACCTACGACGGCGGAGCGTATCACAGACTTGCTGTTTCTGGAACGCCAGCTAAAGGCGTGTCCCAGTCCGATAAGCGCGGACCCTCCGACCCAGGCCCAGAGAGAGGCGCACCCACCCACGCCAGAGAGAAGGCGACCCATATACCTATCGCCAGCACGATCATTCGAAGAGATAGGTTCTCCTCGTCGCGCCTTGCAGTCTGCTTGCGTGAAAACAGACCCCGTGTTTTTTCGCTATGAACCTGCATCAAGGTCTCCGCGAATACTCTGCGCCAGCGACTTGACTGCTCGCTGGCGGCGTTTTTTCCGGCATACTTGAAGTCTGATCCAATCGTGCTAACGCTTCCGGTATTCTGTCGGGCCAACACTCGTGGGCAGCGATTGAGGTCAGGCTTGAATCTTCGGACAGGTCGCCTGCCGTGCCGTTAGACTCAAAATCTCGTAATATCATGGCGATGACCCTGTGTTGACTTCGTGCTAGCTGGACCATGGTCTGAATGCCTTCGGCGTCCGTGTCACGCACGATAGCCAGCACGTCCGAAAATGGAGGCACGTCAATCAGCAACGATGGCAAGTCCTTACTCTCATCCCCTTTCAGCAGGGCTAACTCTTTGAGCAGGTGATGTCTGTCGGACGTTTCCTCATTGATATGCCCCATGCGAAGTTTCACCGTGCCACCGGAACGGCAAACGTAATCGCCTACGCTTGCCGCGATTCGGATTGTGTGTTCGAGGGCATCGTCGCTGCCCTGCCGCATTCGGTTAGTGTCACACACTATCACGATAGACCTGTCGGGAGTCTTCTCGAACTCTTTTACCTGAGGCTGAGCGGCGCGAGCGGTATTGCGCCAGTGAATGTGCTGCCAGGGGTCTCCGAAAACGTAGCCTCTTGAGCCAACTATCTGTTCCCCTATCCGTGCTTGAAGTGGTTGCGGGGCATCGTCGCCCGTCTCTCCCAGCATCGCCAGTCCTCGGATGGGATACACCCTGGGCAGAACGAGTGCTTCGGCGGTTTCGCGGCTTCGTTTCGTTCTTCGGAAGAGGCCG
The DNA here is from genome assembly GCA_965206395.1 of Dehalococcoidia bacterium. Lineage (GTDB taxonomy): Bacteria > Chloroflexota > Dehalococcoidia > Lucifugimonadales > CATOSD01 > CBDBJK01. The sequence goes on from CBDBJK010000034.1 coordinate 66,400, forward strand.
AATGGCAAGCTAGTATTGGCCTTCACAGGAGGTAGGCTGTGCAATCCACGCCTGCCGAACGTGACCTTGGTGGAGGTCACGATATCGCGTCGCCTTCCAAGCTAGGCCAAAAAGAGCCGATCTCTATCTGCCTCAATCGCTTGATTTCCCCAGTTGTAATGCACGGTGACTAGTGGTTCAACGTTTTTGTATTGATGGGTAGAGTGACTTTAGCTTGATGCGCGCATCCTCGGTAGTGAAGCGCCAATCCACTCGTATCACATCCCGGTTGCGTTGATTCTGCCAAGCATTGACCTCGCCGCGCAGGATGTCTTGATTGGGCAATCCGTCGGTCCAGGCACTGTCGAGCCAGCACACCGATCTCTATCTCCGCCATATTCAACCAACTCCCGTGTTTGGGAGTGTAGTGTATCTCCAGTCGCTCAGCTATACGCCTCGCCTCAGCAGGCTCGAATGCCTCGTATAGCGAGGACAGCTTGTGAGTGTTGAGATTGTCCATTACCAGCACGATCCGGTCTCTGTCAGGGTAGTCCTCGTCGACCAGTTTCTTTATCACATGCGCCCAGTCCACCTTCGTGCGACGCTCTCTGACCTCGACCCGGCGCCATCCGTCCAACGGTGCAAACAGCATGAACAGGCTGCTCACTCCATTGCGCTCGTATTCGTAGTCGTATGCCGCCGATAAGCCGGGCGCTGCGGGACGCGGCACTCGCGTCTCCTTGACTTGCTGTTTGCTCGTCTCATCCATGCACACCAGAACCTCATTCCCATCGTACGGCCGTTGGTAGACCTCCAGTACGTCTTCCATCACGTCTTCCATCGCGCACACAAACTCCGCGCTCTGACCGGGCGGGATGCACCAACTCTGCTTCAGCCACGGCTTCAGTTCGTTTTTTTTTTAAGCGCCTGGCGAACCGTCTCGGTGCTAATGGTCCCGACTATCTCACACTCGACCAACTGGTCAGCCAACAGCTTCAGGGTCCAACTGGCACGCCCCTCCGGCGGTTCCCCGCAGGCCATCGCTATCAACCGTGCTTCACCTTCGCCGTCCAGTCTCTTTTGACGCCGACGCAGTTGCTTTTTGCGATTCAGCGCAGACTCGACCCCCTCCTCCACACAGCGCTTGCGTATTCGCTCGACCGTTGACTGTCCCACACCGAGCGCGCTGGTGATGTCCGCGTCCTTCATTCCCTCGTCCGAGCGTGACTCATCGCTCATCAGCAGAATGCGCGCATGGGTCTGTTTGTACGCCGCAGCCCGACCGCGTGAGACCAAGGCGTTGAGTTCCTGTTGTTCGTCGGTAGTCAGTCTGATACGGTACTTCTTGGTAGACATCATGGTTCCTCCTCGGTTCAACGTTACGATTGAACCCCCCAAGAGGAACAATGACTATCATGGTATTCATTTCAATGATGTTGGACCACTAGGTTGTGTTGACATTTGGTGCATAATGGATACATGTCAACGACTGAATTACGCAATGAACAATGGTCGAAAATCCTTGAATTTCTGCGCTCATGCCCAGACCTCTACGTTGGAGAGGAGGACGATTGCAGGCGTACGTCGAGGCCATCCTGTGGATGGCACGAAGTGGTGCTCCTTGGAGACTGCTGCCTGAGCACTACGGTCACTGGAACAGCGTATATAAGCGCTTCGCACGCTGGTGTGAAAAGGGTGTATGGGAACGAATGCATCAGCATTTTGTGCAAGACCCCGATATGGAGCATGTCATCATTGATAGCACTGTGATAGCACTGTGGTTCGCGCTCATCCCTGTGCTGCTGGAGCCTCCAAAAAAACGGTGGCCAATCGGCCCAAGCTCTTGGCCGGAGCCGAGGCGGGTTCAGTACCAAGATCCACGTGAGCGTGGATGGATTGGGCAACCCGTTGCGCTTTGAGCTCACAGCAGGTCAACGTCACGACATCACCCAGGCACAGGCATTGATTGCTGATTTCGAAACCGAGCATGTGATTGCTGATAAGGGATACGATTCGATGGATTTTCTCCAATGCCTCCTGGGCAGGGGCGCGTTACCTGTGATTCCACCTCGGTCAAATCGAAAGACGCCACGAGAGTATGATGAGTACCTTTACCGAGAGCGCCACCTTGTGGAGTGTTTCATCAACAAGATCAAGCACTACCGGCATATCTTCTCTCGCTTTTGACAAGCTGTCATCGCGTTTCCTGGGATTCTTGAACTTCGTCGGTGCTCTCATATGGCTCAGATGAAATGTCAACACAACCTAGCATGCAGGGCAGGATGCCTCGATTATTCAGCCGTATCTCGAATTCTACGGGGTCGCCTTCCATAGGGCCGGGATTGCCTTCTTCCGAGTCCCAGCCTATGACCCTTCGCCGCACTTGCAGGCTGCCAATTGCCAACCACGGCATGAAGGAGGAAACGACGATAGTTCCCCACAGGACTGTATCGAAAAGCAGTATCCAGCCGACCCTGGTTATTCCAGCCAGCACAAAAAGGAGAATGGCAACAATGATGAGGACTATGCCGCGAGGTCTTACCATCTGAGTAACCGCCAACTAAAGTGGAATTGGAATCGTCTCCAGGATTTCTCTGACAACCTGCTCAGGTGTCGCGTCAGCGCCGGGGCGCAAGGCGATACGATGCGGTACTACAAGGAGCGCTACTCGTTTTACGTCTTCGGGGATGGCGTAGCTCCGACCCTCGAAGGCCGCCCAACCCTGCACCGCGTGTTGAAGCAAAACCGTTCCGCGCGGGCTGGTGCCTCTTGTTATCAGCGAATGTTCTCTGGTCGCCCGCGCGAGGTTTACCAGATACTCTTTCATCGGAAGCGACACGCTTACGCCCCTGACGACTTCCTGCATGGAAATGATGTCTTCGGTGCTCACTACGGGAGATATCTTTGATAGCCCATGTTCGGCCCTGGATAGAATCTCGACCTCTTCCAATGCGCTGGGCAGGCCCAGGCTCATACGTATGAGAAACCTGTCAAGCTGAGAGTCGGGCAACGGGAACACACCATGACTTTCTGTCGTGTTCTGAGTTGCAATGACCATAAATGGCCTTGGGAGAAGATATGGCGAACCGTCCGCGCTGATCTGAAATTCGGCCATCGCTTCCAAAAGGGCCGATTGGGTTCGCGGCCCCGTCCGATTGATCTCGTCCGCGATCAGAACGTTTGAAAAAACAGGCCCCGGCTTGAACTCGAACTGGTTCTGTTGCATGTTGAATATAGATGTGCCAGTTATGTCGGTTGGCAGGAGGTCTGGTGTACATTGTATTCTGGAAAAACCCTGCCCTGAATGGAATAGGCGAGGGCCTTTGCCATCATTGTTTTGCCCACTCCTGGGCTGTCCTCAAGTAGTATGTGGCCCTGGGCCGCTAGCCCCAACAGCATGTACCGTACAGACTCCTCAGACACGACTACTGAGCCTGAGATATTGGCCACAAGCGCGCCCAGATGTTCTTGGAAACGCTGTTGAGCGGCGGCGGAAGCAGCGGTTGCTCCTTCGCCATGTGAGACAGTCGCAGTTGACATAGAAATCCGTCCTACCTCTGGCGCGCCTCTGACAACATGCCATCGAAACGTATGGCACACTCAAGTCCGGGCTGTGTCGGAGGTCCCTTGAGGCTCAGGAAAGTCGGAAGGGGTGCCCGGACTTGAGTGTGCCCATATATATAGACTAAAGAACGACGTGTCTCGCCAACACGTAGAGCATACCTGATTCCATAGGAGCTAACACCCAGTAAGGCTTTTGTCTGCCCGCAGACCATAGACTTGATATAACTGGCACCGCTTACGCGCCTATGTTCGAAGTAGTATCATGCTGAAAGGCAGAGGCCGACGCTCGACGTATTCCTAAGAAAATATGACCAAAATCAAAAATAAGGCAGGTTCGTTAACCAAGTGGTTTCAGACAGGGCAAAAGATTTCGCTTATTCACAAAATGCAGAGGTGGTCTGCTTTGGCATGGTTGTGCCCGCGACGCTGCTCATAGTGGACGAGCTTCCTGCCTGGAATACCGGCGTTGTCTGGAAGCACGTCTCGCGGTTCATTTCAGACGACGCCGTTATCGTCGCCACGCTGCTTCGAAAGTGGGGTGTGCAGACAGGCCTCATCTGCACCGCCATGGGAGACGATGAGGCTGGCCGTAACACCGTTAAGCAGCTCTGGGAGACTGGCATTCTGGGTGATTTTCGCCTTCTTCAGGATGTCTCCACGCCATATGAGCTGAACATCTCAGACAGTACCGGCGGGCGCACGTACTTCTGGAGGCGTGACCCCGCCATTATGAACACGCTGGATACTGCCGACCTGTCGCTCATTGATGGAGCGCGAATGCTCTATGCGGACTGGTACGACGGAAGCCACGTCCTGCGTGCGTTGAAGGAGGCTTCAAGGCTTGGCGTGCCAGTGTTCTTCAATTTCGAGCATGGGCACGAAGACTCGGTGCTGTTAGCTCGATATGCTCCTTACATCTCGGTCTGCCAGGCGGTTACCGACTTTGCGCAGCTAGGCGACAACTCCCTGGAAGTCGCTTCAAAACTGTTGAATGCAGGTGTTTCAACGGCTCTGGTGACGATGGCAGAGCGAGGGTGTCTTGCTGCCACCCAGCAAGAGTCGGTCCGCGTTTACGCTCCAGACGTGAATGTTATCGACGGGTGTGCGGCGGGCGCTACCTTCTCAGCGGGATACGTTTACGGCCTGGTAAACGGCTGGGACATGGAAACACGGCTCAGGTTCGCTGTGGCGGCGGCCTCGCTTCAATGCACGGCCATTGGGCCAACGGCCTTCCCAGTGGATGAAATCCGCGAGCTTGGGTCATCGCTAGCGATTGAGAATGGACCTTCTCCGATTCCGGGAATGTAGGCCTCGGGCTCCATTGAGAAGATGAATTGTATCCATGTCATAGGGCAGGTCAATCTCATGCCGAAAAGCAGGCGTAAGGGGTTGAGGTTGAATGCTAAGCCTCGAAGCCAGCTGATTGTAGACAATCTCCGTCAGCGCGGGAAGTGAAGCCACGTCCTCGGCATTGTACCTGATGAGCGTATCTCTGGCGCTCTTGTTGCCATCCAGCCACATGCGCCAGAGCAGCACGGCATCATAGCCGCTCAGCCCAGCCAATTCAGAAGGTCGGCCCACTTTTAGATCGGCCTCAATTGACTTCAGACCGCCTCTGTAGCCTAGTCTACGCAGCGGGAATCTAAGATCAATGTGCGCCATACGGCTGGAAACCCGCCCAAAGGAGTTTTCGATGTAAGGCAGGTCGAAGGCAGCCCCATTGAATGTAACCACAAGGTCATATTTTTCCAGCGCACCCCTGAGGTCGTCGAGGTTCTCGTCCTTGACGTACGCGGTATAGCCATCGCTATCGAGAATGCCTACCATTGTGATGTAGCTATACGCCGGTGATAGCCCTGTTGTCTCGATGTCCAGAAAGGCGGCCCTATGTCGAAACTCGCCGTAGAGTCGCCAACGCTCGCCGCGAGGCAGGCACGTGTTGAAGTACCATGCATCGGCTTCATCCAGGCGGGCGCTGGACTTTTGAATGAGAGCGCGCAATTCGGAGCGCCGAGTCTGGATTCTCGCAGGCAATGATGGCGTTTGCAAAAATTCCTGCCAGGACGTAATACCAGAGTCCCAGATTTCTCGCTCGGTGACAGTGCCAACCTGTGGCAGATGTATAAATGTGTTTCGCCGCACCCGGTTAATAACCTCCGCACATTGAGCCGCTTCCAAGAGAGTTTAGCTAGGTTGTGTTGACATTTCATCTGAGCCATATGAGAGCACCGACGAAGTTCAAGAATCCCAGGAAACGCGATGACAGCTTGTCAAAGCGAGAGAAGATATGCCGGTAGTGCTTGATCTTGTTGATGAAACACTCCACAAGGTGGCGCTCTCGGTAAAGGTACTCATCATACTCTCGTGGCGTCTTTCGATTTGACCGAGGTGGAATCACAGGTAACGCGCCCCTGCCCAGGATGCATTGGAGAAAATCCATCGAATCGTATCCCTTATCAGCAATCACATGCTCGGTTTCGAAATCAGCAATCAATGCCTGTGCCTGGGTGATGTCGTGACGTTGACCTGCTGTGAGCTCAAAGCGCAACGGGTTGCCCAATCCATCCACGCTCACGTGGATCTTGGTACTGAACCCGCCTCGGCTCCGGCCAAGAGCTTGGGCCGATTGGCCACCGTTTTTTTGGAGGCTCCAGCAGCACAGGGATGAGCGCGAACCACAGTGCTATCACAGTGCTATCACAGTGCTATCAATGATGACATGCTCCATATCGGGGTCTTGCACAAAATGCTGATGCATTCGTTCCCATACACCCTTTTCACACCAGCGTGCGAAGCGCTTATATACGCTGTTCCAGTGACCGTAGTGCTCAGGCAGCAGTCTCCAAGGAGCACCACTTCGTGCCATCCACAGGATGGCCTCGACGTAGCGCCTGCAATCGTCCTCCTCTCCAACGTAGAGGTCTGGGCATGAGCGCAGAAATTCAAGGATTTTCGACCATTGTTCATTGCGTAATTCAGTCGTTGACATGTATCCATTATGCACCAAATGTCAACACAACCTAATGCCTGGTCAGGTGTCTAGTGAGTTTGGCCTTGCTCTGGGAAAGGCGAGAGGCTCGGCTAGAATGCACAAATCTGTTTTCGGCTTCGTATTCTTATGTTGACAAAACATGATTTTATGTTAACATAACACACTATGAGTTCTCAGGATTCAGCCCTAGTGGTCCAACATCATTGAAATGAATACCATGATAGTCATTGTTCCTCTTGGGGGTTCAATCGTAACGTTGAACCGAGGAGGAACCATGATGTCTACCAAGAAGTACCGTATCAGACTGACTACCGACGAACAACAGGAACTCAACGCCTTGGTCTCACGCGGTCGGGCTGCGGCGTACAAACAGACCCATGCGCGCATTCTGCTGATGAGCGATGAGTCACGCTCGGACGGGGGAATGAAGGACGCGGACATCACCAGCGCGCTCGGTGTGGGACAGTCAACGGTCGAGCGAATACGCAAGCGCTGTGTGGAGGAGGGGGTCGAGTCTGCGCTGAATCGCAAAAAGCAACTGCGTCGGCGTCAAAAGAGACTGGACGGCGAAGGTGAAGCACGGTTGATAGCGATGGCCTGCGGGGAACCGCCGGAGGGGCGTGGCAGTTGGACCCTGAAGCTGTTGGCTGACCAGTTGGTCGAGTGTGAGATAGTCGGGACCATTAGCACCGAGACGGTTCGCCAGGCGCTTAAAAAAAAACGAACTGAAGCCGTGGCTGAAGCAGAGTTGGTGCATCCCGCCCGGTCAGAGCGCGGAGTTTGTGTGCGCGATGGAAGACGTGATGGAGGTCTACCAACGGCCGTACGATGGGAATGAGGTTCTGGTGTGCATGGATGAGACGAGCAAACAGCAAGTCAAGGAGACGCGAGTGCCGCGTCCCGCAGCGCCCGGCTTATCGGCGGCATACGACTACGAATACGAGCGCAATGGAGTGAGCAGCCTGTTCATGCTGTTTGCACCGTTGGACGGATGGCGCCGAGTCGAGGTCAGAGAGCGTCGCACGAAGGTGGACTGGGCGCATGTGATAAAGAAACTGGTCGACGAGGACTACCCTGACAGAGACCGGATCGTGCTGGTAATGGACAATCTCAACACTCACAAGCTGTCCTCGCTATACGAGGCATTCGAGCCTGCTGAGGCGAGGCGTATAGCTGAGCGACTGGAGATACACTACACTCCCAAACACGGGAGTTGGTTGAATATGGCGGAGATAGAGATCGGTGTGCTGGCTCGACAGTGCCTGGACCGACGGATTGCCAATCAAGACATCCTGCGCGGCGAGGTCAATGCTTGGCAGAATCAACGCAACCGGGATGTGATACGAGTGGATTGGCGCTTCACTACCGAGGATGCGCGCATCAAGCTAAAGTCACTCTACCCATCAATACAAAAACGTTGAACCACTAGGGAACCTCTGAACAACTCGGCGCAAGCGTGGATGGGCAGAGTGGTTCCGTTCTTTGGAGATGTTCAGGCATCTTTGTGACGTTCCAGGTCGTGGTTGAGGCGTTCAGACCGTGTCTGTTGTGGCCTCGAAGCGGCTTTTCGGAGCCATCGCGGCTCCCCGGCCGTGATTTGCTCACTGCGCCCCTCTCATGCCGCCAGACGGCGCTCTGCCGTCATCAAGTTGGCCAGCCCCAGTAGCAATGCCAGCCGTTGCGCGTTCCACAACCTATGGCCAAGAAAGCCTCATGTAATATGCACACCCAACCCGCTGCCATGCGGCTCACCTCGCTTCAGCGGCCAGATACACAACGCTTGCGAGGCCTGCCTCGCCTGAATGCCTGACCGGCAGGTCGGTTATGATATGATCTAGTGTGGCTGCCAGGCTCCAGGTGCCGTCGCCGGCCGGGCCTCATCGCCACTCGCCACTCCACATCCAACTCTCGATTCTCCAACCGCTTGTCCACTCCCTGATACCCCGCATCCCCCCACACTCGTTTCTCTCCACCGTGCAGCAATCGGTGCGCTTCTGTCACATCATGCACGTTAGCTGGCGTCGTAGTCATGCTGTGTACCACTCCCGTCTCAGCGTCAGCGCCTACGTGTACTTTCATCCCGAAGCGCCACTCGTTCCCCTTCTTCGTCTGGTGCATCTCAGGGTCTCGCTCACCCGCACGATTCTTCGTCGATGACGGCGCCTCTATGATGCTCGCGTCCACGATCGTCCCCTCCCGAAGCCGCAGTCCCTGGGACTCCAGATGACGGTTTATCTCCTCGAACAGACTCTGCCCCAACTCATGCTCTTCCAGCAGATGGCGGAAGTTCAGAATCGTCGTCTCGTCCGGCAGCGGGCCCGACAGCTTCAACCCTACGAACCGTCTCACCGACTCGACCTCGTAGAGCATGTCCTCCATACCAGGATCGCTCAAGTTGTAGAACAACTGCACGCAGTGTATCCGCACCATCGCCGACAACTCATATGGTCGACGGCCTCGGCCCGCCTTGGGATAGAACGGACGGATGCGTCCATCTGTTCCCACGGGATCAGAGCATCCATGCGCTCCAGGAATATCTCCCGGCGGGTCTTGCGCTTCTTGCTCTCGTATTCCAAGTCCGCAAATGTTGGCTGGTCCATCAATTATCTCCCCGAACACAGTGCTATTCTCTATGCTACTATGCCCAGACTTGTTGATACACTTGATATACGTCGCGGACACGCCTAGAGCCGTGGCGGGAGCCGCAGTCTTTGGCGTCAGCCTCATTCTGCTCTACGCCACGAGTGCCATGTACCACATAGCGCCCTGGAACGCGGCGGTTCGGCCTCTTGTTAGACGACTGGATCATGCAATGATATTCATCTTCATAGGGGGAATGTATACGCCTTTCGCCCTCATGCTGATGAGTAAAGAGTTGAGCATCGCAGTTTTGCTAGTGGTTTGGGGGTTCGCGGGTGTGGGAGTGGTGTTGAAGTTGTCGGCCCTGCGAACTCCACACTGGGTTAGCGTCGGGCTTTATCTCACGATGGGCTGGTTTGCGATTGTGCCCGCTCTATATGTGGCTCCTACTGTGCCCAAAGAGGTCGTGATATTACCGGCTGTAGTAGGCATAATGTGTTCCATAGGCACGGCTATTTATCTGACCCAGTGGCCGAATCCGTTCCCGCGCGTGTTCGGGTATCATGAGATATTCCACTCGATTGTTGTCATCTCCACCGCGATGCTCTACTCGGTTTTGGCAATCTACGTTTTGCCTTCCTAGATGCGTCGCTTTTTTGTATTTCAGCTAATCCGCCGCAGAGTATGCTTCCCGCCCCAATCCTCTGGTGTATATCTGACGGATTGTGACGCGCTGCAAGCTCAGGAACATGATAACGATGAACATCACGCCACCAACGGACAATAGCACGGGTGCGTTGATGTAATCGGCCAGGCCCCCGTTAATCAGGTTGACCGAGGCCATCATACCTCCGACGTGCATGGAATATATTCCTGCGACACGCCCGCGAATGCCATCGGGGACTATGGACTGAATCATCGTGTGGGTAATGGTCATGAATCCGGCCTGACTCGCGCCCATGCCTGCCGCCGCCGCCAACGCCATCGGCATATTGAAGGACAGGCCCAGGATGATAGGCGTGACGCCGCTCAGAAGACCCAGGTAAAGGAATAAGCGACCCCTGGTAGCCTCGCTTCTGATACCAGCCAGAGTCATAGCAGATACAAGCGCGCCCGCGCCGACTGCCATCATGATATAGCTGAATCCGGCCCCCTCAGCGTTGAGTTGCTCCCTCGATAGCACGGGAAGCAGCGACTCGAACGACATGGTAAGGCCACAATGGAAAAGGGCCATTACGGTAATGGCGCGCATGAGGGGAGTCTTGTAAACGTACCTGAAGCCCTCGGTCAGGTTGTTGACCAGCTTTTTGCTCTTGTCGATAGCGCCCTTTGAAACGGTGCGAATGCGCAGGACCTGAATCAGGCTGATTGCGTAAAAGCCAGTGCAAAGGAAAAACGCGCTCTCAACGCCCGTCGTTGCAAGCAGGGGCGCGACCATCGCCGGGCCTATCAGTCGCGAACCCTGGTTCGTTGCCTGGTTGAGCGCGATTGCGTTCAAAAGGAGGTGCTTTGGCACAAGATTGGGAACCAATGCCTGCGCCGCTGGCATCTGAGCCGCACGGGCCGAGCCATTAAATAGCGAAAGGACTACCAGATGCCATATCTGTACAGAACCGGTTAAAACAATAATCCCCAACGCAAGGTTATGGGCGAGGTTCAAGGTGAACATGACGGCAAGCACGTTGCGGCGGTTGAATCTGTCCGAGAGATAGCCCGTGAACGGCGTCACCAGCATCCTGGGAATCATAGCCGCGAACGTGACAACTCCAACCCACAACGAAGAATCGGATATTTCATAGACCAGCCAGCCGCGCGCAACAATTAACGCCCATGAAGCCGCAGCCGCAGACATGTTGGCAGTCCAGATCGCCCTGTAGTCATGATAGGAAAGCGCCGAGAAGTACCTGGACGCTATATCATTATTGCCCGAAAACGGGTTCTTAGGCATCAAGTCTCCTTAGCCACAGAGAGCCTGTTCATAGCCACGCATGGCTTAGACATAGCAGTCTGCATTGCCAAATGTACTCCAAGTGGCGGCTGTGCGCAAGTGTCCGTTTGGAGTACATTTGCTCACCTATCCGAAGACTACACGCGATTTTTGCTTGGTGCACCATGACAGGAGGCCGTCTCCCGTTTATACTTACACACATTGGAGCCAACCCTATTGAATTGCGCTCTAGTCTTTTATGTAACCGACATTGATGTTTCTGTAATCACAGAGTCATTGCCTAACGATAGGCAGCAAGGAGAATTACATGCCTGCCAACATTCCTACGGAATCAGAGGTTTTGGGCTATTTCAAGTCGTTAAGCAATTGGGGAAGATGGGGAGTCGATGACGAGCTAGGGACTTTGAATTTCCTGACACCCGAAAAGACGCTTAAAGCAACATCCCTTGTTCAGGAAGGGGTCACAGTTTCTTGCGCGAGGACTGTCCTGTTTGAACCCTCGCTCGATGTGCCGGTGCCGCCGATGCACTACATGATCGAAAGCGGCGAGGGCTGGGCTACCGGCGATAAAGTGTCTTCAAGAGCCAGCCAGGCGTCGATAGACTTCTTTGGGATGATCTTTCATGGGTTCGCCATCACGCACGTTGACAGCCTCGCTCACTTCTTTTGGGAAGGCAAGCTGTACAACGGACGACCCGCGCATCTCATATCTACAAGCATGGGAGCGACGGTGGAGTCGATAGAGCTTGCCAAAAATGGTATCGTTACTCGTGGTATTCTAGTGGATGTGCCAATGATAAGAGGCGTAGATTGGTTGGAGCGTGGCGAAGGCGTCTTGCCTGAAGACATCCTGGCGGCAGAGGAGCGCTGCGGCTTCAAGATCGAGGAAGGAGACGTGTTGCTGGTACGCACGGGGCAGCTACATCGGCGCAGCGTGGAAGGCCCCATCAACCCCCGCGTTGATGGATCAACGGCATGTCAGGCGGCTTGCCTTCCTCTGTTTCGCGAGCGTGGCATAGCAATGCTAGGCAGCGACACAGGCAACGATGTTTCGCCCACAGGTTATCCTGCTATCACGAACCCGATTCATCAGGTTGGTATCGTGGCTATGGGCCTGTGGATTCTCGATAACGCAAACCTTGAAGAGCTTTCGCAGGCGTGTAGAGAGCGCAATCGCTGGGAGTTTATGCTTTCAATAGGCCCGCTCCGGCTGTCCAATACCACCGGATCGCCTGTCAATCCATTGGCGATCTTCTAGCTATATTCATAATCGGATTGATGCGAAAATATAGATTAGCTGCCCGCAATCGGGAACCTTGCGTCTCATGATAAAGGTGGCTATCGATCTGAAAAACTGAGGGTTTTGACTTGGGTACAATAATGGGCGTAGAACCGCATCTGAGGCCGGGCGAGAGAATAATATCCAGCTTCGGGCCTTACCATGCCACTTCAAGCAGGGTAATCCTGTTCCTGGAGAAAGACACTGGCGACGAGGTTTACGAGTTGCCCTATTCCCGCCTGGAAAAAATCGAAGAAGTAAGAGTCGCAAATCACCGGCGGATGATGCTAGGCAGCGTGATAACAATAAGCTCATTCATAGCCGCTTACGGGCTTGGTCTTATAACACCGATGATTGGAGTTGTCATAGGCATTTTTCTGGTACTGCATGGCGACATTGGCCATATGCTTTTCTATCAGCTTCATGGCAAAGGTATGTCTGGTAATGAGTTATACCGGTGGCAGATTCGCCACCGTGGAGCTGGTAGCCTCATCGCCTCAATCCGCACTATCATTGGCGACGTTCAAAGATAATAAAGCCATATCAACTCTATATTCTGTCGGTGTCATAGAAGCCACGATGGATTCTGAATTGAAATCCTAAGAATCTATTCCGACGTAAGTATCATCAGGTCTATTAATGAAACGGTAATTATCTACTTGACACAAGGTTGGCTTTCTGTTAGTCTTTAGTCATGGACTTCTTTGGAGCATCAATTAGCCGGTCGAGTTCCTCTTTGGCGGCCTTGCCAAACAGCTTCTCGGCAATCTCGGCGTCAGACTTTTCCTCGATGTTCTCGGGAAGCAATTTCTTCTTTGGAGACTGAGACATGACCAACCTCCTAACCCTGATTGACGATTACAGCACCGATGCCAAATGCAGGGAGTTGCTGGAACGCTTGCGCTGGCCAAGCGGCGTGGTCTGCATCCGCTGTGGGTCCATGAGCATATCGGAAATAGAGTCTCGAAACCAGTACGACTGCAATGATTGTCGCTACCAGTTCTCCGTAACGGTAGGAACCATCATGCACGATTCCCATCTTCCCCTGCGGAAGTGGTTCTTGGCAATATACCTGATGTGCGAATCCAAGAAGGGCATAAGCGCTCTTCAACTCAAGAGGACATTGGGCGTAGCCTACAAGACCTCTTGGTATCTTTGCCATCGCATCCGTGAGGCAATGGGCAACGACCCCTTTGATGGGCCGACCCTCTTGGGAATCGTTGAAGTAGACGAAACCTTGATTGGTGGTAAGACTAAGGGCAAAGGACGGGCCTACAAGGGTAACAAGACCTGGGTCGCCGGAGCCATCCAGCGGGACGGCAACGTTCGCTTGGAGCGCATCCCCAACGTGCGGCGCCATACCCTTCACGACTTTATCAATCGGACGGTCCACGACAAGGCGGAGGCTATCTACACTGACGAACTGGCGTCCTACCTGGGCATTGCTGACGACAACACCCGCCATGAGACCGTCAACCACTCCATCGAGCAATGGGTCTTGGGCGACGTTAATACCAACAGCATCGAAGGCGTCTGGTCGCTGTTCAAGCGGAGCATCGTCGGAGCGTTCCACAAGGTGAGCGTGAAGCATCTGGACCGCTACCTTGAAGAACTGGAATGGCGGTACAACAATCGGGACAACACCCATATTTTCACTGACACCCTCCGTCGTATTGTTAACACAGAGCATCTGACTTATCAGAAGTTGGTTGCATAAGGCGTCGCGCTCCCGTAAGGTCATCGTATCGAATCATTTCCGTTAACTCCGTTAGGTGCATATTCCATGTTCGCAATCTCACGAGGAAATCGCCAGGCAATTCATCTTTGGCTCCGTGGACGGCAGGGCATCGTATTCCCAGTGGATCGAGATTCCGAGTCAAATATTCAAGCGCTCTAATCAACGTCGTCCTTGTGATGTCCTCTGCAAACGAGTAACGTAAGCTCATGATCCACATGTAGAAGCCACCAAGTGGACCGGCATATTGACCAATTAGTGTTTGACATCGCTCAACCTGTGGCAGGCACTCCCTAAAGCGCACCAAGTCGTTGTCAATCTCGTCTAGCGAATCACCAGCGGCTTCATCTTGCCCGCTGTGAATCACTGTGAACGGCTTAGGACCCAAGCACCTCTTAATGTAAGGCACACCATATGTAATAGCACTAGGTAGCACGAAACCCAGTGCTATTACACCCCACAGCCAATGTCCCAATGGTATATAAGGTTCCACTAGAAACGCCACCGAAATCGGCAACCCAAGCGTAAGCGCGCCAACTGACACATGCTTCCATTGCATATAACCATGCTAGCTTACCCTGTCCGTTGCGTCAAGTAGACAATCACCAATGAAACGACCATTAATGTTTGACACGAGGGTAAAATCTTAATGAATCGAAGAATCAAGAACTATGTGTTTGTTGTCGCCATGACAATCGGGATAACGCTGGTTGCCTGCGGCGGCGAGACCTCTTCATCGCCCGCCTCTGCTGCTCCAACGTCAGCGCCAGAGCCTACTGCGGTAGTAGGGGCAGCCTCGACTTCGACAAGTGTACCCCTCGATCCAACTGCTGCGCCTGCTTCGTCCGAGAACGGGAATGTATTGAAATCGGAGATAGTCGATTTTACGCTTGAGGACATGACGGTACAGGTAGGTACAACCGTAACATGGGTGAACCTCGATTCAGTGCCGCATACCTCGACGGCCGGGGTCTCTCCAGACCGTTCCAACGAATGGGACAGTGGCAGACTCTCTTCGGATTCGGAGTTTTCATTCACCTTCAACGAGGTTGGGGCAATACCCTACTTCTGCACCATACATCCCTCTATGACGGCTACGGTAACTGTGGTGGCGTCGGGCAGCTCTGCCGAGACACCCACTCCTGCGCCCATAGCTTCAACACCTGCTTTATCTGTCTCGTCAACCCCTACACCGGTGCCGCCCTCACCACAGCGCAAGCCGCGACGCAAACGCCTGTGCCGCCCTCACCGACTGCGCAGGTCGCGACGCAAACACCTGTGCCGCCTTCGCCCACAGCGGAAGTCGCGACGCAAACACCTGCGCCGGTTGAACCAACCCAGACTCCTGAGCCGATAACCATTACCTCTGAAATCCTCAACTTCGAGCTTGAAGACCTGACTATCGCTGCGGGTACGACGATTACCTGGGTTAATGAGGATAGTGCGCCACATACCACGACGGCGGGGGCTCCTTCAGCCCTCTCCGGGGAGTGGGACAGCAAGACCATGTCACTGGCCTCCCAGTTTTCCTTCACCTTCCAAGAGACGGGGAGCTTCCCTTATTTCTGTGTCATACATCCGTTTATGACAGCGACGATTACCGTGGTAGGGTCAACTAGCCAGGCTCTCAATAATGACGACTATTAGGGCATTAGCCGTGCCTGCCAAAGTGTCCAAACGCCTGCTCGCTAAATCGGTCCAACGCTGCGATTTTCGCGGATTACGACTCTACAACAATGAAAGAAGCGCATGGAGATTGCAGATACGAATGCTTATACAGCCTTGACAGGGTAAAAACCATGTGATACCTTCGGCCCGTAAGTCGAACTGAAGCTAAGGATACTCTGAACAAGTCTGGGCATAGTAGCATAGAGAATAGCACTGTGTTCGGGGAGATAATTGGTGGACCAGCCAACATTTGCGGACTTGGAATACGAGAGCAAGAAGCGCAAGACCCGCCGGGAGATATTCCTGGAGCGCATGGATGCTCTGATCCCGTGGGAACAGATGGAAGAGCGCATCCGTCCGTTCTATCCCAAGGCGGGCCGAGGCCGTCGACCATATGAGTTGTCGGCGATGGTGCGGATACACTGCGTGCAGTTGTTCTACAACTTGAGCGATCCTGGTATGGAGGACATGCTCTACGAGGTCGAGTCGGTGAGACGGTTCGTAGGGTTGAAGCTGTCGGGCCCGCTGCCGGACGAGACGACGATTCTGAACTTCCGCCATCTGCTGGAAGAGCATGAGTTGGGGCAGAGTCTGTTCGAGGAGATAAACCGTCATCTGGAGTCCCAGGGACTGCGGCTTCGGGAGGGGACGATCGTGGACGCGAGCATCATAGAGGCGCCGTCATCGACGAAGAATCGTGCGGGTGAGCGAGACCCTGAGATGCACCAGACGAAGAAGGGGAACGAGTGGCGCTTCGGGATGAAAGTACACGTAGGCGCTGACGCTGAGACGGGAGTGGTACACAGCATGACTACGACGCCAGCTAACGTGCATGATGTGACAGAAGCGCACCGATTGCTGCACGGTGGAGAGAAACGAGTGTGGGGGGATGCGGGGTATCAGGGAGTGGACAAGCGGTTGGAGAATCGAGAGTTGGATGTGGAGTGGCGAGTGGCGATGAGGCCCGGCCGGCGACGGCACCTGGAGCCTGGCAGCCACGAGGCGTTGGCGGAGAAGCGCAAAGCGTCGGTCAGAGCGAAAGTGGAGCATCCGTTCCTGTACGTGAAGCGGCGCTTTGGCTACGCCAAGGTGCGCTACCGAGGGTTGGCTAAGAACGCGCAACGGCTGGCATTGCTACTGGGGCTGGCCAACTTGATGACGGCAGAGCGCCGTCTGGCGGCATGAGAGGGGCGCAGTGAGCAAATCACGGCCGGGGAGCCGCGATGGCTCCGAAAAGCCGCTTCGAGGCCACAACAGACACGGTCTGAACGCCTCAACCACGACTTGGAACGTCACAAAGATGCCTGAACATCTCCAAAGAACGGAACCACTCTGCCCATCCACGCTTGCGCCGAGTTGTTCAGAGGTTCCCTAAATGTGGCCGGAGACGGAAGCGTGAACGGAAACCGCTATTTACTTTTCAGCATGTTCGTAACCTTCCCAAATTCCGCAGAGTGTTTGGTGGTTGTTATCGTGCATAAATCCGGTGGAACATGGTAGCTCCGTCTCAGCGAGACCGTGAAAAGTCTGAGCTTATTGGATTGTGCGAAGAGATGTTGGGCAACCGACGTCTCATTCTGTTGAGCAATCGTGGGCCAGTGGAGCACCAATTAACGGCGGATGATCAGCTACAGGCTCGCAGGGGCACTGGTGGCGCAGTTACTGCATTGAATTCTCTTGTGCGATCTGTTGATTTTACCTGGGTCGCCAGCGCGATGGGAGAAGGTGACCGCAAAGTCGCCGAGGCAGCCGAAGGCTCAAGCATAAAATCGCCTATTCCTGGCCAGCGGTTAAGCCTGCGATACGTAGTCACCCCTCGACGTGTATACCACAAGTATTACAACGTATTTTGCAACCCTCTCCTCTGGTTCCTTCAGCACTATATGTGGAGTTCCCCATACACACCTAACATTGACGCCGCAGTACATGACGCCTGGGAAAATGGCTACACGGCTGTAAACAAAGCATTTGCCGAAGCTGTTATCGCCGAAGCCCAAGGGCAAGATGAGCCGCCCTACGTGATGATTCACGACTACCACCTTTACATGGTGCCGCTATACGTGCGCCAGGCGATACCGGAAGCCATAATCAACCACTTTATTCATATTCCCTGGCCCAGCCCGGCCTATTGGCTGTTACTCCCCAGCTACGTTCGAACTGCTATCTGCCGTGCGTTATGCCAGTGCGACATTCTAGGTTTTCAGTCCGCGAGAGACGCAAGGGCATTCTTAGAAACCTGCGAGGAGTTCCTTCCAGACGCGGAAGTGGATCATGTCAACCACACCGTTTCTCTAGACGGAAGACTGGTCCGGGTCCGGGCGTATCCTATTTCAATTGATGCGGACGAACTCAGAAGAATTTCCACTTCCCCTCGTAGCCTGGATTACGAACGTAGACTTGAACCGTTGCGTCTTGATAATACCATCGTCAGAGTAGACCGGCTTGAGCCAAGTAAGAACATCGTCCGAGGGTTCAGGGCGTATTACTTGCTGTTAGAGCGCTATCCGGAGTTGCATGGCAAAGTTAACTTCATGGCGTTCCTCGCGCCGTCCAGGACGCGCGTAAGGCAGTATCAACGTTACGCTGAGGAAGTCGATCAGCAGGTGCAGGCCGTTAATAACACTTTTGGGACAGACGAATGGAAACCCCTACACGTTTTCTACGAGAATAACTATACTCAGGCCGTCGCAGGTTTGAGGCTCTACGATGTCCTTC
Organism: Dehalococcoidia bacterium; assembly: GCA_965206395.1. Lineage (GTDB taxonomy): Bacteria > Chloroflexota > Dehalococcoidia > Lucifugimonadales > CATOSD01 > CBDBJK01. Next base: position 84,860 of record CBDBJK010000034.1, read on the forward strand.
TGGTTAATTCAGTGATTGACGGCATGAACCTCGTCGCGAAAGAAGGCCCCGTTGTAAATACCCGAGAGGGAGTGGTGATACTCTCAGAGTCGGTTGGCGCTTATGACCAGCTTCGCAAAGGTGTGTTGTCGGTGTCTCCGACCGACATCGAAGGCACGATGCAGGCTATGTACAGGGCGCTCACGATGTCGGCGGATGAAAGAACGACGAGGGCTTCCACACTGACTTCGGCTGTAGAAGACGAAGACGTAACCCACTGGCTCAAGACCCAGATACAGGGCATGATGGAATTGAGCTAGACGGTCACGCCATCAAGCCAACCCAGAAATTGCTCAACTCCAGAAACGCCCTCTATGCTATAGTCCGCAGCATCAAGCAACGTCGCCGGCGAATCCTCATGCAGGACGACAATCCCCGCGCCATTGATTGCATTTTCCCTCACCAGCTCCTTAACGGCAATTAGCGCATCCAGGTCAGTAGTGTCATCACCTATAAAGACGACACTTTCGAGATTGTAGTCGTCCACCAGCTTGCGAATGGCGTAGCCTTTGTTAAGTCCGTGAGGCGCTCTCAACTCCAGAACCAGCTTGCCCCAGAACACCTCTATCTCATTTGCCTCCGGGATCAAGCCAAGAGCCTCGGTTAGCGTGCGTTTTGCCTCTTCGGTGTTCGAGGCCAAGCGGTAGTGAACTGATGCGCTGAAGCCTTTGTCCTCCCAGATGAGTCCGGAGACAGCCACGGCTTCTTGCAGACGATTGAATACGTGGTTGACGGCCTCTCGACCGTAGGCGGCGTTTGGAGCAATGTCGAGGCGGCTATCGATAATATACTCGGCCCCGTGATTGCCAACGTATAGCACGCCATCGATGCCGACCTTCTGCATTACGTCGCCAGCCGCTCTCCCAGACATCACGGAGACAAGGGCAAGCTTTGCCGCGAGACTGCTCAACGCATTGGAGGCTTCAAGAGAAACTCTGGCTTCATCTGGCGTGGACACGATCTCTGATATAGTCCCGTCGAAGTCCACAACGAGGCCCAGTCTTTGACCACGCGCAAGGTGCAGTATACGGTCGAGATTTGCCATCAAACTCGGAGGAGCGGGCGGTTTTCGGAAGTCTACGTCAGAACCTTCGCTCACCTGATTTCTCTCCCGAACGGCATAAGGGCCAGCCCCGCGAGTTTGTAGTGTTGCTTTGCGAAGGGTATGCCAATGATCGTGATTCCCGTCAGCAGCATGAAGACGGCGTGGGTGAACACCAGCAGGATTCCCCCGACTACTAGCCATATGATGTTCATAACTAGTGAGAGCAGCCCGCTGGTAGAAGGCATCCCTTCGACCGACTTGCCGAACGGCAGTAGCGCGAGAAATGCCAGCTTGAAGGCCTGAATCCCGAAGGGTATGCCAATGATTGTGACACACAATGCGATTCCAGCGAGTATATACTGAATGAACAGGAATATCCCGCCGCCAAGAACAATCCACAAGATATTGCCTATCATACTCAAGGCTGCTCTCCCTGTAATTCGAGTGGTGTTGAACTCTTATGCGGTGTTTCGGATTCCAGCAACGTTCTGAGGGCACGGCTAACCAGCGATGCGGCGAGCCGCACTTTGAAGTGGTTATCCCTAAGTGGTTGCGCCTCTCTCACGGACAACTCTCCAACAGCCCCGGCATCGACACCCTCGACAGCCTTGCCTTTCACAGCGTCTTCGGCATGGCGCGCGCGGCACGGGGTCGGAGCCACGCCGCCAAGGGTTATCCTGACATCCTGCACGTTTCCATTAGCCACTTCAATCGCAACCGCGACGCTTACCAGCGCGAAGTCTTGCGTCTGACGTTCCCTAGCTTTCAGGTAGATACTTTTGTGCCCCACTTCGACTTTGGGCACGTACACCATACTCAGAAATTCGCCGGGCTGCAGCACTGTCTCAGCCATGATGTCACGCTCAGGCCCCACGAAAAATTCTTTAAGAGGCAGTGTCCTATCGCCGTTTGAGCCTACCAAGGTGGCCTCGGCTTTGAGCGAGATAAGGGCGACGGCAAGATCAGAAGGATGCACGATATAGCAGTCCACGCCGCCGAGGATGGCGTGGTATTTGTTATTGCCGTTGATGGCGAAGCAAATGGCCCCGCCCTTCTTGCGACAGTCGAACAGAGGGCTTCGATAGTACCAACAGCGTGGCCTCTGGCACAGGTTGCCGCCCAACGTACCGACGTTTCGTATCTGCGGTGTCGCAACGGAAGCCGCCGCCTGCGCCAGAGCGGGGTATTCTCGTGCGATAGTTTCGTCGTTCTCTATCTCATTCAGAGTCGTCAGCGCGCCCAGGCGCAGCCCGTTTTCTGCGATTGTTATGCCGCTGATGTCGTTAATGGCTGAAATATTGACGAGGGTTGCTGGTTCGACGACGCTCTCCTTGATTTCGCCCATAATGTCGGTTCCGCCTGCTATAAGCCTCGTCTGCGAAGGGTCTGCTTCAAGCAGGCTGATAGCGTGAGTCGCGGATTCGGCATTTACAAACTCGAATGGCTTCATCGTCTGCTCACTCGTTTTCCTTCAGCGTCAGGGCATTCAGGATAACGTCTGGAGTTATGGGCAGGTCGCGTATTCTGATGCCAACGGCGTCGTATATGGCGTTGGCTATGGCTGGGGCGACGCCGATGCTCGGAGGCTCCCCAAGGCCTTTTGCTCCAAAGGGGCCAACGGGGTCTATAACGTCGGCGAAGATGACCTCGATGTTGGGGTAGTCCAAAATAGTAGGGCCTTTATGCTCCAGGAAATTGGCGTTAAGCGTTACTCCATTTCGAGCGTCGGTCAGCATCACTTCGCTCAAGGTGAAGCCTAGCATCTGAGAGACGCCGCCCTCGACCTGGTTAATCGCAAGGTTCGGATTGAGAATCCGGCCAGAGTCGTGAGCCGCGACGTAGCGAAGCACGCGGACGTTGCCAGTCTCCGTGTCAACCTCGATCTCAGCAAAATGTGCGCCAAATGAGTTTACGATGTAGTCTTTGCTTCCGGGCGAAATCGACGCTTCAACCTCAAGCGGGCCATCTCCTGAAAGCCTCGCTGCCTCGCTCAGTGTCATGCGACGCTCCGAGGTCGCTGTCGTGACTATATTGCCGTCTACAATGTCGAGGCTGTCCGGGTTTGCTTCGAGCGCTGAGGCGGCAACCTCAAGAATCTTCGACTTCAGAGGCGCTGCCGCTTCTTTCGCGGCGAGTCCCGTTGAAAATGTTGCGGTGGAGCCTGCGGTAATCGGCGCTTCCGGCGTTAGCAGCGTATCTCCGAAAGTGACATGCACCTGGTCGTAGCGCACGCCAAGCTCCTCGGCGGCGATTTGAGGTATGACAGTCATGCTGCCTTCCCCAACATCCATGACGCCGGTAACAAGCTGCACTGTGCCGTCATCGTCTAGCCGCAATCTAACGCTAGACCTTCCTCCGGGGCCGCCGCGATAGACGAACATAGCCATCCCGAATCCAATCTTTAACGGGTTATCGGCGTCCGCATGGGTGGGTCGACGTTCGCGCCAACCGATGGCCTCCGCTCCTCTGACGAGACATTCATGCAGGCCGTTGCTGGAAAAAGGCACGCCGCCCTCGACGGGCTGAGTGTCCATGACCTCGTTGAGCGGTGTAACGCGCTCGCCGGGCTGACCTTCCGGTCCGACGTGGTTTTTCAAACGGAAGTCCAACGGGTCGATTCCGAGCGCGTCAGCTATTCGGTTCATCAGGACTTCAAGCGCGAAGTGACCCTGTGGCGCTCCCAATGCGCGGTACGACCCGGCAGAAGGCTGATTGGTGTATGTGAGGTAGCCATCGTACCTGACGTTCGGGCATCTGTAGAGATAGAGCGCGCCCTGACCCGCCCGCCTGATGACGCCCGGCCCGGAGGAGAGATACGCGCCTGTGTCCATGATGGTCGTCGCGTGGACGGCAGTGACCGTGCCGTCGTTCTTGACGCCAACCTTTATCTTCGTGATAGTGGCGTGGCGATGTCGGCCTGCGATGAACTCCTCTTCCCTGGTAAGCTCAATCTTGACAGGCCGCCCCGCACGCTGTGCCAGAATCGCGGTGATGGCAGAAAGGCGTGTCTCGTCCTTGTTGCCATAGCCTGCGCCCATATGCGGCCCAATCACCCTAATGTTCTCTCTAGAAATGCTCAAGGACAAAGACAAGCTAAGACGGTCGGCGTGTATTCCACGACTCGACTTCCAGACAGTAAGCTGCTCCCCATCCCACGCGGCGATGGCTGCCCTTGGTTCTAAAGCTGCACCCGAATGAGAAGGCGTTGTGAACTCATCTTCGAATACGTGGTCGGCCTCAACGAATCCTTCCTCGACGTTGCCCCGCGTTAGTGCGAGAGGCTTGCCTCCAACGAGGTTGCCCCCCTCGTGAACGGCGGGCGCGTTGGGGCGCAGAGCCTCCCTAGGGTCTGTGACAAAGGGCAGAGGGTCGTACTGAACCTCTATCAGCCCCAACGCTTCTTCTGCGATATCCTCGTCCTCGGCGGCAACTGCCGCGACCTCATCGCCCACGAACCGCGCCTTGGTGTCGAGGATGGGCGAGTCCGGCGCGATACGTCCGTCGGGTACGTCGAATGGAGTGAGCACTGCGTACACACCGGGCAACTGTGTTGCCTTCGTCGCGTCAACCGAAACGATGCGAGTGTGAGGGTAGGGGCTGCGAAGTATCTTGCCGTGCAGCATCCCCGGCAGCTTGATGTCGCTGGTGTACTTCGCGTCTCCGGTCAGCTTTTCCGGCAAATCGCGCCTGGGAACGGAGTTGCCTATGTTGGAGGTTGTCATATCTGATTATGCCTCTGACATCAGCCGCGCGGCCTCTTTCACCGACTGGATGATTCGACCATAGGCGTTGCACCGGCAGATGTTGCCCGAAAGCGCCTTTCGAATGTCGGCCTCTGACGGACTGGGATTCGAATCTAGCAGCGCCTTCGCACTCATCAGGAACCCCGGAGTGCAAAATCCGCACTGACCGCCGTCGTTATCGAGAAACGCCGCCTGAATCGAGCTCAGATGTTCGAGGCTGCCGAGGCTCTCAACTGTCGCCACGCTGCGAGAGCCTACCTGAAGGGCGAGCATCTGGCACGAGTAAACAGGCTTGCCATCGAGCAGAACGGTACACGCGCCGCACTCCCCCCTGTCGCAGCCACGCTTCGAGCCGGTCAGGTCAAGCACATCCCTGAGCACACGGAGCAACGTCCAGCGATGGTCAGCCTCTATCTCGTGCGAAATGCCGTTGACGTTGAGCGTTATTAGCGTCTTGTGAGGTGTAGTCATATTGTTCACCAAGACTTAGCTGACGAACCTTAGCGTATATTTGTCCGACTCCATGATCTCAGGAATTCGAGAGGCGAGATTTCGCCAGTCATCCTGGGTTGAGGAAATCAGGCGTCCGCTGAGTCCGTCGGAGTCTGAGGACGCCAACCAAACCGCCAAGGACGCTGCGCTCTCCAGAGAAGCGCCGCGCCCCGATTGGTATTTTGGACATGAGACCGCATCACTGGCGCGACCAGGCTTTCATCGGTCGCCATAGGGTCGAGAAAGGTCGTATCTATCTGTCCAGGCCCCAGGGCGTTTACGCAGATGTTGTGCGGGCGCATCTCTATAGCCAGCGTTTCCGTGAACCGAATGACCGCGGCCTTCGATGTGCCATACGCGCTGAGTGTCTCCGAGGGTTGGGTCACGCCCGCGCCAGACAGATTGATGATTTTGCCTCCGCCCTGCTCGATCATCGCGGGCAAGACGGCGTGGCAGCACATGGCAAGCCCGGTAACGTTTATCCTCATGGCGTCGGCCCATTGCCGCATGTCGTTGGTCTGGAGTGGCCCCACCGGGCCAAGGACCGCGGCATTGTTGACCAGAATGTCAATACGGGAAAAGCGGTCAAGCGTCTGCACAACCATTCGCTCCACGTCATCGGGGTCTGCGACATCAACGGAAATGGCGATTGCATCTGCGCCCAGATTACGAACTTCCTGCGCAGCCGCCTCGATCTGCTCTAAAGTGCGTGACACCAGGACTAATTTGGCCCCATCCTTTGCAAAGGCATCGACTATACCTCTGCCTATGCCACGTCCGGCCCCTGTAATTATTGCTACCTTGTCTTGGAGTTTCATAATCGAATATTTATCCTACTGAGCGATGACTCCGCCGTCTATGACAAGCTCCGAGCCGGTCATGTAGGAGGCCTCGTCTGATGCAAGGAACAGCGCGCCATATGCTACGTCGTCTACTGTGCCGAGCCGACCCAGAGGCACGCGGGCGACGGACGTTGCCAGACCTTCCGGCGTGCTGATATTGTCTGCTATCATTTCCGTATCGACTGGCCCCGGATGAATCGAATTCGCCCGTATGCCGTCTTTGGCGTGCTGTATCGCCGTTGTCTTGGTGAACAGCCTGACGCCGCCCTTGGACGTAGTGTACGCGCTGCCTCTGGGGCTGCCGACCATTCCAGCGATTGAGGATATGTTCACGATAGATCCGCCGCCTGCCCTGCGCATCTCTGGGATGGCGTGCTTCGTCCCCAGAAAGACGCCTTTGGTGTTGACGGCCATTATGTTGTCCCACTCTTCGACAGATGTATGCTCTATCAGGGTCTGACCGAGGATGCCTGCATTGTTGATGAGAACATCAAGCTTTCCAAACCGCGCGACAGTCTCGTTGATGCAGTCCTTCCAGTTCGACTCGCTGGTAACGTCGAGCTTGACGAAGATCGCCTGACCGCCGGTCTCGTTAATCTCGGCTTCGAGCTTCTTTCCTTCGTCATCCAGAATGTCGGCTATGACGACAGCCGCGCCCTCTTTTGCGAATAATATGGCTTCGGCAGCGCCTTGCCCGCGAGCGCCTCCGCTTATCAATGCCACTTTGCCCTTTAGTCTCACGATATTCCCCCTCTGTATATTCTGGGTCTTACTGGGCGGTGCGACCGCCGTCTATTACCACTTCGCTGCCCGTGACGAACGAAGATTCGTCCGACGCCAAGTACAGCACGCCGTAAGCGATCTCTTCCGGCCTGCCGATGCGACCCAATGGAGTTTCGGCGAGTCGCTCTCGAATTGCGTCCTCGGAGCGGGCGGTTGAAAGCATCACGGTATCCACCGGCCCGGGATGCACCGAGTTCACGCGAATGTTGTCCTTGGCGTACTGAATGGCGGCGGCCTTGGTGAAGATTCTGACCGCGCCCTTCGATGCGTGATAGGCCGCGTTCTGCTGACTGCCGGTTATGCCCGCGCCCGACGATATGTTCACTATCGACCCTCCGCCGACCTTACGCATCTCCGGGATCGCGCTCTTTGTCCCAAGAAACACGCCCTTGGCGTTGACCGACATCACGTCGTCCCAGATTCGCTCGGTGGTTTCAAGCACGCGCTCTGTACGTATAATGGCGGCATTGTTCACGAGAACGTTCAGCATGCCGAAGCTCCGCACGGCCGTCTCCACAGCGTTAAGCCACTCGGACTCATTGGTAACGTCGAGCTTGACGAAGACTGCGCTTCCACCTGATTCGTTAATCTCGGCCTCAACCTTCCGACCCTCGTCCTCAAGCACATCCGCTATCACGACCTTCGCGCCTTCGCGTGCGAAAAGCCTCACCTCGGCTGCGCCCATGCCTCTTGCGCCACCGCTAATCAGGGCCACTTTGCCTTCGAGTCTCATGCAGCCTCCCTCGAAAGTTAATAGAAATTGGACACTAGCAATCGAGAATTCTCGACAACGGTGATTTTAGCATTTCCAGGCCAATAAGCAAGAGAGCGAAGCCCTGAGATGACAAGGCAACTTAAATCGGCGGGACTGATTCGAAAAAAGGCTTGACAAGAACGCTCGTTCTGTTCTAAAGTGTTCTTGACAACGATTAGTATTTCAGCCAAGAGGAATTCAATGAACAGTGTGAGAATCAGCCCGCCATCCGCCCAACTGACGATGCCCGGTATACCTACGCCAGAGCGCCAGCATCTGGTGACAAACTGCTATAACGTTGCTCCGGGACAAGAGGTCTTGTACCTGGGAAAGATCAGCGGCGGCCCTCACTATCGCTCTCGCGGAGTCATAAAGCAGGCCCTTCAACGAAAGGCAGTCGTAGATATGGGTCGACTGGGAACCTGGCATATCCCTTACTACTTCTTGTCAGTCCCGCAGGCCGCCTGAACCACTCCTACAGAACACTTTCCGACACATTATCTAATCTTTGCAACAGTAATAGAACATATATTCCCATATTTGGAAAGGACACCAGTATGCCAGATTCAGAACAAGGCCACATAAACATAAAGGTAATGGGAATAGGTGGCGCAGGAGGCAATGCCGTCCTGCGAATGGCAAAGAGCAACTTGACCGGTGTTGACTTTCTCGCGCTCAATACGGATGTGCAGGCGCTGAACCAGCTGAAGAAAATTACAACCCTCGCCATCGGCCCCAGCACGACTAACGGTATGGGGTCTGGTGGACATCATGAAATCGGTCGGAAAGCCGTAAAGGAGAGCCAGGAGCAGGTGACTCGACTTCTGGAAGGCGCGGACATGGTTTTCATAACTGCTGGAATGGGTGGCGGAACAGGAACCGGAGCGGCCTCTGTTGCGGCGGAGATTGCCAAAAGGCAAGGAGCGCTGACTGTTGGCGTAGTTACGCTGCCATTCTCGTTTGAAGGGCCTCAACGCCGCAAAATTGCCCTGCACGGCTTGGGTCAGCTAAAACAGAAGGTTGATACGCTAATAACAATCGACAATGATAGGCTGCTGCCGTCGCTGAAAGGGAAGATTTCACTTGAGAAGGCGTTCAAATTAGTCGACGAGGTGCTAAGGCAGGGAGTCCAGGGCATATCACACATAATCACAATACCCGGCCTGATTAACGTGGACTTTGCTGACGTTAAATCCGTAATGAGCGGCGGCGGCCCGTCCTTTATGGCTCTTGGGGAAGGAAAGGGCAAATGGGCAGCCATTGAAGCGGCTCACATGGCGCTGTCAAACCCGTTGTTCGACGCGCCGTTGAGCGGTGCAAAAGGCATTTTGTTCAACGTGAAGGGCGGGAAGGATATGACGTTAGGGCAGGTACATGAGGTCGCGGAAATCATACGCAAGGCGAGCAAGTCTGATACTAACGTCATCTTCGGAGTCGTTCAGGACAGGAGCCTGCACAAGAGGGTCAGCATCACTCTGGTGGCGACAGGGTTGACTGACACACAAGGCAACGATGAGGCTTACAACGCTTTAGAAGAAGATGACGCCCTACGCGACAAAGAGCTTATCAGGTTGCTGGGGAAGCCTGCCACAAACGGTCATGGTAAACTTGATGCCCTGGAAGCTCGCAAACGTTTTTGAGACTCTGGTGCTAGAAGGCGACATGCAATTTCTCTATAGGATTCAACCCAAGCGATTGGAAATGCTCACGGAGGGGCCAAGCCCAGATGAGGCGTCGGTCCTTTCACAGCACACTGCGTATCTAAGCGAATTGACCGAGCAGGGCGTTGTCTTGCTTGCTGGACGCACTCAGAACACGGACGATAGTAGTTTTGGAATCGTTATTCTCCAGGCCGAGTCCTTTAATTCGGCTAAAGCTATCATGGAGAGTGATCCAGCCGTTAAGAGATGGCGTTATGCACTCGGAACTGTATCCGTACAAGATCGCCTTCATGGGGAAATCCGAGCCTACGCTAGATAGTTAGCGCAACTCCGGCGGGCAAAATCCATATTGAAATGTATGTGTCAGACGGACTCTAACGGCAGCCTTGTGTCCAGATTGACAGTCAGCTACCCGAAGAAGCCGTTTTGAATGTGTTCCTTGATTACGTCGGCAACAAGCTGAGGTCTTTGCAGAGGCACGTCGTGAATGCTGTCTTCAAGCCAGACCGTTTTGCTCACGGGAAGCCTGCTGCTGGCGACGGAAACAGCGTCTTCCCTTCTGAAGCCCCGCGAATCTGCGTTGGCTTCGCTTTCCTGGCGCGCAGGCATTATCAGCACTGGGCATTGAACGCTTGAGTATAGCGTGGATGGTTTGTGATCCCAGAGGGCCTCGATTATCCGCATGTGGTTTTCTCGGCTGAGCCAGGCGCGAATGGTGTTGTCGTCAAGCACCTCAAAGTTGGCGAGCAGGGTCTCTTCGAGCTGTGCGGTCATCGACCCGAACCATCGGCGTGAGCGGGCGCGCTCCTTGAGCTGGTCGATAGTTACTCCATTGAAAACAGGAGGGGACATATCCTCTCTGGCCTTATCAAGAGTAGCGCCGGGCCTTCCCGATATTTCTATCGTGCCGCCGTCCACAAAGCATAGTCCTATTGGGACATCGGGATGCGCTACCGCGTGTTCGAGGGCCACGCTTCCTCCCCAAGAGTGCCCAACGATCAAAGGTTTGTCGAGCTTCAAGGCGTCGATGAACCCTTGCAGGTCGGCTGTCGTAGAGGCAAAGTCGTAGCCGTGATCTGGCTTTTCGCTGCGCCCGTGGCCTCGTTGGTCCAGCGCCGCAACCGAGAAGTCGTTTGCAAGTATCGGCGCTACCATATCCCAAATATGGCTGGTAGAGGCCAGACCGTGAAGCAGAACGATGGGCTGGCCTGAACCGCCCCAGTCACGGTATTGCAATCGCAATCCGCCTACCTGCACAGATTCGTCTCGCGGGGTTTGCACTATTCAGGCCTCCATAAGCTGTATGGCTTTGCTGGTGTCGAGCAGACTGATTCAGGGTATAGATGAATTCCAATGGAAGAGCGCGGTGTATAGGGGAGGCGACCCAGTTCTGGCTTCGGAATCCTTGGCTGCATGTGATTAATGACAGTCTTTATGATTTAGTATAAGGAATTGCACGAAAGGGGGCCATGCAGCAGCATTATGACTGGGCATCTTCTCCATTTTCTTGTCGGTTCCGTTGACTCTTGAGAAATTCCTCTAGCTCTTTGACCATCGTGTCTGGACTTGGAATTTCTTCAGATGAGGCATGGGCCTCGTCGTAACGCTGCTCCAGACGTTGCACGTAGGAGCTTACGTCCGGTTCTTTGGCTATCGCTTTGCTCACCTCAGACTCAAAGGCCTCTCCTGCTAGGCGAAGCTCTTCAAGGTCTGTCTCGAAGTCTATAAGGCTACGTAGCCTGGTGAGAAGTGCATAGCTGACCTTTGGATTCGGAGACGTGGTTACGTAATGCGGAGAGTGTCCCCATATGCTGGCATGCGGTAGGTCACTCTTGTCACAAGCGTCCATAAAGGCCGTATGTATTCCGGTGGGGCCTTGATAACCTGAGTTACGTATGCCCATCCATTCCGCCTTTTGAGTCAGCTCAGGCAAGCTTGCCCTGCCTGTAACCCTCGGTTCTCTGGTGTGGGGCACCGCATCGAGAAGCGCGCCCAGTGAGATTACAAGCTCGACGCCATACTGGGCCGCTATCGTAGTCAGGATGTTGGAATATGCCCTCCAGCGGAGGTTCGGTTCCGTGCCTACAAATAGCATCACCCCACGAGATTGTTCTTCAGATTCAAAGTAATAGAAATTGTTGGTCGGCCATCGAATAGTTCGCTCGCCGCGACGGTTCACCCGCGTCTGAGGTCGAACAACTGTGAAATCGTAGAACTCTTCAGGGTCGATTTCCGCGAATTTTTTTGCAGGCAGCTTTCGAACCAGATAGCGAATAGCCCTAGTTGCAGCTTCTGCGGCATCAGGCCAACCCGCAAATGCCACGATCATCGTGGGGAACTTCTGTTCCGGCGTTTCATGTACTATCAACCCATCCATAAGCTACCTCATCATTAAATCATTCCTGAGTTTATCATCTGGCAAGATGGATGCCAAGCTGGGGGCAGAGAGATGTTTACCCTGAAACCATCATGCTATACTGCTCAGGTCGTGTGTGGGTTACCATTCAAAGGCACGGATGTAGCCAGTCTGAGTCGTTCTGTTGAGGGTGAGGATGTCGCAAGGAATACGAATCGATAATGTCAGATTTAGCTCAGTCAAGGTTACCGAGCGCACGGAATGGACTTTCACAGAAGTATCTGATGCCCAAGGTGCTGAGACCGTCGTAGAGTTAAGCTGTGGGGAAGGCACTGGAAGGGCTGTAGCGCTGTTTACGGAGATTGCGGCAACGCTGAAGGGCAAGGAAATCGTTGATGAGTCGAGCATGGTCGAAGTCCTTGGCCTCGATCCACCTCAATTGCGAAAAGATAGGCCGTTTGCGACCGCCATCAGTGCGCTGCGAACGGCAATGGTATCCCTTCAGGCCTACCGCGACGGCGTTAGCCTCACCGAAGCCCTTGAAGGCGAGGTGCAACACAGCGTGCCCCTTTATGCCAACATCAATCGCTCTTTGTTCGGTAGCGACAGAACTGCCAAAGACTTCGGTGCAGCAGCTGAGCACGCGGTCAAATCGGGATTTTCCATTGTCAAGTGCGCGCCCTTCGACGAGGTGACTTCCCCTGTGTCAGCGAACGCAATTCTCGATCTGGCTCGCCCAGGAATCGAGCGGGTAGCTGCAATTAGAATGGCAGTAGGGCCAGATGTGCAAGTGCTGGTGGACTGCCACGCTCGCTTTGAAGCTCATACTGCATCTGTGGTTGCTGAGGAACTGGCGAAGCTGGGCATTGGTTGGTTTGAGGAGCCGCTGGAGCCTACGAAAGACGCTGAAGGGCTTATGCAAGTCACAAAGAACGTTGGGATGCCCCTCGCGGGCGGCGAAAGCGGCTACGGAGAGCCATTCTTCGCCGATTTGATAAGTCGTGGAGTTGTTAGCATTGTCATGCCAGACATCAAGTTCTGTGGCGGAGTGGCCGAGGCGTGCCGCACAGGACGAACGGTGAGCGAAGCAGGAGGCCAACTATCCCTGCACAACCCTTCCGGGCCGGTCTCGCAATTAGCGAGCGCGCATACAACGGCAGCAATAAACGGGGCGTTGCCACTGGAGCATGCTGTAAACGAGGCTCTCTGGCGAGCCGATTTGTTGAAGCCACGTGAACACATTGAGGGAGGACGTCTCTTGTTTCCGGGTGGCATCGGTCTGGGAGCGGTCATCAACCACAATATGGTGAAGCTACACGGCCGGTCGTGGGAGGCTTGAGCAGAAATTCGTTCTCTAGATTAAATAGATTCCGGGAGCTTGTCGCATCATTCCGCTTATACGCATTCTAAAACAGTTCTAGGATTCCAGAAATTCGTCAAGACCTTCTTCCATTCTTTCCTGCACCAACCCTTGAAAAGCCCGCAGCATCAGAGGAATGTCAAGATCAATAGCCAGTTCGGTGTCGGTGACATTAAGTGTTCCCTTGAAGTCGAAGCCACGTGCGTGAAATGAGAACGCCATGAGGTCATCTTGCCAGCTATAGGTAACGTCGGAAACAGTTTCGTCAAAGCCGCTCATCAACTTCGGAAAGTCAGCATCGACTTTGCTCTTTGCAGCTTCTTTGGTCATGTTGTGGGCTTTGACGACTTTCATGGCGTTCGTTATTAATCCCTTCGTTAAGTAATCCTGTTTGATTTAGTTCAAGTGGGCCACAATTTTCTGCACCTGGGGCCTTGACTTACTCGTCCCAGCGGGCCTCTTTGTGTTTATCAATCTAGACTCTATTCTCCTAGTCATAATCGACAAGCCGTAGTGGGATTGTTCCTGGTTACTCCGAAGACGGCAAACGAATTACGCCCCCTGAAAATTCGTGCGGCGTCGCCGCAACCATAACGAAGTGTTACGGTGCAATTATAGCGAGTATGTCATCTTTCGCAACTGTGACACCGATATCGAATGGCAGCGCCTTGACAACGCCGGTGGTAGGTGAAGGGAGCGTGTTCTCCATTTTCATTGCCTCCAGCACCAAAATAGGGTCTCCGGCTTGCACGCTCTGACCGACCTCCGCGATATATCTCAATACGATGCCGGGCATGGGTGCGCTTATCGTGGCTTCGCCTGAAGCAGATGATGGGGCTGTTGGTGCGGGTGGCATAGCGGGCGCAGGCGCTCGATAGGGCGTGGGAGCCGATGGCGACGCTGCGTCGGAAGTCAAGCCACGCACGGGTTGAGCAGGGTCTACTTCGACCTCGAAATAACTCCCTTCTACGTACACATTGAAAGTTCGCGCCCTGGAACTCTTGGGAGGGGGTTCCACCGCTTTCTTCTTGGCGATCTCTTGATCCGCCTGTTCGAGGCTCTTGGGCTTCATGTTTTCAGGAATTGGATCTAGCCCATGTTTCATACGAAGGAATTGGAGGCCTGTTGAAGGGAACAGCGCATACGTCAGGACGTCCTCAACGTCGGTTGAGATGTCCTTGATGTCCTCCCGTGCCTGTTCCATTTCAGGGTCTACCAGGTCTGCGGGTTTTCCAGTGTATGGCTCGCTGCCTCGTTCGTAGTTCTTGAGGGCCATCTCCATCACCTGCGAATCCAGTGATGTGGGCGAACGGCCATACATGCCGTAGGCGTAGTCTTTCACCTGGTCGGATATCATCTTGTAGCGTCCGAAAAGCACGTTGCTCACTGCCTGGGAGCCAATCATCTGGCTTATTGGCGTCACAAGCGGAGGATTGCCAAGCTCCCTGCGAGTTCTGGGTACGTCGGACAGCACATCGTCGAGGCGATCAAGGGCGTCCGCCTCTTGCAATTGAGAGATCAGATTGCTTGCCATACCTCCGGGAATCTGGTGGCTGAGGACTTTGGCGTCTATTACGGCTGCGCGAGGATTTTGCATGTGATGACGATACTTGGGCAGAATCGACTCCAGATAGTCGCCCATGCGCAAGATTTTCGCGAGGTCTAGCCCGCAATCTCGGTCTTCGCCGCGCAGAGTTACCTCCAGCGGTTCTATCGCGGGTTGGGCGGTACGCAAAGCCAGTGGAGCGAGGCAGGTGTCAACGACATCAACGCCGGCTTCTATGGCCTTCAAGAGAGTCATCGAAGCCATGCCACTGGTGTAGTGAGTATGTAACTGAAGGGGAACGCTTACAACCGACTTGAGCGTTGTAACAAGCTCGTAGGCATCGTACGGGGCCATCAGTCCGCCCATATCTTTGAGGCAAATGCTGTCCGCCCCCATATCTTGAAAACGCCTGGCTTTGTCTACGTAGTAATCAAGGTTGTAGATATGGCCGCCCAGTCGTCCCTCCTCGGTAAGAGAGTAGCAGATAGCAAGTTGCAAGTGCTTGCCATTGGCTTTTATGGCTTGGGATGCTTTCTCAAGATTCCTTTCGTCGTTCAGCGCGTCGAACACACGAAAGATGTCTATACCGGCCTCGGCAGAACGCCGAACGAAGGCGTCTACAACGTCGTCGGCGTAGGCTCGGTATCCTACCAGGCTCTGTCCCCGAAGAAGCATCATGAACGGCGTTTTGGGCATCAACCGCTTGAAAGTGCGCAGCCGTTCCCAGGGGTCTTCGGCGAGAAATCTTGTGGCTGCGTCGTACGTCGCGCCTCCCCAGACCTCCAGTGAATGGAAGCCCATAGAGTCCATCTCGGCTGCTATAGGCTCCATGTCGGCAGTACGCATACGTGTGGCCATCAAGCTCTGATGGGCGTCTCTGAATGTGGTGTCGGTAATCTTAATGGAGTTAGCTGGCACTGTTCCTCATCTCACTAAGAGCGTCTAACAAAACCATTATTGGAACAGAAAGCGAGAGCAGATGATGGCACAACCTATGGCCAAGAAAGCCTCATGTATGTCTGCCCTGCGCTCATATCGAACCCGTAAGCGTCGGAACTGATGAAGCCAACTCAGGCTTCTCTCAACCACCCATCTATGCACACCCAACCCGCTGCCATGCGGCTCACCTCGCTTGGCCAGCAGCGGCCAGATATGTCGCTTCTTCAACTCCTTGCGAACAGGCTCAGAGTCATACCCTCTGTCTCTCTGCGCCTGAAGAGGACGCTTGCGAGGCCTGCCTCGCTTGCCCTTGACAGCAGGTATGGCATCCACCAACTCAAGGGCTTGGGTGACATCGTGAGCGTTCGCGCCAGTCAACCTGACCGCCAGTGGAATGCCCTGGGCATCGGTTATGATATGATGCTTGCTACCCGCCTTCGCCCTGTCCGTGGGGTTGGGGCCTGTTTTCTGCCCCCAAAAACTGCTCGCACTGAAGCACTGTCCAGCACTGCGCGAGTCCAGTCTATGCGCTCAGCTGCTTGCAGGCGCTCAAGGCATACCAAGTGGATGCGCTCCCAGACTCCCGACTGGTGCCAATCTCTGAGGCGCCTCCAGCAGGTCATCCCATTGCCACAGTCCATCTCCTTGGGTAGGTCTTCCCAGCCAATGCCTGTCTTTAGCACGAACAGTATCCCACTTAGGACCTGTCTGTCAGGTATCCTGGGCCTTCCTCCTTTCGGCTTCGGTGGTTGTGGCGGCAGTAAAGGTTGCACCAGTTCCCAGAATTCATCGCTTACAAGGGGCTTAGACATTAGGTCATCCTCCTCCAGAGAATGTCCAGATTCTAACCCCTTTTATTAGGTTTTGTTAGACGCTCTTAATCTCGTGACGAGAGTTAGAATTGCCCGAAGGACATGGCATCAGATGAATCATGCGGCGAGAAGCTATGCATGGAAGGCAAATCACGCCTGTCATGTTTTGCTTATCCTCTGCCATTCCATGATAGACTGCGCCTGAATCGCATATCTAGTCTTGGATGCCACGCCGCCAGTTTCCAGGCCCGTCCCTGTTTGCCTGCTTGAGGACTCATGGCGTCGTCTTCCTCGTCAAGGTAAGCCTGAACTGCGGCCATCACTGCCGACAACAGCCTGGGATCGGGTAGAATCGAATCATTGCTCTGGCTGCTCAAAGCGGAATGCTCCCGTGTTTCTTGAACGGAAGCGACTCGCGTTTCGTAGCCAGCATCTCCAACGCACGGATAATCTTGGTTCTGGTCTCGGCAGGATCGATGACATCATCTATCATGCCCCGGCTGGCGGCGACGTATGGGTTCATTAATCGATCATCGTAGTCTTTGATTAATTCGGCGCGCAACTCTTCACGGCGGTCTGAATCGTTTAGCTCGCCTCTGTACACAATGTTCACAGCGCCGTCCGCTCCCATCACCGCTATCTGGCCGGTCGGCCAGGCATAGTTGATGTCGCTTTTCAGGTTCTTGCTGCTCATGACAATGTAGGCCCCGCCGTAAGCCTTCCGCATTATGAGGCTTATTTTAGGAACCGTCGCCTCGGCGTAGGCGTAGATTAGCTTTGCGCCGTGTCTTATGATGCCACTGTGCTCCTGAGCGGTGCCGGGCATGAAGCCAGGCACGTCTATGAAGGTTATGAGTGGGAATTCGAAGGCGTCGCAAAAGCGTACGAACCGGGCGGCTTTCACAGAGGATTCTATGTCGAGCACTCCTGCCAGATAGTGAGGCTGGTTTGCGACGATGCCTACTGGCCTGCCATTCAATCTTGCAAAGCCCACGAGGATGTTGCCCGCGAATCGCTCATGCACCTGCATGAATTCGCCATCATCGACGATTCGAACGATTACGTCCAACATGTTGTATGGCTGATTGGGATTGTCAGGTATTAGGCTGGCAATCTCCTCATCGATGCCGTCGATGTCATCCATGGATGGCTGACGTGGCGGCTCCTCCATGTTGTTCTGGGGTAGGAAGCTTAGAAGACGACGGACTTGCTCAAAGCATTCGGCTTCCGACTCGATGGCGAAGTGGGCGACGCCGCTCTTGGTGGCATGGCTTGACGCTCCTCCAAGATCCTCGTGCGTCACATCCTCGCCAGTCACGGAGCGAATGACATCCGGGCCTGTGATGTACATCTGGCCGACTCCGCTCACCATGAACACGAAGTCTGTCAGAGCGGGGGAGTATGTCGCGCCACCGGCTGCAGGGCCAAGTATGACCGAAATCTGCGGGATGACGCCGGAAGCCCTAACGTTGCGATGGAAAATCGAGCTATATCCTGCCAGGCTATCAACGCCTTCCTGGATTCGCGCTCCACCAGAGTCTATCAAGCCGACGATAGGCGCGCCGGTGTCCATAGCCAGGTCCATAACCTTGCAGACCTTCTGCGACACCGCCTCGGATAGTGAGCCGCCGAGGATGGTGAAGTCTTGGGCGTAAACGAATGTCATGCGTCCGTCTACGCGGCCATAGCCGGTGACGACGGCATCGCCAAGGAACTTCTGCTTGTCTAACCCGAACTCAGTTGATCTGTGCAGGACAAATGCGTCTATCTCTTCGAACGTCCCCTCGTCAAGAAGCAGATTGATGCGCTCGCGTACGGTGAGCTTTCCGCGTTTGTGTTGCGCCTCGATGCGTCGAGAGCCGCCGCTAACCAGCGCCTCCTCTTTTTTCTGACGTAGCTCATCTCGTTTCTGGTCTACAATTCGACGGACTACCATATTTGAATTCATGCCACCATCTATGAAATAATCTCAACCAAACCGTAGCAGATAATTGTGAAGGTCGCAAGGCAACCGATGTCACGGCGACGGCGACTATTCGTATCATCATATTTTGGAGTCGCAATGCAGTCCAAAGCAGAAGGTCTATGCGCGACCATCATTGGCGATACCTCCTTCGCCTGGGGTCAGCGCACCTATGTCATGGGTGTTGTCAACGTGACGCCGGATTCCTTTTCAGGCGACGGGCTGAGCGAGGACGTAGGAGCCGCAGTACAGCAGGCGCTCGACTTTCAGGAGTGGGGCGCGGACATCATAGACGTAGGCGGTGAGTCCACACGTCCACCGTTGGTCTACTCTGGGGCAGAGCCTACGCCAGTCGAAGACGAGCTATCGAAGGTCATTCCGGTCATTCACGCTCTCGCTGCCAGGCTTCGGATTCCAATCAGCGTTGACACTTACAAGGCGCGCGTAGCCGATGAGGCCCTTGCGGCAGGTGCGTCCATGATTAACGACGTTTGGGGATTCAAACGAGACCCCGATATGGTCCGCGTCGCCGCCGAAGCAGGCGTTCCGGTTGTTCTCATGCACAATCAAGGCCACACTCGCTACGATGACCTTGTGCCGGATGTCATTGGCGAACTGCGACGGATGACCGACGCAGCACTGGACGCTGGGGTATCTTTAGAAAATATCGTCCTGGACCCAGGCATGGGCTTCGGCAAAACCGCCGAGCAAAACCTGGAGATTCTTCGCAGACTCGACGAATTTCTGGTCCTAGGTCGGCCTTTGCTCATAGGAATGTCTCGAAAGTCTACGATCGGGCGCGTTCTGGGCCTGCCTGTTGATGAAAGGGTCGAGGGAACCGCCGCTACGGTCGCGCTGTCGATAGCCAAGGGTGCGGACATCGTAAGAGTACACGATGTTAGGGAGATGGTAAGAGTGTCGCGGATGAGTGACGCCATAGTCCGTGGTTGGAAACAGGCCGATGCTGAATGAAGCCTACGTAGGAATTGGCTCGAACCTGGGAGACCGCAGCGCCAACATAGGCGAAGCTCTGCGGATACTCGGTCAGATATCCGAAAACATAACGGCTTCGTCGATTTACGAGACAACCCCACAAGGCTTTCGCAGCCAGCCGTCGTTCTATAACGCTGTCTGCCGCATGTGGACGAAGTTAGACCCGTTCGCGCTTCTGGCGAGCTTGAAAGACATCGAAACGAGGTTAGGGCGGCACCGAACCTTCGTAAACGCGCCGCGTACGCTGGACCTGGACATCCTCATCTACGGTCGTGCCGTTTTGGATTTGCCAATCCTCACGATACCGCATCCTAGAATGGCTCAACGAGCCTTCGTTGTCGTGCCGCTTTCTGAAATCGCACCGGAACTTGTTCATCCGGTGCTCAAAGTGACGGCTCATTCATTGCGAACGCGCCTCTCGTCATCCGGTGACCCAATAAGGAAGATTAAGGTAGCTTCTACTCCCTGAGAGCCGGTGGCAGCAGGTTAGGAATGGTATCTTCGATAGGATAGGTCTCGCTGCACGAATCGCAGTGAAGGCTTCCTTCGACGATTTCGTCCTCATCCTCTTTTTCAACCGAAAGAGTCAGAGACCCTTTGCATACTGGGCATGCCAGAATATTCATCAGCTCAGGCTTCACGTTTATTCTACCTCCAACAGTAGGGACAATAAGTGCGTTGTTATCTTGGTCCGCCAGGGACAGGAGTAGGTGCGAGAATCTTCACACTGGACTGATATTGGCATCTGAAGTTTAGCGCTTCCGTCCCAAAATGCGAATTTGAGCCGTGGTAAAGTACCAGTTTCCGTCTTCATCCTGCCCAAGGTCTACGTGGCGCTTCACCGATTCCGGCGGATTCTTGAGCATGGAGTAGATGCGCTCCCGATTCTCTGGGGGTGTATCGGCACGATCCATCCAGAATATTATATTCCGCATACGGCCACGAGTTACCTGAACATCCAAGACTTCCAGGCCCGCGTTTTCATAAGCCTGGTGCCACTCGGTGTGGCTGTGGTTGCAGACATGGCTGGAGTCTCTGAGCCGCTCTATGTCGTCTATGTACACCTGTGATTCAGCGTCTTCAGGCCCCATGCTGTCGGCTATAAGCACCTTACCGCCAGGTTTGCACACACGGGCCATCTCCATGACAGCAGGAGCATGATTGGGGAAGTGGGCGGCGGCGAGTCGAGAGGTTATCAGGTCGAAGCTGTCGTTCTGGAAAGGGATAGACATAGCATCCGTAGCCACTCGCCAGAGATTGGAGGCTTCCATTTCTTTTTCTTGGATAAGAGTTGGTATCTCACGGAGCATACCCATAGCCAGGTCGCTGGCTACCACCGTACGCACGTGGGGCGCGAAAGCGCAGGCCAGATGACCCGGCCCTGTGCCCACGTCCAGCATAAACTCGTCGCCCTTTAGGTCTGCCATCTGGACGATCAGCGCTAACGCTTCCTCATTGCCGTGGCTTTGTCGATAACGCGCCGCCCGTGCTCCGAAGTAGTCTCTTGCCAAAAGCTGGCCTGGGCCGCCAGAACTATCTTGCTGCAATAAATTCACCTCTATTATTCTTTCGCGCTACCTTAATTACTCTTCTCGGCTCATGCCGAAGGCAATAACGTAATTCTCAAAACCATATCACCAGGTCTCGATATCGTCAAATGTTATCCGATATGAACATCACTTCGAGACTGCTATCTCGAACAGGACTTTCAACAAATCAGAGAGCAGGAAAACCACGATTCCCAGGATTATTATCGAGTTGTAGCCCGATATGGCACGGGCGTATCGTTGCAGACGTGTAGCGTCAGATGGCGAATCATGGCCTGTCTCTGGAAGCACGAAGCGTCGCCTTCGCCCTCGCGCCAGAGCGAACATCCATATCGACAGCACGATCTTCAAGGCTAGCGTTGCCGCATAAGGGACTCCGATGACGCCAGGAGTAAGCCGATTAAACGTGAGGATAATGCCTGTAGCGAGAAGGACTAGAATGCACGTGTCGACCAGCGCGCGAAACTCGGAGGCTGCGGCGGTGTTGATGGCCCGTGAAGCGTTGGGAGACTTGCGCAATGCTGGACGCAATACGATGAGATAAAATAGACTGCCGCCAACCCAGGCGGCGGCAGATACGAGATGCAGCCATCTAACTACCAGCAAGAATACGTCGTTGACGCCCATTTCCACACTGCGAGGTAGCCAAACAGCCTCGCCCACGATTCGATTTCAGGCTCCTAGTGGTTCAACGTTTTTGTATTGATGGGTAGAGTGACTTTAGCTTGATGCGCGCATCCTCGGTAGTGAAGCGCCAATCCACTCGTATCACATCCCGGTTGCGTTGATTCTGCCAAGCATTGACCTCGCCGCGCAGGATGTCTTGATTGGCAATCCGTCGGTCCAGGCACTGTCGAGCCAGCACACCGATCTCTATCTCCGCCATATTCAACCAACTCCCGTGTTTGGGAGTGTAGTGTATCTCCAGTCGCTCAGCTATACGCCTCGCCTCAGCAGGCTCGAATGCCTCGTATAGCGAGGACAGCTTGTGAGTGTTGAGATTGTCCATTACCAGCACGATCCGGTCTCTGTCAGGGTAGTCCTCGTCGACCAGTTTCTTTATCACATGCGCCCAGTCCACCTTCGTGCGACGCTCTCTGACCTCGACTCGGCGCCATCCGTCCAACGGTGCAAACAGCATGAACAGGCTGCTCACTCCATTGCGCTCGTATTCGTAGTCGTATGCCGCCGATAAGCCGGGCGCTGCGGGACGCGGCACTCGCGTCTCCTTGACTTGCTGTTTGCTCGTCTCATCCATGCACACCAGAACCTCATTCCCATCGTACGGCCGTTGGTAGACCTCCAGTACGTCTTCCATCACGTCTTCCATCACGTCTTCCATCACGTCTTCCATCGCGCACACAAACTCCGCGCTCTGACCGGGCGGGATGCACCAACTCTGCTTCAGCCACGGCTTCAGTTCGTTTTTTTTTAAGCGCCTGGCGAACCGTCTCGGTGCTAATGGTCCCGACTATCTCACACTCGACCAACTGGTCAGCCAACAGCTTCAGGGTCCAACTGGCACGCCCCTCCGGCGGTTCCCCGCAGGCCATCGCTATCAACCGTGCTTCACCTTCGCCGTCCAGTCTCTTTTGACGCCGACGCAGTTGCTTTTTGCGATTCAGCGCAGACTCGACCCCCTCCTCCACACAGCGCTTGCGTATTCGCTCGACCGTTGACTGTCCCACACCGAGCGCGCTGGTGATGTCCGCGTCCTTCATTCCCCCGTCCGAGCGTGACTCATCGCTCATCAGCAGAATGCGCGCATGGGTCTGTTTGTACGCCGCAGCCCGACCGCGTGAGACCAAGGCGTTGAGTTCCTGTTGTTCGTCGGTAGTCAGTCTGATACGGTACTTCTTGGTAGACATCATGGTTCCTCCTCGGTTCAACGTTACGATTGAACCCCCAAGAGGAACAATGACTATCATGGTATTCATTTCAATGATGTTGGACCACTAGGCCGATAGAGTTTAATCTACCACCGGCCAGATGCGGTTCTATCGCAGGCTGTTAGTTTAGCAGTTTTTGGACGAACTCTTCCATCTTCTCTCTGTTGAGAGCGCCGGTCCACTTTTTTACGACTTTATGGTCGCTATCCAGGAAGAACGTAGTCGGGAACCCAGCGACTTTGTATTTTTTGATGGTTATGTCGCTGTCTATGTCGGCACCTAGGGCATATGTAACTGTAGCGCCTTCATTTAGTCCGGGCAAAGTGACATCAATGAATTCCTGGCCTTCTTCTGCCGTATTAATCCCCAGAAGCTGAACACCAATGAACTCGACGCCATCACTTCTGTGTGCCTGGAAGGTCGCTTCAAGGTCTGGCATTTCGGCTACGCATGGAGCACATGAAGGAAACCAGAAATTCAGCACTACAGGCTGTCCCTCGTACTGCGAGAGCCTTATGATCTCGCCAGCAGCGTGGTTCGGTGTCTCAAACAGCGTAAGCTCGAAATCTGGCGCGGCGTCTTCTGGTCTGCTGTCCGACGCAGTGCCATTCGAGATAGGCTCCGTTGAATCTTGCTCCGTAGCCGCGCCGCTGGAGCAAGCAGCAAACAGGAAAGCGGAGGCTACGGCAATTCCCAACCACGCTGCGCGGGATTTCCAGAGAGTCCTGGCTAAGGCGGGCTTCCGGCTTATTGAATTCAAGTTACCCAAAGGATTCCTCCGCACCTCGAAATCGATAAATCTCCATACGCCGAGTTAGATGCCCTCACGGAATCCCAGGATTCAAGCAGCCTTCTATTCCGATGCATAGTCTTCCATCAGACCTTCGGCGTGGCGCATCAGCACCTCAGCCCTGTCATCTGGAACGCTGCGGCTGTCGAGATACATCCTCAGCGCCTCCTTCGGATCGAGGCCCTTCGAGTAAGTCTCGCCAAGCCGAGTCCGTCGCTGTTCAACGACGTCTTTAGTGATGGATGCGACAAAGTAGGCGCTATCCAGGGCGTTTCTGATTTCACCATCTCGCAAATGACCCACGAGCTCGCCTGGCACCTCAATTCTTAGTCTGACAATGGCATCCTGAATATGATGTCGCGATATGTGCTGGATTACGGTTGTTGTCGGATCGAGGTCTCCCTGGGAAACTTTCACCGTTATCGTGAGAAAACTCCTGGCGTTCACATTCTCGAAGCTAAACCCTTGAAATCTCGAACCCTCTGGTCTGCTTGGGTCAAGCTCGACCACACAGAACCCCTTCTCGTCCTTCTCTTCGCCGAAGTCGACTCGCTGAAGGCTCCCTGCATATACTACGTGAGGATCGGTGCCAAGGATTTGATGCTTGTGAATATGGCCCAGAGCGACATAATCGAACTCCGGCAGCGCCACGTTGCTTTTTAGCAGCACGTGGTCTCGCCCTAGCATCATCGACTGCTCGGAGCTGGTCTTGGCCTCGCTCACAGACACGTGGCCCGTCAGAATGGCGGGGATGTCCTTATCCAGGTTATCGGCCTGCAACCGAATTGCGCGGGCAAGTCGCTCCTGTATTGTCTCGTTAATCTGCTCAGGGGAGAGGCCGCGCATCTCGTCTCTGGCCAGAAATGTACTGCGTCTGATCCATGGCACGGCGACAATCTGAATTGGCCCGCTGGCCGTCTGTATTCGATACGTCTGCAAGCTCTCGCCGCTGTAGACGTTCGGCACATCCAGCGTCTTGAAGATTTCGAGAGACGTTGCGCGACCGATGACATGAGGCGTGTCGTGGTTGCCAACAAGCAGAAATACGGGAATGCCCTCGTTTGCTAGCCGTGAAACGCGTCTGGCGAACTCGCGCTGATGCGTCTGGCTAGGGTCGCGGCTCTTGTAGGCGTCGCCGCTGAAAAGCGCCAGATCAACACGATCGTCGATGGCGTAGGTGACCACCTCGTCGTACGTGTCTAGAAAATCCATCAGGCGGGTCGAAAATCCGGTCTCCGGGTCAACCTTGCTGTAGTTCTCGACGCCTATATGTACATCGCTGAAATGTAGTATGCGCATTGCCGTTCAGCCATCCTCGCAGAGATTACACCGTAAACCTTCGGGCCAATTCCTGCGTCAGTTCGGCGATGGGGACGCGCACCTGGGCCATCGTGTCACGCTCGCGTATGGTGACGGCGTTGTCGTCGATGGAGTCGAAGTCGACTGTGACGCAGATTGGCGTTCCGATTTCGTCCTGACGCCGGTAGCGTCTGCCGATGCTCTGCGTGTCGTCGTACTGCACCATGCCGTTTATCGTGGCGGAGCCTCGAACCTTTTCGTACACTTCACGGGCCAGCGGGGCCAGCCTTTCGTTGCGACTGAGAGGCAGTATCGCCACCTTCACCGGAGCTAGGGTAGGGTGGAGTTTCAGTAGCACCCTCGTCTCGGTGCCGCCGGACGCGGTGGGCGCTTCCTCTTCCGTGTAGGCATCGACAAGGAATGTCATCAGTGCCCTGTCGACGCCAGCAGCAGGCTCAACGACGTATGGCACGATGTTCTGCGATGTCGCATCGTCGAAATACACCAGCGATTCTCCGCTACTGGCAGTGTGCGCCTTCAGGTCGTAGTCCGTGCGATTGGCGATGCCCTGAATCTCTCCCCAACCCCAGGGAAATCGGTACTCGATGTCGTGGGTCGCCTTCGCGTAGTGAGCAAGCTCTTTGCCTTCGTGCTCGCGTATCCTGAGCAGCTCTTCGTTTATTCCCAGTTCTGTGTACCATCGCAGGCAGTCTTCGACCCATTTGCGATGCCACGCCTCGTCATCGCCGGGCTTTACGAAATACTCGATCTCCATGATTTCGAACTCGCGGGTGCGAAAGATGAAGTTGCCTGTGGTTATCTCGTTTCTGAACGCTTTGCCTATCTGGGCGATGCCGAAGGGCAGCTTCTTGCGTGTCGCGTTCAGGACGTTGCTGAAGTTGACGAAGATGCCCTGCGCCGTCTCAGGTCTTAGATAGACTACAGCGGCGTCCTCTTCTACTGGCCCCATGAAGGTCTTGAACATAAGGTTGAAATTGCGGGCGTCGGTAAGCTCTCCGCCGCAATTGGGGCATTTGCGTTCGGCTAGCTGGTCTTCTCGCCAGCGTTGATGACAGGACTTGCAATCGACGAGGGGGTCAGTAAAGTTTTCGAGATGGCCGCTGGCCCGCCATACGTCGGGGTGCATGAGGATGGCGGCATCCAGGCCAACCATGTCGTCTCGGCCCCAGACGAATGTGCGCCACCAGGCGTCTTTTATATTGCGTTTGAGTTCAACACCCAGAGGGCCGTAATCCCACGTGCTGGCGAGGCCGCCGTAGATTTCGCTGCTCTGAAAAATAAAGCCTCTGCGTTTGCAGAGCGATGCAATCTTGTCTAGGTCTACGGATGCGACGGTTTCAGACACGGTTTTGTTGCCTCAACTTGAATAGAATTTTTTATTTGACCTCCAAATTATAGCATCAGATACAAGGTCAAATGCATAGGGAAACCATACCGCGATCGGCTGCAAATATCTCGAATGAAGTAAAGACAAAGGGAAGCTGTTCTGTGATAATTCTTTTGAATGCCTAGTGGTCCAACATCATTGAAATGAATACCATGATAGTCATTGTTCCTCTTGGGGGTTCAATCGTAACGTTGAACCGAGGAGGAACCATGATGTCTACCAAGAAGTACCGTATCAGACTGACTACCGACGAACAACAGGAACTCAACGCCTTGGTCTCACGCGGTCGGGCTGCGGCGTACAAACAGACCCATGCGCGCATTCTGCTGATGAGCGATGAGTCACGCTCGGACGGGGGAATGAAGGACGCGGACATCACCAGCGCGCTCGGTGTGGGACAGTCAACGGTCGAGCGAATACGCAAGCGCTGTGTGGAGGAGGGGGTCGAGTCTGCGCTGAATCGCAAAAAGCAACTGCGTCGGCGTCAAAAGAGACTGGACGGCGAAGGTGAAGCACGGTTGATAGCGATGGCCTGCGGGGAACCGCCGGAGGGGCGTGCCAGTTGGACCCTGAAGCTGTTGGCTGACCAGTTGGTCGAGTGTGAGATAGTCGGGACCATTAGCACCGAGACGGTTCGCCAGGCGCTTAAAAAAAAACGAACTGAAGCCGTGGCTGAAGCAGAGTTGGTGCATCCCGCCCGGTCAGAGCGCGGAGTTTGTGTGCGCGATGGAAGACGTGATGGAAGACGTACTGGAGGTCTACCAACGGCCGTACGATGGGAATGAGGTTCTGGTGTGCATGGATGAGACGAGCAAACAGCAAGTCAAGGAGACGCGAGTGCCGCGTCCCGCAGCGCCCGGCTTATCGGCGGCATACGACTACGAATACGAGCGCAATGGAGTGAGCAGCCTGTTCATGCTGTTTGCACCGTTGGACGGATGGCGCCGAGTCGAGGTCAGAGAGCGTCGCACGAAGGTGGACTGGGCGCATGTGATAAAGAAACTGGTCGACGAGGACTACCCTGACAGAGACCGGATCGTGCTGGTAATGGACAATCTCAACACTCACAAGCTGTCCTCGCTATACGAGGCATTCGAGCCTGCTGAGGCGAGGCGTATAGCTGAGCGACTGGAGATACACTACACTCCCAAACACGGGAGTTGGTTGAATATGGCGGAGATAGAGATCGGTGTGCTGGCTCGACAGTGCCTGGACCGACGGATTGCCAATCAAGACATCCTGCGCGGCGAGGTCAATGCTTGGCAGAATCAACGCAACCGGGATGTGATACGAGTGGATTGGCGCTTCACTACCGAGGATGCGCGCATCAAGCTAAAGTCACTCTACCCATCAATACAAAAACGTTGAACCACTAGGTTGTGTTGACATTTCATCTGAGCCATATGAGAGCACCGACGAAGTTCAAGAATCCCAGGAAACGCGATGACAGCTTGTCAAAGCGAGAGAAGATATGCCGGTAGTGCTTGATCTTGTTGATGAAACACTCCACAAGGTGGCGCTCTCGGTAAAGGTACTCATCATACTCTCGTGGCGTCTTTCGATTTGACCGAGGTGGAATCACAGGTAACGCGCCCCTGCCCAGGATGCATTGGAGAAAATCCATCGAATCGTATCCCTTATCAGCAATCACATGCTCGGTTTCGAAATCAGCAATCAATGCCTGTGCCTGGGTGATGTCGTGACGTTGACCTGCTGTGAGCTCAAAGCGCAACGGGTTGCCCAATCCATCCACGCTCACGTGGATCTTGGTACTGAACCCGCCTCGGCTCCGGCCAAGAGCTTGGGCCGATTGGCCACCGTTTTTTTGGAGGCTCCAGCAGCACAGGGATGAGCGCGAACCACAGTGCTATCACAGTGCTATCACAGTGCTATCACAGTGCTATCAATGATGACATGCTCCATATCGGGGTCTTGCACAAAATGCTGATGCATTCGTTCCCATACACCCTTTTCACACCAGCGTGCGAAGCGCTTATATACGCTGTTCCAGTGACCGTAGTGCTCAGGCAGCAGTCTCCAAGGAGCACCACTTCGTGCCATCCACAGGATGGCCTCGACGTAGCGCCTGCAATCGTCCTCCTCTCCAACGTAGAGGTCTGGGCATGAGCGCAGAAATTCAAGGATTTTCGACCATTGTTCATTGCGTAATTCAGTCGTTGACATGTATCCATTATGCACCAAATGTCAACACAACCTAGTGGGGTGAGAAGCAGGGGACAGAAAACCAAAAGGGCTACACTTTGGTAACCCCGTTGGTTTGAATTCTTGAATTCTGATAGCGCCCTATTTGGGTTGAATGGGAGGAGGAAGTGTTTCTCCTGACGAAAGCCTTTCTTCAGCTTCTTTATTGATCTGCACACTCGTCTTGACCAGCTTGTAGGCGTCTTGAACGAATGCCATACGTGCGTGTTGGGGCAACCGAACGAATTCAGGGGCGAACCTTCCCTGAAAGCGGCTCTTTTCCAGCATGAAGTCGGCGTCCATCTCTTCGATGAAGGTGTCAGCTACTTCCTGGTTCAATTGCACCTTGTCGGGATAGTCCTCGCTTTTCCAGTGAGGATCAGGATACCTGTCGGCAGCTGCACCGTTTTCGATAAGCTCGAACCATGTCTGGACAAGCTTCCACATCTCGTAGACGTTTTCCGTCTCAACCCAGGCGCGGGCGCGGGTTATGGGATCATCTCCCCCCGACCATTCCCACGCACTGGACATGCATGACTGGTAGAGCGTATGTGGTGTTACGTTGTAGTAAGGCATATAAAGTTTCTGGCCTACCTATGGCTCGATAATACGCCGCACACGTCGAATCGTGCGTACTCGCTGGCCCGGACAGTGATCAGGGTCAGGCTGATACCTTCGAACTGGCTCAGGCTGCGTTCGCGGTGTCGTGACCGGGTCGGTCTTCGTCGGCGTCGCTGGATTGGATGTTCCCACCGTTACTGTCGAATCCGTCGTCATCATAGCTACCTCCGCTATCGGGGTTTCCGCCGTTTCTAATCCGCTCAAGTTGGGTGGCGTATTCGTTCTTACCAGGTTCGGCGTCTACTACCTCACCAAAGACGCTTACCGCGGAATGTACATCAGATTCGGCTGATAGGACTTGTATACCAGCGTATACCTTGAGCAGTAGATTGAGACCAACGCGCTCGCTCCCCATTACAACCGATGATTTTGTCAACTCCCGTAGCACCCAGAGTTCGGCAAGACCAACCTGAACAGACACCGAGTGTTTCTGCTGATCTGTTTCCAGCACGGCTCCCCCTATTTTCAGCAAAAGAGTAGGGTAAGGGGAAGCCTGCCCAGGTAATGAGTCGGGCGGGCCTTGCATGAACATCGACAAGGAGTCTGAGAGATACAGACTCTCCATTTGCGTTAGCTCTAAGGCGCAGGTAATAGCCATATTTGACCCCTTGGCACGGGCAATTGATTTATAAGGGCTTACATTTACTAAGAGCGTCTAACAAAACCTAATAAAAGGGGTTAGAATCTGGACATTCTCTGGAGGAGGATGACCTAATGTCTAAGCCCCTTGTAAGCGATGAATTCTGGGAACTGGTGCAACCTTTACTGCCGCCACAACCACCGAAGCCGAAAGGAGGAAGGCCCAGGATACCTGACAGACAGGTCCTAAGTGGGATACTGTTCGTGCTAAAGACAGGCATTGGCTGGGAAGACCTACCCAAGGAGATGGACTGTGGCAGTGGGATGACCTGCTGGAGGCGCCTCAGAGATTGGCACCAGTCGGGAGTCTGGGAGCGCATCCACTTGGTATGCCTTGAGCGCCTGCAAGCAGCTGAGCGCATAGACTGGACTCGCGCAGTGCTGGACAGTGCTTCAGTGCGAGCAGTTTTTGGGGGCAGAAAACAGGCCCCAACCCCACGGACAGGGCGAAGGCGGGTAGCAAGCATCATATCATAACCGATGCCCAGGGCATTCCACTGGCGGTCAGGTTGACTGGCGCGAACGCTCACGATGTCACCCAAGCCCTTGAGTTGGTGGATGCCATACCTGCTGTCAATGGCAAGCGAGGCAGGCCTCGCAAGCGTCCTCTTCAGGCGCAGGGAGACAGAGGGTATGACTCTGAGCCTGTTCGCAAGGAGTTGAAGAAGCGACATATCTGGCCGCTGCTGGCCAAGCGAGGTGAGCCGCATGGCAGCGGGTTGGGTGTGCATAGATGGGTGGTTGAGAGAAGCCTGAGTTGGCTTCATCAGTTCCGACGCTTACGGGTTCGATATGAGCGCAGGGCAGACATACATGAGGCTTTCTTGGCCATAGGTTGTGCCATCATCTGCTCTCGCTTTCTGTTCCAATAATGGTTTTGTTAGACGCTCTAAGTTATATGACCATTGTCGAATTTTTGAAACATCAAACTGTACAAAAGTACCAGAAGCATTCCTAGAAAAGCTTCAGTAAGGCCCTCCTGAAGCTAAAATTGCTTACTCTGCAATAGTTGAGCAAGCTTTTTCTGAAAACATTAGAAAAAACCACAACTTATTCCGCCTGTTTTTCACATACGAATTATGTTAAGCGAACGGAGCTAAGGGCCGATTACACCAGATGATTGCCCTCATGACAGTTGAGGTTTTGCTGGCGCGCCGCAATGTGAGCTAACCCTATTTGTGTGAGTGTTGTTGTTATATCGTAGTATCAAGATTTTAGGAGGTATTCTGTGAAGAAGTTCATTATAACGATGGTTATGGCGATGTTGTTGCTAATCGCTACGGCGGCGCCAGCGCTTGCGGGCGACCATAAAGATAGAGGGAACGCGGCGTGTGATGCCGTAGGTCGAGCCTGGCAAGCTGCTATGGGCATAGAGAAGACCGATAGCATGACCGCCGCCATCAATTGCGAGTAGCCAGCCTGGCTATTGGTAATAACGTGCGTTAGATATTGAGGCCCACTCCGAACATTCGGAGTGGGCCTTTTGGCGATGTGCGCGCCTTTACGTCATCTGTTGTTACGACGAGCGATGCCTCACTTCATGATTCAAGAATCGTGCGCTCGGAGTCTGCTTACATCCTTCTGTCAAGCTGCGTTGCATCGACTGATGAACTCAATGATATTACCGACCCGCCAACGCCTGACGTAGACTTTCTCTCCGGAGCATTGGAAATGTCATCTTCTGCGCCAATCGCGGCTGCAAGCCACAGCGAGATTCCTACCGCAGTCAAAGTCAATGAGAACAGCACCGCGCCCAATGGAGGTAGAGCGCTTCTCTTCTTAACCCTGCTGATTGCAAGCCACAAAGCGCCGCCGCAAAGCAGCAAGCTGCCTATTATCGTGAAAACTAGTCCGGTCTCCTCCATAATTCCAAACCTCCTCCTACATATTGCCCTCACCTGACAAGGCACATAAAAGAGGCGGCGATTATCTCATGAATCGCTGGTTATGTCTAGTGTCTTGCAGAAACACTTACGAAAGGAATTCAGTGATAATGCGAGCCATCTCCTTGTAGTGCTCGATCTCTGTCCAATGACCATCACCAGGCACTAACTGTAGCTGGGCCTGCTTTATGATGCTGGTCGCTAGCTTTGCGCCACTTTGATTGGAGTCGTTTTCTCCTGTCAGCACAAGGGTCGAAGCCTGGACGAGCGGCAGGCGTCCTGGCATATCAAAGGTAAATACTGCCATTGGAGCTTCGAAAAACCTGGGGCCTGCCTTGAGCCGCCAGATCATCTCGCGATGTCGGGTTTCGTGGTCAAGCCTCTGCCCTGCCTGGCGTCCTATCAGATCGTCCCACACCCCTTTTAGATAACTCCCGTCCTCGTTCAACTCCATAGTAGGGATGCTTCCGCCAACAATTTGGTCCAACCGGTGCTTTAGCGCCTCGGCTTCGAGGCATACTGGCCTCATGAGCATAAGCTTCTCTACTCTATGCGGTGCGCTTGCTGCGAACTCGCTGGCTATAGAGGCTCCTGTGAGATGTCCGAACACGCTTGTGGTTGCGATACCTATGCCATCAAGCGCCTCTTGTAAGACTGCGGCGTAATCAGGAATAGCGAATGGTCGAGGTGGAGCGTCAGACATGCCGAAGCCAGGAGTATCCATAGCAACAACAGAATACTTCGATGCTAGCAAGCCCATGAGAGGCTCGTATACTTCAGAGGAAGAAGCCGTTAGATGCAAAAGAACGAGCGAATCACCTTCTCCCGCGTAACGGTAGTGCATCTGCCCAATCGATGTGTCTACGTAAGCCCTTTTGATTTCAACCATTGATTTCACTCCCAGTGCCTGATTTGTGGTTTCTGCCAGTCAGATTTAATTGCGCGCGCTTGGGGAACGATTATACACTCTGACGCCAGGAAGGTGCAGCTTTTGCTTTCCGGCGGGCCTGTTGCGCGTAAATTCGTTTTCTGATGTTACCAACAAAAGCCTGACATGCTGATACAATGCTCGGGTAACGAGACTGATGGCAAAATTGCAACGAAACGAAAAGAGGCCACGATGAGACTTACTCCGAGAGAGATGGACAGGCTGACTATCTTCACGGCGGCGGAACTTGCGCGGCGCAGACGAGGCAGAGGAGTAAAACTGAACCACCCGGAGGCGATAGCCCTTATCTGCGACGAGATTATGGAGTACGCCAGAGACGGCAGCAGTTACGAGGAAACAATGGAGCGCGCCACACAAATCCTTGGGCGCGAAGATGTAATGGAAGGCGTGCCTGAACTCGTAGACCCCATCAGGATTGAAGTCAGCTTCCCCGAAGGCACCAAGCTCATTTTCGTGCGGAATCCCATCCCATAGACATGGAGGAAGTCATATGATACCAGGAGAAACAATTCCGGGTAGCGGTGTCATCCCCTGTAATTCGGGACGGGATGCCGTTTCCATTGCGGTGGAAAACACGTCTGACCATCCCGTCTACGTCACCTCTCACTATCACTTCTTCGAAGCGAACAAACGCCTGCGCTTCGAGAGAAGGGCAGCATACGGCAGGCGGCTGGACGTTCCTTCGGGCGGCGGCATCCGCTGGGAGCCAGGAGAGGTTGCGGAAGTTCGCCTCGTGGAAATCGGTGGCAGGCGTAGGGTGTATGGATACCAGGGTTTCGTAAATGGAGCCGTTTCCGAGACTCAGGTCGGAGAGGCATTGGCCCGCGCCCATGCTCAGGGCTTTCTGGACACAGGTGAGTAATCATGCCATTTGAACTCGACAGATCAGAATACAATGCCATGTTTGGTCTTACCGTCGGAGACCGCGTGCGGCTTGGCGACACGAATCTCTTTGCGCTGATAGAGAAGGATTACACTTCGTACGGAGATGAGGTGCTTGGCGGATGGGGGAAGAATCTCAGGACGGGCATGATGTATTCCTACCGTCCTGCCAAAGACAGCGAGCTTGACAGCATCATAACCAACGCGATCATCATGGACCCGGTGCTAGGCATATTCAAAGGAAGCATCGGCATAAAGGACGGAACCATCATTGGGATTGGTCTGGCCGGTAACCCGGATATAATGGACGACGTAGACCTGGTAATCGGCCCCAATACGGTGGTTTTCAGAGGCGAGCGTCTCATTGCAACGCCCGGCGGCGTGGACAGCCACGTGCATCTGAATAACAATCCAAAGCTTCTGGATGTCGCCCTGAGCGCCGGGCTGACGACCCTCGTTGGCGCTGGATTGAATACCACAGGGCGCTCAACTATCCATAATTGGCTCGAATCTTTTGAGAATATACCTGTGAATCTTGCGCTTCAGGCGAGGGGCAGCGCGAGCCACCCGTCTCCGATGGTGGAAAGCATAGTGGCCGGAGCTGCCGGATTCAAAATCCACGAGGACGAAGGCGCGTACCCTTATGTGATTGACGCTTGCCTGAAGGTGGCCGATGAGTACGATGTGTCGGTGGCGCTCCATACCGATGGCCTGCACGAGTCGATGCAGGTTACGGACACCATAGAGGCCATAGGCGGGCGAACAATCCACGCCTATCATGTGGAAGGGGCGGGCGGCGGACATGCGCCTGACTTGATTCGTCTTGCCGGAGTGAATAATATTCTGACCTCATCCACAACACCTACTGTTCCCTATACGGTGAGCACGTATCAGGAACACTTCTACATGACATCGCAAGTCCACAACATAAACATAACTGCTTCTTCCGAGGCGGCTGCCCTTGACGAGAGGTTGCGACGCCAGACCATGGCCGCAGAGGACGTGCTTCATGATATGGGCGCGGTGCCAATCATAAACTCCGATTCGCAGGGGATGGGACGCATTGGAGAGGTTATTACACGCACCTGGCAACTGGCGCACAAGATGAAGCAAGAAAGAGGGGACGCTGGCTCTGAGAACGACAACGAGCGCATCCTGCAATACCTCGCCAAATACACGATCAACCCCGCGATTACTCATGGCATCTCAAGCTACGTAGGCTCCCTTGAGCCGGGCAAGATGGCCGACGTCGTGCTCTGGAATCCAGCGTTCTTTGGAATAAAGCCCGATACGGTCATCAAAGGTGGAATCATGACATGGTCTCCCACTGGCGAGGGCAACGCCACCATCAGGCAGTCGGAGCCTGTCATATACGGGCCGAGCTTTGGTGCGTTGGGCAACTCGCCGTCAAGGTTGAGCGCGTTCTTCGTGTCCCAGGCTTCTCTGGAGCTAAACCTGAAAAAGCAGTTGCGCACAATGCGTAAGCTCCTGCCGGTCAAGGACGTGCGTACCGTTACGAAGCGACGCATGGTCAGGAACTCCCTTAATCCAGTTATTGAGGTAGACATAGAGAACAAACAGGTCAGAGTAAATGGCGAAGTCGTAACCTCAAACGCCGTCACAGAGGTTCCACTGAACCGACTCTACAATCTGGCATGAGCATCTGCTCACACGTTAATACTCGATGATTGCGGTCTGGAGGGAGAAACGCCGTGGGAATGACTATTACGGAGAAGATTCTAGCCGAGCATTCAGGCCAGAATGAGGTCAATCCTGGAGACATAGTAGTCGTGGACATTGATGTCATCGTAGACCTGGATATCGTATTTGGCATTACGGGAGGCCATCCAATGCCTACCCGCGTTTGCGACCCGGACAAGATAATCATCATCGCCGACCATACCGTTCCAGCGCCAAGCATTCAGGCCGCCAATGCAATGAAGCGTATGCGGGAGTTCGCCGCCAAGTTTGGAATCACTCGTTTCTTCCCTGAGGGACACCACGGCATTTCTCATGTAATTATGGCCGAAAATGGCCTCGCTCTGCCCGGTCAGACTCTTGCCTGTGATGATTCCCATTCGTGTTCCTCCGGCGCTCTCAACTGCCTGGCAAGGGGTGTTGGGCTGGCAGACATGATGTATATCATCTGCAAGGGCCAGACCTGGTATCTGGTAGGCCCCACCGTGAAATTCCAGGTAGAGGGCCAGTTGCCGGAGCGAGTATTTCCCAGAGACATTATCCATCATATCGCCGGAGTCCATGGAGCCTTCCCCGGCTGCAACTTTGAATGGGAAGGCGACGCTATCAGCGCCATGCCCATGCAAGGCCGATTTACGCTAGCCACCATCTCCGCAGAGCTATCGGCGGATTTTTCCATGTTCCTCTGCGACGAGACTACCGAAGAGTATTTGCAGGGACGGGCGCAGTATCCATACGAGCCGGTTGCGCCAGACCCTGACGCCCAGTACCAGGCGGTACATAAAATAGATGTTTCCAGTCTGGAACCACAAGTCATGCTCCCGAACAAGATGGCACACAACGCGAAATCGGCACGCGAGTTGAAAGGGACGAAAATCGACCAGGCGTTCATAGGCTCTTGCGCAAACGGGCGCATCGAAGACTTCGCGATTGCAGCGGAGATACTCAAAGGGCGTCAGATAGCGCCCCAGGTGCGTTTGATAGTGACACCTGGAAGTCAGAACGTGTTCAAGGAAGCGATGAAGGCAGGATACGTTGAGACGCTAATGGACGCGGGCGCGGTGGTGACCAATTCCACCTGCGGCGCTTGCTACGGGGGCCACATGGGAGTTCTAGGAGATGATGAGGTGTGCATTACCGCCAGTACCAGGAATTTCCAGGGGCGGATGGGAAGCGCCAAAGCTCTAATCTACATGGGGTCGCCTGCCACAGTCGCGGCCTCCGCTATAAAGGGCGTCATCACCGACCCTAGAGACGTCTAATCACCCAGAACAGCTATCAGAACCCTCAAGGAGAAAATCATGCCAGGCGTATCGAAGGCGCGCGTTTGGAAATTCGATGACGACATCAACACCGACCTGATAATGCCGGGCGTGGCCTTCTTGTTGGCTGAAGAAGAGCAGGTCAAGCATTGCTTTTCGGCGAACAGGCCCGGATGGGTGGATGAGGTAAAGCCAGGGGACCTCATCGTAGCCGGGCGCAACTTCGGCGTAGGCTCAGGCAGGCCAATTGGAAAGATATTCACCCGTTTGGAAATCGACGGGATACTAGCGGAGACATTCAACGGACTGGGTCTGCGGAACTGCGTTAACTACGGATTGAATGCCCTTCCGTGTGCCGGAATATCGGATGCCTTTGATGAGGGCGACGTTGCTGAGGTAAACTGGGCAACAGGTCTGGTGAAAAATCTTACCAGAGGCACATCGATACAAGGCAATGCGCTGCCGAAACCCCTTCTGGACATAGTGGACACTGGCGGCGTTCTGGAGATTCTGAAGCAAGAAGGTCTCCTTGAGGAGGGCTAACGGAAAATTCACTAGCAAGCATCGGATTCCCCTGTGTTATACTGCACGGGGCCTGAACGACTGCGTGATGGATGACACGAGAGCAAACGAGGAGCGCCTATGACAAAGAACGGCTATATGATTCTGGACAGCGACATCCACGTGATGGAGCCGCCAGACATGTATGATCGTTATCTCGACCCCCAGTTGCGCATTCATGGCGATGGCGACAAGTCGTTTGATCTGGTGATGGAACCACCTGATTCGGGAGACCGCGATTTTGAGGCAAATCGCGCCAAG
Organism: Dehalococcoidia bacterium; assembly: GCA_965206395.1. Classification (GTDB taxonomy): domain Bacteria; phylum Chloroflexota; class Dehalococcoidia; order Lucifugimonadales; family CATOSD01; genus CBDBJK01. The sequence goes on from CBDBJK010000034.1 coordinate 122,079, forward strand.
ATGCTTCACGCGCAGAGCATTCTGAGCGCCAAGGTTCAAGACCGCTATGTCGAAGAACGGTTTGAAGGCTACACCGGCGAAAGGCTTCTGAAGGCAATGGACAACGAAGGCGTGGATGTAGCCGTCCTATTCCGCAGCAAGAGCCAGATGTACGTGGATAGGGACGACATGGACGCTGAATATGCGATGGCTATCTGCCGGGCCTTCAACGACTGGCTTGGGGATTTCATGAAGCTCGACCCAAAGCGACTGAAGGGTTCAGCCATCTTGACCATTCACGACCCCACTTTGGCGGCACTGGAAGCGCGACGGGCCGTCAAAGAGCTTGGGATGAAATCCGTGACATTGCTGCCTCATCCGGTGCGCGGCAAATACCTTCACGACACTGAGATGGACACGCTGTGGGCAGAGCTACAAGACCTGGGCATACCCGCTACCTTTCACAGTCAATCTGGAGGTTATGCCAGCGAAAGCCCGGGGAACTGGTTCCGCAATCATCCAAACCCTACCGTATTGTCACATGCTTTTACGGCTCCTCTTACTATCATGTGGGCGCTCGGCTCGGTTACGCTGGGCGGCGTTCTTGATCGGTTTCCTCGCTTGAAGATGGGATTCATGGAAGGGAATTGTAGCTGGCTTCCGTGGCTGCTCTGGCGTCTTGACGAGCAGTGGGAGTTGTTTCAGGAAGGCGAAGAAATTCAGTTCGATCTCAAACCAAGCGAATACTTCATGCGTCAATGCTACATCACAGTCGACCCCGCTGAAACACTCGTATCGCAGGTAGTCGATAGCATCGGAGACGACAACATTGTCATATCCACAGACTACCCCCATCTAGACTCGCTGTATCCCGATGCCATGTCCACGTTCATAGGACAGACTGGCATCAGCAAGGAGACAAAGCGGAAGATATTATGGGATAATTGCGCCAAGCTATATGACATTGATGGCGCGTCCGTAAGTTAAGGCAGGGCAATAAGCAAAAATCGAGGAGGTCAAAGTAATGCCACTATCCAATCCTGAGATGACGAAGCGGCTCAGGGAGATATTCTACCGACCTGGGCTGACTATCGTGCCTGGAGGGTCTACGCCATACCACGCGATGATTACCGAGCGAGCCGGTTACGAGGCCTTCTACATGTCCGGCTCTATGACGTCTGGATGGACAATTGGCTGGCCTGACGTGGGCGTTCTGTCTTTGAGAGAGATGGCAGACAACGCGGCACGCATCGTCAAGGCCGTCAACATCCCTGTGTTCGCCGATATCGATACTGGCTACGGTACCGCCATTAACGTCTATCGCTCGATCAAAGAGTACATCTGGGCTGGAGTCGCCGGAGTCCATCTTGAGGACCAGGAGTTCCCGAAAAAGTCAGGCAGCATGGCGGGGCGAAGGCTCATCAGCGTTGACGAGGCCGTTGGAAAATACAAGGCCGCCATAGACGCGCGCAACGAGATAGACCCCAACTTCGTGATAGTTGCCCGCAGCGACGCCCGTGGCGCAGAGGGCGGAGGCTTCGATGAGGTCATCAAGCGCGGCAAGGCGTTCGAGGCGGCGGGCGTTGACGTTATCTTCTTCGAGTCGCTTCAGTCCTGGGAAGAGTGCAAGATTGCCTTTGCCTCGGTGAGCATCCCTGCCTTCAGCCTCTTGCACGATGTAATCTACCACGACAGCGAAGGCAACCTGATTCCTGGGCCGAGCCTGGAACAGCAGGAAGCAGACGGACAGAAGATCGCCCTCTACGTTGGCCTGCAAGCCGGGCCATCCAGCCAGGCAGGCTGGGAGGCGTTGGTAGACTTCAAGGAGAGGGGCGTTCAGTCTCTACACGATTTCAAGGTGGCCACCGCAGCAAAGCCAGAAAAATGGCGACTGCCCTCCGACCTGCTTTCCATATCGCGTGTCCGTGAGATAGAGGAAAAGTATCTGCCCAAAGAGCTTCAGCGAGACTACGATTCCACCCTCGGTCGGCGCGCCGGAGACGTTGGAACCTAGGCTGAGTACGACCTGATGTTCAGATAACATGATTTTGAAAATCTCCTCCTTCGCTGGCGCAGGGAGGAGATTTGTCTCTTCCAACGGGTTGAGAGAGCGCAATACTAAATCATAGGCAAACATTTTAGGGAGGTTGACGCAATGCCACTTAACAATTCTGATATGACCAAGAAACTAAGGGAGATATTCTATCGTTCTGGCCTTACCATCGTGCCTGGAGGAACTACCCCTTACCATGCCATGATGACGGAGAGGGCTGGATATGAAGCCTTTTACATGTCCGGCGGAATGACGTCCGGGTGGCTGCTTGGCTGGCCCGACGTGGGAGTTACCTCGCTGAGAGAGATGGCAGACAACGCCAGCCGCATCGTCAAGGCCGTCAACATCCCTGTGTTCGCCGACATCGACACGGGCTACGGCACCGCCGTCAACGTCTATCGCTCCATCAAAGAGTACATCTGGGCCGGAGTCGCCGGGTGCCACCTGGAAGACCAGGAGTTCCCAAAGAAATCGGGCAGCATGGCAGGACGAAGGCTTATCAGCATCGAGGAGGCGGTTGGCAAGTACAAGGCTGCCATAGACGCACGCAATGAGATAGACCCCAACTTCGTGATAGCCGCACGCACCGACGCTCGCGGTGCCGAGGGCGGAGGCTTCGACGAAGTCATCAAGCGTGGCAAAGCGTTTGAGGCGGCAGGAGTCGACGTAATTTTCTTCGAGTCGCTTCAGACCTGGGAAGAGTGCGAGATTGCCTTTGCTTCTGTGAGCATCCCTTCCTTCAGCCTCTTGCACGACGTAATTTACCACGACAGCGAAGGGAACTTGGTTCCAGGGCCGACGCTTGAAGTGCAAGAGGCAGCAGGACAGAAGATTGCCCTTTACGTTGGCCTGCAAGCCGGGCCGTCCAGTCAGGCAGGCTGGGAGGCGTTGCTAGACTTCAAGGAGCGAGGCGTGCAGTCTCTTCACGACTTCAAGGTGGACACCGCCGCGAAGCCAGAGGAAAGGCGACTGCCCACCGACTTGCTTTCCATCTCCCGCGTTCGAGACATAGAGGAGAAGTATCTGCCAAAAGAGCTTCAGCGAGACTACGATTCCACCCTTGGTCGGCGTGCCGGAGACGTTGGAACCTAGGCCGATAACAAAGCTAAAGTTGGCGCTTACAGATATCACGAACTAAGGAGAGACATCATGACTGAGGTTCTTGAGGGCATTACCATCCTGGACTTCACCCAGGGTATGGCGGGGTCAATTGCCACTATGGTTCTGTCAGACTTCGGTGCCGAGGCCATCAAAGTGGAGCCGCCGGAAGGAGACTCGTTCAGGGAGTTTCCGGCGGCGCTGCTCTGGAATCGCGGCAAAAAGAGTATCTCCCTAGACCTCAAAACGGCAGAGGGCCGGGAGCAAGCTCTACGGCTCTCTCGACAAGCCGACGTGGTCGTCGAGAGCTTTCGGCCAGGAGTGGCTGAACGATTGGGCATCGGATACGAGGCCCTGAGCAAGACTCACCCGGAGCTGGTGTATTGCTCAATCACAGGTTTCGGCCCGCGCGGGCCTTATGCCAACTACAAAGGATACGAGGGCCTGGTTGAAGCCAAGTCTGGCAGGCTTATGAGTTTCGCGGGACAGACGGAACGCGAAGGCCCTAACTACGCGGCGGTCAACGTCGCCAATCATTCGGCGGCGATGGCAGCCGCGCGCGGCATCGTGTCTTCGCTCATGGTTCGAGACAGAATAGGCCAGGGTCAGAAGGTGGAAACCAGCCTTCTCCAGGCTATCACCTACTACGATATGTATCAGTGGATGTTGTGGCAGTTGATGATAAAAGACCCAGACAACTTCCCTAACGACCCAATGCTCAACATGCAAAGAGCGCCCTCGCTTCAATATCTTCCGGCCCGCACCAAGGACGGACAGTGGATTCAGCTAGCGAACCTTATGGAGCGCTTATTCCGCGCCGAGATACACGCCATCGGTATGGATTACATCTACGAAGACTCACGCTTCGCCAGCGCGCCTATGCTAATGGACGAGGAACGCGAGCAGCTTCGGGAGATCATGTTTGAGCGAATTCAGGAGAAAACCCTGAAGGAGTGGATGGACCTATTTATCAACGAGGCCAGAGATGTTGCGGCAGAGCCTTTCCTTTCTTCCAGACAAGCCCTCGACCACCTTCAGATGGTGCACAACGGTCATGTCCAGGAGGTGAACGACCCAAGAGTCGGGCCGATGCGGCAACTGGGACCGATCTGCGTGATGAGCGATACTCCTCCGAGCATCAAAGGGCCAGCACCAGAACGAGGCCAGCACAACGACGAGGTCTTGTCCAATCTCAATGGAACGCAGTCGCAGGCCTCCCCTGGTAACTCGGCGTCAATGCCTCAACACCCTCTGGAAGGCGTTACTGTTCTGGACTTCTCCACCGTCATCGCCGGGCCACTTGGAGGCTCGCTGCTTGCCGAAATGGGAGCACGGGTGATTCGCGTAGAGACCCTTCAAGGTGACTATATGCGCCAGCGGGATAGAGGGGCCGCAGGCAACAGAACAATGGCAGGTACAGAGGGACTCTCCCTTGATCTGAAAACGCCAGAAGCGAAGGCTATCATTGACGCCCTCATTCCGAAGGTTGACATCCTGATGCACAATATGCGACCCGGCGCGCCGGAGCGATTGGGCATAGGTTTCGTACAGGCACGCGAACTCAACCCCAATATCATCTACATGTACGTCGCCGGTTATGGCTCGACTGGGCCATTCAGCCATCGCCCCGCCATGCATCCTATAGGCGGCGCGGTATCTGGCGGCGCGGTCGCTCAGGCGGGCAAGGGCGGGCCACCCTCTCCCGATACACATCTTACGATGGAGGAAATCAAGGAGGTCTCACGCCGTCTGGGGCGCGCCCAGGACGTTAATCCCGACCCAAACACCTCTATGGTAGCGTCAACGGCTATGGTGCTGGGTCTTTACGCCCGCCAACGCTTCGGCACAGCGCAATACCTGGAAGCGACCATGATTGGCGCAAACGCGTACGCAAATGCGGACGGTTTCTTTGATTATCAAGGCAATCCTGAACGGAACGTCCCTGATGCTAAGGGCTATGGCCTGAACGCCCTGTATCGTCTCTATCAGGCGCATGAGGGATGGGTTTTCCTCGCGTGTCCGTTGGAAAAGGAATGGCGTGTGTTGTGCCAGGCGCTCGGACGCCAGGACTTGTTGGATGACGCTCGCTTTGTCACCAGTAAGGCGCGGCAGGAAAATGACGATGCGCTCATCCAGAAGCTGGAAAACGTCTTCCGCGCTAAATCCGCAAGTGAATGGGAGAAAACGCTGACCGCTGCTGACGTAGGCTGCGTTCAGGTAGAGGAAAGGGGCATGTTCCATTTCTTTGATGACGACCTTCACATCGAGGAGAACGGCTTCACATCAGAGGTGGAAAGCCCTCGATTCGGTACATTCTGGCGATACAGCCCTGTCCTAAGATTCTCTCAGATGCGAGGCAAGGTTGGCCCCGGTATTCAGAAAGGGCAGCACACCTTTTCAATCCTAGGCGAGCTAGGCTACTCGAACGAGCAGATTGAGGACTTAAAGGCGCGGGGTGTGCTGGACTGGGAAGAGCCGTAAGAAACAGGAATTATTTCGGAGAAGACGATTTGGATCAAGAACATCTCAAGGTAGACCTGACCGGAAAAACTGCAATCGTCACGGGAGGGAGCCGGGGCATTGGTCGTGCCATCTCCGAAGCGCTGGCTCAAGCTGGCGCAAACGTCGTAATCGCCGCTCGCACGGAGGATGATTCAACGTCTCTTCCAGGCACGATCCACAAGACCACGGAAGACATAAAGGCCCTTGGCGGCAATGCGCTGGCAGTCCGCTGCGACGTGACTTCCGCCGAAGATGTTAAACGCATGGTCGAAACCTCGATTGAATCCTTCGGCGCCGTCGATATACTCATCAACAACGCGGGCGTCCTGCACGGCACTAGCTTTCTTGAGACGGAACAAAGCGACTTCGAGACCATCTGGCGAGTCAACGTTCTGGGGCCATTTCTATGCTCTCGCGCTGTCCTCGATCATATGATGCCGCTCAAACGAGGGAGCATTGTTAGCATATCTAGCGGGCTATCCCAAAGCACGCATCCTGGAAACAACGCCTACTCCGCGAGCAAAGCAGGACTGAATCGAATGATGCTGAAGCTTTCCCAGGAAGTGGTGGAGAACAACATAGCTGTCAACCTTCTGAACCCAGGATTTCTTCGGTCAGAGGGTGTTATCGCCATGGTCGGCAGCGATGTCGTGGACAGAATTCCCCCGCCGTCGGTGGCAGCGCCTTCAGCCGTATGGTTAGCGGCCCAAGACGCTGGCTTCACCGGCAAGATCGTCGACGCAAGCAAGTTTGGGACTGAATGGCCTTGAGGTCAACAGGAGGCTTATAGCGCGCGTGCTGCCATGTAGCCTTCTCGAATCGCCTCTACCGAGCTGCGCGGAGTAACGCAGTCTCCGACGGCTATCACTTCCATGGAGCCTGCACTATTCTTCAGCGTTTCGTATAGCTGTGTAACCGGACTATTTGGGCCAGCGGTCACAATCAAGTCCACGCCTTGAATCGCTTCCGCGTCCTCTCCGTATGCCTCGCTCAGAAGTATGGTATTGTCCTCGACATGCTTTACCCAACGCTCGACATGGAACAGCACGTTTTTCTGTTGCAATCGCCTCATAAGTGGAACCTGACTTATGGCGTGCACGCCCTTGGCTACGCCGCCTGAGCCAGTCACGTAATGCACTTCGGCGCCTTTGTCCGCGAGGAACTCCGTAGTCCCTCCTGCCTTGTACGTGCCATCGTCGTCTACCAGGACGACCTTTTGGCCCTGCTCGACGATAACCCTTTCATCCAGAACATCGTCGACTGTGACCACTTTGGGGCCGCCGGAACCGTTCGCGTCGGAGATTTCCATGACCGCAGCCTCGGAACCTGTCGCCACTATGACCACATTGGTGTCAGCGGGCAAACTATCGGCTGTGACCTCGGTGTTCAGATGAACATCGACGCCCAGCTTTCTAATCTGCGCCTCAAGCCAATCTGTCGCTCTGCCGAAATCTCGCCTCAGAGGTGCTTTCACCAGCGTATTCACCTGCCCACCAAGGCTGTCGCTCTTTTCATAGAGTGCGACCTGATGCCCACGAACGGCCGCGACGCGTGCCGCCTCCATGCCACCCGGTCCGCCACCTATGATGACCACGGCGCGTTTCGTCTCGGCCGGGGTTAGCTGGCCTAGCTCAAATTCTCTGCCCGCCTCTGGATTGACGAGGCATCCGATTGATCTGCCGCCGCCAAGGGTTCGGCTAGCGCAAGACTGGTTTGAGCCGGTGCAAGGACGTATGTCATCTCGCCTGCCCTCCATCAGCTTTCGCCCTATCTCAGGGTCGGCAAGATGAGCGCGGGCCATGCACACCATGTCTGCCTTGCCGGACGCGGTGATGTTTTCCGCCACTTCGGGGTCTACGATGCGGCAGACGCCGAAGATGGGGATGCCCTTGGTTGCCTTCTTGATGGCCTCCGCCAGGTGGATGTAAGCGGCCTGGGGCCAACTCATGTCGGCAATCTGTTGAGCCAGACTGAAGGGGGCGTATTCGACGCTGTGTGAAATATTGAGAAAGTCGAGGTCTCCGGCTTCCTCAAGCAGTTGAGCCGTCTCAATCGAGTGTTCAAGCGTGATTCCTCCCGGAATGAGTTCGTCAGCGCTGAGGCGTATTCCGACCACGAAGTCCCGCCCTACCTCTTGCCTAATCGCGTGAGCCAATTCCAGGGCAAATCGTGTGCGATTCTTCTGGCTTCCGCCGTACTCGTCCGTGCGCTGGTTGGTAAGGGGCGAAAGGAACTGGCCGACTAGAAAGCCGTGCGCGCCATGAATTTCAACTCCGTCCAGGCCAGCGAGCTTCAGATTCATTGCGCTCTTGACCCACCACTGTATGAGTTCCTTGATCTCGTCTTTAGAAATTTCGTGAGGAACCTCGTTGGAGCCGGAGGGATTAGCCCAGGGGATAGTGTTGGCGGAGGGCGCCCATACTGGCATGAGCGTGTCCATGCTGTTGGCATTGCGTCCCATGTGAATAAGCTGGGCTAGAATCTTGGCGCCGTGAGGGTGTACAGCGTCGGCTACGGTCTTGTAATACGGGATGTTGTCCGTATTCCACGCTTCCATAGAAGACCCGCCACCAGCGCTCGTTGGATGCACGCGAGAGTTTTCCAAGATGATTAGCCCGACGCCTCCCCTTGCGCGTGCCGCATGGAAGGCGGCGAGGCGAGGCGTGGGACGATGGTCAGCGCTCAGGGCCGTGGCGTGGGCCGGATCCACGAGTCGGTTACGGACCTCTATATTGCCAATTGTGAATGGCGACATGAGAGTGGGAAATTGCGCGTTCATATTGTTTCTCCTCATTGCGGTCTTGTTAGCTATGAGAGTTAGCCCTCAAAGTGTTCCTTGATCGGGGTCAGCACGTCTTTCTTCATTCGCCGCTGACCATGTAGCTGAAAGAATAGGTATTGGATAATACCCCGAACTCCGCCAATCTTTGTGCGCCACCTGATTGTCCATTGTGTACCACCGTTTGCGGAGCGAAATAAATCATACCGGTCAGACCATAGGGAATCTATCGCCTCCATATCTCTCTCGGTAGGGTAAACAAAGGTGCAGCGCCATGTAACGAGGTCCGGCTCGTCTTCCTCGTAACGACTCACATTCTCCTCGACGACAATGTTGTGCCCCTCTTGTTCAATCACCGTCCCGTATTGTCCCGTGAATGCTTCATCGCTTATCGGGCCGTCTTCGCCATAGTCTGTTACATATTGATAGACGACCTCGATGGGCGCTGCGATGAATACGCTGAGGCGTAACCGAGCCATATTTCGCTCTCCTAGTCGCCGCCAACCGGACTGGCTTTGCCAAGTCTCGGCATTACCTTCTCCGCGAATAGACGCATTGACTCCCTCACCCGCTCCGAGGGTATCCTGGCGCGCCGGTTGAACTCAAGGATGCACTGGTACATGGTAGGCAGTTTCTCTTGAAGTTCCTGGAGTCGTTCCACGCAGTACGATGGCTCACCGTATATGCAGACCTCTTTTGCTCTATCGAAGTTCCAGGTCATCCATCCGACTGCTCCGGTTGCGAAATCGGGTCTTGAAGAGTCTATCCCCAGGCCTTTCAAATATTCTAATCCGTCGGCGGTGTCGTTATCGCGCCAGTTTTCATTGGCAATCTCGTGGGCCTCTTTCCGAGTCTCTGCCACGAATATCGAGACCATGACATAGGCGTTTTGCGGCTGTGTTACGCCGCTGGTAGGCTTTGCGGCCTCAAATTCCGTTAGCCTGTCTATCATGGCAAGCATAGGCTGGGCCAGTGTCGTGGCAATCACGCCGAGTCCCATTTTGGCAGTGTAAGGAAAGGTGTCGTTGCTATTAGCGGCGAGCAGTATTGGCGGATGAGGTTGCTGCATAGGTCGAGGCTCCACAGGCAGATTCTCCGCACTCCAGTACTTGCCCTGATAGTCGAAACGCTCCTCTGTCCACGCGAGCTTGATAAGTTCAATCGCTTCGGCAACCCTCTCACGACTCTCCTGACCGCTTACGTCAGTAGGATTGCCAAGGGATCCGCTGGTGCGAGCGCCCCAGCGTCCGCCAAGGCAGTAGTCCAGCCGACCATTCGTGAGGATGTCGCACGTGGCTCCCTGCGTCGCCAGGTGGAATGGATGGTGTAACGGCGCTTGCGTCGCCAGTGTCCCGAAGCGTATTCGTTCGGTATGCTGTGCCGCTGCTATTGCGACCATCAGGGGGTTGGACATTGGGCGTGTTGGGTAGAACACTGACTCCGCAAGCCACGCGCTCTCGAACCCAAGCTTCTCACCGAGGACTATTTCCTCGACCGTCTCCCAGTGACGGCGCTGTGCTGAGGAACCTTCATGCCCTGGCGTTTGCCAGAACAGCCCGAATCTCATATCGGTTAACTCCTGACTGGTATTAATATCTCTAGCTGAAGTGGGGCATCACCTCATTCGAGAAAAGCTCCATCGAGCGGGTTACTTTACCGTGGTCCATGCCCCCAAAAGAGAAATTGCAGAATAGATGCTCTATGCCCTGCTGTTGCAACTCCTTGATTTGCGCCACGCACTGTTCAGGGGTTCCCATGATACCCCGTTTTTCGTAGAGATAATCGAAGCTGGGAGGCTTTTCGGATCGAGTGTTGCGCCAGTCTTCCAACTTTTCATTGACTTCGCTACCCTCGGCAAAAAAGCGTCGCCATTGAATCATATCCAGAGTCCAATTCAACGCTGCCTCTGTGTCGCTTTTGGCCTGCTCTTCGGTCTCCGCTACAAATACGTAACGTGAAAACGGAATCTCAGACATAGGAACGTTATGTCCTGCTTTGGCTGACAAGTCGACGAAACGGCGGCAAAGGTCGAGCGCGTCCACCGTATCCAGCACGACGCCTATTATGAGAGGGTGGCCGGAGGACGCAAGGAACTGCAAAGTGGTAGGTGTTCGCGTGGCAGCGATGTAGATAGGCGGGTGGGGCTGTTGCAGTGGTCGCGGCACCAGGTTGGCCTTATCTATCTTGACGTATTCACCGTTAAATGAGTAATTTGAGGTAGTCCAGAGTCCTTTGATTGCGTTGATAGTTTCCTGGAAACGCCCCTGGCTTTCATCCCTGTCAACACCATAGCCTCTATATTCTGAGTCCGCGCTGCCTCTGCCAAAGCCCAGGTCAAGTCGGCCTCCACTGATCAAATCCAGAGTTGCGATATCTTCGGCTAACCGGATGGGATGGTGTAGCGGAGGTACAAGCACGGCAGTCCCCAGGCGGATTGTTGTGGTACGCGCGGCGATGTAGCTTGCCAGGAGCAGCGACGAGGCCCCAAGGCCGTAGCGGGTGAAGTGGTGCTCTGCCATCCACATGCCAACAAACCCCAGCGCCTCTCCGACCTGCGCTTCATCGGTCAGTTCTTCTAGTATCTGCTTCTGGTCAGTACCTTCCGGCCATGGAATATGAGAAAAAAGGCCGAATTTCATTAAGTATCTCCTTCGTACCTGAAAGTGAGCCTATTATTCCACAATCGCACTAAACCTGCCAGTCTCGCGGAATCTTAGATGTAGATTGCCTGTCGAAATACTGATGGGTGAAAATATTGTTTTGGAGAAATCCTGGGTATGTATTCTTCAATGGGAGGCGGGGAAACAAGCTGCTATTGAACTCATCCCCGCCTGTTGTTACACTCCCATCCAATGAATAGACCGTCTGAGAGTTTTTGGGGAGTATGACTTATGGCACAACAGCGAATCGGAGCAGCAGCGATGGGCGGCGACAGCAACGCCATCGTTTCGCGTATCGAGGAAATGGAGCGACTTGGCATTTCAGCAGCGTGGCTTACGACAGGTGGCGCAGGGCCGGATGGCATCACATTGTTCGCCGCAGCCGCAGCCTGTACGGAAAGCATTTTGTTTGGAACGTGTATCACGCCCACCTACCCTCGGCATCCCATCACGACAGTCCAGCAGGCAGAGGTAGTCGCCCAGCTTGCCCCCGGACGCTTTCGGCTTGGCCTGGGGCCTAGCCACAAAGTCAGCATCGAATCCACATATGGGATTGAGTTCAAAGCGCCTTTGACCAACCTGAAAGAGTACATAGAGGTCGTCAAGTCCTTATTGTGGAAGGGAGAGGTTGACTTCGATGGAACGCAGTATAGCGCGCACATGAGGCTTCCGGGCAAGCCTATACCTGATGTGCCGGTAATGGCGTCTGCGCTCCGCCGGAGGTCTTTCGAGGTATGCGGTGAGGTAGCTGACGGCGCGATTAGCTGGGTCTGCCCTGGCACTTACCTGCGCGACGTAGCCCTTCCAGCGATGCAGGAGGGCGCGAAAAACGCAGGAAGAGACACGCCTCCTTTGATAGCTCACGCACCTGTAAGCGTCCACGATCGACCGGATGAGGCCCGTGCTGCTGCAAAAGAGCAGCTTGCTATGTACCCCAGGTCTCCCTTCTACCAGCAGATGTTTGTGGCTTCAGGGCATCCTGAGGCTACGAATGGCGAATGGAGCGATGGCATGGTGGACGATGTGGTTTTCATAGGAGACGAAGAGCAGGTCGCTAACCGTTTGAGGGAGCTTCTTTCCTGGGGCGCAACCGAAATCATCGCCCATCCAGTTCTGGCGGGACAGGACCGCGAAGCCTCCCTGCGCCGAACATTGGAGTTGGTTGCGGCGGTTGACCGAACCCTGTAAGTTATAGAAACTGCTTTGACAATCTCAATATAGTCAGGACTTCACTCGAGGGACATCGAACCTGGGTAATCAGATACCGGGGGGATGCTATGGCATGGATACAGGTTATTCACGAAGATGGGGCTACGGGCGAGTTGGGCGAGTATTACGACAATAAGAAAGGGAAACGAGTTTCCAACATTCAGAAAATAATGAGCCTGAACCCTGGAGCTATGGTTGCAATCGAGGCATTTCAGTCAACATGGCAAGAGCACGGCGCCCTCACAGTCCTGCATCGCGAGATGGTCGCGGTTGTGACCTCTGCTCTGAACCGCTGCCAGTATTGAACCAGCGCGCACGGGGAGGTTCTCCGTAGGAACGTAGAAACCGACGACCAGACCGAATTTGCAGGTCAGATAGCTGAAGACTGGCGCAAACTCGACCTGGAAAAGAAAGTTCAGGCGATGCTGGAATACGTTGAGAAGATCACATTGAGCGCCAGCACGATAATTTTCGAGGATGTCGATCACCTGCGACAGGTCGGCTGGAGCGACCGTGAAATCCTGGACATCGCCCTGGTATCCTCGTATTACAATTTCAGGTGTCGGATGGCCGATTCTTTGGGTGTGGAAATCGACGCGGCAAACGTCAACCAGGAGTTGCTAAACGAGTTGCACCGTAGAAATGTAACGCCAGACCATGCCAAGAGTGTTTGACATTCCAGGGCATTGGTGCGCTCTCATTCTGAGGGCGCGATTCGCAGTTCAATCTCATATTTCAAGAAGGAAGCGCTATGAAACTTGTGTTATTCGATGACCATAAACTGGGCGTAGTGAAAGGGGACAGGGTGGTGGACGTGTCTGCCGCCGTGCAGGATATTCCCCATATCACGCTACAACATCTCATGAACGGCCTGATCGAACGCTTCGACCAGTACAAGGGCCGCCTGGAGGAGTTGGCGTCAAGCTCTGAAGGAGTCCCCATCAGCCAGGTTAAGCTGCGTCCGCCACTGCCCAAGCCCGGCACGTTGCTCTGCATGGCCGTTAACTACATGGAGGACGGAACCCGCGACGAACCAGCGCCCATCAACGCCTTCTTGAAATCTCCGAGGGCAGTTATCGGCGATGGCGATACCGTAATTCTCGCTGACGAGCAGGCGAATGTATTCGAGCATGAGGCGGAGCTTGCGCTGGTCATAGGCAAGAGGGCATCCAAGGTGAACGCAGATGAGTGGCGAGACTACGTATTCGGCTACCTCAACTTCATAGACGTTTCGTCACGAGGATTGGGCGCTCCTCCTATGGACAGCTTCTTTCCCTCCAAGTCTCCGCTGACCTCGGCACCGCTAGGCCCCTACCTGGTGACTGCCGACGAGATACCCGACCCGCTAAATTTGTCAATTAAATTGTGGGTCAGCGGTGACCTGCGTCAGGATTTTCACACGAGCGACATGGCGCATAAATTTCCGCGCATGTTGGAGTGGACTTCATCTATTTCCACGTTGGAGCCGGGGGACGTGCTAGCCACCGGAACTAACCACCGTGGCCTTGGGCCGCTTCAGGACGGTGATACTGTTGAGATGGAGATAGACGGTCTCGGCAGGCTTAACCTCAAGGTCAAGGATGACCAGAAGCGGGAGTGGGTGCGGGAGACGCGATTGCAGAAAGAGGCACGGGAGGCCGCCGCTTCTTGATCGACCATTGCCTTGATTTCTAATATCCCAAGCGAGTGACTGGCTCAGGTCTCACCCTCACCTAAATCCTCTCCCGTCAAGGGAGAGGAAGCTAACCCCTTCTCTCTCTACGGGAGAAGGTTGGGATGAGGGTGAAGCGTTCGGTAACCAGTCTACATTAGACATTTATGCAAGGCTTTGTAAGAAAACGCCTTTCCCAGAATATGCAACTCGTAGACACATATAGCCACATAAGGAGAGACACATGAAGCTGGTGTTCTTCAACGATTTTACACTGGGAATGCTAAAGGACGGCAACGTTATTGACGTGTCTGATGCCGTAAAAGATGTGCCGCACATGACTCCGCAGGAGTTGATTAGCGGCGTCATAGCCGACTTCGCAAAGCTGCGTGGCCCGATAGAGGAGCTAGCGAACAAGTCCACTGGCGTGCCTGCCAGACAGGTGCGGATACGCGCTCCCCTGCCGAGGCCAACACATCTGACCGCTATGGCTGTGAACTACATGGAGTTCGGCGCTAGAAGCGAGCCTGCTCCCATAAACGCATTCTTGAAGGCTTCGTCATCAATCATAGGTAACGGCGACACCATCGTTCTGCCAGAGGCGAAGGCTAACATATTCCACCACGAAGCCGAGCTTGGCATCGTCATAGGAAAGGAGGCGTTTAGAGTAAAGGCCGCCGATGCCTACGACTACATCTTCGGCTACGTCAATTTCATCGACGCATCTGCGCGAGGACTGAACGAGAGAGGCAGTTTCTACTGGGGCAAGTCATGGGACACATTCGGCCCGATGGGGCCATGCATAGTGACCGCCGACGAGATTAAAGACCCGCAGAACATACAGATCAGGCTGTCGGTAAACGGCCAACTCAGGCAAGACTTTCCGACGAGCGACATGGCCCACAACATCGCCAGATGCGTGGAGTGGTGCTCTGCTGTCGTTCCCCTGGAGCCAGGAGACATCATTGCCACCGGCACTAACCACCAGGGCCTTGGCGCGATGCAAGACGGAGACGTTATCGAAATGGAGATAGAGGGCCTTGAGAAGCTGACCGTTTACGTAAAAGACGACCTCAAACGCGAATGGCCCAAGGGCATAGATCAGGCTACGGCCGACCGCGTTGCAGGCCGAACTACCTCGGGCTGATCTGGCAATATCGGACGCACATACCAGCACATGATGTGTATGCTAAATCATCAGAGTAGCCTGAAAGAACCTGAAAGTAAATGTTGACAAATAATTTTACTTAGTGCATATTAACTTTGCTTATGAGTACGCGCGATTTCAGGTATTTCTGAGGGATTAGACTACATGGTGATTGAGATAGCCAGGCTCTCAATGTTCAGGATGCCCGCGGCGCTGATGCTTGTTGTGTTGGTAGCGTCAATCCTCGTCGCCTGTACGAACGTTGCTGGAGAGGATGAGGAATCCTCCGGCAGCCTTGTGGTGTACTCGGGTCGCAGTGAAACCTTGGTCGGACCCATCATAGAACAGTTTGAAGAAGTCACAGGTATCGATGTCTCCGTGAAATATGGTGGGACTTCAGCCATAGCGGCCACGCTGCTAGAAGAGGGCGGCAATACCCCCGCAGATGTTTTTTTCGCTCAAGACCCCGGAGGCCTGGGCGCTGTTAAGCAGATGCTAGGCGAGCTTCCTGACGACCTGCTTGAAATCGTTCCATCATGGGCGCGCTCTACCGAGGGCAAGTGGGTAGGCATTTCCGGGCGCGCAAGAGTCATCGCTTTCAACACCGATAACCTTTCTCAGGACGACTTTCCCAGTTCTATTTCGGGCTTTACCGACTCTAGGTGGAAGGGTCGAATAGGATGGGCACCAGGCAACGCATCCTTTCAGACTATGGTCACCGCCATGCGCGTGTTATGGGGCGAAGACAAGACGATGGAGTGGCTTCAGGGCATTCAGGCCAACGAGCCAAAAGCCTATCCCAAGAATACGCCTGCCGTTGCCGCCACCGCCGCCGGGGAAATAGACGTGGCATTCGTCAATCACTACTACCTGTATCGTTTCATTCAGGAAGATGGTGAGGACTTCGCCGCCCGAAACTTTAATCTCACCGAGGGCGGCCCCGGAAGCCTGATTATGGTCGCGGGAGCAGGAATTTTGGAAACGTCCGAGAACAAGGACAACGCCGAAAAATTCCTGAGATTCATGCTATCGACTGTTGCGCAGCAGTATTTCACTGGTCAGACCTATGAGTATCCGTTGGTTGATGGAGTTAACACCAATAGGCTCCTAACCCCTTTGGACGAAATAAACAACCCTCAGATAGACATGGCGTCCCTTGGAGACATACAGGGGACTCAATCGCTCCTGAGGGAGTTAGGTATCTTACAGTAAACCACATGGCGAGATAGCAGATGGCGGCTATAGACAACTCTCTGGCGACAGGTACGGCAAGACTGTCGGCGCTGACCAGAAGACGCTACATGCGTCTGAAGCTGCCGCCAGCGGTCGTGCTCGTTCCCGCGATTCTTGTCGGTTTGGCGATGCTCTTGCCACTGACCTACCTCGTGATACGCAGCATAGGGGCGAGCGACGAGGCGTGGCGGCTCCTTTTCCGCGTTCAGACGGTATACACGCTGGGACGCACAGTGACGCTTATCGCAACGGTGTCTGTGGCCTCTGTGTTAATCGCGGTGCCAATAGCATGGTTGACCGTGAGGACCGACCTGCCGTTTCGCAGAGTGTGGACGGTGCTTACGGTCTTGCCGCTGGTGATCCCTAGCTTTGTCGGCGCGTTTCTCATGGTTTCCGCATTGGGGCCTAAAGGTCTGCTTCAGCAATTCCTGTCTGGCCCGTTCGGGATAGACCGTCTCCCCGAAATATACGGTCTGCCTGGTGCGACTCTGACGCTGGCGTTGTTGAGCTATCCTTACGTACTTCTCACCGTCAGGAGTGCGCTGGTCAATCTAGACCCAGCGATGGAAGAGTCGGCAAGAGGTCTTGGGCACGGCCCATTGCGGATATTCTGGAAGGTTACACTGCCGCAGTTGCGACCGTCGATTGCCGCTGGAAGCCTGCTCGTCGGACTATACACGTTGAGCGATTTCGGGGCCGTCTCACTGATGCGCTTCCCCACGTTTACCTCGGTCATCTATCAGCAATTACAATATGCTGACCGTTCTATCGCCGCCGTTCTCTCGCTCGTTCTGGTGGGAATGGCGGTTGTGATACTGGTTTCAGAGAATGTAAGTCGCGGGCGACTGCGCTACTATCAGGCGAACACGAGCGCCCCTCGTGTCCCGCGCGTGTTTCGACTGGGGCGATGGAAAGGGCCATCCCTCGCATTCTGCGGCGGGATAGTGATATTCGCGCTCGTAATCCCGATGGCTGTTCTTGGGTTCTGGCTGATTCGCGGCGTCTCTTCCGGCGAACCTTTGCTGCTTCTGTGGGAGGCCACTCGAAATTCCCTATTGGTGTCGGGGCTTGCGGCTATCGCGGCTGTGGTGCTGTCTGTGCCTGTCGCCGCTATGGTAGTGCGGCACCCGAGCGTGCTCAGTCGAATCCTGGAACCAGTTAGCTTTACAGGATATGCTTTGCCCGGCGTGGTCATTGCGCTGACACTGGTGTTTTTCGGCGCTAACTACGCGCGCCCGGTCTACCAGACGGCATGGCTGCTGATTTTCGCTTACGTCGTGCTATTCTTCCCAGTGGCGCTTGGGGCAGTACGCTCATCGTTGCAGCAAATCAGTCCAAAGCTTGAGGACGCCGCGCGTGGTCTTGGTCGTAGACCGCATCAGGTCATGCTCACCGTCACTTTGCCACTGATGCGCTCTGGCGTAATCATGGGAGCAGCACTGGTGTTCCTGATTACGATGAAGGAATTGCCCGCAACACTGATTTTAGGCCCGTTGGGATTCAAAACCCTCGCTACGTCGATATGGTCGGCATCATCAGAGGCATTTTTTGCGCGGGCGGCGGCTCCCGCTCTCATGCTAATTCTGATTTCGTCCGTTCCGATGGCCTTCTTGCTCATCCGCGAGAGGAGGGCCAGGGCATGAATGGGCCGCTACTGCAATGTGTGGATGTAACGAAGCGTTACGGCGACATGCTGGCGGTGGATAACGTCAGTTTGGAGCTAGAGCCTGGCGAGATACTATCCATTCTTGGCCCCAGCGGATGTGGCAAGACAACCCTGCTCCGCCTCATCGCAGGCTTCGAGAATCTAGACTCCGGCGAAATCAGCATCCAGGGCAAACGCATGTCCGGCCTGTCGAACCACGTATCGCCTGACCGTAGAAACGTTGGGATGGTGTTTCAGGAATACGCGCTGTTCCCTCACATGACCGTCGCTCAGAACGTGTCCTTCGGGCTTCAACGAGTGCCTCGCAATGAGCGTCGCCAACGACTCGCCGAGGTGTTTGAACTGGTCAGACTGACCGGGCTTGACAGCCGGTACCCGCACGAGCTTTCAGGAGGACAGCAGCAACGGGTCGCCCTCGCCCGAACCCTTGCGACTCGCCCGGTCGCCATGCTTCTGGACGAGCCTTTCAGCAACCTCGACACTCGCATGGGCACAGAAATGCGCAAGGAAGTCGAGGCCATTCTGCGGGGCAATAACATCGCGACGGTGTTCGTCACACACAACCGAGAAGAGGCCTTTGCTATGTCCGACCGCATCGCTGTTATGAACGAGGGTCGCATAGACCAGATAGACAGCCCGAACGCGATCTACCAGTCGCCGAAAACTGCTTTTGTGGCTCAGATGACTGGAACCTGCGACTTTCTCAGATGTAGGTTCCGCGATGGTGTGGCGGTAACGGAAATCGGCAAATTGAAATGTGTGAGCAACAACGGCACCCTGGATGACGACTGCGAGATGGATTTGCTTGTACATCCCGATGACTTCCGGGTTGTGCCAGACCCCAATGGTTCGTCAGAAGTCCTTTCTCGTGAGTTTCGCGGCGATGAGACAATGCTGGTCGTGCGCACGCCATCGGGGGACACTCTGAGATGCCGTCAGCGCTCTTACTCTCCAGTGACGCCTGGGACAAAAGTTTCATTGATTCCCATTCAAGAAGCACCGTTTCTGGTGTTTAGGCGACCATAGCCTGCCAGCTAAAAGCCTCTGCCCCTTCTCAGGCTCTCCCCTCCTTCTGCGGAAGGACGACGAGGGAGAGAATATCTGCGACGACAGTAAACCTTATTCCTAATCTGGAACATCATATGACAGGGGAACGCAAAAAGGTTACACTAAAAACGAACGGCCTGTCGTCCACCTGGTACGACAGACCCCTCGCAGGAACGACTCTATTCGTTCCCCTGATTTGGCGGCATAACGAGAAACAGCTTCGCACACCGTAAAAACGCATCAGGAGAACGAAACTTGCCAAACTCAAAGCTCGATGACCTCAACATCAACACGATGCGCCTCCTGGCCGTGGACGCCGTGCAGCAGGCCAACAACGGCTATCCTGGCACTCCGATGGGCGCGGCTTCAATGGCATACGTGTTATGGGACCGCTTCCTGAAGCACAACCCGGACGACCCAAGCTGGCCTGACCGCGACCGCTTCATCCTCTCTCCGGGACACGCCTCCGCTATGCTTTACGCACTGCTCCACTTGACCGGATACGATCTGCCGCTTGAAGAATTGAAGCGATTCAGGCAGTGGGGGAGCAAGACTCCAGGCCATCCTGAGTACGGTGTCACGCCAGGAGTTGAGGTCATGACAGGGCCGCTGGGTCAAGGTTTCGCGAACGGGGTTGGCATGGCTATTGCCGAGCGATGGCTTGCCGACCACTACAATCGCCCGGATCACAAGATTGTCGACCATAGGGTATATGGCATCGTATCCGATGGTGACTTGCAAGAGGGCATTGCATCCGAGGCGGCTTCACTTGCGGGAACCCTGCGACTTGGCAACATTATCTACCTCTACGATGACAACGACATCTCAATCGAGGGCAACACCGACATCGCCTTCGCCGAAAATGTCGCCCAGCGATTTCAGGCTTACAACTGGCACGTCGTCGGCCCCATAGATGGCATGGACGTGGACAGCGTGGATTCTGCCATACGGCTGGCGCAGGCCGAAACAGGCCGCCCCAGCCTGATAATCTGCCGCACCATAATCGGCTTCGGCAGTCCCAACAAGGCGGGCACTGCCTCGGCTCACGGGGAGCCGCTGGGCGAGGACGAGGTGCGCTTGACGAAGGAGCGCCTGCATTGGCCCTTCACTGAGCCGTTTGCGATTCCTGAAGATGTACTGAAACATTTTCGAATGGCGAAGGAGCGGGGCAAAAGTCTGCAAACGGAATGGCAAAGTGAGTGGGAAACATATCAACAGGCCTACTCCACTGAAGCCGCTCAGATGGAGGAAGCGCTACGAGGAGATTTGCCGCAAGGCTGGGCTGATGATCTTGATGAGATATTCAACAGCTCTGACAAGCCTTTAGCCACGCGAGAGGCTTCGGGACAGGTGATGAACGCCATCGTGGATCGCGTCCACTCCTTCATGGGCGGCTCGGCAGACCTGGCGCCATCCACCAAGACTCTCATCAAAGACCATGGTCACTACGGCTTCGAGGAAGACTGCGGCCACAATCTCCACTTCGGTGTCCGAGAGCACGCGATGGGGGCTATCGCAAATGGGATGGCGTTACACGGCGGCACGATACCCTACACGGCCACGTTCTTGATATTCTCTGACTACATGCGCCCGTCTATGAGGTTGGCTGCGCTCATGGAGCAGCGAGTCATCTTCATTTTCACCCACGACTCGATTGGACTGGGACAGGATGGGCCAACACATCAGCCCATCGAGCAACTTCTGAGCCTTCGCGCAATCCCTGGCCTCACGGTGATTCGGCCCGCCGACGCCACCGAGACCGTGGAGGCCTGGAAAACAGCGATAGAGCATCGGAACGGCCCCACTGTTCTTGCTTTCAGCCGCCAGAACCTACCAATCCTGGACCGCGCCGAATATCCTTCTGTGAGCGGCCTCCGAAAGGGCGGTTATGCACTCTGGGAGGCGTCGGATAAGCCAGAGGTTATTCTAATTGGCACCGGCTCCGAGGTTCACATCGCGCTTGAGGCGGGAAAGGCCCTGAAAGAAAAAGGAATCGCCGCCCGCGTGGTTTCGATGCCCTCCTGGGAACTGTTCGACACGCAGTCCGATGAGTATCGCCGCAGCGTCTTACTTCCCGATGTGCGAGCGCGAGTTTCGATTGAGGCAGGCACGCCTATGGGATGGGAGAGGTATGTTGGGCTTGAAGGCGTCGCTATCGGCATTCCGCATTTCGGCGCGTCTGCTCCTGCCGGAGTGCTGTATGAGAAATTCGGCCTTACCGCCGAGCGTGTGATAGAAGAAGCTACAAAACTCGTCCGATGAGGTTTTCAAGATGAACAATCCTCTCCAACAGGTCAATGCTCTGGGCCAGTCTGTTTGGTATGACAACATACGCAGAGGTCATATCAAGTCGGGCGAGCTTCAGAGGCTAATCGATTCAGGCATCACCGGCCTGACCTCCAACCCCACGATTTTCGAGAAGGCCATCGCGGGAAGCACTGACTATGATGATGCCCTCCTCACCCTGGTTGCAGACAGAAAGAGCGCGAGCGACATATTTGAGTCGCTTGCCACGCAGGATATCCGTGACGCCGCAGACCTGATGCGCTCGATATATGAGCAGGTAGATGGTGCGGATGGCTTCGCGTCTTTCGAGGTAAGCCCACACCTTGCCCATGACACAGAGGGTACCATTTCTGAAGGGAGGCGGCTGTTTGCGCTACTGGACAGGCCCAATGTGATGATAAAAGTGCCAGCGACGCCCGAAGGCGTTCCAGCGGTGCGCCAGTTGATCAGCGAGGGAATCAACGTCAACGTCACGCTAATCTTCTCACTGGAAGCGTACGATCAGGTCAGAGAGGCATATATCGGCGGCCTTGAGGAATTGGCGGCGTCTGGCGGCGACGTAAGCCGGGTGGCGTCGGTGGCGTCCTTTTTCGTCAGCCGCGTGGACAGCGCTGTTGACGCCCTTTTGGACGAGCGCAGTCGAGCCGGAAGTGAAGACCTGGAAGACCTTGTGAGCAAGGCAGCCATAGCCAACGCAAAACTAGCATATCGAGATTTCCAAAACGTGTTCGGCAACGACAGATTCGCCGCGTTGCGAGCAAGAGGGGCAAAAGTCCAACGTCCTCTGTGGGCCAGCACTAGCACCAAGAACCCTGCGCTCAGCGATGTGTTGTATGTGGAATCGCTCATTGGCCGCGATACGGTAAACACGGTGCCCGAAGCGACTCTCACCGCGTTTCTAGAGCACGGCAACGCTGCCGAAACCCTTGAGCAAGACCTGGGCGACGCCGAGCAGACAATTGAATCCCTGCGAGACGCGGGCGTTAGCATGGAGCAGGTCACGGCCAAGCTGCTGGCGGATGGCGTCAAGTCCTTTGCGGACTCCTTCGACAAGCTGATCGAAAACATTGAGGAGAAGACCTCACGACTGCTGGCATCGCAGCATGCCCATCCAACGACTGAGTTGGGCGGATACCTGTCAGAGGTCGAGGCGACGCTGGAAGATCTTGAAAAGCGCGATGTAGTCGGGCGCATATGGCGCAGGGACCATACCGTCTGGAAGCCAGAGCCTGAAGAGATCACAAACCGGCTTGGATGGCTCACGGTCACAGACGCGATGTGCGAACACGTAGAAGAGCTAGATGCCTTTTCCAAGGAGGTGCGTGACGCCGGCTTCCGACACGTCGTGTTGCTCGGCATGGGCGGCAGCAGCCTTGGGCCGGAAGTCCTGCGTCAGACCTTTGGCTCCATCGACGGCTATCCAGAGCTTTTCGTGCTTGATTCTACAGTGCCAGGCTGGGTGCAATCGGTGACAGACGCCATCGACCCTGCTCACACTCTGTTTCTCGTCCCCTCCAAGTCCGGGTCTACGGTGGAGCCTAACACCTTCTATCGATATTTCAGGAGCCTGGTAGATAGCGCGGTCGGACAGGAGCGCGCAGGGCAGAATTTCGTCGCCATCACCGACCCCGGTTCGTCTTTAGAAACCCTGGGGCATGAGCATGGATTCCGACGAGTGTTCAAGAACCCGCCGGACATCGGGGGCCGATACTCTGTGCAATCATACTTCGGCCTCGTGCCTGCGGCCCTCATGGGGGTAGACATTACGCTTTTGTTGGACAGAGTCGATTCGATGCGCGAGGGCTGTGCTTCATTCGTGCCGGTGCATGACAATCCAGGCGCCTGGTTGGGAACTATCATTGGCACTCTGAGCCTGAAAGGACGCGACAAGCTGACGCTAATAACGTCGCCGTCCATCGGCAGCTTCGGCCTCTGGGTTGAGCAACTAATAGCGGAGAGCACAGGAAAAGAGGGTAGGGGAATTGTGCCTGTCGCTGGCGAGCCTGTATTAGCCCCTGAGAGCTATGGTGAAGACCGACTTTTCATTTACCTACGCGTCGATGGCGACGACAATGCACAGAATGATGCGGCTACTGAGAATCTGGCGTCCTCAGGGCATCCGGTAGTGAGACTCGACTTGAGGGACAGGTACGACCTGGGCGGAGAGTTTTTCCGCTGGGAGTTTGCCACCGCCGTGGCAGGGGCTATTCTAGGCATTCAGCCGTTCGACCAGCCTAACGTTCAGCAGGCCAAAGACCTCACGACACAGGCGCTCAAGGAATTCCAGACCTCAGGCAAAGCGCCGACAGCAGAGGCGACGGATACCTTCGCGGAGCTTCTTTCCAAGGCGAAGGCCGGCGATTACCTGGCGATAATGGCCTACATGCAACACTCGCCTGAAACAGATGAAGCTCTCGATAGCCTTCGCCGCACAGTCATGGAGCGATACCACATCGCCACGACTGTGGGATACGGGCCGCGCTTTCTTCACTCGACAGGCCAGCTACACAAAGGCGGGCCGGACTCCGGCCTGTTCCTTCAGCTCACCGCTGCTCATCAAGACGATATCGGAATCCCTGAGGAGTCATATACTTTCGGCATTCTGGCAGACGCTCAAGCCGAAGGAGACTTGATGGCGTTGCAGACCATCGGCAGGCGTGCCGCGAAAGTTCGACTTGAGTCTGATACAGCGGACGCTATCAAGAAACTGGTTGCCGAGATAGGCTGACCAGCTTCGTCGCCAGCCTGATTATCGAACCAGGTAGCAATGCGAGGTCACACGTGATAAGAGCCATCATATTCGACCTGGACGGGACCCTTGTGCAGTCCGAAAAGCTGAAGGCGCAATCTTACGCCATCGCCATCGAGCGATTGCGCGGACTGGATGGTCCTGAGCTTGCGGCGGTCGAGGCATACCGAGAAATAGTGGGTGCATCAAGAGACGTTGCTTCCCGCCACATCATGGAGAGCCTTGACCTTGAAGCGGAATTAAGACCGTTGATGAGCCAGTACAACGCGACAGAACCCTGGGAGGCGCTGTCGGTCATCCGTAAGGAGATTTACGATGGCATGGTCGAAGACCCGCAAGTAATCAGGGACAACCAGTGGCCCCACACAGTCGGCCTGCTGCGGGTCGCAAGGGAAGCCTATTGCAAGACCGCTCTGGCAACGATGTCATACCGCGTCGAAGCTCTTCACGTGCTGAGGTCGCTGGACGTTGAGCAGTCGCTTGATGTGGTGCTCACACGTGAAGACGTGGTCAGTCCCAAACCCGAACCTGAAATTTATCGCCTTGCGGCGCAGAAGCTCGATGTGCCTCCACAGGAGTGCCTTGTGCTTGAGGACTCGCCGAACGGCGTGCGCGCGGGAGTTGCCGCCGGAGCGAACGTAATCGCTGTCGCCACACCATTTACAATCGCTGGGCTTCATTCGAGCGAGGCGCTTGAACATGCCTGGGTCGTTCACGACCCGGATAAACTGCTCGACGTGGTGCGCGAGCGAATTGACGAGAACAACAAGACCGCGCACTAGCTCAATCCATTAACAACACTCTGAGAGGTCTCAATATGGAAATAGGCATGATTGGACTAGGGCGAATGGGCGGGAATATGGCGCAGCGCCTGCTGAAAGGCGGCCACCGTGTCGTGGCTTACGACCCTAACGAAGACGCGGTTAAGGCGGCAGAGCACAATGGCGCAACGGGCGCAAGCTCCATCGCTGATCTGGTCTCGAAGCTGTCCGCGCCACGTGCGGCCTGGGTCATGGTACCCTCGGGGGAGCCAACGGAGAGCACAATCAACACGGTTGCGGATGCCATGTCTCCGGGGGACGTTATCATAGATGGCGGCAACTCCAACTACAAGGACAGCGTTCGCCGCGCCGACGCCCTCAAGGGCAAAGGCATATCGTTTCTGGACGCAGGCACTAGCGGCGGCATATGGGGACTCACCGAAGGTTACAGCATGATGGTCGGCGGAGATACCGAAGCTTTTCAAAAGATCAAGCCGATTATCCAGACCCTAGCCCCCGGCGAGGACTTTGGGTACGGTCACGTTGGGCCTGCCGGTGCGGGGCATTTCGTGAAGATGGTGCACAACGGCATCGAATATGGCATGATGCAGGCGTTCGCCGAAGGCTTCGAGCTTATGGAGGCGAAGAAAGAGTTCAACCTTGATATGGCTCAGATAGCCGAAATGTGGCGCTATGGAAGTGTGGTTCGCTCATGGCTGCTTGACCTGACGGCGGCGGCGCTGAAGGAAGACGAGAAATTGGAAGGTCTGCAAGCCTATGTCGAAGACTCAGGCGAGGGCCGATGGACTGTGCAGGAGGCCATCGAACTGGCTGTTCCGGTTCCGGTTATTTCTGCCTCTCTCCAGGCTCGCTTCCGGTCGCGTCAGGAGGAGCCGTTTGGACTCAAGCTGCTGGCCGCCATGCGTAATCAATTCGGCGGCCACGCTGTAAAGAAGGCGGAGTGATGCCACAGGAGAACAACGCCATTGTTATCATAGGCGCGAGCGGAGACCTCACGCAGAGGAAGCTGGTTCCCGCGCTGTTCAACCTGGCTTGCAAGCAGAGACTGCCGGAAGGCCTGCGAATCGTTGGCTCTGCTCGCTCCGAGTATTCCGACGACCAGTTCAGGGAGTTAATGTGGGAAGGCGTGCGCGAGTTTGGCGAGCCAGGGGCGCAGCGAAACGAATGGGAGTTATTCGCCAAAAATCTGTTCTACGTACAGGGCAACCTCGGCAATCCGGACGATTTTAGGAGCATTGAAGAACGCCTTCAAGAGCTTGAGGGAGGTGGTGGACGACCAACAAACCGTCTATTCTACCTGTCTGTTGCCCCGCAGCTTTACGAGACGGCTACCAAGACCCTTGGAGCCTCTGGCCTTGCGTCCGAGGAGAATGGCTGGCGTCGGGTTGTAATCGAAAAGCCCTTCGGACGTGACCTTAATTCCGCTCGTGCTCTCAACGATATGGTTGATGAGGTTTTTAGTGAACGTCAAGTATATCGAATCGACCATTACCTTGGCAAAGAGACCGTGCAAAACATTCTGGTCTTTCGCTTTGCAAACGCCATCTTCGAACCGATCTGGAATCGGAACTACATCGACAACGTTCAGATTAGCGTCGCGGAAGAGGTGCTTGTGGGAGACAGGGGCGGTTATTACGACGAGTCAGGCGTAGTGCGCGACATGCTGCAGAACCATCTTCTCCAACTGCTAACGCTGGTGGCGTTGGAGCCTCCCAACGTGGCGGACTCCGAATCCTTGCGCAATAAGAAGGTTGAAGTTCTTCAGGCCATCCGGCGGTGGTCGCCTGAACAGGCGCTGGAACACGCGGTTCGCGGCCAGTACAATGGCTATTTGAAAGAAAAGGGAGTGCCCTCGGACTCAATTACACCGACTTTTGCTGCCCTCCGCCTGTACGTGGACAACTGGCGCTGGCAAGGAGTGCCGTTTTATCTTCGCACAGGCAAGGCGATGGCTGAGAAGACCTCAGAGATCGTCATCCAATTCCAGAATCCACCGCACATGATGTTTTCGTCAGACCCCACAAAGCACATCCCTCCAAATTTGTTGGGCCTTTGCCTTCAACCCGATGAGGGGTTGCATCTGAGATTTCAAGTGAAAGTCCCCGATCAGGGCATGGCAATGGAGTCTACGGACATGGAGTTTCACTACGAGTCTGCCTTCGAAGATCAGTCAATCCCTGAAGCCTACGAGCGGTTGTTGGAGGATGCTCTAAATGGGGATGCTAGCCTCTTCATACGGAACGACCACATAGAGGAGGCATGGAAGATTGCGGATCCCCTGTTGAATGCATGGGAAGACCCGAAAGCGTCGTTGTTGCACAAGTATGCGCCCGGCTCTTGGGGGCCAAAAGCGGCTGACGAGTTGCTGGCTCAAGATGGACGTTCCTGGCAGCAGGTCTGCGGTTCGCACTAAAGAAATGTTTGTAACTTCTCCGGGGCAGTCTCTTTCTTGCGTCTCTAGCACCTGATTGGCGATTGCACTCATCAAATATGCGAAGGCCGATCAAACGACAGGATGACGCGAAATGAACAAAAAGCTAAAGTTTGTCTTACCCGCAGTTGCTATGGGGATTCTGACCCTGGCAGCGTGCACAGCGTCCTTGAGCGAAGAGAATGGAGACGAAGCAGCGTCTCCGCCCGCCGCTCAGAGTAGAGTGAGCATCGAAGCTGATCCCACGCGTATACCCGAACGCAGTCCTACCCCTACTGCTCAACCGACTGGAGCAACGGAGGAATTCACAAGCAATGGAGCGGTGGAGATAGACGTCGATTACGAGGCTGCGCTGCGAGACGCCCGCCTGCGCACAAGTGGATGGGATACCGACTTTAGTCTGCACACAATCCCATTCGAGGATATCACGCAAGTCCTCCCTCGCGATGGAATCCGCGCAATCGACGGTCCGAAGTTCATAACCTCAGAGGAAGCCGAAGCATGGCTTGGCGAAGTAGAACCTGTTATCGCCTTGAAAATCAACGGCGAGGCCAGGGCTTACCCCCTACAGATACTAACCTGGCACGAAATAGTCAACGATGTGATTGGCGGAGTGCCTGTGGCGGTGACTTTCTGCCCGCTTTGCAACTCCGCAATCGTTTTCGACAGCAGATCAAACGAGACCGTTCTTAGTTTCGGCGTCTCTGGAAACCTGCGCAACAGTGATTTGATAATGTACGACCGTCAGACGCATACCTGGTGGCAGCAATTCACGGGCGAAGGCCTTATTGGCACCTTCGCTGGCGAGAGACTCGATATCCTTCCCGCCGCTATCATCTCGTTTGAAGATTTCAGAACTGCAAACCCTGAAGGCGAAGTGCTCTCGCGCGACACCGGCTTCAACCCTCCGTATGGACAAAACCCCTACGCAGGCTATGACCGGGCCGATACGCCACCATTTCTTTTTGATGGCGACACAGACGGACGCTTGCTACCGAAGGAGCGGGTGGTCGCCGTCAGCATAGATGACGTTGACGTTGCCTTCCCCTTGACTATTCTGGAAAATGAGCAGGTAATCAACTACGATGTCAACGGGCAAGACCTGGTGATCTTCTTCACGTCGGGCACAGCTTCGGCGCTGGATGGGTCATCAATCAGGTCGTCCCGTGACGTAGGCGCTACCGGAGTATTCGATCCTAGTCTGGACGGGCAGAAGCTTACCTTCCGCGCCGACGGCGACAACATCATGGATAACGAAACGGATAGCGTCTGGAACATCCTGGGACAGGCAATCGAGGGGCCGTTGACAGGAAAAGAGCTTACCCGTATCGCGCACGGCGATCATTTCTGGTTCGCGTGGGCTGTATTCAAGCCGGACACCATAATCTACCAGAGTGCGGGCTAACCCCTCAGACAATTCAGGCCAATTGCAGGAAATAGCAACGCGCCGTGAGGATAGTTTGATTCCTCGCGGCGCGTTCGTTATTCGTTACTCACGATAGAAAGGACAGGTTCACCGCTTTTATGCGTGAACCGTATGTGGGAACTGATGCCTCAGTTTCCTATGAATAGCTCTCTGAACAGCAAAACAGCAATTTCGTCGTCTGTCCAGTTCAGTGAACTGCCAATTGCCCAGAACTCTTGAAGGCGCTGAACTCTGTCTAGCTCCTGGGCGTCGGTAAGTTTACCGCCTTCCAGTATCACACACCTCGCGTAACCCTTTATGACCGGCAGATGATGGAACATTGTTTCTATGGAGCCTGTCGATGCCGCGCTTGCCATGACGCCTCCTCTTGTGAGGTTTTCGTGCTCTCACCAGATTGATGCCCCGACTTTGGTCTGTCAGAGGTTATACCTACATAGTAGAGCGCGGACGGGAACATATTAGGGAAAGCAAGGTTACCCTCGCAGTGCTATTTGGTGACAAAAGGTGAACGTGGCGACTAGCCTCATAGTCGTTGTCAGGCTAAAACGAAATCAGTGGGTTGTGCTGGACAATTCGCCGATTTCGTAAATCGTGGTCTTGCAGGCCTCTGCAAGGTAGAGGATCGACATTGTCTGAAGAAATCATGAAGGCCAGAATATCCGAAACAAAGCGGAGCCGGGCCAGAACCAACACCGCGATTCCCAATCGTTCCTGGTTGTGATTTGCTGCTTAGGGATGACGTTTCCCCTTATTGTGCACTTCTTCATGAAATCCTCACAACTGCATCGTCAATCTTCATGACTTCCTCATTGCTTGTGAAATATAGTTCAAGTAGATTGAAAACAGAGAGCAAAAGCTCCTGACAATAGAATCTCAATGTAGGAGGTGCAATATGGTGACCACGTTGGATAGGAATGACCTCACGGCAACAGAGGTCAAAACAACACGGGATGCTCTGACCGTTGTCGAAGAGGCTGAGGAGATCGGCGCACGCAGATCAAACAAGGTCGGCTACCTCTGGGGCCTCTTGAGGCTCTCGCTGGGATGGATATTCTTCTGGGGCTTTATCGATAAGCTGTTCGGCCTTGGTTTCGCGACTGGTAGTGAAGGAGTCTGGATTAATGGCGGCTCCCCTGCGAACGGATTCCTCGCCTTCGCTACAAAAGGCCCTCTGGCAGAATTCTATGGCGGCATGGCGGGTAACGTATTCGTCGACTGGATGTTCATGATTGGTCTGCTGGTCATAGGTTTGCCTCTGCTGCTGGGTGTGGGCGTCAAATTGGCCGGATACGTTGGCACTGTCATGGTGACGCTGATGTACACTGCCGGGTTTATCTTTCCAGAACACAACCCCTTCATGGACGAGCACATCGTGTACGCGATAATCATGATTGGCCTGACGGTGACTGGTGCCGGGAGGTACTTGGGTCTCGGCGGAATCTGGACCAAGACGAAGCTAGTCAAGAAGTACCCAATCCTTGAATAGGAAGCCATCGCGACGCAAGGGTAGCATATAGAAAGGACTCCCAATCATACGGGAATCCTTTCTGGGATCTAAGTCTTGGGGGGAACCGAAAAAAGCAAAACCCCCAATGGCTAAGAATAAGCCATTGGGGGTCTCACTGAATTATATGTCTAAGATCACATCGAGACTGTGAATTGACTACCTAATTGGCAAGCCTATTCAACCTCAATTTCGTGAAGCCTAGTATCGGTTAAACGACCTGCCACCAACACCGCTGTCACGCTGCTTGCTATAGCAATCGCTGCAATAAACGGGTCGGTCTCCCCTGGGGCGGAACGGAACTTCGGTGTCCTTGCCGCACTCAGCACAAACTGCGGGGTGCATCTCACGCCTCATTCCACCACCACCGCCGCCACCAAATCCACCGCCATCAAATCCACGATTTGCTCGGCGGGCCTGTCGGCATGTCGGGCAGCGCTTTGGTTCGTTTGTATATCCCTTGTCTGCATGATACTGCTGATCGTCAGCAGTAAACACGAAGGTTTGATTGCACTCCACACACGATAGATCTCTGTCCTGAAAAGCCACTACGGTTCTCCTTTTGAATAGTGTCGGGCTACATCTGATCACCGGGGATTCGCCTTAAAAGGAAAAGCCGTGGGGACACTTGTGTAGTTCCACTCTTATGCTAGCACACTTGGGGGGCATTCTCAATGGGAATTCTAAATTGGCAACCACAGGTTATCAATCGAGCATTGTCTAATCCTGCAAATGCCTCAGGCAACCCTTTTATTAGACGATGGTGCAAGGATAAAAGCCTGTGTGATACTTAGCCATTACGCAGAACTTGCCGGACGCGGATGCAGACGGAACGCAAACTCCTTCGTGTTTTCAATCCTTTAGCATTGTCAATCTATATAGTGCGCGTCCTTTCAACGAATGGCCTCGCCACTCCAAAATTTATGAAGGGTAAATCTGAAATGACTAGGGATACTCTGAACAAGTCTGGGCATAGTAGCATAGAGAATAGCACTGTGTTCGGGGAGATAATTGATGGACCAGCCAACATTTGCGGACTTGGAATACGAGAGCAAGAAGCGCAAGACCCGCCGGGAGATATTCCTGGAGCGCATGGATGCTCTGATCCCGTGGGAACAGATGGAAGAGCGCATCCGTCCGTTCTATCCCAAGGCGGGCCGAGGCCGTCGACCATATGAGTTGTCGGCGATGGTGCGGATACACTGCGTGCAGTTGTTCTACAACTTGAGCGATCCTGGTATGGAGGACATGCTCTACGAGGTCGAGTCGGTGAGACGGTTCGTAGGGTTGAAGCTGTCGGGCCCGCTGCCGGACGAGACGACGATTCTGAACTTCCGCCATCTGCTGGAAGAGCATGAGTTGGGGCAGAGTCTGTTCGAGGAGATAAACCGTCATCTGGAGTCCCAGGGAC
Organism: Dehalococcoidia bacterium; assembly: GCA_965206395.1. Classification (GTDB taxonomy): domain Bacteria; phylum Chloroflexota; class Dehalococcoidia; order Lucifugimonadales; family CATOSD01; genus CBDBJK01. The sequence goes on from CBDBJK010000034.1 coordinate 153,692, forward strand.
TGCGGCTTCGGGAGGGGACGATCGTGGACGCGAGCATCATAGAGGCGCCGTCATCGACGAAGAATCGTGCGGGTGAGCGAGACCCTGAGATGCACCAGACGAAGAAGGGGAACGAGTGGCGCTTCGGGATGAAAGTACACGTAGGCGCTGACGCTGAGACGGGAGTGGTACACAGCATGACTACGACGCCAGCTAACGTGCATGATGTGACAGAAGCGCACCGATTGCTGCACGGTGGAGAGAAACGAGTGTGGGGGGATGCGGGGTATCAGGGAGTGGACAAGCGGTTGGAGAATCGAGAGTTGGATGTGGAGTGGCGAGTGGCGATGAGGCCCGGCCGGCGACGGCACCTGGAGCCTGGCAGCCACGAGGCGTTGGCGGAGAAGCGCAAAGCGTCGGTCAGAGCGAAAGTGGAGCATCCGTTCCTGTACGTGAAGCGGCGCTTTGGCTACGCCAAGGTGCGCTACCGAGGGTTGGCTAAGAACGCGCAACGGCTGGCATTGCTACTGGGGCTGGCCAACTTGATGACGGCAGAGCGCCGTCTGGCGGCATGAGAGGGGCGCAGTGAGCAAATCACGGCCGGGGAGCCGCGATGGCTCCGAAAAGCCGCTTCGAGGCCACAACAGACACGGTCTGAACGCCTCAACCACGACCTGGAACGTCACAAAGATGCCTGAACATCTCCAAAGAACGGAACCACTCTGCCCATCCACGCTTGCGCCGAGTTGTTCAGAGGTTCCCTAGTACACTATTGAGCATGTTGAGTTGGGCAACTACACCCAACTCAACATAGAATTTCTCTAACCAAAGCGTTTAGGTCTCCCAGGAGGGCGTTCAATTTGGAGGAGTTCCCTAAGCCGATTAGTATGATAAGCCACAGCATCGTAATTGTAAGGGGCATGGACTCGCGGAGGCTCATCTGGATAATAAACGTTGTGTAGTCTCTGTTGTTGATATTCAAGCTCTTGATTGATGCACGCAGCCTTACGACGCCAACCTAAATCTGGAAACAGTAAATCTAGAAATAGCCACTCTATGGTCTGATCAATGTTTTCCCTGGGTGTAGGTTTTACCATGCCCCACCGTTTGAAATAAGCCTGCACCTGTTCATAACGCCTTAGATGATCTTCTGCAAGGGCATTGAACTGTTCAGGTGTTGAACCACGGGGCACTGTATATTCATCAGGCCCTGCATCGTAGAACGACATGATTGGGCTATCGTCAGGTCTTAGCAGTATGGCATCATCTTCATTGGGAAATATCAGAGTGCCCACAAATCCGCCGATATTCGGGTTGATCAATCCAGGATGAACCATAGTATCTGTTCCCTGCCAGCGAGGGACATATTCTGGAAAAGTTGGATTTGGTTCGGGCAAACCAAGCATACGAGCCTCCCACTTCATTCTTCTTTGGGAAAGTCTATGCTGGTGCTCATCTCCCAGAGTGTAGAGGAGCGAATACGCAGCCAGGGACATCTAAGACCCCACACCCCTCAATAGCGTCCTGAAGCTCTTGCATCTGGGCTAACAGACTCCTGGTTCGATTTGCTCAGGGGGAGGATCATAGTTGATGACCTTTGGTAGTAAGCGTATTGGATGCGTCCGGGGAACAGGTAGCCTTCTCTGAGCTATGTCTTCTGCAATGGAATTCCAATGGAATACTAAGCCGTTAAGACTGGAGGCAGGGGAAAGAAAATTGGCAACGGCATCTAGTAGCGGAAGAGTTCTTTCATATAGATCATCCAGCATGGCCCGAAAATCAGGCTCTTCACCAAAATGATGCCACAGGTAAACGGCTGCATAAACCGTCTCGCTGTCTGGATGAACTAACTCGTAGTTGCCGCCATATTTCTGAGTAGAAGGATACCTACTCCCCTTACTGGTGTCCTCGTTTATCATCTCTTCGAAGAGCTTATTGGAGTCTTCCTGGCTGCCAAAGAGTTTGTCGATGTCTTCCATGCACCCATTGTAGCTGACGACAGCGCCGCTAGGTTAGGCGTTTTGGATTCGTCGATGCGGATACGAGCTACTGACACGGCGAGGTTAGTGGACAGTAGTGGACAAAACCAGGGTTAAGGGATAAAGCGAAGGCCGGTGATATTTCTCACCGGCCTGTCTATTATGGGCTATATTGTTGGAGGCGACGGGCGGATTCGAACCGCCGATAGAGGTTTTGCAGACCCCCGCCTTAGACCACTTGGCTACGTCGCCCTATGAAATCACACCGTGGTGCCGAGGAGGAGACTCGAACTCCTACAGCCTTGCGGCCACAGCGCCCTCAACGCTGCGTGTCTACCAATTCCACCACCTCGGCCTGGGCAATTCTTCATTCGTCTGCAGTGGCGCCGATAGTCAAGACCCAGCACACCTACCGCGCATATTATAGCCAAAAGTGATTTCGTTGTCCACAGTGGACATTGACCATTCCAGGCGACCAGACTGCTGATTGAGGGCCTTTCGTATGGTAAATCCATGACTCAGACTTGTGGCGCAACCTTTGATCAATTTGATGCACGCTTCGGTTCAAAGGATCGTGCTTTTACACCTCTTTCGAGTCATGTGACTAAAATGAGTACACTCAATCAAGAACTGCTTTAAGACCGGGGCCTACGAGGTAGAAGGAGGTTGCTATCGCCGAATTCGTGCCACAAGTAGCCAGACTGCACAGCATCAATATACGCAGCCCGCACCATTTCTTCGCCTGCCAGCGAGTACAGCATCGCCAGATGACTCGCCATCGGATCGTGAAATCCGGTAAGCAGCCCATCCACGACATTGACCTCTCGGCCTGGATGGAGGTAAAGCCTGGTGAATCCGGTTGTCGGCTTCACCCGTTCTCCGTCCCAGGCAGATTCAAGCGCCCTCACGACGGTAGTGCCCACCGCGATAATGCGGCGTCCTTCATCGTTTGCTTCGTTTACGGCCTGTGCTGTCGCAGACGACACCTGAAATGGCTCAGCATACATTGGCTGGTCTTCCAGTTCCTCCGAGTCTACCTCCAGGCTCGAGACGCCCGTGTGCAGCAGGATAGACTCTATTCCAACGCCTTTCTCTCTCAGGCTATCAACGACTCTTTGTGTGAACGGTCGGGCTGCTGATGGCATCTCGGCGCTGCCAGGCACTCGTCCGAATATCGTCTGGTACGCCTCCAGGGGGTAACCCTGATCCACGTAACCATACCGAATCGGAGAGCCATGTGCGGCGAGCGTCGCCCCAACATCGCCGTGTAGACGCACGAACCAGAGACGCTCCAAACCTGGATATTTCGCCACCAAACGCCCGGTCAGTCCAGGGGTTCGAAATTCCTCACCTTCTTCCAACGGCAACGGCCCAGGTTTGTTTGAGCTCCAGCGCGGCTCGGCCAGCCATAGCCCATTGCCATAGTCTGTCGAGAGATTCAGGACGAATGGCCCCACAGACCCCTCTGCTGGCAGGCTGGCGGGTATAGTCGCACTCTCGTTTACAATCAGGAGGTCGCCCGGTGCCATAAACTCGTGAAGATCACGGAAGCTTGCGTGGATACTGCCGTCGGGTGTCGTCACGAGGAGGCGGATACCGTCACGGTCGAGATCACGGCTTTCGGGCGGGGTTGTTGCCTGAAGATTCTCAGGTCTGTCGAATAGTAGAACGTTGCTTTTCATGCCGCTACCTCCCAGAGGTCAGATTGTGCCTGGAATCGTTGTCCGCTTACCGACATACGGGGCTGTCCGAGAAGCCACGCCCAGAACGGCAGAGTAGTTTCTGGCAGAGGACGGTCTGAGATGTCCTCTCCGGGAAAGGCGTCCTGGTGCATTTGCGTACGCATGTCGCCGGGGTCAACGCTCACTACGGACACTCCGTCGTCTCGCAGCTCGCTTGCCAGCGTTAGCGAAACGAGATCGAGTGCGGCCTTGCTTGCTCCATATGCGCCCCAGCCAGGATAGCCTCCCAGAGCCGCATCGCTGGAAATGTTGATTACCATGCCTCCGCTTTTTCTAAGGAGCGGCAGGGTCGATTGCACCAGTCCCAACGGCGCGATCACGTTAACCCTAAACACCTGCTCAATTGCGTCGAGCGGGTACTCAGCCAGTGTTGGTAGTGGGGATAGCCCCAGGTCCGAGGCGTTGTTGACGAGCAGATCAAGCCCGCCAAAGGCTTCTGCTGCCTCAGCCAATCGACGACGATGCTCACCTTTGGAAACGTCGCCCGCAATGGCTACTACCTTGCCACCATGCTTTTCTATCATTCGGGCCGACTCTTCCAGCGCATTGGCTCCGCGAGCGGTCAGCACCAGGTCATATCCCTGTTTTGCAAGAAAGTGGGCGAGTTCAGCGCCAAGGCCACGACTCGCTCCAGTTATCAATGCGACTTTACTCATTGTTGTCCTCCATCACATATTGGCTCTTGCCTGTGTGTACTATCAGCTTAAGGGAGACAACATATTGGCGCATCGGGCAGGAGTTCAGGAGCAAGGCATATAAAAAGGACAGGTTTCGGGCCTGTCCTTTAGTACGGATAGTGTGGCGTATAGCTGGGCTTAAAGCTCTATCAGCCCTCTCTGGACTGCTATAGCAACTGCCTCGGTGCGATTTCCTGCGTTTAGCCTGCCCAGGATAGAGCCGACGTGGAACTTCACTGTTCGCTCCGTTATTCCAAGCCGGTCCGCAATCTCCTTGTTCTGGAGACCCTGCACAAGCAGGCCCAATACCTCCATCTCACGCGGCGTGATGGAACCGGATTCATCTGGAGGCTCTGTATTCTGGCTCATTTGCCTGAGCAGCTTCGAGGCAATGACTGGCTGCAACAATGAGTCGCCAGCGTGAACGACGCGAACAGCATCGAAGACCTGATCTCTCGGCGCACCCTTGAGAATGTAACCCTGTGCGCCAGCCTGTACCGCGGCCAGAATGCGTTCGTCGGCGTCGAATGCCGTAAATATGATTACCCGCACGTTGGGATTGTGCTCTAGCATACGCTTGAGCGCCTCGACGCCATCCATCTCTGGCATTTCAAGGTCTAACAGGACTACGTCAGGCTGAAGCTGGGCAACTTTCTGAATGGCTTCTGCCCCACTGCCTGCCTCGCCGACCACTTCGAAATCATTCTGAGTGCTCAACACGGCGATGAGGCCATCTCTCAGTACTGGATGGTCGTCAGCAACCAGCAAACGAATCGGCTCACTCAAGACACACTCTCACTCGTGCTTGGTCTGGGCGCGAACAATGGGACGTGGACTTCGATTCGAGTCCCAACTCCGACGCTGCTCTCCAGGCTCATGCTACCTCCAAGAAGCCTCGCACGTTCGTTAATGCCTACAAGTCCATAATGCTTGCTTGGAATCTCTGATGGCTCGAATCCCTTCCCATTATCTTCCACGGTAAGCTCAATTTCCTGGGGCGTCGTAACGAGTCGCACGACTACTCTGGTGGCTTCAGAATGTGTCGCGGCGTTTGTCAGGGCTTCCTGGGCAATCCTGTATAGCCCTGCCTCAATTCTTGGCGAAAGGGGGCGCGCGCCGCCTATGGGATCAAAATCTATTTCCAGTCGTCCATTCTGTGAATGCTCGTTTAATAGCATAGTCAAGGCATCGGAAAGAGAACGCCCTTCCAGCGGCGCTGCTCGAAGGTCAAGTACGGAGCGTCTTGCCTCCTCAAGATTGTCTTGAGTCAAGGTCAGGGCTTGGTGGATTGCCCGCCGCACGCGTTGCAGGTCTGAGTTAGCGTCCAGATGGGCTTCGGCGGTCTCAAGCTGTAACGCTATGGCGGCAAGGCCCTGAGCCAGCGTATCGTGAATCTCACGGGCAAGGCGATTTCGCTCCTCGACCGCGCCTAACTCCGCGCTCTGCTCGAACAGACGCGCGCTCTCGATGGCGATGCTAAGCAAGTCGCCCACAGTGTACAGAATTCTGAGATCGTCGTTCGATAGCTCACGCCAGTCGACGCTGGCGACGTTGAGAACACCAAGGCGTTTGTTGCCAGAAGCGTAAAGTGGAATACTAGCGTGGTATCGAAGGCCGTCAGTTCCATCCACAAGCTTGTTGAGACGGCTGCAAGTGACGACATTGACGTTTGCCGCACCTTCCAGGTCGCCTTCGCGGTATGTCCTCAGACAGTAGCAATCGCCCTCCATGCGCCTGGGGTCTTTGGCTAATGCCAGAGGCAGGTTATGAAGTGCGGCGAGGTAGGACTCCCCCGTTCTTTCATGCGACAGCCATATCCAGCCGGTGTTCAGGCCGAGCAGGCTGATAACCTCTATCAGCGCGGTACGCAAGGCGCGCGTCAAGTCAACCTCACGATTCAACGCCTCGGCAATGGTGTTGAGAATCGAAAGCTCTCGGTTGCGTCGCCGCAACTGCTCGGTTCTCGTATCACTGTTAGGTTGGCTTGACACAAGCAGCTTCTCGGTAGGATTCAATCAACGAGCTTTACTTTAGGGATACTCTGAACAAGTCTGGGCATAGTAGCATAGAGAATAGCACTGTGTTCGGGGAGATAATTGATGGACCAGCCAACATTTGCGGACTTGGAATACGAGAGCAAGAAGCGCAAGACCCGCCGGGAGATATTCCTGGAGCGCATGGATGCTCTGATCCCGTGGGAACAGATGGAAGAGCGCATCCGTCCGTTCTATCCCAAGGCGGGCCGAGGCCGTCGACCATATGAGTTGTCGGCGATGGTGCGGATACACTGCGTGCAGTTGTTCTACAACTTGAGCGATCCTGGTATGGAGGACATGCTCTACGAGGTCGAGTCGGTGAGACGGTTCGTAGGGTTGAAGCTGTCGGGCCCGCTGCCGGACGAGACGACGATTCTGAACTTCCGCCATCTGCTGGAAGAGCATGAGTTGGGGCAGAGTCTGTTCGAGGAGATAAACCGTCATCTGGAGTCCCAGGGACTGCGGCTTCGGGAGGGGACGATCGTGGACGCGAGCATCATAGAGGCGCCGTCATCGACGAAGAATCGTGCGGGTGAGCGAGACCCTGAGATGCACCAGACGAAGAAGGGGAACGAGTGGCGCTTCGGGATGAAAGTACACGTAGGCGCTGACGCTGAGACGGGAGTGGTACACAGCATGACTACGACGCCAGCTAACGTGCATGATGTGACAGAAGCGCACCGATTGCTGCACGGTGGAGAGAAACGAGTGTGGGGGGATGCGGGGTATCAGGGAGTGGACAAGCGGTTGGAGAATCGAGAGTTGGATGTGGAGTGGCGAGTGGCGATGAGGCCCGGCCGGCGACGGCACCTGGAGCCTGGCAGCCACGAGGCGTTGGCGGAGAAGCGCAAAGCGTCGGTCAGAGCGAAAGTGGAGCATCCGTTCCTGTACGTGAAGCGGCGCTTTGGCTACGCCAAGGTGCGCTACCGAGGGTTGGCTAAGAACGCGCAACGGCTGGCATTGCTACTGGGGCTGGCCAACTTGATGACGGCAGAGCGTCGTCTGGCGGCATGAGAGGGGCGCAGTGAGCAAATCACGGCCGGGGAGCCGCGATGGCTCCGAAAAGCCGCTTCGAGGCCACAACAGACACGGTCTGAACGCCTCAACCACGACCTGGAACGTCACAAAGATGCCTGAACATCTCCAAAGAACGGAACCACTCTGCCCATCCACGCTTGCGCCGAGTTGTTCAGAGGTTCCCTAGGCCATAGCACGGGCCACAAGTCTAGGTTGGATAGGCATGAGCTAGAGACAGGCATCGCACCGTTCGGTTCCCCTACCTACTCGAAAGAGGAGCTTGCCGCCGAATTCACATCAGCGTTCTTGTGCAATGAGTCCGGCATCGAAAACACGATAGAGAACAGCACCGCATACATTCAGGGCTGGGCTAAGAAGAGACGCTCTGACAAGCGTTGGTGGTCGTGGCAGCATCTCAGGGACAGAAGGCAGCTGACTACGTGTTAGGCCGCAACGAGTAGGAGTAATGCGAGAGGTCAGGCCTTCTAAGAGGGGAGCCAGCAGAAGACCTGACCCCGCCTCTACCAGATACCCATGACAAACCCATGACAAACCAAGGAGAAACCACCATGAAAGTGAACAACGTAGCCGCAACCGTTCGCTATAGCAAGCCTCTGCCGGACGGCGCATGGAAAGGTGTCGAATTATCAGTAGAGGCCACACTTGAACCGCTAGAGGCCTGGATAGAGGCTCAGGCAAGCCTATACACAGACTTAGGCCAGCAGCTACGAACGCTGTGGACTTCCAAAGCCAGCGGCAATGGACAGTCTACGAACGGCAGCAAAAAGGCTGAGGACAGCACCGCTGAACAGAGTGAGCACTATTGCCAAGAGCATCTGACCGAATTCAAGAGGTACGAGAGGGAAAGTCGGGTGTGGTACGCGCACAAGGCTGGACAGAAGTGGTGTAGAGAAAAGTAATCGTAGGCGTCGCAGTGGGGCCGGAATCCAGTCCGGCCCCTAATCACAACCTTGGAGGTAAAAACATGACCAACAGACCAATGCGTAGAGCAAAAGGGGCCGGTAGTGTACGGCAGCGGGGAAAGGGTAGCTGGCAGATACGCTACGATGGCCCACCTGATGCCAATGGGAAGATCACCAAGCTATCTGAGGCTGTGCGTGGTTCACGTCGGGACGCTGAGAAGGTGCTCCGTGATCGCTTAGGAGTAGTCGAGGATGGCAGCTACGTCGCGAAGAACAAGGAGACTGTAGCAGGTTTTATGAGTAGGTGGCTCGATACCTATGCAGCCACTAATACAAGGCCTAGCACTCAGTGCGGCTACGAGGGTAAAACAAGGCAGTACATAGCTCCGTATCTCGGAGCTTTACCCTTACAGAACCTTCAACCTGCTAATATTCAAAAAATGTATGCCGATATGCTTGGGCGGGGGCTGAGTTCACAGACAGTTAGACTCACTCACGTAATACTGAAAGAGGCACTGAGTCACGCTGTCACCTGGGGCCTGCTGAACCGAAATCCTGCTGAAGCAGCTACCTCGCCAAAACCAGAGAAAAAGAGATGGAAATGTGGGACGTGCCGAACATCCACACCTTTCTTGAAGCCGCCAAAGATAATCCCTATGGAACCTTATTCCATCTAGCCATACTTACCGGCATGAGACGTGAGGAACTCGTCAGTCTGCGATGGGAGTATGTCAACATGGACGAACGTTGGCTTTCGGTTGCGTCCACTTTTCAGCGCCTCTATTGCAAAGGCATCGTAATAGGCGGCCCTAAAACCAATGGCTCTTGGCGTACCATCGCTCTTAGTGGGGACACCATAGACCTGTTGAAGGACATCAGGACTAACCAGCTAGAACGACGACTAGCAGTCGGCCCTCTATGGCAAGATAACGGATATGTATTCTCGAAAGCAGATGGGAAGCCCTTAAATCCCGACAAGGTGACCAACGCCTTCACCAAGATAGTAAGAGATACAGGATTACCGCATCTTACCCTGAAGGGTTTACGTCACGCACATGCTACTCTGTTACTCGGAGCAAGAGTACATCCGAAGATTGTCAGCGAAAGATTAGGCCACAGCAACATCACGATGGACATCTACTCTCACGTCATGCCCGGAATGCAAGAAGCAGCAGCACGTGCAATCGATGAACGCCTTGCCAAAGGCAGCTAGCTTTGTCCTTTTGTCCACTATCTGTCCACTAACCACTTGCGACAGGGTATGATAGACTAGGACGACTGGAATTACCGAACCCCAATTTACCGCACCATAGGCTATAGAATGATACCAGGTATGATAGGTTGCGATGATGGTTAGGGGACTGCAAAACCTCTATCGGCGGTTCGAATCCGCCCGTCGCCTCCAACAATATAGCCCATAAAAGACAGGCTCAGGGATTTATCCTGAGCCTTATTTTTGTCTCACAATGCTCAGGGTCATGGAAATTTTGCGTTGGCAAAATGTCGGCGGACTCAGGGTTCTTGAGGAAAACCGCTTTTGCATTTGGAAATAATATAGGAGGAAATCAAGGGGATTCGAGAGTGCTGGATGGTGTAACCTTTTGGTTGGCGATTGACAACATCAGCAGAGGGTCTTATGGTCAGCGCAATCTTAGGTTATTGCCACTCTGACTAGTGGTTCAACGTTTTTGTATTGATGGGTAGAGTGACTTTAGCTTGATGCGCGCATCCTCGGTAGTGAAGCGCCAATCCACTCGTATCACATCCCGGTTGCGTTGATTCTGCCAAGCATTGACCTCGCCGCGCAGGATGTCTTGATTGGCAATCCGTCGGTCCAGGCACTGTCGAGCCAGCACACCGATCTCTATCTCCGCCATATTCAACCAACTCCCGTGTTTGGGAGTGAAGTGTATCTCCAGTCGCTCAGCTATACGCCTCGCCTCAGCAGGCTACGAATGCCTCGTATAGCGAGGACAGCTTGTGAGTGTTGAGATTGTCCATTACCAGCACGATCCGGTCTCTGTCAGGGTAGTCCTCGTCGACCAGTTTCTTTATCACATGCGCCCAGTCCACCTTCGTGCGACGCTCTCTGACCTCGACTCGGCGCCATCCGTCCAACGGTGCAAACAGCATGAACAGGCTGCTCACTCCATTGCGCTCGTATTCGTAGTCGTATGCCGCCGATAAGCCGGGCGCTGCGGGACGCGGCACTCGCGTCTCCTTGACTTGCTGTTTGCTCGTCTCATCCATGCACACCAGAACCTCATTCCCATCGTACGGCCGTTGGTAGACCTCCAGTACGTCTTCCATCACGTCTTCCATCGCGCACACAAACTCCGCGCTCTGACCGGGCGGGATGCACCAACTCTGCTTCAGCCACGGCTTCAGTTCGTTTTTTTTTAAGCGCCTGGCGAACCGTCTCGGTGCTAATGGTCCCGACTATCTCACACTCGACCAACTGGTCAGCCAACAGCTTCAGGGTCCAACTGGCACGCCCCTCCGGCGGTTCCCCGCAGGCCATCGCTATCAACCGTGCTTCACCTTCGCCGTCCAGTCTCTTTTGACGCCGACGCAGTTGCTTTTTGCGATTCAGCGCAGACTCGACCCCCTCCTCCACACAGCGCTTGCGTATTCGCTCGACCGTTGACTGTCCCACACCGAGCGCGCTGGTGATGTCCGCGTCCTTCATTCCCCCGTCCGAGCGTGACTCATCGCTCATCAGCAGAATGCGCGCATGGGTCTGTTTGTACGCCGCAGCCCGACCGCGTGAGACCAAGGCGTTGAGTTCCTGTTGTTCGTCGGTAGTCAGTCTGATACGGTACTTCTTGGTAGACATCATGGTTCCTCCTCGGTTCAACGTTACGATTGAACCCCCAAGAGGAACAATGACTATCATGGTATTCATTTCAATGATGTTGGACCACTAGCATCAGTTCCACTTGTTGGTGGCGACGGACAGAAGCGTTCGGAGGGGCAGCGCTCGCAGCAAACACATTGAGAGATTTGGTAGTTTAGCCAAAACATTATATGATATGCAATAACAATACCTGAATTGAAGCTCTTACGGCAATTTCCAGATCAATACCCTTTGCCATTAGCTAAGAGCAACTTGAAGCAAGGAGGCCCATTTTGACCACTGTACGTAGCAAGAATGACTCGAGGCTTATGGCCCATCTTCTCAGGCGGGCGGGATTCGGCGCTACTCCTGACGAACTTGACCGCGCACTTGAAAAAGGCTATGACGCAACTTTGGAAGAGCTTCTAAGCCCCGACAAGCCAGATATAATGCCAGACGACCTGATTCGGAGATACCATATAGACCAGTCAGACCTGCGCAGTTCTCCGGCAGCCCAAGCGCACTGGGTTTACCGCATGGTCATGACCGAATCCCCTCTTCGGGAAAAGATGTGCCTGTTCTGGCACCGAATCTTTGCTACTGCGTCGACAAAACTCATTCAGGCCAGGGTCGTGACCAGGCAGATAGAGATGTTCAGGAATTATGGCATGGGAAGTTACCGAGACCTTCTTGTTCAGCTTTCCCGCGACCCTGCCATGCTAATGTGGCTCGATAATCAAGATAATCACAAAGACTCTATCAACGAGAACTACGGCAGGGAAATCCTTGAGCTTTTCTCTTTAGGGGTTGGTAACTACACTGAGGATGACATCAAGGAGTGCGCCAGAGCATTTACTGGCTGGCGTGTTGTGAACCCAGATTATATGTCAATTAAAATGCGTAATAATGTTGCGAGGCCGTACGGATACATGTCCTGGCAGTTCGAGTACGACGATGACGATCATGACCACGGCCAGAAGACTCTACTTGGAGAGACAGGGGACTTCAATGGCGAAGACGCAGTGGACATAATCTGCAAACAGGAGGCAACACCCAGGTTTATCGCCCGGCACCTCTGCCACTTCTTCCTTGCGGACGAGCTTCCGGTTCCCCAGTGGCCCCACACTCCTCCTCGTAACCCCGAAGCCATTGAAATCATGGCAAAAGCGTACTTTGATTCGGGATACAGTATCAAAGAGATGCTACGGGCAATGTTCAACTCTGAATCTTTCAAGTCTGAGGAGTCCCAGTTTGCCCGAATAAAGAGTCCCGCAGAGATGGTAGTGGGCACTATGAGGTTGGCGGGCGGATTGGAATTGCCATCCAGTGACACTTATGCCGGGGCAAGCACCAGTTCCATTATGGGTCAATCACTGTTGAATCCCCCCAGCGTGGAAGGTTGGCAAGGTGGGAGCGAATGGATAAACACCGGAACTTATGTCGCGCGCGTGAATTTTGCTGGAATGATACTCAACGATCCAGATAAGCCTGGCATAAGGGCGATTATAGACCGCATCGCCCGATCTGCCGGAACTTCGACACTCTCACCTGAGAAGTTAGTGGACTCATGCCTAGAAGTCCTTGGCCCACTGGATGTATTAGATACCACACGAGCAGGCCTGATTACTTATGCGAGCCGGTATGGCGATCTAAGCTTCTCTGACGAGCAGTCAGCTTTGGAGGCTGATAAGGCGATCGTTGTTCTCATCCAGTTGATAGTATCTACTCAGGAATACCAGACGGTGTAGTGGAGATTTCTCAAATGACAACAACAGCATTCAAGTTAAAGTACGTCACAAACGTCGGGTTTTGCGCCGACCAGGGTGGTCGCGGATTTATGCAGCCTACTGCCATGACCATCAGAGGCGACGGGCGCATATTCGTGGCAAGCCGGAGCAACACAACCACCCATGACATCGTCGGAATACAAATGGTAACTCGAAACCACGACTACTATGGTCAGATCGGGAAGTATGGCGAGGGCGCCGGTCAGATGATCTGGCCTGCAGCGCTAGCCCTGGACAGCGAAGAAAACCTTTATCTGGCCGACGATTTTCTTCACAGGATAACTGTATACGACAGAGAAGGCAGTCTTGTTTCCGCCTGGGGAACGAAAGGAAGCGGGGATGGCGAAATTGATGGGCCTTCGGGACTGCTTTTGGATAGCGAAGACAACATCATGGTGGTTGACCATCGAAACAACAGGATCCAAAAGTTCACCAGGGACGGCAAGTTTTTGAGTTCGTGGGGTTCCTATGGTGATGGCGATGGTCAATTCAACCTCCCCTGGGGCATAACGCAAGATAGGACGGGCAACGTCTACGTCGCAGACTGGCGCAACGACCGTATCCAGAAGTTCACTCCTGAAGGCAAGTTCCTGGCAAAGTATGGGACCTCCGGCAACGGCGATGGGCAATTCAACAGGCCCTCTGGCATAGGCGTTGATTCAGAAGGCAACATGTATGTGGCCGACTGGGGCAACCAGCGGGTACAGGTATTAGATTCTAGTGGAAATTTCTTGACGAAATTAAGAGGAGAAGCTACTCTGAATCCCTGGGCGTTGGAATACTTCGAAGCTCAGGCAGATGAACGTAAGGCGAGATCAACATACGTGCCTGTATTTGAACTTGACACAGACGACCCAGCTGAGGTCTCGGCACGAACTGAGCCATATTTCTGGGACCCGGTCACTGTAAGCATCGATGACGAGGACAGGGCGTATGTGTTGGAAGTATGCAGGCACCGCTTCCAGGTTTACGAACGGTCGTAGAACAGGATAACCAAAACCAACTTGGATCTAGGAGAGGGTATTTAATGAGTAATAGCAAAAACCGCAAGCTGATCGTTACCCAGCTCTCAGGCGGAAATGACTACCTGAACTGCGTGGTTCCCTATAATGATCCACGCTATGTGGACAACCGCCCCAATGTCCGCATAACCGAGGATAAGGTAATTCCTCTAGACAATGGTTATGGCTTGAATCCTGGCATGAAACCAATCAAAGAGCTTTACGAGCAGGGTAAAGTGGCTATTATCCACGGGGTCGGATATCCAGAGCCTAATCGGTCTCACTTTCGCTCAATGGATATCTGGCACACCGCGGAGCCTAATAAATTGGGTGCTGAAGGTTGGCTCGGTAACGCGATAAATCAGATGTATCCTAATGGCGACAACGTCGTGGCGGCGGTCAACTTCGGTGCGGGTTTACCAAGGGCGCTTGTGTCGAAAGGAGCGCCGGTAGCCTCCGTAACCAATCTTGAGAACTATGGCCTGATGAACCACATGGCCCTCGAAGACCAACGCAGCGCAGCCCTGGAAGTGTTCAAGAACATGTACTCCCAGGCCATTGGCACTGGCCCAGTTATGGACTTCCTTAGCCAGACCGGACTCAACGCTTTAAGTGGAGCAGACATTCTAAATACTGTGTTAGGAAAGTACTCCTCAAGCATTGAATATGCCACCAACTCCTTTGCCAAGAGTATGAAGGGAGCTGCGCAGGTTCTTCAGGCCGATATCGGAACTCGAATCTGCTACACTCAGCACGGCACCTTCGATGCCCACACGAACGGCCTGGCTCTTCAAGAGGCTTTGCTAAGGGACGTGTCCGGCGGCGTTTACGACTTCTACACTGACATGAAAGAGCACAACCAGAGCGACGATGTGCTCATCTTCATGTTCTCCGAGTTTGGGCGAAGACTAAAGGACAACGGCAACGGCACTGACCACGGATCGGGTGGTGTTGCCTTCCTTGTTGGCGACTCTGTTCAGGGGGGGCATTATGGCGAATACCCCTCAATGGACGCGGACAAGCTATTGGAGGGTGATCTGGAATTCAACCTGGACTTCCGTAGCCTATACACCGAAATACTCGAAGACTGGCTGGAGATCGACGCAAGGCCCGTCGTCAAAGGCGAATACGAAAGAGTTGGCTTCCTGAAGAACTAGGTGGATTGGGCGTCAAATCGACAATTTGTAGCCAATGCTGAATCGAATACCAGGCACTGTGCAGTAGAAAAGAGGCGTCTGTTTGAAGTCAGGACTCGCATCTCGACTATAGGGCGAAAAAGGCACGGATACATTGGGATATGAGAAGGAACTAACCTCCTTCCAGGCAAAGACTGAGAGCTTGGAAGGAGGTCTCTGCGGAACACTTTCAAATCGCCCCAGCGATAATCTACCCTTCTATCGCCATTATGCTTGATATGCCGTTCATTGGCAGATTCGCGTTAACTGCTCCTGGGAGCGTAGTTCCTGTGGTCAGCTACTGCTCTCTTTAGCCTGGTGTTCTCTGGCTCTAGTTGCTTGAGTATCATTGCTTGGTCTACCCTTAAGCCTCCGTACTCCCGGCGTCATCGGGAACTTCGAGAATTTTGTGTAGGTCCCTGGAGAATTCCCCTTTGCTTACAACCTGGCTGCAGCCCAGTTCTCTGGCCTTGGCCATGCCGGCTTCGTCGCTGTGTGGCCCGAAGGCCACAACTCTCACTTCGGAATTATGTTGATTTCTCAAACCCTCAATTACTTTGGGCCAGATCGTGTCGTTGCCTTCCAGGTCAACCAGTACTAGCACAGGCTCCGCTTCCTTGAACATGTCCCAGAAATCCTGTTCGGTGCGGGCCTGCGTTACCTTATAGCCATGTGGACTGGCGGCGTTCTGGATTCTCGGCAGAAAGAACAGATTCTGTCCCACAACCAGGACCAATTTTTCATCAGGCATAAGTCCATCTACCTCCGTGCAAAGTGATATCCCTCTGAAGGGCGCTAACCATTGGGAATCGGGCGGGCGAATTGTTTGCCTCGCCGCCGTCTGATTCAGCCTTCTTGCTGAGTATTTGAAACACCCGGTGTGAGACGACGTCCACCCCTGATTACCGGATTGCCCCGTGCTTCGTCTTCTTCCATCGCGGCGGCTGCTCGTTCGTTTTCACGGATTTTGCTAACAACAGCGTCGCCGGCCCGCTCCCATGTGTCGCGATTGTCGATGACGAACTTGTTCGACTCGCGATAGTCGCCCAGGAGACCATTGACTTCGGGAAGCACGTAACGCGCAACCATGTCCCAACTCCGTAGCGTGTCTTCACGATTCGCCCAATCGTGGACGAAACCGATCACACAGCCGAAGCCGCCTGTTAGCTCCATCATCTCGCGTATCCTTGCGACCAGGTCTTCGGGGGTGCCAATGACTGCAGTGCTCGCGTCAGAGAAAGCAACACCGTCTACCGCTTCGTCTGGAGACTTGTAGATCACGCCATTGCCGCCCGCGAGCGTGCCAACAGAGTATTCGTTGTTGTGCCGCATCAGGCCGTCCCGCGCCTGTTCTCGAGCCTTTTCCCGTGTTTCAGCTATGTGCCAGTTGAGCACGATTCGCCAGTTCTTGCGGTCAACTGTTTTGCCATGCTTTGCTGCCGACTCCTCTGCGAAGCTCCACTGCAGCGGCAACGCTCTGATGCCATCCCTGGACAGTGATCCTATCGACAACACGCCAGTTTCGTGCTTGCCCGCCAATGTCATCCCAGAAGGGCTGACAATAGAAGCGACGGCAAACTCCATGTTCTTCTGAAATGGCTTTAGCTGCAATTTTGCGTCTCGCAGAGTAAACCACTCGGATTCGTAACTGAACCGCTCGTCTTCCTCGAACAGGCGGCGGATGATGCCCATCGCCTCATCCTGTCTGTCGCGCAGGAGCATCGGGTCAATACCCATGGTATGCGCATCGGATGGCAGCGCCCCGGGACCGGAACCAAAGATCACTCGGCCTCGAGACTGGTGATCGAGCTGGACGATTCGCTGAGCGACCATGAATGGGTGGTGGTAGGGCAATGAGATCACACCGGTGCCAAGCATGATTCGGTTGGTACGCTCGGCAACAGCAGCCAGGAAGAGTTCAGGCGATGCTATGACCTCCCAACCGGTGGAGTGATGCTCTCCGCACCAGAATTCGTCGTAACCCAAGCGTTCGAGATGTTCCACGAACTCCAGGTCGCTCTGTATTTGCAACGTCGGGTTCTCGCCGATTGGATGGTGTGGTGCGAGGAACGCACCGAAACGCAGATCAGCCATGCTCTCTCCTTTTATATTCGTTGATATCGGTGAGACCTAGTTTAGTCTATTATGTGACCACATAGCGAGTCCATGGCGCAAATGCTCAGATCGATCGCCCAATCTTTGCCCATGATGTTCTGTATGGGGGACGAAGTGACGTCACCGTCTGCATGAGGGTAACACGGCCCCAGAATTCGGGGTGTAGAACGCCAGCGAAAGTGGAAAAAAATTCTGAACGCAGAGGACCTTAACGTTGCCTGCACGCGATAACGCTAGAGTGAGCACTACCGCGTGCAGCGAAAGGTTTACCGCGATCGTTCGGGACACTCAAGATGTCATTTGAAAGGTATATGATTGGGTGCAACTCGCAGACCAAAAGGATACTTAAGGGCTACATCGATAGTCAGGTCAAACTAGAGCGATGAAGTAGACCCAATAGTTGATTGGCTGTTGAGTCGGAACGGGTGTTGGCCCTTGGAAGCCCTTCAGATAGGCGTTTAAGCCACAAATCAAGAGGCGACGGTATCAGGTGTGTTGCCGAGGGAATTGCCTAAAATGCTTACCATATGGCCACAAGGTGCCTCTGAAACGCTCTTAACCTCCAGTGTTGACGTGGCAATAAATGAGAACAATACCCTGAGCGCCGCATTAGCAATTCGTGGGCATCCCGACTATAATGCCTCTATTCTACTCCACCCGGATCCAAGATAATGGTACAGACGTCCAACAAGCTGCTGAGTACTAAACTATACATTCCCAGAGTTCGCTCGAATCTTATTCTACGCCCTAGACTAGTGGTCCAACATCATTGAAATGAATACCATGATAGTCATTGTTCCTCTTGGGGGTTCAATCGTAACGTTGAACCGAGGAGGAACCATGATGTCTACCAAGAAGTACCGTATCAGACTGACTACCGACGAACAACAGGAACTCAACGCCTTGGTCTCACGCGGTCGGGCTGCGGCGTACAAACAGACCCATGCGCGCATTCTGCTGATGAGCGATGAGTCACGCTCGGACGGGGGAATGAAGGACGCGGACATCACCAGCGCGCTCGGTGTGGGACAGTCAACGGTCGAGCGAATACGCAAGCGCTGTGTGGAGGAGGGGGTCGAGTCTGCGCTGAATCGCAAAAAGCAACTGCGTCGGCGTCAAAAGAGACTGGACGGCGAAGGTGAAGCACGGTTGATAGCGATGGCCTGCGGGGAACCGCCGGAGGGGCGTGCCAGTTGGACCCTGAAGCTGTTGGCTGACCAGTTGGTCGAGTGTGAGATAGTCGGGACCATTAGCACCGAGACGGTTCGCCAGGCGCTTAAAAAAAAACGAACTGAAGCCGTGGCTGAAGCAGAGTTGGTGCATCCCGCCCGGTCAGAGCGCGGAGTTTGTGTGCGCGATGGAAGACGTGATGGAAGACGTACTGGAGGTCTACCAACGGCCGTACGATGGGAATGAGGTTCTGGTGTGCATGGATGAGACGAGCAAACAGCAAGACAAGGAGACGCGAGTGCCGCGTCCCGCAGCGCCCGGCTTATCGGCGGCATACGACTACGAATACGAGCGCAATGGAGTGAGCAGCCTGTTCATGCTGTTTGCACCGTTGGACGGATGGCGCCGAGTCGAGGTCAGAGAGCGTCGCACGAAGGTGGACTGGGCGCATGTGATATAGTCAATCCACTTTATAACCATATGGTATGATCAACGACATTATGACTTACAGCATGGACTTGAGGAAAAGAGTGGTTGGCTTTGTAAACGAAGGTGGAAGCAAGACGAAGGCATCACGTCGCTTTGAGGTCAGCCTGTGGTGCGTCAACGACTGGTGTAAGCGTGAAGACCTCGCACCAAAAGTTCAATCACTGAGGCATCGCAAGATAGACAAAGAGGCGTTGCGTCGGCACGTACGACTTTATCCTGATGCTTTACTGAGAGAGCGTGCTGAAGTATTCGGGGTGCATATCAACGCTGTGTGGTCAATGATGCGTAAGATGGAGTTGACGCACAAAAAAAGCGATGCGCTACAGCGAGAGAAACCATGAAAAGCGTATCGAGTATCTGAGGACACTGCGCCAGGTTGTCAAGGACAAAGGAAGTGAGCACATAGTGTATCTGGATGAGAGTGGATTTGAGCGCACAACTCACAGAGCGCATGGTTGGGGTCTTCGGGGGAAGAAGGTATACGGTGAACGCAGTGGCAAAAGGCGTCCTCGCACCAGCCTGATCTCTGCCAAACAGGGCAAAAGGCTGCTCGCTCCTATCCTGTTCGAAGGCAGCATCAACGCTACCTTGTTCAACTACTGGCTCCAGAGCCACTTGTTCAAAGAACTGGCCCAAAGCTCAACGTTAATCATGGACAATGCAACCTTTCACAAGACCGCTGCAACAAGGCAAATTATTGAGCAAGCTGGACACACTCTCCTCTTTCTGCCGCCGTACTCGCCAGACTTCAATCCAATCGAACAGGACTTTGCAATCATGAAAAGACGAAGGCAGTTTCTTCCTGCCGACACCACAATCGACGAAGTCGTGAGATCGTATGTATATTATCTGGAATGACTATAAAGAAACTGGTCGACGAGGACTACCCTGACAGAGACCGGATCGTGCTGGTAATGGACAATCTCAACACTCACAAGCTGTCCTCGCTATACGAGGCATTCGAGCCTGCTGAGGCGAGGCGTATAGCTGAGCGACTGGAGATACACTACACTCCCAAACACGGGAGTTGGTTGAATATGGCGGAGATAGAGATCGGTGTGCTGGCTCGACAGTGCCTGGACCGACGGATTGCCAATCAAGACATCCTGCGCGGCGAGGTCAATGCTTGGCAGAATCAACGCAACCGGGATGTGATACGAGTGGATTGGCGCTTCACTACCGAGGATGCGCGCATCAAGCTAAAGTCACTCTACCCATCAATACGAAAACGTTGAACCACTAGGAGCCTGTCTGGGTAATTACTAATGGGAGTTGGGGCGTGAGGGATAAGTAGTTGCTTCCGTGGGGGCCTCCTGGTCAGCGGGCGTCAAAGATAGTCTCTTATGCCACCATCCGACTCCCTGGCTTGGGGTGGCTGTTCAGGGCAGAGAAGAGCTTGAGCAGGTTGTGTCCAGCGCAGATTAGCTTCCACTCCAACTTCACCTTCGCTAATCCTCGGAGCAGAAACTGCCGGAAGCCCCGAGCCTGTTTGATCTGCCCGAACACCGGCTCTACCGTCTCCATCCTCAGGGCGTAACGCTGCCGACCCCGCTGGGTTCGCAGCTTCCTTCGCGTCCGGTCCGCCGGCGACAGATGCCTGGGAATACGACCTCGAGGTGCCGACGGTATCACCGTTCCATGCCGGGTCTTATCCGGTGGGATGAAGGGGTCTACTCCTAAAGCGTAGAGTTCCGCTACCGCTTGGGCCGAGTAGTAGCCAGCATCGGCCGATGCTTCTCTGGGTAGAGTGCCAGTGTTGTTCTCTGTCTGCTGCACCAGGGGTAGGGCCCAGCCCTGGTCGGGGGGCTGGTTGGTGACATCGGCCGCCACAATCACCTGATGGGCGCTGTCCACCGCCGCCTGACAGTTGTAAGATTGGCTGAACTCCTTACCCCCAGGGCCTGGCATTATGCGAGAGTCCGGGTCGGTGAAGTTCCGCTGGGCCTTATCCTCCGGGGCTTCCTTCCCCTGGGCTTGGGCCTCCGCTTCCAGGGCCTCCTGGGCCTCTCTAATCTTCTTCAGCCGGCTTTCGCGAAAGGCCAGTTCCACGGGCAACTCATCCCCGCGCCGGTCCTTCCCGTAGCGCCGGTCCTCTTCTTCGTCCACCTCCTGAGCCCGCTTGAGTAGCTCCTCAACCTCTGCCTCCAGTCGTGCCCTTTTCTCTTTCATCTTGCCGTAGCTCATGGCCTTATGCTTGGAGGCGTTGGCTTTCACCTTAGTCCCATCCAGGGAAACGTGCCCCAGCTTGGCCAGCCCGGCTTGGCGGCATAGCTCCAGCACCTTTAGAAAGAGACCTCCCAGCGCTACCAGGTGTTCCTTGCGGAAGTCGGAGATGGTGCGGAAGTCGGGCGTGTTGTTGGCCGCCAGCACACGGAAGGCAATGTCTTCATGGAGACGCTTCTCGATGCGCCGGGAGGAGGGTGCCCCAACACAGTAGGCGTAGACCAGCACCTTTACCATCATCACCGGATGGTAGGGAGGATAGCCTCGCTCCTCTCCCTCATACCTGCTCAGGATTTCCTTCAAGTCCACCTGGTCCACCACATCGGAGATGAAGTAGGCCAGATGGTCCGCGGGTAGCCACTCCTGAAGGGCCACCGGCATCAGCAGCATCTGATCTGGCTCATAGCGGCGAAAGGTCTTGCTCATCCCTGCCTCCTCAACCCAGCTTTGCCTCTATTTTAACCCTTACTGCCCCGCATTACTCGGACAGGCTGCTAGGCCGCGAGGCTGATAATGAGTGCAAATGGATATTTGTTGACCAAGTGTATGCTATCCTAAATAAAACACACCAAATGCGTTAAAGTCTAGGTGTTGTGGATATTCGTCATTCGAGTATTCACAACACCTAGACATCATGCCAAAACGAGAATGATAGTACGTGGTAGTTGGGTTAGAGTGTATATTGTCTAAGAATTTTCTTGTCATAGTTTTTAGCATCGTCGTATTAATCGCCGCTAGCGCATGCTCTTCGTCGCCTCCACCGCCTACCCCAAGTCCGACGGATACACCGCTTCCGACTGCGACGCCTGTTCCATCACCAACCCCCATTCCTTTGCCTACGGCAACTCCCACACCAGAACCAACGCCTGAACCAACTCCAGCTCAACAGTCCAGAGGGTTGTTCGAATACACGCGCGCCGTTTCGCTTCTGCAAGCAAACCTTTGGGAGGACGCGATTCCAGCGTTTGGGCTGGTGATTCGCATCCTTCCAGACTTCGCCCAGGGATATCATGGCAGAGGTGTGGCCTACTACAATGAGAGCTTGAAGGACGAAAACGATAACCTGTTTGAACCAGCTCTGGAAGATCTGGATAAGGCCATAGAGCTTAAACCAGATTTTGCTGAAGCATACAAGGATAGGGCTCTTCTGCTCAGGGACATGGGTGACAACGAAAAAGCCCTCTCCGACATGGAAAAGGCTGTCTCGTTCTACGACCCTTTGCGCCAGCCCAATGCATTGGCCGCGGCAAGAATTCTTCTGGACGAGTTTCGGCAGTAGCCAACTCTGCGTGAAGACGACGTAAGCTCCCTTCTCCCCTGGTGGGAGAAGGCCAGGATGAGGGGGAAGGTATGTTCGCTGAGACGCTTCACCCTCACCTTAGTCCTCTCCCGTCAAGGGAGAGGAGAATACACCCTGCCTGTAGATATTGGGTTACTCTCGCTCCACAAGCTGGAACAGGACGCCGTGCGACTCCTTTGGGTGTATGAACGGGCCGCCCGGTCCTTCGATGATCTGCACTCCATTTGCTTTAAGGTCAGCCGCAGCCTGTTCGCGGTTGTCAACCGCAATAGCGATGAGGTAGACTCCCTCACCTCGACGACCCAACGTTCGGCCTACGGGGGTCTCCGGTCCCAGTGGTTCGACCAGTTCGAGGAACCGACCGCTCTCATCTAATGGCAATATAGCCTGGCGAAGACCCAACTCAGGAACCTCTCTGTCCGTGACCTCGGCCTTCAGACCCAGCTTCTCGTAATCTTTTACCGATTGCTGTAGGTCGTTTACTGCTATCACAACGTGGTCTACCCATTTGAACATGCTTAACTCCTTCGCAAAGATTCGTCTAATCCGTCAACAGTTTAAGCCGCAAATCTGGCTTTACAAAGCATCTTACTGCGGTGGTCTAAGAGTGACAACCTATGTGGTCAAGAGCTTGCATTACGCTGGTATCAGGGCGTCAACGGCTCCCCCAGCACCGCCCAGTACGCGAGCGCAACGACGAACACCACTGAATAAGCCATGACAGTCAATCCCAAACCGAATCTGAAAACCTCCGGCGCGGTAAGATGTCCGCGCTCAAAGACTACCACGGATGCCGATCCCTGGGCGGGGTAGTACAGCACGGCGTCTCCTGCTATAGTCACGGCGAGGCCCACAACCAATGGATTGAGGCCCAATTCACCCGCTAGAGATATGGCGACTGGTATCGTGAGGGCCAGAAACCCCACGATATTGGGGATAGCGAACCGTAATATGCTGGCTCCTACCATTAGAAGAAGGAGTGTCACAGGCGCGGGAAACGATGCCGAAGTCATGACCTTGAGCGCGCCCTGAGCCAACCACCCGGCGGCGCCGCTGCTAACAAGGGCGTTCGCTACCGACAGCGAGGTTGCAAGCACAAAGAAGTTCGACCAGCCTAGGTCTTTTTCGAGGTCCCTCCAGGTAAGGACTCCTATCCCCGGACTTACTAGCAGTATGAGCGCTATGAGGGCGGGAATAGCGGGATGCAAACCATGCACGGAGTCGGTGAGCCAGAGTATGGACGCCCCGACAATGATGACGGCGACCTTCAGCATGGCGAACGAGAATGGTGGTTTTTGCAGTTCCATTTCATTCGCCGGTGGAGTGATTTTCAAGCCACGACGATATATGAGATAAAGTAATATTGCTCCCGCCAGCAGCAGGGCGTAGTATGGCACGGCCATCAGCGCGAACCAGCGAGTCCAGGAGAAGCCACCCAACAAGGCCGCCGCTGTAATGGGAGCGATTCCTCCGGTGAGCACTGCTGTCGATGCCAGACGGTTCAAGGTTGCGAGGCCAAGCATGAAAAGCTTCGCCAGTGCAGAGCCATCAGGGATTCCCCATGTTCTCAGCACTTCTTCATAGATATGTATCAATACAGCGGTGCGCGTCGTAGCGGATGGCAGCACGAAGGTTAGAGGAACGAAAGAGGCTATCATTTGCGCATACAGCGCTCCGGGGCGACCACCGGCTCGCTCGATAAGGTAGTGGGCCAGTCGTTCGGCCAGGCCAGTTCGAAGCACTGCCAGCCCTATTGTGAGCACGCCTACAAGAAAGTAGGTTATGGGCTGGGAAAAGCCGAATAAGGCGTCTTCCACAGTAGGCACGCCTTGAGTCACCGTTAGCAGCACAATCGATAGCAGCCCGGTAACAGCCATAGGCAACAGCCCACTGCTCCACAGTATGAGGGCCACCGCCGACACAGCAAGGACTCGCTGACCTTCTTCGGTTATCTCGCCGGGCAATGGCACCGTGATTACGACAAGAAAAGCCAGAGCAGGTAGCGCAAATCTGGCTACGTGCCAGGAGTTGACTCTGGCAGTCAGCATAGATAACTTGGGGACTTCCACTTACATTCCTATAAAATCAAAGATGTGCTACCCTCAGACCGTGATTTCGGGCCTAAGAGTCCAGCCATGCGCCCCCCTCGTCTATATACAGAGTTTCGCCAGACCTGGAAACAGAGATTTGCTGTCGATAAACGCCGCCCTTTACCTCACGCTCGGCATCATGAACATCGGTAGACCATGCGACACTAGCATGGTCTACGCCGCCTTCAAGCGCCTCTTCCAGCGGGCGACCGTCCATAGGCACGCTGTCTTGAAGTCCGAGAAGTCGGAGAATTGTGGGGGCGATGTCAACGTTCCCGGACGGGCTTTCAAGCATCACACCGCGCTTGAAGCTCGGCCCCTTTGCGAAAAGTATGTTGTGCATCTCATGGCAACTCATCGAACCGTGTTGCCCGTTGCCAGGAGCTCCGCCAGTCGAATAGTTGTGACCGTCGTATCCGGCGCTGTTTGGTGTCGAGTCCCATCGAAAGGACATAGCCAGCTCTGGCGTGCGCTCGCCCTCGTTGCCGACTAGCGAAGCCTGAAGCGTTCCAGCCACGCCCTTGACGGCCTGTGAAGCTAATATAGCGCCACACCAGGGTTGCGCCATCAGCCATCCTGCCATCCGGTCGGTCGTTGCCAGATCGCTGTCGTGGACGTAAAACAGCACCGACCCGCCATTAGGCGCGACAATCACGCCGCCTGGTTCGCTACCTACAGGAAATCCAGCAGCCCTCACAAGACCTTCCACGTCGATGACACCCTTGATGGTTGAATATCCGTGGTCTGAAATTACTATCACGTCTGTCTCGGCTGCCCTGCCCGTTTCATCCAACCATGCGAGAAGCCTGCCAAACTGCTCGTCAGCCTCTCGTATGGCTTTTGAGCCCATATCAGAACCAACGCCGTGTGCATGGTGGGCGTGGTCAGGTTCGTTAAACCAGATTAACGCAACGGCGGGCTTGCGTTCGGTCAATATGTACTCTGTCATAATCTTAACGGCGTGGGATAGCCGTGCGGTGGCAGGCATGGCATCTTGGGGCCAGGGGCCGAATCGTTTGACTAACTCATCGTTCAGGCTGTACGGTAGACAGAACTCCGGGTGTATGGTCGCGCCGCCGGAGCGGTCTGCGTTCGGATTGTGGACATAGGCGTTGCCTGTAGTGCCAGTGCCGATGGCTATGTACTCACTGCCATGCTTTGCCAGGATGTCGGCGAGCGTGGGGGCGAGCAGAATTCGCCCTGTCTTCTGAACCACCTGCGCCAGCATAGGCTCTAGCGCGGAGAATGCCAGGTAAGGGTCGAAGTCGCGGACGACGAGCGTGTTAGCCGCAAGCCCGTGTGCCCCAGGGTAGCGGCCAGTCACCATGCTTGTGGCATTAATACGCGTCACGCTCGGAAAAACGGAGTGGTGGTTATTAAACGCGACGCCTTCGGAGGCTAACGCGGAAAGGTTCGGCATCAACTCAAGGGTTACCTGTGCTGGTTGGAGCCCATCGAATACGGTGACCAGAACGGATTTCATGTCATCTCCAGTTTAGAAAATATGGCAGGATGCCAAAATGTTAATTTCGCCATGCAGCATGGTACATTGTGTTAGCCGAGCAATCAAATCATTTGAGGCTCGATATTCCAATGCTGGCGAGCGTGCCGCATCAAGCTAGCCGGGTTCCTGATACTTGACAAGTCGGCGGCACCATCCGACAATCGTGGGAATCGGTGACTGCGTCGCCGAGATACAATTGAGCAATATCTGGAAAATTCGATAGAGAGGAAATATCAGAATGACTACAGGCACCAAGGCTTGGACAGAAGAGATGATTGAGGTGGCGGGAACCAAACTTCAATTAGTCAAGGGAGGCACAGGAGAGCCACTGCTCATCCTTCACGGAGAGATGGGCCATCCTGGATGGTTGCGATACCATGAGGGACTGGCACAGGGCAACACCTTGCATATCCCGTCGCACCCCGGATTCGGAAAGTCCGAGCGCTTGGACTGGATTATGAACATGCGGGATATGGCGGGCTGGTATCTTGAAGCCCTTGACGACATGGGCATTGGCCAGGTGAACGTGGTCGGATTCTCCCTAGGCGGATGGCTCGCCGCAGAAATGGCGACCATGAGTCCACAACAGTTCAAGAAACTGGTGCTGGTAGGCGCTGCAGGGGTGAAACCTCCTACTGGTGAGATATACGATATGTTCCTGGTAGTGGCGACGGAGTTCATCACCGATAGTTTTCTGGACCCTACCTCCACACAAGAGTTTAAACAAATTTGCCCCGACGAACCCACGCCCGAGCAGGCAGAGGCCTGGGAGGTTGCAAGGGAACAGGCCGCTCGATTAAGCTGGAAGCCTTATATGCACTACCGTGGTCTACCTCATCTGCTTGGTAGACTAAAGAGACTCCCTACTCTCGTCGTGTGGGGAGGGCAAGACCCGATCATACCGTTGAGCGCGGGCGAGGTCTACAACCAATCGATCAAAGACTCGCGACTGGTCGTCCTGGATAACTGCGGTCACCAGCCAGAAGTGGAGAAACCTGAGGAATTCGTAAAAGTAGTTCAGGATTTTCTCTCAGAAGGCTAGTAGTCCAACTGCTTTGAAATGATGAGTAACTTTTCCATCCAGGGTCGTCCTCGGATGCTTGCCGGATCACCCTTGCGGCCAAGGTAGCGCAGACTTGAACGCCAGGGTTTCGGGCCGGACCGCGATGGGGTGTTGGATGGGCCGGTCCGCATCGCTAAAGCCCATGGCAGACTTCCGTTTCAGGTTCACCATTCTCGACGCCCTGGCGATGACCGGCCCGTTGCTCACAGTGGAACGACCGGCTGAACGATTCCAAAAATGCCAGACTTCGCCTATGAACTCGGACATTGTTAAAAAGGGAATATGGGTAAACTGCACGATCTGTTGATAGAGAAGGTGATCGCCGAGTCGGTTGCAACCGGGGATACTGAACCTAATCAGGATGACCTGGTCAAACGGCTAACCGAACTTGAGCCTACGTTCGTGGAATCGGCCGCAGCCACCCTTTTAAACCAAATCAAGAAGGACGCCAAGGTTGGGTTGAGGCGGCAACGGCGGGAGCGGCAGGGGTTCGAGAGGAGGCTTGCCAAGCATTGGGCAAAACCGCTCCACCTACTTGAACTGACCGTGGAAATAGCTCAGGAAGTCGCCACAGGCGTCGGTGACCAAGTGGCTGCGAGTGAGGTAAGCGTCGACGAACATACTTTCAGAGCTATTTGGGCGGTCCACGCGAGAGCGTGCCAAATGTCCCGCGCGATTTTGGCGCTGCTGCGCTCAGGTTTCGCTGACGACGCCCATGCCCGATGGAGGTCCCTCCATGAGCTCGCTGTTGTCAGCAATTTCATCGGAGAATGCGGAGAGGTTGTAGCCGAAAGGTATTTGCTCCACGAGGCAATTCAGCAACGGAAACTGGCACGGGCGTACAAGGAACACGAAGACAGGGCTGGACTCGAACCCCTTACTCAAGCCGAAATCGACGCGCTGGACGAGCGGTGTGGAACATTAGTCGCTAGATTCGGAAAGGATTACAATAAAGATTACGGATGGGCCGCGTCTGCGCTGGGGATTGAGCGGCCCTCACTGGTCCAAATCGAACACGCCGCGAAACTAGACCACCTCCGACCATACTACCGAATGGCTAGCGACAACGTTCATGCCAACTCTCACGGCCTTTTCTACAAGATGGGCGGGTTCTCACCAGACCGGGACATTCTCCTCGCAGGGCCCAGCAACATGGGATTGGCCGACCCGGGGCACGGAACGGCGTTGTCTCTAAACCAGATTACCGCAGCGTTGGTCAGTACGGCGCCAACATTGGATAGTTTGACAGAGTTGACTGTTTTGAACCTATTGCAGAAAGAAACAGGGGCAGCATTTCTTCAGGCCCACAAGGACGCGGAAGCTATTGCGGAAAGTGAGCCCCGGCGAAACTCTGGTCACGGTCGCCAGGTAAATGTTCACAGTTGGAGGTTTAAGATGGCATCGGGATTGAGGGACCAGATAGTAGGCCGGTTGCTCAAATTCACCTCCACCAATTGATGCTTCCTCGCCTCGATTCCAGTATGACGGACGTTGACTATGTGCAACCTTCAGGTTCCACACTATCGTATGAAGGAGCAGGTAGCGGCGCGTTTGGACTTCATGCCGCCCAGTGCCTGCTGCTGAACGGGATCTCGCTAAATTGCCTCAGTGGGGCAGCGAGCTGCCACGACTTGCTGCACTGTCCACCGGCGACCTACAAAACTCTTAGATCAACCCAACCAGGGTGATGTTTGATGACCACGGACGATAACCAGAAGCTCAGGCAATTACTGGGGATGACAGCAGCCGTAATATCCTCAATGGATGCCGCTCTACGCGGCCGCACCGAGACCGACCGCACGGCCTGGTTTTCGTACAAGGCCTTTGCCACACGATATATGGCTATCATCAACCAACTGCCCCAGGACTTTCCCTCGCTGGTGATCTTGGACCAATACGACACGGGCAGTATGCCGGAACCATCAGGCTCACGTCCCTCGTACCAGAGACCAATCTTCGAGGGCGTTTACACAAACCTGTCAATCCTACGGTCTATCCTAGAAAACATCATCGGGACTGCCGGCGACGAGAGACGAGCCCTTACTGACTTTTTCCAATCCAGGTTGCGGGCCGCAATGAGGGAACGGCCAGAGGATGAAAAAGCCGTTCAAGATACCGTCGAAGTCCTCTTGGTTGGGCGCGGTTTACAGAAGGGCCAAGAGTATGATCGGGAAACCGGCCGCGTGAAAATGTCGTCTAAAGAAAGCATTCCAGATTTCATCCTTTCCCCCTTTGAAGAAGCGATAGAAGTCAAACTGGTCAAGGATCGGCGCCGTGTAAGCGTTGTCATCGACGAAATAAATGCCGACATCCCCGCTTACTTGACCAAATACCGGCACCTTCTGTTTATCGTCTATGATCTAGGTCACATTCAAGATGAAGCCGAATTTCGCCATGGCCTAGAGCGCGCGCCAAACGTACAAGTCATCGTTGTGAAACACTAGCGGTCCAACTGCTTTGAAATGATGAGCAACTTTTCCATCCAGGGTCGCTCACGGACCTTGCCGGATTTCCCCTGCGGCCAATTTGCCCATCATTACAAAGTTTTCGTACTACTAGTGGTTCAACGTTTTTGTATTGATGGGTAGAGTGACTTTAGCTTGATGCGCGCATCCTCGGTAGTGAAGCGCCAATCCACTCGTATCACATCCCGGTTGCGTTGATTCTGCCAAGCATTGACCTCGCCGCGCAGGATGTCTTGATTGGCAATCCGTCGGTCCAGGCACTGTCGAGCCAGCACACCGATCTCTATCTCCGCCATATTCAACCAACTCCCGTGTTTGGGAGTGTAGTGTATCTCCAGTCGCTCAGCTATACGCCTCGCCTCAGCAGGCTCGAATGCCTCGTATAGCGAGGACAGCTTGTGAGTGTTGAGATTGTCCATTACCAGCACGATCCGGTCTCTGTCAGGGTAGTCCTCGTCGACCAGTTTCTTTATCACATGCGCCCAGTCCACCTTCGTGCGACGCTCTCTGACCTCGACTCGGCGCCATCCGTCCAACGGTGCAAACAGCATGAACAGGCTGCTCACTCCATTGCGCTCGTATTCGTAGTCGTATGCCGCCGATAAGCCGGGCGCTGCGGGACGCGGCACTCGCGTCTCCTTGACTTGCTGTTTGCTCGTCTCATCCATGCACACCAGAACCTCATTCCCATCGTACGGCCGTTGGTAGACCTCCAGTACGTCTTCCATCACGTCTTCCATCGCGCACACAAACTCCGCGCTCTGACCGGGCGGGATGCACCAACTCTGCTTCAGCCACGGCTTCAGTTCGTTTTTTTTTAAGCGCCTGGCGAACCGTCTCGGTGCTAATGGTCCCGACTATCTCACACTCGACCAACTGGTCAGCCAACAGCTTCAGGGTCCAACTGGCACGCCCCTCCGGCGGTTCCCCGCAGGCCATCGCTATCAACCGTGCTTCACCTTCGCCGTCCAGTCTCTTTTGACGCCGACGCAGTTGCTTTTTGCGATTCAGCGCAGACTCGACCCCCTCCTCCACACAGCGCTTGCGTATTCGCTCGACCGTTGACTGTCCCACACCGAGCGCGCTGGTGATGTCCGCGTCCTTCATTCCCCCGTCCGAGCGTGACTCATCGCTCATCAGCAGAATGCGCGCATGGGTCTGTTTGTACGCCGCAGCCCGACCGCGTGAGACCAAGGCGTTGAGTTCCTGTTGTTCGTCGGTAGTCAGTCTGATACGGTACTTCTTGGTAGACATCATGGTTCCTCCTCGGTTCAACGTTACGATTGAACCCCCAAGAGGAACAATGACTATCATGGTATTCATTTCAATGATGTTGGACCACTAGAACAGCCTTCATGAATCTAACGCGGCGCTGTGACTCAGGGTGAAAAGAAGCCGCGTTAGGTTTTTCTCAGAAATTCTTAATCGATTCCAAGGAACTGCTCCAATGGCAGCGGCGGCGACTTTATCTCAAGGATAACTGCGTCTTCCAGGCTCTCGATTCCGTGCGGCACGCCCTTCGGATGGATGCAGGCATCACCTGGCCCGAGCGTATATTCCTCTTGCTCTACGACAACCTTGACTTTGCCCTTGACGACGTAGCATACCGACTCGTGATCGTGTATGTGCACGGGCGAGCCGGAGCCGGGCGGACAATGTATCTCTAGCATTATCATCTTGTCCCCGACCATCAGCGGCTTCAATGTCACTTCGCCCTGAATCGGAAGGCCCTCCACCTTCTTCATCGTTATGTTCTGCACGTCAATATTTCTGGTTACGAGCATATCTTTAACCTCGGTAAAATCGTTGTTCATTGTTCTGTACTTTGTAACTCTTTGGACTTCAGGTAATCGTCGTAGCTAGCCTTCGAGTCCCCTTTCATCCAGAAGAAAATGCCTCTGTGCCTGTAAGCGCTCCAAAAAGCCGGGTCGATCTCGATGGCGCGAGTCATGTCTGCGATAGCTTCGTCAAGGGACTCCAACTCGGAATATGCCAGGCCACGATTGTGGTATGCGTCCCGGTAGCCAGGATCGATCTCGATTGACCTGCACAAGTCGATAATTGCCTCCGCAAACTCGCCTATGCATAGATGTGCCATCCCCCTGTTGTTGAAGGCCATGCTGTCTGACGGTCTCAACTCGATTGTCTTGCTCAGGTCGTCAATGGCCCTGTCGTAGTCGCCCATGTTCGAGAAGGCATTACCCCTTTTGAAATAGGCCTTAGCGTCCGATGAGTCCTGCTCGATGGCCCGCGTCATCTCTCGGATGATTTCCTCAATCTCGGCCTGAGGTCGGGCATCGCTGATGTTCAACTGCTCTGCGTCCATTCCGCTGCGTCCTAAGAGTGATTCATCTATGTCGCATTTTACTACTAACAGAGCAATAGATGGGAAGGCTCATGTTGCGGATGCCTCCCCCGTTACAACTTTGAGCAATATACATGGTGAGGCAACGTCATACTCTTCGATATCTTCATCCGTGAGTCAATTCGCGTAGTTGACAATATCAGCAATGGTGTATACAGTACATGCCATCTCAGAAAGTGGTGTTTACCAAGGCATCGACTTCCCTCTGTAAAATTCGGGCTGATGCCTTCACCCTTACTAGGTTGTGTTGACATTTCATCTGAGCCATATGAGAGCACCGACGAAGTTCAAGAATCCCAGGAAACGCGATGACAGCTTGTCAAAGCGAGAGAAGATATGCCGGTAGTGCTTGATCTTGTTGATGAAACACTCCACAAGGTGGCGCTCTCGGTAAAGGTACTCATCATACTCTCGTGGCGTCTTTCGATTTGACCGAGGTGGAATCACAGGTAACGCGCCCCTGCCCAGGATGCATTGGAGAAAATCCATCGAATCGTATCCCTTATCAGCAATCACATGCTCGGTTTCGAAATCAGCTATCAATGCCTGTGCCTGGGTGATGTCGTGACATTGACCTGCTGTGAGCTCAAAGCGCAACGGGTTGCCCAATCCATCCACGCTCACGTGGATCTTGGTACTGAACCCGCCTCGGCTCCGGCCAAGAGCTTGGGCCGATTGGCCACCGTTTTTTTGGAGGCTCCAGCAGCACAGGGATGAGCGCGAACCACAGTGCTATCAATGATGACATGCTCCATATCGGGGTCTTGCACAAAATGCTGATGCATTCGTTCCCATACACCCTTTTCACACCAGCGTGCGAAGCGCTTATATACGCTGTTCCAGTGACCGTAGTGCTCAGGCAGCAGTCTCCAAGGAGCACCACTTCGTGCCATCCACAGGATGGCCTCGACGTAGCGCCTGCAATCGTCCTCCTCTCCAACGTAGAGGTCTGGGCATGAGCGCAGAAATTCAAGGATTTTCGACCATTGTTCATTGCGTAATTCAGTCGTTGACATGTATCCATTATGCACCAAATGTCAACACAACCTAATAGGAGTTCACAGATGCCTGGGTTTCACACGATACACCTTCGGTTGAAGACCATCAAAGTTTACCTCCTGGTCGCCTTGCTATTGAGTTCGTTTCTCTTAATGGCAGGCACGTCGCAGGCATATGGCGGTGCCGGACAGATTTCTAGCAATGACGCCAATCCTACCAACAACTCTGCCTCAGAGGACACCGCCGTCCCGCCTCTGGCAGAGCTTACCGTGGCGTCTTTCCCCTTGACCAGCCTATACGATAAGCTGCTGGACATAGATACAGGTGGGAACCTCGTTCCAGAACTCGCTACGGGCTGGACGGTCAGCCCGGATGGGACCACGTACACTCTTGTTCTGCGCGAGAACGTGCAATTTCACGATGGCACGTTACTCAATGCTTTGGCGGTAAAGTTCAACATGGAAAACACGGTAGAGTTGTTCCCGGACTTGATGCGAACCTCCCTCCTGGGGAAAGGGATTATCTCCCAGGTGGATACTCCTGATTCGTTGACGGTCGAGGTAGTCCTGCCAGCCGCCGATCCTGGATTCTTGCAGATGCTCACAGGCCTGGATGGCATGATCGTATCGCCCCCAATCCCAGCAATCTCCACAGCAGCGAGCGATCCGGTGGGGGCAGGGCCCTTCGAGTTCGGGAGTCTTACGCCATTTAGTCGCCTGAATTTGCAAGCATTCCCAGATTACTGGGGGGGACAGCCACAGGTGAGTACCCTCACGTTTTTCTATGTCCCCGAAGAAGCAACCCGGCTCGCACTTTTACTGGTACAACAAGCTCAGGTAGCGACGTATGAAAGTCAGACAATTTTTGATCGTTTGAGCCGGGATGGCTTCGGCTTGTGTGGAAGTCCGCCCGACTTCCAGGGGTTCTTACCCACCCTCACGGGGTTCGAGTGTTTCCCTGACAAGGCAATGCGGTTCGAGAACGTCAGCGGTTTAAGCACTCTAGGTGTGGGGTTAGCCAACTTTGAAGATGGGCCAGTGCCACCCCCCGGGGCCGACCTGTCGGTGAGCAAGAGCGACGACGCAGACCCGGTGATGGCTGGTGATACGTTAATCTACACCGTGCAAGTAGACAACGCAGGACCATTGGATGCTACCGGAGTCGTGGTAACCGACACGCTGCCAGCGGGTGTGACGTTCGTCTCTACTGCTGCTGCGCAGAGGACCCCAACGGAGTGCCTACCTGTTCTTTGGGAACCATTCTATCGGGCGGCTCTACCCAATTCACTGTCACGGTGAATGTTGACGCTGACACATCAGGCACGATAATCAACCGGGTCGATGTGAGCGGCAATGAGGTCGACCCCAACCCCAGCAACAACTCGGACATCGAGGACACGATGGTCTTGGCAGAGGCCGACCTGTCGATCACCAAGCTAGACTCGATTGACCCTGTGATTGCTGGCGATCAGCTTACCTATACAGTGCAGGTAGACAACGCAGGACCGTCGGACGCCACCGGAGTCGTGGTAACGGACACGCTGCCGGTGGGAGTGAAGTTCGTGTCTACTACTGGGTGCGCTGAGGACCCCAATGGAGTGCCTACCTGTTCCCTGGGCACAATCCTGGCAAATGGTTCTGCCCAATTCACTATCACGGTGGACGTCGGCGCTGGCACATCAGGCACGATAACCAATCGGGTCGATGTGAGCGGCAGTGAGACCGACCCCAACCCCGACAACAACTCAGATACTGAGGACACCATAGTCACCCCTGTTTGTAGATTGGATTTGACACTCAGCCTCGTAGAAGGCACGCTCACGATGGACTTCATTCTAGGCACGTCAGGGCCGGCGAATTGGGGCGTGTGGCTGTCCATCCCGAACTTCGGTTTCGTTCAATTGTGGACAGCGCCGCTTCCACCGATTCCCACTACGAGCTTCCCGGTGCCGATTCCAGGATTTCCCTCATTGGGAACAGTGGGATTCCTCACCGCCCTCATTGGGCCGGGAGGGGTGACATGCTTCGACGTGGCCTTCATTGACACGGGGACGCCGTCAACGGCAAACCCAACGCTCGAAGAACTTCGGGAACTGATTCCAAACAACGCTATCGCTTTGCCGGGTATAGGAAATAGCAACTAATCCGTCCTGTAGGGGCGTCCTTCCGCGGAAGGACGCCCCTACCCAACTCAGTCTTTGCTAATTGTCACCGGCTTCTTGCGCAGCCGATGCTGGCAGTCCAGGAGAAGCTGTAAGATGCAGCTTGAAGCCTATTCGCCTGAAGAAGTGCGGCAGGTTCTCGTGCATTATGGTGTACACGACCGGCACAACGATCAGTGTTAGAAACGTCGAACTCATCAGGCCACCAATGACCACCGTTGCCAGTTCTGCTCCTATTATTCCCCCCTCCGCGCTGACGAATGCCGCCAGAGGAAGTAACGCGATGCTGGTGGTGAATGCAGTCATCAGAATCGGACGCAGACGAGTGCGCCCTCCTTCCACCAGGGCGTCGTGAACACTCAGTCCCCGCTCTCGAAGCTGCTCCACAAATGCGATGAGCACGATTGCGTTTGTGATAACGATTCCTATCAGCAACAGGACTCCCATCATGGCGGGCAGCCCAAGGGTTCGGGAGGTGATTACCAGGGCAGCCAGAGCACCGATGAGGGCCAGGGGGAGGCTCATGATTATGACGAAAGGGTTCCGCAACGAACCCAGGGAGGCGACCATCACCAGATAGACCAGAATAATGCCAACTGCCATCGCAAGCCCTATGTCTTGAAACCCCTCTGCTACCTGCTGAAAGATGCCGCCCGTCGTGACATCGATACCAGGAGGAAGGCCGATGGCGTCAATCTTCGCCTGCACCTCTCTGCCGATTGCCTGGGTGTTTTCACCGGTGATGGAGCCATTAATGCTCGCGGCCCTCTGACCATCGGAGCGGCTAATGCTCACAGGCCCTTTCTGGAGCGAAACCTCGGCGATGTCCGCCAACGGCGCCGAGCCAAGAGGCCCCGTCACCGTGACGGCTTTGAGCTTGTCGACGCTGTTTAAATCGTCGGGGCGAGCGCGCAAGACAACGCTTGTCGTAACGCCCTCCAGAACGACCTGCGTTACTTGCTGGCCGACCAGAAGCTGATTGACTTGCAGGGCAACCGCTCTGGTTGTCAGACCCAAAACCGCCGCCGCTTCGGGGTTGACGGCAATGAGCAACTCATCCCTTGCTTCGGTAACGTCGCTGCTGACATTGACGATTCCGTCTATGCTGCTGAATTCGTCAACAAGCCGTCTGGCTACGTCGGAGATAACAGCGTAGTCACTGCCAGCGATGCTCACCTCAAGACCTGACGTGGGTGGCCCACCGGCGTCGATCTCGGTGACGGTTATGGATTGCTCACTGTTATCGTCGAACTGCGCTCTCAAAGTCTCGGCGACGTCATCGGGAGCATCTTCGCTAAGGCGGAGGAATATGTTGACGATTCCTGACCCAGGCGAGCCGCCTCCCGGAGCAAAGGCATCAGTACTTCCAATGGTACTCTGATACAAATCCACTATCCCGTCGCTAGTCAAACCAGCCAGAACGTCCTCCACTTGTTCGACCTGTGCGATGGTTCGCTGTAGAGACGTACCGGGAGGTACCGTGATATTAATGGTGAGGAAGCGCTCACCTCCCGATGGGAATAGGGTTATGGGAATTATGAGTACCAGCGCCAGGCTTCCTATCGTAATAGCCAGACTCCCTAGTATCGTGGCGATCTTGTGGCGCAGCGTCCACAGGAGAGCAGGTGTATAGGCCTTCTGCATCCAGGTCTCATCACCGCCCGCGCCTTCATCTGTCGCCGTATCATCGTTCAAATCACCGGGCCTCAAAAGAATGGCGGCAAGTACCGGAATAGCGGTAAGTGCAACCACGAGCGAGGCGATAAGAGTGAAGCTGACGGTAATCGCGAAGGGCAGGAAGAACGAACCTACCAGTCCCTGAATGAATGCTAATGGAAGGAAAACCACGATAGTGGTCAAGGTTGAGGTGATGATGGCCGGGGCGACCTCTTTCGTAGCCTCCAGAGCGACTTGAATTCGGTTGTCGCTTCTCTGAAGGTGGCGGTACACGTTTTCGAGGACGACGATACTATCATCGACCACACGGCCCACGGATATTGCCAGGCCTCCCAACGTCATCAGGTTCAGGTTTAGGCCAAATGCGCCCATTAGCAGAATCCCTGAGAGTATGCTCAATGGGATGGACATACCGACGACCAGCGTAGGCCTCAAGGTAAGTGTCAGCCCTTTGAGCAATCCGGGTCGCACGTTGATGAGAAATGCGAACACAACCACGACGGCGAACAGAAATCCAAGAAGGGCCTCACGCTGAAGACTGTCAACTTGAGCTTGAATTTCCGGTCCGTCGTTTGTTATGGTCACTATCTCCACGTCAGGCGGCAGGTCTGGGAGTGACGACAGGTTTTCCAGCACCTCGGACGTCACGTCAACGGTGTTGGCGTCAGGTTCTTTGAGAACACCGATGCCGATGCTAGCTTTTCCGTTGGTGCGCGAGATGCTTGAAGCCGCCGACGCTCCCAGACTAACCTCGGCGATATCCGACAGCAGGACTTGCTCTGGTGGGGGTTGGCTGCCTGAGCCTCTAGCAGACGGCGCTCCGGGAGGCCTACCTTGTGAGGAGACACCTACTGTCAAGTTGAGTATCTGATCCAGTGAACTGAAGGTGTTGGAAATCCTTATAGTAAGGGTTTGACCCTCTTCTGTAATGGCTCCAGCGGGGAGTGTCACGTTATTCTCACGAAGGGCGCTCATTACCTGAAACACAGATATCCCCGTCTCGGACAATTTGTCCGTGTCGAGATCAATCAACACCTGTCGGTCTGCGCCGCCGGTGACATCGACACCAAACACGCCGTCCACGCTTTCTATGGCTGGAAGAATAAGCGTCTGGACAATTCGCTGCAACTCAGGAATATCCCTGTCGCCTAAAACGCTTAACAGTATTGCGGGGAAAGAATCTGTATTGATGCGGCCCACTCTGGGGGCGTTCACTCCGGAGGGAAAGACGATATTGTTGAGATTCGAGGTGATGATGCGCTCGGCCTCGTCCATATCGGTGCCGAAAGTGAAGTTAGCAAGCACCACAGAACGGTTCTCCAGCGAAGTGGATTGGATGTCCTCCAGACCGTCTAGCGAGGAGATGGCGTTTTCGATGGGCTGAGTCACGTCCTGCACTACTGTTTCAGAACTCGCGGAAGGATAGAAGGTTAATACAGTGACAAGTGGAAATTCGATGTCGGGGAACAGCTCCACAGGAAGAGACCTGTACGTTAGGATGCCGCCTACCAACACCAGAATCATAATCAGCACGGTTACAGGCCGCCTACTCAGGGCCAGCCTGGTAAGAAAACTCATGAAATACCTCGTTCGCTAAAGTCGGTCGATCAGCCAATGGGACTCTTTAGTATACGTTAACGCAGGCTCTTACGTTAGGTCGAAGCACATGCCTCGTCAAGGTCAGCTAGCAGTGCGAACGTCGCACTTTTGCCTACGTTTAGCATGGCAAATGGACTGACACCACGAGACTAAACTACGCTCTCCGTCCAGGTGCAAATACGTGGCCCTTACCCTGACGATGTGGAGCGTGTTATATTCTCACTGACTATTTATAATCAGCCCGACCACGCAAGGGGAGGTTTAACCATGCGAACGATTGACGTGATTGCCCAGATTTTGAAGCAAGAGGGAGTTGAGTATCTCAGCGCGTTCCCCACAACGCCAGTCATTGAGGCGGCAGCGGAAATTGGCATTCGTCCCATTATATGCCGCCAGGAGCGGGTAGGCGTGGGCATCGCCGACGGCTATTCCAGGGTTAAGAACGGCAAGCCTCCAGGTGTCTTCGCCATGCAGTATGGGCCTGGGGCCGAAAACGCCTACGCGGGCGTCGCCACTGCCTACTCGGACGCGGTTCCGATGCTGCTCCTGCCGCTAGGCCATCCGAGGGAGCGCGACGGCATTTTCCCGCACTTCAGTTCAGTGCGCAGCTACGAGTCGGTGACCAAGTTTGTCGAGCAGTTAAGTTCCCCAAACCGGGTCGTGGATACTATGCGACGCGCGTTTGCCAGCCTCAAAATGGGACGCCCCGGCCCTGTCATGGTGGAGATTCCCGCCGATGTCGCGATTGAAGAGGTTGACCCCTCGATTCTCGATGGCTATATGCCCGTCAAGGCCGCAGTCGCCGAGGGCAATCCGCAGGATATTCTGGAGGCGGCTAGAGCGCTGCTTGAGGCCCAGAATCCTATCATCCACGCGGGACAGGGCGTTCTATACGCCGACTCTACACAGGAGTTGGTTGAGCTTGCCGAGCTTCTCCAGGCTCCAGTGATGACCACGATGGCGGGAAAGAGCGCGTTTCCTGAAAAGCATCCCCTGGCTCTGGGAAGCGGCTCTGGCGTGATGAGCGCACCAGTTTTCAACTTTCTCACGAAGGCAGATGTCATTTTCGGCATCGGAACTAGTGGTTCAACGTTTTTGTATTGATGGGTAGAGTGACTTTAGCTTGATGCGCGCATCCTCGGTAGTGAAGCGCCAATCCACTCGTATCACATCCCGGTTGCGTTGATTCTGCCAAGCATTGACCTCGCCGCGCAGGATGTCTTGATTGGCAATCCGTCGGTCCAGGCACTGTCGAGCCAGCACACCGATCTCTATCTCCGCCATATTCAACCAACTCCCGTGTTTGGGAGTGTAGTGTATCTCCAGTCGCTCAGCTATACGCCTCGCCTCAGCAGGCTCGAATGCCTCGTATAGCGAGGACAGCTTGTGAGTGTTGAGATTGTCCATTACCAGCACGATCCGGTCTCTGTCAGGGTAGTCCTCGTCGACCAGTTTCTTTATCACATGCGCCCAGTCCACCTTCGTGCGACGCTCTCTGACCTCGACTCGGCGCCATCCGTCCAACGGTGCAAACAGCATGAACAGGCTGCTCACTCCATTGCGCTCGTATTCGTAGTCGTATGCCGCCGATAAGCCGGGCGCTGCGGGACGCGGCACTCGCGTCTCCTTGACTTGCTGTTTGCTCGTCTCATCCATGCACACCTGAACCTCATTCCCATCGTACGGCCGTTGGTAGACCTCCAGTACGTCTTCCATCACGTCTTCCATCGCGCACACAAACTCCGCGCTCTGACCGGGCGGGATGCACCAACTCTGCTTCAGCCACGGCTTCAGTTCGTTTTTTTTTAAGCGCCTGGCGAACCGTCTCGGTGCTAATGGTCCCGACTATCTCACACTCGACCAACTGGTCAGCCAACAGCTTCAGGGTCCAACTGGCACGCCCCTCCGGCGGTTCCCCGCA
Source organism: Dehalococcoidia bacterium (assembly GCA_965206395.1). Taxonomy (GTDB): domain Bacteria; phylum Chloroflexota; class Dehalococcoidia; order Lucifugimonadales; family CATOSD01; genus CBDBJK01. The sequence continues at coordinate 193,985 of CBDBJK010000034.1, forward strand.
GGCCATCGCTATCAACCGTGCTTCACCTTCGCCGTCCAGTCTCTTTTGACGCCGACGCAGTTGCTTTTTGCGATTCAGCGCAGACTCGACCCCCTCCTCCACACAGCGCTTGCGTATTCGCTCGACCGTTGACTGTCCCACACCGAGCGCGCTGGTGATGTCCGCGTCCTTCATTCCCCCGTCCGAGCGTGACTCATCGCTCATCAGCAGAATGCGCGCATGGGTCTGTTTGTACGCCGCAGCCCGACCGCGTGAGACCAAGGCGTTGAGTTCCTGTTGTTCGTCGGTAGTCAGTCTGATACGGTACTTCTTGGTAGACATCATGGTTCCTCCTCGGTTCAACGTTACGATTGAACCCCCAAGAGGAACAATGACTATCATGGTATTCATTTCAATGATGTTGGACCACTAGCTTCACCAGGCATGGCATGACCACTGAGGTGGTACCCAAAAACTAGACAACTGGCTAAGAGAGAGTCCAGCTCCTAAAATAACCGGCAACTAACCGACGTGAAGGAGCAGGACATGAAGCAGACGAGGAATAAGCACAGTCCGGCGTTCAAGGCCAAGGTGGCCCTGGCCGCCCTTGCGGGGGAAGAGACCATCGCCCAGCTGGCCAGCCGATTTGAGGTCCATCCCAGTCAGATTCACGCCTGGAAAAGGGCCCTAGTGGAAGGAGCCCCGGAGCTATTTGCCACCAATCAGAAATCCCAGGAGAAAGCCAAGGAAGCTCAGATTAACCACCTCTACCGGCACATCGGCCAGCTGAAGGTGGAACGCGATTTTTTGTCGGAAAGGTCCGGTCTATGAGTCGCAGCATACGGCGAGCCATGATAGACCGAGACCACCAGCAGCTGTCTTTGGTGCGTCAATGTATCCTGCTGGACGTCAGCCGGGCCTCGGTGTACTACCGGCCGGTACCGACCAGGGCAGAAGACCTGGAGTTGATGGCCCTGATGGACCGTCAGTATTTGAAGACCCCCTTCTACGGCTCCAGGAAGATGAAGGCCTGGCTGCTGCAACAGGGCTATCTGGTGAGCCGAAAAAGGGTTCGAAGGCTGATGCGGTTGATGGGTCTGGAAGCCATCTACCGGCGTCCCAACACCAGCAAACCAGCGCCGGGACACCGGATCTTTCCCTATCTGCTGAAGGGAGTGGAGGTTAATCGGGTCGACCAGGTCTGGGCCGCGGACATCACCTACATCCCCATGGCGAAGGGCTTCCTGTACCTGGTGGCCATCATGGACTGGCACAGCCGGCACGTGCTGGCCTGGAAGCTCTCCAACACCATGGACACCAGCTTCTGCGTGGCGGCGTTGGAGGAAGCCCTGGGTAAGGGACGACCGGAGATATTCAACACCGACCAGGGGAGTCAGTTCACCAGTGAGGCCTTTACCCAGACGTTGCAGGAGCAGAGGGTCCAGGTCAGCATGGATGGTAAGGGTAGGTACCTGGACAACATCTTCGTGGAGCGGCTGTGGCGGAGCATCAAGTACGAGGAGGTGTATCTGAAAGCTTACCAGACCGTCGCCGAGGCCCGAACTGGGATCAATGCCTACCTGGAGTTCTACAACCGGCAGAGGCCTCACCAGGCTTTGGGCTACCGGACCCCAGCAGAGGTGTACCAACATGGCCAGGAAGAAAGGGGAGCAGCAGCTGAAGAAGCAGGGCTGCCATCGGGCTTGGTGAAACCTAGCGCAGGGGTGGGAGACTCTCTTAATTTAGCCCTCGTGCTGTCTTAATAATGGGGTCCACCTTACTATTCCCCTGCCTGATGTCACGTGCAAGGCTGCGCACAAGGCCCGCCTGGATGAATCTTTCAATCAGGTGGGCCGCCCCGATCAGGCGTGCAATCGGGTGATTTGCGGGTCTCACACGAAACATATTCCAATGTTTAGCAGACATGCCTTTGATTCTGGGTAGACGCTTGCGCAGCCTTCTTAGTTCGCGGGCTTCTTCGGCAGGCTGCACGAAGGATAGCAGGCCGGAAGCACTGATGAGTGCTGCCTTGAGCGCGAGCAACCGTGTGGAGTCAGGCTCTCTTCTGAGCCGCATAAGTGACGATATTGGCATTCGCTCGGCTAGCTCAACGAACGGCTTGCGGTTAGAGGCGTAGCCAAGAGCTTCCATAATGGATCTGTACAATACCTGATCTGGATAGCCGTTTGCTAGCTCCAGGGCGAAGCCTCGACTCTTGGCGAGAAACCTTTTTTCACCCGCACGGTCGAGCAAGTGCCACAGAGAATGCTCGTCCAAAGCCTGCAAGTGCGGCAGGCTATAACCGGGCGTGATTTCCAGGCGCTCCAAGTGAGGCACATGAGAAGCAAGCGACGCCACCGGAACATTGATTCCTGTCTGCTGCCTGGATGTCGTGCTATGTTTTGGCTTGAGCACGACGTGGAGAATAACGCCGTTGTAGTTGGGATCTGTGTCGTGGTGATGGCTGTGCCAGTCGGGGGCGTTCAAATGCAACTCGACATCGCCGGTTATCTGGTCGCCGTTCTCGGTGATAATAATAGCGTCGTGAAAGTCCGGCCCCGCGCGCGAGTTTGCCCTGCCAGGATATATTACGCGAAACCGCCTGCCGTCCTCAGTCGATAGCCCTTCAGGAATGACATGGGCCTTTTGCCACAGCACGCCCAAAGCGCGCTCGGAGGCTACTTCGCTCTTGTGTTTCTCTGCGATTTTTAAAGGCATTGAGGTTGAGACTCCGGCGACGTTCCATGCGAATAATACTGCAGTCTCGTTACAAGTGCCAGAGGGAAAAATCACATGGCTCAGAAAGGAATCAGAGCAGTGTCAAACGCGATATCGGACATCAATGCGACGCCGAAGATGACGCTCGCTGTGCCCGCGATACCTGAAACGGCGCGGTTTATTTTCGTGAAATTGGCGCTGAAGGCGAATGGCACGCCCAGGAGCAGAGTGATTGCTCCCATGGACACCATCGTCCCGACGCCAAAAAGTATGAGATAGCCTATCCCTGCCCAGAACGAGGAGATTTCCGGAAGCAATATCAGCATTACGGCGGCACTTCCCGCCAGACCATGCACTACGCCTATCAAGTATGACTTCAGCCGGAAGAAGGGCTTTCCTGGTTGAAAGAACCCGTGAGGCTTCTCTACCTCAGAATCGTCTGACGGGTCGTGTGTTGCATGTATGTGGGCATGAGGGCCGTGGTCTTCGCTAGCATGTGCGTGCGCGTGAAGGCGGCCACGCCGAAGGTTCCAAAACACCTGCACTCCCAAGAAGATGAGCATGATTGCCACGCCGAACTCGAACGCCGGGGCAACCGTTTCGTACCGACCAAGCACAGATTCCTTTAGCAGGAGAATAATAATGCCTAGAATTAACAGAGGAGTCGTGTGTCCGAGTCCCCATGAGCCGCCGATCCAGATGCCCCGCCAGGCGTTGCGGTATTCTCCGACAATGGTCGATACGGCGACGACGTGATCAGCGTCGGTGGCGTGCCTCAGACCTAAAAGAAAACCCAGAGTTAAAGCTGCTATTGCACCAGATTGCAAGTCCATGATTTCCCGCTCCTCCTCGTCGGTCGCTGCATGAGCTATTGCTCGACCTCTTTCAAGCTGTCATGCAGTTGCGCTTCGAGTAAACCGGCCTCTGACGGCGGTCTACATTACAAGCCAAGGCGACGTTAAGTGCTTTCCGCCTTCTGCCGACAGATTTCGCATACGCCGAAGATGGCGAAGTGGTCAATGTCGGCCTTAAATCCGTAGTCGTCCAGTATCTCGGCCCCCAGGTTCTCTAGAAAGCGGTCGTCGAGCAAAGTTACGCCATCGCAATCCCGGCAGATCAAGTGATGGTGGCGCACCTGTTCGATCCATTCATATCTGGATTCGCCTCCACCCATATCGGTTTCTGAAACGAGCCGCATCTGCTTGAGAACGCTCAAGGTCCGGTAGACGGTCGAGGCGTCTATATAGGGATACGACTCCTTGACCTCTTCCAGAATCTCCGTTGCCGTGACGTGGCCCTCGGCGTGCCTCACCGCCGAGAGAATCATGAGCCGCTGCGGCGTGAGTCTGTGCCCGGACTCCTTCAGAGCCTGCGCCATTGTTTGCTGACAACTCATTCATCGCTCCTGCAACTACTTGCAATTACTATGGTACCCAATTAGCAACAAGATGTCTATACCAAAACTGTCATCAGCATATAGATGAGTTAGGCATAGAGCGGCAAATTTGAATTCGCAAGCTCGAATGGATGTATTAGGCCGATTTCAAGAAAATTGGTGGAACCCGGCATGCGATTTTGTGACTGCCCTCTACTCCATAATCATATATAAGGCTTATAACTAATATATTACAATTCGTAGTTTGCATGCAGTACTTCATCCATACCCTCTATCGAGTAAGAGACATAAGGCAGGAATCAGAACGACGAAGGCACATTACTCCTAGCCTGGTACGCTTACCAGTTTGGGAGATAACATGCGCTTCATCACTCTCTACTATTGGGATTGGGCGAGTCCGAATATCGGATGGCGCCTTCGCTCAGTTAGCGACCTGTCTTCATTTTCATTCGTAAGGATGGGCGTATAATGAGCAGCAATCACTGTCTGAGATTTGTGTCTGACACACATAGGCGCTTGGCCCTGGCTTTTTCAGCCTTCATGATTCTGGTGATAGTCCTAGCGGGATGCGGCAGCACTCAGGCGGCTGAACGCACGGAAGGGTCTACGTCGAGACTCTCTCGCGGCTCTTCAGACGGACACGAAGCCACCTCCAGGGCTTCAAGCTCCCGCACCAGCCGCACGACCGCCAGCGCCGGACACAGCGCAGCCAGCACAACCCACGAGGCCGCCGACGCGGGACATGGAGCCACAGAGACCACTCACGCAAAGGTCGATACGGGCCACCAAGAGGCCCCCCACTGGGCCTACGAGGGAAAGCTAGGCCCTGGCTACTGGGGCGACCTCGCCGACGAGTTCATCGCCTGCAAGAGCGGCACGAGCCAGTCTCACATCAACGTCCAGTCGTCCTCCGCCATCGACTCCACGGAGTCTGTGTTCACCAACTACGGCGACACGCTGGTGACCATACTCAACAATGGCAACACTATCCAGCTCAACTACGACGCTGGAAGTGTCGCCTACCTCGATGGGCAAGAGTACGAGCTGTTGCAGTTCCACTTCCACACGCCCAGCGAGAACCACGTTGATGGCTCCGCCTTCCCGATGGAGATGCACCTGGTTCACAAGAACGCAGAGGGAGGACTTGGCGTCATTGGAGTGCTCTTCGAGGCCGGGGAAGAGAATCCACTCTTCGCTAAGTTCTGGGACTTCCTGCCCAGGAAGGAAGGCGAGGTTCCCTCAGATTTGAGGATTGACATCACCGACGTTCTCCCAGGCGAGCCGCACTACTACGCCTTCGACGGATCACTGACAGCTCAGCCGTGCTCGGAGGGTGTGAAGTGGTTCCTGATGGAGGATGCCGTGCAGGCGTCCAGGGGACAGATGGACAAGTTCACGTCGATATTCGGAGCGAACGCGCGGCTCATACAGCCGTTGAATGGCCGCGTCATCGGAGGATTCTAGATAGCTGGCCCACATATCTGGCCTACGTAGCTGACTCAGAAGGAGAGAAGCAAATATGAAGCTGAACATAAGAACCAAACTGATCGGGAGCTTCCTGGTCGTGGTCGCGCTTTTGCTGGTGGTAGCTGCCATCAGCTGGAACGGCCTCAATCAGCTAGATGCTGCAGCTGACCACATCGTGCACGAGGCGCTGCCAGAGGACGAAGAGGTCCGAGACCTGGAGTTCCAGCTCGCCTTTCAGACGGAGCTTTACTTCGAGTACGCACTGACCCTGGACGAAGAGGGCTTGCCGAGAGAGTCACGGAGGCCACAAAAGGAGATAGCCAGCCTAATCGACAGTGTTCAGAAGGGCGTCACCGAGTCCATCAAGGCCGCCGAGGACGGAACCAGAGAAGTTGGAGAGGGCGTCAAGCTGGCGGAAGAGGCAAGGATAGGCAGAAGGGAGCGTCTTCACAACCAGAAGGGTTGGTGGTACATCCTTGCCGGATTTTCCCTGATCTTCATGGGCGGCGTCTTTGATATTACTGACAATTACGACAGCTTGAACAGGTTCCTAATCGTCGGCGACACGGAAACAGAAGCATTCCTGGAAAAGGTAGTGGGCAATCTCGTCGGCTCCCTCTTGCTATTCGTGGGACTCTGGTATTGGCTCCCGCTGGTAGCGGCGCTCAGAAGAGCCGAGGACGATCTGAAGAAGTACAACGAAGAGCTTGAGACGCGGGTTGAGGACAGGACCGCCGAGCTTGGGAGGACCAACAAACGGCTGAATCAAGAAGTCGAGGAGCGCGCACGGGCGGAGGAGCAGGCATCCGTCTCGCTCCAGAACAGAGAGGTACTGCTCAAGGAGATTCACCACAGGGTCAAAAACAACGTGCAGGTCATCTCCAGCCTGCTTTACCTCCAGTCCAATTGCACAGAAGACGAAGAAACGAAGTACATGTTCAAGGAGAGTCAAAACCGGGTCAGGTCTATGGCGCTCATCCACGAGCGGCTGTACCAGTCCGAGGACCTCACGATGGTCGACTTCGCCGAATACGCCCAAAAGCTGACAGCGGAGTTGTTCCGCTCCTACGGACTCAATCCTATGGCCGTCACAATAGAGATTAACACCGAGAATGTGTTTCTGAGCGTAGATACGGCGATTCCATGCGGGCTGATAATCAACGAGCTGGTGTCGAACGCGCTTAAACACGCCTTTCCAGATGGCAGAGCGGGCGAGATCAGCGTCCGCCTTCACGAAGAGGAGGACGGCACGTATACGCTGTCGGTAAGCGACAACGGAGTTGGGTTCCCAGAGGGTGTGGACTTTCGCAACACCGAGTCGCTGGGCATGGAGCTTGTAAACAAGCTGACCAGTCAGATTGATGGTGCCATCGCGTGAATGACGCCGACGGAACAGAGTTTAAGATCGCGTTTCCAGAATACACTGAGCTAATAGAGGTAGAGGTAACAGCATAATGTCAGTTGCACAGATATTGGTCGTCGAGGATGAAAGCGTAGCCGCAATACACATCCAAAGGGCGCTGAAATCGCTGGGGTATGAAGTCCCCGCAGTTTTTGATACCGGTGAAGAAGCGATAGTTAAGGCGGGAGAGATTCAGCCTAACCTCGTGCTGATGGACATCATCCTGAAGGGGAAAATGGATGGCGTTGAAGCCGCAGAGCTAATCCGCTCACGCTATGACATACCGGTGATCTATCTCACTGCATCTTCAGACTCCAGCACGTTTCAGCGAGCAAAGGTCACGGAGCCTTTCGGGTACATCCTCAAACCCTTCCAGGAAGCTGTGCTGCGCACTACAATTGAGATAGCGCTCTACAAGCACGAAATCGAGAGCAACCTGAAACAGAAACCCGAAGAAGTAGAGGCCCTTTACGCGGTGGCGCGTATATTGGCTCAGCCCTGGAGCTTCGAGGAGAAGTGTAAGGGTATCCTGGAGGCGCTAACCCAGATTGCCCGTGCGGACATGGCGACTATGAGAGTCCTGGACCTGGATGACAAGATGCTTCATCTGGTTGCTTCCGCTGGCACGGCAAACTGGCGCAGGCCGGAAACTCTTTCTCTGGAGCGCAGCATATCGGGCAAGGCTTTCCAGGAACGCGAGCCTGTTGTGGTCAATGACTTCCTGACGCATCCTCTAAGGGCCCCGCCGCCGTCGAACAGGGTATCAGGTCGCTGTTGTCTCTACCTATCAGAGCAGAACGGTGGACGTTGGGAGTAGTCAACCTGGCCTCACGCAACCCTAACCAATTCCCGCCCAAACTGGTCAGTCTGCTATCGGGCATCGCAGATGGACTGGGCACCCTCTAGAGGAAGCGGGAGTTCAGTGGCAGTTTCAACACGGAACCCTCGCTTCCTCAACCAACGTAATTGATTTATCCTCATTAAACCAGGCGGAGGTGCCAGAAGTGGTAGTATCTACCGAGAGCATTGCAATAGAAAAGCAGCGAGTGGTCTTCGACCTCGCTTCCGAAGCCTATGGCGTTGACATAGGCGCGGTTAGGGAGATCATACTTATGCAGGACATAACCAAGGTACCCAAAACCCCCGACTTCGTGGAGGGGGTCATCAATCTCAGGGGCAAGGTCATTCCCGTCGTTGATCTTCGCAAGAGATTCGAGCTTCCTGTCCCAGAGGAGCAAAGCAAGGACAATCGCATCGTGGTAGTCAATATCGTGGGGCAAGACATCGGTGTAATGGTGGACGCGGTCACCGAAGTGCTGCGCATCGCTACAGATTCCGTTGCCCCACCGTCATCGGTGATTACTGGAACTGATTCGGAGTATCTGCTCGGCATCGTAAAGCTTGAAAGCAGACTCATCATACTTCTGGACCTGGAAAAGGTGCTCACCGAGGAAGAAAGGGCCACGTTGTATGATGGTAATCTGGATGCTGCGACACCAGCGGGCGAGGTATCAGAACCAAAAGCTGTCGGTTAAATTATCATCACAGTCCTGACGGCGAATCTTTATTTGCCATTTCCGCGCCGCCCTCCGAAGCACCTGCCGGAGGGCGGTTTTCTTTGCAATCACACACGACCATTTGGCTAGCGAACTATACCCCTGCAACAGTAGGGTAGAAGAAGCGCGATGTAGATGCCTTCGCTAGAGGTAGAATATCTTGCGGAGGGTTTATCAGGTATGTGTGGAGGCCGTCAACATGCAGCCAAGGAATCGAATCACTTGGTTTGTCGATTTATTTGAGCGAACTCAGGACTCGTCGTACACGCGGCGGGCCTGTTTACGCTATTGCTCATCATTCCTTTGTTATTGATGGCCCCGGACGAACAGGCGTCCGCCGACCCTTCGGGCGAGGTCTTCGACCTTCGAGACGATCTCGACGACCGCTTTCAGTCGCTGATCCACGGCACCTCATTTCTTGTCGAGTCCCGGAGCGGAGACATTCTCACGCAGGCTGCCCTTTGGGAGTTGTATCAGAACACGCAAAGGCTGCTTCGCGCCGACGAAAGAGGAGAACTAGCGCCAAACGGCCTTCCCTTACAGCGATACCTGTACGAAGCGTTCGATCTGGACACCAACCGCCTCGTAGTCGGCGTCACGACCATTGCTGACGCCGTCCAGCAGGTGCTTGTCAATGACCCTCGCTTTGGAGTTTCCCTTGAGAACGCCACCGACGGACAGGTAAAGTCGGTAATCTCTCAACTGCTATTGGACCCACAAACCAGCGGGCTTGCCGACTCTCTGTCTATCAACGCGAAGGTGACCGAACTCAACGTCAATAGGGAAACAATCGGGTACTGGGCATCTCCGGCATTGGTCTTCAACGTTCTTGCGGACAATGAGAGATTGGGTGGAGGAACCCTCAACATCGGAGTCGGCGGTGGGGAGACAGACCAGGGCAAAGAGCAGTTCAATCGAAATGTCCAGCAGTTCTTGCGCGGTGACGAACAGAACTACCGACTGTGGGGTATTGCTATCGACGCCAACCTTGAGGCAGACGACGAAGGGAAAATCGCGGGGCTGTTCATCATGTTTACCGTCATAGCTGCGGTGATAATCGTTGGTATTAGCCTGCGCTCATACTGGGCGATGGCCCTCACAGGCGCGGGCCTTGGCATCTTGATGATTTGGCTCAAAGGCATATCCAACCTTGTGGGAATAAAAGGCGGCCTGATTATCGAACTCATCGTTCCGATTGCGATGATCTCCCTGGGCGTCGATTTCGCCGTACACGCCATTCGGCGCTATCAAGAGGAGAAGAACGAAGGTTTTGCTCCCAGCCAAGCGCTGCGCGTAGGACTCGTAGGTGTTCTGGGTGCGCTGACGCTGGCGATGTTCAGCGACAGCATCGCCTTCCTCTCCAACGTATCATCGGGCATAGAGTCGATTGTCCACTTCGGTGTCGCCGCGACCATAGCGGTTGTGTCGTCGTACATAGTGCTCGGTGTGGTGCTTCCACTGGTGATGATGCGGATTGACCAGGTAAAAGGGCCAGACAGAGTATTCTCCTCGACTCCTCATAAGGTTGTCACAATCGTTGGTGGCGTCGGCGCGGCTGTGCTTTTCGGAACAGGAATTATCCTGATGGTGGCGATTAGCCAGGGATTGGGTCTTCTCGTGCTCGTCGGGTCTATAGAGGGCTTCATTGTAGTTCCCATGCTTGTGATGAATCACCGCAATAGAGGCCGCAAGCCTGATTTTGAAGATTCGACAGGTGCGATTGCGTCCGCGCCGCGAGACGAATCCAGAGGAATACGCTGGATTGAAGGCCTTGTTACCAGGTTGCCACATTTCGCGCCAGGCCTGCTGATAATCACGCTGGGTGTGACCGCATCCGCGGTGTTGCTCGCTGTCAATCTCGAACCCACTTTTGACGTTAAGGATTTTTTCTCCAATGGCTCGGATTTCGTCGTAGGCCTGGACAAGCTAGATGAGCACGTGGGCCCCAGAGGGGGTGAGCCAGGAATCGTTTATATCGAAGGCGACCTTACTGACACGGTAGCTTTGTCCGCCATACAGCAGTTCGTTGACAGGCTTTCCAATAATCCGTATGTGGCGAAAGACGCGAGCGGAGAGGTCGGTGGTAGGACGAGGCTGCCGGGTCTTTTGAAACGATTGACAGGCAGTGAGTACGCGCAATCGCAAGTGCAACTCGCAACCGGTGTGCTCATCACGGACCTGAACGGCGACGGCTTCCCTGACTCAAGCGAGCAGGTGAAGGCTGCCTATGACTACATGACCGAGAACGGGATTCCATTGGACGAATCGACCCTGGTGTTTGACCCCAGCCAGGTCAAAGCGGTGTTGCTCCATGACCCGGACGGCGAAGATAGAAACGTAACTACGATAACGCTCGGTATCCCCGGTACACGCGAGCAATCCGTAGTCGCAGCCGCCCGACTGGCGTTATTAGATGACATGAAGGTTCTCGACGAAAGTCCCGCCATCAGTCGTGTGGGGCTGACTGGCTCCCCTTTCACGCGTGAGGCCCGGCTAGAGGCAACAACTAGGACGCTTCAACTATCTCTGCCCATCTCGGCGGCAGGCGCATTCGTGTTGCTGCTGCTGGTGATGCGGTCTATTCGTTACGCAGTGGTTACAGTGATACCTATTGGACTGGTGGTCGCGTGGCTGTACGCCTTCATGTACATGGCGGGGTTTGCATTGAACTTCGTGCCTGCCACCATCGGCGCGATATCAGTGGGTGTGGGTATAGACTACTCCATCCACATGACCGAGCGTTTCCGGGAGGAGCTAAGTCGCGCGTCAGACAAGGCGCAGGCGTTGCGACAGGCGGCGCGAGGAACAGGAGTGGCACTGACAGCCTCAGCCGCATCCAGCATTGTCGGTTTTGCGATTATGGGGTTCGCGCCCATGCCGTTGTTCGCGTCGTATGGCTTCCTGACAGCAGTCATGATATTCCTGGCTCTATCCGCCTCGATGGTGGTTCTGCCCACCCTGTTGATGATTGTAACTCCGGAGAAGGCCGCCGCGTCCGATGAAGCCGAGATATCCCCATCCTGAAATTTCCCTATCTGATCTGAAACTGAGCTCTGGAGCGACTAACAGGAATTACAATGTCATTCTGAACGGAGTAAAGAATCTCAACGAGACGTTAATCCTTCCGCGGAAGGACTTCGTCACAGGCTCCTCAGAATGACATATGGTAAGTCCTTTGCTAGAGACAATTGGCCTCCATCCTAACCTTCACTAGCCGCTACTACGGGACCTGGTTTCTGCATATGAAGCGAAATAGCAGTACGTGGGTTTAGCAATCAGTGCAGGAATCAGCTAGAGAGGTTGCGCAAGCTCATGGATTTGCGCTATTCTTCTTGTTGTTCTCTATGTTCGGTCGTTTGGTTGCCATAGAATTCGGCAGCATCAGACGACAACCTCTGCAAATTGCTATTTAACGGAGGCACTGCATGGTCAGTTGGATGGATCAGCCCAAAAACGAAGTGTCACGTAAGAAAGAAACCTACAGTTGCCTATGCTGTCCGACCTTGTAGACCACATCGACCATATCGCCAAGGTCGCAGGCATCGACCACGTAGGTCTTGGCTCCGACTTCGATGGAATCGGCGCTGGCCCGGTAGGGCTTGAAGATTGCTCCAAATTCCCCGCGATTACCGAGGAGTTGCTCAAAAGAGAGTACTCCGAAGCCGACATCAAGAAAATTCTAGGCGAGAACACCATGCGCGTAATGGAAGCCTGCATCGGCGAGTAGGTATCCGCAATGAGCAACTAATTCAAGGAGAAGAAATGAGCTACGAAGTCCTGCGACTGGAACGCACTGGTCATGTGGCGGTCATCACGCTGAACCGCCCTGACATGATGAACGCCTTGAGCCGTCATCTAACGCTGGAGTTTCATGCCGCCCTGGACGAGGTGGCTGGTGAATTCCCGGACATCCGAGTTCTGATTATAACTGGAGAAGGGCGCGCTTTCTGTTCAGGGGCAGACCTGACTGAGATGGGCAAGTCTCTGGCCGCGACTGCTCTAGGTCAGCCTCGACAGACAAACCCAGATGCCGATAGAAGCCTCAGAATACAGAGCCTCGCAATCCGGCTCAGGCAGATGCCTCAGCCGACGATTGCGGCGGTAAATGGCGCTGCGGTGGGAGCAGGGCTGTCAATTGCCCTGGCCTCTGAAATTCGCATCGCGTCCGAAACAGCGAGGTTCTCTTGCATCTTCGTCAGGCGCTCTCTAGTCCCGGACACGGCTTCGTCTTACACCGTGGCTGCTCTGGCGGGTCAGTCGATAGCCAACGAAATGGCGCTAACAGGCCGCATCTACGACGCTCAGTGGGCGCAACAGGCAGGTCTGCTAAACAAGGTTGTTTCTCCAGAAAAGCTCATGGATGAAGCTCGCGCGATGGCGGAAGAAATCGCTTCCAACCCGCCTCTAGCGATCAAAGCCACAAAGCAGCTAATGTACGCCCACAGCCCTGAGTGGGAAGATGTCATAAAACTGGAAGACGAGGCCGCGGTTCCGGTATCGGGCAGCGAAGACCAGCGTGAGGCGGTGTATGCCTTTCTGGAAAACCGCCAACCTGTTTACAAAGGCAAGTAAATTAATACATTCCTAGAGTGAGTGAACGCATATCCTTTCGCAAACACCCCTGAATATACAACTGAAGGAGTCGGACACAACCAACGGAACACATTTGCGTTCGTGGCGTCCGACTCCCTGGGAGAAACAAGGTCGGAGCGCTGATACGTCGCAGAGTCTCTAAGGAAGGATTTTCGGGATTCTCAATTCGTTAGTCGCGTTGTTCTTCGGCTTCGACCAGCAGACGCTCCACCAAGGGCCACACCTCGGTAATTCGCATGTCTATGCTTGAGATTGAGATTGCACGGTACAGGACTCCAGTGCTGACCGTGGCCTCCACGGAATTACCTTCAGGCGGAAACTCCACGCCGAGAGCCTGGGCGACCAGCTTGGCGGCTAACTTTCCGGTTTCAGTGGCGTAGCATCGGGTCAGCGCTCTTCCTTGATACAGAAGCGTGACCCCTCCTTTGCCATGCCGTAGCATCACCGGCACTCGTCTTGATGGCCGAGAGAGCAACTGCTCTGCGTAGGGCCAGGCTCCCTTTCGACTAACAGACATATTCCCCCACTTTCATTCAGCCACGTGCTGAGCTATCTCAAATGTGGTATCCAGGTCTAGCAAAAGACATGGCTCTCCCCATTGCTTGTCGCTTTCAAGACTCCATTCCTCTGACGAATCTGCGGGCTTCAGGCGTATGCCGTCATCGCCGCCATAAAATAGCAGTGCCCTACCCTCGCCCGAATCTTCGACCTCGACCGCGTAAGCCTGGCATGGGCCGTTGGCCGACCATCCGGTGATTTCATGGAGGCCAAGGTTACCTCGGCGGTCAGGGATATCCGCCCGAATCACCGGCGCAGGCTCGCCAATAGCGCTGTACACGCGGGTCAGGGAGTATTCACAGTTGGAACTCGCCTCTACGTCTACTTCAACAAACATCGCCTTATCCTGTCACAAGAGGATTATCTTGATATGTATAGTGATAAAAATAATAACACGATCCTAAGCACAAATCGACCAGAGTAATTCCGTCTGTTTTGGTGGTAGAGACTAGATCGTCTTCTGGGAGTTTGACGTATGCGGGATAATCCTTCATAATGCCAACCTCTGTATTGTGTCAAGTGCGGTAATAACTTGAGGCATCCACTGGCGGCAATCTGACGTATGGCGACACAAAGGACACAACCAAATCGCGGTTGGATGCCCTGAATCTTTTTAATAATTGGAGGAGGAAACTAATGCGTAGGCTTATTGTAGTCGCTGGAATTCTGTCAGTCATAGTTGCGATCTTAGCTGTGCTCGTAACAACGGAGACAGCAACGGTTGAGGCGGAAGGCATATCGGTGAACGAAAATGGCGAACTCGTACTTCCACAGGCAGGGTAGACCTTCCTCGCGTTTATGAACGGAGCGCAAGAAAATCCACCAGTAGTATCTGATACAACGGGACTGGCCGTGGTGCTCGTAAACGATGACTCCTCACAAGCGTCATTCGCGCTGATGGTGAATAAAGGACAAGCCGTAACCCAGGCCCATATCCACTGTGGGGGAGTGGGAGTGAACGGCCCTGTAGTGGCGTTTCTGGCCGGAAATGTCCCTGGGGGTCATAATGTCAATGGTTGGTGGATTATTAACGCTGCCCTCACTGACGCCAACGTTGACAATCTCGCCGGATGTGGGAACAATCTCCAAGAGTTGGCTACTCATATGAAAAATGGGAACGCCTACGTCAACGTTCATACGGTCGCTAACGGGGGAGGCGAAGTTCGCGGGCAATTGTTCATGTTGCCGGTGGAAGCCGATATAACCAGCTTTAACAATGTGGACTTGACTATTTCAAAGGGAACCACTGTAAAATGGACAAACCAGGCAGGACTTCCTCATACCACAACATCAGGGGTTCCTGGTGCTCCTACTGGAGAGTGGAGCAGCGGCCTGCTTGCCATGGGGCAGAGCTTTTCTCACACGTTTGACAAACCTGGGGAATTTCAATACTTTTGCTCGATCCACCCCTCATTGATGCAAGCCACTGTGACCGTGACAGGGTGAACGCCGTAACTATTCTCTTCGCCTAGCTCTGGCGACGCGAGCGATGGAAAATTCGGGGGTCGGCTCGTTTCATTTTGCCTGCTTTGTCATGCAATTTGAAGGGCCGACCTCTCGTCGTCTCAGGATGATTCGTATAGCAACACGCCAGCGATGGATACCAGTGACCCCCCTTCGGCGTCCGCAGGACACTGAGCGTAGCCGAGCGATTCGCCGCGAGCGCCTTCCAGGTATTTGAGTGTGAGATAGATAGGGGGAAGGCCGCACATACGCCGAACGTCGGATTCCTTTCGAGAGAGTTGGAAGAAAGCTTCGTCGTCTCCATCGCATATCGCGGCCAGGGACCCGTTATCTTGCGCTGTCAACTTGGCACGAGCGATGGTGTCTATTGGCAATGGATCGCCGAATGCTGGCCCAACGTGGGCCAGGTCACCGGCGGCAATTACCAACGTCTTGCGGCCTGCTGTGGCCTGCTTCAGGTATTCCAGAGCGGCGCTGATGCCGTCGTCCTCGCCGGGACTTTCATTTCCCATAATGAAGTTGTAGAAGGAGCCGCAGAGAATAGGCACGACGGGACAGGGCCGTCCCCCAATGAAATAATGAAACCACACCGAAGCAAGCTCGATAGAATGCTCCTTGATGTGGTGTATCTCCTCGGCGAATGCGCGCTGAGGCCCAATCACGTCTGCCAGGCCGTTCACTATATCATGATCAGTTGGGAGCGCTCCCAGAGGCGTCACATAGTCCTGTTGCGTGAGAGTCAGCATACCAGGCCCGCCGGAGTGATCGGTACCAAAGATAATGGCAAGCTCCACGTCGTCAAGGGATGGTGCGCCCTCTGCCAAAGCTCGGCGTAGCTCTGGTGACCGCGCATGTAGTCGATGTGAGGGCATACCATGCCGATCAGATTCGCTGAAGATGCGGTGGGGTCGTCTTCGACCTCGACCTTTTGGCAATACTCCTGAAACGTTGATGCAAGATCGGCGGCATTCCCTGGATACACAAGCCCGGCGTGAGAAGGCCGACGCTGTTTGGTTTCCCGGTATTCCTTCAACGCCAGTTCGGACGCCCGTTGATAGGCCCCGTTCTCCAAAAGCAGAGCGGTGTCCAATTGCCCGAAGAATTGCTCTATCGTGGCCAAGGGAAGCTGCAGGCCAGTGCGTAACATGAGACCGGACTGGAGCATGGTAAAATCGCGAGTGCCGTCGCACAGAGCCAGGAGCGGAGCCAGCGCTTGCGGAACAAGCACTGTCTGATCCGTCAGCCCCATCGTGTCGCGCAGAAGCAAGTATTGTTGACCCTGGTAGTCGATCCACTGAGGGTCAACAGGTCGCAGCCTGGGATGGCTCGGTATGTTTGTCGAATTAGATTGTTCCAAACAGGTTTTCCTCAACAATATCAAGCGTTTGTGTCAGACATCTTCGCCATTATAGCCTTGGTCTCAGCAGGTGCGCCACCTCCTGACGGGGCCGATTTCTCAAAAATGTGACCATGCTGCAAGAGGGTCAACTAACATGGGTGTGTTACAATGCCCTGGGATGAAATGAAGCATTTTCATCCCTCAAAAGGCGACTTGACCGGCAGGCTAATTCGCAGTAAATATGAGATTCCAATCTTTTAGGAAGTGACATGCCCGCGTTTGATGACCTAAAGATTTTCACCGGAAATGCTCATCCCACCCTGGCGAAGGACATTTGCGCCTACCTTGGCATCAGCCTCGGAAATTGCGAGGTGTTCAAGTTCAAGAACGACAATACGTTTGTCAGGTTCCAGGAAAATATCCGTGAACGCGACGTGTTCCTGGTTCAGTCGATTTCAGCGCCCGTGAACGAGAATATCATGGAGTTGCTCATCATGATCGACGCCGCCAAGAGGGCATCGGCGGGGCGCATCACGGCTGTGGTTCCGTATTTCGCGTACGGGCGCAGCGACAAGAAAGACCAGCCCCGTGTGCCGATTACCGCCCGTCTGGTTGCCAACCTTTTGGAAGTCGCGGGTACAAACCGGGTGCTTAGTGTTGACTTTCATGCCGGGCAAATACAGGGATTCTTCAACATCCCTGTGGATGAGCTAACGGCTGTTCCTATGCTGGCTCGCCAGTTCCAAGAGCGCCAGATTTCAGATATCGTGGTCGCCGCTACTGATACCGGCGGCGCGAAGCGTGCGCGTGACGTAGCCCGCATACTGGATGCGCCCATAGCTATCGCCGAAAAGCAACGCTCCGGCAATCATGACATGGTGAAGGAATCAATTCTGATAGGTGATGTCAAAGGCAAGACAGCGCTTATCGTGGACGATGAAATAAGCACAGGTGGCACGATCATATCTACCATCGATGTTTTGAGGGAGCACGGCGCGCAGGATATCTATTGCGCTGCCAGCCATGGCGTACTGTGTGGAGATGCGCCGGAACTTTTAGCCGCAAGCGTCATGAAAGAAATCTTCGTTACGGACACGTTGCCTGTTCCTCATGGAAAGAGAAACGGGAAAACGTCAGTCTTGTCCGTGGCCCCATTATTAGGAGAGGCGATTCAGCGTATTCACAGCGGCTTGTCAGTGGGCGCTATGTTTGAAGTGTAATAGCATGGATATTCTCTGTACTAAAGTCACATGGTAGCATCCGGTTCGGGGCGGCAAACGTTGTTATAATTAGATATGAAAGTTGCTGCCCTACAGGGCAGGGCCATCAACGAAAGGGATGTGAACCCGATGCTTAAAGGATTGGCAAGGCTTATCGGTGGCTCCAACGACGGGGTCATCAAGAAAATAAGGCCTGAAGTAGAACGAATTAACCCGCTGGAGCCTGAGTTCGAGCGACTCTCGAATGAGCAGCTCCGCGCAAAAACAGACGAGTTCAGGGCGCGTCTACAGAACGGCGAAAAACTGGACGACTTGCTCCCTGAGGCTTTCGCCGTTGTGAGAGAGGCCGCCAAGCGCACACTTGGTCAGCGCCATTTTGACGTTCAGCTTATCGGCGGCTTCGTGCTTCATGAGGGCAAGATCGCCGAAATGAAAACGGGCGAAGGCAAAACACTCGTAGCCACCCTACCCGCTTATTTGAACTCTCTCACTGGCAACGGCGTCCACGTAATCACGGTGAACGACTACCTTGCTCGACGCGATGCCCAGTGGATGGGTCAGGTGTATGACCTGTTGGGGGCGTCCGTTGGCGTGCTTCAGCACGAAAGCTGCTATGTGTATGACGCTTCCGTCGTCGAGCCTGACGAACGTGGCATGGAGAGGCTGCGGCGTGCCAATCGCAGAGAGGCGTACGGGGCCGACATTACCTATGGAACCAACAACGAATTCGGTTTCGATTACCTCAGAGATAACATGGTCGTGGAGTTGTCACAGAGAGCGCAGCGTCCGTTGAGCTACGCCATTGTTGACGAGGTTGACAACATTCTCATTGACGAAGCTAGAACGCCTTTGATCATCAGCGGCCCGGCGGAGCAGTCACCGAAGGAATACTCCCGGTTTGCTCGCGTGGTTCCAGGCCTGGAACGTGAAGAAGACTACACCGTAGATGAGAAGCATCGCACGGTTGCCCTGACCCCAGAGGGAATGAATAAACTGGAAAGCATTCTGAACGTCGAGAATCTCTACGAAGCCGCCAATTTCGGCATCGTGCATTTCGTGGAAAACGCGCTCAAAGCTCAGATCATCTTCCAACGAGATAGGGACTACGTGGTCACCGATGGCGAAGTTGTCATTGTGGACGAGTTCACGGGACGCCTCATGACCGGACGTCGCTACTCCGATGGCCTTCATCAGGCGATTGAGGCCAAAGAGAACGTCAAGGTGCAGCGCGAGACAATAACATACGCTACCATCACCTTGCAGAACTATTTTCGCCTGTATGAAAAACTCTCAGGCATGACGGGCACAGCGGCAACGGAAGCGGAAGAGTTCTGGAAGATTTACAAGCTGGAAGTCGTCGAGATACCCACCAACATGCCCATGGTTAGAGATGACCGACCTGACCTGATTTATAAAGATCAGAATGCAAAATACGAAGCGGTCGTTAAGGAAATCGAAAGGCTTCACAAAGAAGGCAAGCCTGCGCTGGTTGGCACGACAGATATCGACAAATCCGAGCTTCTCAGCGAGATGCTCAAACGCAAAGGGGTTCCCCACGAAGTGCTGAACGCTAAGCAGCACGAGCGAGAGGCTTCAATTGTCGCCCAGGCGGGGCGGCCCGGCGCGATAACTGTGGCTACGAACATGGCAGGACGCGGCACCGACATCATCCTGGGAGGCAGTCCCGACGCCCTTGACATCACGTCGGAACAGTGGGAAGAGACTCACAAAGAGGTGATGGATCGCGGCGGCCTCCACATCATCGGAACAGAGCGCCATGAAGCGCGGCGCATTGACAACCAGCTTCGAGGCCGCGCTGGACGTCAGGGAGACGTCGGAAGCACGAAATTCTTCGTCGCGCTGGACGACGACCTTATGCGTCGCTTTGGCGGTGACAGAATCCGCGGCTTCATGGAATGGGCGGGCCTTGAGGACGACGTTCCCATCGAAAACAAGATGATCAGCAAATCGCTCGAAAGCGCTCAGATCAAAGTCGAAGCCTATCACTTCGACATACGCAAGCAGCTTGTCGAGTACGATGACGTAATCAATACTCACAGGGATGTCATATATACAGAGCGCAACAAGGTTCTCAGCGGCGCTGACTTGAAGTCCAACATCCAGACTATGATCGAAAGTGAACTCATAGAAATCCTCTCATCTTATCTATCTGAGAGGATGCCTGACCAGTGGGATGCCGAAAGTATGTTGAAGGAGATTAGCGGCATCATCCCAATCCCGCACGACATGTCAGACCCCGATGCTGTGATGGATATGTCCTCTCAGGAGATAGAAGACCGCTTGCTTGAATACGCGGCAAGGCTTTATGACGACATGGAAGAAGAGATAACGGCGGATGTCATGCGCAACATCGAGCGTCAGGTGATGCTGCGCGTCATGGACTCCAACTGGGTGCAGCACCTCACTTCGATGGAGAATCTCCGTCAGGGAATTGGCCTGCACGCCTTCGGTCAGCGTGACCCGCTCGTCATGTACAAGAAAGAAGGCCACGAGATGTTCCAGGGCCTTCAGGCACGTATCCAGCATGACATCGTGCACACCGTTTACCACCTTGGATTCGCCGCCAATGGCGACAAGGCGCGCGGCGGCAAATCCAAGGCAGCCGGAGGCGCTAGCGTCATGACTCGCGTCGTAGGCACGCGCTCCCGCGAGGCTGTGACAGACGGCGGTCGCAAGGTGGGTCGCAACGACCAGTGCCCCTGCGGTAGCGGTAAGAAGTATAAGAAGTGTCACGGAAAGGCGGCATGAACAACTCGCAGATAGCCGAGGTATTCGAGAACATCGCGGGCCTGCTGGAAATGAAGGGCGAACAGGTCTTCACGGTTCGCGCCTATCAGCGTGCCGCTCGCACTATTGAGCGCTTTCCCTCGGAGCTTGACCAGATGGTGCGTGAGGAGAAAGACCTTCGGGAGATTCCCGGCATTGGAAAGGCTATCGCCGACAAAATCTCTGAGTTGGTGAATACGGGCAATCTTGATTACTTCGAGCGTTTGAAAGCGGAGTTCCCCGAAGGCATCGTTGAGTTGATGCACGTCCCCGGCCTCGGCCCCAAAACGACGGTAAGAGTCTGGAAGGAGCTAGGCGTCACCTCAATCCCGGAACTTGAAAAGGCCGCCACAGATGGCAGTTTGGCTGCCCTGCCCCGTCTGGGGAAGAAGACGGCAGACAACATCCTCCGGCATATCCAGTTTGCTCGATCAAAGGGCGAGCGCATTCCCATAGCGAGAGCCATGCCAACCGCAATTCGAATAATTGCCGCCCTTCGAGAGCGATGCCCAGGCATTATCAGGCTTGAGATAGCGGGCAGCCTACGCCGCTTCGAGGAGACTATCGGCGATATTGATCTTGTATGCACTGCCCCAGATGCCAAAGAAGTGCTGGATGCCTTCGTTGGGCTGCCCGGCGTAGTAGATGTTCTGGGACACGGTGACACCAAGGCCTCGGTGGTACTGGACGAGAGAATCCAGGTAGATCTCAGGGTCGTCAAGCAATCTCAGTTTGGTTCGCTGATGCAATACTTCTCAGGCGGGCAGCAGCATAACATCAGGCTGAGAGACCACGCCAACAAGCTGGGACTCTCGCTGAACGAGTATGGCTTAACTGACACCGCGACCGGAAGCCTGGAGGAGTTCGCGGAAGAGAGGGACATTTACGCTAGGCTCGATCTGCAATACGTACCGCCAGAGTTGCGTACCGGCACATCCGAGTTAGACATTGCTCGCGACCACAAGATACCCCAACTTGTTCAGCAGAGCGATATCAAAGGCGATCTGCACGTTCATACTGATTGGAGCGATGGGCGCGACGCGATGGAGGTCATGATCGCGGCGGCCAAAGAACGCGGACTTCAGTACATCGCCATTACAGATCACTCGGTAGGGCGAGGCATCGCCAACGGCCTCAGCATCGAGCGATTGCGAGACCACATGGCACAGCTTCGGGAGATCGAGCAGCGCATCGGCGGCATCAAGGTTCTCTACGGCACCGAGATGGACATACGCGCCGACGGCAGCCTTGATTATCCTGATGATGTTCTCAAGGAACTCGACTGGGTAATTGGATCTGTCCATTCGGCGATGAACCAGGACTCCGAGGTAATGACCGAGCGAATCCTCACAGCGATGCGCAATCCATACGTCTCGGTTATCGGGCATCTTAGCACTCGGCTCGTTGGTGAGCGTCAGCCCATAAACGCGGACTTCGAGGCGATATTCAAGGCCGCAGCCGAGACTGGCACGGCTCTGGAAATCAATGCCTCGCCAGAACGTCTTGACCTGAAAGACACTCACGTTTACAGGGCCAGAGAATTAGGGGCAATCCTGGTCATAAGCACTGATGCGCACACAGTGGAGTCCCTTGATAACGTGCGATATGGTGTTGCGGTGGCCCGGCGCGGTTGGTGCGAGGCAAAGCACATCCTGAATACCAGGCCCGCGACTGACTTTCTGTCCTACCTGGCGTTGAACAAATCGGAGCGCGCCGGGGCGTTGGTCGGCTAAGGATAACAGCTTGAGCTATCAGCAGACTCTGGACTCAACTGTCGAGGCAGAGGTTATCGAACAGCTTCGTCAATCGCTGGAATATGGCGAGGACTGGCCGACCGCGCTATTGAAGGCCATAGCTCTGTGGAGCGTGCCTGAAGAAACTTACCGAGATGTTCACTACAACTACTTCATCGGCGGAGAAGCGTTCGACTGGCTATTACTGGCCCAACGTCTATTCCTGGAAATCAATGACCTTATTCCTGACGAAGAGAAAGAAGCCCTGCTATTTTCTGGTCGATTCCCAGCATCATTCGATGAATCCCGGTTCAAAGACCTGCTGGGAGTGGACAAGTACCGAGGGCACCTGAACTACTACTATGGCATCACCGTCGAGGAAGCGCTGCAATACGCTGCAGAACGCGAAGTACACAAGCGTCATCTGAGCAACGGCATTCAGTATCATGACGACTTCTCAGAAGACGCCTTCATGAGGATCTACCGCGAGTCCCAGAGCACGATGCTCAAACTGTTTCGCGAGCGTCATGGCTATGCTGATGAGCCTTCTATTTCATTCTCGGAGTCCAAGGAATTTACCTACTGGCTGTTCAATTACAGGCTAAAGATGTTGGACAAAGCGAAGATCGCAAGCGATACTCGAAAAGGCCTCGAACAGCTTCAACAGATAACAACAGTCAGGCTGCCCGTTTATTCATTGACATAGCTCTTGCTCTGAAAAAGCCTGCTCGGTTTCAAGAATCGCTCCCTTCCTCAAATGCCCGCCTTTCTTTATAATCACTGTACATCTACTGCCCACCGCATCTCATCACATGAAAGAAGGCCAGCAATGCCAAACCGTCTGATTAACGAGACCAGCCCATATCTCCTCCAGCATGCCAACAACCCTGTGGACTGGTATCCCTGGGGTCAGGAGGCTCTTGATCGTGCCAAAGCCGAGGACAAGCCGATTCTTCTCAGCGTCGGCTATTCGGCGTGCCACTGGTGCCACGTCATGGAACGGGAGTCGTTCGAAGACCCTCAGACCGCCAAGATGATGAATGACAACTTCGTTTCCATAAAGGTAGATCGCGAGGAACGCCCTGACATCGATTCCATCTATATGACGGCGGTGCAGGCCCTTACCCGACAAGGCGGCTGGCCCATGACCGTATTCTTGACCCCCGATGGCAAACCGTTCTACGGCGGCACCTACTTCCCGCCGGAAGACCGACATGGAATGCCTGGGTTTCGCACCGTTCTTAGCGCGATGTCTTCGGCGTATCATGACAAGCGGGATGAGGTCATTACTGCCACTAACCAGCTTGTGCAGCATATGCAACAGGAATCTCAGAGCGCGCGCAATCTCGACCCGCTGACGACGGACGTGATGTATCAGGCGTATCGAGGCATAGCCGGGCAGTTCGACGACATCAACGGCGGAATGGGCGTTCAACCCAAGTTCCCACAGCCAATGACGTACGAATTTCTTTTGCGAACTTACCTTCGCTCCCAGGATGCCCAGGCTTTCGAAATCGTGGAGCTTACTCTGGACCGCATGGCCTTCGGCGGGATTTACGACCAGATCGGCGGCGGGTTTCATCGCTACTCGACCGACGCCTTCTGGCTCGTGCCTCACTTCGAAAAGATGCTTTACGACAACGCCCTTCTCGTGAAGCTCTACCTCCACGCCTACCAGGTTACTGGCAATCCATTATATCGTCGCATTGTCGAAGAGACACTAGACTACGTGGTTCGAGAGATGACCGACTCATCGGGGGGCTTTTACTCCGCACAGGACGCCGACAGCGAGGGGGTCGAGGGCAAGTTCTTCGTGTGGACATCGGAACAGATTATCGAAGTCCTTGGTGAAGAAGACGCGACGCCGTTCATCCGCTACTACGGCGTGACAAAGGACGGCAACTTCGAGGGCAGCAACATACTTCACGTTAACGTTGATCCGGCTACTGTGGCACGGGAAGCAGAATTAACTATAGAAGCGCTTGATAACCTGATAAGTCGTTCCAGTGCCAGGTTGTTGGAGGCCAGGGACAAGCGTATTCACCCGCAACGCGACGACAAAATCCTGACCGCCTGGAACGGGTTGATGCTTCGCGCATTCGCTGAAGCCTCTGGCGTGCTGAGTCGCTCGGACTACGCGGAAGTTGCCATTCAAAACGCTAAATTCCTTCTGGAGTCTTTAAGGCCGGAGGGACGACTGCTGCGGACATACAAGGCAAGCCCGGCGCCAAACCAGGGTAATGGACAAGCTAAACTAAACGGCTATTTGGAAGACTACTCTTTCTTGATTGATGGCCTCATCGTTCTACACGAAGTCACCTTCGACGAGCGTTGGCTTCGGGAGGCCATCTCACTTGGGAAGGATATGGTAGACCTCTTCTGGGATGAAGCGTTGGGGCAATTTTACGATACGGGCCACGATCACGAGGAGCTTATTGTACGTCCAAGGGACACGGCAGACAACGCCCTCCCTTCTGGAAGCTCGATGGCGGCTGACGTTCTGCTCCGCCTCGCAGTGATTACCGGAGACTCTAACTACCATCAGAAGGCAGTGACAGCGCTCCGCTCCGTGCGAGAGTTGATGGCGAGGTATCCCACGGGGGCAGGACACTGGCTCTCCGCATTGGATTTTTATCTGTCAGCAGCCAAAGAAATTGCCATCGTCGGTGATCCCTCCGACGCGGAAACGCAGGCCCTTGTGTCGGAGGTGTATCGCAATTATCTGCCGAACCGCGTCTTCCTGGGCCAGGGGAGCGACGAGGGCGCTCTCGCAGGCTTGCCACTGCTTGAAGACAGAGGCCAGATTAACGGACGCCCGACGGCATACGTCTGTCAGAACTTCATTTGCCAATTGCCCGTCAACGATCCATCCGCGCTGGCAAAGCAGCTTGTTGAGGAAGACCCGCTTTCATCGCTGTTAAAAACATGAAAAGCAGATAAACAGAACGCTCCTGTCGATGCTCTTTCGCTCGACGGGAGCGTTCTGTTTATTACCTTGAGCCGTTGCCTTCCTTTGCTTTGATGGCCCTGACGATGGCCGCTGGGTTCATGGTCAGCTGTTCTACCCTGACTCCATAGGGATGACCTAGATTCGGTATTCAGATGCCGCATCCAAGATCAACGTCCTTGCGTAATGCTGGATGTAGATTGATGAATTGGGTCTTATGCCACTGAATGGGAACGAAGACCCAATTCATATCTTGGTCAGGATGCGCTCATGGCCCAAACATCAAGAACCCAAATAATTCGTCATTTGCTGATGCGGCTAATGATGGGATTCACCCTTGGATGGTTCGGAGGCTTACAGGTTCGAAGCCAGAGCGACTGGGTCGATTTCGTACCTGACTTCATTTCTCGCCTGTCCCCAGTCGCCGACTCTTATCTCATTTTCCTGCATGGCTCGCTGCTTCTTCTCGCCGCCGCAGGTATCTTCATAGGGCTGCGATTCGTTGCTGCCTCTCTGTTGGCGACTGCTTTACTCTCCTTCATTATCTTCGCGCTTATAGTAGATGGAGGCTCTGTAAACCTGATCGTGCGTGACATCGGAATACTAGGCTTGGCTGTCGGCCTGGTTTTCGACCCCGTCCGCTTCTGGCAGCTTGATACAGCACAACGGCTGTCATGGCGCAAAATCCGCATAGGCAGGGGTAAGTTTCAGACCTGAGTTTACGAGAGCATTCTGATTCTTACCTTGAGGCGTCGCCTTCCTTCTCCTTGATGGCCTTGACGATGGCCGCCGGGTTCATGGGCAACTGCTCCATCCTTATTCCAATGGCGTCGTAGACCGCGTTTGCCACCGCTGCCAGCGGCGGGACTATGTTAGCCTCGCCAACGCCTTTGACTCCAAAAGGATGGCCTGAATTCGGCACTTCTAAGACCACTGTCTCAATCATCGGCAAGTCCAGGGTGGTGGGCATCCGGTAATCGAGCAGGCTAGAGTTCATCATTTGGCCGTCGTTGTTCAAGTAGTATTCCTCGTTGAGCGCCCAGCCAATCCCCTGGGATGTGCCACCCTGTATCTGCCCTTCGACGTAGCTGGGATGTATAGCAGTGCCAACGTCCTGGAACGCGGTTACTCGAAGTATTTCCACTTTTCCCGTCTCAGTGTCAACCTCCACGTCAACGATGTTTGCGGCATACGAGCCAGCAGAGCCAGTCGGGTTCAGGTTGCCACGACCAACGACTGGGCCGCCGGTTCTGGGCATCATTCCCGCGATTTCCTTGAATGTCATCCGAAGCTCAGGGTCAGCCTTGTGCTGGAGCGCGCCGTCGACGTATTCCACCTGGTCGACAGTGGTTTCCCAAACTCTTGCGGCGCGCTCGATGAGCTGACGCTTGACATCGTTCGCGGCCTCATACGCCGCCCAACCGGTCTTGAAGGCGACGCCGCTGCCTCCTGTGTTGGAGGTGTAGCCTATCGTGTCTGTGTCGGCCACCTGCGGGATAACGTCCTCAACGGGAAGGCCCAACACCTCGGCAAACTGTTGTGCGATTGCTGTGCGGGTGCCTCCAATGTCCACAGAACCCTCCACCAGGCTAACGCTTCCGTTCGAGAGGACGTTCGCGACGACGCACGACATTCCGGTGTTGTTTCGGCAAAAGCCCATGCTGATGCCCCGCCCCTGATTTTTTCCTTCCAGAGGAGTCTGGTAGTGAGGATGCGCCTTGACAGCTTCCATTACTTCTTGCGCGCCGATGCGAACGTTCATCACGCCGTCTGCCCTGCGCGTGCCCTCTTTGGCTGTATTGAGCAGCCGCAACTCAATCGGGTCAATCTTCAATCGCTCGGCTAGCTCGTTGATTAGGCTTTCAGCGGCAAAGGCGACGATAGGTGCGCCGGGTGCTCGATACGCAGATGTCTTGGGTTTGTTGTCTACAACGTCATAGGCGTCTATCAAGACGTTATCGAAGGTATAAGATGCGAATATCGCCGCCGCCGCGCCCGAAAGTGGCGCGCCGGGGTAGGCGCCAGCTTCAAATGCGAAGTAGGCTTGTGCAGATGTTATGCGCCCTTCGTTAGTCGCACCCAATTTGATCTTCATATGGCTTCCCGATGTCGGGCCAGTGGCTTCCATGACCTCGGTGCGGTTCATTGTCATCTTGACAGGATGACCACTCTTTTTCGACATCACCGCCGCGACAGGCTCCAGGTATGCGTTGAGTTTGCCACCGAAGCCGCCGCCTATCTCCATTGGCACTACTTTTACCTGAGAGACAGGTACTCCAACTATCCGGGCCGTGTTATCCCGAATCCCGAAATGGCCCTGGCTGCTGCACCAGATTGTAAGGCGGCCATCGGGAGACCACCAAGCCGTAGCGTTCTGCGGTTCTATGTACCCCTGGTGCACGGTCTTGGTGCGATATTCTCGCTCTATTACAACATCGGCCTCGCTGAAGCCCTTGTCGATGTCGCCGAACTTGTGCTGCTCGTGACCTGCTATGTTTGTGTTTGCAAGAGTGTCATCGCCTGATCTGCCGGTGCTGACCCAATGCTCGTGGAGAATTGGCGCGTCCGGCTTAATGGCGTCCTCGACGTTGGTGACCGCTGGAAGCACCTCATACTCGACTTCGATTAGAGACAGCGCTTCCTCCGCGACGTGAGGGCTTGTAGCCGCCACAGCCGCTATTGGATGGCCTTTATAAAACACCTTGTCTTTTGCCAGGACGTTTTCGTTTATGACCATCCCAAGAACTGCCTGCTGTGGGGTCGGGCCAGTGGGCGCGAAGTCCTTCGACGTTGCCACTGCCTTCACTTCGGGATGCGCCTCGGCCTTGCTGACGTCTATGGACTTTATCCGCGCATGAGAATGGGGGCTGCGCAGAATCTTGCCATGCAGAAGGCCGGGAAGGCTCATGTCTGCACCGTAGAGCGCCCTACCCGTCACCTTGTCCACGCCGTCGTGCCTGATTGGGCGTGTACCGATCACCTTGTACTCTTTCGCCTCGGTAGCCATTTGTTCTCCTTCAATGCCAGGGTATTTTCTAGTTTGCAGCAATAAATCAGATTACAGAGGTATCTTATCACAGCGTTATCTCACAGCGTTATCGCGTCGTCGCTGTTCATGGGATAGCGTTCATATGCAACTCGCGAAAGTGGGGGTCGGCGCAAGAAGAGGTACGTGCCAAAGGTTGCGCCAAAGTGAATCTGGAGCAACGAATGCAATAGGGAGGATGACAATGGCTGGTTTTGTTGGAGGCTCTATATTACCTCGAACACCCACACCTGGTGGAACACGTCTGGCTCACCCTTCGGTAGAATTTGTTTGGGTTGACCCGCTTCGCTGAGCTTCCATTTGCCTGCGGACTCCAACTCCGCGTGTTTTTCCTTGAAACCGCCCTCTTCGTGCAGATCTGGGCGAAGGGTAAACACGATGTGTCCTCCTGGGCTGGTGATGCGGACAAGCTCGTCAAGAGAGCTTGCAGGGGCGTGGCCTACGGTTAGAACGCCTACAGTAACAACAGCGTCAAAGGAGTCGGACGGAAAATCCAGCTTCTCGCCCATAACCATCTGATGGAATTCTCTATACGCGTTCTTTTTGCGCGCTTCGTCAAGCATACCGTTCGAGATGTCCATAGCAACCAGGTTATCATAGCCTTGCTCTATCAGCAGCTTGCCGACGAGCCCCGTGCCCGCGCCAGCGTCGAGGATTCGCGCGCCTTTGGGCACGAACCTTGCGAAGGCCTCAACGGCATACAGCGGCCCATACCACCCGAAGTCACGATCAAGGTCTCCCTCGTATGTTTTCGCCCATTCGTCGTAACGCTCTGCCAACTCCTGCTCGTTTTTGGATGCGTAGATCCACTGGATCAGGTTCTGTTCTTCAGTCATCGTTGATTCTCCTGGTGATGGCCGTCATTGAGGTTACTTTTGGCAGACGAACAACGCCCATCCTAACTCCTGTCTGTTTACCGCGTTCGCGGATTGCTCGTAAGAGTAAGACAGTTCCTTGTAATGCTCTGCTTGTTCGCCGCCCTTGTTATAGGTCATGGTAGAGAGACACCAGTAGCTCATCTTGAGGTGGTGAGATAAGTCTACGGCATCAAGGACATTGAATCCGACTACTTCGAGCGCCTTCTGATAGGTATGAAAGTTGTACTCGGTGTCGAACAGCAATCGCTCGTAGACGTGCTTCTGGGAGATTTCGCTGATGTTGGGCTGAGGCTTGAACAGGTCGTCAAACACCAGGATGCCGCCGTCGTCCAGCACTCTGTACGCCTCTTTCAGCGCCGCTTCCTGGTCGTGGACATGATAGAGCGTAGCCTGGCTCCAGACGTGGCTAAATGTCCCGTCATCAAACGGCAGGTCGGTAGCAGATGCCTTCTCGAAGGCAACGTTGGCCTGTATCTCAGGTGGCTGCTGCTTCAGTGACTCCTTCGCGTTATCTATGCGAACGCCGCTCAAGTCAATTCCCACGACTTCGCAGCCGAGGCCGTCGTGTAGGCGGAGCGAAGTCGTACCGTTGCCACAGCCGAGGTCAAGCACTTTGGATTCCGGGTCAATCTGAGCCTTCTCCGCCATTATCCGGTTGAGATTGGCGCAGGCTTTCAGGAAGTCGTTGCCCGTACTCTCGTCGAAGTAGCCCCAGTGAACGCTTCCGTCCGGGTCCCAGAAGGAACTGTATACGGCATCCTGACTATCATAATAGGTTTCCGTATCGCGTTCCGTGAAATTCTTTTGCACAAGCAAACCTCCAATTGTTTGAGATCGAGTTGAAAAGCCTTTGTAGGCGAGATTTTGTTCGAGGGTTTCCCATGGGAATTGCTCACACTGGGACGTGTAGCATATTGGAACTCGTAGGACTTTAACATCTTCAGCCAGTAGAGTCAAATTCCAGGCAGTCACAAACACGGCGGAGACGCTATAGTTCGGCGATGTTATGATTCCATATAAAGGCCAGTATTGCGGTGCGTCCACAGCCTCAATAGGGGGTGTCCACAGGTTTCAAGGCTACGGAATCGCGTCCACCCTGAGATTTAGGAAACCCCTGTCTGCGTCGCAGGACACGTTCAGAACTTCTTCGGGATGACGCAGATGACTGTTACAACGCCATCGCGAATGATCGACTCATTAGACGCCGCGAGAGGTCTCAGTGATAAGAATAACACTACCACAGAAGATTGAAGAAAACCGATCATACGACGTCGGTCTGGTCGATGAATTGTCTGATTCTCTTGATAGCGCATTCGAGCGATACAAGCGAATCTTTGATCTCTTGATTCTCCTCACGGCGCACGTATTGCTTCTCCCGGTGTTTCTTGCCTTCTGGATTGTAATTCCGCTTGCTATCTGGCTCGAAGACAGAGGGCCAGTCTTCTACTTGCAGCGCCGAACAGGAAAAGGAGGAAGGGTGTTCCGGCTCGTCAAGTTCAGGTCGATGATAGCGGACGCCGAGGCATCTACAGGCCCTGTATGGGCTTTCGAGCATGACGACCGCATTACTCGCGTGGGACGCTTTCTGCGTGCTACAGCGTTGGATGAACTGCCACAGCTTATCAATGTCTTGAAGGGTGACCTGAGTATGGTAGGGCCACGCCCGGAGCGACCTGAACTGGTGGAGAAGTTTGCCGAGAAAATCCCTCATTTCTTGCAAAGGCTTCAGGTCAAACCAGGTTTAACAGGCGTTGCTCAGGTGTATGGACGATACTCGTCCCTGCCGAGACATAAGCTTTACTACGATATGCTCTACATCAGAAAGATGTCACTTTTGTTGGACATCAAGCTGTTGCTGGTTTCTGTCCTGGTGACGGTTAGAGCCAGATGGCAGGCCACGGACAAGAAGACTGAGGTGGTACCCAAAAACTAGACAACTGGCTAAGAGAGAGTCCAGCTCCTAAAATAACCGGCAACTAACCGACGTGAAGGAGCAGGACATGAAGCAGACGAGGAATAAGCACAGTCCGGCGTTCAAGGCCAAGGTGGCCCTGGCCGCCCTTGCGGGGGAAGAGACCATCGCCCAGCTGGCCAGCCGATTTGAGGTCCATCCCAGTCAGATTCACGCCTGGAAAAGGGCCCTGGTGGAAGGAGCCCCGGAGCTATTTGCCACCAATCAGAAATCCCAGGAGAAAGCCAAGGAAGCTCAGATTAACCACCTCTACCGGCACATCGGCCAGCTGAAGGTGGAACGCGATTTTTTGTCGGAAAGGTCCGGTCTATGAGTCGCAGCATACGGCGAGCCATGATAGACCGAGACCACCAGCAGCTGTCTTTGGTGCGTCAATGTATCCTGCTGGACGTCAGCCGGGCCTCGGTGTACTACCGGCCGGTACCGACCAGGGCAGAAGACCTGGAGTTGATGGCCCTGATGGACCGTCAGTATTTGAAGACCCCCTTCTACGGCTCCAGGAAGATGAAGGCCTGGCTGCTGCAACAGGGCTATCTGGTGAGCCGAAAAAGGGTTCGAAGGCTGATGCGGTTGATGGGTCTGGAAGCCATCTACCGGCGTCCCAACACCAGCAAACCAGCGCCGGGACACCGGATCTTTCCCTATCTGCTGAAGGGAGTGGAGGTTAATCGGGTCGACCAGGTCTGGGCCGCGGACATCACCTACATCCCCATGGCGAAGGGCTTCCTGTACCTGGTGGCCATCATGGACTGGCACAGCCGGCACGTGCTGGCCTGGAAGCTCTCCAACACCATGGACACCAGCTTCTGCGTGGCGGCGTTGGAGGAAGCCCTGGGTAAGGGACGACCGGAGATATTCAACACCGACCAGGGGAGTCAGTTCACCAGTGAGGCCTTTACCCAGACGTTGCAGGAGCAGAGGGTCCAGGTCAGCATGGATGGTAAGGGTAGGTACCTGGACAACATCTTCGTGGAGCGGCTGTGGCGGAGCATCAAGTACGAGGAGGTGTATCTGAAAGCTTACCAGACCGTCGCCGAGGCCCGAACTGGGATCAATGCCTACCTGGAGTTCTACAACCGGCAGAGGCCTCACCAGGCTTTGGGCTACCGGACCCCAGCAGAGGTGTACCAACATGGCCAGGAAGAAAGGGGAGCAGCAGCTGAAGAAGCAGGGCTGCCATCGGGCTTGGTGAAACCTAGCGCAGGGGTGGGAGACTCTCTTAATTTAGCCCTCGTGCTGTCTTAATAATGGGGTCCACCTTATTCATTGCTCACAGAGGCGGTCTGGTGACGGGCATAGACATATCAGAGGTCGCTATCGAGCAATCGAGGCAGAGCACCAGAAATGAGCAGCTAGACGAGGAAACTAACTTCCGCGTGATGAACGCCGAGTCGTTGGAATTCGATGACGACACCTTTGATCTGGTCTGCGGCACGGCGATATTGCACCATCTTGATCTTGAAAAGGCGTTCTCCGAGGTAGCAAGGACTCTAAGGCCCGGCGGCTCTGCCATATTTTTCGAGCCTTTGGGTCACAATCCGTTCATCAATCTTTTCAGGAAAATGACGCCAGACCTTCGCACCGAGGACGAGCATCCCTTGCTGATGCGGGACCTGAAAATAGCGAAGATGTACTTCGACAACGTTGAGACTCATTACTTTCATCTGAGTTCTCTAGCCGCGGTCCCATTTCGTCGGCTGCCGATTTTTCCTCAAATGCTAAAAGTGCTTGAAGTCGCGGACGCGACCCTGTTCAAGCTCCTCCCTTTCGCGCGAAAGTACGCCTGGACAGCCGTGCTGGTGTTTTCCGAGCCCAAAGGACTTGTAGGCCGCCGCCTGCAGAAGGATGCGGTCAGCCAACACAGTTCGGATGCATAGGGTAGCCTTCAGGCTCCAAAGATATGTCTGACAAGCCGCGCCTTCTCATGCTATACACGCGCTTTCCATTCCCGCCGATGTTCGGTGATAGGATGCACGTCTATCACTACGCGAAAGAGCTTGGCAAGGACTACGACGTAGACCTCCTCTGCCTGGCATCGCCGGAGCAGCGCGAACAGGTCGACGCACTAAAATCAGTGTTTCGTCAGGTCTTTTGCTTCCCTCTTGATAAAAAACAACTCTTGACCCAAACCCTGCTAGGGATGGCGAAAAGCAACCTGAAACTTCCGGCGCAGGTCGCAGGCTACCGAAACAGCGAGGTCAAGAAATGGCTGGAGCAGAACGCTAGCTCCTATGACCTCCTGTACTTCCATCACGTGCGTTCTGTCGAGTGGTATGAGGATGTGTCTGTTCCGGCCGTTCTCGATTATCACGATGCCATCTCATTGAATTACAAGGGCGTTCTTGAAGAGGTTAGTGGGCCATGGCGTCTGTTTTATCAATGGGAGCAGCCACGGCTTCTGGGCTACGAGTTAAGCTGCCTTAATCGATTTTCACACTCGTTTATCTGCTCTCCGGCGGATAGGGATTACCTACTGAAGGAATATCAGGTGCGGACTGGCGAAAACCACTCTTCTTCAATATCTGTCATGCCTATGGGAGTCAAGGAAGAGCTTGTCGAGTCGAATCTCTGCGCTCAGGAAGAACCCTGGATCGTTTACCTTGGCAAGATGAACTACCTGCCGAATGAGGATGCGGTCGTTCATTTTGCGCGTGAAGTGTTTCCTTTGATTCAAGACCAGCTTGGAAGCGAAGCTCGATTCGTTATCGTAGGCGCGCAGCCATCCCAACGTGTCCAGGCGCTTGCTGAAATTCCTGGTGTGACGGTGACCGGCTTCGTCGATGACCCTAACGAGTACCTTAGCAAGGTGCGAGTAGTCGTTGCGCCCCTTCGAATAGGGGCGGGAATTCAGAACAAAGTCCTTGAAAGCATGGCTCTCAGTAAGGCTGTCGTCGCGTCATCACTGGCCGCCAGCGGAATCGAAGGTGCTACAAATGGCGGCAACCTGTTGATAGCTGACAGTCCCCACAAGATGACCGAGGCAATCGTCAGCCTCTGGGACTCGAAGGCTCTGCGTAAAGAGCTAGGGATGCTCTGAACAATCGGCTTCAGGCTGGGCCGAGTTGACCGGAGTGGTTTTGGGGGCGTTAAATTGCCTCATGGCACCGTGGTGAGGGTTATTGTCGGCCTACAACCGGCCCTGACAGGGCCTTTCGCCGCCCTTAGCCCTGATTTTGGGCGCACTTATGAGACCAAGGCGTTGAGTTCCTGTTGTTCGTCGGTAGTCAGTCTGATACGGTACTTCTTGGTAGACATCATGGTTCCTCCTCGGTTCAACGTTACGATTGAACCCCCAAGAGGAACAATGACTATCATGGTATTCATTTCAATGATGTTGGACCACTAGGGATGCTCTGAACAATCGGCTTCAGGCTGGGCCGAGTTGACCGGAGTGGTTTTGGGGGCGTTAAATTGCCTCATGGCACCGTGGTGAGGGTTATTGTCGGCCTACAACCGGCCCTGACAGGGCCTTTCGCCGCCCTTAGCCCTGATTTTGGGCGCACTTATACAAGGTCTCACGCCGCCAGGTACTGTTCGGCCCTCATCAAGTTGGCAAACCCCAGCAGCGTCATCAGCCGCTGCGTGTTCTTGGACAGCCCCCTGTAGCGGACCTTGGCGTAGCCGAAGTGCCGCTTGATGTACAGGAACGGATGCTCCACCTTAGCTCTGACCGACGCTTTGCGCTTCTCCGACACCGCCTCAGGGCTCCCAGGCTCCAGCTTCCGACGCTGGCCGGGCCTCATCGCCACCTGCCACTCCACGTCCAAGCCCCGGTTCCCCGGCCTCTTGTCAACTCCCTGATACCCAGCATCTCCCCACACCTGAGACTCCCCACCGTGCAGCAACCGGGGCAACTCAGTCAGGTCATGCACGTTCGCAGATGTCGTGGTCATGCTGTGCACCACTCCCGTCTGCGAGTCCACACCGATGTGCACCTTCATCCCGAAGTGCCACTCGTTACCCTTCTTCGTCTGGTGCATCTCGGGGTCGCGCTCTTTAGCCCGATTCTTCGTCGATGAGGGCGCCGCTATGATGCTCGCGTCCACTATCGTCCCCTCCTGAAGACGGAGACCCTTGGACTCCAGATAGCGGTTGATCTCCTCGAACAGACCCGCGCCCAACTCATGCTCTTCCAGCAGGTGGCGGAAGTTCAGAATCGTCGTCTCGTCCGGCAGCGGCCCAGGCAGTCTCAGCCCTACGAACCGCCTCACCGATTCGACCTCATAGAGCATGTCCTCCATCCCAGGGTCGCTCAGGTTGTAAAACAACTGCACGCAGTGTATCCGTAGCATCACCGATAACTCGTAGGGCCGCCGACCACGACCGGCCTTGGGATAGAACGGTCGAATGCGCTCTTCCAACTCTTCCCAAGGGATCAGTCCATCCATGCGCTCAAGGAACTTCTCCCGGCGAGTCTTTCGCTTCTTGCTCTCGTAGTCCAAGTCCGCAAACGTCGGCTGGTTCATTGCCTCTCCTCCCCCGTCTTCAGCCCTTGGCCCTATTTTACTATCCCACAAGCCATCGGGACTTATTCAGAGTATCCCTAGGACATCAGGCGAGGGAGTTAATCCGCTCTCGGTATACATGGTCAAAAGTTGGAATTCAATTGCGGGCACGAATCGCCGATATTTTTTCGCCCGTGGAGGTGTGAATTTGATGAACTGCCAGGTCAGGGCCAGATCGCCTCTAAGGTTGAGCTTTTCAGGGGGTGGGACAGACGTTCCGCCCTTTCCTGAGCGCGAGGGCGGGGCCGTCCTGAGCGCCACCATCAACCGCCACGCCTACGCAAGCGTGACACCCAGGGCCGACGGCGAGATTCACGTGCGCTCACTGGACTACGGGACTTCTCTAAGCTATCGTTCCGAAGACAGGATGATCTATGACGGCAAGCTAGACCTGGTAAAGGCTGCCATCATAAATATGAGCGGCGAACAACCCTACGGCCTCGACATATTTCTTCATACCGACCTTCCGCCCGGCACCGGGCTTGGATCGTCCTCCGCCATGATGGTTGCCCTTGTCGGCGCGCTTGGTCACATGAAAGGTGTTTCTCTCACAGACTACGAGATAGCAGACCTCGCGTATCGGTTGGAACGGGTGGAGCTTTCGATTAGCGGAGGCCTGCAAGATCAGTATGCCTCGACCTTTGGCGGGTTCAATTTCATAGAGTTTTTCAAGGACAACATAGTCGTCACTCCTCTGCGAGTTCCGTCCGATGTGCTGAATGAGTTGGAATACAATCTTCTTCTGGTTTACACAGGCGGCACTCGGCTTTCCGCCGGTATTATCGATGACCAGGTTGAGAGATACGAAAGGTCTGAGGAAGAAAGCATTGTCGCCCTCAAGGAGATCAAGAGTTTGACTATCGAGATGAAGAACACGCTGCTGAAGCGTGAATTGCGAAAGTTCGCGGAACATCTTCACGACGAATGGCAGGCGAAGAAGCAGCTATCTCCGAAAATCAGCAATCAATTTATCGACGAGGTATATGAGGTGGCGAGGAAGGCGGGAGCCATCGGCGGTAAGCTGCTAGGTGCTGGCGGAGGCGGCTACATGCTGCTTTACTGCGAGTCCGAGCAAAAACACGGGGTCGCCGAGCGGCTAGAGCAGATGGGCTGCGTTCCGACTGACTTCGATTTTACGCACGAGGGTCTGGAGACGTGGAGAGTGAACAATGGATAACCAGATAGCCCGCGAGTTGATTCAGACTCGAATCCGCGAAAGCGTGAAGACGAAAATACAGCTTCTTGAAAACATCGATGTCATTCAAAGGGTCGCCGGTGCGATGGTGACTGCGTACGAGAACCACGGCAAGGTGCTGCTGTTCGGAAACGGCGGCAGCGCAGCCGACGCTCAACACATTGCGGGAGAGCTTGTGGGCATCTTCTACGTGCGGAACCGCGCGCCGCTCCCGATGCTCGCGCTGACTACAAACACCTCGTCGATGACCGCCATCGCAAACGACCTTTCGTTCACCGAGGTGTTCGCCCGGCAGGTGGAGGCGTATGGAGGACCAGGCGATGTCGTAATCGGGATTTCCACCAGCGGCAACTCGGACAACGTAAACCGCGCGCTAGAGATTGCCAAGCATAATGGGATGGTCTCGGTTGGCCTTACCGGGAGGACAGGTGGAAAATCACGGGAGATCGTGGACTACTGCATAACCGTCCCCAGCGATGAGACGCCGCGAATCCAGGAGGCTCACATTTTGATAGGCCACATCCTCTGTGAACTTGTCGAACGAGAGATCTTCGGCCAGCAAAGCGATGCTCTATACGCAAGCGATGCATCACAGCGCGACGTGCCTATCGTCGTGACTGGTTAAGGATTGCTAAAGATGAAACCTGTTTGTCAAGCGGTTGTTCTAGCCGGAGGCATGGGAACGAGGATTCGCCCCGTTCTGGGTGAAGTTCCCAAACTTCTGGCTCCACTCAACCGTCGGAGCTACCTTGACTGGCAGCTAGATTATCTGAGCAATGAAGGCTTCACTCGCATTCTCTTGTGTCTGGGGCAAGGAGCGGATCAGATCGTCGAGCATCTTTCGAAAGAGTATTCAGGCCATGATGTGGATTACGTCGTCGAGGAGACGCCGCTTGGCACTGGGGGTGCGTTGCGAAATGCCCTGGGCCAACTCGATGAACGCTTCGTCTTGTTGAACGGTGATACGATTCTCAAAAGCACTCTGGAACCTCTTACGACGGCGCAATCGCAATGCGAGACGGGCGCTGCTATTTTTCTGGCTCAGATGCCTGACGTAGGCGCATACGGATCTGTGGAAGTCGATTCAGGCGGTCAGGTGACCCTATTCCGAGAGAAGGACGTGTCAAGCGGACCGGGCCTTGTCAGCGCGGGCGCATACTGCATACCACGGCATCTTGTCGAGGCAATCTCAGCTGGCCCCTGCTCGCTGGAGCGAGACGTGTTACCAAGGTGGGCCGCAGCAGGGTCTCTTTTCGGTGTGGTCACCACCGAGGGGTTCGTGGACATCGGCACGCCAAAAGGATATGAGCAAGCCTCTTTACTAATGGAATCTCTGGCGTAGAGTGCCGGTTACCCCAAGGCATATGCGAACATGGTGTATTGCGTTCGTCCTGTTGACGCTCGCGGCGGTCAGTTGCTCTGGAGACTATGAAGTCATTGTGTGCGCTTTGCCCAATGAGAGCGTTGTCGTTGTGGCTTCAGAGACGGCGACTGTTGAGGTCGCGTCTAACGGCGCGTTCGAATTTGCCCTGGAGACGCAGGATATAGCCATACGGTCTCTATCCATCAGAGCGAATAAGGCTGGTCGTGAGGCGAAAATCGAAGTTGCCAGGCTGTCTGGAAAACCAATTGATCTGGATTCTGACGCGAACGCGGATGTTTACCAGTATTTGCAGATAGATGTCGAGGCTCTCGACAACGAAGCCATTTCTTCAGTAGCCATTGATTTCAGTGTAAGCGTCAGATGGTTGGAATCGAGAGGGCATGACGAGAAGAATATCATCCTCAAGAGATTCGAAGGCAAATGGACGGCGCTGCCGACGAGCGTAACAGATCGAAACTCCGATAGCGTTCATTTCAGGGCAGTGTCTCCCGGGCTGTCTATATTCGCAATAGCTGTTGACGAACCCGACAATTCCTCTGATGAATCCCCAACGCCATCCCCGGCTGCTGCCATATTAACGGCAACTCCGACCACGCCCTCAGTCATATCTACACCTACCCCATTGCCTACAGCCACACCAGTGAGCCTCCCTTCTTCTACGCCAAGTCCTTCGGTTACGGCAACGCTAACTTCAACTGCTGTCCCGCCCGCCACGGCCACGGCATCACCGACAATTACTGCCACAATGACAGCAGAACCATCTTCGACAGCGACTCATACGCCAACTCCCTCAGCTACTCCCACCGTTACGATTACACCGGTGGCCTCTGCCACTGCGACTCAGTTACCAACTGCGACGCTAACGCCATCACCATCGCCCACACCTACTGCAACTCCAAGCCCGACGCCGACTGCTACACCCCAGAGCTTTGGTGGCGGAAGTGGCGGTGGCGGAACGGCAACGCCTACACCTATGCCCTCGAATACACCTGTTCCTATAGCAACGAATACGCCACTGCCGACTGCGACATCTACACCGATTCCCACTTCTACGCCTACGTTGACTCCAACGCCGACAGGAGACGAACGGTATGGTGTCGTCTTGCACACATCGTCGAAATTCGAGAACGACTATTTCCTTGACCAGATGGGGTTGAACTGGTATCTGAATTTCGGCTCTGCCATGTCCCAGGTCCCGGATGGGGCTAACAAGCTGCCATTTGTCCAGGTTCCGAAGGATTCGACTGTATGGAATTCAGGGCAAGCAGAATCGATAGAAACGCTGTCTGACGAGCAGATAGCTGGTTTAGGGTTCCAGACGCGAACTCAGATACAACAGATGGCCCAAAATTCACCCGGAACCTACTGGTACATTTTCGGCGAGGCAAACCGCTATGGATACATGACTGGCAAGAGATTCGCGCCAGTGTTTCACTATTTTGTGACCCAGTGTTTCACTATTTTGTGACCCAGCTGAAACTTGGCGACCCAACTGCCAAGATTGTAGGCACTAGCATCCTGAACTGGGATTTCACATGTATAGGGTGTGCTGGATATCAATCGGGCGAGGTGTGGTTGCAATCGTTTGTCAGCGAATATGCCCTGAAGTACGGAGAGAACCCTCCTGTTGATGTGTGGGCTATCGACGTATATCCCATCGATTGGAACAACACTCCCAACAATGACCCTGGCAAACTGGCTTTTTACTCTGCCAAGGGCGGGAACTTCCCTCACTGGTCAATTGCCATTCAACAGCTTCAAGGGATGAGAGCGTATCTTGACAGTGTTCCGGGGTATGCGAGCACACCCATGTGGATTACCGAGATCGCAGTCCATGTAGGGTACGACGGGTGGGGGTGGATCACGTTCCCAACAGAAATGGCCCCAACAGGCGCTTATCACTGGGACTTGATGAGCGACTACCTCTCCTCAGTTCTCGACTGGCTGGAGGCAAATGCGGCTAGCAAATTGATCGAGAAGTGGTTCTTCTTCTCATCGTGGAAAGATATTGTGAACGTTGGGTCTGATGGCTATATGGGCATCAGTTTCTACGATGGGCCGGGGGTAGGAGCGAATCTGACCTGCCTGGGCGATGTGTATCGTGCCAGGGCACTTAGCGAGTCCCCTGTACAGTGTGATGCCAATGGAAACACGATTCCGCAGTAATAATAAGGAAGATCAGGCTCAAAGAGCTTTTCTGAACCTGAATAAAGTCTCTCTGTTATAGATAATGTATGCGCCTAAAGCCCCTAGCAACAGTCCGAATGCTGCTCCTAAGCCAATTCGGTTCAAGTAATCGGGTGGCGCAGATGCTGTGGGGACGCTGGGTTCTTTCACGAATCTTAGGGCGTTATTCTTGTTCCGGTCTTTTCGGATCAAACTATTCATTTGGCGCAAGTTATCGACGAGAAAATCACTTATGATAATTCGTTCTTCCAATGTCTTCGCCCCTTCAACTATTGAGATTATTTCCAGGTATTGCTCCTTTGCGAGGGCGATCTGGCTCTCGTAATCCGGCAAAAGACCCAACAGCCGAGCCTGCGTGGTTTCCATTATGGTGTTCAATCTGCGAATGGCCTCTTCCGAACTCGAGGCCTTAATCGTCAGCCTGATTAACCCTCCCGACAGCACATTGGTTCCTGCGCCCTGGTCTTTCACAAGGTCGGTAATCAGCTTCTGGTCCGCGTAGCTGCCATCGACAACCATCATGCTTTCAGAGGAATAAGTGACTGGCTCGTAGGATGACAGACCGTAGGCTGCGATCGCGCCGACAACAGCAAATGCCAACACCAGCCAGTAAAACCTGAACAGAGGGCGGACCACATCTGCAAATAGAGCCTCTTCAGGCTCTACTGAAGGGCGTTCTAGTGGTTGATCCAATCCGACTCCTTCAATCCAAAGGGCAAAATATTGCTATTCAAGTCCATGTTATCTTATTGCACTACTGACGCGCATGAGTGATGACCCATATTCCGCTATGTGAAGCCCTGTAGTTTATCAATAGTGCTCTTGACCTCGATTTTAGACATCGAAACATCCAGACGTCAACGTCCTTGAGTGATTTCAGGTGATTTTTTGCCACATGGCTAATAAACGAAGCATGCATCCCAACAACCGCACGTTCACTGGGTTGGATTCATCAATTGTGGACAAGGCGCGGCTTTGGACTCCAAGGTCTATGGAAATCCTTTGGCTGTTGACGGCAGGACTAGTCCCTATCCTGTTCGCCACACAGTCTGCCATGGTATTCGTTGATGTGCCAAAAGTAGCGACTCTTCGGAGCCTCGTGGGGCTTATGGTAATGCTCTGGGCGGTGGAGTGGGCGCTTCAGACCTATTACCCTATGAAACACTCTGAAGGTACTGCGTGGGCCAGGTTCAGAGCATGGATGAAAGAGGAACCCTCTCGATGGATCACGGTGGCGGCTACTCTTTTCTTCATCGCCAACGTCCTTGCAATGCTGTTCTCACCCGTCATTAGAGTTAGCCTGTGGGGTAATAATCCAGGTCGAGATGGCTACGGCCTTTATAACATGGCCTCCTACTACCTATTGTTCATGGTAGTTGCGACCCACCTGAAAACCACAGACCAGTTGCTTCGTTTGATGGGCGCTGTCACCGCCGCAGCCACTGTTGCGGCCCTGTACGGTATTTCCCAGTACCTTGGTTTCGACCCTTTTGATCAAGGTACGTCACAGCGAGTCCAGTCGTCGTTCGGCAACCCGCTTTTTGCCGCTTCGTTCATGGTCATAGCTCTGCCGATTTCCCTGGGTCTCGGACTCGCTCTGAGCATCAGACTCCGTTCGCTGTAGATAAGCGCGGGCTGGGCCGTTCTCATTATCTTCCAATTAACTGCAGTGTTGTTCACGCTAAGTCGCGGCCCCTGGATCGGTCTTGCTATCGGACTTGTGATATGGCTCACTCTGACCATGATCGTAACAGGGGGTCTCGGGCTTCTCAGGCCGTTCCTCGTCAAGGGACTCGTTGTGAGCGCGATATTTGGCGGCATGATTCTCTTTACCCTTTCCGTCTTACCTTCACGAAACGATGGCACCACTGCTCAACCACTTGATGCCCTAATTGGGCGCGCCCTCAGCATCGGAGATCAGGTGACGACGGCTGGATTGGAAGGCCGCTTCTCTACATGGAGAAGGTCGGCCGTCCTGATCGGCGAAAGACCCTGGATTGGATTGGACGAATGGCGGTCAGCGCCCGCGAGGTATCTCGTGGGGTATGGCCCTGAACTCTTTCTTTACGCCCTTCCCTTGCAGTGGGAGCCTGAAGCGAAAGGACTGGTGTTCGCAACCGCGCACAACTACTTCATTCACATTGGTGTAGAGCTTGGGCTGTTCGGAGTGGTGTCATACGCAGCGGTCTGGATAGCGCTCCTTATCGGTGGTGGCGCTTTGTTCCTGCGAAGACGTCGCTCGTTCAGTTCAG
This sequence comes from Dehalococcoidia bacterium, assembly GCA_965206395.1. GTDB lineage: Bacteria > Chloroflexota > Dehalococcoidia > Lucifugimonadales > CATOSD01 > CBDBJK01. Next base: position 236,563 of record CBDBJK010000034.1, read on the forward strand.
AACATGGTTTCATATATGCCGGCTTGCTCGCAAGTCTCGTCGTCAGGTTCGTTGAGCAGCTAACAGGCGTTGCGAGGGTCTCGGACACTGCTCTGTTCTGGGTTATCGCCGCGATGGTCGTGGCGTTGCCCATTCTGGCGCGAAATGGGTCTGTGCCGGAAATCGCCAGGAAGGGCCGCGTCAATTCAGGACTGTTTGGTAGCCCTTTGTGGCGTCTGGGTTTGGCAATGGTTTTTGTATTGGCGGGGAGCGCGTTCATCTGGCAGAAAAACGTCAACTACGTGCGCGCCGCGACGATGGGAGCCAACGGTATAGCGGCATTTCAACAACGAGACCTGCTTTCAGGTCTGGAACTGATGGACAGGGCAATAGATCTGGCCCCTGACGTGGGCTTCTATTACTTGACGCGAGCCGAGATGATGGAGGCCTTTGTTACTCAGAATGCATCTGATGAAACCGAAAAAGTTTCCGAGCAATACGCGCTCCTGCGTCGAGCCCTGGACGCCAATCCACTATCACATGAGGTCAGGCTGGCATTGGCGGCTTACGCTTTGAAGCTGGCAGAGACGGGCAGAAACGAAAAACTGGGTGCTGAGGCCCTCAGGCTGTTCAGCGAGCTTGCGTTGATGCTTCCAGGACATGAAGAAGTGCATAACGATTGGGCAATCGCGTATCTGAAACTGGGTCAGCCCGAAAAGGCTCTGGGAGTCCTGGATGCCTACGCATCTTTTGTCGAAGGGCGCGCCACGCCATCGCTGGACACCCTTTATCTTCGAAGTGTTGCCTATGAAGACATGGACCAGATAGGCGTCGCGTTGGTCGCCTTGCGAGAGTTCTTGACCGAGAGGCCCTGGGGGAAATACTCGGATGATGGCAATCGCCGCCTGTTAGAGCTATCTTCTGCCAGCTACATGGCGCGAGTGGAGATGATGGAAGCCTTTGTCGCACAGAATTTGTCTGACAAGAGCGAGATCGTATCAGAACAATACACCCTTCTGCGGCGAGCTTTTGATGCCAATCCCCTTTCCCACGAGGTCAGGCTGGCATTGGCGGCTTACGCCTTGAAGCTGGCAGAGATGGAGGGAAACGAAAACCTGGGCCCTGTGGCCGTTGGGATGTATAGCGAGCTTGCGGTGATGCTTCCGGGACACGAAAAGGAGCATAACGATTGGGCAATCGCATATCTGAAATTGGGTCAACCGGAACAGGCGCTAGCGGTTTTGGACGCCTACGCATCCTTCGTCGAAGGGCACGCCGAGCCATTGCTGGATACCCTTTACCTACGGAGTGTGGCATATGAAGACATGGGCAACATAGAGGAAACACTGGTCGCTTTGCGAAAATTCTTGACCGAGAGACCCTGGGGGGAATACTCGGAGGACGGCAATCGTCGTTTGGTAGAGCTATCTTCTGCCAGCGAACAAGAAGGCGAGGCAGGCGATAGTACTTCCCGACAACCAGAAGAACCCTGAACGGGGAACGTATTCGCCTCTTTTGGTCATTGAAACCACTGCCCCGATAGTCGGGGCTTTTTTGTGTCAGTTCGGCCTCGCGTGTCTTTGCGGTCAGCTTGCGCCGATATTCGCAATCGTCTATCATATTCCCACTCTGTAGAGGCAACGAATGGCAAGCAACAGAACACTTATCAACAAGCTCAAGACTATTGCCGGGGATACTTACGTCCTGCACGAGCCGGAAGACCTCATCGTCTTCGAATACGATGGATCAGTGGACAAAGCTCTCCCATTGGCAGTTGTCCTTCCGGGCTCGACTGAAGAAGTCTCCCAGATAATTAAGGTCGCTTGCAACTATCAGCTTCCCGTAATTGCGAGGGGCGCGGGAACAGGACTGAGCGGAGGCGCGATAGCCGAAAAGGGCGGGATCGTGGTCACATTGACACGCCTTACGCGCATCCTTGAGGTTGACGTGGAAAACATGCTGGCCGTTGTAGAGCCGGGACTCGTAAACATCGAGTTGACCAACGCTGTCTCAAAGTATGGCCTTTACTACGCGCCCGACCCTTCTAGCCAGCGAGTCTGCACTATCGGAGGCAACGTCGCGGAGAACTCCGGCGGGCCTCATTGTCTGGCATATGGCGTCACCACGAATCACGTACTAGGATTAGAGGTCGTGCTTTCCGACGGCTCCGTTCAGTGGATAGGCGGCAAAACGAGAGAGACCTCGGGATACGACCTTCGCGGCATACTTGTCGGCTCGGAAGGCACGCTAGCGATTGTGACAAAGGTCGTCGTCCGCCTGCTCAGGCAACCGGAGGCGGTCAAAACGCTGCTGGCTGTGTTCAGAGAACTAGGCGATGCGAGCGCAGCCGTGTCCGGCATCATCGGGGCGGGCATTGTTCCAGCGGCCATCGAAATGATGGACGACATGTGCATTCAGGCAGCCGAGGCGTCCGTTCACGCGGGCTATCCTGAAGACGCTGGGGCCGTGCTTCTGGTAGAAGTCGATGGCCTTAGCGAGGCGGTGGAGGAGGAAGCGGTGGAGATTGAGAAGGTTTGCCAGAGATACAGTCCGATAGAGATTCGCACTGCCACTGACGCCGCAGAGCGCGAGCGGCTATGGTCGGGACGCAAGGGCGTTCTTGGCGCTTTGGGGCGTCTGGCTCCTAATTATCTTCTGGTTGATGGCACTGTGCCAAGAACCAGGCTCGTAGAGGTGCTGGCGAGGATACAGGAAATGTCAAAGGAGTCGGGTTACCCCATCGCGAACCTGCTCCACGCTGGTGACGGCAACCTGCACCCGTGCGTCCTGTTCGACGAACGCAGGCCGGGCGACACGCAAAAGGCCCTCGAAATTGGAGGCGATATCCTAAAGTTGTGCGTCGAGGTTGGCGGAGTCCTCTCCGGTGAGCACGGTATTGGCCTTGAGAAGCAAGAGTATATGCCACTCATGTTTACCGATGACGATCTGGAAGCGATGGCGAAGCTGAAACCTGCTTTTGACACAAACGATATGTTCAATCCCGCAAAAATCTTCCCCACCGGAGCTTCGTGCAAAGAACTACCGCGCTCTGCCGCGATTGCGAAAGCCGGCCCCGACGCCTGGATATAGGCTCGTTTAAGATTCAGATGACTAACGACTCCAACACACAGGCGATAGAGCGGGTTCTGGGGCCGGATGGCTTCAGCCTCGACATTGAAAGTCACTCTATAGACGGCCTACATCCAAAGATAATTGCCTTCCCTCGCAACATCCAGCAGTTGAGCGAAGTGATGGCGGCTGCCTCGGACACGAATTTGGCCGTTACGCCCTGGGGGGGAGGCACGCGAATGGCGCTCGGCAACGGCGTCAGCAACCTTGACATGGTGGTCGACCTGTCTCGCATGAGCAAAGTGATCGCACACAACCCTGCCGACTTGACAGCCACAGTTGAGGCAGGAGTGCGAGTCGAAAGCCTGCGGCAAACACTGGCCGAACATGGTCAGTTTCTCGCGCTCGACCCTCCCCTGCCTGACCGCGCCACTATCGGCGGCACACTGGCTGCCGGAGTTAGCGGTCCGCTAAAGGCGCAGTACGGCAATCCTAGAGACCTGGTTATCGGCATGAAGGTTGTTCAGGCTGATGGAGCCATCGTGAAAAGTGGCGGCGAGGTCGTCAAGAACGTAAGCGGTTACGACATGGCGAGACTTCACATTGGCGGCCTGGGCACGCTAGGCATTATCGCAGAAATCTCATTCAAGCTAACTCCGCTGCCTCGAAAGGAGGCGACGCTGCTTGCAGCCTTCGATACTGGACAGCAATGCATTGATGCTGGATTGAGCATTTTTCGCAGCTACGTCATGCCGTTAGCTCTCATCGCGTTCGACGGCAATACCGACCAACGCGCGCAGGTGATCGACATCGAGGGTAATCATTTCCTCGCAATAAGGCTCGGCGGTAGACCGCGAACCCTGGAACGTCAGCTAAACGATTGCGCCTCAATCTGCCGCGAATACAACGCAAAGGCAATCGAAAATCTGGATGAGACCCAGGCAAGTGCTATCTGGCGAAAGCTAGCCGACTTTGGCTGGGACAAGGCGACCACGCCGCTCATGTCAGGCCGAGCCAGCGTCCTACCCTCAAAAACTTCATCGATTGCGAAATCGCTGGAGCAGTCAGGAAATGACAGTTCTTTCAGAACGGCAATGGTGATTCATCCCGGATATGGCACAGTGTTCATAAACTGGTTCGCGAAGGCGGAATGTGAATTGGACGACAAGGCGGCGAACGTTCTCGAACAGGCTCGCGATGCCGTTCACAGAGCGGAAGGTCGTATGATAATCGAGCGGTGTCCGGCTAATGTCAAAGCTTGGTTCGACGTGTGGGATGACGTTGGAGAGCCGCTGATGACGATGCGCAGGATGAAAGAGCAGTATGATCCCAAAGGCATACTCAATCGGGGACGATTCGTAGGAGGCATATGATGACTGGTTCCGCTTCGAGCGATCGCTCGTTTCTGTTTGCGGGGCCTGACGCGCCTGACGAGTCCGATCTGTACAAGTGCGTCCACTGCGGTTTCTGCTTGCAGGTCTGCCCGACGTATGTTGAAACAGGCCTTGAAACCGAGTCGCCGCGAGGCAGAATCGCGCTGATGAAGGCGGTCAACGAGGGACGTATCGGCATTACGCCCGGCGTCGTTCAGCACTGGGACTTATGCATTCAGTGCCGCGCTTGCGAGGTGGCTTGCCCTTCGGGAGTGCCCTATGGCCGACTGATTGAAGCCACGATGAATCAGGTCGAAAGCCACAGAAAGCAAGGACTTCTGCCAAGGCTGGCATCCAATCTTTCGCTAAACAAGCTCCTGCCTCATCAGGAAAGGCTGGCATTCTTCGTAAGCGCCCTGCGTTTCTATCAACGCTCCGGCGTTCAACAGGCCATGAGAAAGACAGGGCTGCTCAAACTGGTTTCGGGCAAGCTGGCGGAGCTTGAAGATTCGCTGCCACGAATACCTTCGACCTACTTCAACGCCAGAGGACAGCTAATCCCCGCGCGAGGCGAAAAGAAGGCGCGGGTGGCATTGCTTTCTGGATGCGTCATGCCCCTGGTGAACGGCCCTCAGATGAGCGCCATCGCTCGCGTGCTGGCCCGCAACGGCTGTGAAGTTGCTGTACCTGGTGGGCAAGGCTGCTGCGGCGCGCTCAACACTCATGTCGGCGACCTGGATACGGCGAGAGACATGGCCCGACGCAACATCGACGTGTTCCTTGACGCTGATGTTGACGCAATCGTGGTTGCGTCGGCTGGCTGTGGCACGCGCATGAAGGAGTATGACCACCTTCTGAGAGACGACGCGGAGTACTCCGAGAAAGCGCGGTTGTTCAGTGAAAAGGTAAAGGACATACACGAATATCTCGTCGGGTTGCCATTTGAACCTCCCAAAGCCAGCCTCAGTTATCGCGTCACCTATCAGGACTCGTGCCACCTGTCGAACACTCAGCGCGTCACACAGCAGCCGAGGGAGATTCTGCGCTCGATACCGGGCATCGAGTTCGTGGAGCTATCCAACGCATCGATGTGTTGTGGCGCGGGTGGGACATACACTATCACGGAGCGCGAGTTTTCTCTCAAGATATTGGACTCAAAGATGGAGGCCGTCAAGGACACTGGCGCGAATGTCATTGCGACGGCAAACCCCGGATGCGTTCTTCAGTTGCAATACGGAGCGCAGAAGGAGGGCCTGGATATGAAAGCCGTCTACGTCACCGACCTGTTGGACGAGGCGTACAGACTAGAATCAAAAGAGGAGGGATAAGCTATGGATATGGGACTTAAGGACAAGGTTGCCCTGATTACGGGCGGAAGCGATGGCATCGGCAAGGCTGCTGCCATGAGCATGTCGGTGGAGGGCGCTAAGGTGGTCATATGCGCGCGCGGCCAGGATATGCTTGACAAGGCCGCCGACGAGATCAGGAGCGCGACAGGCGGAGAAGTCCTGGCCATTTCCGCCGACATGACGAAGCCAGATCAGATAAAAAGCCTTTTTGATAAAGTTATCGAGACTCATGGTCGAATCGACATCCTCGTAAACAATGCAGGTACGTCTGCCGCCGCATATTTCGAAGACGTGACCGACGAGACCTGGAGTTATGACATAGAGTTGAAGCTCTTCGGTGCGATTCGCTGCTCCCGATTGGCGTTGCCGCATATGAAAGCGCAGGGCGGCGGGCGCATCATCAATATCACTACTCCTGCCGGGAAAGCTCCCGCGTCTCGGTCAGTGCCAACGTCTGTCAGCCGCGCGGCGGGTATCGCCCTGACAAAAGAGATGTCCCAGGACTACGCCGTGGACAACATACTCGTTAACACGGTGTGCATCGGCCTCATCAAGAGCGGACAACATGAGCGACGCTGGGAGCAGCAGAACGCCCAGAATCCCAGCTTGACGCTGGATAACTGGTATGAACAAATGGGCAAACGTGTGCCTCTGGGCCGCGTCGGCGATGCTGAGGAGGCGGGTGACCTGATTACTTTCCTGGCCTCCAATCGCGCAAGCTACATTACCGGCGTCGCGATAAACATAGATGGCGGAACTTCGTCGGTAGTTTAGAATCGAGGAGGGGAATTCATGCTGGAGAAGCTATCGAGCGTTTGCATCGCCGTCAACAATCTTCAGGATGGCATAGACCAGTATCAGAAGTTGTTCAATCTGGAACTGATGATACCCGTCTCCGAATCAAAGGAGTTCGGGTACCGCAACGCATGGCTAGGCAACGGAAAAGACGCCTTCATTGAGATTCTGGAACCGACAGACCCCGACAACGCGATAGGGCGGTTCCTCAAAAATAAGGGAGAGGGTATCTACCTGATAGAGTTCGACTCCGGAGACGTGCCGGACGCCGCAAGTCGTATAAAGGCAAGCGGTGGTCGCGTCACGGGCATACCTCAGGGGCAAGAACCCGGGCCGGAAACCCGAAACTTCTGGGTGCATCCCGCGAGCACCAAAGGCGTATTCATCGGAATACACGCGCCGAGAGGATGCTCGAAGCAGGTGGCCTAAGTAATTATCTCAAAACCGCAGAGATTGCCGACTTCGCAGAGATTTTTTGTACTAATTCCTGTCTCAGCGGTCTCTGCGCACTCTGCGGTCAATTCTATGCCCTGCCCGTCTGACCTCGTTGGCGCAGGGCGTGGTCTACGAGAACCAGAGCCATCATGGCCTCGACAATCGGCACGGCGCGAGGCAGAACGCAGGGATCGTGGCGGCCCCGCGCTTCCATAACTGCGGGGTTTCCATCGACATCCACGGTCTCCTGCGGTCTCATGATTGTCGCGGTGGGCTTGAACGCGCCGCGAATCACGATGTTTTCGCCGTTGCTTATGCCGCCCTGTATGCCGCCCGACCGGTTGGTGCGAGTCCGAATGCGGCCTTCCTCGTTGTAGAATGGATCGTTGTGCTCAGAGCCGGTCATCGTGATGCCGCCGAAGCCCGAACCAACCTCGAATCCCTTGCAGGCCGGCATCGAGAGCAGGGCTTTTGCGAGATCGGCCTCTAACTTGTCGAAAACAGGCTCGCCCAGGCCGACCGGAATGTTGCGTGCCACGGCTTCGACAATACCACCGAGCGAGTCGCCGTCCTTTCGCGCCTGCTTGATGCGTTCAATCATCTGCACCGCAACGTCCTGGTCTGGGCAGCGCACGATATTAGATTCCACGTCTGAGGCTGAAACCGTATCCGGGTCAACCTCGGCGTTGAGCTTCCAAACCTGCTTGACGTAGCCCACAATCTCGACGCCGAATTCCTGCGCCAGGATTTTCTTGGCGATTGCGCCAGCGGCGACACGCCCGATGGTCTCGCGCGCGCTTGCCCTTCCCCCGCCCTTCCAGTTGCGGATTCCGTACTTTGAATCATAGGTGTAGTCCGCATGAGACGGACGGTACTTGGTGCGCATGTGCTCGTAGTCCCTGCCGCGAGCGTCCTCGTTCCAGACACCGATTGATATCGGAGTGCCAAGCGTCAGCCCGTCGAACACGCCAGAGAGGATTTCAGCCCTATCGCCCTCTTTTCTCTGGGTCGATATCTCGCTCTGCCCCGGCCTGCGCCGGTCAAGCTCCTTCTGGATATCCTCCACGCTGAGTTCAAGTTTGGGCGGGCATCCGTCAACAACGACTCCGATGGCATCGCCGTGAGACTCGCCCCATGTGGTTGCTCTGAACAGGTGACCAAAAGTGTTGCCCATCGGACGATTTTCCCCTTTCGCGGTGGATATGAAAGTCAAGTCTAAGCCTGAAAGGTGTTGCAAAAAGTGCTACCAACAGGTTATTTGATATGGTAACATTAAGTTTAAGGCAATGCTTGCGAATCACTGCAAAGCCGCCTTTTGACGGCAACAAAATATGAAATAACGGGCCCGGGTTGAACACCTGTAAGCGCCTTCCATGCTAGTCATGGATGAGTGCCGCAAGCAGCCCGGGCCCATTTAATTCTCTTCGGCTAACAACGGTTGGCTAAAGTAGCCGCAGACCCGCATCCCCGTCTGAATCTGCAGTGAGGTCACGCTTGCAAGGCCGGGCGCGTGGGTGTAGACTGATCCTATGAATGAAAACAACAATTCGGACTCTGATTCAGACGTTCGAAACCCCCCTGCACCCTTCCCCTCGACTACAGAAACCGCCTCTCAGGACAGCCTTGAAGAACCCTCAGAATCAATAACTGAACAGCGAACTTCCTCTCCACCAGGTGGCTTGCGATACACATTTAGCTCCTTATCGAACCGCTACTTTTTGTACCTGTGGTTAGGCCAGCTTGTCATGATGGGCGGAATGCAGATGCAGATGCTCGCACGAGGCTTCCTGGTTTACGACCTGACCGGCTCGGCTGCCCTGCTTGGTGTAGTGAACGCAGGCTCGGCTATTCCCATGTTGACCCTGGTGTTGTTCGGTGGCGTCATAGCGGACAAGGTTGATCGTAAGAAGATCATCCAGATAGGTCAAGTGGCCGCCGCTGGCCTATCCATCGTCATTGGCGTGTCGATCACCACTGGCACGATTACGTGGTATCATCTTCTGGCCGCGTCAATTCTACAGGGCGGATTTTTCGCCATAATGGGGCCTGCAAGACAGGCCATAGTCCCTCAGCTTGTGAGCAAAGATCAGCTTACGAACGCGATGGCCCTTAACGCCGCAGGCATGAGCATAACAACTCTCGTTGCGCCCGTCATCGGCGGCGTCGTTTACGCGTTTGTTGGGCCAGACGCAGTTTACTTCATTATTTCTGCGTTGGGACTCATTGCAGTGTTTTTCACTAGCCTCATTCCCAGGATTGGCAACGAGTCCGCGAGGACAGGCGCACCCATGATGACTGACATCAAAGCCGGGTTCTCATACATCCTCATCAATCCCCTCGTACTCACACTCCTGGTCATGGGCCTGGTCACGACGCTTCTCGCTATGCCCTTCCGCTTCCTTATGCCCGTTTTTGTGGCGGACATATACAACCTGGAGGCGGACTCCATGGGCCTGATGATAGCAGTGATGGGAGCAGGTTCTCTGATTGGCGCGTTAGCCATCGCCTCCCTGGGCAAGAGGCACAGAGGAATGATATTGATTGCTTCCAGCTTCGCTTCTGGCATCGCGTTGATGATGGTCGCTTCAGTGCCTTTGTATGCCTATGCAGTGGGGTTCATGGTATTGCTGGGACTTGGAGACGCCGGGCGCAGGGCCTTGAATCAGGCCATGATAATGGAGGTGTCCGAAGACCAGTATCGCGGGCGGGTGATGAGCATTTTTATGATGAATTTCGGATTGATGCCGCTGGCAGTCCTTCCTGTGGGCTTCGCCATCGACCTGTGGGGCGGTCAAGTAGCGATTGGAATTCTCGGCGTGCTGCTGACAGCCACGACGTTCATGATACTTGCCACGCAAAAGCGTTTGCGGAATTTTCAGTAGAGGCGCGAACGCCTCTACGCCCCTACTGAAATGCCATAATGACGAGCCTACTTTGCGTTGACCTTTCTCAAATCTTGCGCAATGGACTCTACCTCGACAACCTTTTCAGCGAGAACTGAAGGCTTGAGACCAGCAGCGTGATCGTGATAGCCCGCTCGCGCCAGCATCGTTGCCAGCTTGCCGCCCTTGAAAAGGTCCAGCGCCCAGCGTAACGGATCGGGCACAGTGGTTGTGTCCAGATATAGACGCTGATTTTTGGCGCGAGGCCCGTAGTGGTAGTGGGGAGCTTTCTCGAAGCAGTCGAAGGTCAAAAGCTCGTGCTCCTCGCTGCCCACGTCGCCCAGAACATGGATGGCGATGCCTCTATCGTTCGCAAGCTCGCGAAATTCGATGCCGAACCTCACGGGGCCAGCCTCGACTATAGCACTGCCGCGATTGTGCACTACGGTGCTGCGGCCCTCGCGCGCCATATTTCGCGCTGTCGTTTCCAATTCATCGAGAGTGGCTTCTAGGGCCTTCATATCGGCTTTGTCGGCCAGCTCCTCGTAGCCAGCGCGCCTGAACATTTCGGGCAAACGCTGCCTCAACTGCTCTAGCGTCCACCCTAGTGAGTCGCCCTCAGTCGTCTTATCTAGCACTAGACGCTCATTGCGCTTCATTGGGCCGTAGTGATAGTGGGGCACGTGGTCAAAGCAGTCGAAACGCAGTATTTCGACCTCCTCGCCGTCAACGTCGCCTAGCGCGTGGATGCATAGCCCCTGGTCGGACAGCAGGTCGCGGTAATCCATTCCGAATTTGATCGGGCCGCTTCCGATGATAACGTCGCCTCGTTCTGCCATTTCGATACCTCCTACTGACATCTGCTTAGAGCGTCTAACAAAACCTAATAAAAGGGGTTAGAATCTGGACATTCTCTGGAGGAGGATGACCTAATGTCTAAGCCCCTTGTAAGCGATGAATTCTGGGAACTGGTGCAACCTTTACTGCCGCCACAACCACCGAAGCCGAAAGGAGGAAGGCCCAGGATACCTGACAGACAGGTCCTAAGTGGGATACTGTTCGTGCTAAAGACAGGCATTGGCTGGGAAGACTTACCCAAGGAGATGGACTGTGGCAGTGGGATGACCTGCTGGAGGCGCCTCAGAGATTGGCACCAGTCGGGAGTCTGGGAGCGCATCCACTTGGTATGCCTTGAGCGCCTGCAAGCAGCTGAGCGCATAGACTGGACTCGCGCAGTGCTGGACAGTGCTTCAGTGCGAGCAGTTTTTGGGGGCAGAAAACAGGCCCCAACCCCACGGACAGGGCGAAGGCGGGTAGCAAGCATCATATCATAACCGATGCCCAGGGCATTCCACTGGCGGTCAGGTTGACTGGCGCGAACGCTCACGATGTCACCCAAGCCCTTGAGTTGGTGGATGCCATACCTGCTGTCAAGGGCAAGCGAGGCAGGCCTCGCAAGCGTCCTCTTCAGGCGCAGGGAGACAGAGGGTATGACTCTGAGCCTGTTCGCAAGGAGTTGAAGAAGCGACATATCTGGCCGCTGCTGGCCAAGCGAGGTGAGCCGCATGGCAGCGGGTTGGGTGTGCATAGATGGGTGGTTGAGAGAAGCCTGAGTTGGCTTCATCAGTTCCGACGCTTACGGGTTCGATATGAGCGCAGGGCAGACATACATGAGGCTTTCTTGGCCATAGGTTGTGCCATCATCTGCTCTCGCTTTCTGTTCCAATAATGGTTTTGTTAGACGCTCTTAGGTTGTGTTGACATTTCATCTGAGCCATATGAGAGCACCGACGAAGTTCAAGAATCCCAGGAAACGCGATGACAGCTTGTCAAAGCGAGAGAAGATATGCCGGTAGTGCTTGATCTTGTTGATGAAACACTCCACAAGGTGGCGCTCTCGGTAAAGGTACTCATCATACTCTCGTGGCGTCTTTCGATTTGACCGAGGTGGAATCACAGGTAACGCGCCCCTGCCCAGGATGCATTGGAGAAAATCCATCGAATCGTATCCCTTATCAGCAATCACATGCTCGGTTTCGAAATCAGCAATCAATGCCTGTGCCTGGGTGATGTCGTGACGTTGACCTGCTGTGAGCTCAAAGCGCAACGGGTTGCCCAATCCATCCACGCTCACGTGGATCTTGGTACTGAACCCGCCTCGGCTCCGGCCAAGAGCTTGGGCCGATTGGCCACCGTTTTTTTGGAGGCTCCAGCAGCACAGGGATGAGCGCGAACCACAGTGCTATCACAGTGCTATCAATGATGACATGCTCCATATCGGGGTCTTGCACAAAATGCTGATGCATTCGTTCCCATACACCCTTTTCACACCAGCGTGCGAAGCGCTTATATACGCTGTTCCAGTGACCGTAGTGCTCAGGCAGCAGTCTCCAAGGAGCACCACTTCGTGCCATCCACAGGATGGCCTCGACGTAGCGCCTGCAATCGTCCTCCTCTCCAACGTAGAGGTCTGGGCATGAGCGCAGAAATTCAAGGATTTTCGACCATTGTTCATTGCGTAATTCAGTCGTTGACATGTATCCATTATGCACCAAATGTCAACACAACCTAGTAACTTGGCGCGATTATAACCAGAATATGAGAACTCGTAAACCTCCATGGGAACGGTTGTCATCGAAACTGGACAACCTGGGCCGATGCCACGGTCTAACGATTCCTCAGGATTCCTACGAGGAGATACATCTCGTGTCCATCGTCGGCAACGGGGTAAGGCCACTTTTCGACTTCAAACCCAGCTTCTGTCATCAGCTTCAGCCACGTATTCAGTGGAAACAGCCCGGTGACGTGACGGTCTTGCTCGATTCTCAGGTCGCCATGCTCGTTCATAATGTAAAAGAATATCGACTCAATAGTCGTATCGTTGGGATCAGGGTCATACGTGTACTCGACAAACGTAAGCTCCAGATCGTCATTTCGTCCGATTTGATGGGATACGCTTGTGCCACCGAAGGTTTCTCTGTACCAGTCAGGTGTGGTTATGAAAACGCCACCCGGATCCAGGTGAGCGCGGGCTGTAGAGAATGTGGCTCTGAGGTCGTCTTCGGTAAGCATGTAGGAAATGGCGTCGTGGACGAACACGGCCTTGAACTTGCGCTCCAGCCGTACCGTGCGCATATCTCCAACATGATGTTCGACACCCGGATTCAACTGTATAGAGTTGGCGAGCATTCGCTCTGAGATGTCAACGGCTGTTGCCTCAAAATCGGCGGTAAGGTGTGACAGATTGTGTCCGCCACCTACGCCAAGCTCAAGGATTTCGTGCCGACCTGGGCCGAGCTTTTCCCGGAGAGCGTCGCGCCAGTGTCGCGCCTCGATGGCATAATCTTCAGGTGGGCTGATTAACGGCCACAGATGCGCGAACTCATCGTACAACCTGTTATGTTTCATGCGATTCTGCCTTATGAGTTGTCTGTGTTACAGCCATCTGGAACAACATAAACTGAGCAACACTTGGCGAGGAGGGCACGTCAGAGACGAACCGAAGTCTATCAGGCTGTCTGCTGGCCGTCAAATAGTGTTTATCGGAGGCTGCTCCTGATGTCGAATTTCGCAAAGAGCGAGTATTTTGCTCTGTAGCCCATGATGTAGGCATATTGTTTGTCATTACCGCACAACAGGCCAACAACATTCTGTGGCGACTTCTACCCGACTTCAGTCAAAGTATTATGAAGTTCGTAAAAGGGTGGCATTTCCAGTCATTTTGTATTAGAATAGGAATTAGGAGAAAAAACCTCCTCAGGTGTTCTCTTCCTCTCGGCCATCGGCGCGAGGTATTGTTATCTCGCGCTGGTGGCTTTATCATTTCCGACTATCTTCAGCGACCGCACGAATCTTTGATTACTCTCGATTTTGAAGACTTTTCACGTATACTGTATCCGTTCGATCAACTTTTGTTCTGATGGTGGTTGGTTTTGGGCCTAGACTAATGTTTGGCTTTCATTATTAAGGAGATTCTATGCTTCCTATAAGCAAGATTGCCGAATTTATGGGATTGGATATCGGGGAGATTGTTCCCTACGGGCACAACAAGGCCAAGATTCCGCTTGAGATGGCACGCCAGAATAGTGAACGAGGCAAGCTGATCGTCGTTACCGGCATAACGCCCACGCGGGCGGGCGAAGGCAAGACGACTACAGTCGTCGGTCTTACACAAGGCCTGGGAAAGCTAGGCAAACGCGTGGTTGCTACGCTCCGTGAGCCATCGTTAGGCCCGATTTTTGGCATTAAGGGCGGCGGCACAGGCGGTGGCAAATCCCGGGTGATGCCGGAAGACGAGATCAACATTCATTTCACCGGAGACGCTCATGCCGTCGGCTCCGCCCACAATCTACTGTCTGTCTTGACCGACAACGCCGTTCAGCGGGGCAAGATCAACGGACTCGATCCCACCGGCATTACCTGGCGTCGTGTCACCGACGTTGAGGATCGCGCGTTGCGCACTATTGTGACTGGAATTGGAGGCTCAGCCAACGCGCCGGTACGTGAAACCGGATTCGACATCGTCACCGCTTCAGAGATCATGGCGCTTCTGGCACTGTCGTCCGACCTTGAAGACCTCAGAGCCAGATTGAGTAGGACAGTCGTGGGCTTTACCGGCGAAGGCCAGCCCGTAACCGCCGAAGACATTGGCGCGGTCGGTTCGATGATGTCCTTGCTTCGCTACGCCATTCAGCCCAACCTGGTGCAGACCACCGAAGGCCAACCAGTAATCGTTCACACAGGGCCATTCGGCAATATTGCGCACGGATGCAGCTCCGTAGTGGGCGACCGTTTGAGCCTTGGCTACGCGGACTACGTTCTGACCGAAGCTGGTTTCGGCGCAGACCTGGGGTTCGAGAAGTTCCTGCACATCAAGGCACGCTTCAACGACCTTGAACCCAGCGCGGCTGTGCTGGTTGCCACGGTGAGGGCTTTGAAATCGCATGGAGGAGTGCGGGATCGCGATTTGGACATTCCCAACGAAGATGCCCTTCGCAAGGGGATGCCCAATTTAGAGCATCTGATAGGCGTCGTGCGCTCCTTTGGCCTGCCGGTAGTGATCGCGATAAACCACTTCCCTTCGGATACCAGAGAAGAAATCGCCATCGTGAAGGAGCTTTCCGAGGCTGCGGGGGCATTCGCCGCAGTCGAGATTCGCGGCTTCGCCGAGGGCGGCGCGGGGGCTGTCGATCTCGCCGAAGCGTTGATAGACGCAACTAAAGGCGACGACCCCACGATTTCGTATCTTTATGAGACAGAGACATCGATAGAGGACAAGGTTCTTGCTGTTGCGCAGAAAGTCTACAATGCGGATGGCGTGCAGTGGAGTCCTGCGGCGCGACGAAAGCTGAGGACTTTCCAACAGCTTGGCTGGGGCACGCTGCCCATTTGCATGGCGAAGACTCACCTTTCGCTTTCTCACAATCCACGACTGCGTGGCCTTCCTTCGGGGTACACGTTCCAGGTGTCCGATGTCAAGGCATCTGTTGGGGCAGGATTCATTTACCCCATTGCCGGGGATATGGTCACCTTACCAGGATTGCCAGGCTCGCCTCGCGCCCTGGACGTGGACGACAAGGGCAATATCCTGGGGCTGTAGCAGAGTTATTCCGTAGACATGGCCCTGAATAAGAACATATCGGGCATAGTCCTCGCAGGGGGCATGAGCAGACGGCTTGGCCGCGACAAGTCCGTTGAGTTGGTCGGCGGCGATCCCTTGATTGCGCGAGTTATAGGCCGATTGTCCAAAGTGTCTGAGGAAATCGTTGTCGTCGTCAACGATTTGGAGCGGGCGTCGGCGTTGCCTCTCTATGAGTCTGCAAAGGTTGAGATAGACATTTATCCTGGCAAAGGCTCACTGGGAGGAATCTTCACCGGTTTGTCTGCCATGAGCGAAGATTGGGGCATAGTAGTCGCATGCGATATGCCATTCCTGAACGTGGAGCTTCTCAAGCATATGCTGTCCCTGAGAGACGGCTTTGATGCTGTCGTGCCAATCCTCGCTCGCTACCCCGAACCAACTCATGCTTTATATTCTAGGGTTTGCTTGCCTCATATCGAGCGCAGATTGAAGGCTGATGACCTCAAGATAGCCAACCTCCTTGGCGATGTGCGTGTCAGGTTCGTATCGGAGGATGAAATAGACCTGCTAGACCCTGAGCACCTGAGCTTCTTCAACGTCAACACTCAACAAGACCTTGAACACGCGCAAACTCTTGCTGCAATGGGCCGATAGCGGCGAGCCGCACTAAATTGCTCAGGCGATGGCGCGATAAGACCTGAGCACCCGCGCCTTTGAATGCAAAGACGAATTGCCGTAGCCTCGTTACTTGTTTATCATGTATGAGTGTAAATGAACGATTCGGAGTAGAGTTTATGGCTACGCCACTTAGCCAGTTTCCCAAGCCAGATGCGGATCAGTTCAAAGGAAAGCGGAAGCTATTCCTCATCCCTATATACGCGTTATACCCGGGCGTTCCAGCCGAGGGACAGCAGCTTCTTGACCGTTATTGGTCTGAAGTGAGAGACCATATTCATAACCTGGAAAGGTCGCTGAGCGCGGTTGTGCACGTCTATCACGAAACGCTGTTTTCGGACGGCGACGAAGGGATGCAGCTAATCGAGAGCCTGAATCCCAAGGGCTACTCATTCATCCAGGCGATGTGTAGTTCAACGGCTACGCTTGAGATTACCGAAGACAAGGCGTTGGTCGAAGAGCACATGGATTGGCAGCGCTGCATATCGACCGGCTTGGTTAGCGAAAAAGTGCTGAACATAGCGTTGGAAGGATACCAGGAGACGACACAGAAGCGTTACGAGCAGATCGGCGCGCGCATAGAGGAAACCTTGAAGGAGAACGAAGCCGGGGCGCTCTTTATCCGCGAAGACCATCGCGTGCAGTTTCCCACCGATGTGCAGGTGTTTTACGTCGCGCCTCCAGCCCTCGACATCCTGAAGCGCTGGATGAACGACCAGATGCGAGCGTCAGCCCAACCTCCACAGCAATAAACTAGGGAGTAGCGCAATGACCCTTGAAACGAAACGGCTCACATACGAAGACTACTTGAAAGGCCCCGAGATAAAGCAGCGCTACGATATTATCGAAGGGGAGATGATAATGGCCCCAAGTCCGGACCTCCAACACCAGCGAATACTTCGTAGATTATTCCTGCAAGTACACCAATTCGTCTCGGAACAAGAATCGGGCGAGACTTTATTCGCTCCGCTGGACGTTGTTGTACAGCGCGAACCACTACGCATTCGCCAGCCTGACTTATTGTTCGTCAGCAACGAGCGAGCGAATATCCTGGGGCAGATCGTCGAAGGTGCGCCCGACTTGGTCGTGGAGGTTCTTTCGCCCGGCAATACTCGTGGCGAAATGGAGAGCAAACTTGCGGACTACGCGCGACTTGGCGTCATAGAGTGCTGGCTTGTGTCACCGGAAGCCAGGACAGTCGAAGTGTTGAACCTCAACGAGGGGAATTGGCAGCGAGCCTCACTTAACGGCGTAGGGGATCAAATCTCGTCAGTCGTGCTCCAAGGTCTGGAGCTTGAGGTGTCGCAGCTTTTCGTATAAACAGGCCCTCGACTAATCCAGGGTCGCCAGAGATTACTCGCCTTGTTGTCTGAGGTTTTCGATCACCTGCTGCATTACGGACGAATCGAACCCAAGCTCCACCGACCTGTTTATGTCTTGCTCAGCTTCTTCTAGCTTGCCCAACAAAGTGTAGACCATTGCGCGGCTTATATAGGCCTGAGAATCATCGGGGTCGAACTCGATAGCGGTGTCCAGGTCTTGGACCGCTAGTTCTAACTCACCCTGATTTAGGTATGCCATCGCACGGCTGGAATAATGTGCGATGTTCTGAGGGTCTATGCGAATGGCTTCGCTGTATCCCTCGATGGCAAGGTCGAACTTGCCCGTCACAAGATATACTCCCGCGCGGTTCGCGAGCGCCATTGCATGGTCTGGGGCAATGCGAAGGGCTTCGTCAAAATCCAGAAGCGCGAGGTCTAGGGATGCTCTGAACAATCGGCTTCAGGCTGGGCCGAGTTGACCGGAGTGGTTTTGGGGGCGTTAAATTGCCTCATGGCACCGTGGTGAGGGTTATTGTCGGCCTACAACCGGCCCTGACAGGGCCTTTCGCCGCCCTTAGCCCTGATTTTGGGCGCACTTATACAAGGTCTCACGCCGCCAGGTACTGTTCGGCCCTCATCAAGTTGGCAAACCCCAGCAGCGTCATCAGCCGCTGCGTGTTCTTGGACAGCCCCCTGTAGCGGACCTTGGCGTAGCCGAAGTGCCGCTTGATGTACAGGAACGGATGCTCCACCTTAGCTCTGACCGACGCTTTGCGCTTCTCCGACACCGCCTCAGGGCTCCCAGGCTCCAGCTTCCGACGCTGGCCGGGCCTCATCGCCACCTGCCACTCCACGTCCAAGCCCCGGTTCCCCGGCCTCTTGTCAACTCCCTGATACCCAGCATCTCCCCACACCTGAGACTCCCCACCGTGCAGCAACCGGGGCAACTCAGTCAGGTCATGCACGTTCGCAGATGTCGTGGTCATGCTGTGCACCACTCCCGTCTGCGAGTCCACACCGATGTGCACCTTCATCCCGAAGTGCCACTCGTTACCCTTCTTCGTCTGGTGCATCTCGGGGTCGCGCTCTTTAGCCCGATTCTTCGTCGATGAGGGCGCCGCTATGATGCTCGCGTCCACTATCGTCCCCTCCTGAAGACGGAGACCCTTGGACTCCAGATAGCGGTTGATCTCCTCGAACAGACCCGCGCCCAACTCATGCTCTTCCAGCAGGTGGCGGAAGTTCAGAATCGTCGTCTCGTCCGGCAGCGGCCCAGGCAGTCTCAGCCCTACGAACCGCCTCACCGATTCGACCTCATAGAGCATGTCCTCCATCCCAGGGTCGCTCAGGTTGTAAAACAACTGCACGCAGTGTATCCGTAGCATCACCGATAACTCGTAGGGCCGCCGACCACGACCGGCCTTGGGATAGAACGGTCGAATGCGCTCTTCCAACTCTTCCCAAGGGATCAGTCCATCCATGCGCTCAAGGAACTTCTCCCGGCGAGTCTTTCGCTTCTTGCTCTCGTAGTCCAAGTCCGCAAACGTCGGCTGGTTCATTGCCTCTCCTCCCCCGTCTTCAGGCCTTGGCCCTATTTTACTATCCCACAAGCCATCGGGACTTATTCAGAGCATCCCTAGCTGACCCAACTGGAGATTGGCGTTGCCCCGACCGTAGTATGCTTCAGCGTTCTGTGGGTCTAAGCGTATGGCCTCCTCATACTCGACTCTAGCTTCCTCTATCTGCAACTGCCCCTCAAGCTCAAGGCCTGCCTTTACACGTCTGTCAGCCTCTTCTTTATTCGTTCCAGAAGATTTGGCCTGCTGAGCAGTCGGCAGCGCCGCAACGGCGGTCGGTGCATCTGAGGGTACAGAGGTCGCATCCTGCTCAGAACTTCCGCATGAAATAATAAGAGGCGCTATGAACGAAAGCGTCGCCAGAAATGGAATAGCCAATCTATTCATGTGCAGCCTTTGCGTGAGTATTTACCAACTGTATAATGGCCTGCATCCCCGTTATAACGTCTTCGGGCTACGAGTGAATCTGCACCTTGATGGAGCCGGTGGACTTGTCGTAGGCCGTATCAAAACCCTTCTGAATTTCGTCAAGAGAGAACCTGTGAGTGACCATTTGCGACAGTGGCGCATTACCCCTCGTCATCAAGTCGATGGCGACCTCGTAATCGTGGTAGCCGTTGAGAACACTGTAACACGACGAAAAGATAATTGAATGCTCTTTCAGAAGCGGTTCCAGCCAGTCAACTGTTAGGGGCACACGAAAGCCGCCCAGGATTACAATGCGTCCCTGCATTCGAGTTACCTCGATGGCTTGCTTGAGCGTGGCGTTGCTTTTGCCGCCCACAGTTTCGATAGTCAAATCAGCGCCTCTGCCATCAGTGACCTCTGCGAGAGCTTCCTGCAAGGCAGGGCCGTCAGGAGGCAATGCTTCGTCTGCGCCCAGCATTTTCGCCATTGCAGCCTGCTGCTCGTGTCGAGCGGTGACGAACACCTTTCCAGCTCCGAGCGCACGTGCGGCGACTACCGTCGTGAGGCCAATATTGCCTGCGCCTAGGACGACAACGGTCTCGCCGCCATTCATCTGACCCCGGCGAATGGCGTGCACCGAAACCGCCAATGGTTCCACCAGTGCGCCATCTTCCCACGATAGGTCATCCGTAAGCGTGTAGCAACCGATGCTGCGTCGTCGCATGTATTCGGCGAACCCACCTCCTTCACCGCTTGACTTGTCAAGGCACTGACGGAACTGACCTGCTCGGCAGTACCAACACGTGGTACAGGCCCGGCCATGACCTATGGCTTCGATTGCGACCCTCTGACCAAGTCTGGACGGATCAATTCCATCACCAATCTCTACTATCTCACCAGCTACTTCGTGACCTGTTGGCAGCGCATCGGGTTCGGTCTTGTCTGCGTTCATAAGCAGATCCGATCCGCATATGCCCGCTGATCGCACGCGAACGATTACATCCCCAGGCTCAGGTGTCGGTTTCTCAATCTCAGATAATTGCATCGTGCCCTTGCCATCGTACATGGCGGCCTTCATCGTTGCCATTGGTCTCTCCCTATATCAATACTAGGCTGCTCGGAGGCCCAACCCCCATCAGTTGCCTTCAACCTTCAATCGCCTGCCTCTGTCCTTAGCGGAGGCAACACGCGCTTAATCCAGGGAACCATGTCGTCCAGAACCTCCTGGCTGATGGCGTGTCCCATGTTGTATTCGTGGTACTCTGGCTTGTAGCCTTCCAACTCGAGGAATGCCAGCGATTTCTGCCCGTCCTCAACCGAGATCATCTCATCTACAAGCCCGTGCGAGATGAAGATGGGCTGAGTTCGCTCAGTCGGCAACTGGGCACGCAGGGCGTCGGGGTCGGACACCCGGGCACTCAGCACTAGGAGGCCTCTAAACGTGTCTGGAGAAGCCAATCCCACGCGATAGGTCATCATGCCGCCCTGAGAGAAGCCGCCCAGGATGACATTCCCCGGCTCTACCTGATACTGCTCCATCACCTCTTCAAGCAACGTGGCGAGCATCTCCTCAGCATTCTGAGCAACTTCCGGCGAGCCTGCGCCTCCGGGGGGAGTCCAGGCATAGCCAACCATGCCAGGCCCAAGCTCTACGGCCAGCGGCGCATTAGGGCAGATGTATACGTACCCTGTGGGGTCAATCGCAGGAGTCAATCCGGCCAGGTCGCCCATGTGAGCGCCAAAGCCATGTAGCAGTATTATCATTGGGTAACGTCGATTAGGATCGTAACCATCTGGCTCGATTGCAAGATACTTCAATGATTTGCCATTGTGTTGTTTAGCTTCCAAGATAGAATACGCTCCTCATCAGGGTTATCGCGTTGTGACCGTGCTGACAGTCCGAAAATAAAGGCCCCCTGCCCTAACCACATGACTTTCATCTTTTCGCGGAGAGCGGCAACCCTCACGAAAGATTCTTGGTCAAAGGGTAATACCGGACGGCTACGATGGCAAGCCTGCACCTTGAATAGGTTCAGAGTTTGAATTAGAATCCAATGAACGAGGTATTAAATCCTCGGCTCCTGTTTTAGTTATCATTCAGCCCCAACTCAGGCAGATGCTTAGTGTATCCACACAATCTGCTTGAGCGTTGCGGCTTGGCGAGTTCTCGAAAATAACCTTGTTGAGGTAAAGATGAGTAAATTTATAGACAAGCTGGAAAAGGTCGGTTTGCAACTCCCGACTCCTTTGGGATTCGGCACCGCATCGAAACGCGAAGAGCAGCCTCCGGCGATCATGTTGGTGGGCAAGGTAACACCGGACGAGTTGGCAAAAACCCCTGGACTTGCGGACGCAAAGGTAGACGCTTTCCTGGTCTCGCTAGGCTCCTGGGATGAGAAGATTTTCGATAGCATAGGTGATGTCTTCGGAGACCGCATCTGGGGAGTGCGTGTAAGCGGCGGTGTTAACGAAGAGCAGGCAAGGCTGTCTAAAGACAAAGGCTGCGACTACATAGTGTTTGAAGCAGGTAACACCTCGGCCGCAGTTTTGAACGACGAGGACCTGGGAAAGATTATCTTTGTCGATCAAGAGTTGGACGAGGACGTGGCCCATGCTATGCGAGGCCTGTCTATTGACGGGGCGATGTATTCCCCGGATGGTGACGTCCTTCCCTTAACAGTGCAAAGGTTGATTGAAATTCAGCAAGTGCATGGGCTGATAGGAGACCCCTTCGTGATGTCCGCGCCATCGGAGCTAGGCGCATCAGAACTGGAGGCGTTTCGCAACGCAGGCATAACAGGGCTGCTCATGGAGCTTTCGGCGCTGGATGCTGTTGCCAAGACGAAGGAAGCCATCTCAAAGCTACCGCGTCGTAAGCACAAAGCCTCTAAAGGCAACATCATGCCGCTGGTGCCTTTCGCGCCTGCTGAGACAGAGACCAGTCAGCAGGAGGAAGAGGCTGATGGCGATGACGACTTTTAGTTAGAGACCCTCGGAAAGCCTGTCGATAAGCATTTGAGGCAGGTCGTGTCGTCGCATCTTCTCTTGGGTGGCAGGGATGTCGTACTCGACCCTGTGATGAACAACCGTCTCGGCTTCCGAATCGTAAATGGCATAGCTGGCTCTGGGGTCGCCGTCGCGCGGCTGCCCTACCCCGCCGGGGTTGATGATAACCCGCTCATCGCTTAGAGCAACCGGCGCGTCGAGGGGGAATACCAGGAACTCGGCCCCTGCCTCCGAAGGTCGGCAGACGAAGGGTATGTGGGAATGGCCTAGCAAGCACCAATAGGTGTCGAAGTGGAGGAAGCTCGCAACCGCCGCTTCCACCGACACCACGTACTCCCAGATCGGGTCTCTTGGGCTGCCGTGCACGACGGTGAACTCGTCCAATTCAAGTTTTAGCTCCAATCCGCTCAGGTAGTCAGTTTGCTCCTGCGAAAGCTGTGCCGACGTCCAGCGATTGGCGGCAGCGGCGTATGGATTGAATGCTTCCAGACTCAATTTGCCTATCGAGGCAAGGTCGTGATTCCCTGCAACGGCCCGATGATCGTAATGCCTGAGCAGGTCGATGCAGGCCGATGGGTCTGGGCCGTAGCCCACAAGATCGCCCAGTGACCACACCTGATCGAAACCGCCGCGTGCTTCGGCGTCATCAAGGACGCTCTGAAAGGCCTCCAGGTTGCTGTGTATGTCAGATACAATTAATGCTCTCAATTATGTCTCCGCCTTGAGGTTATAGCTGGCCCGCAATATAATACATCGGCTGCATGGGCAGTGGCCGGCCACCCCTTCTTTCCTCTCAGCAGGAGGGTTAGAATAGGGGCAACTGACCTGCATTTTCGTGGCAACACCTAATAGCGGAGTATACCATTTTTCGCATTGTCGAAGGCTTCTCAATTGGGAGATGAAGGGCGATTTCAAATAATCAGCCACAGCCCGGAGGAAACGCAGGCGATTGGTAGAATCCTGGGTTGTTCTGCCGAGGCCGGGGATATTTTCCTGCTCGTGGGCGGACTGGGCGCGGGCAAGACGTGTCTCACTCAAGGCATCGTTTGGGGCCTGCGGGTGGACGAATACGCCCGCAGCCCGACTTTCGTTCTAGTGTCTCAGTATCATGGCCGACTCACGCTGTACCACATGGACCTGTACCGCCTCGATACGATAGATGAGATAGCTGACCTGGGATTGGACGAATACCTGTTCGGTGATGGCGTTTGCGTCGTCGAGTGGGCGGAAAAAGCCAGCGAGGTATTCCCTGAACAGCACGTTCTGGTTCGGATAGACTATGTTGACGAGACATCGCGGCGGCTCACGCTTACAGGCAGTGGTGTGCGACACGATAAGCTTATCGACGCTTTGAAGTCGGCGCTGACTGAGGATTGAGATAACCGCTAGCGATGTGATTATTTCAAAGGAAAGTGAGTTGGAATTATCCATAGACACGTCAACGAGGTATGCATCAGTGGGCTTGTCCAGAGAAAGACAGTCGATTTCGGAGTTTGCCTGGCGTTCGGAGCAGAATCATTCCGTTGAGCTAGTGCCTGCCATGCGCGAGTTGATGGGTCGCGCCGGTGTTGAGATTAGCCAACTTGACGCCATCTTCGTTGCCAAAGGGCCGGGAGCTTTCAGCGCGCTGAGGGTCGGCATGAGTACCGCCAAGGCTTTAGCTGTGGCTTTGCAAATACCTCTGGTCTCCGTCGGCACCCTGGACATCGAGGCACAGCCATACCTGGAATTGGAGATGCCTGTGCTCGCCGTTATAAACGCTGGGCGCGACAGGTATTACCTTGGAACCTACGAAAGCCAGGGACAACCTGATGGGCCGACTTGTGAAGTCGTCAGCGGCGACGAACTGGTGTCTCGCCTGAAGTCTAACACGTTCTATTGCGGGGAAGCAGCCCAGAGCATCACTGAAGTCATCCGTGAAAGCTATGACAGGGCTGTCCATATTGCTGATGTGCCTCCGCCGACCAGAAGGGCGAGCGTTCTAGCCTATCTTGCACACAAACGATTGCAGGGGGGCGATAGAGACGACCCCGCATCCATCCAGCCAACATACTTGCGCAGTGCGCAGGTGAACATGGCCCGCCGGACATGGGCCAAAAGTTGAACCCAAGGAGTTGATTGCAAATGCAGAGGACGCTTGTTTTATTGAAACCGGACGCCGTTCAGCGAGGACTCGCAGGTGAGATCATATCTCGGCTTGAGCGCAGAGGTTTGAGGTTCGTCGCCATGAAACTCATGCGCGTCAGCAACGAACTGGCGCAGAAGCACTATGCCGAGCATGTCGGTAAGCCCTTCTTTGATGGCCTTGTGTCGTTTATAACATCAAGCCCTATCATTGCGATGGTTGTGGAGGGCGAAAGCGTTGTAGAGATCGTACGCACTACGATGGGAGCTACCAAGGCGTCAGAAGCAGCGCCGGGGACGATTCGCGGAGACCTCGCCGTGTTTATCGGCATGAACCTTATTCACGGTTCTGACTCTGAAAATTCCGCAACACGAGAAATCGAGTTGTTTTTCTCACCGGACGAGATAGTCGAGTATTCCAGGGATGTGGAAAAGTGGATTATAGAAGCCTGACGACCTCGACAGCTCGCGACCACGCGCCTTCTACGTCGTAGAACTCGCGCTCCTCCGGGCCGAACATGTGGATGATAACGTCGCCGTAGTCCAGCAGCATCCAACCGGAGTTGGGAGTGCCTTCCCGGTGGTGCAACCCGATTCCCGCGCCCTTCAGGGCTTTCTCGATCTCATCTGCCAGGTTCCTCAATTGCCGTGACGACTCCGCAGTGAGGATAATGAAATAGTCAGCGAAGCTACTAATCTCTCTGATGTCCAGCATGACGACATCAGAGGCCAGTTTGTCAGAGGCTACTTCTACCGAGAGCCGGGCGTATTCGGCGGGCTGAATAAGCACTTTTTCTGTCATATGGGAATTATAGTTTGGTTCACTTATGAGGTCAATGATAGCCCGAAATTGTGTGCCGCCAACATTTACGGCGATTGAACGTCGGAAGGACTCTATGTTAGGATTCTTGATATGAGTAAAGGACGAGTTATCGTAGCCATGAGCGGGGGGGTTGACTCCTCCGTAGCCGCGCTTCTCCTGAAAGAGCAGGGATACGAGGTCATCGGCGTTACCATGCGCCTTTGGAGCGCCGAGCGTGACGACGTGCCCGTCGTGAGCCGAAGCTGTTGCTCGGTTGAGGACGTCGACGACGCTCGCCGGGTATGCCAGGCTATCGGCGCACCGCACTACTTCCTGAACTTCGAGCGGGAGTTTCAGAAACACGTCGTCGAATACTTCGTGCGGGAATACGATAGGGGACGCACCCCTCATCCGTGCCTTGCCTGCAATGATAAGATCAAGTTCGACTTCCTGCTACGCAAGGCGATGTTTTTGGAGGCGGACTATATCGCGACAGGCCACTACGCCCGGATTCGTTCCAATGGCGTCGAGCTGAAACTGCTCACCGGCGTGGACGATGGCAAAGACCAGTCTTACGTTTTGTTCACATTGACGCAGAATGAGCTTAAGCGTCTACTTCTCCCTGTGGGCGAGTATCCTAAAAGCGAGATACGACGCCTCGCAGCCGAGGGCGGTCTTTCGGTTGCAGACAAGCGGACAGCCAGGAAATTTGCTTCATACCGGACGGCGACTACCGCAAGTTCGTTGGCGAACGCGTTAAGCCCAAGATGGGTGAGTTCGTCGATACAAGCGGCGCGGTCTTGGGCAAACATCCTGGGATTCAGTTCTTCACCGTCGGTCAACGCAGGAGACTCGGCCTTCAGGGAAACACAGGCACGCCGCTGTACGTAGTCGAGATCGATCCAGACACTAGCCAGGTCGTTCTCGGCCAGGAAGATGAGCTATACCGGAACAACTTCTGGGCATCGAGGATAAATTTCATATCAGGGGAAACGCCGGACAGTTCGATCGAGGTGACGGCCAAGATTCGGTATAAGGCCAATCATCTTCCCGCGACGCTGGTTCCGCACCGCGACTGGGCTGAGATTCGATTCGAGCAACCTCAACGCGCCGTAACGCCCGGACAGGCCGTCGTCTTCTATCAGGGCGAAGAGGTAGTGGGTGGAGGGATTATAGAGCTTGAGGCTCCCGTTGCGTCGGGAATGACTGAGGAGGGATAGCCATGGATTTCAAAGATATTATTAGACTGGGTTTGGAAGAATATATGGACGAATTACGCAAAGCCCTTGATGGACTTTCGTCCGAGGAGCGGCGTTTCCAGCCCAGTCCTGACTCCCATCACATAGACTTCGCGGTCTGGCATATGGCTCGCGTAGAGGATGGCTGGCTGCATAGCTTTGCCATTGGGGATCAGCAGCTATGGCAGAAGGATGGCTGGAGCCAGAAGTTTGGCATTCCCGAAAGGGATAGCGGGTTCGGGTATACCTCTGAGCAGTTGGCGAATCTGCCGCAGTTCGATATCGACGATATCATGGCCTACTACGACTCCGTGCGTCAGGAAACGCTTCGCTATCTGGACGGCCTTACTGTGGAGGAACTGGCGCGATGTCCTAATGAGGAGCGTCGTCCAGGGTACAGCATCGGCAATATGTTCAGTCACATAATCGTCGAGGAGAGCCAGCACGTAGGCCAGATTGCCTATATTCGAGGAATTCAGCGAGGACTCAACAAGTAGGGAGCGATGCGTGCGCAGCCCTTGAAACGCTCTAAACAGAGGCCGACTTACGAAGAAGAGGCTAGTCTTTTCGAACAGGGCTACAGCCTGGTAGCGGGTCTTGACGAAGTGGGTCGAGGGCCATTAGCGGGGCCGGTGGCGGCTGGTGTAGCTGTTCTTCCATCCAACCTTGAAGGGCAGTGGGTCGGACTGATACGCGACAGCAAGCAGATGACCCCAGTTCAACGCGAGCGAGCATTACCTTTTATCCAAGACGCCGCGCTTGCCTTGGGAGTCGGAATGAGCACATCGCAGGAAATCGATGACCTTGGCATCGTGCAAGCCACCCGGCTCGCTATGGCGCGGGCGCTGGACTCTCTCCCCCTCTTGCCTCAGTATTTGCTGCTTGATGCATTTCCCCTGCCCGGTGTCGCCATTCCTCAGAAGGCCATTATTCGCGGAGATGCATTGTGTTTGTCCATCGCAGCGGCCTCAATCGTCGCCAAGGTTACGCGAGACAGGCTCATGGTGGAACAGGATGTTATGTTTCCCGGCTATGGCTTCGCGAGACACAAAGGCTATGGCACGAAGGAGCATATTCGCAGCCTAATGCGGCTAGGCCCGTGCGCAATTCACAGGCGCTCCTTCGCTCCCATCAAACACCTGGTCAGTTCATCGAGATGACGCAGCGTCAGCGGCTTGGCAGGCTCGGCGAGGACCTGGCGAGGCGTCGCCTGGAAGCCGACGGTCATACTATTCTGGAGACCAATTACCGCACCAGGAGCGGCGAGATAGACCTCATTTCTCAAAAGGAGGGGATGCTCGTCTTCGTGGAGGTTCGGACGAGGAGAGGCGTTGCATATGGGTCGCCAGAGGAATCGCTGACACCGAGGAAACGCTCCCGCATGGCTGCCTGTGCTCACGAATACATTGAGGCCACTCAATCGGAGAACAAAGAGTGGCGCATCGATGCGGTCGCTGTAGAACTAGACCCGCAGGGAAGGCTTGTCAGGCTGGACGTGTTAGAGAATGCCGTTGAGCTTTAGAGCAACCCTGCGAGAAGGCTTCCCCATCTGATAAAAAGGCGATTCCACTCGCGGAAACCAAAAGGAGGAAAATTATGGCACGTACACCGGTTGTCACCCGCGACCAGGTTCCTGAGCAATTCCGCGCGGCCTTCGACGCCGAGACCGCGGCTAGTGGCGGCGTGCTTGCGTCTGGCCCAGGGTCGGCTATGATTAACAGCCCGGAGATGCGCCGCCGCGCCAATCACCTCGCCGACTACCTTCGAGTGGAATCCACCGCCCTGCCAAAGAAAATTCAGGAACTGGCGATGATAATCACCGCCCGGTTTATGGACTGTCAGTTCATCTGGAACGCCCACGCCGCACGAGGACGAGAACAAGGTCTGAGCGATGCGCTCGTTGACGCCCTGCGCGATAAGAAACCACTGCCGTCCATGCCCCCTGATGAAGCCGTCGTCGTCAGCTACATGACGCAGCTTTTCGAGACGCACCAAGTCGACCAGGAAACGTTTCAAGCTGCCATAGACCGGTTTGGCGCACAAGGGCTGACAGAGCTTACCACTATTATGGGCTACTACACCCTTCTCGCGTTTAATGCCAACGCCTTCGAAATCGATTTGCCAGAGGAGCGCACCGAGCCGGTCTTGCCCGTTTAATGGAGCTTTGCAATAGCAGGCTGCTGTCGGCTCAAGTTGACTTACGTAGGCATAAAACCTAAACTCTAGCCAAATTATCCAGGCAGAAAATAACCGCCTGAAGAAGCAGGGCATCAGGCGGCTTGCATCGACGGAAATTTCAGAGGAGGAAATGGTCATGGCTGAAAAAGAGGTCGTCATCGTAGGTGGCGCAAGAACTGCTATCGGCAGCTTCGGCGGCAGTCTGAAGGACGTTAGCGTAGTTGACATGGCGGTTGTTGCCATGAAAGGCGCGCTCGAAAAGACTGGCGTCGAACCTGAACAGCTCGACGAGGTGATAATGGGCCATTCTCGCCAGGCCGGAGGTGGTCCCAACGCGCCTCGAATAGCTTCCATCAAGGCAGGCATTCCATCTACGGTTCCAGCCTACGGCATCCAGAAGGCTTGCATTGCTGGCATGAAGGCATTGATGCTTGGGGCTGACAGCATCAGGCTTGGACAGGCCGATATAGTTCTAGCGGGAGGAATGGAGCATCACAGCAGTATCCCATACCTTGCGCTCAACAATCGCTGGGGCGCGCGTCTGGGTGATGTCACCCTTGTGGATGCAATGTATGCGGACGGCTACCGGTGCGGCATAGAGCACAAGCAGATGGGCGAGCTTACCGACGATTTAGCTAAAGAGTATGAGATCACCCGTGAGGAGCAAGAGCAGTTCGCCCTGGAGAGTCAGCAGAAGTACAAGGCCGCGAAGGAAAGAGGATTTTATCCCAAGTCAATTGTACCGTTGGAAATACCTCAGAGAAGAGGCCCTGCCCTTGTGTTCGATGAGGATGAGTGTCCCCGTCCCGACACTACGCCGGAAGCCCTGGCTAGATTACGACCTGCCTTTTCCGCCGATGGCACGATTACAGCAGGAACATCTCCGCCTATTCCGGACGGCGCGTGCTGCGTTGTGGTGATGTCCAGGGAAAAGGCCGATGAACTCAATCTAGAGCCTCTGGGCGCAATCCGCTCGTACTGGGTTTCGGCTGTCGAGGCCAAATACTTCGGCGTCGCTCCGGTTCCTGCCGCGAAGAAGGCGCTGCAACTGGCAGATCTCAATCTCGATGACATTGATCTCGTAGAGGTTAACGAGGCATTTGCGGCACAGGTGCTGGCTGTCGAGAGAGATTTAGGATTGGACAGGAGCAAGCTGAATGTCAACGGGGGAGCTATCGCAATGGGCCACCCCACAGGCATGTCAGGCGCGAGGCTGCCCCTTGAACTGCTCCTGACACTCCAAGAGAAAGGCGGACGCTACGGGTTGGCGTCCATATGCGGCAACGGCGGTGCAATGGTGCTGGAGGCGTCTAGCTAATAGCAATTCAGTGTAGGGATGATGTAATTTCTCTTATTTCACCAGGAGCAGAATGCGGCAGGTAAATTCGAAATAAAGGGATGTGTTAAATGTGCATGCGTTCTGACCTCACCCCCGTCCCCTCTCCGTTCACGGAGAGGGGTGCCCAAAAACCAGGACGCTTTTTCCTTCCACGGAAGGATGGGGTGAGGTCGCAGCCTCGCCTTAGATAATCACGTATCCCCATTTCACATACCTACCTTAGCCAGCAGTCCAAAGAGGAAGGTATGCTAACTCAGACGCTGCCGTTGTTGCGCACCTCTGCGACAGCGGCCACGATGTCGTCTGTATCCAGCGTCATCTCGGCAAGGCCAACTTCGGTTTCGTAAACGTCTTCGTCAATCTGGCTCTTTATCTCATCTTCCGTGATGTGAAAAACAGGCAGGTTCAGGGCTGCGCCAGCCAGCGGACCAGCCCAGGTCGGGTCGCCTTCCGTCACCGTTATCGCGTACAGCTTGCTGCTATCCGGCGTTGGAGTGCCTAGAATGACCATCAGGTCGTCCGTTCCAACTCTCTCGGCAGTCTGCTTGATCTCTTCTTGACCTTCCAGGTCAAGTGCGCCTGCCGCCGTTCAAACAAAGCAGTGGGTCATCTCCAATACGACCTCTGCCCCGGCGGATCGGGCGCAATTTGCTATCGCAGTGCCCTGAACACCGTCTCGCTCCCCCAGCGCAATTACCTTTTTCCCCTTCAACTCCATTTATTCAATCCTCTCTACTATTTTTGGAAATGTCGCTTTTTTGCTCCACTGCAATTCACGCCTATTCACACGTGCCGCATGTTTGGGTTTCGCTTCAGGATAAAAGACAGCCCGTCAGACATCTGGGTCATTCTGCCCAGGAACAAGCTTCCCTTGGCAACGAACATGGCCCTTTCCATATTACCACTTCTCATCTGGTCTACGGCGTGGCCCATGAAAGGGATAGCCGATGCTATATGGCCCTGCGTTGATGAAAAACCCGGCATACCGTGTTCCTCAACAAACCTGGGGATGTCCGATTTGGATATCTCGTTGTTCTGTGCGGCGAGCGCACCAATGAGGCGATAATTTCGCTCGGTAACATCGCCGCTGCCGGACGGCTCGGTAATCTCCGGGTTCTGCAACTCTAATGCGAACTTATCGATATCACTAAACTTGAGGTCAAGCCTCGCTAGGGGGTCCGTCAGCAGGGTTCGGGAGATTGCCCGCAGAGATGAGCCAGCGCCTATATTATGGGTTCCGATGGAATCTAGGCTCAAAACTGGGCTTACGCCGTCGTCTCCGCCAACGATGATGGCAACGGATGCTAGAACGTCCTCAAGAACAGGCTGGTCACTATTGAGGTGACCCTTATAGTTCATGCCCAGCTTTGCGAGGGAGCATCCTCCGACCACGGCCACTCGTTTGAACACGCTTGCGCTCACCATGGTCGCGGCCATCATAAGCGCGTGAACCGGCCCGCAGCAAAATGCCTTGACGTCGGAACCTGTGGCGTTGTCCAGGGCGCACATCTCGCCAATGGCCTTCGCCAGATTGCCGCCACCTCGCTGATATGGGTCTCCCACCGCTTCCTCACCGCAATTGATGATGTAATCGACGGCGTTGGGGTCAATCTGTTCGTCACGCAGTAGTGTTCGCAGGGCCAGTGTTGCCGTCGCCTTGCACGCGAGATTCTCCAGCAACACGTCCGCCGAAAGCGTGGCGTTCTCTTCGTGAGCGCGGTTTACGCATCCAATCACGCTTCCGTCCTTCAGGTACAGAGGCAGTGACTTTGGACTTTCCGCCACCCGTGCTTGGATAGCTGAATACGGCTGACCTTCGCCCAATCGCTCAAGGTCGGCCTGCTCAATCAAGGGGTGGCCCTCTAAAGCTGTCCTGACTTTTCTGGTAAAGCCCGCTTCGAGCCAGACGATATCAAACGAATCGGCAATTTTCATCAGACCGTACAGCTCTTCTTCGGGAATAAGCTCGCCATGAGGCTGCCTGCGCTGTCCTTCGCCGTTGTGGTTGAACCACGGCCTCTCTATTCCCCAAAGGTCGTCCGGGTAAAGCGAACCTAGAAACGCCTGGTTCGGCGGGTAGCTGATTGCATCCTGATACGAGCGGAGGTGTGAGCTAATGTCATTCAGAATGGCTGGGGTTTTGGAGATGTCCATAGACGGCTTGAAGCCATGACGAACCAATCCAGGCGTGTGGGCCAACGAATATCGGACTCCCTGGATTACCGGTTGCGTCAGGCCGTTCATAACTGACAATTTCCATCACTCCCGTTTTGCCGCTTCATAACGTGGTGTCTGATATTGTACACCTCGCCTCGAATGAGCGCGAGAGGGCGAATTGACGCTGCTTGAAAGGCAATGCTACACTTGGTCGAAATCGGGTTCGACCTCGCTTGCCATGACAGATTATTGAGGAGACAGGGTGATTCGCTTCTCTCCAAATCCCAACAAAGCACACCTGGTAAAGTGGGGTGAATGGGGCCAGGAGGCCTTTCAACAGGCCCAGACGCAAGACAAGGTTGTGATGCTATACCTTGGCGCGTTCTGGTGTGGCTTCTGCCAGAGCATGGACGAGACCACGTTTTCAACCGACGAGATTATCACCCTGCTGAATGCATACTTCGTGCCAGTAAGAGTCGAGAACGCTCAGCGACCAGACATAGACGTTCGCTATAATCAAAATGGATGGCCTACCATCGTCTTCATGACTCCCCAGGGCGGCCATATAGCTAGCGTGAACTACCTGCCGCCGGACGACTTCGCCGGTGTCCTGGTTCGAGTTCATCAAGCTTATCAAGAACAGAAAGAGGAACTCCAAGACGCGCTAGCGCGGGCAGACCAGGAGGCCTCGCAGACAACCTCACACGTGAAACCTCAAGGCAAGGTGCGTCCTTCGGCGGTGTCTGAGATTTCGAGCATGTTGATGGAATTGGCAGATAACGTTCATGGAGGGTATGGCCCGGATCACAAGTTTCTTCATCCAGAGGCCAACGATTTTCTCCTTAATCGCTATGAGACGACGGGCGACATAGCATACCTCGACCACGTAACCCTGACGTTGGACAGGATGAGGGACAGCAAGACTTACGATGACAAAGACTCTGGCTTCTTTCGGTACTCCTCGAAGGCCGATTGGAGCGAACCCCACCGCGAGAAACTTCTTGCCGACCACGCGGGCCTCATAGGAAACTATCTGCGCATCTTTTTGCTCACAGACCGCCCTGTCTACCGCCAGATGGCGGAGGAGATAATCGGCTTTCTGGACACTACGCTATCTGACCCGTCGGGAGTCGCTTTCCATGGGTGTCAGGACTTCCTGCGCGTACTGGTTCCAAGAAGTAGCGGGACGCCTGGCTACGACCCCCGGAAGACTTTTTCGATAGTGGACGACTTGATATACACGGATTCCAACGCCCAGACGATATCGGCATATCTGGAGGCGTCGTGGATTCTGGGTAGGCAAGATTGCAGAGAGCGCGCGCTGAGAGCGTTGGACTTTCTGTGGGCACATTGCCGCTTCACCGACGGCGGCATGTGCCACTACTATGACGGCGAGCCTTATGCTCCGGGCCTGCTCGTTGACCAGGTGTACATGGGCGTTGCGCTGTTGGATGCCTTCAGGGTAACAGGAGAGCCTCGATATCTAGAGCAAGCGGCAGAGTTGGGAGAGGCCGTACTTGCGAGCTATGCGAATCCTGCGGGCGGCTTTTTCGACATAAGAGACAAGGGATTGGCGCACCTAAGATTTCCTCTAACGCTTCTCGTGGAAAACGGAGTCACAGCATCCTTTTTCCTGGGCCTTGCCGATTTCACCAGGGACAAGAGGCATCGGCAGGCGTCGCTCTGGGCTTTGAGTGCTTTCACCGGCGATTTCGGCCCCTACGGGGTTTATACTTCGGGCTATGGACGTGCGCTCGCCGGATACATCTCTTCGCCGTTGCGGATTACCTTTGATGGCCAGGCAGGCGACCCGGCAGTTGGCTCTTTGGTGCGGGCGGCTTTGACCCAACTAGGACACTTTCGTCTAAATCTAGATGTCTCAAATTTGATAGCGGACGGAAATGCTTCATCCAGGCGGGCGGCAATTCGCATCGAGCGTGATTCGGGTGGCATTGGGCCTATCTACGATGCACAGTCCATCACGCCGGAACTGGTAAATTCTCTCTGACACATTGGCATCCCTCGCGCGAAAGGTGGCAACATTATGCGTCTGACTCTGGCTCGACATCCGGTTACAGACATTCGATTGGGAGACTCGACACGTCTGGAAGGAAAATCGCTCCACGTGGACGCCGACGAACTGCGCCGCCTGATTCTGACCGACGACCGACTCAGCGGTGTTGAACTCGAGGTCGTGCGGCCCGGCGAGAACTGTCGGGCTGGCCCGGTTTTCGACATTATCGAACCCAGGGCGAAGGAATCGGCTTCTGAGGCCGACTTTCCAGGCATCTTGAGCGCGCCGGTCATAGCCGGTAAAGGCATGACCCACGTTCTTGAGGGTGCGGCGGTCACCATTATTGATGGAACGCAGACTGGCGGGCCAATCAGGAGCGTTTTGGAGATGAGCGGGCTGGCAGCAGAGAGATCGATCTACTCTTCGCTTCAACACCTGGTTCTAGTTCCCCATGTCCGGCCTGAGTTGGCAACACACGTTGCACAGAACGCGACTCGCCGCGCGGGTCTGAGGGCTGCTGTCTACCTTGGGCAGGCGGCTATAAGCCACGACCCCACGACGACAGAAACCTACGACTCTGTGGGGCCAACGGAAGCTGGACGAGAGGGCCTTACTCGCGTTGCATATGTCGGCCAGATATACTCCCGACAGCGATCACCGGAAGTTGACGAGGAAGTCATCTATGGCACAAACACGGACGGCATGCTGCCTGTGCTGCTGCATCCCAACGAATGGCTGGATGGAGCGTTGGTTCCTTCATACAACTCGTCGCTCGGCGGCGCGGAGACATACTTTTATCAGAACCACCCCGTAATCACAGACCTTTACCGCCGTCATCAGGCGAAAGAACTGAACTTCGTGGGGACTGTCGCTACTATCGCGGGGGCGGATAACGCGGACCGTGACCGTAGTTGCCAGATAGCCGCCCATCTGACTAGATGGAGCCTGAACGCAGATGCCGCAGTGCTTACGAAGTACGGCGGAGGCGTGCCTCACGCGGACATGGCGGAAACGGCGCGCCTGTTGGAAGGCATGGGAGTACGCACGGCGGTTATGGTGTCGGACCTTTCCAGGGACAGGCGGGTGGAATCGGCTCTTCTGTTCAACTTTCCAGAGGTTGACGCCATCGTATACTGCGGCGGAAATGACACCAGGTGGAATGTGTCGCCAGTAGAGCGAGTCATAGCGGGCAATCTAGATATGGCGGAATCGCTGGCGGAATCGCAAGACTTCATCGCGTCGAACATCGTTGGCGTAGTCAATCAGCAAGGTGCTACGCGACTTCGAGCTGTTGTATACTAGGGTTTAGGGCAAGAACCTCTTGGACAATCGAACGCGAAATCCAGAAAAGGATAATTAATATGCGAGTCGTCCATTACGTTAACCAATTCTTCGGAGGCATCGGTGGAGAGGAAGCCGCAGGCTCGCCTCTGAAGGCGCAGGACGGGGCGGTTGGCCCTGGACGCCTGCTGGAACAGGTCCTGGGCGGCGATTCTGAAGTCGTCACAACCCTGATCTGCGGCGACAACTACGCCGTCGAGCGACAGGATGAACTGATTGCCGCCGTCATGAAGAAGGTGCGGGACGCTGAAGCCGAGCTATTCGTGGCTGGCCCTTGCTTCGAGGCGGGTCGCTACGGGATGGCTTCCGCCGCGCTTTGCTCGGCTGTCCAATCGGAGCTAGGCATACCTGTCATAACAGCAATGGATGAGGAGAACCCCGGCGTAGACCTTTTCCGTGAGGAATTGTATATCGTAGACTCCGGCAAGAGCGCCACCAACATGCGCGATGTGCTGGTGAAGATGGCGAGTCTGGCGAACAAGCTGATGAACAATGAAAATATCGGTCTGCCATCCGAGGAAGGCTATATAAGCCGGGGCCTGATACGCGACGAGTTCGTGGAGCAGACTGCTGCCGAGCGACTGGTGGACATGGTGATGTCCAAGGTGAAGGGCGAGCCTTATGAATCTGAGATGTTACCATCCTCGTTCGAGCCAATTGCTATGCCGCCTGCCATCAAGGATATGTCAAAAGCCAGGGTGATGGTTATCACAGATGGAGGCCTCGTTCCCAAGGGCAACCCGGACAATATAGAGAGAATGGCTGCCACCCGGTGGGGAACCTATAGCATGGAAGGTCTCGACGAACTGAAGGGCGAAGACTACGAGATTTCGCACGGTGGATACGAACCCAGGTTTGTTGAGGAAGACCCGAACCGTCTGGTTCCGCTGGATGCCTTGCGTGAGATGGAGAGCAAAGGGATTATCGGGAAGCTGCATAACGAATTCATCTCGACTTCGGGGCTGGTGAATCCTCTGTCGAACACGCGGCGCATGGGCAAAGAGATGGCGGAGAAGGTCAAGAGGGAGGGCGTGGACGCCGTGATCGTGACCTCGACTTGAGGCACGAGCACTCGCAGCGGCGCTGCGATAACAACAGAGCTTGAGAAAGCCGGCATCCCAGTAGTTCAGGTCACGTCCGCCCTGCCGATTGCAAAGATGGTCGGCTCCAACCGGGTCGTCCTCGGACACGGCATTGTGCACGTCACGGGCGATGCAAGCCTGCCGCCGGAGGAAGAGAAAGACCTCAGACGCAAGCTGGTCCAGCAAGCGCTGGATGCACTAGAGTCGGAAGAAAAGGCGTAAAGGGGCTGGCAACTCCGAGGTCTGATCTCGCCAGCTTGATGCTATGGTGAGGTCTTGCCTTCGGTCGCCAGGGCATCAAGGGCTTCTTGCACTAGTCGCTGGCGCAATTCCCGCTCTTCGTCGTGCGAAAGCTCGGCATCGCCTAACGGGTAGACTATGCCCTGCGCTCGCACGATGCGGTTAGACCCTACTGCTTTTGCAACTGATACCATGGCGGTTATCTGGGCGACGGGGATGCCCGCCCTTTCTATCTCCGTGGTGACCGCAGCGCCGCTGCGTGTGCTTGTCCCTCAAGTCGAAGTCAGGATAACGGCATCGACGCCGGCCTCTTTCAGCCTGCTCGCCATTTCGCGACCTATCCGACGGCTGTTTTCAAGTGGATTGGTGTTTCCTGTGATGGACAGGAACTCATCGTGCAGCTTGCCCACGAGTCCGTTCTGCTCCATCTCGCGCAGGACATCCGCAGGCACAAGCCGGTTTGGGTCTTCCTGCACAGGCCGGGTGTCGTAGCCCCCATGAGGGACTTCATAGTCTTCACCGATCAGGCCATCCTTGTCGGATATTTTGTAAGCTCCCCAGACCTTCGAGAAGGCTCTTGTAAAGCCGTCAGGGTTGCCCTTTGGCACAAGGCCGCCATCCGTTACCAGTGCGATAGTCGCCTTTGAGATGTCATTTGTCGGTGGCGGCACGGGAACCGGGTCGAATGGCTTCACGGGAACCTCGGAAGTGAATGGCTCACCCTTCAATTTAGCCAGCAGCATTTCGACTAACCTCTGCGCCGCTGTTTTCTCGACAATCTCCGAGTGGATAAATCCTCTGGGTATATAGCCCTCGTCGGAGGGACGGCCTACGGGTTCTTTATTTACTAGCTTCTCACCCAGATGGGCCATTCGGGCCAGGGCATCTCTCATCTGAGCGGCATTTTGCCCTGAATCGATGATGTATACCTCGCTATGATAAATATCTACACCGGGGTTCTCTGGGGCCATGCCCGTGATTGCTGGAATCCCCAACTGCTCCTGAACAGCGACGCAAACCGCGCCTGCGACAGTGCCGTAGCGTCCCGCTTCAAAGCAGGGGCCTGCAATCAAGAGGTCTGCCTTCGTTTCCTTGACCTGTTCGATAACTATTGAGGCGACTTCCTGAAGATGCTCAGCAGCGTAGTTATCGCCGCAAATGACTGTGGCGACGATCTCGGAACCCTCCGGCAAGACCTGATTCAACAACCTACCGGGGCCGACGGCCTCTAGACGAACCTCGGTAGAAACACCTGCCTGCTCTTCTCCTCCGATGCCGCCGAAAAACTGGTTGATATAGTGAACTACACGCATTTCTTCTCCCTCCTGACGAGACATTGCTGGGCATCCCATATCCAGCCATAACAACCCGTCCGAGCTGTGCTGCATCAACAAGGTTAGGATAGGGATGAGACCTTCGCCATTTATTAAGTTCGGGTATTAGCATTCAGCACAGAGTATGCAAAAACGGATTAGCTACCCAAATCAAGGCACCTTCAATTATATCGAAGGAACGGCAACCCTTTAAAAATTAATAGATAATGGGTTGAAGGCGGGAGGCCCCCTGACCGTTTGTTGCACCGCATACGATAGTAGGCGTCAGTTCGAGTGGGCTTGCCAGAACTGCCGCCACGTCCGGGTTTCCTGCTATGATGCGTTCTACAACCGGGGCTTGCCAGATTATATCAGTACCCTCGCCATGACTGACAACGCTGTCCACCTCTGCCACGTTGAGGAGAAGAGTCGATTCCGCTCGCCCATCCGGTGCTGTATCGCTTGCCATGATTACAGTCCTCAGCCCCATGCTTTCGCATTGGCGCGCCGTCTCAAACATATCTACGTGAGGAGCGCCGCCAGCATACTTGGTCAAAATCACGCCATCTGCCCCCAGGCTCCACTTCCCGAGCTTTGCGGCTACCATGCTGTTGCGGCTCATCTCGTCCTCTACGTCCGATGAAGTCGTGGCAATCACGCCCACGAAGCTCAGTTCCTTTGCCTGATGAAGCCGGTATAACTCGGCGATTATCGCATGGTTCTGATGAAAATAGGTTTCAAGCCCTCTTCCTCCCCATGAGTAGGAAATGACAACCGCCCCGTCCAGCCATTCGTTGGGGTGCAGCGTCACGGGCAGCATCCCACGTGTGTTGCTGCCATAGAGGATGTGCTCGTCAACCTCTGTTCCGTGCTGATGGCCGTGAATCTGACCGATGTATGCGACTCGCGGCAGGCCTTCTCGGCTTTCTACAATCGGGCTTTCCAATTCGAAGACCTCGGTTGTCGCCGGTTCAATCTCAATCGCGGCGCGTGCAAGATAAACGGCCGCCTTCACGGAGGCAACTCGAAGGGCATTGAGCACGGCGTGACGCTCGATTTCAGGAAAGGCATGAGGCACTACTACAAGATGTTGAAGGGTGCTGTAAGGTGAGTTTGTGGAGGCAGCGCCAATCATCTCCAGAGTCTTGGAGACCCCTCCCCTTCTCGCGTCGTATCCATGGTCGCCCCCTTCTTGCCCTCCGTCCACGACAGTTACCGCGGCCCCCCGCAACACATGAGTGGTTCCCTGCCCGGCAACCGTGAAGGGGCCAAGAATTCCCGGAAAGTCGCTCCCTGAACCCGGACTCTTCGCGCGAGGCTCTATGATGTCGAAGACATAGCCCACCCTGCAAGAGTCGCCGGGCCGGACGATTTCAAGGTCTATGCTTTTGAGTCTGCGGTCCTCAAGGAGATGGCGGCGCAATTCTTCTACATCCACTATAAGGCTCTCGTTATCAAGCTGCGTTGAAGGCCCGAACCTAATTTCATTAATGGGATGAATTGCCAGCTCTAATCGCAAAATATACCTCGTCCTCGATAACCAGACTCCAAATACATGGGACGGCTGCGAGTTTATCATTGCCGTACACAGCCGTCAAACGGCGAACTGATCCCTTTTACGACAGACCCGAGATACATCGTTGACTGCCAGACGACCTCCCGATACACTGCCACATGATTGGCTATGATTCAAAGACATTGGACGCTTCCCCATCCGGTAGACTAGAATCTGGGTGAGCGTCGATCCACAATCCTGAGAGGTTTGCCTGATGGACAGGGCGATGATTGAGCGAGTGCTTGGGGAGGTCGATGAAAAGGAAATCGTCGATCTCGCAAGCGATCTGATAAGAATTCCCAGCTTCAAACCTGATGAAACCCCCGTCGCCATGTTCCTGAACGACTTCTTCAAGGAACGAGGCTATGAGGTAGAGCTTCAGGAAGTGGAGGCTGGCAGGTTTCAGACTATAGCCACTTTGAAGGGCACAGGCGGCGGCAATAGCCTGATGCTCAACGGCCACACCGACATCAATGCCCTCACTCTGCGATGGAAGCGCGACCCCTGGACTCCGACTGTGGAAGGTGACTATCTTTACGGTCACGGCGTTCAGAACATGAAAGGCGGACTTGCCAGCATCATTATGGCGGCTGAAGCGATACGTCGCTCTGGCGCGGAGCTAAAGGGCGATCTGGTGGTTGCCTGTGTAGTCGGAGAGACTCAAGGCGGCGAAGGCACTCATTACCTCATGGAGACCGGATTCAGGACAGACATGGCGGTAGTGGCTGAACCCTTTGGCCTGGGCAACGTAGTCACTGTTCACGCAGGCATCGTCCACATGGCGATTCACGCCTATGGCGTCACAGGACACATAAGAGAACTCGACACCACCGTGAACGCCATCCACAAGATGACCGGCATTACAGAGGCGTTGCAGCGCGTCGAATTCACCTACACTCCCCGCGATGACATGCCTGCTCTTCCCCTGTTAAACGTTGGCGGCATCATAGGCGGACGAGGCAAAGACTACGTTCTGATTGAGCCTCCCTACATTCCCGACCTTTGCACGATTATCGTGGACGTTCATTTCGTGCCGGGACAGACGACGGAAAGCATAGTCGCGGACATTCGCCGGACTCTCGATTCGCTGGCGGAGGAAGACCCAGGCTTGAGATACGAGATCGAAATACCGCCGCCCGATTTCTTCAGGGGCAGGCGAAGGCTCGTCATGTCACCTCTGGACGTGCCGATAGACGAGTACATAGTCCAGGCCGTCGCCAGGAACCATGAGCTTGTGACGGGCGAACCGCCAAATGTAATCGGTGCGCTGCTGCCAAATTCCTACAGTTCCAACGATACCTGCCACCTGTGGAACGCTGGAATCCCCTGCCTTATTTATGGCCCCGGGGTCGTTAGGGGAAGCGAGGACGAAGACGATAGTTGTGTCATCATCAGCGAGATGGTTCAGTGCGCTAGAGTGCTGGCCGTTACTGCTCTGGATGTCTGCAATCAGGAGCGAATTTAGGAAAGGAGCCGATTCATGGGCACACCCGCCGGAATAGAATTTCACACCTTCTCCATCATGGGCCTTTGCGCTCGAACGGGGATGCTGGGCGTAGCCATCACCACAAGCGACCTGTGCGTTGGCTCCCGCTGCCCCTATGTCAGGCCGAAAGTGGGCGCGGTTTCCACCCAGGCCACAACTGACCCACGGCTGGGGCCAATGGCACTCGATCTGCTCGAAAAAGGCTACGCGCCGGAGGACGCAATCAAGGAGCTTGAGGCTAGCGACCCTCATATCGAGCGGCGTCAAATCGGCGTTGTCGGCTGGAACGGCAAGTCGTCCGTTCGCACAGGCGCTCAGAACTTGCCCTGGGCCGGACACATCTCCAACGAGGATTACGTCGCGATGGGCAATGGGCTGTCGAGCGAAAAGGTTGTCAAGGCCATGGCAGAGGTCTTCGAGCGTCTGAAGGCCAATGACCTTGAGAAACGTCTCCTGAGGGCGCTTGAGGCTGGGCAGCAAGCTGGCGGCGAGGCGCGAGACATGACGCCGCACCATTCGGCGGCCCTGCTTGTGTACGGGAATGAAAGCTTCTCAAGGGTTGACCTGAGGGTGGACGAACACGCCACGCCCATTGTAGAATTGCGCCGCATTTTCGACCTGTACAGGCCCAAGATAGATTACTTTACACTCAGGGTTAGCGATCCTGAAGCCGCCATTGCGATGAGGGACCGCGACGCTTGAATTCTCCGTCCATCGACGGGAAATCTCGGATGAAAAAGGAGAGGAATATGACAGGCGCTGATTTGATTGCAAGAATCCTGAAGCAAGAAGGCGTGGACTTCATGGGAGTCATACCCTTCAACACGCTTGAGGAGGCGGCAGCGAAGGCTGGGATTCGACCGCTAATTTTCCGTCAAGAACGCGTTGGGGTGAACCTCATCGATGGTTACAGCCGTGTTACCAATGGCAGAGGCACTGGCGTGTTTTCCATGCAGGCGGGGCCTGGCGCGGAAAACGCCTTTGCCGGTGTCGCCCAGGCATATGCGGACTCTGTGCCAATCCTGTTACTGCCCGCGTCGGCAAGACGCGACCGGATTGGCGTGCATCCCACATTTAGCCCTATGCGCAGTTACGAAGGGGTCACCAAATGGTCGGAGCAGATAAATCTTATCGAGCGCATTCCTGAGATGATGCGACGTGCGTTTACTCAAATCAGGTTGGGCCGTCCCGGTCCTGTTTTGTTGGATATACCGGGCGACATCCTGAGAGGCGAAATCCCCGATGGGGACATCAAGTATACGCCAGTGCAGCGAAGGCGGACTGCTGCCGACCCACAGGATGTGAAAGAGGCCGCCAGAATGTTGCTTTCAGCAAAACGCCCGGTTATGCAGGCGGGTCAGGGCGTGCTCTATGCCGAGGCGTGGGACGAGCTTCGAGAGCTTGCGGAGCTTACGCAGACACCAGTGATGACCACGATGGCGGGAAAGAGCGTCTTCCCAGAAGACCACCCGCTTGCCCTCGGCACAAGGTCGGGCACCACCACCGGCCCGGTTGTTCACTTCCTCGGCAAAGCTGACCTCATATTCGGCATTGGTTGCAGCTTCACTCGGATTCACTATGGCGCTGACCAGTTCGACGAAAAGGTGCTGGTGCATATCACCAATGACGAGAACGACCTGAACAAGGACTATTCTCCCGACCACGCTGTCATTGGCGACGCAAAGTTGGTGTTGAATCAGCTTATTGGGGAGGTCAAGTCGCTTCTGGGATCACAGACCCGCAAGGAAACCGATGGCGCTGAACCTGCCGTAGAAGTCAAAGCGGAAAAAGACAAGTGGCTGAGCGAGTGGATGCCCAGGCTAACCTCAGATGAGACGCCTATCAACCCGTATCGCGTCATATGGGACTTGATGAACACCGTAGACCGCTCGAAGACCATCGTTACTCACGATTCAGGTAGCCCTCGTGACCAGTCGATACCCTTCTTCGAGACTACAACTCCGAGGGGTTTCATCGCGTGGGGCAAGTCAACTCAGCTCGGCTACAGCCTTGGGCTGGCGATGGGAGCTAGGCTTGCGGCACCTGAAAAGCTTGCAGTGAACATAATCGGCGACTACGGCTTCGGCATGGTAGGCATGGATGTCGAAACGGCTGTGAGGGAGAAGATACCCATACTCACCATAATTCTCAACAACTCCGACATGGGCATATACGGCCCAGGCAGCTTTCCAACAGCCAACGAACTGTACGGCACTAGATATACAAAAGGCGATTACACCAAAATCGCCGAAGCTCTGGGCGCTTACGCCGAGCGTGTGGAAGATCCACAGCAAATCGTTCCAGCCATACGCAGAGCGCAACAAGTCATAAATTCAGGACAACCCGCCCTGCTCGAAATGGTGACAGATCCGAACGAAAAGTCATTCTCATTCAGAGGGGCTGTCTAGGGCCGAGAGTTCCTAGCCCAGCGCTCGTCTGGCGGCGTCTATGGTGGCCTGGATGTCGGCGTCGCTGTGCGCTGTCGAGATGAACATAGCTTCGAACGGCGATGGCGGAAGGTACACGCCTTCGTCCAGCATAC
This sequence comes from Dehalococcoidia bacterium, assembly GCA_965206395.1. Lineage (GTDB taxonomy): Bacteria > Chloroflexota > Dehalococcoidia > Lucifugimonadales > CATOSD01 > CBDBJK01. The sequence continues at coordinate 280,425 of CBDBJK010000034.1, forward strand.
GATGGAAGAAGCGAGCGAACCCTTGCTTGTCCGACACTGAAACAGACTGCCATCCCGTTACATCTCCGGGGTTAAAGAATAGCGTCATCATAGAGCCGACGCGGTTGATGCTCAGTGGCGTCTCTGCGTCGGCGAATACCTGCGACAGTCCATCCGCGAGTAGTTTAGCTTTGGACTCTAGCTCCTCGTAGAGACCCGGCCTCTGAAGGAGCCGCAGAGTCTTCACGCCAGCGGTCATCGCAACAGGATTGCCGGATAGAGTACCCGCCTGATACATGCCGCCAAGAGGCGCTACATGCTCCATGATGTCTTGCCTACCTCCATATGCTCCCACAGGCATGCCGCCGCCAATGATCTTGCCCAGGCAGGTTATGTCCGGCGTAACGTCGTAGAGGTTTTGCGCTCCGCCATAAGCCACCCGATAGCCGGTGATTACCTCGTCGAAGATAAGCAGCGAGTTGTGTCGTTTGGTCAACTCTCGCAGTCCTTCGAGAAAACCCGGCTGCGGCGGCACGACACCCATGTTTCCAGCAATCGGTTCCGCGATGACGCAGGCGATTTGCTCAGGGTAGGCGTCGAAGTGGGCCTCGATAGAAGCAAGGTCATTGTAGTCGGCTATCAGGGTGTCCCTGGCGAATGAGGCCGTTACGCCCGTGCTATCGGGAACGCCGTGAGCCATCGCGCCTGAACCAGCTGCCACCAGCAATGCGTCGGCGTGACCATGGTAGCCGCCCATAAACTTTATGATCTTGTCGCGTCCGGTGAAGGCTCTCGCTAGCCGTAACGCGCTCATCGTCGCCTCGGTGCCGGAACTGACGAACCGCACCATGTCAATAGATGGAATGGAGTCTACTACTATCTGTGCTAGCTCGTTCTCCATCGCGGTGGGAGCGCCGAAACTCGTGCCGTTTTCCACCGCGACCTTTATTGCGGCTATAACTTCATTGTGCGCATGCCCCAGTATCATTGGCCCCCATGAGCAGACGTAGTCGATATATTCGTTGCCGTCCGAGTCCCAGATCTTTGAGCCTGCGCCTCTTGCGATAAACAGCGGGTCTCCTCCCACAGCGTTCCAGGCCCTTGCTGGGCTGTTGACGCCTCCTGGAATGTATTTCCTGGCGGCGGAGTATAGCTGTTCGGAGCGTTCTCGACTCAATCAGTCACCTCGTTGTGTTGTTGTTGGGGGATTGGATATGCCATAAACATGATACACCAAAGGTTTATACGTTGGGATGTGTAAATTAGGATGATTAATTGGAGCATGAAGTCGGCCGGAAAGTTTGGAACAATATGGTGTAACATATGAACCATGAAGATACTAGGCATAGAGACCTCTTGCGATGAGACCGCCGCCGCCGTAATCGAGGATGGCAGAGTAATCCACTCCAACGTTATCGCGTCGCAGGCCGAAATGCACGCGAAGTTCGGGGGCATCGTTCCAGAGGTGGCCTCACGTCAGCACTTTCTCAGCATCGTTCCTGTGGTGACACAGGCATTGGAAGATGCGAAGATGGAATTGGAGGAGCTAGACGGAATCGCTGTTACTCACGGGCCTGGACTGGCTGGCTCGCTGCTTATTGGAGTCAACGCCGCGAAGGGCTTTGCGCTGGCTAAAGGTCTGCCATTCATCGGTGTGAATCATCTGGAGGGGCACATCTACGCCACCTGGCTAGAAGACCTCGACCCGGAGGGCAAGCCGGGCTTTCCCTTGATTTGCCTCATCACTTCAGGAGGACACACCGACCTTATCTTGATGGAGGGTCACGGGCGGTTCACCCTCATTGGCAGAACAAGAGACGATGCCGCAGGCGAGGCCTTTGATAAGGCAGCGCGGGTGCTTGGCCTGGAATTTCCTGGCGGCCCTGCTATCCAGAGAGTCTCGGCGTTGAGCACGGGCGAAGAAGCGAGATTTCCTAGGCCCCGCGTCAAGGACTCGCTGGATTTCAGCTTCAGCGGTCTGAAAACGGCGTTGGTCAGAAGAGCGGAAGAAAAGGGCATGTACCCTCCACCCGAAGACAGCGAATTGGACGCTCAGCAAGTAGCTAACGTCGCGGGGGCGTTTCAAGAGGCAATGGTCGACACGATGGTGCGGCGTACTATCGAGGCGGTGAAGCTGTGCAACGTCAAAGGTGTTTTGCTTGGTGGAGGCGTCGCGGCTAACAGCCTGCTCCGAAAGGAGATGAGGCAGAGCGCGCCGGTGGAAGTAATCATGCCGAGGCCAGCCCTGTGCACCGACAACGCGGCCATGATAGGAGCCGCGGCCTATTTCCATCTCCGAAACGGTCTGGACTTCCAGTGGGATGTTGATATCATTCCTAACCTGAGGCTGGGTTAGGCTAATATCTATCGCGGGGCAAAGCTGCTAACGCGAGAGAAGGCATTAGAGCCATTCTCGCTTTTTAGCTGGAACAACCTGTTAATGAACGCATACACTTCTTTGGGCGCGCTGTCGCCTCTGAGGTCCGCCCTGAGTTGTGTCGATCCTGTCTTGAAGATTACTAGCTGCTTGCCGGGCGACGTAAGCTGGTCGACGATAAGGTACAAGCCCATAAGCGCGACGATTGCAGGGGCCGCTATTCTGCCAAGAGAGTGGTCGATTATGAAGAAGAGGAAGAAGGCGACCAGGAACGCGAGACCTGCCCAGATGAAAGCCCCATTACCGTCCTTTTGAACCGCGACCTCCACAGCTTCCACGTCCTGCACCGAAGCGAACACGGCCTTGCGATGCTTGCCATTGCCGTTGATGTGGATGACTCGCTTATCGGTGAGGAGCATGACTGCCGGGTTTTCGGCAGAATCTTGACCGTCTTCACTTTCCAGAACTAACCTGGACTCTAGCCTCTCATCATCCATCAGGCTAAAATCGTCAAACCCAAACTGGTCTAGCTCCACATACGCCTCCGCTGGGGCCAACGCTCGAACTCATCATAGTTGATGATTACCCGTATCACATGGCCTGTAAACGTTTGTAATATATCACTGAGGTTATGATACCAAAAGCATGAAGGGTAATGTATAGCTAGGCGAAGGCATCACGCCTGTGAACGCCTGTCGAGGTACACCTTCCCGCCCTTCATTACAAGGACCACGTTTTTACCATGCTCCAGGATAGACACGTCCTGCAACGGGTCGCCTTCAACCAGAATCAGGTCTGCCATCTTGCCTTGAGTGATCGTGCCAATATCGGCTTCCAGGCCAAGGCATTGGGCGGCGTGGCCTGTCGCGGCCACAATTGCCTCCAAGGGCGTCATGCCAGCCTCAACAAGACAGCTAATCTCGTGCGCGTTATTGCCGTGCATCCAGCCGCCCTCGTCTGTGCCAGCCACGACCTTCACGCCCGCCTCCATCGCCATTTGCAGGCTTTTGACATGATGCTCGCGTAACTCGGCGACGCGCTCCCTGCCGTGAGGTGTCCCTTGCGAACCGTGAAAGACGTAGACGCCGAACGTAGGGATGAAGAAGATGTCGTTCTCGGCCATGATTTGCAAAAGCTCAGGCTCTTCGTCGAGATATGTTCCATGCTCGATGGAATTGGCACCTAGCTCAACCCCCGCGCGAAGCCCAGGGCCACCCAGCGCGTGACACATCACCCGCTTACCCAGGGAATGAGCTTCGTCAATAATGGCCGCCAATTCATCCCTGCCAATCAAGAAATCCTTTGGCCCGAAGCCTTGTCTGGAGCTGGCCCCCCCAGTGGTCGCTGCCTTGATAACGTCTGCGCCCACACGCACCATCTCACGCACTTTGGCGCGCATGGCCTCAGGCCCGTTTGCAACGCCTGATGGCAATGCGGGATCAGGTGGCGCAGGATGACCGTAACCAGAAGGGCTAACGTGGTCGCCGATGCCTCCCGTTGGCGTGATGATGCTGAGCGCAACCTGAAGCCTCGGCCCAGGTACCAGTCCTTCATCGACTGCCTGACGGAAGCCCGCGTCAAGCCTTCCGGCATCCCTGACCGTGGTGTAGCCGCTTTCTAGCGTTTGCTTGAGGACTGACGCTATGCGCATGTGTCTGAGGCTGCGCGACTCGGTCAGCCCCCAACGGCTTGCCAGTTCATATCCGAAAGAGGCCAGATGATCGTGGCAGTCTATTAGGCCAGGAAGCATCGTCAATCCAGAGGCGTCTATCACCTCCGTGTCCGGCGGAATCTGAACACTCTCGGCTGCAACGACTAACTCTATTCTGTCGTCATTGACCAGCACAGTCGCGTTTTCAACGGGCGAGTCGCCCGTGCCATCAATCAGAGTTACGCCTGTTATAGCCTTCATGCTTCGCCTCCACTCGTAACAATTAGCCTTTCTCACTTCGGCAGCCGTCATATTACCATGATGACAATCCGACTCCAAGCACGAACAGCGTGGCGATGGACGCAGTTAAGCCGCGTATGTTACTCTCCTGATGGTTACCCCTTCCCCAAGTCAACATTTGACATCTGTGATTCCAGGAGAAATTATGGAACGTCCCATATTCAAGCCAGTCGGCACTCCAGTCGAGCAGCTTGACACCCCTGCCCTTGTGGTCAACCTTGAAGCCCTTGAACATAACATTGAGACCCTGCATTCCTTCTTCCGACAGCACGAAAGCAAGGTGAGGCCTCACGTCGAATCCCACAGGTGCCCGACGATAGCTCACATGCAGCTTGCCGTCGATGGAACGGTTGGCGGCATTTCCGTTACCACTGTTGGAGAGGCCGAAGTATTCGCTCAAAGCGGTATTAGCGACATATTCGTCGCCAATGAGATGGTAACGAAGCCGAAGATTGCTCGTCTGTGCGTGCTGGCTCGCCAGGGTAAGCTAACCGTAGCGGCAGACAATCCCAACAATGTTCAAGACTTGTCAGAGGCGGCGCAGAAGGCAGGTGTAACGCTGAATGTGGTGGTGGACATTCACACGAGGCTCGACCGGTGCGGAGTCGAGCCGGGCCAGCCGCCCGTTGACCTCGCGAGGGTTGTCAGCAAGTCACAGAATCTTCACTTGGCAGGACTGATGACATACGAGGGGACTATCCTGATTGAAGACGGTGAAGAGCTTGCCGCCGAGTCTCGTAAATGGATACAACAGGTTCTCGATACCAGAGAGATGATCGAAAAGGATGGAATGGAAGTCGAGGTTGTGAGCGTAAGCGGCACGCACAACTACGAGATAGCTGGCGCGATGTCTGGCGTGACCGAGGTTCCGGCAGGCTCTTACGCGCTAATGGACTATCGTTATCGTAAGCACAGGCCCCAATTCAAGCAGGCCGCGAAGGTGATGACTACTGTGATGAGCCATCCAGAGCCTGGGAAAGCATTCCTTGATTCTGGACAAAAAGCCATAGGCATCGACACAGGCGTGCCGGTCGCCGAAGGCATACCCGGAGCGACCCTCACCAGGATGAGCGCAGAGCATGGCTACCTGGAACTTGAAGGGGACGCACAGAACGACATAGACCTTGGCGACAAGGTGTGGCTCTCGCCCTGTGACACAGGCACTTGCGTTAACGTGTACGACTACATAAACGCAGTCCGCGACGGAAAGCTAGAAGTAGTCTGGGACATAGCAGCGCGTGGGAGATATCGCTGATTCCTGGGGCCTGGCTGCAAAGGCCTTATTGAACTGAAAGGATATGAAGAATGGACAACTACCGCCCTCTTATCGGGACTCCGGTTCAGGAACTTGATACTCCGTGTCTGCTGGTTGACCTGGACGCCCTGGAGCATAACTTCAGCGTAATCGCGGAAACGTTCCGCGATACCACTTGCAAGATGCGGGAGCATTCCAAGGACATCAAATCACCTGTGCTCGCCCGTATGCAGATTCGCGCTGGGGGAACGGTAGGCGGAGTTTGTGCGGCCAAGGTTGCCGAGGCAGAGGTCATGATCGAGGGAGGCATCGACGACATACTCATCACCAGCGAAGTGCCGACAAAAGACAAGATGGCACGCATCTGCGCCCTTTCCAAGCAAGCGGACATGAAGGTTACGATTGATGACCCCCGTAATCTTCGGCTACTGTCCGAGGTGGCGCAAGAGCATGATGCCACCGTTGGCGTCGTCATCGAGGTGAACACCTCTATGGGCAGAGGGGGCGTAAGGGAAGTTCAAAAGGGAGTAGAGTTGGCGAAGCTTGCCGACAGCTGGCCTGGAATCGCCTTCAAGGGTGTCATGAGCCACCAGACCTTGCCAGGAGCGCCCGACAAAGAGACCCGCATGATAGAGGGCCGTAGGTATATTCAGATGTGCCTAGACGTGAAGGATGCCATCGAAGCTGAAGGCATCCATGTGGAAATCGTGTCCTCCGGCGAGTCCTGGTCGTATGACGTCGCTGCCGATATCCCTGGTGTCACAGAGGTTGAAGGCGGGACTTATGCTCTCATGGGAACCAACTATTCCTACATGGACGAGTTTGAGATAGCAGGCAAAATCCTGGGCACCGTCATCAGCACACCAAGGCCCGGAATGGCAATCGGGGACGTGGGCTTCAGAGCGCTTGCGTCTCCCGGCGGCGTGTTGCCGTCTCTGGAAAACATGCCTGGTGTCAAGGTTGAGGCGTTGCACGAAGAGCATATCGTCCTGCGCTCGGACGGCGATATGCCGTTGACAATCGGCGACAATTTCCTCTTGCACAGCGCGCAACAGGATGTGATGGTCAACCGCTGGGATCAGTTCATCGGTGTGCGCAACGGCCTTGTAGAAGGCGTGTGGGACATCTCAGCACGCGGCTGCCATCACTAGGGAGGTGAGCGTCTGGGACCCATCGGGCACACTGCCGTCTCGTTAGTCATAGGGGTCAGCGTGTGGAAAGGCACGGACAATTCGCTTGCCGTTCCCATTGCGGTAGCCACAGGCGTGCTCATCGACTCCGACCACGTGCTTGATCTGCTCCACTCGATTGTCAAAGGCAATCGACGGTATCTTTTTATACTATTCCACGCCTGGGAGTATTTGCTCGTCGGTCTGGTCGTGCTCGTGTTCTGGGATAGTCCGCTGCTTCTGGCGGCAGTGCTGGGCTACCTGGGTCATCTCATGGCCGACCATATCGTAAACCTCACTCACCCCCTAGCGTATTCCATTCTTTACCGAATATCTCAGCGATTCAGCTACGACAAACTTGTATGCCCGCAATGGCTTGGAGTGCCGGAATCAGAGCTACCATTGTGGGCGCACGTCGAGCCTTGGCTGTGGAGGCTATTTCATAAATTCCGTAATCGCTAACGGTAAATAGATGCGCAAGTGCGCGTCAGGTCAGACTGTAACCCAACGCGTGGCACATGCACCGGTTGCCATGTTTGGAGACGTACTCATAGGCTGCGGTAGCCGCTAGCGCGCCAAAAGCGGCGGCGGTTATCGTCTGCTTCAGGTCTCCCGCGCCGTCCGTCAGGTCGCCTGCGGCAAATACGCCTTCGACATTCGTGGCCCCGTGCTTGTCCACTTTGATCTCGTCCAACTCGTTTAGCTCGACACCCAACTGATTCGCAAGCTCAACTCTTGGGTCTGCCCCAATCTCGATGAAAATCCCATCCAGGGCGATCTCGTTCGAGCCGTTATACTCACGGTCCAAGACGACGCCCGTCAGACCATCTTCGCCTTTTAGCTCGATAACGTTGGTGTTGAAAAGAGGTTCTATATTGGGGCTTGCCTCCAACTGAAGCACGTTGACCGGCTCTGGTCGAGAGAAGCTGTCGCGCCTGTAAATGACGTACACCTGTTTCGCGTACTTGCCCAGCAGCACCGCGCCTTTGATTGCGGAGTCGCCACCCCCGACAACACCCACGACGTTATTGCGATGTAACGGTGCGTCACACGTCGAGCAGAATGAAACACCCCTACCCGTCCACTCGTCTTCGTGCTCGATGCCAAGCTTTCGCCGCTCCCTACCAATGGCTAGAATGACCGACGCGCCCTGGTAGACGTTGCCTTCGGTAGTGGTAAGCTCGAAACAGTCGCTTTCCCTTGTTATAGAAACGACATTCTTGCTCACTATAGGGACTTCGTACTTGTCGGCCTGCTCGCGGAACTTCATCATGAGATCGAAACCGTCTATCTCTGGGTATCCCGGGTAGTTTTCGATAAGACCTCCGGTAGCCGTCTCGCCGCCGAACATCTCGCCAAATATGACCGGCTTCATCTGATACCTCGCCGCATACATCGCGGCTGCGTAGCCCGACGCTCCCTGCCCTGCTATCAGCACATCGTATAGGCCATCCTGCGTTGTCATCTTTTTGAAACCCCCTGCTGTTTTTTACTTTATAAGGCTGTACACCCATAAATAGGATGCTTCAGCACGTTCCTCAGATGCTGCTTAAAGCACCCTCTGAAGTGATTATAGCATCTGAGAATTGCCGTACTCCTGTTGACATGAAGGAAAATTCCTGTTGGAATTGGAGGAATTTTGATGCCAATGAGCGCCAACTTCGCGTTCATGGAGGACTTATGACCTTGAGCAAGTGGCTCTTTGCCGTCTGGTACGACCTGCTGAATTCGACTGTAGAGGGACGCGTGATTCCCTATCGCAAGAAGACGGCGGGTTTGACGTGGGGCGACGTGCTGGAGATAGGCGGCGGCACGGGTGCGAACCTTCCATTCTATCCATCCGACGTTCGCCTTACGGTCGTGGAACCAAGCCCTCACATGGTCAAGCGCCTGAAACGCAGGGCCGACAAGTTAGGCCGCAGCGTCACCATAGTGTCCGTTGTTGGGGAGAGCCTGCCGTTCCCAGACGCTAGCTTCGACAGCGTTGTAACCACTCTAGTGTTGTGCATGGTGGATGATCTGGAGAAAGTGGTTAGCGAGGCGCGTCGCATTCTGAGGCCAGGGGGAGCGTTCTTCTTCTACGAGCACGTCGTGTCACAGAAGCCGCGAGGCAAGCAATGGCAGGACATACTTAACCCTGTCTGGAAGTTTCTGACAACGGGTTGCAATCTCAACCGCGATATACACGGAGTTATAAGAGCCGCTGGGTTCAGCGAACTTGAAATTGCTTCCTTTGACCTCTCCGTAGGCGTGCCTGTGACCATACCCAACATAATCGGCGTAGCCAGGGCTTGAAACACCTTTGCTGTTGGGCCGTGCAAATTTTGATAAGTAGGAGACAATGATGACTCAGCATAAGCCGCACGACGGACTGTTCGACAACACGGGACGGCCTTTACAGAGAATGCCGGATGCCATTCGTCCGGGCACCAACGGCGTCGTATTCAACGAGCGCGGAGAGATTTTGCTGCAAAAGAGGTCGGACAACGGCTTCTGGGCTTTGCCTGGTGGTGCGGTAGACGTAGGGGAGTCTGTCGAACAAGGAGTCATACGCGAAGACTTTGAGGAGACTGGCCTGCACGTAACCGTGAAACGGATGGTCGGCATTTACTCTGACCCCAAACTATACGTTATTGCGAGCTATCCAGGGGGAGATGTTGTTCACTACGTCACAATGCTTTTCGAGTGCGAACGCCAATCAGGAGAGCTTGCCATCTCGGAGGAAAGCACGGACATAGGCTATTTCCCACCGGACAGGCTGCCTCAGAATATTTTGCTATCGCACGTGCTGCGGATTCAGGACACCCTAGCGAACCAGGTTCTACCGTTCATACGATAATCCGACGGCCCAACGCGCGCACCCTAAAGCAACTCCCTCAGCCTTGCGCGGTCGATGTTGCCGCCGCTGAGTACACATACGACGGAGGAACCGGAGGGCACTTGTGTTTTACCGAACAAAAGCGCGGCTAGAGACGCGGCTGCCGCAGGCTCGGCGACGACTTTGCACCGCTCCATTATCAACAGCATGGCCTCGATTATTTCATCGTTGCTGACTAAGACGACCTCGTCGACATACTTTTGAACATGAGCCAGTGTGTGCTCGCCAGCGAATGGCGCGGCTAGCCCGTCGGCCACCGTGTTAACGCTGTCGAGGTGCGCGGGCTTGCCCTGCTGGAGGCTCAAGGTCATGCCCGGCGCACCCTCCGGCTCGACCCCGATGACCCTGGCGTTGGGTTTACTCTCTTTTACGGATGTGGCTACTCCTGAGATGAGGCCACCTCCGCCTATGCCCGCGATCACCACGTCGACATCTGGCACATCCTCTATGATTTCAAGTCCAACGGTTCCCGCCCCGGCGATAATCATGGGATCGTCGAATGGGTGAACGAGCGTCAGGTCGCTTTCCTTTTGAATCGAAAGCGCGGTCTCGAGCAAGTCCTCGTCCGTGAGGAGAACCTCCGCGCCGTAGCCCCTTGTCGCGTCGATCTTGCTCTGGACAGCGGACGTGGGCATTACGATAGTCGAAGAGATACCCGACTGAGCGGCGGCGTAGGCCAGCGCTTGAGCATGATTGCCCGCCGACAATGAGATTACACCTTTCGCTTTCTCTTCTTCGCTCAGGTGGAACATCTTGTTCAGCACGCCGCGCACCTTGAAAGCGCCTGTTTTCTGGAACATCTCCAACTTGAAGAAAAGCCTGATTCCCAACAAATTCCCAAGGTAGGTGGAACCCATCACGGGCGTGCGGTGCAATCGTCCTGCGATGACTTGCTGTGCGGCGATGATGTCGTTTAGCTCAATCATGTCTCTCCTTGGCACACTATGGTATCCTGTGTCGCGTTAGATGATATACACCAAGTTCAGGGAGGAAACAAGATGGCACAGCTAGAGCGAACAATTGTAAACCTACGCCAACCCATAGGCGCATATTCTCACGCGGTACGAGTCAAGGCCGGAGAGCTTGTGTTCATTGCAGGGCAGGTGGCGGTGGACGCCGACGGAAACGCGGTGGGCAAGGACGATGTGGCCGCCCAAACGCGCCAGGTCTATGAAAACCTGGGCAGCGTGCTGGCGAGCGTCGGCGCATCCTTCAGCAACGTACTTGAATTCACCACCTACCTGGTGGGCAGAGAATCGTTCGAGCCGTACTCGCAGGCCAGATCTGAGGTATTCCCCGAGATTTTCCCGGACAAAGACTATCCAGCGAACACGCTGCTAATTATCAGCGGCCTTGCCCGCCTTGAATTCTTGGTGGAAATCAAGGCAGTCGCCGCTCTGCCATAGCAGCATTGGCTATCCCCATCCGAACCTTCCTCAGCGGTTGCTGGGGAGGCAGCTTCTTTTTCTTTCCCCTTTCACAACGGGGGAGGGGGAAAGAGGGGGCTTAGGCCAACGGAACACAGCCTTACTTCGGGCGAACCCATGTCTCCGACCATGCGAGGCAGGCGGTACTGCTTTCGTTTTCGCCACGCTGGTCTGGGAAGGGTCGGCCCTCCGCGACCAGACCGTTCAGTGTAAGCTGTGCCCTCCGAGCCGGTATGAAGCAGCTAAAGACGCCAAGCGCCCTTCCGGGAATGCTGTTTGGGGCTATCTGCAACATGAACGGCTCCGCAAAATCGTACCACGTTAACGAGATAGTCTCCTCCTCGCTTTCCACAGTCTCGGTCCAAAACGTCACGCCGTCGCCGGACTTGGAGAAGATGGCGTCGATCACCGGCAGGTTCTGGTCTGCGAACCCAGGAAAGAGAAAGCTCTCGATCTCTTCTTGCAGCCAACGCGCGACGGCGATGTTGTCGGAGTAAACGCGAACCTCGTCATTGGTGACATCACTCTTTAGAAAGAGCACGTGTCCCTGCCCTCCCGGAGAATGCAGCACACGCCAATGGCTTGAACGTGTGGTCTGTTGGCTGCCCTCTTCTTGTTGTAGACGAATAAACGAATTCTCGCCCGTCATGCGGACCTCGGTCGGGCCTGTGGGACTGACCATGACTGACCTCCCTTTTGGCATTGAATTGAAAACATAGGGTGATTTCTGTTTACCGAGCTATTTTCATGCTTTGCGGACCAAAAGGCAACCTGGCAGAAAACTCACTGAAATGCCGCAGCAAGATTTTAGATTAAATCCAGAAATTGTCTTAAAATTCATCCAAAATTCTATTGACACGAACAAGCGTTCTATCGTATATTGAACGTAGCCACAGTCCGGACTGCTAGGGAACCTCTGAACAACTCGGCGCAAGCGTGGATGGGCAGAGTGGTTCCGTTCTTTGGAGATGTTCAGGCATCTTTGTGACGTTCCAGGTCGTGGTTGAGGCGTTCAGACCGTGTCTGTTGTGGCCTCGAAGCGGCTTTTCGGAGCCATCGCGGCTCCCCGGCCGTGATTTGCTCACTGCGCCCCTCTCATGCCGCCAGACGGCGCTCTGCCGTCATCAAGTTGGCCAGCCCCAGTAGCAATGCCAGCCGTTGCGCGTTCTTAGCCAACCCTCGGTAGCGCACCTTGGCGTAGCCAAAGCGCCGCTTCACGTACAGGAACGGATGCTCCACTTTCGCTCTGACCGACGCTTTGCGCTTCTCCGCCAACGCCTCGTGGCTGCCAGGCTCCAGGTGCCGTCGCCGGCCGGGCCTCATCGCCACTCGCCACTCCACATCCAACTCTCGATTCTCCAACCGCTTGTCCACTCCCTGATACCCCGCATCCCCCCACACTCGTTTCTCTCCACCGTGCAGCAATCGGTGCGCTTCTGTCACATCATGCACGTTAGCTGGCGTCGTAGTCATGCTGTGTACCACTCCCGTCTCAGCGTCAGCGCCTACGTGTACTTTCATCCCGAAGCGCCACTCGTTCCCCTTCTTCGTCTGGTGCATCTCAGGGTCTCGCTCACCCGCACGATTCTTCGTCGATGACGGCGCCTCTATGATGCTCGCGTCCACGATCGTCCCCTCCCGAAGCCGCAGTCCCTGGGACTCCAGATGACGGTTTATCTCCTCGAACAGACTCTGCCCCAACTCATGCTCTTCCAGCAGATGGCGGAAGTTCAGAATCGTCGTCTCGTCCGGCAGCGGGCCCGACAGCTTCAACCCTACGAACCGTCTCACCGACTCGACCTCGTAGAGCATGTCCTCCATACCAGGATCGCTCAAGTTGTAGAACAACTGCACGCAGTGTATCCGCACCATCGCCGACAACTCATATGGTCGACGGCCTCGGCCCGCCTTGGGATAGAACGGACGGATGCGCTCTTCCATCTGTTCCCACGGGATCAGAGCATCCATGCGCTCCAGGAATATCTCCCGGCGGGTCTTGCGCTTCTTGCTCTCGTATTCCAAGTCCGCAAATGTTGGCTGGTCCATCAATTATCTCCCCGAACACAGTGCTATTCTCTATGCTACTATGCCCAGACTTGTTCAGAGTATCCCTAGCAATAACAACCATTAAAGAAGAATGAGGAGCAACTATTATGGGTCAACCCGTCGTACATTGGGAAATCCAGGCCAAGGATGGCAAGAAGCTGCAAGACTTCTATACGAACCTGTTTGATTGGAAAGCAAACTTCGAAGAAGCCATGAACTATAGTGTGTTTGAGAGTGGAGGCGATGGCGGCATTGGTGGCGGCATTGCCACAGTCGAGGACACACCGACTTTTCTGACGTTCTACGTGCAGGTCGACGATCTTCAGGCGTATCTCAATAAGGCTGAAGGCCTCGGAGCCAAAACGTTAATGCCGCCGATGGAAGTCCCCGGAGCAGGCACATCCGTTGCCTTGTTCAGTGACCTTGAAGGCAATACAATCGGCCTTTATAAAGGCGAGTAGTGTCTTTACGGGACTAAGCAGGTAGTCAAGGAGAGCGCCCGCGTGATGCCCAAGATTGACCGAGAGTTTGGATATTTGCCGGATATGATATCGATTTGGGTCAAGGGCTACATGAGAATGTCGTACTTTAAAATGATTCGATTGGCGGTCAAGCATCGAACGCATAAGCACTATGTTAAGGCTCGTGCTAACGTGGGCGCTCTCCGATTACTCAGTTAAGTCAACTATCGCTACCAGCCCACGGCGACGCCATCGTTGCGAGGCTCGCTTCCTCCCTTTAGCACGCCAGTTTCCGGGTCTCGCTCGATAATCTGGCCTCCTCCAAACAGAATGCTGTGAGGTGGCTCGACCATCATCGTATGCCCTCTGGATTCCAGATCTCGCACGACGTTATCCGACACCAGGCTCTCGATAGCGATTCCCTCGCCCAGCCTGACGCTGAATCGCGGGGCATCCAGCGCCGCTTGAGGGCTGAGGCCGAAGTCGATCATGTTGACTAGCACTTGAAGATGCCCTTGCGCCTGTTGCATAGCGCCCATCACACCGTAAGATAGCCATATTTCGCCGTCCCTGGTCGCCATGCCAGGTATTAGCGTGTGGAAGGGGCGCTTGTTAGGCTCAAGGGCGTTGGGATGCTCTGGGTCCAGCGAAAATGAAAGTCCTCTGTTGTGCAACGCGATGCCTGTACCTGGCACGACCAATCCCGAGCCGAAGCCCTGGAAAACGCTGTTGATAAAAGAGCAGGCGTTGCCTTCGCCATCGACACATGTGATATACACAGTGTCGGCGTGGGACGGAACAGCGCCTATCGGCACGGATTCTATCGCCCGGCCCTGCTTGATGAGGTTCCGGCGTTGGTTTGCGTAGCTCTTGGACAGAAGCTCGCTCGTGGGAATGCTCGATTTTCTTGGGTCGGTGATATGGTACAGGCCGTCTGCAAAGGCCAATCGCATGGACTCTATCAGGTGGTGATAGGTATCCGCCGACTGATAGCCCATACCCGCAATATCGAATCCCTCGGCCAGATTCAAGGCCATCAGCGCGTTAACGCCCTGGCTGTTAGGCGGGCACTCCCAGCAGGTAACTCCTCGATAGTCTGTGCAAATCGGCTCCTCCCAGGTGATTTCATGATCGGCCATATCTCCTGCCAGCAGCCAGCCGCCCTGTTCGCGAACGAATCGAGCTATTTTTTCCGCAAGAGGACCTCTGTAGAAAGCGTCCGCGCCGCCCTCGGCGATGGCACGCAGCGTGCTGGCAAGCTCAGGAAGAAGCACTACCTCCCCTGCTACAGGCGCTCGACCATCAATAAGCAGCTCGTTGCCGGAGTGATGCGCTCGTAATTTTTCAACGCCGGCAGCCCAGGCTCCGCTAATGACTTCGGACACAGGGAAGCCGTTGGATGCGTACTCTATGGCGGGTTTCAACACTTCGGATAACGGCATATTGCCGTAGCGTTCAAGGATAGCCTGCCATCCACTGACGGCTCCGGGCACTGTTACCGCGTACGCGCTAAGCGGTGGGACGGAATTCAGGCCCTTGGCTCGCAACTCGCTTGCGGACGCCGCACTGGGCGCTCGACCACTGGCATTCAGGGCGCGCACCTTCTTCTCGTTCGCCATCCAAATCAGGGCGAAGACGTCGCCGCCAACTCCGGTCGAATGAGGCTCAACGACGTTCAAGACAGCGGCGGCGGCAACCGCGGCATCAACAGCGTTGCCGCCGTTCATCATCGTGCGTAGGCCTGCCATCGCCGCTAAGGGCTGGCTGGTAGCTACCATGCCGTTCCGTGCGGCAGTCGTTGAACGTCGAGACTCGAATTCCATTCGCTTCGCTCCTAATGCTGTTTATCGATATTACTCGCCACTTCTGATTTCGGCCTGGACAATGGAGTTGGTGAAAGCTCCGTTCATTGTCGCCTCGCGCAGCGCAGCGTCAATCGAGACTACCACAGGCCCGTTTGCACTCAAGCGAACGCTGCATTGCTGATTCGGTTGAACAGAGAAAGTGCGTTCGCCGTCCAGAGCAATGGTGCAAGGCCGCAAGCCCACTTCTATCGGCTCATCAACTTCCATGAGCCGCCATTGCTCTATTCCTACCGATATGATCTTTCCTGGCGCGACAGGAGCCATGACCGTAGTTTCCCTATTACCCAATTTGACGTATATTCCGCTGTCGTCATCTATATTTAGAGGATGCAGCCGTGCACCGATGGCCGAAAGCCCAATGCTGGCAGGCTCGGCGCGGGCGAGGAAGATTTCATGAACCGTGTCCATATCCCAGATGGCCCTCGCCCCGACGAAGCGCTCCTTCGACACGGCAACATCCACAAGCGCGATGTCTTTGAGTGTACCTTCCTGGTATATCTCAAGGCGATTGCAGGCAGTCGTTACCTTGTTGAGGTCTACGAGCTTCTGGGCTACTACTCCGGCGGCAAGCCCTGCCACAGTCCCTTCGACCATAGTTGGAAATACGTTGTTTGTTCCCGTAGATACCGGAATAAGCGGGACGCTTCCGCAACCTTTTGCCACAGCCCGATTGGTGCCATCGCCTCCAAGAGTGATGAGGCAGGAGACCTCTATCTGTGCCATAATCTCGGCTGCTTTCAAGGAATCTAGTTCTTCGTCGAAGACGGTCATATCCAGGAACTCGACATCAAGGCTGAGGCTTGCTCCGTCGATAGCGCCCCTGCCCAGCATCGCGGAGTCGGGCATTATCACGACACGTTCCACGCCTGTGGCATCCAGGCCAGCCAGAATGCGCTTGAGCACATTGACCTTTTCCTGGTTGGACACGAATCTGCCGTGAGCTACCAGGCGGCGTATGTCTTTGCCAGCGGCGGGGTTGGCTATGATGCCGACGGTTGCCAAGAACGCTCTCCCCTCAAGCTCTTATCTAGGCCAGATTTTCGAGCTTCGCCTTCAGCGCACGCGGAAACAGGCCAGTCTATACGAAGTCAGTTATCATTCGAAGAGGCGGCGGAAGAACAAGCTCCTGAAAAATCCAGGAATCTCCTCACCATGAGCTAGGTTGCTGGTGGGCGATAGTGGACTTGAACCACTGACCTTCTGTGTGTAAGTTGTACGTCCGCTTTCTCACCGCGTATCACCATATCACGTTTAGGCGCTTGTAGTGCGGTAAAAGTAAATCACCAAATCTCTTTGATATTCTCTATTCGCACCCTGTCCCAAGTGGTTAGTGGACAGATAGTGGACAAGAAACATTATATCATTCCTTGCATGGACAGGCGCTCGTCAATTGCCAAGGCTGCTGACTCTTGCATTCCCTGAACCACATGAGAGTAAATGTCGAGCGTAATGCTGACCCCTGAGTGGCCTAACCTCTCTTGAACCACCTTCGGGTGAACGCCAGCCGTCAAGAGCAAAGTGGCATGGGCGTGGCGTAATCCATGCAGCGTCATGTAGGGAAGGTTAGCACGACGGACGATTAGTGCAAAGTCTTTGCTAGGTTGTGTTGACATTTCATCTGAGCCATATGAGAGCACCGACGAAGTTCAAGAATCCCAGGAAACGCGACGACAGCTTGTCAAAGCGAGAGAAGATATGCCGGTAGTGCTTGATCTTGTTGATGAAACACTCCACAAGGTGGCGCTCTCGGTAAAGGTACTCATCATACTCTCGTGGCGTCTTTCGATTTGACCGAGGTGGAATCACAGGTAACGCGCCCCTGCCCAGGATGCATTGGAGAAAATCCATCGAATCGTATCCCTTATCAGCAATCACATGCTCGGTTTCGAAATCAGCTATCAATGCCTGTGCCTGGGTGATGTCGTGACGTTGACCTGCTGTGAGCTCAAAGCGCAACGGGTTGCCCAATCCATCCACGCTCACGTGGATCTTGGTACTGAACCCGCCTCGGCTCCGGCCAAGAGCTTGGGCCGATTGGCCACCGTTTTTTTGGAGGCTCCAGCAGCACAGGGATGAGCGCGAACCACAGTGCTATCACAGTGCTATCAATGATGACATGCTCCATATCGGGGTCTTGCACAAAATGCTGATGCATTCGTTCCCATACACCCTTTTCACACCAGCGTGCGAAGCGCTTATATACGCTGTTCCAGTGACCGTAGTGCTCAGGCAGCAGTCTCCAAGGAGCACCACTTCGTGCCATCCACAGGATGGCCTCGACGTAGCGCCTGCAATCGTCCTCCTCTCCAACGTAGAGGTCTGGGCATGAGCGCAGAAATTCAAGGATTTTCGACCATTGTTCATTGCGTAATTCAGTCGTTGACATGTATCCATTATGCACCAAATGTCAACACAACCTAGTCCATTCAGGGTCGATGGCCTTGCCGTTAAGTTGCGTGAAGACATAGCCTGAGTCTTGCCAGAGGGTGCCTGCCTGTAGCCTGTGTTCTATCTGCTTACCTCGTAGCTCATGCAATAGGCTGACAGCATTCGGGCTGAGGGCGATAAGCCTTCTCGATTTTCCTGTCTTGGGCTGCCCTTCTACCAGACCTTCCCCTTTGATACGCTGCAACGATCTTGTGACGCTGATCGTACCTTCATTCAAGTCAACACTGTCCCACTTCAAGCCTGCCAGTTCCGCTCGTCGCATACCCGTGAGTACTGCGAGGTGGAACAGGTAATAGAATCGGTTGCTCTTTGCAGCCACCAGAAACTCATGGACTGTCTCGGCGTTCCATATCTCCACTTCCCGACTTGGTGGGCGTGGTGGCGTGGTGGCATCAGCAGGGTTGTGGACGAGATTACCCCATCGTATTGCGTAGCTTAGGGCCTGTTTCAGAACCGTATGACAATGTTTTACAGTCTGTGCGCTTAGACCCTGGTTTAACAGGTTGCCGTACATACCCTGGATGTGACGGGCCGCGAGAGACTGTAGTGGGATTTGACCGATAGACGGTTCGACATAATGGGTAAGAAGGTAGCGATACCCCTGCTGTGTTTTAGGCTTGCAATTGGTCGCCACGTAGCCGTCTAGCCACTGTTGGAAGAACTCGGCTACCGTCTCTTTATTCTTGGCAACATAGCTACCGTCCTCGACTATTCCCAGGCGCTCTCGTAGCGCCTTCTCAGCGTCCCTGCGTGAACCCCGCACAGCCTCGGATAGCTTGGTGATCTTCCCATTGGCGTCAGGTGGGCCGTCATAGCGTATCTGCCAGCTACCCCTTCCCCGCTGCCGTATGCTACCGGCTCCCTTGGCTCTACGCATTGGTTTGTTGGTCATGTTCTTTACCTCCAAAATTGTGATTAGGGGCCGGACAGGATTCCGGCCCCGCTGCGATGCTTGCGATTACTTTTCTCTACACCACTTCTGTCCGGCCTTGTGCGCATACCACACTCGACCTTCCTTCTCATACCGCTTGAACTCTGTCTGGTGTTCTTGGCAATAGTGTTCGGTGGTGGTGTCCTCAGCTTTGGCGCTGCCTTGACTGGCCTGTTCTTTGCCGTTAGCCTTGGCAGTCCACAGCGTTCGTAGCTGCTGTCCAAGCTCTGTGTATAGGCTAGCTTGAGCCTCTGTCCAAGTCTCATTGGGATCAAGAGCGGCTTCGGCGCATAGCTCGATAGTCTTGTACTCACCTGTTTTGATGGCCTTGGAATATCTCACACTAGCGGATATGGTTGTGATCTTCATGGTGGTTTCTCCCTGTCAGTAGTATGTGTGGTTCTAGTGAGCTTAGTGTCAGGCATTCGTCTTACTCTGATGGTTTACTGTTCGGAGTAACCCCAGTGTGGAGGACGGTCATGCTTAATCTGAAGTGGTATTTAAGGTGGACCCCATTATTAAGACAGCACGAGGGCTAAATTAAGAGAGTCTCCCACCCCTGCGCTAGGTTTCACCAAGCCCGATGGCAGCCCTGCTTCTTCAGCTGCTGCTCCCCTTTCTTCCTGGCCATGTTGGTACACCTCTGCTGGGGTCCGGTAGCCCAAAGCCTGGTGAGGCCTCTGCCGGTTGTAGAACTCCAGGTAGGCATTGATCCCAGTTCGGGCCTCGGCGACGGTCTGGTAAGCTT
>CBDBJK010000035.1:0-273941 GCA_965206395.1 Dehalococcoidia bacterium
GGCAGGTTGAATGGGATAAGTGTACAAGTTGGGACATATTGATTCTTGCGGGCGGCGCGCTGACCTCACCCCATCCTTCCGCGGAAGGACGAATGCAAACGACATTTTAGGCGCCCCTCTCCGTTCACAGAGAGGGGGACGTGTAGAATTACCTCATGTTCCTACCTGCTTTTAGCATGGCAGGCGTATCTCAATCCTCGTTCCTTCGCCGGATGCGCTGCGCAGGTCGAAGTCGCCGCCTAGCTCTTCGGCGCGCTGTCTCATGTTTCGGAGGCCGTGGCCTGAGTTTTGTCCTTGCGCGGAGAGATTGAATCCCTGTCCATCGTCCCGCACTGTGAGATATACACTGTCGGGCAGAAATTCCAGTATGACGCTTGCATGCAAGGCCTGAGCGTGTTTGAACACGTTGGCGAGAGCTTCCTGAGTAACCCGGTAAAGGCAGGTTGCCGCTGGCGCTGACAACTGACGTTCCTCTCCTCGCGTCTCAACATTCGCGGGGATTCCAGCGATCTTGCTAAACTCGCTCACCTGGTTTTCCACCATGTTGGACACACCTTTTTCTCCCGCGAGATATGGCTTCAGGTCGAAAATGTAGTGGCGCACCTCCATGAGCGACTCTTTAGAGAGCGCGACCAGCTTTTCCATTCGTTCCGGCAGGTCTTCCCGCTGTTGTTGAGCGAGGCCTGCGTAGGTTTCCAACTGAAGGCTCAGGATGTAGATTGACTGGGCGACGCCGTCGTGAATCTCACGGGCGATGCGGCTTCTTTCCTCCTGTGCCGCAAGCTCCGCCGTGTGCGCTCTCTGTTGCAACTCCAGATTTGCCTGCGCCTGCGTCTTTTCGGCCTCGACTGCCTCACGGCGTCTGGTGCGTTCGATACGAGTCATAAGGCTGGCGGCGGCCACCACCGCGAACATGGTAGCTATCCTGACGACTAGGACCTTCTCCTCGCCGTCGTCGTAGCTGACCCCCGGCTCTAGGAAGACGCTTATTGTCGTGTAGGCCGAGGCCACAAGAGCGGCTGCGGCGAAGCTCAGACGGCGAGAGGAGAAGACCAGCGACAGACCCAACAACGCAGGATAGTAGAACACGAAAAAAGTGTTGTCGAACCGGTTGATCACTCCCAGACCTGCCGTAATAACCGCCAGATCCATAAGGCTCAGCGCGGCAACATAGCGTCCGGTGATAGGCCGGCCCTGCCAGATGCGCCAGTGAACAAATCCGTTCAGGCCCACTAGAGCGACTCCCATGCCGTTCAGAACATATATCGCGCTACCCGTATCGGGTCGATAGTTTATAAGGAATAGCCAGGCCGCAAGCAGGAACCACCGCACGACAACCGCTATGCGCTGGCTATAGCGATAGTCGTCGAACACCGCGTAGTCCCGGGAGGTTCTCGCTCACATGGGCATCAGACCCACTGGAGAAGGCAGCGGATAAGAAACCGGCCACGTTTGAGACGGCCGCGCGGATTTTTGAGGTTCTCGGTGCCTTCTGTGATTCCACTTTCATACTCTCAACCCTGGAGGTTCGTCTATGCTGTAATTCAACCGTAGCCTACTTCTCACGGCAAGGTCAAGGGACAGCCTTCATTACTCAAATTACCACATCCACACCTTCTGTTATCCATAATCACACCTTACTCTGTTTGAGCTTAACTACCACGGGTTAAGTACAAAACAAATGGGTGTTAGCCCCGTTAACAACCGGATGTAAACCCCCAAAAAGGGATGGGGAAAAGGTGTGGCTCATGAGAACAGCCAATCTCCATGCTTTAACAGTCATGATTATGAGCATTGCGAACGTGTGGCTATCCGTGCAGTGCATCAGATGGCTTATGTATTCCTATCCTGTGAACATAAAGATACCCTATTCCAGCTTATACAGCGCTATTGACCCCGTCCTCGAAGCCCCTGGCATATTGATGGGCATAGGGGTAGCGTATTTCCTCATCTACAAGTTGGCCCTCAGCATCTGGAGACTGCGCTATTCCATATTTCAGCACGACTTGATGACGAGGGTGCTGTCTATAAACAGCGTCCTGCTTCTGGCCCTAACGGGAACAGGAATCGCTGAATGGATTGTGCTGTTCAACAACACGCCCATAGACTTGTTTGTCGTAGCGTCAATTGGAGCTGTTGCGGTCCTGACCTCCTTCGTCCTCGAACTGAGACGGGGCAAAAGCGGGGCTTTCGAGATGGAGGGAGTGATGCCACTCACTTTCATTCTGTCACTGGGATCGCTCTGGAGCAGGTCGCACAAGTCGATGTCACGCAACTAACGAATGCGGCCCCCGTCGCATAGTCCTCTCACGCCCTGACGCAGATAAAGCGGTGATTTTTCACAGGCAGCTACGATAGACTAACCAGCCTGGTAGAGATACCATTTACGTCGATAGCCTGTGAGGAGACTTTAAGCCGCAATGCAAAATCGAGATGACCGCGCGCTGGAAATCCTGCGAGAACTGGGTTCGCGCCCTGCGGCCCCTTTCTTCGAGAGGAACGTGGCGCAATATATTCTGGAAACCCTGGAAAACATCGGCGTCGAGGCATATCGAGACGCCTACGGCAACATCATCGCCCACTACAAGAATGTCTCGGATTCAGCAACGCCTCAGCCGCCTATCGCGTTTATGGCGCACATGGATCATCCCGGCTTCGAGATAATCGAGGCGAGCGAGGGCAGAATCGTCGCGCGTGCTCTGGGCGGCGTGCCAGTGGCGTCGCTGAAAAAGCCTACGCCCGTGCTAATACTTCTTCCCGACGGCGAGCGAATGTCCGCCGAGGTTGTTCCACCCGACGAGCCTCTATCGCAAGATGCGTCCCGAGCGTCTGGTGCTGGTGAGGTTGAAGTCGGATGTCGCCCTTGACCTGCCCGTGCCGGTTGCCTTCGACCTTGCCCGACTTCGTTCTGGACGGTGACACCATTCGTATGCGTGCCCTCGACGACCTAGCCGGATGCGGCAGCATTCTGGCTTCCCTTGAGCGTGTTGTTTCTGACATAGCCGAGACGGAGATGTACGCGATATTCACACGATGCGAGGAGGGCGGACTGTATGGCGCCGAGGGCTTCTCGCGGAGGCGGGCACGCTGCCAAAGGAGACGCTGATCGTCTCACTGGAGGCCAGTCCTGTCATCCCCGGCGTGGCGCAGGGCGAAGGGCCTATTATTCGCACGGGCGATGCCGCCTATACCTTCGACGCCGATGCCGAGCAGGTGCTTATTGCGGCGAGGGAGAGCATCAGAGGGCGCGAGCCTGACTTCAAGTGCCAGCGTCAGCTTATGAGCGGCGGTACTTGCGAGGCGACGGCATTTGCCGTCTTCGGATACCACGCGACGGGCATAGCGTTTCCACTTGGCAACTACCACAACGCCACCACTCGCATTCCCGACCCGGGACGGTGGCATCGACGCCGAATATATCCGGCTGTCGGACTATCTGGGAGGCGTCGCGCTCATCGCCGAGGCAGCCGTGAGCGTGGCAAAGCGCAACGACTCTCCCACTCGCCAACGCTTGCGCCAGGTTTCAGACGCGGTACGCCGTCGGATGGAAGAGTCGGCGACGGGGTAGCCTGGCCCCTTCCCGTTCCGACAGTCTGACTGGGGGAAGGTAAACTCAAAATATGCCACGATGTGTTAGGCATGACGCCAGACCTCACCCCAACTGTTCATAAACAAACCCCACTTATGGTCGCCCCTCTCCTTTCAAGGAGAGGGGCCGCCTAGACTTACTTCAAGCCCTAGATAACGCGGGGTGAGGTCGACGCGACGCTTGAAGAACGACGTATTTCTTTTTCACAGACCTCCACCAGCCAGCCAGTCGGGGAATGTTATTCTCTTTCCTCTGAATCATGAATGACAGAAACTCTAGGCCTTGTCCACGGGGGCGCAAAGCTCTAATTCGTGGCCGTCTGGATTCAAAGAAGTAGATGGACTTGGCAGGCATCCATTCATGGAACACTGGCCCTTCAACTTCAATGCCTTTCTCGGTAAGCGCAGCCGCTGCCTGTTCTATGTCGGCTTCATCGACGGTGAAGGCAAAGTGCTGCAAGGGAAACTCTCCTTCCTCCTCCTGAAGCACGACCATTCCCGCTTGTCCTCCGGCCCTCAAGAACACCCAGTTTCTGGTCGGATGCCGAAGGCCGTCCTCAAGGCCAACGACTTCTCGATAAAAGGCCTCAGCTTTAGACAGGTCTTTCACACGGATACCAATTTCGTATACGCCGCGTATATGTGACATGGCATTCCTCCTTCATAAATCTTATCTCGCTTGCAAGAGTAACCCGTAAACCTGCCTACCGCATCGTGCTATCGGCCAGCTTGAGCACTGTACGAAAGGACAGTATCCGCTTGCTCTGTTGAGACTTACGGCTCGCTTCTGTCCCAGCCATCCAGCACCCAATAGCCGACTTTGGGCACGTCCACGACGGCCTGCAAGCCCTGGGCGCGCTTGAGGCGTTGGATATTGTAGAGGTGCGTTATCTCTTCGAAGTACATGTGTCTCATGGTGGCTTCCAGGGCCATAGTGCCTTCTTCAGACTCCTCCGCAGGCGTGATGCCGCTGGGGTGTGCCTTGAACATGATTACCCACTGAGGGCTGCGCTGATGAGGTATGGTGTGGCTGCGCAGGAAGCCAACATTACGCTCCGCAAGTATTCCTCGCACCAGGTCTATGCCGCCCTTCAGCTTATCCATGATGGCTGGCAGTTCTTTGTAGTCGTTGTCGTTCAAGCGGCGGTCGAAACCTGAGTCGGTCAGCCCCTTCACGTCATCGACGCCGTGATTGCCATCGGGAAACACGACATCGCCCCACCTTAAGAGCATCCAGCGATAGAGCAGCGACGCCATGTGGCTGAGTTGAACCCGGATGCTCCACTCGCTCCATCCCCACTTGTCGGACTCGAAGTCGAGCTGCTCGTCAGTCAGGCCCTCCACCTCGCGGGCGATGAGATCATACAGAGTGGCATACTCCGGAAAAAGAGAAGTGCTGGGAGAGTCGTCGGAGAAGTCTTGCATAGTCATGGCGTACCCCCTTATATATGCGTTTCTAGCTTTTCTGTTGGTAATCAGACTACAATATGGCATCTCGATTACGCAGCGTCAAGGAGGGCTATCATGGACATGGTAATTATGGGCGGCAACGTGCTGACTATGGACAGCCGCGACTCGCGTGCCGAGGCTGTGGCACTGGAGGGTGGTAAAATCAAGACCATCGGAGCCAACGCCGAGGTGTCGAAGCTAATCGGGCCTGACACCAGAGTCGTCCATCTTGCGGGGCGCACGCTTATACCAGGGTTCGTGGACCCGCATAACCACTTCAGCCTGACCAGTTTCCAGCCCGTCTCTGTGGATTGCAGCGTGCCTCCGCACACCAGCATAAGCAGCGTACTGGGCGCAATTTCGGCGGCAGCTAAAGACGCGCCAAAGGGACGCTGGATATGGGGATGGGGCTTCAGAAGCAGACTTCTGAAAGACGAACGCCTCATCACTCGCTGGGAGCTAGACGAGGTTTGCCCCGGACAATCCCGTGTGCATCATGGACGGCTCTGTTCACGCCTGTTACGCCAACTCCGCCGCCCTCAAGCTCGCAGGCATCGACAAGAATACCCCCGACCCTGCACACGGCCAGATTCTCCACGACAAGAGCGGCGAGCCTGATGGAACCCTGTGGGAGGCCGCCATGAATCCGGTCTACAATCTCTCGATACAGGATTACATAGACTACTACGGGGACGAGGTTGCCGATCTGGTGCAACAGAACTGCATGAGACACCTCGCTTGCGGCATAACCAGCGTTGGCGATGCCCTGGTCGTGCCGGACGCCGCGAAGCTGTACCGTATGGCCGAAAGCCAGAAGAAGCTGCCGATGCTCGTGCACCAGATGCTAGGAGGCGAGGCGTTCTACGCGCCGCCTGAGAAGGCGTCGAAGGGCGAGTACGGCGACGGCAATGTATCCGACCGACTGCGCGGCGGCACGATGAAGATATTCATGGACCCGGTGTTCCCAAGCGCCGCGTACATTCGATACCCTGCTCACGGCGGAGAGGAGCACATCGGAGAGCGATACTACACTCAGGACGAAGTAGACGCCCTAGTGCTGAACGCTCATCAGCGGGGCCTTCAGGTGGCGATTCACTGCCTTGGCACATGGAGTATCGAGCAGGCGCTCAATGCCTTCGAGCGTGCGCACAAGGAGCATCCGCGCGCCGAGCCTCGATTCCGCATCGAGCACTTTGGTTTACCGACGCTGTCGCAAATCAAGCGCACCAAGTCGATGGGAGTGGTCTCCGTCGTGCAGTCTTCGTTCATCTTCACCTTTGCCGAGAGGTGGAAGCAAAGGGCCGACGAGCTAGGCGGCGACGTGCGCGTGTTCCCCTTCAAGACAATGCTATCCGAAGGTGTGACCGTCGCCGCAAGCTCCGACTGCCCGTGCGCTCCGCTTGAGCCGCTACTAGGCCTATACTCGATGGTGACGCGACGCACGCGGCAGGACACAGGGCCGGTAGTGCCAGAAGAAGGGGTTACGCCATTGGAAGGCTTGCGAATGTATACCGCGAACTCGGCTTACGCTATGTCCCGCGAGAGTGAGGTCGGCTCGTTGGAAGTTGGCAAGCGTGCGGACATGGTCGTCCTCAGCCACGACCCTACCACCGTAGACGCGGATTTCATTCGAGACATACTGGTCGAGCAGACCTACGTAGACGGCCAGCTTCTTTACGAGAGATGAGGCCATGCGAGTTGGGATTGCTGGCCTCTGGCGGGGAGCCGTAAATTCGAGCGAATCATTGACATCTTTGACCGCCTGGCATACGCTTTATGTACTGTAATAGTCGTTTATTATGACAAAGAGGAAATAGGCTAAAAAGGCTGCGACAGAGACGAGTAGCGGGGAAGGATCGCCCAGCGAGTCTGAAATGGTGGAAGCAGACGCGATACGCCCCGTCGAATATCCCTCCTGAGCCTCGGACCGAACGGACAGTCATAGCGCTATGTCAACCTAATGCTAGGGGAGGCGTCTAACCCTCATCCCAACCTTCTCCCATCGAGGGAGAAGGGGTAATCTCCTCTCCCTGACGGGAGAGGACTAAGGTGAGGGTGAAACGCATGTGCAAAAGCCTCGTTGACACAGTCCCAGTAGGCTTCGACGGACTTGCCCACCGTTAACAAGGGCGGCCCGAATTTCATGCAGAGCATGGTCGGGCGAATAGAGTGTCTCGGCATTCGCGTCGTTTTGCCGAGGAACAAGGGTGGTACCGCGAGAAATTCTTAAAACTCTCGTCCCTTTTGGGGATGGGAGTTTTTTTGGTTTATCCTTCTTCTCACAAGATGGGAAGGCCGGGAAGGAGCCGACAAAAGGCCGTGCAAAAGACGCATTGGACATACAAGCTGTTTGTGCAGAACGCTGATGTCTACCTTCCGTTTTTGGAAGAGGCCCAATCGCTGGCTTTGACAGAGACGGAGGCGCTGGCAGGGCTGTTCACGCGCTTCGGCGTGCCTGGCGATGGCAAGGTGCTGGACGTGGCTTGCGGAATAGGCCGCCACAGCATCCTTCTGGCGCAGCAGGGCTACCATGTTACCGGGGTGGACATTTCGCCTCTGTTCATTTATGAGGCACGACAGTACGCGGCGACTGCTGGTGTCGATGTTCGCTGGGTGCTTGGCGACGCGCTGGAGGTCGAAAAGCTGGTGAAGAGGGAAGCGCCTTTCGATGCTTTCGTCAACATGTTTACGTCACATGGTTACTACGGACGCGACGCCGACCTGAGCCTTTTTCGTCAGCTAAGGAATCTGGCGTCGCCAGAGGCAGTCCTGATTGTGCTCACGATGAACCGCGACTGGCTGGTGCGCAACTTCCAGCCAGAGGGCATAGAAAAGGCGGGGTCGTTTCGTGTGCTTCAGCGCCGCTCTTTAGACCTGGAAACCTCGACTATCTACAACGACTGGGAGTTTTACGAGGGTGAAGGCGAAGGTCTGAGGTTACGGCTGAAGGTTGAGATGGATCATCGCCTCTACAGCCTTCACGAGCTAAGAGCATTGCTGGAGGAGGCAGGATGGAGCTACCTGCGCGGTCTGGGCATGACGACGCCTGATCAGGTACATCTGGAAGCCCTGACCTACGATTCGAAGTTCATGTGGGTGGCGGCGCGTGCCGGGTGATCTTGCCAGGACGACGATCTTGTACATTAGATAGGATACGGCAGACCGTTATGACCAATACAGACCGTAGGTGAGTTTGGCCTAAAAGAGCCGGTTTAGCATTTATAAAGACATTGAATTCCATCTGGGAAACATAGGCTTAGGATAAGTACCTGAAAAGTCAAGGATCATCGAGAAAGAATCCCTGGATTACTTTTGGGAGCAGTTTGCTTCCGTTAGGGTTTGCGGCGGTTTATTTTAGTGGAGCTATAAACGGCAGCATCGCCGACTTCCTCGTTAAGATCGGATGGGATGTTATTGTATCGACCTTATTTTCATTTGATTCATCAGGGGAACCAGGTTGGTTTCTGCTCTGGATTGGAATTCATGTAACTTGGGGGCTTAACTATCTCTATTTAGGCCGGTGGAGCCTGTGGCTCCTATTTGCCCTCGTTGGACTTGTCAGCACTTCTGGCGGTCTGGTGTTTGCAGCACTTGAAGCTGAAGGACTGGATGAGACGTCTCGTAGTACAGCATCGTCACAAGTGTGGATTCTTGGTGTGGGCCTGTTTACTGCCGCAGTCGTTCTCTTGAATGCTACAGACGCTTTTCGGCGGCTGCGAGCATATAAGACCTGAGCCTATCACCGGTCACCAACCCGATTTTCTTGCACATCGCACAAGGAAAAGAGAACATCTCAGGAGCAACAGAAAATGTTCAATCCGGTCAACTCGAAAGTCGATTTCCCCGAGATGGAGCGCGACATTCTCGCGTGGTGGGAGGAACACGACATCTCGCGGAAGTATCGCGAGCGCAACAATAACGCTGACAAACGCTACTCGTTCATCGACGGGCCGATTACGGCCAATAACCCGATGGGCGCCCACCACGCATGGGGCCGCACGTACAAAGACCTGTTTCTGCGCTTCAGAAACATGCAGGGTTACAAACAGCGTTTTCAGAACGGCTTCGATGGTCAGGGCTTGTGGATAGAGGTCGAGGTCGAAAAGGAGCTTGGCTTCAAGTCCAAGCGCGACATCGAAGCATACGGCATCGACAGGTTCGTCGAGCTATGCAAGGAGCGCGTGCGAAGGTTCGCCGACGTTATATCGCAGCAATCCATCAGGCTGGCCTACTGGATGGATTGGGACGACTCCTATCACACGATGTCAGACGAGAATAACTACACCATCTGGCATTTCCTGAAGACCTGCCATGAACGAGGCTGGATATACGAGGGCCGCGACGTTATGCCCTGGTGTCCACGTTGCGGCACCGGCCTCTCCGAGCATGAAATCGTCACCGAGGGCTACAAGGAAATCGTGCATCCCGGCCTGTACGTGAAGTTTCCTATAACAGGGGTTGGGGGTCAGGGTTTAGGGGATGGGGAATCCTCAGACTCTGCAGCTTCGCTGCTGGTGTGGACGACGACTCCCTGGACGCTGACATCTAACGTCGCCGCTTCCGTGCATCCTGACAAGACCTACGTGAGAGTCAGACAGGGCGACGACGTGCTTTATCTGATAAAAGAGCGTCTCTCAGTGCTGCGAGGCGACTACGAGGTATTAGAAGAGATACCAGGCAGTCAGCTAGTCGGTTTGCGCTACAGCGGCCCCTTCGACGAACTTACGGCACAGCGGGGCGTGGAGCACAGGGTCATCGCGTGGGATGAGGTCAGCGAGAGCGAGGGCACGGGCATTGTGCATACGGCTCCCGGCGCGGGCAAAGAGGACTTCGCGCTCGGCAAGGAGTTGGATCTAGCAACCATTGCGCCGCTGGACGAGCTAGGACATTTTGTCGAGGGCTTCGACTGGCTCAGCGGTCAGAGCGTGTACGAGGTTAACGATCCCATCTACGCCAGCTTGAAAGAGAAGGGTGTCTTCTATCACCTGGAGCAGTATTCGCACCGCTACCCTGTCTGCTGGCGTTGTGACTCGGAGCTTGTCTTTCGGCTGGTGGACGAGTGGTTTATATCGATGGATGAGCTACGACACAAGATAGCCGATGTCACCAAAAACATTCGCTGGATTCCCGCGTTCGGCCTCGAACGGGAGCTAGACTGGCTGCGCAATATGGATGACTGGATGATCTCCAAGAAACGCTACTGGGGTCTGGCCCTGCCAATCTACAAGTGCGAGTGCGGCCATTTCGAGATCATGGGCAGCGAGGACGAGCTAGAGGAGAGAGCCGTCGAGGGCTGGGACGAATTCAAGGGCCATTCGCCACACCGACCCTGGATCGACGCCGTAAAGATCGAGTGCCCTGACTGCGGGGCCAGAGTCTCGCGCATAGCAGACGTGGGTAACCCCTGGCTGGACGCTGGCATCGTGACGTTCTCGACGCTCAAGTATCGACACGATAAGGACTACTGGCGGGAGTGGTTCCCTGCCGACTGGATTTCGGAGAGCTTTCCGGGCCAGTTCCGTAACTGGTTTTACTCGCTGCTCACGATGAGCGCGGCGCTTGAGAGTTCCGAGCCAACCGGCACGGTCTTCAGCTACGCCCTGATGCGAGACGAAAAGGGCGAGGAGATGCACAAGAGCAAGGGGAACGCCATTTGGTTCGAGGACGCCGCCGAAAGCATGGGCGTCGATGCTATGCGCTGGCTGTTCTCACGTCATAATCCGGCTGCCAACATCAGCTTCGGTTTCGGTACTGCCGACGAGGTGCGTCGCCGTTTCTTGATTCCGCTGTGGAACGTCTACTCCTTCTTTGTCACCTATGCCAACATCGACCAGTACGACTCTTCGGCGCAAGCACCGGAAATCGAGCAGAGGCCGGAGCTTGACAGGTGGATAATCTCGGAGCTAAACAGCCTCGTCGCGGAGGTAACCGACGCGCTGGAAAATTTCGAGCCTGATAGCGCGAGCCGTGCCGTCGAGGGCTTCGTCGAGTACCTCTCGAACTGGTACGTTCGCCGCAGCCGACGACGCTTCTGGAAGAGCGACACCGACGATGACAAGCTCTCCGCCTATGCGACGCTGTACGAGTGCCTGGTCACACTCACGAAGCTGCTGGCCCCGTTCATGCCCTTTTTGACCGAGTCCATGTACCAGAACCTTGTTCCCCAACAGGCGGGCGGCAAAGAGAGCGTTCACCTGGACTCGTATCCGTTGGCGGACACATCGAAAATCGACCAGCAGCTATCGGAGGCGACACGACTGGCGATGCGACTCTCTAGCATGGGACGCGCGGCTCGGAGCAAGGCGGGACTTAAAGTACGACAGCCTCTTGAGAAGGCGCTTGTGAAGCTTCGGACTCTAGAGGAGGCGCAGCTACTTGAGCACGTAATTCCTCAGGTGCAGGACGAGCTTAACGTGAAGGACATCGTTGCCTTCTCGGACGAGACCGAGGTCCTGGAGTTCAAGGTGCAGGCCAACATGCCCATTCTGGGGCCGAAGTATGGCATGGAGCTTCATAACATCATTGCGGGTCTCAGTGCCGCAAACCCGACGGAGATTTACACTCAGGTCAGCGCGGGGAACAGCGTGGATGTCGAAGGCTACGATCTAGAGCCGGATGAAATCCTGGTAAGCAGCACGGACAAAGAGGGCTATTCGGTGGCTTCAGAAGGCGGCTACACTCTGGCCGTTGCCACAGAGGTCAGCGCGGAGCTTGCCCTGGAAGGTCTGGCGCGGGAGCTTGTGCACCGTATCCAGAACATGCGACGCTCCGCAGAATTCGACATTGCGGATTACATCGTGACCTACTACCAGGGCAGCCCTGAGCTTGACGAGGTAATGTCTGTTCACGGCGACTACATCCAGCGTGAAACGCTCTCACGTCAAATCGTCAAAGGCCAGCCGCCGGAGGACGCCTACACCGAGAGCCACAAGGTAGAGGGGCTTGAGTTAACTATCGGCGTAAAGAGAGAGTAGGGTGATAAATAAGTAGGGGCGTCCTTCCGCGGAAGGACGCCCCTACAAGGAATTACTTGTCTGTGTTAATCGGCGCTACTACCAATCGGTAGCATTTCAACTGTCTCTTGAACCAGGCCAGGGTCGTGGGCGGGCATAAACCTGACGACGACCAGAGCGCCGACGAAGGCTATTGACGCCGCAACAACCATAGCGATGCCGAAGCCGTCGAGGAACGCGCCGTTTGCGGCTGTGATGAGTGCGTCGCCAGCAGAACCTCCAAGGTTCGCCGCGACCTGCATCGCCGCGCCCAGGGAATTCGCCGCCGCCTCCGCGTCATCAGCCGATAGTGAGACGACTGCGTTGGTGACGGAAGACCCGTACGTCGACGTGAAGACCGACCCCATAATGCCGATGCCGAGCGCACCGCCGACGTTGCGCGTAACATCGTTGAGGGCTGAACCGACTCCTGCATTCGCCTCCGGGACTGAACCCATCACTGCGTCGGTGGCGGGAGCCATCGTCGTGCCCATGCCAAAGCCAAGAAAGACCAATCCGACCGCGGTTATCCAGTAGGCAGTGGCCACATCAAGGAACGCAAAGGCTGTCAGCGTCGAGCCGATGACCACCAGGCCTCCGGTCACTACGCTCTTGGTGCCCAGCTTGCTGGCGAGAAGTGGACTGCTCCCGCCACCGACCATGAATCCCAGGGCAAGCGGCACCATGCCCAGTCCTGCCTCAAGCGGCGTAAACCCGCGCACCAGTTGGAGATATTGTGTGAAGAGGAATATCATCCCCAACAGCGCCAGGAATGAGAAGCTAATACCAATTGCCCCGGACGAGAGGCGAGCGCTGCGAAAGAGCCGGATGTCGAGCATCGGATGGTCTGACCGAAGCTCGTAGAGGGCGAAAGCAATGCCGAGCGCGAGTGAGACCGCGAAGCCGCCCAGAACCAATGGATTCAGCCAGCCTTGCTCAGGGGCCTCGATGATGGAGTACAGAAGGATCGACAGTGCCGCCGTGGAGAGAATAGCGCCGAGGATGTCGATTTTGCGAGGGGCAGGGTCACGGCTATCCGGTACTAGCAGAAATCCTGCGGCCAGAACGACAGCGACTATAGGGATGTTTATCAGAAAGACGGAGCCCCACCAGAGGCTTTCGAGCAGCCATCCACCGACGACCATGCCCATAGGCACGCCTATTCCGGCGACGGCGCTCCAGATGCCGATGGCCTTGGCGCGTTCCTCGCGCGGAAATACGTCAACTATGATAGAAAGCGTCGCGGGCATTATCATTGCGCCGCCCACTCCCATGAAGGCCCGCGCCACGATTAGCTGCCCGGTCGTCTGCGAGTAGGCGGAGGCCAGGCTAGCGATACCGAAAGCGACGAGTCCCGCTTGCAACATCCGCTTTCTTCCGAAGCGGTCGCCCAGAAACCCCATCGTCAGGAGTAGCCCCGCGAAGACGAGGATATACGATGACACTATCCACTGAAGGCCGGACGCCGAAGCGCCCAGGTCTCGTTGAAGTGTCGGAATGGCGACGTTAAGTATTGTGGTGTCTACGGCGATAAGGACGAGGCTCAGGGATAGTACGATAAGCGTCCACCACCGCAGCCTGTATTTGCGCGATGTCTCGCCCTCTTGCTGTGTCGATATACTGTTCAAGGTTTCTCCTTCTGTTCTGACCTGTCAGGCTACGATAATTTCCTTTGCCTGTTGATTTCCATGATTCCAATGACTGAACATCAGTCAGTTACTTGCAAAAAAACTTGCGATCTTCTTAGAGCGTCTAACAAAACCTAATAAAAGGGGTTAGAATCTGGACATTCTCTGGAGGAGGATGACCTAATGTCTAAGCCCCTTGTAAGCGATGAATTCTGGGAACTGGTGCAACCTTTACTGCCGCCACAACCACCGAAGCCGAAAGGAGGAAGGCCCAGGATACCTGACAGACAGGTCCTAAGTGGGATACTGTTCGTGCTAAAGACAGGCATTGGCTGGGAAGACCTACCCAAGGAGATGGACTGTGGCAGTGGGATGACCTGCTGGAGGCGCCTCAGAGATTGGCACCAGTCGGGAGTCTGGGAGCGCATCCACTTGGTATGCCTTGAGCGCCTGCAAGCAGCTGAGCGCATAGACTGGACTCGCGCAGTGCTGGACAGTGCTTCAGTGCGAGCAGTTTTTGGGGGCAGAAAACAGGCCCCAACCCCACGGACAGGGCGAAGGCGGGTAGCAAGCATCATATCATAACCGATGCCCAGGGCATTCCACTGGCGGTCAGGTTGACTGGCGCGAACGCTCACGATGTCACCCAAGCCCTTGAGTTGGTGGATGCCATACCTGCTGTCAAGGGCAAGCGAGGCAGGCCTCGCAAGCGTCCTCTTCAGGCGCAGGGAGACAGAGGGTATGACTCTGAGCCTGTTCGCAAGGAGTTGAAGAAGCGACATATCTGGCCGCTGCTGGCCAAGCGAGGTGAGCCGCATGGCAGCGGGTTGGGTGTGCATAGATGGGTGGTTGAGAGAAGCCTGAGTTGGCTTCATCAGTTCCGACGCTTACGGGTTCGATATGAGCGCAGGGCAGACATACATGAGGCTTTCTTGGCCATAGGTTGTGCCATCATCTGCTCTCGCTTTCTGTTCCAATAATGGTTTTGTTAGACGCTCTTATTACATAGTCATTGTCGTTGATGCACTTCTCCTCAACTGCATCGGGTGTCCTCTCCTTTCTCAAGTTCTGGTTATTTATTGACTGAACGTCAGTCATGGAGGTACAAAAAAATATCAGTGGCGAACGAAGGCGTTGACTACCAATTCTTCCATGGCTTCGCCGATCCGTTGGGCATCGCCTTCACTGCCATGGGCGTGGGCTTCGTACATGGCGCTCGACATCATCGCCATGAGCAATCGCACGGCGATATCGGGGTCAATGGGAATCATCTCGCCTGAATCGATGGCCCGACGAAACATCGCCACCATCCCTGCAACAAGCGGATGGTTCTCGACTCTCATCCTTTCCTTCATTTCATTGCCAACGGATTCGGCGCTCACGTGAAGGAGCTTGCACAGGTCTGGATTCTCGTGGGCAACCTGGAACCCGTTTTTCACAAGCATCCTTAGATGCTCCTCAAAGGACATGTTCGCGTCATAAGCGGCCATAAGCCTGCGGACAAGCTCCTGCATGACCTGCTGACCAAGTTCTATGATAACGTCCTTCTTGGATCGGAAGTACAGGTAGAAGGTGCCCTGCGCGACATTCGCCTCCTTCACGATGTCGGAGACAGTCGTATTTTCATATCCTTTCTCGTCCAGCACCTTGCGTGCGGCCTTGAGGATTTGCTCCCTGCGAACCGCTTCGCTCTCTGTTCTCCTAGATGTGGTCAATCTTTCATCTCCAAGATTACAAACAAAACATAAGGTTATTATGAATGACAATCAGTCATTTGTCAAGAGCCATGACACAAAATCAATTTGAAGCCTGTATTTCCTCGATGAGAGACCCCTGAAAATTGCTTCAATATCTATTGTTATCTGCTTCACAAACCCGATTTCACTACGAAAAGAGTTGTGATATGCCGCACAATGTTGACAGTCCCGCAAAGGCGATGCTACGCTTCCAGCGTCCATAATATAACTTCACTTTTGACAAGAAGCTCCGAGTTTTCTCATGAGCGGGCTGTTTAATTCGGCACGCTCCTTTATGCTTATGCTTTCTTGAGAAACGACGAGGCTCGATAGTGACGAATTAAACCTGAAAGAGGCGTTGTGTATGGCTCAATCTATTCCTCAACTGAACGATGGAGAACAAACGGTGTTCTTCCAGGCGGGCGGCGAATGGTGTTTTCTGCGTACGCCGTCTGGCTACCAGGCCAACCCTGTGCAGGGAAATGCTGTGCCCTGCGTCATACATTGTCATGGAAATGAGGGATACGTTCGGGACGGCGAAGCAGACTGGCTAGATGTCGAAATCAGAAGCGTCTTCGTGCGCACGCTCGTTAACGCCGGAATCGCCGTAAGCGGCTCACATGCGACAGGCAACCACTGGGGCACGCCTTCGGCTGTCGCGGCTAACGCGGCGCTTTATAACGCCCTGGTAGGCGAGGCTAACGTTGACAAGGAGCGCATGGGTCTGATGGGTGGAGGACTTGGAGGCGCTCTCGTTTGGAATTCCGTAACTGGCCCGCTGGCGGGAAGAATTCGCGCCGCCGTGCTTCAGCAAGCCGTCCTCTCCCATGATAGCATCGTGCGCAACCACAAGTTCAAGGACCAGCTTCTGGAAGCGTACGGCGTTCCAGCCGACGCCCCGGACGATCTCGCCGTATCAAGTCTGGCCTATAATGACCCGCTGAACAGGACGCGGCTGTTGGCGTCCCAAAATGGCACGAAAACCGCCTCCCTTCTTCCTGAAGTGTTGTTTGTTCACGGCGACGTGGACGAGAACATACTTTTCGAAGAGAACCCGATAGCCCTATCAAAAGAGCTAGACGCCTTTGGTGGAGCTTACTCCTTTCAGATCTATCAAGGCGTCGGTCACGCGACCTACGACCTGGGGGAGATTGCAGCAAAGGACATCACCGATTTCTTCAAGAGAACGTTCGCGCTCTGATAGTGACACGGAGAAGCCATGATCAAGGGCATTGATCTACTGCAACAGAATGAGCTATTTGGGTCGCTCACAGAAGAGGAGCTTTTCAGGCTTGCACCGCTGTGCTCTGATTTCGTGGCTATCGAAGACTCGGTGGTGTTCAGCGAGGGTCGCACTGCCTCCCACTTGTACATCGTCAAAGAGGGCAAAGTCGCGCTTCAAAGGGCGATTCGAGTGCCGCACGGCAGAAACTCGCGCCGCACGACTGTGACGTTGTGCTACCCCGGCGAAATAGTAGGCTGGTCGGCGCTCGCGGAGCCGTACAAGTACACCCTCTCGGCAGTTGCCTGGGAGACCAGCAGGCTAATAAGCATCGACTCCAAGATGCTGAGAAAGGCGCTGGACGCCGACGCCGAGACCGGGTACAAGGTGATGAAGTCACTCTCAGCGATAATGTCTCGCAGGCTGAAGCACACCACCGAGTCGCTTATCGGCGAGCTTGAACGCTTTCTCGCCGGAGCCAGGGCGTAGAACGGTTAGTCCCCGCTCATCTACGCCTTTGATTGGTTGATAAGGGCAGGTAAATTCCATATACGCCACGATGTGCGTGCTGCGATGCCTCAGACTTCACACTCGTTCCCCCTCTCTGTCCTTCCGCGGAAGGAGAGAGCGCGCCGTAGATCGACGCTATGCCCCAAATGGCCTGGGGGTGAGGTCGTCACGTCGCCTGGCAGAATCACGTATTTCTATTCCACATACCTACCCCCTCCCAACAATGCGAAGGCTAGGACTGGGGTAGCTTGGCAATCATGCGGAGGCGACTAACGCTCTGCCCTCTGCATAAAATCCCTTGCCACACTGATGTAGCGTTCCGTCTCCTCGAACTGGGGCATGTGCGCGCTGTTTTCGTACACTACGAACTCAGAGCCGGGTGTCAGGCTGTGATACCACTTCGTCGTCCTGGGCGTCGCCTCATCGGCTCGTCCGCACGAAAAAAGCGTGGGTATGTTTAGATCTTTCAGGCTATCAGTGCGATCATAACCAGCGAGGTTTCCAGTCATGTAAAACTCGCTGGCTCCCCACATGGTCTGGTAGACGGTGACCCCGCGTTCTTCGCGGCCCTTTACCAGGGCTTCCGGCAGAGGATCGAGGCGAGAGACGTGACGGCTCAGGAACACCTTGGAAGCCTCCGTGTACTCGTCGGAATCCGTTGTGCCTGCATTCTCGTGCTTATCGAGGGTCTCCTGAACATCCAAGGGTAGCTGTTTCCGCAACTCATTGCAGTCATCCACCCAGCGCGAGACGCTCAGGCAAGGGCTGGAAAAAACGATGCTCACGATACCCTGTGGATGATTCAGAAAGTATTCCATCGCCAGCGTAGTGCCCCAGGAGTGCCCGAGAATATGAAAGCGTTCCAGACCAAGCTGCTTCCTGAGCGCTGCCAGCTCCTCCACGAAGCGCTCTATACGCCAGAGGCTCGTGTCTTCGGGGCGGTCTGACTTGCCACACCCAAGCTGGTCATAGAGTATGACAGGCCGTTCATCGGACAAGGCCATCAGCGGTTCCATGCCGAAGTGAGTAGACCCAGGCCCTCCATGAAGCACAACGAGAGGCACAGTGTCGCCTGCGCCGAAAATTTGATACCAGACGCGACCACCGGGGACGCTTACGTAACCTTCGCTCGAAGGCTTGATGGAATCAGACATATATCAACTCGTTTTGCAAAGATAGTCTGGAGGTCACGACCTGGCGTTGCCTCAGTGATGTTGGTCGAGTTCTTCTTCATCCGATGTACTTGACGCGTGGTGCTCCCGCATCTCTCGAGATGCATCGTCGTAGTCCTGCTGGTGCTGTGTCAGCATATCTTCGTCTTCCTGCAAGACCGCCAGAGTTCCCAGAGTATCGAGAAGTTGCTCATGTGACAGGTTCAAGGACGCTGCCTGCAAGTGATTCTCTCCCAAGGTCAAGCGTGCCAGTGCGACTCGCTGTGGTTCTTCCCAGGAGACCAACTCTACCTCCAAGGCCTGCCCGTTCACCTCGATGGTGGCCTGCTGACGAGGCGTCTGACTTACCCGCTCCATGTTCCAGTCCTGGTGGAAATTTCCTTGGTAAAAGTACGTTTTCTGCTGCTCTTCAGGGCCATAATTATGTACAAGCTGTTCTATTGCGGTCAACTCCTCCTCTGATGGTCGCTCAAAATCCTGGGTTACGTTCACCGCTTTCTCAGGCCGCAGTCGAGGCCCGCTAACGTAGCCGAGGTTGATATGGTTGATATTCGCGTTCGTGCCGCCCCATCCAGGACTGGCAAGGCGAAGGCCCTGCGGTTGCCCCTTGAGTCCATAGACAGGGAAGGGAACTGCCGCCACCAACAGCGCCAGGTCAAGGCGTCCACCAGCGCTGAAGCGTGGAGCGTGTTCTCTCATCTCGGCAACCCTCTCAGCTACCTTTCTCATGCTTCTTCTTCGCAAGCTCAGCCGAAAAAGGAGCCTTTTGAGAGGATGGCGAGTCGGCGAATGTCCCCCCATCAAAGTAGTCCAGGCTGTGCCGCTCTCGGTTCCGCACCTGGGGCAGACCATGTCCGCCTCCCACTGGCGGTTACCAGAGAGGAAGCCTCCCACCCGGCGGCGGGCAACGCGACGCACATCCAGTTTCGCGCCGCAGGAACGGCAGTGCGTTTCAGGGGGTTGGCCTTCCGGTCTGCGCATAGTTCCCGACAATTCAGACGCTTTCTAGCTGCGCTCCAGTAGCTCGATGCGCACATCTTCCGGGGCGCGAATGAAGGCGATCTTGACGCCGGGTCGCAGCACGCGCGGCTCCATCGTGAATTCCGCGCCGCGCTTTTTTAGCTCGACAGCAGCTTTGTCGGGATCGTCCACCCGAAGCCCGAAATGGTCGAGGCCGATGTAAGGCTCAGTCGGGCTGGCAGGAACATCATCGCCCGGCGCGACTCTCGCGATGAACACCGTCAGCCCGTTGATGTCCAGGTCTATCCGTTTCTGACCGTCCGGCTGGACAGACTCGATGATCTTCGCGTTGAACATCTTGTGATAATACTGGGCCGTGGCTTCCGGGTCGCGGCTGCGCAGGTGGATGTGGTCGTATGTGTAATCCAACGTCTTGGCCCCCTCTCCTGGTTTACTTCCTGCCTACAAGTTCCTGGAACGCTACCCCGATTTCGCCCGGCGCGGGGATGATGGCTACGCCTGCGGCGGCGAGGGCTTTCTTTTTCTCATCGGCGCGAGCCGCGCTGCCGGTGATGATAGCGCCTGCGTGTCCCATGCGCTTGCCGGTCGGTGCGCTCTGACCTACAATCAGGGCCGCGATTGGCTTCGTGAAGTCGCTCTTGATGTATTCGGCGGCCTCCTGTTCTTTCGTGCCGCCTATCTCCCCAATCATCACAATGCCATCGGTGTCCGGGTCATCCTGGAACATTTGAAGTATTTCGACGAATGTGGTGCCGCTAACCGGGTCGCCGCCGATGCCCACGCAGGTGGACTGCCCGATTCCC
The DNA here is from genome assembly GCA_965206395.1 of Dehalococcoidia bacterium. Classification (GTDB taxonomy): domain Bacteria; phylum Chloroflexota; class Dehalococcoidia; order Lucifugimonadales; family CATOSD01; genus CBDBJK01. The sequence continues at coordinate 20,082 of CBDBJK010000035.1, forward strand.
AGGCCCGTAAGCTGGCCCACCGCCTCATACGTGAGGGTGCCGCTTCTGGACACGACGCCGGTTTTCCCCGGCAGGTGGATGTGTCCGGGCATGATGCCCATCTTGAAATTGGCTCCCGGCGAGATTATGCCGGGGCAGTTGGGGCCGATGAGGGTCACGGGTTTGTCCTTGATATATCTCACCACCTTGACCGTATCCATCACCGGTATGCCTTCTGTAATGCATGCGATAACGGATATTCCAGCTTCGACGGACTCAGCGATAGCGTCGGCGGCGAATGGCGCTGGCACGAAGATGAGCGAAGCGTTTGCCCCAGTTTCGGCTACCGCCTGCTGCACCGAGTCAAAAACGGGCACAGTTTCGTCGAACATCGTGCCGCCCCTGCCAGGTGTCACGCCTGCAACCAGGTTAGCTCCGTACTCCTTGCTCCTGAGAGCATGGTAGCTGCCCTCTCTGCCGGTGATGCCTTGAACCAGAAGCCTGGTATTTTCGTCGACGAGAATGCTCATATGCTCGCTCCCGCTAAATGCGAAGGTGTATTTAACAATATCTTTGGTTAATTATCTCAGAAACGTTGAGAACTCTTAAGCCGCAATCTGCCCGACGTGTGACATCTTGCTCTAACATATCTTGGTTTTTGCGTAAAGATGTGGCGAATTTTGGAAAGGCTCGTTGCGGGTTCAGCTCGCGGCCTTGATAGCCTCCGCTGCTTCATTAAGATTGTCGACCAGTGTCACGTTGAAGCTAGCCGAGGATAGTATCTCGCGGCCCTCTTCAGCGTTGGTGCCAAGCATACGCACGACCATCGGACACATGGCGTCTGGGTTTTCCTCGGCGGCCATGACGAATCCTCGCGCGGCTACGTCGCAACGCAATATGCCGCCGAAAATGTTCACGAACACCGTTTTTACGCTGGGGTCTTCAAGGACGAGCTTCAAAGACTTGGCGACCTTCTCTTCGTCTGCGCCTCCTCCGATGTCCAGGAAGTTAGCAGCGGAAGCTCCCGCGTCGCTTATCACATCCATCGTTGCCATCGCAAGCCCAGCGCCGTTTACGATGCATCCTATGCTGCCGTCCAGTTTCACGTAGTTGATGTCGTACCGGCTGGCTTCGACTTCCAGGGGGTCTTCTTGCTCCGTGTCGCGTAACTCCTGAATATCGCTGTGCTTGAACAGCGCGTCGTCGTCGATATTGAGCTTGGCATCCACCGCCAGCACACGGCCGTCAGTGGTTATGACCATCGGATTGATTTCGGCCAGCGAACAGTCGTTAGCTATGAACGCCTCATAAAGGCTCTGCATCAAGCTGATGACCGGACGTAGCAACTCTGGCTTGAGGTTCAGTCCACTTGCCAGCTTGCGGCCCTGATATGGCATGAACTCTAGCACGGGGTCAATGGCAGCACGCAGAATCTTCTCAGGCGTCTGGCTCGCTACTTCCTCGATGTCCATGCCTCCCGCCTCACTCGCCATGACGACAATGCCCTTCGCGGCTCCGTCAATGACCATGCCCAGGTAAAGCTCCCTTTCGACTTCTATAACCTCTTCCACGAGGACACGGCGCACCGGCACACCCTCCGGTCCTGTCTGGAAGGTCACCAGGCTGGTTCCAAGCATGGCCTTTGCCGCCTGTTCCGCTTCCTCCGGCGAGGACACGATTTTGATTCCGCCGGCCTTGCCCCGCCCGCCTGCATGCACCTGAGCCTTTATGACAGCTTTGCCACCGAGGTCTCTCGCAATGCTGGCAGCTTCTTGAGGAGTAGAGGCCACGCCGCCCTTGGGCACGGGCACGCCATATCTAGCGATAATCTCCTTGGACTGGTATTCGTGAATCTTCATTCATAGACTCCGTTGAAGGTCTAGTTTGGCTGAGCCGTATCAGGCTCAAGGGGCGCTGGCGGCCCGTAGTGGCGGAGGGGATGGGATTCGAACCCATGATCCCTTTCGAGATGCCGGTTTTCAAGACCGGTGCCGTAATCCGCTTGGCTACCCCTCCACGCAAATGATGGTGGTTCAATTATTGTAGTCTGTGAGCGGGTGATGAGCAACCATCTGTCTATTGTCCTTTCTTGCGGAAGTGGTTGGATATGACTGATGTATAGCATCGGGGTGCATTGCTGAAAGGCGATGCGAGGTGTACTCTAGTGGTTCAACGTTTTTGTATTGATGGGTAGAGTGACTTTAGCTTGATGCGCGCATCCTCGGTAGTGAAGCGCCAATCCACTCGTATCACATCCCGGTTGCGTTGATTCTGCCAAGCATTGACCTCGCCGCGCAGGATGTCTTGATTGGCAATCCGTCGGTCCAGGCACTGTCGAGCCAGCACACCGATCTCTATCTCCGCCATATTCAACCAACTCCCGTGTTTGGGAGTGTAGTGTATCTCCAGTCGCTCAGCTATACGCCTCGCCTCAGCAGGCTCGAATGCCTCGTATAGCGAGGACAGCTTGTGAGTGTTGAGATTGTCCATTACCAGCACGATCCGGTCTCTGTCAGGGTAGTCCTCGTCGACCAGTTTCTTTATCACATGCGCCCAGTCCACCTTCGTGCGACGCTCTCTGACCTCGACTCGGCGCCATCCGTCCAACGGTGCAAACAGCATGAACAGGCTGCTCACTCCATTGCGCTCGTATTCGTAGTCGTATGCCGCCGATAAGCCGGGCGCTGCGGGACGCGGCACTCGCGTCTCCTTGACTTGCTGTTTGCTCGTCTCATCCATGCACACCAGAACCTCATTCCCATCGTACGGCCGTTGGTAGACCTCCAGTACGTCTTCCATCACGTCTTCCATCGCGCACACAAACTCCGCGCTCTGACCGGGCGGGATGCACCAACTCTGCTTCAGCCACGGCTTCAGTTCGTTTTTTTTTAAGCGCCTGGCGAACCGTCTCGGTGCTAATGGTCCCGACTATCTCACACTCGACCAACTGGTCAGCCAACAGCTTCAGGGTCCAACTGGCACGCCCCTCCGGCGGTTCCCCGCAGGCCATCGCTATCAACCGTGCTTCACCTTCGCCGTCCAGTCTCTTTTGACGCCGACGCAGTTGCTTTTTGCGATTCAGCGCAGACTCGACCCCCTCCTCCACACAGCGCTTGCGTATTCGCTCGACCGTTGACTGTCCCACACCGAGCGCGCTGGTGATGTCCGCGTCCTTCATTCCCCCGTCCGAGCGTGACTCATCGCTCATCAGCAGAATGCGCGCATGGGTCTGTTTGTACGCCGCAGCCCGACCGCGTGAGACCAAGGCGTTGAGTTCCTGTTGTTCGTCGGTAGTCAGTCTGATACGGTACTTCTTGGTAGACATCATGGTTCCTCCTCGGTTCAACGTTACGATTGAACCCCCAAGAGGAACAATGACTATCATGGTATTCATTTCAATGATGTTGGACCACTAGCCACTACTCGTACTTTGCTCAGGAGTGGACAGCGATATGAAAATCACTAACGTCGAATGCCTTGTGCTGGACGAAAGCTTTCCTTTCGTCCGCATTTACACCGACGAGGGGCTTGTCGGAATTGGCGAGTGCTTCCGTCGCCAGCCTGTGATTACGAAGACTATCATTGATAGCATCCTCAAGCCTGTGCTGGTCGGCAAAGACCCGCTGGACACCGAGGTTCGCTGGCAGGATATGGCCCGCGCTGGTTCTGCATTAGAGATTGGTGGCGCGATCTTCATCGCCATCGCCGGACTGGACATCGCCCTCTGGGATATCAAGGGCAAAGCGTTAAACACGCCGATCTACAAGCTGCTGGGCGGCAAGGTGCGCGATAAGATTCGCATGTACGCAAGCTCGATGCGCCGAGACCTGACGCCTGTCGAAGAAGCGAATCGCGCGGTCTCTTTCGTTGAAAAGGGCTATACGACCTACAAGCTACACAGCGCCGTGCCTGGGGCAATCGACGACCCATCAGATCACACGATAGAAACGGTGCGAGAGGTGCGCGCCGCCGTTGGCGATGCCATCGACATACTCGTGGACGTTAACGGCGCGTACTCCACGCATCATGCCCTCGAAATCGGGAAAGCCCTTCAAGAACTGGGCGTGTTCCACTTCGAGGAGCCGCGCCCCCACTACGACCTCGACGGCCTCGCGGAGATAGCCGACGCCCTGGATATTCCGATAGCATCGGGCGAGAACCTGTATTCGCACTATCAGTACCGCGACCTCATCCTCAAAGGCAGGGTAGACATCATTCAACCCGATATCGTAAAGGCCCCTGGCTTCACCGAGTTTCAGAAGATTGGCACGCTAGCTTCGGCCTTTGGCAAGCCTATCACCGTCCACAACACGCAGCCGACGATCAGCACCGTCGCGCATCTGCACTTCTGCGCCTCGCACCCGAATGCTATCTACGCGCAGGAGTACAACATCGAACCAACGTCCATTCGAGACGACTGGCCTATCCTCAAGACGCCGCTGGAGGTGAAGGACGGCTACCTAGAAGTGCCCGACGGCCCCGGCCTTGGCGTGGAGCTTGACGAGCAGTGCTCAAGAAACTGTCAGGATGACGGGCGCTATTTAGCAATGTGAGGCAATCGAAATGCCAAAGACATACAGGCCAAGAGAAGTGATAAGAGTGCTTGAGAGCCTGGGGTGGCGTTTTAGAAACCAGGCGAGTTCTCATGTTAATATGAAGAAGGAAGGCGAGGCGAATGTGGTAACGGTTCCCATCAGCAGGAGGGACATTGCTAAAGGCACACTCAGGCAAATACTCAGAAAGGCGCGCATAAGTTTGGATGAGTTTGAAGATAAGGCGGACGAGATATTATAGGGGTAGGACTTCCGTTCCTTCTCATCCAGGAAGGTGAGGTAAATAGATGGCAATACAGAAGTTTACAGTAATGTTGATTCCAGATGAAGACGGCTATCAAGCCATTTTCCCCTACTACTCCGGTGCAATAACCTGGGGGCAGACCCCTAAAGAAGCATTAGAAAATGCTAAGGAAGCATTAGAATTGATCTTGGAGGCCGAAGCTGAAGACGGTCTTGGCCCTGTTCCCTATAATGTGCACGCTTCGCACGTCGTCATTGGCGAGATAGAGGCTGAAGTCCCCGACACGCTTATGTCAGAACTAATTGAATCACAGGCAAAATCATCGGCAGACGTGAGTGGGTAATTAAGAGGATTGCAGCTCATCACTTCGAGAGAACCGAGATGCCCTCTGCATAGCTACAGTTTGCGCGGCGGCAGTGCAAGCAGGGCCGCCAATCCACAGGCGATGGGCAGCCCCACAAATCCAAGGATAGCGGTGTTGTAATCGCCTGCGAAGTCGAACAGGATGCCGAATGGCAAAGGGCCGAGCGCGGAAGAGGCTACTATTGCGGTGGTAGCGATACCTCTTATGCTGCCCAGGTGTTTCCTCCCGAAGTAGCTGGGCCAAATGACGACGTTGGTCGTCACGAACAAACCCTGGCTAAATCCGAGCGCTCCTCCGTAGACGAATGCGTGCCAGGGGGCAGAGATGAAGGTCGTCCAGAGCATACCCAGGACGAAGATCGCTTGAGCGCTCACCAGAATGTAACGTCCCGGAATCCTATCTGCCAGAAAGCCTGCTGTAAAAGTGCCCACCAGAGCCATCGGTGCGATGAAGCCCAAGACGGCTGCCGCGAGGCCCGCGTCCAGCCCCTTGCTGCCGAGCAGCGACACGTGATGAAAGGCTAACGCCGTTCCCACCAGCGACATGGACAAGACTGAGAAAAGCAGCATCCAGAACGTGAGAGTGCGCGCCGCCTCGCTCAATGTCCAGTCATCCTCTTGTTGAATGACACTGCTTTGTGCCCGACTGATGCTATCCTGAACGGGTGCGGGGTCACCGTCCGGTCGGAGGCCAACTGCTTCAGGGCTGCGCCTAAGCAGGAGGGCAAACGGCGCTATCAGAGCGCCCCAGATAACGACTGCCAGAACGACCCAGGCGTTACGCCAGCCAAGGTTGGAGATGAGAAGAAATACCAGAGGTGGAAATGCTGCTTGGCTGATAGGCGACGCGAGAGAGGTTAGCGCGATGGCGCGTCCACGCCTCCTTACGAACCAGATTGACACTAGCGTGGTTGAGGCCAGCGTTAGAGAACCCTGCCCCAGGGCGCGAATCGCCATGAACCCCACGAACAGGTGAATCGGCTCGCTGACCCGGCTCATCCAGAGCGCTGCCAGCCCAAACAAGATCGCCACGACGGTCAGGACACTTCGCCCGCCGTACCTGTCCAGCAGGCGACCCACGACAATTACTCCAGCCGCAGCGGTGAGGGAGCCTGCCGTGTAAAGCCCTGATACCAGAGTGCGGGACATCCCCAGGTCTTCGATGAAGGAGTCAACGAAGATGGCGACTACGTACGTCTGCCCCGGCCCCGAAATGAATATGCCAAGCGCGGATACCGCGAGGATTACCCATCCGTAGAAAAAGGGAAAGCGGTTTACCCAGGAGGGCTTATTGTGAACGGAAGACTCTGGACGCACGAAGTCAATTATAAGGCCGCGCCTCATGGAAGGCTACGCCTTAGAAGCTCTATCCCGTTATAGCGTTTTCAAATTGAATGTATGCAGTGGCGAGCGATCGTTTCACCAGCGTCGTTCCAGCAGAAGCCGGAATCCAATCAACGAGCCTACCAAGTGCGTAAAAGGGGCCTTCCGAAAGGGAGGCCCCTCTTACGTTGGAATGAAACAGTGAGGGTGTTTCGCGCGAATGTGAGGAAATCGTAAGCCTCACGTCAGCGTGCCGTCAGGATCAATCCGTGCGAACCGATTCTAATGGAGATACCAACATTCGAAAGCTGGAGGTATCTTCAAATGTATCCGAAATCCATTAAATCGTTATCGTACACGTTCCTCTTGAGTTTAGTTGTTCTGATCGCCCTGTTCGCGATCTCACCAATGGCGACACAGGCGGCTCCACCTTGCTCTGAAGACGAGAACCGCGTGGAAGACCTCACCACAGACCCGAACAACCAAGAGTTGATATCAAATACGAACCTGTCCACCAGTTCCATATGTGAAAGGTGTCTGAAATTGGAAACGGAACTGGAATTAGAAACCATCCACTATCTCAACACGCAATACCTTCTGGTAAGCAGTGGCCTTACTGACAGCGTTCTGCGTTTTGACGCCAAGACAGGTGCGTTCGTCGACATATTTGCTTCCGGCAGTGGACTCGATGGGCCCTCAGGATTGAAAATTGGTCCCGACGGCAACCTTTATGTCAACAGTACCCGGAACGACAGCGTCCTGCGTTACGACGGCGGGAGCGGTGCATTCATCGATACATTCGTAACGGCGGGCAGCGGAGGATTGGACGCACCGGGATTCATAACCTTCACTCCGTGGAACGGTCTTACGCTTTCCGTTGACCTTGAAACGGAAACCGAACCTACAAAAACACCTTGACCGCCCGAATCCGGATTTAACTCACCTTTGGCAGAATAAAGAGAGGCCAGACGAACATCTGGCCTCTCTTTTTATTTTGGAGCAGTTTCAGGCCGGATGTACATCGTAGGGGCAGACCAGCGTGTCTAACTCTACGGACGAACACGTCGGTTTGCCCGTGGCGGCACATTTCACAACCGCTCCATGGCCGTTCCAATTGATTTCAGAAATGGCTTACACTTAACCTGAATTCGCTCTAAGCCTGCTGCGTTTCTTACGAAATGTTCTCGATGTGCACTGGCTCTACAGGCTCTGCGAGGTCGAAGCCGAAGACGCGGGAGTAAAAGTATAGCTCTGCGTCCAGTGCGCGCTTGATGTTCTCGGCTCTGCGAAAGCCGTGTTGCTCGCCCTCGAACGGAACGTATGCTACGGGCAGCCCTTTATTGCGCAGCGCGTCCAGCATCATCTCCGCCTGATTGGGCGGCACAACCTTGTCCTCAAGGCCCTGGAACAGGATTACGGGACACGAAAGACAGTCAGTGTAGTGAATGGGTGAGCGTTCTACGTACAGGTCGCTCTGCTCAGGGTATGGGCCTATCATTGTGTCCAGGTAACGTGATTCAAACTTGTGGGTGTCTTGTGCCATCGTCTCAAGGTCGCTGATACCGTAGTAGCTGGCCCCGGCGCTGAACACGTCCTGGAACGTTAGCGCGGAGAGCGTAGTGTAGCCGCCCGCGCTGCCTCCCTTGATGGCAAGCCTGTTTTCGTCCACGTCGCCGCGCTCGAGGAGATAGAGCGCGCCGTTCACACAGTCGTCAACGTCCACGACGCCCCACTGTCCGTTGAGCCGCCGCCGGTATGCCGTTCCATAGCCCGTGCTGCCGCCATAGTTCACGTCCAGCACGGCGATGCCCCGGCTCGTCCAGTGCTGTATGCTCAGGCTCAGCGTGGTCGCCGTGGCCCCGGTCGGCCCGCCGTGGCTCATCACTAATAGCGGAGGCTTCTCGCCGATGGGAGCCGCGTAGTCGTGATTCTTCGGCGGGTAATAGAAGGCGTGAGCCGTCAGATCGTTCTCGGTGGGAAACTCGATGGCCTCTGGACTCGACAGGTAGCCCTCGTTGATTGCGACATCGTTCGGTTGTCGCAATGTCTCGGTCTGACCGGTTGACAGGTTGTGGAGCATGAGCGAGTCCGGCATAGTCGGTGAGCCTGCGCCGAACACCACCCGTTCAGACGAGACACGCAAACCCGACCTTGTTATCTCCGTGAACGGGGTTGGTATGGTTTGAAACGCGAGCGTCTGGGTGTCGAGGTCTGCGATATGCCATGTGCCGCGCTGGTTGTAGGCGCAGATGATGCGGCTAGCCGACGCAAAGCCATACGTGGACATGCCGAATACCCACTGCGGCACGCCAAACTCGGCCTCCATCTCGTGCAGCAATTCCACCTGCTCGTCGCGCCATCGATAAAGATTCCACCAGCCTGTCCTGTCCGAGACGAAGTGAAGCACGCCGTCGGGGGACCATTCGGGCTGGAAAATGGACTCGTCCGGGCCGCCAGCTATGCGCTTCGTCGTGCTCATTGAGCCGTCAGAGTTGAGTTCGCCGACCCACAGCGCTGTTCCGTCCCAGGGCATGTTGGGATGGTTCCACGCGAGCCAAGCCAGGTGTGACCCGTCCGGGCTGAAGCGCGGCGATGAGTAGAAGTTGCTGCCGGAGACGAGAACTCGCATGGCCCCGGTGTCAAGCCCGATGCCTACCAGGGTGTTAACGGCCTCCTGCCAAGGAGATGTGTGGTCTTCGCGCACGCAAATCATACGATTCCGTTGGTGGTCGATGACCCCATCGGCGTAGCGCATATCGCTTTCAGGCGTAAGCGGTTGAGGCTGTTCGCCGGGTCTCTGACGATAGAGGCGTTGGTCGGCATAGTTCGAGAAGTAGACGATTCCGCCAGAGACGACGTAGGCCCCGCCGCCGTACTCATGCACGGTGGTGCGCACGTTGAACGAGGGCGGTGTCACGTCGCCTGTCTGTCCGTCAGGCGTGCGGCGCACTATGACGCTGCGCCCGCCTTCAGAGGGACGTTGCTCTATCCAGTAAACGTCGTCGCCGTCGAGAGCTGTCTGACCGATGCTAATCGACCCCGCGACGATGAGGTCTGACGTAACCGGCGACTTCCATGAGCCGTAGGGCGATACCTGTGACGCGGCCATCCGGGTTCTCCTCAGTTATTTGCTTCGCTAATCAAGGCGGCTAATGCTCAAGGCATTATCGTATCAGAATACGCCCCCACATTTTCAAGACACGCTGCTTGAAATAGGTATGCTTGCCGAAGGCCGTTCCGATAACCACGAGGGTTAATGAGTACAGAGGCGGGACTGTAAGCACGTACAAAATCCGATACAACCACGGGCCAGACAGAAATCCTCCCTCCACCTGTAAGATGCTGCTCAGGAGGAATCTTCCCATGAACATCGAGAGGCTGCCGGTTATGCTGAACACAAGGAGGACAATTGCCCAGTGCAGCCAGATTCCGGCATTACGGTTGTCTGCTTCATCGATTGTTGTTTGTTGAGTCTTCGGAATCAAATCTTCTCGTTAATTCAGTAGGTCTTCATAAAGCATAATGTTTGACATGTGAGGATCGTATGAAAGCTTCAAACAATCCCATGAGGAATTCGTGAAAATTAGACCTCGCGCCGAAAAAGTCAGGCAATAATATGATAAGGAGAAGCAGTTATACTAGCAAGATGTCCTCAAGACGGCGTATCAAAGCTGCATCGCCGCCTTGCGCCTCGAAGTAGCCTTGCATCGATCCGTATTCTCGGTACAGCGTGGTCAGCACGTACTCCATTGTCTCCGGGCGAGCGTCGTACATATAGGGCGGAAGGCGATTAAAATACTTCGCGGACGATTTCCGGTCGGTCAGCCACCAGTGATCAACGAGCCTGTGCATGTAACGGGCCGTAATCGCGTAGTCTCTAACGATATCCTCGTCGGCCACGCCAAGGACTCCGAGCAGCACGGCGGCAAGCAGTCCGGTGCGGTCTTTGCCAGCAGAGCAATGGAACACTGCTGGCAGGGCGTCCGGCTCGGCAATCGTCTTAATTGCGTTGATAATGCCCCCGCCATATTGCGGTTGTTCTAGACGCTGTAGATAGTCCACCGTCATGGGAATCGGATCTGCCGGTTCGAGGTCTGATGCTGCGTCGCCGTCGTCTATCAGCGCGATGTTGTGGTATCGGACAGGTGGCCTAGTTAGATACCGCTCGCCATCTCTTGCCGCGACACTGGGCTGTCTCAGGTCGATTGCGGTGGTAACGCCGAGACTGTCCCGCGCGTGCGTAACATCGGCGTCCGTCATATAGTGAATCTCGCTGCTTCGATAGAGGCGACGCCATCCGACCATGCTGCCGTTGATTGCTTTGTAGCCGCCCACGTCACGGAAGTTGTGGCAGCCCTCGAATGGTATGTGGCGTTGGTGCAATTCTGATGTCATGTTGTAGTTTGTTCCAGAGTATTCGTAGTGCGTTACAACCTCACCCCAGTCCCCTCTCCTGCAAGGAGAAGGGAGACTGAAAACACCCAACGCTCACCTACCCCTCCTGTATGCGAGTTTTTGCCAGGTCGGGGTAGGTTTCGGACTCTATCATGTGCGCCTTGACCGTTGTTCTCAGCGTCCGTATCTCGTCCTCGGTTATCGGCGGCGTGGTGTGAATATCACCCTTGATGCCAAGATCGAAGCCCGTGTTATTCTGAACCTGCTCCGCAGTATAGCCAGGATGCACCGTATCAAGTTCCAGCACCCTGGTCTCCTGGTTCAGCATGAGGACGGCCATTGGCGTGATGACCTTGACCTCCTTGGTGCGCCTACTGAATCCCTCCGGCGAGGTGCCTGCGCCGGAGACGTAGCTTACCTTCTCGACAAAGGTGCGCCTGGTATGCTCCGTGCGGAACATGATGATGCGAGGAACGGCATAGTAGAGCATCCCTGTGCCGTACTGTCCGGGCATGAGCACGTCCGGCGCGTCGCGGTCTCCGATGGCATGGAGGTTGAAGTTGGCCTGCTGATCTATCTCGATTGCGCTGATGAAAAAGAGGTCCATCTGCCCGCGCTGTGCGAGAAAGTGGAAGTCCTTGCCGGAGACGAATGGCACGTAGTCCCGACTCCCCAGAATGATGATCTCGGCGTTGGGTGCGTGCATCTCCGCGCCTAGTAGTATCCCTGTGGCGGGGATGAATGACAGCGCGCCGCAAGCCGACGTCTCGAAGTCCCGTATCTCACGCGAGATCAGGATTGCGAGCGATTCTTCCAGGTTCGGTTCAGCTATGTCGGTCACAGAGCGACACTCTCCCGCACGGGAGCGAGCCTCATGCGTTCCTGGTAGCCCTCGTGACCATCGACCTCGAAGACGTACTTGTTCAGATACGCCTCGAAATTGTCGTCAGAATCGGAAGCCTTTATGTATTCCTGAATTAGCTCATCGTCGGCGTCGTAGTAGCCGGGAGCGGCCATCGGGTGAGCGCCGAAGGGAGCATGCACCACAGCGGTCACGTGAATGGACGGAACAAACCAGCCGTCGGGGTCGTTGGGGTCCACGCGGTCAACAATTTCCTCGACGGTGAAGATGGCCTTGCGGGACGCCTGAGCGAGCATAAGCTCCTCGCCGCCCTTTTGAACGATGACGTTGCCTGCCTTGTCGCCCTTCAGAGCGTGAAGGACGGCGACATCAGGGTTGATGGGGCGCGCCACGACTAGCATCTCGTCGGGGTCGAAGGGATTGGGGACGGTCTTGAAGTCGTCAGTGCGCCGTTTGATTACGTCGGAACCGGCATAGCCAAGCGTCGGCACGTAGGGGACGCCCATTGATCCAGCCTGGACCATGGTATACATGACGCCTCAAGTGTTATCCAGCATGTTGACGCGACCCGCCTTCTGGTAGCGTTCGTAGTTCGGGGCCACTCTGGAGAAGCTGCCGAAGCCGAGGCTGCACGTCTCGACGGTTGCCGTAGCGCCCGCGCCGATGAGAAAGTCCAGGTTCATCGAGCCGCCAACCACGCCGTAGGTGGTCAGATCCTTGACGTCATTTCGAACCAACTCTCTTATCATCGCCATAGGCGTCCAATCCATACCACCGTTGAAAACCACCTGGCTTCCGTCACGGACGATCTTCGACGCCTGCTCCAGACTTACCAGTTTCTCGCGCATGGTCTCTACTCCTTATCATGGCCTGCTTGATTGACACATTACCTCTCAGCACAGCCGCTGTCAAGGGAGTCGCGCGCCAGTCAATGCAATCAAAAAGCTATGCTTGGTCTAACGTCTCGTCACATATATTGTTATGCCGTCAGTCTAACAGACCAAGCCTTCTCAAATCGTCTTCCGTCCACTTGGCCTGTAGTTCGATGATGCTTTTCAGGGTACCAACAGCAAAAGTATCGCCGGTTCGAGTAAAAGGGACGGTTACCCTGCGACCGTCAGGATGAGTGTATCGATGGTGACTACCTCGCTGACGGTCAAGTGAAAAGCCTTCCCGATGAAGCGCTCGTGTAAGCTCGCGGGCATTCAGGGAACGAAGCTTGCTATAGTCAAGTCCATTCATACATTGATTGCCACTAAATGAGCCTCTGAGACAGTCATGCGCTCTGTAAATGGAATCGGCTGCCCTTCTTCAGCAAATTCTTCGACGATCATCGAAAGAACTTCCTGAATGTTCTTCAAAGCTTCTTCCTTGGTGTAACCCCAGGTAGAAGCTCCTATGTCCTCTAGAGGAAGATAAAACGCTCGCCAACCCTCCTCATCCTGTTCTAAGTCTACCTGGAAAACGTATGTCTTCACTTTTCCCATCCTTGAGGCATCAAATGAGCCACGACAACATGATGATTATCCAGGGCAGCATTCTTATTATATCTTGCTAGGTTGTGTTGACATTTCATCTGAGCCATATGAGAGCACCGACGAAGTTCAAGAATCCCAGGAAACGCGATGACAGCTTGTCAAAGCGAGAGAAGATATGCCGGTAGTGCTTGATCTTGTTGATGAAACACTCCACAAGGTGGCGCTCTCGGTAAAGGTACTCATCATACTCTCGTGGCGTCTTTCGATTTGACCGAGGTGGAATCACAGGTAACGCGCCCCTGCCCAGGATGCATTGGAGAAAATCCATCGAATCGTATCCCTTATCAGCAATCACATGCTCGGTTTCGAAATCAGCAATCAATGCCTGTGCCTGGGTGATGTCGTGACGTTGACCTGCTGTGAGCTCAAAGCGCAACGGGTTGCCCAATCCATCCACGCTCACGTGGATCTTGGTACTGAACCCGCCTCGGCTCCGGCCAAGAGCTTGGGCCGATTGGCCACCGTTTTTTTGGAGGCTCCAGCAGCACAGGGATGAGCGCGAACCACAGTGCTATCACAGTGCTATCACAGTGCTATCAATGATGACATGCTCCATATCGGGGTCTTGCACAAAATGCTGATGCATTCGTTCCCATACACCCTTTTCACACCAGCGTGCGAAGCGCTTATATACGCTGTTCCAGTGACCGTAGTGCTCAGGCAGCAGTCTCCAAGGAGCACCACTTCGTGCCATCCACAGGATGGCCTCGACGTAGCGCCTGCAATCGTCCTCCTCTCCAACGTAGAGGTCTGGGCATGGGCGCAGAAATTCAAGGATTTTCGACCATTGTTCATTGCGTAATTCAGTCGTTGACATGTATCCATTATGCACCAAATGTCAACACAACCTAGTCTAATAGACCGAGCCTTCTCAAGTCGTCTTCTGTCCACTTGGCATCATTTTGAATCATCTTGCGTAGTGTGCCGAGTGGGAAGGTCTCGCCCGACCTATGATACGAAACGGTTACTCTTCTTCCATCAGGGTGGTGATAACGTTGATGGCTGCCTCGTTGGTTTCGCAAATGGAATCCATCCCGAATAAGCGCATTGATAACCTCGCGGGCGGTTAACCCTCGAAGCCTGCTCCAGTCAACAGGCATATCAAACTGTCACCGCTATTCTGGGTTCAGACGAAACGAACACCTCCTCAGCAGGCCCCTCAGGTATCGGCTCGTTGTCTTCAACAAGTTCCTCAATAACCATTTCGACAACTTCTTCGATGTTTTTCAAGGCTTCTTCTTTAGTGTAGCCCCATGTGGCAGCTCCATAGCCTTCTAGTATGGGGCAGTAGGCATGCCAACGGTCTTCATCTGGTTCTACTACTACTCGGAAAACGTATGTCTTCACTTTTCCCATCCTTGAGGCGTCAAATGAGCCACGACAACATGATGATTATCCAGGGCAGCATTCCTATTATATATTGCTAGTCTAACAGACCGAGCCTTTTCAAGTCGTCGTGGGGGAGAGTTAGAGCCGTGCTGGCAGTTGCTATTCGGGCGCGGTGGAGCGACTAGCCGAGGCGAGCCTGGGCTTTCTCACGAACAGTATCAGAAACGCTCCAAAGAAGGCGATAATCGCAAAAGCGGTGAACGGGATGAAGTAGGAGCCTCTGGTGTCGAACATGTACCCGGCGTACAGGGGAGATACGATCATCGCAAGGCTGCTCGGAAACTGGGACAGCCCCATTATGGTCGCAAACGCCTTGCGCCCGAAGTAGTCGCCGCGTATTGAGGTCAGCAGCGGCCCTCGCCCTCCGAAAGCAATGCCCCAGAGTACAGCAAAGAGGTAGGCCATGTACAGATTGTCGGCGAAGGCTATGACTATCAAGGCGGCTGCCTGAACCATAATGAAGAAGAAGATTGCGGGAGGCTTTGGCATCTTGTCCGCTAGATACCCCGAAGCGAACTGCAATGGTAACGCTATGGCCGTGTAGCTCAACACGACGACTCCAGCGCTGCTCAACGAAAGGCCCATGTCGGTGAGCTTTGGAACTAGGTGTACGGACATAGCTACTATAGACAATGTGGACGACATATGGACGATAGTCACCACCCAAAACGCTGGCGTGCGCAGCGCTTGGGCCGCGGTAAAGTCAGGCTCATCATCAATTTCGGACGTAGTTTTGCTCTCAACGGCGTCTTTAATTTCAGGCAGGGGAGGGTCGCCGTCGGGACGTGTTCCATAGTCTTCAGGGCGGTTGCGGATAACTCTGGATACAGGAAGGACTATCGCCAGTATTAATACGCCGATTCCGAACATGGTGGCGCGGAACCCCTGGGATTCGATGGCAAGGGCCAGAACAGGGACAAGGAACCCACCGATGTGAATCCCCGACATGGCAGTTGCCATAGCGAACGACCGGCGACGGGAAAACCAGTTGTTCACCATCGAAATCATGGTGAGCCACCCACCCAGGCTCGACCCCAGAGTGATGATCACGAACGTGACGTAGAATTGCCAGACGGTCTGAATTTGAGAGAGCAGGATGAAGCCTACCCCCATCAGGCTGTAGCCAATCATAAACATGCGCTTGTTGCCGAGCCGGTCTATCAGGAAGCCTTCCAGCGGCCCGATTGCCGCGCCCTGCACGCGGGAGAACGCGAACGCGCCCGACAGAGTTGTCCGGGTCCAGCCGAACTGTCTCTCCAGGGCCACGAAGTATGTGCCAATGCCCTGGAACACCGTCAGGGACATCAGTGTGAGCATCAAACTGGCCGTGCCGACAAGCCACCAGCCGTAGAACATGCCATGAGGCAGCCTGATGCTTTTTGATGCCGTAAACCGCAATCGCATGGGAAGCAGTGTACCAGATAAGGAGCATAGGGTATAGTGAGTAATTTCACATACTTGCTCGCGCTGGCTGGTACAGAAGACAATCGCGTCCGATGTTAGCCCTGCTGCTCTCCTCCGTTTTTGCCGGACGGCTCTCTCGGATGCAGCAATATCCCCCTGTCTATGCCCATGCGAAGGCGGCCGTACTCAGAACTAAGCTCCGCACCGATGATGAGGATTAGGCTGCTGACATATGTCCACAGCAACAAGACTATGACTGGCGCTAGCGATCCGTAAATGTTCTCGAATCCGGCGAACCTGTTGAGGTAGATGATGAACAGGTTCTTGGCAAGCTCGAAAAGGGCCGCCGCGAGAATAGCGCCCGGCCAGATGTAACGCCAGTAGGTCTTTGTGTTGGGCATGAACTTGTACAGGATCAGGAAGCTGGCTAATGTGAGTAGGAACGAGCTTCCCTGGAGAAGCACACTGCCCCCGGTGTTAACCAAGAACCCTATGCCCGGAAGGTCTACCTCTGTCAGTCTTCCTGATATGCGAACGAAGGTGGCTGAGCTGAGTGACAGAATGAACAGAATGCCAACTCCCATCGCCATAGCAAGCTGGCGTGGTTTGTTGATATAGAACGGGCGGTCTTTGTGCACGTCCCAGGCGCGATTGACGGCGCGGTTCACTGCGCCAAACACTGCGCTGGCAGACCAGAACAGGCCGAGGATGGCAAAGACAGTCAGAGCGCCTCTCAGGTTAACCAGAGCCTCCAGGTTGCTGTTAACGAACTCCTCTGAACCGGGAAGAAAGCCAGTGACGAACTCTATGAGCGCGTCCTGCACGGTCTTCTCTATGGCAGTCGATTCTACACCGAAGTTCAGAAACAGGCTGAATATGGCAACCAGGCCCAGCAACAAAGGAAATAGAGAGAACAGCGCGTAGTATGCGACGCCCGCCGCCATGTGAGAGGCGTCATCGTCTGACATCTCCTGAATCGTGCGCACGACGAGAACGACGAGGAAAACCTGTGCCAGACGCTCGACAATCGCACGCTCGCGCCTGCGTATGCCAGCGATTAGCCTGTGCACCAGGTCGAACCTGAGATTAAACTGCGCCATGACAGCCTGAAACCCGTTTGAGGGTCAATATAAGTCCGCCTAAAGACTTGCCAGGAAATTGAACGATATACTCTCATATCGAGAGTAGCATACGCGGGCGGCTCATCCTACCCCGCCGTTTTTGCGAGCAGGGCGCGCTGACACCTATTCGCACTCTTGCAATCCTCGATGTGCAACCTTCCCTGTCTGCGAGAAGATTAAGGTATTGAGAAGGGCCATAGTCCACCACATGGGGCATTAAACATCGAAATGGAACAGAGCCCACAGAAAATCGATCATCTGCTAGAACAACCCGAAAGCGATCTGACTGGCTAGCTCAGGGCGTCTTTGAAGGACTCGAAAAGAGTGTCGTTGCTCTGCCTCAGAATCGTCGTATTCACGTGGAGAAGATAGCGGTCCGGGTCGGCCTCGTGAGGGTGCACGAACACCTTGCGCTCGCGTAGGGCCAAGACAAACCTTTCGACATCAACATCAGACTCAAACTCAATCGGGAAGATGTTGGAGCCGTGCTCGAACTTTCTCACATTGATGCTTTGCAGGGTGTTGAGCCTGTCGAAAAGCTCTGTAGCTTGCTTCATCGCGGCGGCGAATCGCTCCTCGAAACCGTCCGTGCCTTTAAGGGCTAGCGCCGCAGGCAAGTACGCCGACGACAGGCCACCGCCAAACATCCGACGCTCATGGTACAGGCCGTCGATGAAATCCGCGTTTCCGGCGAGTATCGCGCCAAAGGGAGCGCCGAAATACTTGTACAGCGAGACATACGTTGTGTCGAAGAGCGCGGCGTACTGCTTCGGACTCACTCCGGTAGCAGCCGACATCATATAGAGTCTCGCGGCGTCCAGGTGTGTTGGAATGCCACGCTCTTTGCAGAAGTCGGTGATGGCCTTCATTAGCTCGAACGGGGCAATCTGACCGTCCTGACGGCGCACCGGGCTTTCTATCATCACGACGCCGATTTCGTTCAATACCCTGCCGGTCACCGAACTTACGGCGGCCTCGCTTACCTCATCGAGCGTGAAATAAGGGCGGTCTTTGGCAAGCGGAACGAGGTTGATGCCGCTCAATCGAGTAGCACTGTCGCCGGTGTCGTTGTAAAGGTGACTCTGCTCCTGGACAATCGCCCTGGGCTTTACGCCGCAGTGTTTTCGGATAGCCAGGTTGTTAGCGAGCGTTCCTGTTGGCATGAAAATCGAGGCTTCTGTGCCAAGCATTTCCGCGAACCTTTGCTCCAGCGCCTCGACCGTGCCGCCTAGAGAGAAGTTGTCTGCCTTTATTCCAACCTCCGCGTCGAACTCGGAAAGCTGTCGAAGCAGTCCTTGAGGCGTCTTCGGCTCTCCATCGCCTCTGAAGACGACGGATGTATCCGAGTCCGAAGCCTCCGTTCGCGTTGTCGAAGCTTCTCTAACCGTGCGGGTCGTGGACATCTGAGGGCCTCCTTAGCGTCGCGCTCGATGCGCTTATGAGCCGATGATACCTAGCGGCCTATCGAGTGTCAACTTGGCCTCTAGCTCTGCGTTGACAACTTTCGGCCTCGCCGGTAATATCGGAACCTGGAATCTGCCACATCAGGAGCCACGTAATGTCTCACATCAAACTTGGCTGCATACGCTGCGGCGCGTCCCATCTCGCCGACATGGTAACGCTTGCGTGTAAAGAGTGCGGTTCTCCTCTGGACGTGCGTTACAGTGGCGAAGAACAGGGCCTCTCAGGGTCTCAAATCCCGCTGCCCTTCCACAGTGCCGAATCAATCGTCTCGCTTGGTGAGGGAAACACGCCCTGCCTTGACATACCTACGCTCGGCGGCTTGCTCGGAATACAACATCTCCACGCCAAGCTTGAATTCCTGAATCCCACAGGCTCGTTCAAAGACCGGGGAACGGCGGTAATGATGTCGGTCGCAAAAGAGCATGGGGTAGCGGAGCTTGTGGAGGACTCGTCGGGCAACGCGGGGGCCTCGGTGTCGGCGTACGCGGCGCGGGCTGGCATCAAGGCGCACGTCTTCGCACCGGCTAGCGCGCCTCAAGCCAAGATACAGCAAATAAAGGTGTACGGGGCCGAGACGCACCTCATCGAAGGCTCAAGGGACGATACCACCGACGCGGCAATCGCCTACTACACCGAGCATCAGATGGTCTATGCATCGCACAACCTTAGCCCGTACTTCATCGAAGGCACGAAGACGTTTGCGTACGAAGTGGCCCGGCAGTTCGCGGACGGCCTGCCCGACCACATAGCTTTTCCGGTCGGCAACGGCTCGCTGATTATCGGGGCGTGGAAGGGCTTCGCGGAGATGAAGAACGCTGGACGAATCTCAAAGATGCCGCACCTTCACTGCGTGCAGGCCAGCGCAGTCATGCCCATTGTGGCAGCCTACGAGGGCAGCAAGGACTGGACGCCTGCGTCCGATGCGAGGACTATCGCCGGAGGCATTTCGGTGGGGACGCCGCCACGTCTACAGCAGGTGCTTGATGTCTTGAAGGCTGTAAAAGGCGTCGCGGTAGCCGTCAACGACGATGAAATCCTGCGCTGGCAAAGATTGCTGGCCGAGAAAGAGGGTATCTACGCCGAGCCAACGTCCGCCGCCGCCTTCGCCGGACTCGAACGCCTCGTCAGTCGCGGCGACGTGAAGGCAGGCGACACTGCGCTCGTGCCGGTAACGGGCTTCGGTCTGAAGGACGCGCCTCCGGTGTAGACGAAGTGATGTGAGAAATTTCCTGAAGTTTGGCGAGGTGTAAGAGCATCTAAACGGACGTTATGAGCTAGAAATGTGAGCTGAAACTTATGGATTGGACGCTTTTTATAATGTTACCGGCCTGAGATTTATCATGACCATAGCATTAAGCAAGCCGTTCTCTCGTAATTCTAGACTCCCCCTACCCAGTCCGTGAATTGATACGCCGTTTGTGAATCTCCCGTAAAGGTTAGCATCGATTCATTGATCGCCTTCCCCATGTCAAGTCGGCCGTATCCTATGAGTACGAGCGTGGTGATGTCGCATTTGAACGTGACGTCCGGAGATGAAGAAGCTGACTTCTCTGTGTGAGCCTTATTTCCCTCTATCACAAAGTCGAGCGTAAGGGGAATGCCATCATCAACAATAAAACGATAGCGTCTGGGTGATGATAGCCTTGGGCCAGGTTTGAATGAATGAAAGGTGGTAATTCCACCTACAAAGAAGGGCATACTTTCCAGAGACAGGTATGCGGTCTCAGGATGAAGTCGGGAACGTATGTCCCAATGGTGCATAGAGCATGCCGCATAAGGAATGCTCAGCAAGTAAGGGGACCCAACAATGGCAGGGACTGTTCCCGAGGTGTAACATGGCGTGTTCCAGTTATCTGGAGTGAGGGTATCCCAGAGTGAACACACTTTATCAACGTAAGACTGGAAAACAGGGAGTAGATCTGAGCCAAACTCGTTTTTGTATTTTCTTCCCATGTCAAAGATAAACTTGGCCAAGGCCGCTTCTGAGAGCTCTTGTCCGGGAGGAGGTAAGCCTTCATTTGGCGAGATATCGCCATTTAGCGCTCGCGAAACGCGATCGTAACAGACGTCCTTAAACGCGTAGATTAAGAGCGTCTAACAAAACCTAATAAAAGGGGTTAGAATCTGGACATTCTCTGGAGGAGGATGACCTAATGTCTAAGCCCCTTGTAAGCGATGAATTCTGGGAACTGGTGCAACCTTTACTGCCGCCACAACCACCGAAGCCGAAAGGAGGAAGGCCCAGGATACCTGACAGACAGGTCCTAAGTGGGATACTGTTCGTGCTAAAGACAGGCATTGGCTGGGAAGACCTACCCAAGGAGATGGACTGTGGCAGTGGGATGACCTGCTGGAGGCGCCTCAGAGATTGGCACCAGTCGGGAGTCTGGGAGCGCATCCACTTGGTATGCCTTGAGCGCCTGCAAGCAGCTGAGCGCATAGACTGGACTCGCGCAGTGCTGGACAGTGCTTCAGTGCGAGCAGTTTTTGGGGGCAGAAAACAGGCCCCAACCCCACGGACAGGGCGAAGGCGGGTAGCAAGCATCATATCATAACCGATGCCCAGGGCATTCCACTGGCGGTCAGGTTGACTGGCGCGAACGCTCACGATGTCACCCCCTTGAGTTGGTGGATGCCATACCTGCTGTCAAGGGCAAGCGAGGCAGGCCTCGCAAGCGTCCTCTTCAGGCGCAGGGAGACAGAGGGTATGACTCTGAGCCTGTTCGCAAGGAGTTGAAGAAGCGACATATCTGGCCGCTGCTGGCCAAGCGAGGTGAGCCGCATGGCAGCGGGTTGGGTGTGCATAGATGGGTGGTTGAGAGAAGCCTGAGTTGGCTTCATCAGTTCCGACGCTTACGGGTTCGATATGAGCGCAGGGCAGACATACATGAGGCTTTCTTGGCCATAGGTTGTGCCATCATCTGCTCTCGCTTTCTGTTCCAATAATGGTTTTGTTAGACGCTCTAAGTGTCCTACTACGTCAGCCGTAGACCAACCCTCACAGGCACTGGGTTGGCGCCACTGGCTATCGGAAAGAGTTTTCAGGTAATCTATAAGGTCATCTGCCTCTTTTCTTGTCAGGTCTATGTAGCTCTTTACCTCAGAAAGTGAAGGCATCATTACTCTCCGCATCAACCAAGGAATTCAGAAGATGGCAGCATTTTCGCAGATACTCGTGAAGATTACAAATTTCAGAATGTCTCACAAATCCCTAAATCGCATCCTATTTTATTTCACAGAAACCGCCCTATGGCAGCCCGGAAACCGTCTAGCGAACCTTGGAGCGTCTTGTCGTCGACGCAGAAGGAGATGCGGAAGTAGCCCGGCAGCCCGAAGCCGCGACCCGGCACGACGAGTACGTTGTAGTCTTTGAGCGCATCCACGAACGCCAGGTCATCGTCAATCGGCGACCTTGGGAACATGTAGAACGCGCCCTGTGGCTTGATCATCGTGTAGCCCATCTCGGTCAGGCTGCTGTACAGAAAATCTCGCTTTGCCTGATACACTCCAACGTCGATGGTGACCGACTGCAAGCTCTTGACGATGTGCTGCATCAGGGCTGGTGCGTTCACGAAGCCAAGCGTCCTGTTGGAGAACGTCAGGCCGTCCATTAGCTCGGCCCTGTCCGTGTATGCGGGATGGACGGCGATGTACCCGATGCGCTCTCCCGGAAGGGCCAGGTCTTTCGAGTGCGACGTGGCTACGATGCTGCGGACGTGGTGCGGGAAGATGTGAGGATAGGTCAGCCCGTCGAAGATCAGCTTTCTGTACGGCTCGTCGCTGACGAGGAAGATTTCGCGGTCGTACTCGCGTTCCTTCTTGCGGATGATGTCGCTCATCTGGGCCAGCAGGTCGGCGCTGTACAGCACGCCTGTGGGATTGTTGGGCGAGTTTATGAGAACAATCCTGGTTCTGGCGTTGACGCTGGACTCGAAAGCCTCAAGGTCAGGGAGAAAAGTCTCGTCGGGCGGAACGGCGCGGCACGACCCGCCGTGATTGTCGGCGTAGAAGTTGTACTCGACGAAGTATGGCGCGAATATGACCACCTCATCGCCAGGGTCGAGCAGCGTCTTGAATATCACGTTCAGCGCACCGCCCGCGCCGGATGCCATGAGCACCTCGGCGGCGGTGAAATCTAGGCCCGTCTCCTTGTTTAACTGTGTGGCGACGGCGGCGCGTGTCTCGACATTGCCCGTATTGGGCATGTAGCGGTGCATTCCAGGAATCGGGTTTTCGGCGATGCGGCGTAGCTCGTCGAAGAATTCCTGCGGCGGCTCCATTATGGGATTGCCGAGCGAGAGGTCGAAGACGTTCTCCGCGCCGTATTTCTCACGAAGGACGATTCCCTCCTCGAACATCTTCCGAATCCAGGAACCTTGCTCCATGAAATCCTGTATCTTCTTTGAAACGGCCATGCTTACTCTCTCCGAATGCGTATTATCATTACGAAAACAAGGCCGACTTTAACCCAGCGCGTGTACTATGTCAACACGGCTTTGGAAACCCGCTCTTGACGTTCTCGCGTTCCTACCATAACATTCATTATTGATGTTTCTTGATTTACACTCACATTCAACCTCTTCCGACGATTCTCGTGCCAGTGTCGAGCAGTACGTGAAATGGGCCGGTGTAATCCGGCGTAAAGGCTATCGGATCGACGGCTTCGTACTGACCGAGCACCGCAAGTTCGACTTCGATAAGGACTACTCCGCGCTCGCCAGCGAATCTGACGTGATGATCCTCAAAGGCTCGGAGCTTGACACCAACTACGGGCACTTTCTGGTCTACGGAGTCACGGAGGAGCTAACGAGCCACATCGACTTCGCGAACGTCAGCATGGATGCTATCAAGCTGATACGAACTGCCGAGGAATGCGGCGGCATTGCCGTGCCCGCGCACCCCGGACGCTTCGGAATTGGGCTGTACGAGTTCGTCGATAACGGGGCAGATTTCAGCGCCATACGCATTGTGGAACATCTCAACGGCAGCAATCGCCCCGGTGAGCAGGAGCGCGCCGAGGAGCTTATCGGAAATCGCGGCTATCGGGGCACAGGCGGCAGCGACGCCCATTCGGTGAGCGCTATCGGAACATGCATGACTCGCTTCGATAACCCTATCGCCAACGTAAACGATCTGGTGCGCGAGCTTAAGGCGGGCAGCTTCCGCGCCGTTCGTCTGGAAGACACGAAGCAAGAATAGGAGACGACATGACTACCGACGAAGACATCAAGTATGACCGCAGCCTGCTGGGAGTGGAGCATCCCGTTGGCACTTTTGAGGTGACTAAAGAGATGATTGTGAAATTCGCCAAGTCCAGCGGCGAGACCAATCCCATTTACCTCGACGAGGAAAAGGCCAAGGAGTCCCGCTATGGTGGCCTGATAGCGCCGCCCACGTTCTGCAACATCTTCATTTCTGGCGGAAAGCGTCCCGACGCCAAGATAGAATTCGGCGACCTGAGCTTTTTCGCGGGTCAGGCAATCGAGACACTTCTACCGGTGAGGCCGGGTGATACTCTGGAAACCAAGACGAAGCTAAAAGAGGTCTACGCCAAGACAGGACGCTCAGGAAAGATGGTATTCGCCGTGTGGGAGACCAGTCTTACCAATCAGAATGGCGATACGGTAGCCCTGGTGCGTGAGTCCTTCGTGCGAAGAAACAGGAGCAAGTAATGGCTGACGCAGTACTTTACTACGAAGACGTCGAGATAGGCGATGACATAGGGCCTTATGAGCGTGTCGTCACCAGCGAGCAGGTCAACGAATTTAATGGCATACGCCAGAGGGACTCCGAACCCAATCGCTTCAACAGCGCGGAAGTCGCCAAAAACGAAGGTCTTCCCGGACCAATCTTACCCGGCGCGATGAACATCGCCATTTTGTCTCAGGTCATCACTGGCTGGTCCTCTGATGTAACACTCAAGCTGCTTGATGTCGTCTTTCGCCAGGTGGTGCAGCACAACATTCCGCTGCAACTCAAAGGGATCGTTACCGACAAGAACGTGGTGGACGGCGAGCCTCAGCTTGAGTGCGACGTGTTCATAGAGAACGAAGAGGGGACGCGCCTCGTCATAGCAAGGGCCATTGCCGTGCTGCCGATGAGAAATTCCTGATTCAAGTATTGGGAGGAATTTGCAATGGCTAGAGTCCCTTTGATCCACAACCGAGAAGATGTCAACCCTTCATATCGCGATGTCTTTGACGAAATCGCGAGTAGCAGAGACGGTGAAATCACAGGCCCTTACCAGGGCTTACTCTACAGCCCCATCCCCGCAGCACGGACTGCTCACCTAGGGGCGTACGTCCGTTTTGAATCTACTCTGCCCGACATAGTGCTGTCACTGACCGCCATGACTGTTGCCAGGGAGTACGACTGCCACTACGAGTGGGCCGTGAACGAGATCGGCGCCGAGCGTGTCGGCGTGCGGACGGAAGCCATTGAGGCCATCAAACACAATCGCGCTCCCGATGGGTTGACCGCCGAAGAAGTGCTTGTGTTTAACTTCGCCCGGGAACTGCTACAGCAGCACCGCGTTAGCGAAGAGACGTGGGATGCCGCCGTGGCCCGCTACGGACTTAAGGCTGTCACCGACATAGTCGTCGCTATCGGCTACTACACCTGCATTGCTATGGCCCTCAACGCCTTCGAGGTTGACGATCCACCCCAACGCCCGTCTACCTTGCCTGTCTAGGAAGCTAACGTGGCTAGATGTCTCATACATCTGGCCCGACCCTCTAACGATCGACATCTTTCCGTCAGGTTCTCCTAGAGTAGTTTTGAAATGGATGTGTACAGTAGGAGCAATCTTGGCGTGGTTGGCCATCAAACTTCAGTTTTGGAAATAAGCTTAAGTTTACGGTACCCGAAGCTCCTTCAGAGTGGGTATTTAGCGATGGAAATGGTGTGCAAATTTAAGAAATGGGCGCTGAATCTTAATCTGCCATCCGGTTTCGTCATCAACATTGGGTTTTGCCCATATTAGGTTGCCATTTATGCTAATCGGCCGAGATATAGTCAAATCTGGACACCGTACTTTTACGTGTCCCCGCGAGTTGGGCCACCACTGCCAGGGGGACGGGGTTCGCATAGACGAACTTGTTGAGCAGTGGGAGCGGCGCTCCAACGAGATTATCGGCGGCATGCGACCCGCAGACCGAAACAGTCTCGATGCGGTCGAGGACTTGGTGGGCCTCGGCCGGCGACCTTTAGGCCAGCGGTGCCTAAGTCTCTGTAGTCCGTGGCGTTACCTCAAATCTGATATGTTCGTCATTTCCGCCCTTCAACGCTTTAGGAAGAGCAATTCCACGTTGTCAGAGAGGTTCTCCGGAACATGGAAACGGTGGTGCTTTATCCACTCCGCATCCCCTGCATGGACTCCCGCTTTCGCGGGAGAGACGTTGGGGCTTCCGGCGACACGTGCAACAACTACCTTCTCCACGGGTTCGTACATACACGAACGCGGATGCGTGGCGATAGCATAGACCTTCCCGTGGTTCATTGCAGGGCGATTGAGCTTGATGTAGAATTGTGGCAGGAACCGATAGGAGGCTAGGCCGATGCAAGAAAACGAAGGGGCCAAGCAGTGGCAGGTGACGTGTGTCTGCGGATGGCGGACGAATGGAATGAAGGACGACGTCGTCGCGGCCGTGATAACCCATGGGAAGGATACGCACGACCAAGACCTAACGGCGGAGCAGGCATTCTCGCAGGCGGTGCTGGCCTGAGGCTGATCGAGGAGATGACCAAACTCGGCGGGCGATGTGCCTGCGGCCAAGCATATTCCGAGGGGCTAGGCGTGTCAAGAGAGCTGACATGACAGGTGAGAGACCGTCGAGCGACATCGACTCGACGCCGGGACCGCTCTCTGAAGCGCTGTATTCGTCAGACTTCGTGATGCAGGCGATTGAGGTGCTGCCGGTCTTGCGGCGGGGGGATCGCCTATGGTCGATGGGCCCCGAGCACGCTGACTCATTCGTTTTGGCCTGGCCCGTGGGCGGCCGGCCGGACGAAGTGGCCGCGCAGGCCATGGCGCAATTGGAAATGGAGGCGACGGTGCTCCATTCTACGTCATGGCGACATGTGGGCCAGGAGGTTGTGTTGACCTATATCGCCGTGGTCCCGCCAGAGTCCGTCCCACCTCCGTCGTGGACAATGGCTGAGGTCGGGCGCTCCGAGCTCGCTCGCGGCGACGCGACCGCTCCGCCGTCGGGCATAAACATTGGGCAAGTGTTGGAGCACGCGTTGCGCCACCTGGCGTGGCTCCGACAGGATGACCCGGTGATCGCAGAACTCCTCGGTGACTGGTCGGATGCATTGGCAGACTACGTCCCGGAGCCGTTCCGGGCACTGGGCGGTCCGCCCGTCTGAGGTTATCGGGCTACCCTAGTTGGCGCTCTACAAGGGCGTGTAGATCTCGGTGAGGACCTCGCTGTTCCCTTCGAGGGTGAAGCAATCGACCTGTTCTGATCCCGTTCGGGATCAGAACGTCACTGAGTAGAGCCCCGACTCGATTCTTGAAGTTGCAGGTCCGGATGACTATTCCATCCAACAGGGATCTATCACGAACCCGGAAATTCAAGTCTGTGAGCGATAAACCTCGAAGTGAACATCAGACACCTCCATTTCGAAGAGTGAGGTGGTACCCAAAAACTAGACAACTGGCTAAGAGAGAGTCCAGCTCCTAAAATAACCGGCAACTAACCGACGTGAAGGAGCAGGACATGAAGCAGACGAGGAATAAGCACAGTCCGGCGTTCAAGGCCAAGGTGGCCCTGGCCGCCCTTGCGGGGGAAGGGACCATCGCCCAGCTGGCCAGCCGATTTGAGGTCCATCCCAGTCAGATTCACGCCTGGAAAAGGGCCCTGGTGGAAGGAGCCCCGGAGCTATTTGCCACCAATCAGAAATCCCAGGAGAAAGCCAAGGAAGCTCAGATTAACCACCTCTACCGGCACATCGGCCAGCTGAAGGTGGAACGCGATTTTTTGTCGGAAAGGTCCGGTCTATGAGTCGCAGCATACGGCGAGCCATGATAGACCGAGACCACCAGCAGCTGTCTTTGGTGCGTCAATGTATCCTGCTGGACGTCAGCCGGGCCTCGGTGTACTACCGGCCGGTACCGACCCTGGCAGAAGACCTGGAGTTGATGGCCCTGATGGACCGTCAGTATTTGAAGACCCCCTTCTACGGCTCCAGGAAGATGAAGGCCTGGCTGCTGCAACAGGGCTATCTGGTGAGCCGAAAAAGGGTTCGAAGGCTGATGCGGTTGATGGGTCTGGAAGCCATCTACCGGCGTCCCAACACCAGCAAACCAGCGCCGGGACACCGGATCTTTCCCTATCTGCTGAAGGGAGTGGAGGTTAATCGGGTCGACCAGGTCTGGGCCGCGGACATCACCTACATCCCCATGGCGAAGGGCTTCCTGTACCTGGTGGCCATCATGGACTGGCACAGCCGGCACGTGCTGGCCTGGAAGCTCTCCAACACCATGGACACCAGCTTCTGCGTGGCGGCGTTGGAGGAAGCCCTGGGTAAGGGACGACCGGAGATATTCAACACCGACCAGGGGAGTCAGTTCACCAGTGAGGCCTTTACCCAGACGTTGCAGGAGCAGAGGGTCCAGGTCAGCATGGATGGTAAGGGTAGGTACCTGGACAACATCTTCGTGGAGCGGCTGTGGCGGAGCATCAAGTACGAGGAGGTGTATCTGAAAGCTTACCAGACCGTCGCCGAGGCCCGGACTGGGATCAATGCCTACCTGGAGTTCTACAACCGGCAGAGGCCTCACCAGGCTTTGGGCTACCGGACCCCAGCAGAGGTGTACCAACATGGCCAGGAAGAAAGGGGAGCAGCAGCTGAAGAAGCAGGGCTGCCATCGGGCTTGGTGAAACCTAGCGCAGGGGTGGGAGACTCTCTTAATTTAGCCCTCGTGCTGTCTTAATAATGGGGTCCACCTTAGAGATTACACATCTGTCCAATATCCAGCGCATCAAGCGAGCGCAGGAATTGCTGGTTGTTGTGGAGACTCCGATGATAGGTTTTTTGGACACTGGAGGAGTGGGACACTAGCGATCCTAGTTAATCCTCAGCTGGGTAGTTGACTGAAGGTATGATCCCCAGCTGAATTCATACCTAGACTTTAGAAAATTTCATATATCCTAAAGGAGCCATAACATCCTGGCTTCCGGGCTAGAATCGTGCATCGTTATGCTAAGAACCCCTTAACAAAATTACAATGTCATTCTGAGTGAAGCGAAGAATCTAAGCGCCCCATATCGTGATGGCAAAGGCTTAGATTCCTCGTCACTGGTTCCTCGGAATGACAGACAACAGACATAGGTAGGTTCATTTTGTCAGGGGATTCTAGTGCTCCATCATGGTGCCGCCATTGATGTTGATGGACTGGCCATGAATCCACGACGCCGCTTCGGTGCACAGGTAGGCGACGAACGCGCCAACCTCATCGTCGGTGCCGTTCCTGCCTATGGGTGTCGTGTTAGCCATCTGCTCCCAGCGTTCGCTTCGTCCAAGGTCGTCCATGCGATGCGTGTCCACCGCTCCGGGGCAAACGCAGTTGACGTTGATTTTATGCGGCCCAAGCTCGCGGGCCATCGATTGCGTCATCCCGACCAGGCCGAAATTGCCCGCGTTATAGGCCAGCGTGTTGGCGCTGCCCCGCTTTCCGGCGCTGGAAGATATGTTGACTATCTTTCCGCCATCTCCCTGGTTTACAAGATGCTTTATGACTGCCTTTGTGCAAAGGAATGTTCCTGTTAGCTTGATGTCTATGACCCTCTGAAAGATGTCGGGGTCGAGATCGAGAATGGGCACTCTGTCCGGCCCTCGCGCGAAGGCCGCGTTATTTATCAAGATGTCTACCCTGCCGAACTCCTCAACCGTCCTGTCCACCATGTTCTGGACGCTTTCCCGACTGCTGATGTCTGTTATCAGAGTCAGCGGTCGACGACCCTCGGCGCGTATCTGGTCGGCAACGCTCTCGACATCCTTCCAGCCTATCGCCTTCTCATCGTCAGGGAAGGATTCAGGGTTTCGGCCCGTGCCAGTAACAACAACGTCGGCTCCAAGCCTCGCCAGTTCAACCGCCGCGGCCCTGCCGATGCCTCTCAGCCGGCCCGCTCCCGTAACGATAGCCACTTTTCCGTCAAGCTCTCCCATATCTCGTCAGTCCTCTCTCAGGGCTTTTTGATGTACCCCTGCGTTAAGTTTTGGTCGGTTCGCCACGACAGAGTATAGCGTCGGCGTCGTGCCGTGTAAACAAGATGTAGCAGGGGCGTCCTTCCACGGAAGGATTTAACGCCCTACTTTATGTAGAAATGTCCAGCTTGTCTTTAATCCAGCGTCGAAGCAGATCGTGCACTTCGTCCTTGCACTCTCGAAGGCCATGTTCAGCGCCGGGGTAGATGACCAGCTCCTTCGGCTCTTTCGCCCAATCATATATCATCTCAGAGCAGCGAGGGGGCAGCCGAGTGTCGTCTGCGCCATGCACCAGGAGCAACGGACGCGGCGACACATCGGCAGCATTGGTCGCGCCAGCAGTCTGACTTGAGAGCGCCACCACTGCCTTGACTAGCGGGCTAAAGGGTGCGGCAGAAATTACGACTGCGCCGCCGAAGGAGTGGCCCACGAGGACGATTTCGGTGTGGCCTGTGCCTTTAAGAAAGGAGATGCCCGCCATCGTGTCCAGCACCGACTCGTGGAGAACACTGGGATTCCGGTAGTTGACGCGCAGTGACGTTACATCCCGTTTGAACTCCTCCGCCAGCGTGCCATAGATGCCATCGGCGGGGCCGTCGAAGCCTCCGCGCGCTCCCCATACCCAGACAATGCCTTTCTGCGTTGAAGTCTCGGCGTCGTGGTGGATGATAGCCTCGATGGGGCCGCGAGAGGTTTGCAAAAGCATACCCTGGCCCGCCTGTCCTTCGGGAGCCTGCCATTTCTCAACGCTCTGAATCTGAATGGATAGGTCGCTGTTTTCGGGGGTCATCGCGAAGGTAGGGTATCGCCTATCACTTTTCATGTCAAACGTTAGGAAATAGAGTTCCGGCGGCCACCTGTGTCGAATGATTAATCCAATCGTTAGATACGTAAGGTTTTCTTAATATATGCCCGCTAGACTAATGCGCACACGACCATAGCTTGAGGAGGTGAACCCACGTTGAACCAATTCCAACAGTTCAAGCGAGAGCTGTGGAACGAGATAACTGACTCTGGAATCTTTATACTCAAAGAGGTGAACTAATGAAAAAACTACTCTGGCCAAGAATTATTGCATTAACAACAGCATTGCTCTTATTGCTGACCACTGGTGTAATCTATGCCGATAATGATGGCGGCGCACGCATCTATAAGGTGACGATTACGAATCTTACCTCTGGTCAGCCGTTCACGCCTCCCCTTTTGGCGACCCATAAGAAGTCGACGGGACTGTTCGAGGTTGGGAAGGCATCCAGCTTCGAGTTGAAGGAGATAGCGGAGAACGGAAACCTTGGCCCAATGTTGACCGCTCTGGATGGCGACAGCAAAGTGCACGATGTGGTGACAGGCGGTGCGCCGCTTGTTCCCGATGCTAACCCGGGCGGGACGCCATTTGGCAGCTCGGCCTCCTTCTTGATTAAAGCAAGCGGTAGCGCGAGATACCTGTCCTAGGCGTCAATGTTGATTTGCACCAACGATGGCTTTACAGGCAGTGATTCTTTGCGCCTGCCGGGAAGAGCCGGCCATAAGGTGACCGTTATGACAGCGGGTTACGATGGTGGGACCGAGATGAACACCGAAGACTTCGCCGACATAGTCCCGCCTTGTCAGGGGTTGATTGGCGTGTCATCGGCTGACGGCGGCACGGGCGTTAGTAATCCAGCTCTTCTCGAGGATGATGTCATAAGGATGCACCCTGGAATCCTGGGGGGAGATGACCTGCTTCCTGGTATTCACGGCTGGACCGACCCTGTCGCTATGGTGATGGTGGAGCGCATACCATTGAATTTCGGGGCGAGGCTCGACGGTTCCCAGGAAGTGCCCTCTGTAGATACTGAGACAACGGGCAGATTCCATATGGCATTCAATAGCTACCTGAGCAAGGCGAAGTTTGACCTCAGAGTCCGTGACGGGCAAGCTATTACCCAGGCACACCTGCATTGCGCTCCTGCTGGCTCTAACGGGCCGGTGGTCGCCTTCCTCTTCGGGATGGTTCCTGGTGGTTTCGACGTGGATGGAACGTTAGCCCGGTTCACCCTGACGGACGCTAACATTGCCGCAGTTGGCTCGGACTGCAGCGCAAGCATCGGCATGGACATCGCTAGCGTTTCTGACCTGGCCCACGCCGTAAGCATGGGTAACATCTATGCCAATGTTCATTCCGTAGACAACCCTTCCGGCGAGGTAAGAGGGCAGCTTTCGGCGGTAAACGACCGGGGCGATGACGATGATGACGATGACGATTAGGACATCGTCACTCTATCGCCTGCGCCCAACACCATGGGATAGATAACCGAAGTAATCCCTGTTAACAAAGAGGCCCTGGTAGTATTCCGGGGCCTCTTATTGTTTAGGCTGGTTCTCGCCTGGCAGATTGCGTCCTCGGAAATTACAGGGATGGTCTATACTGGAGGTGCCACACATTCGTATACAATCCGGCCTAAAGTCCAGAAATGCCCTTTGGGTTTTGGGTTGCGGATTCTAAGAACCCGCAACCCGAATTCGTCCCCTAATCGTCCCCACTTACTGCTGGGGCTTCCTCCACGTTTCGAGCCCCGGCTTCAATGCGGAAATCCGACAGCCATTTCAGGAAGCTGGGCAGGTACCAGTTGCGGTCTCCCAGCAACTGCATCGTCGATGGCACGAGCACAGTACGCACGATTGTGGCGTCTACCAGGACTGCCACAGCCAGACCGAATCCGAACTGCTGAAGCGGTACCAATCGGCCCGCCGCGAATCCAGAGAACACCGCCACCATGATGAGCGCCGCGCCTGTGATCAGGCCCGCCGTCGTCGTCACTCCATGCACGACCGATTCCCTGTTGTCTTTTGTCTGATTGTATCTTTCCTGTATGCGGCTGAGAAGGAACACCTGGTAGTCCATCGACAGGCCAAACAGGATGGTGAACAGCATCAACGGCATCCAGGGCTGAATAACATCCTGCTCGAATCCGAAAAATCCGGTCAGATACCCTTTCTGGAACACCAGAACCAGCAGGCCGTAGGCAGAGCCAACCGACAACAGGTTCATGATGATGGCTGTAAACGGTATGACAATGGAGCGGAAGACTATCATCAGCAGGATGAAGCTGAGTCCCAGCACGAACGCGAACACGATGGGTTGGTATCGTCGGGCAATGTCATTGAAGTCTATGTCGTCCGCTGACGGGCCGCCGACGTACACGTCGGCCTGAACACCACGGAACGCGTCAGGGATGAAGTCGTCTCTCAACTCCTCCACCGCCGCAGTCGTTGCCTTGCTGGTCGGGTCGCCGGACAGCGGGACCACCAGAGCGCCGAGGTCGCTGGCCTCGTTGATCTCCAGACTGGCCTCGCCGAACCTGTCATCGCCGTCGAGTATGGCGGTAAGGGCTTCTATGGCACCCAGTACTTCAGGCGACTTGAGGTCACCGTCGATAACGATGTCGGCTGGAGAGTCGAGGCCGAACCCGAAGTCTGTCTGGAGAGCATTGAATCCGTCCTTGCTTCTGAATCCGTCGGGCAGCGAGCTGACTCCCGACGTGCCTGTGTTGATGTCCAGGTAGGAGTAACCGGCTGCCAGCAACACCCCAACAGCAATCAGGAGGCTGACGATTGGCATCCTCATGACGAGGCGGGCGACGCGGCCCTAGACGCCCTGTCGCGGCGCTTCGCCGGGTTGTGCAGCACGGCGTCCGAATTTCGGGATGCTCAACCAGTTCACTCTATCTCCCATCACCGTCATAATCGCTGGAAGCAGTGTCAGGCCGGCGGTTACCGAGGCCAAGACCACAAATATCGCACCCAGCCCCAGGCTGACAAACACGGTGGACGGTACGATGAGCAGGCCGAGGAGCGCCAGCACAACCGTCATTCCGCTGAAAAGCACGGCCCGACTGGCGGTGCCTCCGGCAACGGCGACAGCCTCCTTGATTTCCAGACCTCGCCTACGTTCCTCGCGGAACCGCGAAACGATGAACAGCGAGTAGTCGATACCCACCGCAAGACCAATCATAGATATGATGTTTTGCACGAACAGGTTAAGTTCGAATACCTGCCCGACCAGCGCCGCCATACCCGTCGCGATGACAATGGCCATGATTGCCAACGCCATCGGCAGAACCATTGCGGCAACTGCTCCGAAAACTATGGTAAGGATTACTATCGCTATAAGACCTCCAAAGGTCTCACCCCGTACCAGATCCTCCTCGGCAGTTACGGTGAATTCCGCTCCCAGGGTTGATTGGCCGGTTATGAAAACTTCGAAGCCCGGCGGCAACTCGACTTCGTCGAGGGCATGGTGTACTTCCTCAACGTTGGTTGTTACCGTGGTCAGGTCTCCGACCAGGCCAAGCTGGAAAAAGGTCGCCTTTCGATCGTCCGAGACCTGGAACGACTCTCCGTTGTCGTAGAAGGTCTCTACGTCCTTGACCAGATCAGACCCCAGAGCCTGGACACCAGTGGCGACTGCTTCAACTGCCCCACGAAATACAGGGTCATCCACGGTGATGGTTTCAGACTTGACGATGATTATGTCTGCGAACTGTCTAGGGCCGCGCAGTCGGTCCTCCAGCAACTCTCTGGCCGTTTTAGATTCGTGAGTGCCTATCAGGTTGAATTCAGATGTGACGGCATCAGCGAATAATGCGCTGGACGCCGCGCCCATCGCTACAAAAAGAATTACCCACGCTAATATGACCAGCCATGGATGCGATGAGCTGCCTCTTGCCAACCGTTCCGTTGAAAGTGCTTTAAACAAGTTCTCCCCCTCTTTAGTTCATGTGCGTGTAGTTGGTGCGTGTAATTTTCTTGATTTTGGGAATCTGAACAACTTGCCAGCGGGAATCAGTTGTCGAGGCGCTAACCCAACCCATTTCCTAGTCTGAGTTGAATTTATTGCACCCAAAATGCAATGCTCAGTTGATTACTTCTGGGTTCATGCCAGAGCAATCGCGTCTTAATTTCTCAGGTATGAGGGCCATGTCCCTGATCCGTTGGAATGGCGTAGCGTGTTGTCTTCCGATGGAGGCGATAGCACTGGGACAGTACCCAAGTCTATAATAGAACTCTTGTTCGTGTCAATCGAATTTTAGACAAGTTTTATATAATTCTAAATCCTTGGAAGCCATCCCAGAATGCCAGGTAGAGAATACCTTGCGCGACATTTGCCTCCTTCACGATGTCAGAGATTGTAATGCTCTCTACAGGCAGTTTCACCCCCGGTTCTCCGGGGCATCGGCAATCTGGTTTCACCCATCTACTGAATGAAGCTACAGTGTCTTGTGAATGACCATCAGTCATTTATAAGACCTGATACACAAAGGCAATCTGGTCTCACGCAGCTAGAGAACGAAACCAGGGTACATTATGAATGACCATCAGTCATTTGTCAAGACTTGATACACAAAGGCAATCGCGTCTTAATTTCTCAGGTATGAGAGCCGTGTCCCTGATGTGTCGGAGTGGCGTAGGGTGTTGTCTTCCGAACCAGTTGCCAGAAACGATTTTCCTTAGCTTGAGTCAAGGTGTATCAACTAGACGCGATAGCCCTGGGTTTCATGCCCAAGTCCCTAACAGAACATACTGAATTCGAATCTCGGGGCGTTCTTGTATAGGCAAAAGTCAAGGCAATCGCCGTCATCGGGGCCCTTGGTGTTTCTGGAAGGTGTCGGCTGCCGTCGATTAACGCACTAAAGTCCAGGCTTCATCGTATGCCACTCCGTCGCCTGTTCGTATGCATAGGCAATGCGGATTATAGTCTCCTCGCCTAGTGGCTTGCCCATTATCTGGAAGCCGACAGGTAGACCGTTCGACATTCCTCCGGGCACCGAGATGCCGGGAATCCCGGAGATGTTCGCGGGCATGGTCAGAATGTCGTTGAGATACATCTGCACCGGGTCAGCCATCTTCTCACCCATCTTGAAGGCTACCGACGGCGATGTCGGCATCACCAGGGCGTCGAACCGCTTGAAGGCCTCCTCGAACTCATTCCTGATTAACGTGCGAACCTTCTGCGCCTTCAAGTAGTAAGCGTCGTAGTACCCGGCTGAGAGCGCGTAGGTTCCGAGCATGATGCGCCGCTTCACTTCAGGGCCGAAGCCCTGCTGTCGCGTCTTCTCAAGGGCGTCCCACATGCTGTCGGCGTCCTGCACCGAGTAACCATACTTCACGCCGTCATAGCGCGCAAGGTTCGCCGAAGCCTCCGATGGCGCGATGATGTAGTACACGGCGAGCGCATACGGCGTATGAGGCAGCGAAGCCTCTTCGATGGTCGCGCCGAGGTCTTGAAGCACCTGGATGGCATTGCGAGTGGCGTCCTCGACTCCCGGCTCCATGCCCTGCACGAAATACTCTTTCGGCACTCCTAGTCTGATTCCCGACAGGTCTCCGTCAAGAGCTTTGGTGTAGTCGGGAACGTCATAGACGATGGATGTAGAGTCACGAGGGTCGTGGCCCGCGATGGCGTTCATCACAGTGGCGCAGTCAGTAACATCCTTGGTAATCGGGCCAATCTGGTCGAGCGAGCTTGCGAAGGCTATCAGCCCGTAGCGGCTGACCAACCCATAGGTGGGCTTGAATCCCACGACTCCGCACAGCGCCGCCGGTTGGCGTATGCTTCCACCAGTATCCGAACCCAGGGCGTAAACGCACTCGTCAGCCGACACAGCCGCCGCCGGGCCGCCGCTGCTGCCGCCGGGTACACGCTCCAAATCCCAGGGGTTTCGGGTGGCAAAAAAGGCGGAGTTCTCGGTAGACGAACCCATCGCGAACTCATCCAGGTTGCCCTTGCCCACCAGCACCGCTCCCTCGTCGTAGAGCTTGCGGGTGACTGTGGCATCATAGGGCGGAACGAAGTTTTCGAGCATACGCGATGAGCATGTAGTCGTAACGCCCTTTGTGGACATGTTGTCTTTAAGCAGCATGGGCACGCCCGTGAGAGGGCGAACGTCACCGGCGGCGATGCGCTCGTCGGCACGCTGCGCTTGCTCTAGCGCGAACTCCTCCGCGACCGTCACGAACGCTTTGACCTGCTCATCAACGCCCCGGATACGTTCCAGCATCGCCTGCGTTAGCTCGACAGACGAAACCTCTTTGCGGTCGAGTAGCTCTCTAGCTTCGTGCGCTGTTAGACCTATGACGTCTGATGAATCCATATTACTCCAACACCGCTTTGACTCTTATGAAATCGTCCTCCCTTAGAGGAGCATTGGCAAGCACGTCCTCTCTAGGAAAAGATTCGTCGACCTCATCCTCGCGCATGACGGAAACCAGGCCGACTGTATGACCCGTCGGCTCCACGCTATCCGTATCAACCTGGCTCAACACGTCGAAGTGCTCCAGAATGTTCGATAACTGGTCTCGCATCTGTTCGACCTCACCGCCGGTCATGGCTACCCTCGCAAGCGCAGCGATATTGCGTACCTCTTCATCCGTGAGTCTCATGCTTGCCGCACCTCGTTGATTTTTTGACTTAAAGCAGTGTAACAAATCGGCGAGCGGCCATTCAAGGTAACGCGGAATCCGAACATGCGAGCAGTCCTTGAAAGCATGAGAAGGTGGTAAGATATATGAAAAAAGTGATAAACTATAAAGGCATAGATTCGGTATTATAGACGTTCCGGTACGACGGGGATTCAATATGCAAGATGTTTTTCATGAGGCAGTGAATTTGCTTGAGCAGGGCGATCAGATAGTGGTCGCTACTGTAATACGCACCAAGGGGTCTACGCCCCAGAAGCCTGGCTCCAAGCTGTTGGTGCGCAAAGACGGCAGCGGCGTGGGGACGCTAGGCGGAGGCTGTGTCGAGGGCGACATATGGTTTGCCGCAAAAGAGCTTATGAAGCGGAAGGGCAGCGCCGAGTATCGAGAGTACGAGCTTAACGAAGACCTCGCCGCCGAGGACGGGCTAGTCTGCGGCGGCACGATGTATTTCCTGATAGACCCTGTATACTCTCCTGATGAATACCTCTCGTTCGCCAGGGAAATCGACGAGGCCTACGGCGGAGGCAAGCCGGTTGCGCTCGCGAGCGTCATTCGCTCCAGCGGCGATAACAGCGATGCGTTGAGGGGAGCCAAGCTCTTCATCCGAGAGGATGGTGTTGCCGAGGGAACGCTTGGCAGTCCAGAGCTTGACCGGGACGCCATCAAAAAAGCCCGCGAGCTTATGGTGCACGGCAAGAACGAGTACGTGATACACGAAAGCGGGGCCGAGTATTTCATCGAGGCATACACTACGCCGCCTCAGATCGTCATTTGTGGCGGGGGACACGTCTCCAAGGCGATTGCGCCTCTTGCGAAGAACCTGGGATTCCGCGTTTTCATCACGGACGACCGCGAGGAGTTCGCCAACAAGGATCGTTTTCCAGGGGCTGACATAGTGGTTCCACTGAAGCCGGAAGAGGCGCTTTTGCAGCTTCCCATCAACCCCAACACCTTTATCGTGGTAGCCACGCGAGGCCACCGCTACGACAACGTGGCCCTGGAAGCCGCCGCGAAGACATCCGCCAAGTACGTGGGGCTTATGGGAAGCAAACGCAAAACCATTCTCATCTACGAAGACCTCATCCGCAATGGCATGTCGCTTGAGCGCGTCAAAGAGATTCGCTCCCCCGTTGGTCTGGACATCCATGCCCGAACTCCCGACGAAATCGCGATCAGCATCATGTCAGAAATCCTCATGTTCAGGCTGGGCGGCACCGGGCAATCCATGCAGCTTGAGGAGTGGCGCATAGACCGGATAGCGGAGAAGGTGCGGCAAGAGGTCGGAGAATCCATCCCAGTAGCCGACTAGCGAATGGCTGGAATATCCGCAATCCTGACTGCTGCGGGCGAGTCCACCCGAATGGGCCGCCCCAAGCCTCTGTTGCCCTGGTGCGGCGTAGCCCTCATCGAATACCAGATTAGATGCCTGCTCGATGGTGGGGCGTCCGAAGTGGTTGTCGTTCTGGGACACGAGGCTAGCGCTGTCGTCCCGCACGTAAATGGCCCGTCGGTGCGCCACGTCGTGAACCCTGACTACCGTCTGGGCAAGACGACCTCCATCAAGGTTGGCATCAGGCACATCGACCCGCACGCCGACGCTATTCTCTTGCTTGCCGTTGACCAGCCGCGCACCAGCGCCATCGTCTCGACGGTAATTCAGGCTCACCGCCAGAACGACGCTCTCATTACCTCGCCACGCTACCAGGGACACGGCGGACATCCGTTGATTTTCTCGGCCTCGCTGAAAGAGGAGCTTGAGGGCATATCAGAAGAGAAGCAGGGCATCCGAGAGGTGTTCGAGGCTCACAGTACCGAGGTCTTCAAGCTAGATATAGACGACCCCTTCATTCGCCTCGATCTGAACACGCCTGAAGCCTATAAGGATGCGTTGCAAAAATTCGGAATGTAGGGTAGGGTGTGGGCTATAATTGGTTAATACGCATATAGAATGGCTTTTACAAATGAGAAGGAGACGTGCAAGGGACGCCGCCCCTTAGTTCACGCCTCGTCCACGAATTCCACACCGTACTCTTTGGCTATGGCAACAAAGTTCTCCGGGTCAGCGGCCATCCTTTCGAACATTCCTTCTATGCCAGCAGGGATGAAGAAAAACACCATTCGCGCCGGATTATCAGACTCATTCTTGAAATGATGAGGTACGCCACGAGGAACGTGTATGAAGGTTCCAGGGCCAGCCACAACGCGCTTTCCAGCAGCCCTGAATACCAACTCCCCTTCAGTCACGTAGAAGCCTTCTTCCTCCCGCGTCTGTATATGAGGGGGAGGGCCGCCGCCAGGAGGGACTAGTGGTTCAACGTTTTTGTATTGATGGGTAGAGTGACTTTAGCTTGATGCGCGCATCCTCGGTAGTGAAGCGCCAATCCACTCGTATCACATCCCGGTTGCGTTGATTCTGCCAAGCATTGACCTCGCCGCGCAGGATGTCTTGATTGGCAATCCGTCGGTCCAGGCACTGTCGAGCCAGCACACCGATCTCTATCTCCGCCATATTCAACCAACTCCCGTGTTTGGGAGTGTAGTGTATCTCCAGTCGCTCAGCTATACGCCTCGCCTCAGCAGGCTCGAATGCCTCGTATAGCGAGGACAGCTTGTGAGTGTTGAGATTGTCCATTACCAGCACGATCCGGTCTCTGTCAGGGTAGTCCTCGTCGACCAGTTTCTTTATCACATGCGCCCAGTCCACCTTCGTGCGACGCTCTCTGACCTCGACTCGGCGCCATCCGTCCAACGGTGCAAACAGCATGAACAGGCTGCTCACTCCATTGCGCTCGTATTCGTAGTCGTATGCCGCCGATAAGCCGGGCGCTGCGGGACGCGGCACTCGCGTCTCCTTGACTTGCTGTTTGCTCGTCTCATCCATGCACACCAGAACCTCATTCCCATCGTACGGCCGTTGGTAGACCTCCAGTACGTCTTCCATCACGTCTTCCATCGCGCACACAAACTCCGCGCTCTGACCGGGCGGGATGCACCAACTCTGCTTCAGCCACGGCTTCAGTTCGTTTTTTTTTAAGCGCCTGGCGAACCGTCTCGGTGCTAATGGTCCCGACTATCTCACACTCGACCAACTGGTCAGCCAACAGCTTCAGGGTCCAACTGGCACGCCCCTCCGGCGGTTCCCCGCAGGCCATCGCTATCAACCGTGCTTCACCTTCGCCGTCCAGTCTCTTTTGACGCCGACGCAGTTGCTTTTTGCGATTCAGCGCAGACTCGACCCCCTCCTCCACACAGCGCTTGCGTATTCGCTCGACCGTTGACTGTCCCACACCGAGCGCGCTGGTGATGTCCGCGTCCTTCATTCCCCCGTCCGAGCGTGACTCATCGCTCATCAGCAGAATGCGCGCATGGGTCTGTTTGTACGCCGCAGCCCGACCGCGTGAGACCAAGGCTTTGAGTTCCTGTTGTTCGTCGGTAGTCAGTCTGATACGGTACTTCTTGGTAGACATCATGGTTCCTCCTCGGTTCAACGTTACGATTGAACCCCCAAGAGGAACAATGACTATCATGGTATTCATTTCAATGATGTTGGACCACTAGAGCCTCGACGAAAAAGTAGTGACCCTCAGTGTGCTCACCTGTAGCCAAAAAGGCATACTCGTCACCTGCGCCATAAATCGTCTTTTTATCATCATCGGGTTGTACCACCCATGCCCAACTCATGTTTGGTTCCTCCTTACAATTATGATCAATGGC
The DNA here is from genome assembly GCA_965206395.1 of Dehalococcoidia bacterium. Taxonomy (GTDB): domain Bacteria; phylum Chloroflexota; class Dehalococcoidia; order Lucifugimonadales; family CATOSD01; genus CBDBJK01. The sequence continues at coordinate 61,103 of CBDBJK010000035.1, forward strand.
TCCTTACTATTCGCCCCATTCGCTCCACGCCTGTTCAAGGCGAGCCTGCGTGTCGTTGTATTCCTCGCCAAGGCGGGCTATATCGGCAACGTTCTGACGCGCCGATGCCCTCTCAAGACTGCGCTCGATCTTGCCCAGTTTCGTTTCAAGTTCAGCAATAATCTGTTCTTGGTTGATGGCGGGCGTCTTTGGCTGCGCCTTCTTCGTCTTTGGCGCGAAAGGGCGTCGCGTGGTTGCGGTCTTCTTCGGCTTTGAGGCCTGAGGCTGCGCCTCCGAAGTGCTTTGCATCCACTCATCGAAAGTTCCCGCGAAAAGCTGCATTGAGCCGTCTTCAACTATCCACAACTGCTGGGCCAATCGCGAGATTAGCAGCCTGTCGTGTGACACGAACAGCAGTGCGCCCTCATATGCCTGCAACACCTGTTCCAGCGCCTCGCGGCTGGGAATGTCCAGATGCGTGGTTGGCTCGTCAAGCACCAGGATGTTCGGCTGAGTCAACAGAAGCCGGGCCAGCGACAGTCTGCTGCGCTCGCCACCGCTGAGAGACGACACCGCCTTGAAAACGTCATCGCCCTGGAACAGGAACTGCGCGAGATAATTTCGCGCCTCGTCCAATTGAAGGTTCTTGATGTCAAGCAAAGCGTCCAGAACGGTGGAGCCTAGCGGCAAGTCGTCGCTGCCCTGACGGTAATAACCGGCCTTGACGCTGTGTCCCAGGCTGGCAGAGCCTGCGAGCGGCGGCAACATGCCAAGTAGCGTCTGCAACATCGCCGTCTTACCTGCGCCGTTGCTGCCGATTATGCCTGTGCGAGAGCCGCGCTCTAGCTTTACGTCCGGCACTGACAGCAGTTTGATCCTCTGGTCGCTCTCGATGAATCCTACTTCAAGGCCGTCGGTGCGTATGGCTATTTGACCTGTTCGTGTGGCGGCTGCCCTGCCGATATGCACCGTGCCAGACCTCTCTGGCGCTTGGAGCCGCTCTAGCCTATCCAGTCTCCTCTCGCGTCCCTTAGCTTCCCTGGTTCGCTGTCCGGCCTTGTACCTCTGTATAAAATACTCTTCCTTGGCGATGTGCTCCTGCTGACGCTCGAACTCCTTCTGTTGACGTATTACCTGTTCGGCCTTCAGAGCCTTGTATTTGCTATAGTTCCCTGGAAAGCTCTGGATTTTCCCGTGGTCTAGCTCCCATATCTGGTTCACCGTCTTGTCCAGGAAATACCTGTCATGCGACACGACGATGAATGCGTGAGAGAAGTGGCTAAGGAAGTCTTCAAGCCAGTTCAACCCTTGGAAGTCGAGGTAGTTGGTCGGTTCGTCCAGCACCAGGAGGTCCGGGTCGGTGAGCAGTGCCTTTGCGAGGGCAGCGCGCGTCCGTTCTCCTCCGCTGGCCAGAGCGATTGGCGTGTTCAGAGCCTCAAGAGGCAGGCCAACCCCTGCGACAACCCGCTCCATGTGGTTCTGGTAGTCGTAGCCGCCAAGGGATTCGTACTCCTCGAGGAGTGCTGAATAGCGACGCTCGGCCTGACGCCTTTCCGTGCCCTCTGCCCACTGAATCTCAAGGCCGCTTGAGGCGAGCGAGTCTTCAAGGGTTTTCAGCTTCTCGAAGGCCGTCATCACCTCGTCTTGGAGCGAGCCGTCCGTTGTCTGCTCCGGCAGCTGCGATACATAGCCGATTCGCAGACCGTCGTGTCTCACCACCGTGCCACCGTTGGGCGCGAGCTCACCTACGAGGAGGCGAAGGAGCGATGTCTTGCCGCCACCGTTGGGGCCAACCATGCCTATGCGAGCCTTTTCATCCACCTCCACGTCTAGGCCGGAGAATATCTCCAACTCGCCATAAAGCACTTTTAGTTGTAAACCTGATAGAAGTCGCATTCTTTATGTATGAGCCATCTTGGGATAGGATACTTCTCCTAATCCTATCAAACAAAGGGACTGACCAGGGTGTGCAAGTTCAAAGAGCGCCTAACAAAACCGTCCCTTGTCATTCTGTCCGACTCCTTTGAGTAGAATATCTTCGGACTCCGATTCTTCGGAGAGCGAAGCGAAGAATCTAAACTTGACGCTAAGATTCTTCGTCGTGCCTCCTCAGAATGACATCAATGTAGGTTTTGTTAGACGGTCTAAATATGCCATGATGTGTTCGGCGTCACGCTAACAGCCCTTCAAATGGGAGAAGGCTAGTGGTTCAACGTTTTTGTATTGATGGGTAGAGTGACTTTAGCTTGATGCGCGCATCCTCGGTAGTGAAGCGCCAATCCACTCGTATCACATCCCGGTTGCGTTGATTCTGCCAAGCATTGACCTCGCCGCGCAGGATGTCTTGATTGGCAATCCGTCGGTCCAGGCACTGTCGAGCCAGCACACCGGTCTCTATCTCCGCCATATTCAACCAACTCCCGTGTTTGGGAGTGTAGTGTATCTCCAGTCGCTCAGCTATACGCCTCGCCTCAGCAGGCTCGAATGCCTCGTATAGCGAGGACAGCTTGTGAGTGTTGAGATTGTCCATTACCAGCACGATCCGGTCTCTGTCAGGGTAGTCCTCGTCGACCAGTTTCTTTATCACATGCGCCCAGTCCACCTTCGTGCGACGCTCTCTGACCTCGACTCGGCGCCATCCGTCCAACGGTGCAAACAGCATGAACAGGCTGCTCACTCCATTGCGCTCGTATTCGTAGTCGTATGCCGCCGATAAGCCGGGCGCTGCGGGACGCGGCACTCGCGTCTCCTTGACTTGCTGTTTGCTCGTCTCATCCATGCACACCAGAACCTCATTCCCATCGTACGGCCGTTGGTAGACCTCCATCACGTCTTCCATCACGTCTTCCATCACGTCTTCCATCGCGCACACAAACTCCGCGCTCTGACCGGGCGGGATGCACCAACTCTGCTTCAGCCACGGCTTCAGTTCGTTTTTTTTTAAGCGCCTGGCGAACCGTCTCGGTGCTAATGGTCCCGACTATCTCACACTCGACCAACTGGTCAGCCAACAGCTTCAGGGTCCAACTGGCACGCCCCTCCGGCGGTTCCCCGCAGGCCATCGCTATCAACCGTGCTTCACCTTCGCCGTCCAGTCTCTTTTGACGCCGACGCAGTTGCTTTTTGCGATTCAGCGCAGACTCGACCCCCTCCTCCACACAGCGCTTGCGTATTCGCTCGACCGTTGACTGTCCCACACCGAGCGCGCTGGTGATGTCCGCGTCCTTCATTCCCCCGTCCGAGCGTGACTCATCGCTCATCAGCAGAATGCGCGCATGGGTCTGTTTGTACGCCGCAGCCCGACCGCGTGAGACCAAGGCTTTGAGTTCCTGTTGTTCGTCGGTAGTCAGTCTGATACGGTACTTCTTGGTAGACATCATGGTTCCTCCTCGGTTCAACGTTACGATTGAACCCCCAAGAGGAACAATGACTATCATGGTATTCATTTCAATGATGTTGGACCACTAGTAGTTCATTCACATGATTATGGAGGCAACCTACCCCCTCATCTCTAACTAATCGTCGGCGGGAACCGCACGCGCCTCAAGGGGTGACGGAGCTTTAGAGCCTATGTGATCGTTGAACCAGGCTAACATGCGGCTAATGTACTCTTCGCGCATCCGAGGATGGCCGTCGCGGAACATCAGGTGTGCGCAACCGGGGAACCGCACGAGCTCGACCTCTTTATCCAGCCGCTTTAGCGCGACGAAATACTGTTCACTCTGCTCGATGGGGCAGCGAAGGTCATCCTCGCCGTGAAGCAGCAGCACTGGCGTCTCGACGTTGGCGGCGTAGGTCAACGGCGAATGCTCTCGGAAGGCGTCAACAGCGTCCCTACGCAGCCCGCCCCATTGCATCTCTCCGAAGCGCACGCCAATGTCAGAAGTGCCGTACATGCTTGAGAGATTGATGCATGGAGCGCCCACGACTGCCGCGCTGAATCGGGTAGTGTGTCCTACAGTCCAACTGCTCATGAATCCGCCGTAGCTGTAGCCGTGCACACCAAGGCGAGAGGTGTCTACGTATGGCCGCGAGCATACCTCATCCAGCGCCGCCATGATGTCGAGGTAGTCCTCGCCGCCCCAGTCTCGCAGCACCGCCTTGAGAAAATCAGGCCCATACGATGATGAACCTCGCGGGTTTACAGTAAGTACGATGTATCCAGCCGATGCAAGGGCTTGCTGGCGCAGGTCGAAGGCATCGTAAAACGCGCCGTGAGGCCCGCCGTGAATGTCCACTACCAGCGGATACTGCTCTGAGGAGTCGAATCCAGCCGGGAACCACAGGCGCGACTGTATCTCCATGCCGCCACGCGATATCGTGAACTTTTCGAGGCTTGCTGCCGGACGCTTCTCAAAATAATTCTGATTGAAGGCCGTTAGCTGTCGCTGCGAGCCACTCTGAATGTCTATCGAGTGAAGGTTTCCCGTAGAGGTGGGTGAGACTGATAGGATGACCGCTGTTCGACCGCTTGAGTCGAAGGCGGCTGCGGTGTGCTGTGCTCCTCCGTCCCCAATCCTGCGCAGCTTTCCGCCCGACGCAGATTTCTCGTACAGGTACGACTCGCCTCGCGCGGACGCGATAAAGACAATGCGGTCATCATCCGTCCATCGCATCTGCGAGCCTGTGGCGATGGTCAAGCATTCCTCCGTAAGCCGCTTGGGAGCTTGTCCAGGCTCAAGGATGAAAAGCGCGCTTTCCCGCCCGTCGGATACCTCGTCGTCGTTTGAGCCGACGACGGCCAGCCTCTTGCCATCGGGCGACCATGTGACGTACTGCGCATACGATAGGCCCTGAGACCACTGTTCCGGCTCTCCACCATCGACAGGTACGACGTATGCTTCCTCGAAGCTACTTATGTCGCGGTCTTCGCGCCGATCCGAGACGAAGGCAATCCTCGTCCCGTCGGGCGACCACGCGGGCGCGGCGACCTCACCTTCGCCGCTGGTAAGCTGACGGGTCTCGCCGCTCTTGGCATCGGCGATGAACAGTTGACGGAAGCCGTCGCCCCGCCAGCCAACGCTGTCGAAGCGGTAGCGTATGCGGCGCACGACCCGAACGCGAGGGTCTTTCTTGGGGTCATGGTCTTCTGGCAGCTGGTCTGGGTCTACGTTGGACACGAAGACGAGGGCGTTGGACTGCGGCGACCACGCTAACTCGGTCACCCCGGCAATCGCAGAGGTGAGCTTGTGGGCCTCACCCGCCGAGGTGGGTATAATCCAGATTTGCTTGCGTCCCTTGTCATCTGGGCGCAGGAAGGCAACTGATTTTCCGTCCGGCGAAAACCTGGGCGCACTGTCCCTGGTTCCGCTGGTGAATGAAACGGCCTCACCATTCGGCAGCTCCATCCGCATAATCTGCGAGCTGGTTTCCATGGCCTCTTTGTCGACTTTCGACCGCACGAAAACCAGCTGTGTGCCATCGGGGGAGAGCGAAGGCCCTGAAACATCGGTCAGTTCATAGATAAGGGATTGTGGCGTGTGGCCTTGACTCATTTTACGCACCTCTTGAATTAGTCCTGAACACGAGTATATAGCTAAAGCCTTCTGTGAGTAAACCGGCTTACACTTTCGCGCACGTATTCAGCGTTCAGGATTCGTAGGTGACGGAGCCGACCTGATGCCAGACATCTGTTCGAGGATATGTTGCCCCCATCCAAAGAATGCCTCTTGTGAATACACATTCTGTCAGCGATGGTCGGAAGCTTGCCAGGACCGCGTTCTGACAGGTGCTATGGGCAAAAGAAAAGGCGTAGCCAGTTTCGCATTGGCTACGCCTTTTCTTTTGCAAAAGTCTGTTGCTATTCGAGGAAGTCGCGCAGCTTCTTGGAGCGACTGGGATGCCGCAGTTTCCTCAGCGCCTTGGCCTCTATTTGCCGAATGCGCTCGCGCGTGACGCCGAAGTCGCGGCCAACCTCTTCCAGTGTCCGGCTGCGTCCGTCCTCAAGGCCGAAGCGTAGCTGCAACACCCGCGCCTCGCGGTCGCTGAGCGTGTAGAGAATGTCTTCCATCTGCTCCTTGAGAAGCTGATACGAGGCGGCATCGGATGGCGCGAGCGTGCCCTTGTCCTCGATGAAGTCTCCAAGATGGCTGTCCTCTTCCTCGCCGATGGGCGTTTCTAGAGAGACGGGTTCCTGGGAAATCTTGATAATCTCCCGCACCTTTTCCGGTATGACCTCCATACCCTCGCCAATTTCCTCGCTGGTCGGCTCGCGCCCATATTCCTGGACAAGCCTCCGACTCACGCGCAGGAGTTTGTTGATAGTCTCCACCATGTGGACGGGAATCCGAATGGTGCGGGCCTGATCAGCGATGGCCCTGGTGATGGCCTGCCGAATCCACCATGTGGCATATGTGCTGAACTTGTAGCCCTTGCGGTAGTCGAACTTCTCGACGGCGCGTATGAGGCCAATGTTGCCTTCTTGAATCAGATCAAGCAGAGACATCCCTCGGCCCATGTATTTCTTGGCGACGCTTACGACGAGCCGCAGGTTTGCCTCGGCCAGGTGACGCTGTGCGCGGACGCCCTCGTCCTTGAGGCGTTCCATATGCCCGTGAAAGACTAGCTCGTATGATTCCAAGCCCTCTATGATCTCTTCATTGTCCAACAAATTCTTGAGGTTGCTAATGGTTGGCTGATCGTCCAGAATATAGAGGATTTCTTTAGGAAGCAGGCGAGTGTCCAGAGAGAAGGCCCGAAGGTCTACCTTCGCCGCATCAGGCTCTATGTTGAGAACGTCTGCCACGAAGTTCAACATCTCTTCGGGGAGTCCGCCATCCAGGGCGTCTCTGAGTTCAGGTTGCGACATCATCTCCGGGAGGGTCCGTGGGCCATCCAGACCGACATACCTGCTGATCGCGGCTTCCAGAGGCTCGGCCTCACAGATGCGCTTCAGAAGTTGAAGCATGTATACCCAGGCTCTAGGTGAGCGTTTCTCGTCGGAAAGAAGCTCCTCTTCTAGGCCTTCGAGGTGCTTGTAAGCCTCCATCCTCCGGGCCAGAGCGCGCTCGTCGGCGGCCTTCAGGAGGCTAACTCTGCCTATCTCTCGTAGATACATGCGAACGGGGTCGTCGATCATCTCGACGGTTTCTAGCTCTTGCTCCCATTCGCTGTCGAGATCGGTCTCGTCGTCCTCGTCGTTGGCCTTTTTGGACTCTGCGTCGGCAGTATCGTCATCGTCGCTGGTCGACACTTTATCTTCGCCTTCCGGCGGTCTATAGCCGTCTTCACGAGATCGTCTCATTCCAATCATGTCTTCAGTAGAAGACGAATGACCGATGAACCCTATCACAGCGCTGTCGGTGTCCTCTGCATCGATTGATCTGTCCATAACATCATCCCCATTCTTTGCGTATGATCAATCCCGTCTTATCGAACCCTTTGGGAAGATAGTTCCCTTATCCTTGCGTTTACGCTCGCGATCTCGCCCTCCATCTCTCTGGGAGGGGGTACGCTTGCGTCCTCGGAAGCTAGCAAAGCTTCTTGAAGCTCCAACAGATGACGCCTCTCTAGCCTTAGAAGGCACTGCCTTAATGCGGTTTCGCCTTCTTGTTGGTCTGTTGGCACTAGCTCCTTCTGTATAAGATATGTCAGATGCTCATGCAAAGACTCATCTAGACTAATCCAGAGGTCATCTATTGTAGAGCAGCTTTGCCAATGCGTAAATACTTCGCGGTCTTCGCTCTTGTGGAAGTGCTCAGGAGCGAATTCGTGTATATGCTCTCTAAGCTCTGGGCGGCTCAACAGCAGGGCCAGCGTGTAATCTTCTATCGAGTGTTCAGCACTGCTCGATAGCTGTGACGCGCTAACTTGCGGAGTGGCGTCGCTGGCCTGCCTGTTCGAGCGTCTCTGGTTTCTTTGATCCTTCCACGGAAGGACTATGCTGGCCTTTAGCGCCTCCTCGCTGACATCCAGTGTTTTTGCCAATTGGCGAAAGTAACGTTCCTGGTCAAAGGCGTTCTCCGTAGCCGCAATGACGGGGAATAACGCTTCGACGGCTTGAGACCTGCCCTGTCCAGTGCTCAGGTCAAACTTAGCCGATATTGTCGGAATGAGGTAGTCCATCAGAGGAACCGCTTCCTGCGTCAGGCGTTCCCACTCCTTCGAGTCCTCTCTGATTAGTTTGTCCGGGTCGCGGCCTGCTGGCAGAGCGGCGATTTTCAGCGTCAGCGGCTCCCGTTGATAGAGCGTTCCAATCGAGCTTTGCCTTCCGTCAATCCTTCCGCGGAAGGACTGGTTTCCTATCACTCGCCATGAAGACTCAAGGCTGCGAAGCGTCGCTTCCTGTCCGGCGGTGTCGGGGTCGAGCGCAAGCACGAAGGACTTCGCCAGCGATTTGAGCTGAGTGACCTGCTGCTCGGTCAACGCGGTTCCCATCGAGGCTACGACGTTGGTGTAGCTATGCTCGTGGGTGGCGATGACATCCATGTAGCCTTCGACGACGATGCCGGTGCTATCGGCCTTGATAGACTCTGAGGCCAGGTGAAGGCCGTAAAGCATATTGCGCTTGTTGAAAATGGAGGTTTGGGCGGTGTTGATATACTTCGGTGTTGAGTCGTCTAACGCGCGCGCGCCGAATCCCGCCACTTGCCCCTGACGGTTGTGAATCGGGAACATCAGCCGACCCCTGAAGAAGTCCCAGGAATTGCCGTTTTCCGTGTTGCGATGCACAAGCCCTGCTTCGACAGCCACGTTTTCGCTGAAGCCTTTCGTCAGAAGGTGTGACTTCAGGCCGTCCCATCTCTCTGGACTCATGCCCAGTTCGAATCTTGCGATGGACACCGCGTTTACGCCGCGTTCTTTCAGGTATTTCATGCCGTGCTTACCCTCGGAGGACTTGAGCACGTCCTGATAGAACTTTGCCGCTACCTGATTGATACGGTATAGCACCTCGCTCCGGTCATTGTCGCTTTTTGATGTGAGCGTGACGCCGGTTTTCCGGGCTAAAAGCTCAAGTGCGCCTCGGAAGTCCAGGTTCTCCTTGCGCATGACGAAGGAGAAGGCGTCTCCGCCAGTGGCGCACGCACCGAAGCAGCGCCAACTCTGCCGCTCAGGATTCACGATGAACGAGGGCGTCTTCTCGGTGTGAAACGGACACGCCGCCTTGAAGTTGCGCCCCGCTTTTTGTAAAGTCACGTAGCCGGATACTGTCTCGACGACATCCAGCCGCGCTTTTATGTCATCAACGACACTCAATTATTCACACGCACCTGCATGAGCTAATAACTGCCATTCGATGTCTCGTATTCGTCTCTCGCAGAAGGGCGATAGGCGAATCGGGTAATTCTGTTGAGAGGTCTGCGCACGCTTTTCAGATGCCACGCGATATGATCGATGCTGGCCCTGATGTCAACAAGGTGGTCGCCGACGGCCTCCCAGTCGTGAGGGGACTTCAGAAGACCTTCCAGACCATCGGCCAGCGATTTTTGGGCGCTCCAGATGTCACCCAAATCGGTGCTCAAGCTCGCGAGGTCACTGTCCATACTACTGGGCAGCCCCATCTCCTTTAGCTTGATTACAACGCTGTGGGCCATGAGCGCCATTTCTCTGGCCTGCTCCATGTCCGGTTCCGGCCCTTCTCTCATATAGCCCTCGCTATGCGCCAACAAACTTATTCACTGGTGATAATATCGTTAGCTAATTCCAAATCAGGCGGTATCATACGCCCTCATCCCGACCTTATTCCGCCAAGGGAGATGGGGTTAGCTTCCTCTCCCCTGGTCGTTGTTTAATAACGCTATCAAACCTCGTCCATGACTCCGTAATGCGAAATGTAGCTAATCCAAAGCTCTTTGATCGATTCCAGAGCGGTTTTTTGCGGTTCGGGACTCATCTGGTTTATCTGCCCGAAGGTGCGCTTCCAGAGGTCGTCCACCTCTCTTTTCCAGGGTGCGTTCTCCAATCCGTGAGCATCACGCCGCATGGCTTCCAGGTGCTCTTGAATGCGATTTACCTGGTTGGCAACAGTACGACTTCGTATCTTGTCCATCGGAGCCATTACCGGCATCACAGAAGCCTTGAGTGAAAAACGCTTGCTATTCCCGGCTCGATTCTTTCTGCCGCACGGAGTGCGTACCTGTCTGTCATGCTGGCTACGTAGTCTACGACGGCATGGCCTTCGGAACGGCTTCGCAGGCCGTATTCGACAGGTATCTCGTCGCGATTCTTGTCGAAGTGCTGGAACAGAAGCCGAACGATGCGCCGAGCGGCTTGGCCCTCTTCCCCTTCATCTATAGGCACGTAGACCTTCTGGAACATGAACTCACGCAGAGTCATTACGGCCTGCCTGACCTTCGGACTCATGGTAATCAAAGGCGGCTCGCTTGCGTTACGCTGCTGAATGCCACTCGCGGCCCAGGATGTCTCGGTGATGTCGCTTACCATTGTGTTAACGCGCTCCGAATGCCGTGCGCCCAGGACATCTATCAATTCTGCGGGTATGTCATTCTCGTTTAGAAACCCGGCGCGAAAGGCATCTGCGAGGTCGTGGTTCAGATAAGCTACTGCGTCGGATATGCGGCATATCTGGGCTTCCAGGGTCAGGTCGGTGGCAAGTCCGTTGCCGAGGAAGTCGCCTCTGGGTTTGGAGTGATGCTCGATTCCCTGGCGTACTTCCCACGTCAGATTTAGGCCCTCTCCATCGTTTTCAAGCTGATCCACGATTCTGAGGCTCTGGTGGTTATGGCGGAACCCCCCTGGGTAAAGTCTGCCAAGCTCATCCTCACCTATGTGACCAAAGGGCGTGTGCCCCATGTCGTGGCCCAGTGCGATGGCTTCCGTGAGGTCTTCGTTCAGATTAAGCGCCCTGGCGATGGTGCGGGCTATCTGAGCCACTTCCAGCGTGTGTGTCAGGCGTGTGACGTAATGGTCGCCGAGAGGCGCGATGAATACCTGTGTCTTATGTTTGAGGCGACGGAATGCTTTGCAATGTAGAATGCGGTCCCGGTCCCGCTGGAACTCGGTGCGCAGTTGAGGAGGTTCTTCGGAGACCCTGCGACCACGGCTCTTTCTAGACTTGGTCGCGAAGGGCGAAAGGGATCCTTCCCGTTCTTCCAGGCGATGCCGAATCGGTGAAGTTGTCGCAGCGATTGGAATAATTTAGCCTCGCTTAGCCTCAGGCAAATCTCTTTGGATGATGGGCTGCTGTCCAGACTTCCATCATATTTGACTGCCATTATGGACAAGGCATGGATATCCTATTATAGCACAACCAGATTCATGAAGTTAAGGTGGGTTTTTCGCTTTCGATGCGTGTGGCTGCTGTGGATCGTGTGTATGAAAATGGCTTGGACAAGCCCGCAATCAGGTTATGAGAGACAAGATTTCCGCCAGCGACGAAATTTTGGCGCCATCCCATTCCTCTCGACCGCCGCCGATATCGTCGTCATACGGTGCGCGAATTAGAACGGCTCGCATACCTGCATCGGACGCGCCCGTCAACTCCTTGCTGCCCCCGTCGCCGACGAAAACGCATCTATGTGGCTCTACCAGAAGTCGCTTGCAGGCAAGCGCATAGATGCGCGGGTCGGGCTTCCTGAGGCCAACCTCGTAAGAGAATACCGGAGCCTCTATTACTGCCCCGAAGGGCGTGTCAGGCCAGAGGGTAGGAGTCTCTGCGGTGCAGTCGCTTATCAGCCCAACCTTATAGCCTGACGCCTTCAGTTGCGCAAGAGTCTCAATGGTGTCGTGGCGCGGCTTCAGCGAGCGTCGTATGTGTTTGAAGCGTATACGAGCGGCATCCGAAATTTGTTCGGCCTCGCGTTGCGCTCCAAGCTCCTGGCAAATCTGCGCAAGGGCGGCGTCCGTAGTCGGCAAAGCTCCTGTTATTCGCCTGTCGCCCATCTCTAGCCACAGGCGCGTAAAGTCCTCGATGGGTACGGACAAAGCGGCGGCGGTTTCAGACACCACTCGCTCGTACTCAATGCGTCGGAATTCTGGATGGGTGAGATCATCGATCAGCGTACCGAAGAGGTCGAATATAACCGCGTCATATGACATATTTACAGCGCCTTGCACAAAAATCTAATATTGAACCATACTGAGCTTGTCTCATGTCCATTGGTCGAGAAAAGGGCAGGAATGTGATTTGGATAATACACTGGTTCTTGCTTGCGAGGCACTGACCTCAACCTCATTAGCAATAGAATGTTATCAGATGTACGAAGCCGTTGAGAAGTGTAAGAACCAGTATGCAAGATTGCGGATTGACGTTTGACAAAGCCTAGCGCGCTTCGATTGGTGCTAGTCGTGGCGGCGCTGACGCTTGGTGGTGCGGCGCAAATCCTCGTCGGCGGCGGGAACTTCCGATGGGCCATCACCCCTTATCTGGTGGCGATAGCTGCTATGGTTCTGGCTGTCGCCAACAGGCCCCTGTCGTCATTTATTCCTTCTATTGACAAGCGAATCATGCGCCTTGAAGGACATGACATTGGTATGGAGCGCACTGTGGGAATCGGCGGCTTTGCGCTCAGCCTTCTCATGCTCATAGAGTCCTTGCGCCGGTTCGCCGCGGGGCCGCCCAATACCTGGGCGTGGTATCTCTACGGAGCATCGATGATATTGCTCCTCGTCGTTATGCCAACCATAGAAGGGCGATGGACATCCCTTGCGCGGCGCATTCGATCGCGAGCACGGCTCACTCTGGAGATTCAGAGCGTGCTTCAGTGGTCGGTGTTGGCGGCGATTCTAATTCTAGCCTTGTTTGTAAGGCTATATGGTCTGCGTGAGCTTCCCCCTGGCCTCTGGCACGACGAGGCAGACAACCTCTTGCGCGCGGCGAGTATTCAGCAGGACCTGGGTTCAGCCCCCGTATTCGCCGCCACAGTGCCGACTCTTTACCTTCTTCCAGTGGCTGTGATGACAGGGCTTCTGGGCATCACGCCGGAGGCCATTCGCCTTGTCAGCGTGGCGTTCTCGCTGGCGGGAATAGTCGCCGTGTTCCTTCTGGCTCGGCTGCTCATGGGGCCATTTCTTGGCCTTGTCGCCGCTTTCATTCTGGCAGTGATGAGATGGGACATCAACTTCGGGCGCATCGGAATGCACCCGATCACGATGTCCTTGACTACTGCCCTTGCGGCTTACCTTACGCTGCGCGCTCTGAATAGCCGACGACTGTCCGACTTCGGATACGCGGGAGCGGCGCTGGGCTTCGGGATGTGGCTCTACGCCTCGTTTCTCCTGTTCCCTCTGGTTATAGGGCTTATACTGCTTCACTACCTTATATTTCAGCGCCCTGAGATCAAGCGATTTCTGCTACAGGTCTTCGTCATGGGAGCAGTAATGCTTTTGATTGCTGCCCCCGTGCTGCAATTCGCCTTGATCGAGTCGGACATATTCTTCGACAGATCGAGGACAACCTCCGTGTTTAGGCTGATGCCCTTCGGCGACGCAGTGGGTCAAATCAGGTCGAGCCTTGGGAAACATGCCCTGATGTTCAACTACGAGGGCGACCCGAACCCACGCCATAACCTGCCTCATGCGCCGATGCTCGATTTCCTGTCCAGGATACTGCTGGTGCTTGGACTGGGCGTCGTCCTGATGCGTTGGCGCAGCGTCACGCTGATAGCTCTGCCTTTCTGGATTTTCTTGATGGCTCTGCCGGGTGTGCTTACAGTGCCCTGGGAGGCCCCGCAAGCTCTGAGGTCGATTGGAGTAGTCCCGGCAGTGGTTCTGACAATTACACTGGCGTTAGGAGTCGTCTGGCATGCCGGACGCGCCTCGCCCTGGCCGATAGTGAGAGGTGGCACGCCTTTTGCGCTGGCCGGACTGCTGGGCGTCATCGCTTGTCTGAACATCAACACCTACTTCGGTGAACAGGCCAGCGACCCGGAGGTATACGCCTCGTTTACAACTGACGGGACGCTCATAGGCAGGCACATGCTGAGGCAACAGAGTAGAGGATACAGCCTTTACGCGTCGAGGCAGTTCAAGTTCAGCATTAGCATCGACCTGGCGGCCAATAAACCACGCTACGAGGTCATTCGCGTTCCAACAGACATTCCAATCGACGCAACGCGAATCGGAAACGGGGTGTCCATATACCTGGAACCGCGCGAGGGGAGCGTGTTCCGCTTGCTGAAGGCGTACTACCCCGATGCTCGCTTCGAGGAGGTGCGTCCTCCCGGCGGAGGCGACGTGATGTACTACTCGGCAGTGATAAGTCGGGAGCAGCTTGAGGCTCGCCAGGGACTGAGAGCGCAGTATACGCTCTTGGATGGCACGGTTCGGAACGCCATCAAGACGAGCACAGAGGCATCGTGGCTGCTTGAGAGCAAACCGGAGGAAGCCCCCTTCGACCTGGTTTGGGAAGGAGCTTTGCATATCGCCAGTCCGGGCGAGTATTTGCTGGCATTAGAGGAAGGAACAGACGCCGAGGTGTGGATGGACGCTCGCCGAATCTTATGGAGCGGTCAAACCTCGGTGCGAATCGAACCTGCTGTGGGGCTTCACTCGTTCGAGGTGCGAGGCCGCGTCGAAGACCGTGCCAGCGTGCTGCGATTGCTGTGGCCGCCGCCAGACGGCCAGCTAGAGCCGATTCCAGCCGCGAACCTGTACAACGGCTCGGTGCGTCCCCTTGGGCTGACAGGACGCTTCTACGAATCAGGCGTTGAGGATGGACTCTTCGACGCCTCGCGCATAACGCCCGCTATGGACGCTTTCTGGTACGATCCAGTGGTGCCGGAGCCGTACCTTGCTGTGTGGGAAGGTGCGCTGGATGTGCTTGTCGGCGGCGACCATCGCTTTGAGGTTCGAGGCTTCGGCGCCGTGAAGCTGTTCATCGACAGCGACCTGCTTGCGCAGCATCCCCCTGCCGAGTCTGCGCCTTCCAACGCGCGCTTGAGCATCGACGCTGGCAAGCATCAGATTCGCGTAGAATACTCATCGCCGTCTCCGCCATCGGAGTTCGAGGTCTTATGGGCACCGCCCGGCAGACCGCTGGAACCCCTCCCAATCGAACAGCTTTCGCCTGCGTTGGAGCATACGTTTGCCTTCGTGGGCGGCGAGTAGGGGCATTCTTATGCGAAAGGATGCCCCTACAAAATCAACCCCCGTGCGACTCTGGCGGTATGCCTTCGAGGTATGTGGTGTGGTTGAACGGGTCTGGCACGGGGAAGAAGGTCACTAATCGCGCATCGCCGGGGCCTACGCTCGTGAAGGCGTGCGGCACGTTGGGCGGAATGACCAGCGTGTGATTTGCTCCAACCTCTTGAACTTCATCTCCAAGGCGTGCCTCTAGTGTGCCTTCCAGGATCGTGATAAGCTCGTCGGCCTCGTGCGTATGAAGCGGCGCGCCCGCACCAACGCCAACGACACTGTATGACATGCTGCTGCTCGTAGTGCCGTCGCCGGGTCTGGTGATGTCCCACTTGTGATAGTTGGGTCGCCAGGGAGTCTCCGGTATGCTGTCGTGGTTGATGATGGGCATGGCTATCTCACCTTAAAATGCGATTCGTTCGATATCCTGGGTTTTCAACAGTCTTTCGCTCCAAGCGCTTTGAGAGCAAATTTTACTTTAGAGCCTGTGGTGGTTTCTCTGGCATAATATTAACATTCGCTGTTAGTTAGAAGGAAGGCATATGGCGTGTGCCTCCCAGCTGTACACAATTTTGGGTATACTTCAGTGGGTCGCGCCAGGAGTCATTCAATTTGAACACACTCTGGCATACGGCTCGGCCCATCACACGCGACGAAAAGCGAAAATCAACCAACGCGGCGACTCCCGATTCGAAGGCTGGTGAACATAGTGGATACCAATGAGTGAAAAGATAACACCCGATGGACCCGATTGCCAAAACGCCGATGTCCGGGCAGCGGTGCGAGACACTGAATGGCTGATGCGAGTCAGAGTCAGGGCAGCCGAAATTTTTGCGCAACGCTTCCCAGGCACGGATGAGGACCGCTCGCATCGACCAGAGTCGCGATTGTCCTCGGAATCAGCCCACGTCCTGTCCGGCCTTTTGGAGGACTTGCAGAGCGCATACGATATGTCGGACGACGCCTTTGGCATGTTCGCGCTGACATATGTTTTGCGACGTGCACCCGAATATCAAGGCGAACCGAGCGGCAAGCTAGTGGAGGCGGCCCTGAGCGCGATTGCTCAGGCTATCGAAGAAGACGCCGAGGCTGGTGCCGACGATGTGAGCCTGTATGCACTGGGCTTCATTCACGGGATGTCGGCTGCGGTAAAGAACATTCATATGAACGCGTAACCGCTCAACTACGAGGACGGAAGCCCATAGCTGGTTGGCTTTGCTATGCGAACCCGGAGGCACTATACTGGCGTCATATCACAGGCCAGAACAGTGGCCCTTGACTTGGCAGTTGCCGCAATATGAAGAAGTGAACTCGGCTATTTAACCAACTCCTTCCTGCACGGGGGGTTAACCTCGGAGCAGGGAGGAACCATAATGCGAGGCTAAGATTGAACATGGACGAATCAAACTACAATCCACTTTCGGCGCAGGAGCGATACGTAATCGAATCGAAGGGAACCGAGCGGCCTTTCTCTGGGGAGTATGACGACTTTTACAAGGAAGGCATATATATTTGCCGACGATGTAACGCCGAACTTTATCGCTCTGCCGACAAGTTTGACGCTCATTGTGGCTGGCCGTCGTTTGATCAGGAGATAGCTGGAGCCGTGAAACGTTTACCCGATCCCGACGGTCAGCGGACGGAGGTCGAGTGTGTCAACTGCGGTGGACATCTGGGTCACGTATTCTTTGGAGAAGGCTTTACCGCAACCAACGATCGTCATTGCATTAACTCCCTTTCGATGAAATTCGTGCCTCTAGAGCAAGGATAGAAGCTAAAAGAGTTTCTAATGTATGGCTCCGGCAGTTCACCTCGGCGGTTGGACTGAGTTCAAGGCGCTCTGATCGGCCCGCCACGAGGCATTAGCCACAGAAGCATACATCGGTAGAGACTATTACTATTGGAAGTCTTCACGGAGGTAAATCCCCATGTCGCTGCCACCACATCGGATAGATTACACGCCAATAATCGATCGCCCGAAGATTTCGTGGCCTAATGGGGCACGTGTCGCGTTGTGGATAGCGCCAAACGTCGAGCATTACGAATACCTGCCCGAGTACGACGGTCTGCGCGATCCCTGGCCCAGAGTGCCGTATCCCGATGTCCAGCAGTATTCCTATCGAGATTACGGCAATCGGGTAGGTTTCTGGCGCATGCTGGAGGTTCTGGACAGGTACGACATCAAGTGCTGCGTGTCACTCAACATGGCTGTTCTAGAGCATTATCCAGAGGTTGCCGAGGCCATGATAAAACGAGACTGGGACTACATGAGCCACGGCATATACAACACGGAGTATCTCAACACGTACTCGGAGGAGCGCGAGCGGGAGTTTTATCAGGATTGCATCGATACTCTTTTCCGCCATACTGGAAAACGACTCAAAGGCATGCTTGGCCCCTCTATATCGGGCACCGAGCGCACTCCCGACCTTATGGCAGAAGCAGGCCTCATCTACCACACTGATTGGGTGCACGACGACCAGCCTGTGCCCATAAGGGTCAAATCAGGCAAGCTGATCTCCGTCCCCTATACGTTTGAACTCAACGACGTACCTACGTTTCGCACCCACAACGAGGGTGAGTATTTCGTTAGGATGTGCAAGGCGCAGTTTGACCAGCTTTACAAAGAGGGTGAGGATAGCGGGAGGATCATGTGTATAGCGCTTCACCCTTATATCATAGGCCAGCCGCATCGCATCAAGTATCTCGACGAGATTCTGAGCTACGTCATGTCTCACGATGGGGTTTGGCAGACCACGGCAGATGAAATCGCCGAATACTACATAGCCAATTACTACGATGAGACGGTCGCTTATGCCGAGCGGCTGAATTCCAGGTAACCTCAGACGATAAGTCGATGCAATGGAGAAGGTGAAATGCCCACACAACGCCGCGTCGGTATGGATCACGAACATTACGACTGGTCGCCCATCATCAAGAGAGGGGCGCTCAAATGGCCGAACAACGCGCGAGTCGCGATATGCGTGATCGTTAATCTGGATCACGTCGAGTGGATCGCTCCTGAGGGGGCCTATCAGCTTGCCGTGCCACCTGGCGGCCTGGGCCGTCGAACGTTCCCAGAGTATGCCATGCTGTCCCATAGGGAATATGGTCATCGCGTCGGGATATTTCGAGTACTTGACTCCCTTGAAAAGCACGGCATCAAACCAACCGTAGCCATGGATGCCTTGACCGCCGAGCATTATCCGTATCTCGTAGACCATTGCCTGAAGCGTGGGGCCGAGATCATAGGTCATGGCATAGCAGCGAGCCAGATGATAACCAGCAAAATGAGCGAGCATGAGGAGAGAGAGTATATTCGGTCGTCCATCGAGGTCTTGACACGTGCGACTGGCTCGGCCCCGATTGGTTGGTCGGGTCCTGAATATGGTGAGTCAGCGAGGACGCCGCAACTACTTGCGGAGGCGGGCATCCGCTACGTGTGCGACTGGGCTAATGACGAGCAGCCGTATCCCATGAAAACTGCTGTCGGCGAACTGTCAGCTCTGCCTATTATGTGGGAATTGGATGATGTAAATGCTCTTTGGGATCGGAATGTTGAATTCGATAGGTATTCCCAATTAATCAAGGAGAGCTTCGCGACCCTCTACGATGACGGAGCACAGAGTGGTAGGCTTATGGTTTTGAACCTGCACCCTTGGCTCATTGGTCAGCCATATAGAATCAAGTCTCTCGACGAGGCCTTTGAGGACATCATGCAGAGGGATGCTGTTTGGGCAGCAACAGGCTCAGAGATAGTGGACTGGTATCAAAGTAATCCCCCAGCCATTGCGACATCCTGACCCCCCTGGCTCGCTTATGCGCGCTTCGAAGTTCGGGGCTTTGAAAGATCGTGAGCGTTCAGTCCTCTCCTGACACTCGAAGGGGGAACGCTTACCACATATGAATCGCCAGCAGGTAGCCCTGTACGAAAATCTGCACTTTAGAGGAGATGAGGTATGGCCCGTATACCAATGGCTTCCAGAGATATGATTCCCGAGGAGTTTCGAGATGCCTACGACGAGTTGATCGCCGCCAACGGAGGGCCAATTACCGGAGGCCCAGGATCGATCACCATCAATAGCCCTGAAATGGCGCGGCGGCGGGCTACCCTCACCACATATCTGAGGTTCGAGAGCACGTTCCCCAAGCATATTTTGGAATTGGCGATTATCGTTACTGCACGCGCGATGGACTGCCAGTACGTTTGGAACGCCCACGCACCCGCCGCTCGCCGTGAGGGCGTTAGCGATGCTCTAGTCGATGCCATCAGAGACAACAAGCCGTTGCCTAAAATGGCTGCAGATGATGCCGCAGTGGTTAACTATGGGCGGGAGTTTTTCGACACTCACAAGGTGAGCCAACCTACCTTTCAGGCTGCGCTCGATCAGTTCGGCACTCAGCATCTGGTCGAGATAACCACCGTAATGGGAAGCTATGCTCAGGTGGCTTTCATACTGAACGCCTTCGAAGTGGAATTGCCAGAGCAGCGCACAGAACCTGTATTACCAGTTTGAGTATAAGGCCAGGACTTGGAATTGGACCACTTGGAACGAGGTGGGGTTGACTGACTATTTCACGTCCAGAAGTTAACCCAAACATGCAACAGTAAGTATATGCCAAGCGGCTAGATACCTTGCGCTGATTCCATATATTTTCAGTGTTTTTTCAGGACTGCGGCCTGTATTTTTAGCGGCCTGGCGGTCTCGTCCCTCCATACTCGGAATATCTTAATTATGGAGGCGACAAATGGAACTCAAAGGCATTATCAACTATCGGATATTGGCACTGACGGCTATGCTGGCAGCAGCCTTTGCTGTCACCACTATTACGGCATCGGTGGCGCATGGTGCGCCAAACAGTCCAGGTTTTACGAAAGGTGATCGCGTGAGGGTAGCGCCGGGTGGAAAATCGCGTCCTGATTCGACGAATACTCTGGCGATCCTGAAGAGAAAACCGACCTCGATTCTTCTCCGGTGGCACGATAATTCTGACACAGAGAAGGGCAACCTGCTCGTTCGTACCACTGCGTCTCACTCCCAGGTCAGCGAGCCTGAGGTTGTCAAAGAATTGGGAATTCTGGATGGATGGATCGACCCATACAAGGACACAGGGCTGAATCCGCTTGCTCGGTACTGCTTCCAGATCAGACCTTACAACGATCACGGGACTAACTACTCGAACGTAATATGCGAACCCCCTGCACTTACAGAAATTGTAAATCTCAGAATCCTCACCCAAAACGTCTTCGGTCAGGACGAGTCCGACTGTGGGGACAGGCTAGCCGAATTTGGCGAGAAAGTCGCCTGGGCGGACCCTGCCTACGACATCGTGGCTGTGCAAGAATACTTTGATACTACCTGGGGCATTTCTAGCTGTGACAAAGACTACTTGCTCGACGAGATTCGATCCACCGGGCGCTACAATAACAGCGACAACACTCATCTTTTCCAGCCTGAAGGAGAGACGCTTGAGTTTGAAGCCGACGGCGGTGTGGCCTCTTCTCGCTTTATCCAATCGAAAAAAGGGGACAGTGGGAGTGGGACAAGGCACCATTCCAGGCCCGCGTGCAAGGCTTCAGCTTCGCTCGCGTCAGCATCCCTAACACACCGCTAAGTGTGGATGTCTACGTAGTGCATCCACACTCAAAGGGAGAAGGTTGTGACCTGGATTGCAACAAATCCAATATGGCGCAGGTTGCCAACAAGATATCGCAGATCAGCGCGGGCACTAATAACCCGGTCATCATAATGGGCGACTTCAATATCGCTGCCTCCCCCGACGGCAACCCCGAATACCAGGCTATCATGGACGCTTTGCATAATCCGCGAGACCTTTGGAAAGAGGCCCACCCGAACGCAGACCCAGGCGAGGGTTATACCAAAGACAACTGCCCCATAGTGTCTGGCTCTGCTAGCTTTGAGTGCAATCCAACAAGCGGCAAGCGAATCGACTATATCTTCGTGGCTAATTATGGAGGTCTATCGAACAGCTCCTATGAGATCGTTGTAGAAAATCCAGATGACGTTCAAGTGGTGAAGTTGAACTACATTACGGTAGAGTACCCGCACTTCCACTCCGTCTCCGACCACTACGGTGTCGAGGCCAATATCGTGATTCGGGATAATTGGATAGTCGAGGATAAGGGCTTTGGCAGTGGGCTATTGCTCACAGGTGAACAGGTGGCCGTTGCCGACGACGATAACAACGATCAAGAGTTAATCCTGGACAGCAGCCTGCTCGATAGCGTGCTGGACGATAATAGTCAACAGACCACGCTGACAGACTTTACGTCACCATTGGATACAACAATCGTAATTGACAGTTTTTCTACAACCATAAACCAAAGCTTTAGGTTGTGTTGACATTTGGTGCATAATGGATACATGTCAACGACTGAATTACGCAATGAACAATGGTCGAAAATCCTTGAATTTCTGCGCTCATGCCCAGACCTCTACGTTGGAGAGGAGGACGATTGCAGGCGCTACGTCGAGGCCATCCTGTGGATGGCACGAAGTGGTGCTCCTTGGAGACTGCTGCCTGAGCACTACGGTCACTGGAACAGCGTATATAAGCGCTTCGCACGCTGGTGTGAAAAGGGTGTATGGGAACGAATGCATCAGCATTTTGTGCAAGACCCCGATATGGAGCATGTCATCATTGATAGGGATACTCTGAACAAGTCTGGGCATAGTAGCATAGAGAATAGCACTGTGTTCGGGGAGATAATTGATGGACCAGCCAACATTTGCGGACTTGGAATACGAGAGCAAGAAGCGCAAGACCCGCCGGGAGATATTCCTGGAGCGCATGGATGCTCTGATCCCGTGGGAACAGATGGAAGAGCGCATCCGTCCGTTCTATCCCAAGGCGGGCCGAGGCCGTCGACCATATGAGTTGTCGGCGATGGTGCGGATACACTGCGTGCAGTTGTTCTACAACTTGAGCGATCCTGGTATGGAGGACATGCTCTACGAGGTCGAGTCGGTGAGATGGTTCGTAGGGTTGAAGCTGTCGGGCCCGCTGCCGGACGAGACGACGATTCTGAACTTCCGCCATCTGCTGGAAGAGCATGAGTTGGGGCAGAGTCTGTTCGAGGAGATAAACCGTCATCTGGAGTCCCAGGGACTGCGGCTTCGGGAGGGAACGATCGTGGACGCGAGCATCATAGAGGCGCCGTCATCGACGAAGAATCGTGCGGGTGAGCGAGACCCTGAGATGCACCAGACGAAGAAGGGGAACGAGTGGCGCTTCGGGATGAAAGTACACGTAGGCGCTGACGCTGAGACGGGAGTGGTACACAGCATGACTACGACGCCAGCTAACGTGCATGATGTGACAGAAGCGCACCGATTGCTGCACGGTGGAGAGAAACGAGTGTGGGGGGATGCGGGGTATCAGGGAGTGGACAAGCGGTTGGAGAATCGAGAGTTGGATGTGGAGTGGCGAGTGGCGATGAGGCCCGGCCGGCGACGGCACCTGGAGCCTGGCAGCCACGAGGCGTTGGCGGAGAAGCGCAAAGCGTCGGTCAGAGCGAAAGTGGAGCATCCGTTCCTGTACGTGAAGCGGCGCTTTGGCTACGCCAAGGTGCGCTACCGAGGGTTGGCTAAGAACGCGCAACGGCTGGCATTGCTACTGGGGCTGGCCAACTTGATGACGGCAGAGTGCCGTCTGGCGGCATGAGAGGGGCGCAGTGAGCAAATCACGGCCGGGGAGCCGCGATGGCTCCGAAAAGCCGCTTCGAGGCCACAACAGACACGGTCTGAACGCCTCAACCACGACCTGGAACGTCACAAAGATGCCTGAACATCTCCAAAGAACGGAACCACTCTGCCCATCCACGCTTGCGCCGAGTTGTTCAGAGGTTCCCTAGCACTGTGATAGCACTGTGATAGCACTGTGGTTCGCGCTCATCCCTGTGCTGCTGGAGCCTCCAAAAAAACGGTGGCCAATCGGCCCAAGCTCTTGGCCGGAGCCGAGGCGGGTTCAGTACCAAGATCCACGTGAGCGTGGATGGATTGGGCAACCCGTTGCGCTTTGAGCTCACAGCAGGTCAACGTCACGACATCACCCAGGCACAGGCATTGATTGCTGATTTCGAAACCGAGCATGTGATTGCTGATAAGGGATACGATTCGATGGATTTTCTCCAATGCATCCTGGGCAGGGGCGCGTTACCTGTGATTCCACCTCGGTCAAATCGAAAGACGCCACGAGAGTATGATGAGTACCTTTACCGAGAGCGCCACCTTGTGGAGTGTTTCATCAACAAGATCAAGCACTACCGGCATATCTTCTCTCGCTTTGACAAGCTGTCATCGCGTTTCCTGGGATTCTTGAACTTCGTCGGTGCTCTCATATGGCTCAGATGAAATGTCAACACAACCTAGCTATGGCGATGGCCGCACTAGATTTGGTTATAGGGTCGCCGGAGTTGCGCTCGATCGTGACAGGATTTTGCTTTTCAGAGCGGAATCGGACGACTTCTGGGCATTGCCCGGCGGTCGAGTTGAGCTCCTGGAGACCTCCGCCGAGGTGCTATCGCGGGAAATGCAGGAAGAGCTTGAAGTGAAGGTAGGCGTCGGAAGACTGCTCTGGGTAGTCGAGAATTTCTTCGAATACCAGGATGTGTCTTTCCAGGAGATGGGGCTTTACTTCCTGATGAGTTTCCCGACAGGCTCCGACATATACGAGAAAACCGAGGTGTTCGAGGGATACGAAGAAGGCTACAGGCTCTTCTTCAAGTGGTTCCCTGTCAATACTCTCAGCGAGGCCCTGATACGGCCTTCGTTTCTGAGCGCGGCGTTGCGCTCGATTCCTGAAGCCCCCATGCACGTTGTGCACAGAGGCAAGTGACTTCGCGCCACAGTTAGAATAATCGAATCGGCTATTGCGCTTGCAAGAAATCTAGTCACAAAGCAAAGCCGGAGTACCCCAAAGGTCAATCTGGATTAGGTCAATTTGACACAAGCTTCTTCATCAAATCCGTCAAATAAGCTATGGTCGACAGACTATGCGCTGACGCTGCTGGCAGGACATATCATGTTCGTCAGCTACACGTCGCTGTTTACTGTCCTTCCGCCGTATGTGTTAAAAAGCGGCGGTCAGAATTGGCACATTGGCGTCGTGATAGGCTCATTCGGCGTTGTATCACTGCTCATCAGGCCATTCGTCGGACGCTGGGTAAACGCATTTGGCCCCAAATACGTGGTCGTGGTTGGATTGGCGCTATTCTCCTTTGCGGCGTTGTTGTTTATCCCTACGTTCAGCGTATGGTGGCTTGTGCCTGTAAGGATGCTACGGGGAATCGGCCTCGCTATGACGCCCGTCGCAACAAGCACGATAGTCGCAAACCTCTCGCCGACGAATCGGCGCGGGGAAGGCATGGCCTATATGGGAGCGAGCATTGGAGTCTCCAGTCTGTATGCCCCTGTACTCGGCTTCTGGCTGTTGAATCAGTATGGTTTCGAGGCGACCTTCATCTTCTCCAGCGCGACGGCCTTGTTAGGAGCTTTGCTTGCCCTCCGTCTCTCATCGTCACGCATCAACAGCGCGCCTAGCGAGACTTCTGCAGAAAAAGTGCCCTTAATCTCGCCTGCCTCGATTTTTCCCACCTTGGTCTTCATCAGCTATACTGTCACAACTGCGCCTGTGAGCACCTTCCTGCCCCTGCTAGCTGAGGAAAATGGCCTTGGTAACCCCGGTCTTTACTTCACGGTGCACTCGCTCACGATGATGATCACCTTACTAGGGGCTGGCGTGATAGCCGACAGGCTCGGGAGGCCAACCGTCATCATTCCGGGGCTGATTGCTGCCGCGGCGGCGATGTTCTTGCTGATGGCGGCTTCAAACCAGGCGATGCTACTCACATCGGCATTCCTTGCTGGAGCGGGTTTTGGCCTGTTCCAACCTGGAATTCAGTCGCTTACAGTGGACAGGGTCACGGCGCGAGAGCGTGGCTCCGCAATGGCGACCTTACAGTCAGCGTGGGACATCGGTAGCTCTGGAGCATCATTTGCCATCGGCCCCATCGCAGCAGTGTTCGGCGTGGCCGCTACGTTTGGTGTAGTAGGAGCCGGCGCAGTCATGGGCGCAGTGGGATTCATCGTTGGTAACGCGAGATCGCAAACTGCTCTCCCCGGTAGCCAGCCGGAATCGCCACCTCCAGCGGACGACTAAAAGAGAATTTGAATAGAGTTGGCACAATCGCTATTCGTCCCTTGGAGTCTACCCGCCCCGCGATTTCATTGTTTTCATCTGCTCAGCCAGGCTGCTCATCGGCCTCTCACGCACCAGAAGCGAAACCACGAAAGCTGCGAAAGCGAGTCCTAGCATCAGAATAAAGGCTCTGTCGTAGCTCCCCCACGTATCGAAGATGAACGCGCCGACGAACGCGCCGAGTCCTCCGAATATCTGATGCGTCATGTTTATGATGCCGCTGATCGTTCCCAGACGCGCCGACCCGAATATGTTCCCGACGAAGACCACAGTGAGAGGAGCAGTGATGAGGAACGTGAATCCATAGAGAAGGGCGAAGACCAGGATGCTTGGAGTGCTCTGGAAGTAGATGATGAAGGCGAATATGCCTATTCGCAACAGAAAGCACAATGCCATTGGACGCGCCGCGCCGAAGGCATCGGCCAGAAGCCCGGACACCAGCACTCCAACCAGCCCCAACAGGCCCATTAACGCGAGCATATTGCCCGCCAACACCGACCCAACGCCCTGGTCGTCGGCAAAGGCAACAACGTGCGTCGCGATAAAGAAATCCTGAAAACCGCATATGGCGTACACGCCAAGCAGCAGCCAGAGTTGACGTGACTTTGCTATATCATTCAAAGATGTCGAGACTACGCCATCGTTTTGCGAGGCGGTCTCTGAGATTTCAGAAGTTGGCTCTGCGGGCGGCCTCGATCTGACGAATGCCAGGACGAGAGGCACTACGATGATGAAATTTGCCGCACCCAGGGCCAGAAACGCACCTCGCCAACTCAGTGACGTCAAGAATGAGGCTAGCAGAGCGATGATTACTAGCTGACCAACCGCGTTTCCTGAGATGGCGATACTGTTGGCGATGCCTCTGCGACGCACGAACCAGCGGCTTATCATAACCCCTATCGGCGCAACTGTCGTGCCTGCGCTTCCTATGGCGAAGACCAGTCCATATAGGACAAACACCTGCCACCGAGTCGAGATGCCGCCCATTAGACCGATGCCTACTGCCGCGATCAAGGCCGAGGCAGCTATAATCAGACGCAAGCTGTATCTATCTAGCAAACGGCCTATGAGAGGCATCGTGATAGCGGAGACAATGAAAAATGTCGTGGCGACAAGCGAGAGTGAGGAGCGCGTCCAACCCAGGTCGTCGGCCATCGGTTTCAGCACCAACCCAAATGCAAACCGCGATCCGCTGCTGAAAAACAGCACGACAAACCCGGTGGACAGAATAACCCAACGATAATCTAGTCGGCGCAAGACTCACTTCCAGATGATGGCTGCGCAAGATTAGCACCTTGCGCCAGGAATAGTCAAACGTATTCGTGCCCTTGACACCGCCATCGTTAGGGTTACAATCAAGCGGATTCACAAACAGCACCAGGAGGAATGTATGAACGGCGAAGAGCTAAGAAAGAAGGTCAGCGGCGGTGGCATCGTCTACGGCACGATGCTCTCTTTGAGCCGGAATCCGCGATGGGCAACGGCAATGTCGCAGTTCGGACTCGACTACGTTATCATCGACACCGAACACTCCCCTCGCGGCAGAGACGAGGTCGCCGACTTCCTTGCCGCGTTCAGCTTCAGCGGCGTTGTGCCGATTATGCGAATCCCCATCCCAGACTCGCACTACGTAACTATGGCGCTAGACGCAGGTGCTCACGGAGTGCTTGCGCCTTACTGCGAAACGGTCGAGGAGGCGAAGGAGGTGGTAGCGGCGTGCAAATGGCGTCCGCTCAAGGGCGCGCTGGCGAGAAAGGCCATCGACGCCGACGAGCTTCCCAGTCAGGCCACAAGGGAGTATCTGGAGAATCGCAATCGCAACAACGTCTGCATCATAGGCATCGAGAGCGTCCCGGCCATCGAAAACCTGGACAATATCCTTCAGGTGAAGGGCATCGACGCAATATTCGTCGGCCCCAACGACCTGAGCATCTCGCTGGGCGCGCCAGACCAGTATGACCACCCGGACTACGAGGCGGCGCTGCGCCAAATCCTCAGCATTTGCAAATCTCACAACGTGCCGACACTCATCCATCATCAGACGATTTCGCTGTCGCAGAAGTGGCTGAGAGAGGGAGCGCGGTTCGTGCTGTACAGCACTGATTCGAGGACTATGCACAACGGCTTCAGGGAAGAATTCGGCGCGATCAAGGCAGTGGGCGACGAGCTTGGTGGCGGCTCCTCCGAGAAGGTCAGCGAGTCACAAGAGGTAATATAGCAAGAACCAGCGCAGAAGTAATTTGTGGAGCAGACATGACCGAAACTGAAATCCTCATCATAGGCGGCGGCATCGCGGGCGCGTCGACGGCATACCACCTGGCGCAGAGCGGACGGAGCGTCGCTTTGCTCGAACGCGGGCAGATCGCGTCCGAGGCGTCGGGCGTTAACGCGGGCATGATGGGCGGCGGAGGCTGGGGACGTGTCCCCGACTTGCAGGCGTACCTCACGATGGGAAGCCTGGAGATATTCAAGGACCTGCAGCTCGACATGGGCTGCGACGTGGAGTTCAGGCAGTCGGGTTCGCTGACCGCGATTCAGACCGAGGAACAGTACGCCTTCGCAAAAGACAGAGTGCTCGCCATGAGGTCTGAGGGCCTCGCTACCGAGCTTCTAACGCCGAGAGAGGCGCGCGCTATCGAGCCAGAGACAAACCCGGAGCTATTGGGGTTTCTATACTCGCCGCTTCGAGCGCAGGCCAATCCTGAGAAGGCGACGCGCGCCTTCGCCGCCGCCGCCGAGCATAGCGGGGCCAGCATACTCACCGGACATGAGGTCACAGCCGTTAACATTGGCGGAGATGGTGCTTACCGCGTTGAGACGTCGCAGGGCGAATTCAGGGCCGCGAAACTGGTCATAGCTGCCGGGGCATGGTGTGCGCCTATTGGAAACATGCTGGGGCTTAGCATTCCAATCGTGCCGGTGCGCGGTCAGATGTGGGCCACCGATGCCGTTCCGCCAAGGGTCTTTCAGGGCATGTCGTCGATGGAGTCCCAACTTCAGTGGAGCATCGACTCCGGCAACGACGACACAACGCCTCCGTTTGTGACACATAGAGGCGGCACGCGTATCACACGACACCTCTACGGGCGGCAGACCCGCGACGGCGAAATTATATTCGGCGGAGACAGGCAAGTCGTAGGCTATGACAAGTCGATAGACGCCGCCGGAATCGAGGTCAATCGAGGCCATGCTTCGGAAGTCATTCCTCTTTTGAAGGAGCTTCCCATCAAACGTACATGGGCGGGCCTGATGCCCTTTCCTATGGATGGCGACCCTATCATCGGCAAAATTCCCTTGCGCGAAAACCTCTATATCGTGAGCGGCCTCGCGTCCTCCGGCTTCGGGCGCGGCCCAATGGCTGGCAAGCTGCTGGCCGACTACATCAACACAGGCCACAGGCCACACGTGCTGGCTGAATCAGACCCAGCTCGATGCGTGACGGAAACTGGATAGTACAGACCCCAGACCGGACGCACCCCATCACGTAGCCTATAATCTGTGCCAGCAAGCTAAGAATCTTTAACAAAACAGACCTACCATATGTCATTCCGAGGAGCCTGCGACGAGGAATCTAATCATAACGTTAAGATTCTTCGTTTCACTCAGAATGACAGTGACCGATTTTGTAGGCGTTCCAAATCATTCTCAAGAGGAAGGTGTGCCTTATGGCTAATGAAACCATACGAATCGGACTCGTTGGAGCGGGCGCTAACACGACGCTGCGCCATATCCCTGGCTATAACGCGATAGAAGGCGTTGAGATCGTCAGCGTGGCTAATCGCAGCCGCGCGTCGGCTCAGCGAATTGCCGACGAGTATAAAATACCCAACGTGTACGACAGCTGGGTCGACCTCATAGCTGCGCCGGATACCGACGCCATCTGCATCGGAACATGGCCCTACACGCACCGGACGATGGTGTTGGCCGCGCTGGAATGCAACAAGCATGTCACTACGGAAGCACGCATGGCTATGAACGCGGCACAGGCCCACGAAATGCTGGAGGCTTCCCGCAAGAAGCCAAATCTGGTAACGCAGATTGTTCCCTCTCCGATGAGCCTGAAAGTAGACAGCACAATCAAGCAACTCATAGCCGACGGCTATCTGGGAGACATCATGTCGGTTGACGTGACCGTACATCAAGGGGGGTTCATCGACAAAGACGCGCCAATGCACTGGCGCAACAACCGCGACCTGAGCGGCTACAACATCATGAGCATGGGAATCTGGTATGAGGCGATGATGCGCTGGGTCGGTCACGCCGAGAGCGTTATGGCTGTCACCAGAGTCAATGCGACCAGTCGAAAGGATGGAACAGGCGCGCGCCACTTCATCAGCATCCCCGACCAGGTTGAAATCCTGTGCGAGATGGCTTCAGGGCCAGTGGCGCACCTGCGTCTCAGCACCGTCTTCGGCCTTGCGCCCGCGCCACAGGTCTGGTTCTTCGGCACAGAGGGAACCCTATGGCTGGACGCCTCGACAATGACGCTTCATGGCGGACGACGCGGCGACGACAAGCTGTCCGAGATCGAGATTCCTCGCGAAAAGCAGGGCGCTTGGCGGGTCGAGGAAGAGTTCATCAACGCCATCAGAGGCACGGAAGAGATAACCCATACAACCTTCGCGGACGGCGTTAAATACATGGAGTTTACCGAGGCAGTGACCCGAAGCGCGCAGACGGGCAAGGCCGTGCAACTGCCGCTTTAGTTTGGAAAGACGACTCACCCTCACCTTGGTACTCTCTTAATCAAAGGGAGAGGAAAACATAAACTGCTTTCAAGCAGAATTGGAATGGAAACTAGAGGGGGCCTCATACACAGAATATGAATTACGACAATCTGTTTTCAAAGAGTTTACCAGCACCAGTTGAGACGCACCCCAGCTCGCGCATCGATACCAAATACGTATTCTCAGTCACATACGCCGACCCCGACTCTCTTCCCGCCGAGGGCTTGTCGGATGCTCTGCGAGTCGCTATGCGCACGCAATCACGAGATCTGGCAAAGTACCCACCTCCACAAGGGCACATAGCCATGAGGGAGCTAATCGCCCAAAACCTCAAGGAGAAACGCGGGCTTGAGACGAGCATCGACTCGATCTTCCTCAGCAGTGGTGCTGGTGGGGCCATAGAGGTCATCCTCGACGCCTTCATCGACCCTGGGGATATCGTATTGGTCGAGGAGTTCACCTATCTTGGTACGCTCTCGATGTTGCTGGCGCGGCGCGCTCAGGTCATCCACGTGCCCACCGACGACCAGGGCATGAACACCGACGCCCTTGAAGGCACGCTGAAAGAGTTGGCGGCTCAGGGCAAGCATCCCAAAATGATATACACAATCTCCGTATTCCAGAACCCGCTGGGTGTGACTATGAGCCTTGAGAGGCGCAAGCATCTGTTGGAGCTTTCGCATCGCTACGGCGTCCCCATCCTTGAGAACGAGTCATATGCCGACTTTCAGATAGACGGCGACCCGCCGCCCCAATCAATAAAGGGCATGGACGACCAGGACTCGGTGATGTACGTCTCGGCGTACACAAAGCTCCTGGGATGCGGCCTGCGCCTTGGCTATGGTGTCGTTCCCGAACAGATTAAAGAAACTCTAGCGAAGCTGAGGTTCGGCGGCGCGCCAAGCCATCTGGCGTCGATGACAGTTCACGAATACCTGCGGGAACACAAAGATGAGTACATCGAAAAGGTCGGCTCTAATCTGAGAGCCAAGCGGGACGCCCTGCTAGCCGCGCTGGGAGAGTATTTCCCTCCCGATTGCACCTGGACGAAGCCGAGCGGAGGAATGATGGTCTGGGTTCAGATGCCTGAAGGCGCAGACACATGGGCCGCGTTGGAAAAGGCAGTTGAAGCCGATGTGAAGTACAATCCAGGCCCGGTATTCCGAGCCAATCGAGACGGCAATAACTTCCTGCGGCTCACCTACAGCCACAACACGCCGGACGAGATAAGGGAGGGCGTCGGCATCCTGGCAGGAGTATTCGAGCGCGAGGGGCTATTCGGCGCAGGCGCTTGACTTACGTAGCTGACCTTCATACTCACTCGGCCTTTGCACGTGCCACAAGCAAGGAGCTTAATTTCGAGAACCTCGCGAAGTGGGCCAAGATCAAGGGCATAGACCTCCTCGCCAGCGCAGACTTCACTCATCCCGCCTGGTTTCAAGAGACCGCGCGCAAGCTCCGCGAGACTGGTGACGGCCTGTACGAATTCGACGGCGTCAGGTTCATTCTTGGTACAGAAGTAAACTGTGTCAGCGACCAGGGCGGCAGGCATCGGAGGATTCACGCGCTTATCTTCGCCCCCAGCCTCGATGCCGTGGAGCGCATCAACAGGGTGCTGGCGACCAGGGGCAACCTTGATGGCGATGGGCGGCCTACTTTGCAGATGTCTCTCAGAGAGCTTCTGCACACTCTACTGGACATAGATAATCGCTGCATGTTGATACCAGCACACGTGTGGACGCCCTGGTTTGGAATCTATGGCTCGAAGTCGGGCTTCGATTCCCTGGCAGAGTGCTTTGGCGATGACGTATCGCATATCTACGCGGTGGAGACAGGCCTTTCCAGTGACCCCGCAATGAATTGGCACATACCTGAACTTGACGGCGTGTCCATCGTTTCGTTTTCCGATGCCCACTCGCTGCCGAAGCTGGGGCGGGAGCTAACGGTAATCGACGGCGAGCTTAACTATCAGGGCCTTATAGATTCCCTCAAGAATCAAAGTATCGCATACACGATCGAGTTCTTTCCGGAGGAGGGCAAGTACCACTATTCAGGACATCGAAAGTGTGGCATCAGCTACTCCCCTGCCGATGTCGAAAGCCACGGGCGAAGTTGTCCCGTGTGCAAACGCCGCCTTACGCTCGGTGTGATGCAGCGTGTCGACGAGCTTGCCGCCAGGGAAGTTAATACCTGGACGGATGCCGAAGGCTTCATCAGGGCAGACAACGGGCGACCTCCGTTCAAGTCGCTGGTGGCACTGCAGCAGATAATCGCCGAAAGCATGGGCAAGGGAGTAAACACAAAGGGAGTGCAGGCCGAATACTTCAGGCTAGTCCGCGAGTTCGGCAGTGAGATTTCGATATTGATGGATACGCCTCTATCAGACATCGAAGGCGTCTCTGGCGAGAGGAATGAGGTGGTACCCAAAAACTAGACAACTGGCTAAGAGAGAGTCCAGCTCCTAAAATAACCGGCAACTAACCGACGTGAAGGAGCAGGACATGAAGCAGACGAGGAATAAGCACAGTCCGGCGTTCAAGGCCAAGGTGGCCCTGGCCGCCCTTGCGGGGGAAGGGACCATCGCCCAGCTGGCCAGCCGATTTGAGGTCCATCCCAGTCAGATTCACGCCTGGAAAAGGGCCCTGGTGGAAGGAGCCCCGGAGCTATTTGCCACCAATCAGAAATCCCAGGAGAAAGCCAAGGAAGCTCAGATTAACCACCTCTACCGGCACATCGGCCAGCTGAAGGTGGAACGCGATTTTTTGTCGGAAAGGTCCGGTCTATGAGTCGCAGCATACGGCGAGCCATGATAGACCGAGACCACCCGCAGCTGTCTTTGGTGCGTCAATGTATCCTGCTGGACGTCAGCCGGGCCTCGGTGTACTACCGGCCGGTACCGACCAGGGCAGAAGACCTGGAGTTGATGGCCCTGATGGACCGTCAGTATTTGAAGACCCCCTTCTACGGCTCCAGGAAGATGAAGGCCTGGCTGCTGCAACAGGGCTATCTGGTGAGCCGAAAAAGGGTTCGAAGGCTGATGCGGTTGATGGGTCTGGAAGCCATCTACCGGCGTCCCAACACCAGCAAACCAGCGCCGGGACACCGGATCTTTCCCTATCTGCTGAAGGGAGTGGAGGTTAATCGGGTCGACCAGGTCTGGGCCGCGGACATCACCTACATCCCCATGGCGAAGGGCTTCCTGTACCTGGTGGCCATCATGGACTGGCACAGCCGGCACGTGCTGGCCTGGAAGCTCTCCAACACCATGGACACCAGCTTCTGCGTGGCGGCGTTGGAGGAAGCCCTGGGTAAGGGACGACCGGAGATATTCAACACCGACCAGGGGAGTCAGTTCACCAGTGAGGCCTTTACCCAGACGTTGCAGGAGCAGAGGGTCCAGGTCAGCATGGATGGTAAGGGTAGGTACCTGGACAACATCTTCGTGGAGCGGCTGTGGCGGAGCATCAAGTACGAGGAGGTGTATCTGAAAGCTTACCAGACCGTCGCCGAGGCCCGAACTGGGATCAATGCCTACCTGGAGTTCTACAACCGGCAGAGGCCTCACCAGGCTTTGGGCTACCGGACCCCAGCAGAGGTGTACCAACATGGCCAGGAAGAAAGGGGAGCAGCAGCTGAAGAAGCAGGGCTGCCATCGGGCTTGGTGAAACCTAGCGCAGGGGTGGGAGACTCTCTTAATTTAGCCCTCGTGCTGTCTTAATAATGGGGTCCACCTTAGATTGCCGATGGCATAAGTCGAGTCAGAAAAGGAGACGTTTTCATTGAGCCTGGGTATGATGGGTTATACGGTACGGTAAAGATATGGTCGGATGAGTCCCCCGAACCTGTCGGGGCGACGCGTCAGACGCAGATGATGTTAGATGAATGAGGATAGGATTAAATAGCGAAAACTAATCATTAATTAAGGAGGAAGATTGATGATAGCAATAGAAGGTAAGATGCGAGAGTTGCTGAACAGCGCTCTCACCGACATGTGTGTATGCCTAGTGGGAACGGCCTCGAAGGACGGACAACCTCAGATTAGCATGAAGGGCAGCGTAAGCGTGTATGACGGCGACACGCTGGCCTATTGGGAGCGCTCCCTGCGCTCGGCACTTGATAACGTCAGCGAGAACCCGAAGGTTGTCATCTTCTATCGAAACCCTGAAAAACGCATCAACTGGCGTTTTCAAGGCACTGCTACAGCCTACGAGTCAGGAGAAGTACGTGAGAAGGTGAAAAACCAGACCCCTCAGCCTGAGCTTGACCGAGACCCGGACGACAAAGGGGTCGCCATCCTTGTGAAAGTGGCCAATATCACTGACCTGGGAGGCACCGTTCTTCAACAGAAAGATTAGCCTTGAAGTCAAATACGCAGCTACGGGGGGCTGTGCCGCATTCGCTGAAAAAAATAAATAAGCATGATCGCTATGGGAATCGCGATGATGACGAAGCTGAGAGATATGACGATTGCAGCTGGTCCCAGACCAAATACGGCGTCAATCTGATGCCTGATCCATTCCAGCAAGACCGGGTCTCCCGGTTCACCTTCATGGGCAAGAACGGAGAGCAGAAGCATCAGACGCGCCGCCTAATCGCCGTCCCCAGAGGGCGCAGTTGCTTGAACCGTTTGTAGGGGCTGGAATCTATTCGAGTACTTCTTCTCTCTGACGCTGAACGCGGAAATGGTAGCGCCAATCAGCAGAGCGCCTGCAATTCCGAACGGGACAGTGTACGATCCGAAAACGTCGTATAGCACGCCGCCCAAGAATACACTGAGCGCACTGCCCATCTGGTGGGCTAATGTCGTCGTGCCGCCGAGCGTGCCCATATTCTTCAGTCCGTAGATGTCGGCGGTCAGTGACGAGGTTAGAGCGGCAGAGGCAACCCACGAAAACCCCGCGACCAAAGCAAAAACCCATATCCCAGATGACCCCGGAGCCAAAAGCAGCGCGACGTAGGCAAGGCTACGAATCGCGTATATTGTGCCTAACACGTTTTTGCGGCCAAACTTATCGGAAATAGAACCCGCAACCAGCACACCAACGATGTTTAAGGCGCTCATCATACCGAAGGCCATTGCCGCCATGCCCGGCGAGTTTCCGCGCTCGATAGCGAATGGAATGAAATGAGCGGAGATTATGGCGGTCGTCATACCGCACACAAAGTACGCGCCGGTCAATTGCCAGATTGGGGAAGTTTTATAGGAGTCTCGCCAGCTATCAAACTCTAGAGGACCGGGTTGCGTCTGGGGCCTCACTGTCGGCGAGTTGTCCATCGTATCCCGCAAATCGCCGTCAGGGATCTCGCCAATGTCTTTAGGGTCGTCTCTTATTATCAGCATTGCCAGCGGCATCGCCAGGAAGACGATGAACGCGCCCAAAACTACCCACGTGAATCGCCATCCAGCCCATATTATCAGGTAAGTGGCGAAGGGAACCAGCACCAGGGAACCAGCGGACGCCCCGGCGGTGCTAATGCTCACTACAGCGCCCCGCTTGCGATAGAACCACTTTACCAGCAACGCGTGTATTGTGACGAACGACGTACCACCCGTGGCTACCGACATAACGAAGCCATAGACGATCACCAGAAACCAGATGCTGTTGACCAGGCTAAGCGCCATGGTCCCAGCGCCTAACACAAGGAGGCTAACAGAGATTACTTTTCGCCCGCCGTGCCGGTCATACAGGCGGCCAATGAAAGGCTGGCTCAGCCCGTTAACGCCCATGCCGATGGCAATGGCAAGGGAAATCGTGCCCCGGCTCCAACCAAACTCGTCGCTCATGGGAATGATGAACGCGCCGAAGCTGCTTGTAGTGCCCGTGGTCACTAGCATAGCGAAGAAGGTGGCGGCCAGTATGAACCACCCGTAGAAGATGCCGTTTCGGCGGACGGATTCAGCCAAAGGTCACGCTCCTGGATATTTGCTTCTTCGCGAAGATAGTTTTGTCGAGTCTAGCACCAAGGGAAGTCTTTAGCAAGGATTTCGATTCGCGTGACCCCGCCTCTTCCCTCAAGGACGAAAACAGTCCCAATGCCTTACACCGGCTGCTTGCCTTGACAGGCCCAACGCCGTTGGGTACGCTTGAACAGACAGACTATGCGGGCTCGTAGCTCAGTGGTAGAGCGGTCGGCTCATAACCGATTGGTCGTAGGTTCGAACCCTGCCGAGCCCACCACGCTTGACAAAATCAAGAACTTTCACCTTGAAGCTCACTCTAGCGCTCTAAGGCTGTAAGGTGCTAGAAGATCAGAGACGCTGGAAGGGTGTATATTGTAGGCTAACGATCAGGAGGCATACGGCGGATGGTCAATGACACCGATAGGTTCTACCACGAACTGAAAGCCTATTTGGAATCATTCCCACAGCGGGAAGACCTCCCAGATGTTCCGGTGACCATGACCGGCATCCCACGTGAAGGGCTAACCGTAAAATATCAGCATCCTTCGGCCGGACCTGTAGACCCAGCGGATCTGGCCGGCGAGGCTGCCAAGGTAATTGGGGCCGCTGGAATAGGAACCGCCGGGGGTGCAGTCATAGGTGCAGTCATCGGCAAGGTAGTTTTGGGCGGAACATTGGCTCGGATTGGCGTAGCCTCGGCTGGCGCAGCTATTGGTATACCCATTCTCGCACCAGTAGCCCTCGTAGGCGGGGCCATTTCCACGGCCGCATACGCGGCTTACAAGATAGGCAAGGGCAAACGTGAGCAAGGAAACGCCGAAGAACTGTTGGAACGGCTAATGGAACACATGCAGGGATTCAACCCATCAGTCAAGTGGCCTGAAATTGAGGTCTATGTATCCGTGCCTGAAACCGGGCTAGCCGCAATATGGCAGCCCGCACTCGAAGATGGAGTGTAGGTCTAGAAGTGAAAGACGATAAGACAATCAAGGTCAGCACCGAGGACACCGGGGCAGGGCCAGCGACTGATGGGCTGGCAGCGCCTCTGACAGCGCAGGCTTTGGAGAAGACACAAATCTCCAAGTATTACACCAAGGGAGGGCATGGCTTTGCCGCAGAAGACGCCAATGACCTTGCTGATAGGATTCGAGGCAAAAGGGCTGAAATTGTAGGAACGTCCAACGAATTCAACGGTGCTGATCGTATCGTCGATGGAGTGCGCGTCCAGTCGAAGTATTTTCAGACCGCGCCCGAGACTGTCGCGGCTGCGTTTGATTTGAGCTCTGGGAACTACCGGTATCCAGGGCAAGTTCTCGAAGTGCCAGAAGACCAGTACGAGACGTGCGTAGAGTTGATGAGAGACCGAATCGCCAAAGGCAAGGTCCCCGGATTCTCGAATCCTGCGGATGCCGAGAGAATTGTCAAGCAAGGAACGGTGACCTACCGGCAGGCACGGAACATCGCACGCGCGGGGAACATTGATTCCCTGATGTTCGACACAAGAACGCAAGCAGTGACCTGTACGTATGTGTTCGCGATTTCGTTCGCGGTCAACTTCGCGCGGGGCCGTTGGAGTGGTCAGAGCACTGAAGACGCTATGAGGGCAGCCTTCCGCTCGGCGCTTGCGACTGGAGGGACGACGCTCATCATAGGAGTAGTGAGTGCACAATTGCTACGCACGCGGGCTGCCGCTATAGGAGCCGTAACAGCGCGAAATGGCATGAAGTCCGTATCACACACCAACATTGGCCGTCAGGCAATCCATCGAATTGCTGCGGGGTCGCTAGGGAAACCGGTCTATGGTGCCGCGGCCACCAATCATGTAGCCAAGCTCCTTCGCAGCAACGCCATTACATCGATCGCAGCAACTGCGGTGATAACAGCGCCTGACTTCTACAGGGCAGCGTTCGACGGCTCAATTTCATGGCGGCAATTCACCAAGAAACTCTCAGTGAACGCGGCTGGAGTTGCGGGTGGTGTCGGGGGATGGATGGGAGGCGCGGCTGTAGGAGGTGCAGCCGGGAGTGCAGTTCCGATTGTCGGCACGGCTGCGGGTGCAGTGATAGGTGGGATCATAGGCGCTTTGGGAGGTGGTGTAGTGGGTTCCAGTGCAGCCAAAGCCGCCGCTGATGGGATACTTGACGATGACTCAAAACGTTTGATCACAGCTTTGCAAGATGAGATGCAGGAACTTGCATTTGAATACATGCTTACTGAAGATGAGGTCGAACAAATGGCATCAGCGGTAAGAAAGACAGCGAATCAAGAGTGGCTACGGAGGATGTTTAAGGAGACAAGGAATGCATCGGATGATGTTCTCTGCGAGTTCGTCCGCCTCGAGTTCGAGTCCAAATTCGAAACGCTGATTCGAAAGCGGCCAAAGATTACACTTCCCACGGTTGAGCAACTTGAGGAGGAAACGCTGAGGCTTGTCGAGGCGGTGGGTGCCGATATTGACTAGGACGATGCTGACTTGATGTAGCTTCGCCGGAGCATGACGGTCGAAGTAACCCGAAACCGGATTGCTTGTCGTGATGTAGCTGCGGCGGTCCGCTTCCCGGCCTCCCCTTTGGGGGATTCAGCCTCAGACCGTGGAACCGGCCCTTACAAAGACCCACCAGATAGATGAAATCAAGAACCTTCTCGCTGACACTCAGGCTAGTGCAATGGCAAAGGCGTGGTTGGGGAGCAGTGTCCCATAGCGCGGCAGCACCCCACCGAGTACCATTCCCGGAGGATTCATCCATCCTCTTTGGGGCCAGTTGATGGAACAAGCGGTTATCGACAGCATCGAATCATACGAGCGAACTCAGCGCAGGCTTAGTCACCTCCTGAACAAGGAAGGCTCTGCCCATACGGCAGTCGCTCTTGCCGAAGCTCTGGTCCCGGGCCAAAGTCAAGAACTAAATGTCAGACACTTGCGTGCATGCGTTTACACCGACGCGGGCATTAGGCTCAAGAACCTTGCTTTAGTGCAAGAAGGAGTTCGGATCTGGGGCGCAATGGAACCCCATGACTCGGTGACGATTTCGTACAATCTTGCTAGCGCCCAACTGCATCTCTGGCAACTTGCTGTCGAGCAAGCAGGTCTGGGTGATGCTTGGCTCAACAAGCGTAGCCATCTTCATGAGGCCTGCAGATTGTTCAACTTTGTGGCGCAACACAAGGATGCGGACATCGAGCTACGCCTAAAGGCCCTTACTGATTACGGCAACTCCTTCGATATCGTTGGGCGGTATCTCGACGCTCTCGACTGCTACCAGCGCTCGCTCAAGCTCGACTCATCCTTCGGTATGGCTGCGGGCAACCGCGGAATTACACTTCTCAATGTTGCTGCGCTCATGGGGGGTCACGAATCCCACGTGCTGCTACAAGCCACCACTGATCTGGATACCGCCATCAGCGATCAAGATCGTGTATTGCGCTGTGGTGGGCAATCAGCGCTTGAAACCTTTAGGCGCCATCGCTCTGGATTTGCGGTCGCGGGGGACTTACATCACGGTGCCGCTGATCCTTCCCCTCAGCTTGGCGACCCGCATCTCGACTGGTGCCTACGCAATCAACTCTTTCTGCACATTTCACCGGATTGCATCAGGGCAGGGTCCGAAACCCTCGATGCAGTCACATTCAGAAACTTTAGGTTGAGTCTCGCTGACGATGCGGTGCTGGACCACGCCAATGAAATCGTCGACGCCTTCAATACCATAAAGCAAGACTACACCGTCGCTCGGTATCTCGTTTGGCTCGCCGCCGTTGAGGACAGTCCGATTCAGCGACAAGCGAAGACAGTCACAAGACGTACGTCGTTCTGGGATACGCTCAACTACGCCTACTGAGGTGTGAGACCGGGCATCGGGATTCAAGGACTTAAGGTCGCCTTAGACACTCTGGATACGATTGCAGCATTTGTGCACCTGTACCTTCGTTCTGGTCGCGGAGTTCGCGATATCGAGTTTCGCACTCTCCCCTACGCCAATAGATCGAAGAAGAAGCTCGCGCCGTCACTTGCCGAAGCCTTGAAGCGGCCGGAGCAAAACAGAGGTTTAGCCGCTCTCTTTGACTTGAGTGCTGAACTGGATGAGCAATCAACATCTCCTTTGAGAAGGCTTGTCCAGCGCCGCCATGCTGCGACGCATCGCTTCTTCTCTGTTCATATCGAGGGGGTGCCTGACTCATCCGATTGGATTGAACGACTCAGTTGGCCTGAACTCCTCGAAGAGTCGCTTGAATCCCTCCGAATCACACGCCGTGCTATCCTGTATCTGGCGCAGATGATCCACATTCATGAGAAGGCGACGGACGTGCCCGATTCACCGGGATCAATGACCATGCCCTTGCCTTTCCTGCGAACCGATCCTGACCTCATGGAGCCTGCTTAGCCGAGACAACTCCGGCTTATTTGTGCCGTGAATGGCTAGATCCCCAGACCAGGAGGGTTCGTAGCCGGAATACGGATGCCTCAGCGTCTTTCCCGAGGCCAAGCGGGTCTGTATCCTTGACTTCCGAAGGTGGGTGTGTAACTATGTTACACACCCATTCGACTGGAGGTTGACATGGCCAGAGTGCAATTGGTGATGCCGGATGCAGACCGAGACCGCTTCTTTCACCAAGCCCGGCAGGAGGGCATGTCCCTCAGCGCATGGTTGCGTGCAGCCGCCCGGGAGCGCCTTGAAGCACGCCAGCGCGTCAAGCTCTTCGAGTCCCCGGATGATGTCAAGGATTTCTTCCGGTATTGCGCCTCGCTGGACGGTCCGGAGACCGAGCCGGACTGGAGCGAACACCTGCGAGTCATGAATGAGTCTCGCGGGACAGGAGTCACCGGCACATGATCTTCGTAGACACAAACGTCTTCATGTACGCGGTGGGACGCCCCCACGCGCTCCAGACGCCCGCCCAGGACTTCTTCGTCGAAGCCAACCGGAGCGGCACGCCTCTGTGCACATCGGCGGAGGTCATGCAAGAACTGGCCCATGTATACCTGCCAACGGGAAGGCCGCAAACCTTCGATGCGACGCTGGAACTGATGGCGAGCGCGGAAGTCGAGGTTTGGCCGCTAGAAGGGGAGGACGTGGCTCTGGCTCGGCGTCTCCATGAGCAACACCCCACTTTGCAAGCCCGGGACCTATGCCACCTGGCCAGTTGCCGCAGACGTGGCGTCCGAGAGATCAAGACCTTTGACCAAGCATTCGCGTCTGTTTCCGGTGATCCATCGATCCGGTAGAGGGAATCGGACAACGAGGTAGTATGCCGCGCCAAACGGAGCCAAACGCCAACAACGCCCTGGGCGAGCTGCTGCGGGGGATGATGCTTGGCTGTGAAGTCCGCTCCGAGAACACCCAGACCTTCCCCGACTATCCGGGCCGCCACGCAGACGTTCTGATTGCCGCCCCCGGTCGCTCCCCTGTAGTGGTCGAAGCCGAATATGAACCTGCCGCCGAGGTGGAGAGAGATGCCTCCGAACGTTTGGGGCTTCGCGTGCAGGGCCAGCCCCGAACAGTCGAGGCCGCTATAGCGGTTCGCTACCCGCAGGTTGTGGAGGATGCCTACGATGTGCGCCAGGCCCTCTCCGAAGCTCGTCTCTCCTACTATGTCCTGCATCAAGACGGCAGTCGGTTTCCTGAATCGGGGTGGTTAGAAGGTTCAGCAACCGACTTGGCTGACCTTGCCCGTCTGGTATCCGTCCCCCAGCGAGCCGTGGAGCAGGTAGCGGACACACTTGAGCAAGGTATTGGGCAAGCCGCCAACCGTTTGGATGAAATGGCGAAGCTGCGCCCCAGCGTCACCCCTATTATTGCCCGGTTGCTGGGAATGAGCGACGTTCCTCAGACTCGCCGCATGGCCTGTGCCATCATCGTCAACGCTATGGTATTCCACCAGCGCATCGCCGGGATGCATCAGGAGGTTAAGACTCTGCGCTTGGTGTGCGGTCCCAATGTTGCGAACCCCCAAGGCGAGACGCTAACGGCCTGGGAAGACATCCTGAAGATCAACTATTGGCCCATCTTTGCCATAGCCAAGGACATCTTGGAGCAGCTTCCCGGAGACGTTGCCACCAGCATCTTGCGGGAGTTGCTGGAGACCGCCCAAGAAGTTGAAGCCACCGGCGTCGACAACGCCCATGACCTGACCGGACGCATCTTCCAACGGCTGATCGCCGACCGGAAGTACTTGGCCACCTTCTACACCCTGCCAGCCTCGGCTGCGCTGTTGGCCCGGCTCGCTGTAGCCAAGATGGACGGAGTGGACTGGGCCGACGCCGGGGCCATCGAAGGGTTGCGCATCGGAGACTTCGCCTGCGGCACCGGCGCCCTGCTGTCGGCGGTGTACGAGCAAGTTGCTTCCCACCACGAGCGCGCCGGGGGTGATTCCGCAGCCCTGCATCCGGTGATGATGGAGGAGGTCCTGTACGGCTGCGACGTCATGCCCTCGGCCATTCACATCACCGGCTCCACCCTGTCCGGTATGCGGCCCAACGTGGGATTCAAGCAGTCTCGCCTCTACACCATGCCCTACGGAAAGCAGAAGGACAGCACGGTGAAGATAGGTTCCCTGGAGTTGCTCCAAGCCTCCACAGCCCTCACCTTGTTCAACACCAGCGACCCCGCCTTGCGCACCGGCAGCGCGGGCGAGGAGACTGCCGCCCAGATCAACGTGGATATCCCGGACGCGAACTTTGACCTCGTGATCATGAACCCGCCATTCACCAGGGCAACCAACCATGAAGGCGCACACGTCGACATCACCAACCCCGCCTTCGCTGCCTTCGACGCCACGCCCGCTGACCAAACGAAGATGGGAGACCGGACCAACCAATTAGGGAAGGACTCCTGCTACCACGGCAACGCTGGAATCGCTTCGGCATTCGCTGCCCTCGCCCACAAGAAGCTCAAGGCCGGTGGAGTCCTTGCCCTGGTCTTGCCCCTGTCGGCAGCTGCGGGCCTATCCTGGCAAGGGTTCAGGGAGACGCTGGCCAAGAACTATACCGACCTCACCGTGTTGAGCATAGCTGCTTCGGACAACGACCACCTTTCGTTCTCGGCCGATACGGGCATGGCTGAGTGTCTGGTCATAGCCCGTAAGCTCAAGCAGTCCGAGGCAACGACAGAAACAGGGCGCGGGCACTTCATATCGCTGGGCCGCCGCGCCCAGGGATTTGCCCATGCCGGTTCGCTGGCAATGAACGTCTCCAACCCCGAACGGGCGAGACGGATTGAGGATGGGCCTTATGGCGGCACCGCTTTGATGATCGGTGACGAGCTTGCCGGTGAAAGCATGACCGCCCCGGTCCAGAGGGACGGAGAATCCTGGGGTGCGGTCCGTCTGTCCGACTTGTCGCTGGCTCAGACGGCGTTTGCATTGGCCCAATCCAAACTATGGCTCCCCGGCAACCACGAGGCGTTGGCCGTGGAGGTGGCTCCATTGGACAAAATCGCCACACTGGGCATGGTTCACCGCGATCTCACGGGTCCTCGACCTCGTGGCCCCTTCGACAAGGTCGCTCCAAGCCCGACAGCCACTTATC
Source organism: Dehalococcoidia bacterium (assembly GCA_965206395.1). Lineage (GTDB taxonomy): Bacteria > Chloroflexota > Dehalococcoidia > Lucifugimonadales > CATOSD01 > CBDBJK01. The sequence goes on from CBDBJK010000035.1 coordinate 104,487, forward strand.
CGTCCTTGTGGAACCACGATGCGAAGAACGAGACCCGGATGGTCTGCCAGCCAGACTCCCAGCTCCGTGTCAGGTCGGCAATGGAGAAGAAAGCTACCGTTGCTTGGGCTACGGCCAGCCGCGCTCATATCAACCTTGATTTCCGGTTCAACTCTTAGCCGCTGACCGCGGCGTTCACCGAGAGGGAGAGCATGGGTGGCAGAGCGTGGCCCAACGTAAGATTGCCAGACAGCCGGTTCGATTACGCCTTCACGCTGTGGTCTAACTCTACGCTTGGCCTGCTGCTGTATTGGTGGCACTCCAACCGGCAGCACAGTGGTCGAGGCACCACTACTATCAGAAGCGTTGAATCACTGCCTGTCCTAGACCTCCGCGCCCTCAGCGACAAGCAGCGGCGCACTTCTGAGACCATTTTCAACGAACTCAGGGACATAGAGTTGAAGCCCGCCTACCTTGCGGACTCCGACCCCAACCGTGCTCTTCTAGACCGAAGAGTGGTCCGTGATCTCCTGGGCTTCGATGAGAAGACCTACGCAGCCGTGCGCCGCCTGGCTGCCAAATGGTGCGCTGAGCCGTCGGTGCATGGCGGCAAGGCACGTCCAAAGTCCGCCCAGCTTGTAATCTAGTCCTGGACTCTGCTAAGTGGACCCGGACTTGGCGCTCTCCCACGCGCTGGCGCTGTCATGTGATGGTTGCCCACCGCGCCGATAAATCGCTACGCTCGATCTATGGCACTCTCCGATCAACAGTTGCTCGACTCCCTCAGCCGGATGCCATTTGCCGACTCGGCAGAGCTGGCACGCATTCTGGGCGAGCCTCACGCGACCATCCACCGCACCCTGGCCGACCTGCTGGCAGAGGGCATCGTCGGGCGCGTCAGCCACGGCACCGCACACCTGCCGTCCAGCCAGAGATACCACCTGACGGCCCAGGGCGTCGGCGAGATGGCTTGGGCGCTCGGCTTTGGGACACCCTCGGACTTCGTGCGCGCCTACCCCATGTCCAGGGAGTGGCTCACGCTGCTCATCCGCAGGATGGACGCGGTGGCCAGCGTCTACCGACTCGCTGCCTTGATGTCCTCCGGTGTCGACGGGCTCCGGTCCCGCGTTGAGTTCCACCGCAGGGGACGCTTCGACGCCACAATCATCCTGCACGACGGCCGCAGCTTTGGCGTGGTGCGCCAGGGCCTAGCCCTGCGGCGCCGGTCACTCTACGACCGGCTGAGGGCCATAGCCGACGCTACCCCCGGTCCGGCCCGGGAACCGCGCCAACTGCACCCTGTCCCCGGACCCCCGAGGCCCGGTCCCGGGGCCTGCTGCGCCAGGGACCGACGCTGCCCTCGGCCAACCTGCGCTACCGACTGAGGACCCTGGAGAACCTGCCCCACGACCAGCGCCCCATGGCGACGCTGGCGCTGGCCCACTCCGACCAGGCCAACCGCCGGGCCGTCCGCACCCTGGGCGACCCCACGCACCACCGCAGGACGTTCGTCGCCACCGAGGGGGAACTGCTGGCCGGAGACCACAGAGGGGTGGTCTGGCAGCAGTGCGGGAAGGGCACGGAGCACGATCTTCCGGTGAAGGTAGCCCCCGGCGTGTCCCTGAACGCCATCATCGCCTGGACCGACCGAGTGGCGGAGGGTTACGCCAATGTCCGCAAGCAGCACAACCCGGGCAAAGAGAGTAAGCCAGAGCCGAACCCGGAGACCCTCTACCCCGACCACCTGCGGGCCGCCATGCCGGAGCCATCGGAGTTGCTCAGGTCCTCCTTAGCCGTCCGGCTTACCCGCGCCGAGAAGGACGCCCTAGACCTGCTTGCGGCGTGGCCCCTGTGCACCACCGACCAAATGGCCGGGCTGATGGGCGGTGTCACCCGCCGCCGGGCCAACCAGGTCCTCAGCTCCCTGGCTGCACATTCTCTGGTGCGTGCAGACGGGCAGCGTCACGTGCTCACTGACGATGGGCTGAGATACCTGGCCCGCCGAGACCGGGCCGCCGTGGGGCCAGTGGTAGGCCGCTGGAGCGCCAGAAAGCGGCGTCGCCGCAGCAGCAGAGCCCCGGTCTACGCCGGCACCGCCCTGCGCTCCATCGCCTCCCAGATGGAGCACCACGACGCCATCACCGGCTTCGCCGCCGCCCTGAGCGCCGAGACCGCCCGCTCCCGTGACTACGAGGTGCTGGACCTGATGCCCACGTCCCGATCCGCCGTCGGCTGTCGCTGGGACTGGACCAGCTACGTGGTGCATCCCGACGCCTCCTTCCAGCTGGCGTACCGGGGCCGGTGGCGCTTCTACCTCCTGGAGTTCGAGCGCCGGGCCACGACCCCCAGGCGGGTGCGGACCCGCCTGGGGAACTACCGCCGTTACTTCAACAGTGGCTGGCCCAACCGAGACCACGGTGGACTGCCGCCCCTGGTGCTGTTCGTGTTCCCGAACCCTGGTGCCGAAGAGGGTTTCCTGCACGGTGTCTCGGGGTCAAACCGCCCGATCCTGTTTACGTCCAACGTCCAGACCCTCGACGAGCGTGGGGTATTGGGCGACGCATGGCAATTGCCGCCGCCTCATCCTGCCGGACGGAGGCCACTGGCTCCACTGGCCCTGGTTGCAAAATGACAAACCTCCGTTCCCGGGACTTCCTGTAGGGGGCGTGCCCACAAAGCTACGTCACTGGTTACCAACGCTGTCAGGCCCAAAAAGACCAAATCGATTGCAACTTGTTGCAGAGACCATGACCCCGCCAATGGAGGCAACCCTGGGAACGTAGACCCCGGACGCACCGCTGCCAGCCCCGTGACGTGTTTGACGTGTCAGGGTTAACACGAGGTGACGTGATGAAGGGACGCAACAACCGAGGGAAAGGAGGAAGAGTCTGAGACAACTGACGAAGGCCGAGGCTTGCCGAGAGCTGGCGGTGTCCCTGTCCACCCTGGACCGTCGGATCGCCTCAGGAGAGATTCGGGTCAGCCGGGAGCCGCACGGAAGGCGGCACCGGATTTACGTGATGCTGGACGAACCGCCGGAGAACGGCGTGGATGCAAAGTCGCAGGGTAGGCTGCTGGACGGGGCCCAGGAGCGGATTCGGGGGTTGGACGAGCAGGCGGAGCTCCTTCAAGCCCAGCTCAAACTGGAGCAGGAGCGGAACGCCGGGTTGGGGGAGGTCTATCGGAAGGAGCGTGTCGAGCGCGACAGGATGAGGCGAGCGGCTTTCATCCTTGGCTTGGTCGCCACCGGGCTGTTCGGGCTGCTGGTCGTCAGCGTTCTGGTTGCGTGGCGTCTGCTTACATAGGGGGCGTACTTGCTGGAATGCGACGGGACCGCCAGAGGGCCTGTGGTGGGGATGCCTGTGGGTGATGGGAGACAGTTGACAGGAGTTTCCCCAATGCCCCATTATCTTGGTAAGACTCGATAACAAGAGGTGAACATGCCGCGAACGACCAAGACCATCACCTTCTCCTTGCCGCCGGAGATGGCGGACCGGGTGGACGAGGTGATGAAGCAGCAGGGACGATCAAGGAGCGAGTTTCTTCGGGAGGCGGTGCTCCGCTACATCGAAGAGTGCGAGTGGAGACAGCTGCTCCAGTACGGAGAGGAGCGGGCCAGGGAGAAGGGCATCGGCCCTGAGGACGTGGCCGGTCTGGTGGAGGAGTACCGGGCCGAGGTCAGTTCCCCCCGTACATGAGAGTCGTCCTCGACACTAACGTCATAGTCTCAGGTCTGAACTTCCCAGGCAACGAGCGCCTCGTTCTCGAACTGGCTCTCAGGGGACGGTTCGAGTTGTGCCTGTCTCCCTTCATCCTGGAGGAGGTTGCCGGGGTGCTTGGACGAAAGTTCGATTGGACCGAGGAACGCTCGTCCCAGGCTCTCAGGGCGCTGGGGGATGCCGCCACCGTCGTTGAACCCCGTCGGCTCCCGGAGGTGTTTGAGAGCGGTCATGCCGACAACCGAATCTTGGAGTGCGCTGTGGAGGTTTCCGCCGACTGCCTGGTGACCGGTGATCGGCGGCATCTGTTGCCCCTTGAAGAGCATCAGGGTGCGAGAATCCTCAACGCCCCCCGGTTCCTGTCGGAATTAGATGGGGGACAACAATAGGTAAAGAAATATGGTGATAAGTGTATGAGTGACCTCAGGTTTGTTTATATGATTCCAGACGACCACGGACCAGCATGGAGGCATTGGCAGGAAATCCGACACTATGGTGGATGGCTACGTCAAATAGGCGATTATCACTCCAATATCACTATTGGGACCATACCCATCGAATTCTGGACTAAGAAAGAAAAGAAACGAGCTAGAGAGATTTCCAACCGATATTTTGCACACTCGGAAGGGGCACCTGGGCCAAACGGGACAGTGAAAGTAGCTTACAGGTACGGAAAGAAGGTGGAGCACTTCTCTTTGTCCACCAAGGAGGTAAGCGACCTGCGGGACGAAGTTCTGTCGCTAGGTTGTGTTGACATTTGGTGCATAATGGATACATGTCAACGACTGAATTACGCAATGAACAATGGTCGAAAATCCTTGAATTTCTGCGCTCATGCCCAGACCTCTACGTTGGAGAGGAGGACGATTGCAGGCGCTACGTCGAGGCCATCCTGTGGATGGCACGAAGTGGTGCTCCTTGGAGACTGCTGCCTGAGCACTACGGTCACTGGAACAGCGTATATAAGCGCTTCGCACGCTGGTGTGAAAAGGGTGTATGGGAACGAATGCATCAGCATTTTGTGCAAGACCCCGATATGGAGCATGTCATCATTGATAGCACTGTGATAGCACTGTGATAGCACTGTGGTTCGCGCTCATCCCTGTGCTGCTGGAGCCTCCAAAAACACGGTGGCCAATCGGCCCAAGCTCTTGGCCGGAGCCGAGGCGGGTTCAGTACCAAGATCCACGTGAGCGTGGATGGATTGGGCAACCCGTTGCGCTTTGAGCTCACAGCAGGTCAACGTCACGACATCACCCAGGCACAGGCATTGATTGCTGATTTCGAAACCGAGCATGTGATTGCTGATAAGGGATACGATTCGATGGATTTTCTCCAATGCATCCTGGGCAGGGGCGCGTTACCTGTGATTCCACCTCGGTCAAATCGAAAGACGCCACGAGAGTATGATGAGTACCTTTACCGAGAGCGCCACCTTGTGGAGTGTTTCATCAACAAGATCAAGCACTACCGGCATATCTTCTCTCGCTTTGACAAGCTGTCATCGCGTTTCCTGGGATTCTTGAACTTCGTCGGTGCTCTCATATGGCTCAGATGAAATGTCAACACAACCTAAGAACCCCAACGCTCCCAGCTTGTGATTTTCTCAACAGAAGCGCGTTTCGTCGGGCCGTAGCTAACGCCTTCCGCCGGATAGCCGATTGGAAGGAGCGCGGCGGTCTCCACGTTATCTGGAATTCCCAGAATATCCTTGATCTCTTGCTCGTAGCGTTTGTGAAGCGTCGTGATAACGCTGCCCAGACCGAGGCCTCTGGCAGCAAGCAGCAGGTTCTGGACTGCCGGGTAGATAGACGAGCCTCGACCTATCGTGCTCGGCGAACCGTCGTGCTCGATGCACGCCATGATGAGCACGGGGGCTTCCAGCATGTGTTCCGCGAGGTGCGTCGCAGAAGCTTTTACGTGGGGCTGAATCGTCGGTGGCGTCGCGGCCTGACTTCCATAAGCGGCTTCCCACGACTGCCAGTAGTACTCGCCGATACGACGCTTCGTATCCGCGTTGCGTATGACAACGAAGTGCCATTTCTGGCTATTGCCGCCGCTAGGAGCTTTGGACGCCGCTTCGATGAGCTTGTGAATCAGCTCGTCGGATACGGGGTCTAGCTTGTAATGTCGAATGGCGCGCTGAGTGTACATTGCTTCAAACAGACCGATTTCATCGGGCATTGCATAGCCTCTCTTCATCTAAGGATTGTGACGTGTGGCATTATATCGCATAACTACCTTTTTGTGCGGTTGGCATGTGCACACGCATCAGACCTCTGATAGAATATGCGAGGCCGATTAACATCGTTCAGAACAATACAATACGGAGGCCGAAATCATGAAGGTTGGTACAGGACGAGACGGCGGTTCGCTGGCAGAAGTCCCGAAGGCCGCGAGAAATGCCGAGGAGATGGGATATGACTTTTTCACGTCGAGCGAGACATCGCACAATCCCTTTCTGCCCGTGACCCTTGCGGCAGAGCACACAGAGCGAGTCGATCTCAGAACGTCTATTGCGCTGGCATTTGCCCGCAGCCCCATGGAGATGGCGTACACCTCGTGGGACTTGCAGGCGCAGTCCAACGGTAGGTTCGTGCTTGGCCTTGGCAGTCAGGTGAGGGGCCACATCGTCAGGCGATTCAACATGAACTGGTCTCCGCCCGCCAAACGCATGAAAGAGTACGTGCTCGCCCTTCGCGCTATCTGGGATTCCTGGCAAAATGGCACCAAGTTGGACTTCAAGAGCGAGAGCTACAATTTCAACCTGATGCCTCCAATGTTCAATCCCGGGCCTATCGAGCATCCCGACATCAAGGTCTGCCTCGCTGCCGTAAACACACATATGATGCGTGTCGCCGGCGAGGTCGCCGACGGCGTGTTCCTTCACGGATTCAACACTCCCAAGCACACCAGAGAGGTTATCCTGCCGAATCTGGAGCGCGGAGCCGCTAGAGCGGGCCGGACGCTCAAAGACCTGGACATTAGCGGAGGCGGCTTCGTCATCACAGGGGCTTCAGAGGAAGAGATAGAGACCAACATGGAAAAGGCGAGGAACCAGATTTCGTTCTACGCCTCGACTCGCGCATATGCCCCGGTGATGAACACCCACGGCTGGAACGACACGGCTCAGAAGCTTTACCGCATGTCGGTCGATAACAAGTGGGACGAGATGGGCAAGGAGATTACCGACGAGATGCTGGGCGAGTTCGCCGTCATAGGACACTACGACGGCATCGTGGACAAGATAAAGGACAGGTTCGGCGGGTTCGACACCTCCTTCACCTTCTCGATTCCGGTGCGCTCTTCTGAAGACGAGGAACGCCTCCGGTCGATGGTCAAGAGCCTGCAAGAGAGGTAAGGGTTCCTAGAGAACCACGTTTCGAGGAGGCTTACGCCGCCGTTCCTTTGAAGCGATTGCCTCGATCTCCTTGACGGCGTCGTCGAGGCGGTCGTCGTGGTTGACGACTACGTGATCGAACTTCGATGCCTCGTCTATCTCAATTTTCGCTGTCTGAAGCCTTAGCTTCAAGGCGTCTGCAGACTCGGTCATTCGCTGCGTCAGACGGTGCGCAAGCTCTTCCATGCTCGGCGAAGCAAGGAACACGAAGACGGCTTCGGGGGCCAGCTTCTTGATTGTGGCTGCCCCCTGCACGTCAACCTTGATTATAACGTCTCGCCCTCCCTCAAGCGCCTGCCTGACCTGTGATTTAGGTACGCCGTAGAGGTTTCCGTACACCTCGGCCCACTCCAGAAGCTCGTTGTGCTCTATCATCTCCTGGAATGCGTCTCTGGTAACGAAAATGTAGTCCACGCCGTCGCGCTCGCTGGTTCGTTGCGGGCGTGTGGTTGCGGTAATGGTGTAGTGGAAGCGACTTCCAAGCTCTCGCATACGGGATAGCGCGGCGTCTTTGCCGACACCAGATGGGCCTGACAGGACGATTACGATGGGTTGCCCTGCGTCAGATTGAGATGGTGAGTCGCTCAAGGCTAGCTGAGTTCCTTCAGGGTATCCCAGAATGCTGGATAGGAGACTGACGCCGCCTCTGCTTCTGAAACTGTCGTCTCCCCTTGGGCCAGAAGTCCGGCGATTGCCATCGTCATGGCGATGCGATGGTCGCCAAAGCTCTCGCACTCCGCTCCATTGAGGCTCGCTCCGCCGTGAATGACCATGCCGTCTGGTCGCTCCTCGACTTTCGCCCCCAGCCTTGAGAGGCCATCTACCGTGGCGCGGATTCGGTCCGATTCCTTCACGCGCAACTCCTGGGCGTCCTTGATAAACGTCGTTCCCTTGGCGAAGCAGGCGGCCAAGGCCAGCACAGGAAGCTCGTCTATAACCCTTGGGATTAGATCTCCGCTGATCTCGGTGGCCTCAAGCTGGCTTGACTCCGCGACGAGGTCTGCCGAAGGCTCGCCTGCTTCATCTCTGATGTTCTCAATCCTGATGTGCGCTCCCATAGAGTTGAGAACATCAAGCATGCCTGTGCGAGATGGGTTGATGCCGACGCCGCTAACCCGCACGCGAGCATTGGGATGGCAGACGCCTGCGACCAGCCAGAAGGCCGCGCCGCTGATGTCGGCAGGAACGCGCACGTCCAATGATTTTAGCTCAGAGGGACGCACGGAGACGTTAAGCCCGTCGATTGCGATGTCTGCGCCCATGGCGGCCATCATGCGCTCGGTGTGGTCGCGTGAGGCCGCTGGCTGGTGAACGATGGTCTTGCCCTCAGCGTGTAGACCCGCAATGAGAATGCACGACTTTAGCTGTGCGCTGGCGACCGGTAACTCATAGTCGATGCCATGCAGATTCCCGCCCCGAATCGCAAGCGGCGCAAGAGAGTCGTTGGAGCGTCCAATCACGGCAGCGCCCATTTCCGTCATTGGGCGTACAATGCGGCTCATCGGCCTGTTTCTGAGGGAACGGTCGCCGGATATGATGCTGAAAAAAGGCTGCGCGGCCAGCAAACCGGAAACCAGTCGCATTGTCGTGCCACTGTTGCCCGCGTTCAGCAGGGTAGGAGGTTCGCTCAAGCCGTCAGGCCCCTGTCCTCTGATCTCGAAACACTCGTCTGAGCCTGTCACGGGGCAGGAGGAATGCTTGCGAATACGTGCGCCCAACCCTCTGAGGCATCGCAGCATCGAAGCCCTGTCATCTCCCACGCAGAAGTTGGAAACATGAGCGTTCCCGCGCGCGATGGAGTTCAGCAGCGCCGCGCGATGAGATATGGACTTGTCTCCGGGAGGAACGGCAGTTCCTTCGATCTGCCCAGAGAAGCGCACGGTCTGCTGCATAATAGATTACCTCGATATCATAGGCTGCCCATCTTTCTGTGGAAGGATGAGCGGCAGTCCTCTTGAGATATTCCTAGCGGTTTCTCTTGAAGTAAGTCCAGGGACTTTTCTTCTTGTCGGCGGAGCCTGTTATTTCCTTGTATCTATTAGCTAGACGTTCGCCGAAGAAGGCCGAAGCCATAGATTCGCCCGCGCCGGGCAGCTTGACGCGGTCGTCCTCGACCACCGCGTTTGCCTCCCAACGAGCGCGCGCCTCCCATGACTTGACGAATGTGTCCAGGAGGTTATCGTCTTTGTTCAAAATCTGAGACCTGCGTTCATACAACTCGGTTATCATCTGATCAATCCAGTGTACCAAGTCGTCTGGGTTGGCAAGGCACGCGGCTTCGATGTCTTGAGGGTCGGTGGAGGCTAGACGCGAGAACTCGCTGAACTCGCTCGCCGCCAGACGGTGCATCTCTATCCAACCGTCGCTTCGAGAAGCGACGTTAACAAACGCAGACGACACTACCATAGGGAGGAAGCTCATAGCGACCGCGTAGCTGTCGTGCTCGCGTGGGTCCATAAACAGAGGCTTGGCTCCCAGAGTCTCAACAAGATTCACGACCGTTCTGAGAGAGCCTTTGTCCACTGTATCGCCGTGTATGATGCAGTAGTCAACGCCCTCGAAAAGAGAGGGGGCTGCATCTTCAACGTCGACTGCGGGATTCTTGAGCAGCGGATGGCCGCCCACATAGTTTACCCCTCTGGGAAGAAGCTCCTTTGCCCATTGCATAACCATGACTTTGGAAGCGCCGGTGTCCGTAATCACGCATCCATCGCTTACCAGAGGGCCAATGGCTTCCAGAAGCTCGCGGATTTCAGTTATGGGCGTATCCAATATGACCAGATTAGCGTTCTCGACGGCAGACCCAAGGTTGCCGATAGTCCTGTCCACAGCCTCCATCTTGGACGCCGCAGCCATGACACTTCGCTCTCTGCTTGTGCCTATGATCTCAGTGTTCGAGAGATTGGATCGTTTGAGTCCCAGACCTATCGAAGCTCCATATGCGCCGAAGCCGATTATGGTTATGCGGTCCAACTGCTTCCTCCTAGCTATCTTCAACCCAAAGAGTTCTTCATATTGGTTTTTCCACGAAGGGCGAATGTATGAGAACACCCGCTTTAATAGCATAATTATTTTGTCCGAGTAGTGAATCAGATTATTCATACCAGATTTTCATAAAAGCTGTCTACCTAGAACTACGAAACTAAGAGCGTCTAACAAAACCATTATTGGAACAGAAAGCGAGAGCAGATGATGGTACAACCTATGGCCAAGAAAGCCTCATGTATGTCTGCCCTGCGCTCATATCGAACCCGTAAGCGTCGGAACTGATGAAGCCAACTCAGGCTTCTCTCAACCACCCATCTATGCACACCCAACCCGCTGCCATGCGGCTCACCTCGCTTGGCCAGCAGCGGCCAGATATGTCGCTTCTTCAACTCCTTGCGAACAGGCTCAGAGTCATACCCTCTGTCTCCCTGCGCCTGAAGAGGACGCTTGCGAGGCCTGCCTCGCTTGCCCTTGACAGCAGGTATGGCATCCACCAACTCAAGGGCTTGGGTGACATCGTGAGCGTTCGCGCCAGTCAACCTGACCGCCAGTGGAATGCCCTGGGCATCGGTTATGATATGATGCTTGCTACCCGCCTTCGCCCTGTCCGTGGGGTTGGGGCCTGTTTTCTGCCCCCAAAAACTGCTCGCACTGAAGCACTGTCCAGCACTGCGCGAGTCCAGTCTATGCGCTCAGCTGCTTGCAGGCGCTCAAGGCATACCAAGTGGATGCGCTCCCAGACTCCCGACTGGTGCCAATCTCTGAGGCGCCTCCAGCAGGTCATCCCACTGCCACAGTCCATCTCCTTGGGTAGGTCTTCCCAGCCAATGCCTGTCTTTAGCACGAACAGTATCCCACTTAGGACCTGTCTGTCAGGTATCCTGGGCCTTCCTCCTTTCGGCTTCGGTGGTTGTGGCGGCAGTAAAGGTTGCACCAGTTCCCAGAATTCATCGCTTACAAGGGGCTTAGACATTAGGTCATCCTCCTCCAGAGAATGTCCAGATTCTAACCCCTTTTATTAGGTTTTGTTAGACGCTCTTAGTAAGTTTAGGATGGGCCGTATCACCGAGGACAGTATTCCTGGCCCTGGTAGAACGATATCGGACAGGATAATCATCATCAGTATTCCGGGGCCATAGCGCTCTAGCCGCGCAAAGGAATTAGCCATATCTCGCGGCAATATCCCCAGCGCTACCTTGAATCCGTCTAGCGGCGCAATTGGTATCAGGTTGAATGCGGCCAGCAGCAGGTTCCAGGATACCACGGCACCGATAATGTACCCTAGTATATCTTCGGTGCCGCCTCGGAACAAGGAAAAGCCAACAAAAGGTGAGTCGACAACTCCCGCCTTTATGAAGAGAGCGAAGGCCGACGCCAATGCTACGTTTGGAGATAGGGCCAGCGAGGGACACTACTGCCATACCTGAGCGTGCTCCTGTGCGAAGGTAGTCCGGGTTCACGGGAACTGGCTTACCCCAACCGAAGCCCGCGAGTATTATCATCATACTGCCGACCGGGTCCAGGTGAGCGCGCAGGTTAAGGGATAACCTACCCAGACGCTTGGATGTCGGGTCGCCCAGTCTAGTGGCAATCAAGGCATGGCTGAACTCGTGCACCGTTATTGCTAAAACGAGGGCGAGGGAAAACGTGGCGAAGGTGACGATGCCCCGAAAGGGGTCAAATTGTATTTGAGAAAAGGATTCAAATAGCACGTAATATCACAGGTGGGGTCGCATATTGTTGACCATAACCTATTATAGCATTTTCAGTGCTTCCTTCAGTCAAGGCTCTACAGCAAGGCAGCTCACATGATCCAGGCGAAAATAAAGGCGGGACGATTTGTGTCGTCCCGCCTCATGGTTTCAAAGTGAATTCAGCTATGGATGTTTAGTGACCACCACATCCACATTCACCACCTCCGCCGCCGCATCCTCCGCCGCCGCCGCCGCATCCTCCGCCGCCGCATGCACAGCCCCCGCCCTGGAGGTTGGGGTTGCTGATAACGAAGCCGCTCCGCATAAGGCTATCGACATAGTCAATCTGAGCGCCCTCAATCAAAGGCGCGCTATCGGCATCTATCAACACCTGAATCGTGTCGGTGTCGATCACGAAGTCGCCTTCTTTGGCTTCTTTCTCCAGGCCGAGCATATACTGGAAACCGCCTTCCGCGCCTGGCACTACCATCACTCGGAGCAACGTGCCATTTTCTCCTTGCTCCTTGACTATCTCCTCAAGTTTCTCGGCAGCCATGGAAGTAACTTCAATAAGCTGTGTAGTTGCCAAATTGCCCACCTCCGTGCTCAATAACCGCTTTTTATGCAAGATTTAACATTTAGTTGCCCCTATGCTATCACGGTAGTTCGTCGAGAGTCAAGATAAACGTGTCCGTCTCCACTCGTACGCGCAAGCCTACGATGGGAGACGACTGGCGCTGTAACGTGATCGAAGGGTAGCGATTGTTGGTAACGTAACTGACTACAGACGCCCAATGCCTCCGTGAACTCGTGAGCGTTTGATGATCGGGTCGATGATATGATTGCAGACGTGCCTTTCTTACTTGACTCTTGCTCGCATTGGGACAGATGGAAAAGCCAGGCGAGCTTGTTCACCATAAAATCAGCCATGCGGATGCCTCGCAATCAAGCCCGCAATTACGTTGACAACCTCATGCGCGTGAGATATATTTATAGTGAAGGCAAATCTCTGGGTGGGACAGTCTCCGGGATAGCCTTATAAACAAAGTTAATTGTCCCCTGGTGGTTTCAGCGAGGTGGCCCCACCCGTTCCCATCCCGAACACGGAAGTGAAACGCCTCAGCGCTGACGATACTGCGCCCGCAAGGACGTGGGAAAATAGGTCACTGCCAGGGGGCTTTTAGTCTCTCGAAATTACGGGCGCTAGAGGCTTGGAAAGGACTCGAATCGTCAGGATTCTTAGGCAGGCCTTATCCTGGCTGGTCGTTATTGCTGAGTAAGCTATCAGGAAGCTCATCAGTAATTTTCTCACCAATGCCTTTCAGCCCAGACATATTACTTGTGTTATTGGAGCAAGAATAAATAATACCCTTAATACTCTCTCAGAGAACTACGATTTCCCTCTTTGTAACTCGTGGTTCTGGTAGTAGACATGTTTACGTCTTTACACGTTCCGCTGATATACCTATAATGAAGACATCTTGCTAATGATCGAGGAAAGCGGCGGTAACAACTTGTTGAGTTCTAATTCTCAAGCGCAGGATGCCAGCACCGTACAGGACATGGGCGAGCTGCTCGCCTCCGTGGAGGATATGAAGCCCCTCCGCAGAGGAGACGTGGTAGAGGGCATAGTGATGCGGGCGGACGCTGATGGCATACTGGTAAGCATAGGACACAAGGCCGAAGGAATAGTGCCCGCAAGGGAAATGAGGACACTAATCCCTGAGGATTTTGAACGCTTGAAAGTTGGAGACGAACTAGTCACATTTGTGATTCGTGAGTCTACCGATGAGTCAGCGGCAATTTTGTCAATCGACAGGGCGGTGGGCGAAAAGGCATGGCGGGTTCTCGAAAACATCCTGGAGCAAGGAGAGAGTGTCGAAGGCAAAATAATCGGATTCAACCGAGGCGGGGCAATAGTCGAGGTTGATACGATTCAGGGCTTTGTGCCGATGTCGCAACTGATTAGCGTATCACGAGAATTATTTAGAGAGCAGCCAGAGCCTAAACCAGAAACGAGCGATGAACAAAGCGGTGAGGAGAATGATTCCACCGAGAGCCAAACTCCCCCGCCAGACCCAAAGGCCGATGAAATTGGCAAGGTGCTGCAACTGAAGGTTCTCGAAGTAAACAGAGGACGCAACCGGGCAATCTTCTCGGAGCGCCAGGCTCTGCAAGAGATGCGGGAAGCGCAAAAGGCCCGGCTAATTGAAGAGCTTACCGAGGGTGAAGTCAGGCGGGGCAAAGTCACTGGCATTAGCACTTTTGGCGCTTTTGTAGACCTTGGCGGGGCCGACGGGCTGATACATATATCTGAGCTTTCCTGGAGTCCCGTTAACTCAACAGAAGACGTGGTAAAAGTCGGTGAAGAGCTTGATGTCTATGTACTGAGGGTTGATGCTGAAAATAGGAAGATAGCATTAAGTCTCAGGCGGTTAGAGCCTGAGCCGTGGGAGACTATTCACGAGCGCTATGGAGTTGGTGATATTGTCGACGCCACGGTGACCAAGTTAACTAATTTCGGGGCATTCGCTCGCGTTGAAGGTTCTGTTGAAGGACTGATACACATTTCAGAATTGACATCGCGAATGATAAATCATCCTAGAGAAGTCGTGCGAGAGGGTGATACAGTCAAACTGAAAATACTGAGAATCGAACCCGAACGACGGCGATTGGGACTAAGCCTCAAACAGGCTGTAGAGGAAGACTCCGAAGAGTCTGAAGAATATTAGTCCCGTTCTTTCGTTGGCACGATACTCCTCGATAGGGAGATGTTGATATGGCTAGTAGGTTTGAAAAGTTCTCTGAAAGGGCCCGTAGGGTTCTATCACTTGCGCAAGAAGAGGCGCAGAGGTTTAACCACAACTACATAGGAACAGAGCATATCCTCCTCGGACTGGTGCGAGAAACCGACGGCGTAGCCGCCAAAGTGCTCTCAAACCTTGGCGTAGAACTTAACAAGGTAAGGTCTGCGGTAGAGTTCATCATCGGACGGGGAGAGCGTTCCAATCCGGGCGAGATTGGCCTTACACCTCGCGCCAAGAAGGTGATCGAGCTGGCCGTGGACGAAGCCCGGAGACTGAGTCATCACTATATAGGCACAGAGCATCTCCTGATCGGATTGATGCGTGAAGGCGAGGGTGTCGCTGCAGGCGTTCTCGAAAGCCTTGGCGTTAATCTTGACAAAGTCAGGGGTGAGACGAGTCGAATCCTCACACAGACTGTTCAGCAAACCCAGAGTGGCAGTGGCGGAGCAAGATCCCAGACAAGGACACCCACACTGGACCAACTGGGAATTGATCTAACCGCAGCGGCCCGCGCCGGAAAGCTGGACCCGACTGTGGGTAGAGAGAAAGAAATCCAACGCGTCACCCAAATCCTGAGCCGCCGCACGAAGAACAACCCTGTTCTCGTAGGCGAGCCGGGTGTTGGCAAGACTGCGATAGTCGAAGCCCTTGCGCAGCGCATCGCCAACAACGATGTCCCCAGCACTCTACAAGGTAAGAGGCTGGTTACCCTCGACATGGGCGCGCTAGTGGCTGGCACCAAGTATCGTGGCGAGTTTGAAGAGCGCCTCAAGAAAGTCATCGAAGAGATACGTAACTCAGGAAACTGTGTGCTCTTTATCGACGAGATTCACACGATGGTCGGCGCTGGGGCCGCTGAAGGCGCAGTTGACGCTGCGAATATCCTGAAACCCTCCCTCGCGCGAGGAGAAATGCAGACTATCGGTGCCACGACTCTCGACGACTATCGAAAATATGTTGAGCGTGACCCTGCCCTGGAACGCCGCTTCCAGCCTGTGAAGGTAGAAGAGCCGTCGGTTGACGAGACCGTCGAAATCCTTAGAGGCGTGAAGGGTCGCTACGAGGAACACCATCAGTTAGAGATTATGGACGAGTCTCTTCGCGCGGCTGCGTCCCTGGCTTCTCGGTTTATCGCCGATAGATTCCTGCCGGACAAGGCCATCGACCTGATAGACGAGGCCGCTTCCAGAGTGCGCATAAACTTCAGCACGGCGCCGCTCTCTGTCAAAGAAACGACGAAGATGCTGGAGAGCGTTCGCAAAGAGAAAGACGAAGCCATTGCCTCTCGCCAATATGAATACGCCGCCGAGCTTAGAGACAGGGAAACGAATCTGGCCGAAAAGCTAGGCGAGCTAGAGAAGAACTGGCAAGACGAGGTAGGCGACGAAAAAGCGGTCGTTACAGAGGAAAACATAGCTGAAGTCGTCAGCATGTGGACGGGCATCCCCGTTACCCGGCTTGCCACTGAAGAGACCGAGCGCCTTATCAAAATGGAAGAGGTGCTGCACGAAAAAGTGGTCGGTCAGGAGGAAGCAATCCAGGTGATTGCCAAAGCAGTTCGCAGGGCACGAGCAGGCTTGAAGAACCCCAAACGCCCAACCGGGGTGTTCATCTTCCTTGGCCCTACGGGTGTCGGCAAGACATACCTGGTGCAAAAGCTGAGCGAGTTCATGTTCGGCGACGAAGATTCCATGATCCGCATAGACATGTCCGAGTTCATGGAAAGACACTCGGTATCCCGCCTTGTCGGAGCGCCTCCCGGATACATCGGCTACGATGAGGGAGGGCAATTGACTGAAGCGGTAAGGCGCAAATCCTACAGCGTGATACTTCTTGACGAAATCGAGAAAGCTCACCCCGATGTGTTCAACATTTTGCTTCAAATATTCGATGATGGCCATCTGACTGACTCCAAGGGCCGTAGGGTAGACTTTAGGAATACGATCATAGTGATGACCAGCAACATCGGCTCTGACCTTATCAGGCAGGACAAGGGGATTGGCTTTGCGGTAAGGAGCGAGGGCGGTCAGAATGAAGAGGCGGCCTACGAGCGCATGAAAAATAATGTCATCGACGAAGTGAAGCGCTTCTTCCGTCCAGAATTCCTTAACCGTATTGACGGCACAGTTGTGTTCCATCCCTTGACCCAAGACCATATGCTGGAAATCGTTGATCTGATGCTAACCGAAGTGTCCGCTAACCTGATTGAAAAGGGCATCAACCTTGAGGTCACACAGGAAGCCAAGAACTGGCTATCCGAAAAAGGCTACGACCCAACCTTTGGAGCTAGGCCTCTGCGTAGAGTTATCCAGGACAACCTTGAAGATAAGCTTTCAGACGCGATTCTTGGCAGCATGGTTAATCCTGGAGACACCGCGGTCATTGAAGTGTCCGAAGACGAGATCGTCGTTAAGGCTGATTCACCAGTCCCAGTCGGTTCAGCCTAGCAACACTGCACGGCTTTCGATAAACTTAAGGTCTGAAGACGTTTGATGTCTTCAGACCTTTGTTTATGGTTTAGCTGTGGGGTTCTTGTGTGTAGCGGCGCTTCTGTTCTGCTATTGCCTTTGATGAACCGAACGCAAAGGGGCTGAATCTCAAACCGCCCTCGCCTACCTCGACGAATTGGAAAGACATGCCCAAGACTAAAACGAAGACCGTCTTTGTCTGCGATGCTTGTGGAAACGAAAGCCTCAAGTGGGAAGGACGCTGTTCTGCCTGCGAGCAGTGGAACACGCTGGTCGAAATCAAGCGAGACAAGCCCGATAACCGTGCTCGCTCATGGATTGACGCTTCATCAGCGTCTGCGCGTGAACTATCAGAGGTTTCTACGAAGGAACTGCCACGAATTCGGCTAGCTCTAAACGAGGTCAATCGCGTGATGGGCGGAGGAATCGTTCCCGGCTCTCTTACGCTGATCTCCGGGGAGCCTGGGATAGGCAAATCTACGCTGTTACTTCAGATAGCCGCCGATATCTCCAACACCAAGGGCACTACGCTGTATGTATCTGGCGAAGAGTCTGCCGCACAGGTAAGGATGCGTGCCGACCGCCTTAAGATATCAGGCCATGATCTGTTGGTACTGGCGGCAACCGATCTGGAAACGGTTCTCAATCAGATGGAGAGCCACAAACCTGTTCTCGCGATAGTGGACTCGATTCAGACGGTCTATGACGAATCTCTGTCGTCTGGAGTCGGCAGCGTATCGCAAATAAGGGAATGCACACGAAGACTTATGGAGTGGGCCAAGGCCCACGACACACCTGTGATCTTGAGTGGACACGTGACCAAGGGCGGCGACATCGCTGGGCCGCGCGTTCTGGAACACATGGTCGATGTAGTGCTATACATCGAAGGCGATCCGATAAGCTCATGGCGGCTTCTAAGGACCATCAAGAACCGCTTTGGCTCGACCAATGAGGTTGGGGTGTTCGAGATGGTCAACGACGGCCTTCTAGAAGTAGAAGACCCATCCAGAACATTTCTTTCCGAGCGCAGCGAAGGCGCGATTGGTTCGATTGTAATTTCGACGATGGAAGGAAGCAGACCCTTGCTCGTTGAAATCCAGGCCCTTACCTCACCATCGATGCTTCCAACTCCGAGGCGTGTGGCAACTGGAATTGACTTCAATCGTCTACTTCTGGTCTGCGCCGTGCTGACGAGACGAGGTGGCGTTCCTCTTTCAAACCAGGACATCGTGGTCAACGTCACGGGTGGAGTGAAGGTCAGCGAGCCTGCCGCCGATCTTGGCCTTGCGCTTGCCATTGCGTCCAGTATGCGCAATGTGCCTGTGGGGGCGGGAATCGCCGCGATAGGCGAGCTTGGTCTCACAGGCGAAGTGCGGAGGGTGCCTCAGCTTGAGAGGCGAATCCAAGAGGTCGCCCGCCTGGGTATGACGCGTTGTGTCATACCGGGTAACTCACATCAAGGGTCAGACCCGCAAGGTGAGCTAAAGACTGTGCCAGCCCGCACATTGTCGGAGGCGATTAACGCCTGTATTCCGCGAGAGCAACGCCGTGGGGATGGTAATCATTTCATGCCATCCGAATAACTGACATCCCGTTCCGCTTTAGTAGAAGGCCTGGTTGTTGTCTCATTATTCAAGAACAGAAAATAAAGTAAGATTTAGAGCGCAAAGGAGGACACGGCCCTGAGAAGTGCATATTTTAACTGCATCGGAGGCGCCAGCGGAGACATGATCCTTGGCGCTGTAATTGACGCGGGAGTGTCCATCGAAGAGTTGGATGCCGAACTCGGCAAGCTCAACGTCGGAGGATACACCCTTTCCAAACAGCTTGCGCAACGTGGTGGAGTTAGCGGGACATGGGTATCAGTCGCGCTCACTGAGGATGCAAGGAGGCCGCGTCACTGGCAAGACTTCATAAGGATAACAGAGGAGTCAAGCCTACCCGAGAACGTGGTACAACGTGCCTGCACCGTGTTTCGTCGCCTTGGCGAAGCCGAATCTCTGGTGCATAAAACATCAAAAGAAGAAACTCAACTTCACGAGCTTGGAGAAATCGATACCCTGGTGGACGTAGTAGGAAGCGTCGTGGGCCTGGACTTGCTTGGCATCGAGCGTCTGTATTCCTCGCCGTTTCCTTCCGGTTCAGGTGTGATTGAAAGCGCACACGGCGTCTTGCCTATACCGTCGCCAGCTACAGCCGCGCTCTTTGCAATGGCCGGCGCGCCGGTGGTGCCTCCTCCTGGCAACGCTCACGACACAGGCGAGATGGTCACCCCAACCGGGGCTGCCATACTCACCACGTTGGCAACTTTCCGGCAGCCAAGCCTGAATCTTGAGCGGATTGGCTATGGTTTGGGGTCGAGGGAGTCCCGTTACTATCCAAACGCGCTGGCCCTATGGATTGGCGAGGAGACGGGCGCAACGTATAACACCAACCTCAGTATTATTGAGACAAACATAGACGACATGACAGGGGAGTTGCTGGGATATGTGCAGGAGCGCCTATTCGAGCTAGGCGCGCGCGATGTCTGGTTCACACCTATCCAGATGAAGAAAAACCGCCCGGCGACGATGATGAGCGCCATATTATCGTCAGACCTTGAGCATGAAGCGATTGGACTCGTGATGAGGGAAACCTCAACTCTCGGCGTTAGAGTGCGACCTCTCGCGCGGTACGAAGTCGAACGTGATAGCATCGAAGTGGACACTTCGTTGGGAAGAGTCGCGGTCAAGGTCAAACGCATTGAAGGCAAGAACGTTAGCGTGGCTCCAGAGTACGCGGTATGTCGTCGTATCGCGTTAGAGCGTGGCATTCCTTTGCAAGAGGTCTATCGCAGCATTCAGCGTGAGGCCGAAGATATTCTCCTGGAACGTTAGGATTGTCGTGCCTAACTCCTACCAGACGCGGTGAATATCTAAGTTTTGGAAGTGTAATCCGAGCACATGCGAATCACTCAATGCCGTGTGTGAATGACATTGTTGATAGCCCATTTGTTGTTGACCGGATGGGCAGAATTTGCTAGAATTAGTAGGATAACTTAGGCTAGTTGATGACTTATTTTGTCGGCTAGCCTTGTTTGCGTACAGCCTTTCCTCCTTATCAAAATTCCTCAATATTAGGTGGCGTACAAGCAGTGCCCCAGTGGCGCAACAGGCAGCGCAGCCGACTTGTAATCGGCAGGTTAGTGGGTTCGAGTCCCCTCTGGGGCTTTTACTCCTCCCCTTTTGATATGGTTAGGGCGATTTGCGCCATGTGTATGAGGACGAAGACCTTGGATTGGCTGATAGGCTATGCTAAACTTAATTTCAGTGTGACTTCACCCGGAGGGGTGGGTGAGTGGTTAATACCACCAGACTGTAAATCTGGCGCTCGGAAGGGCTACGTAGGTTCGAATCCTACCCCCTCCACCATATGATAACGTTTAGAACCAAAAAGTCGACAATTCTAAGCCCACATAGCTCAGTAGGTAGAGCGCGTTCTTGGTAAGAACGAGGTCAGCAGTTCAAATCTGCTTGTGGGCTCCATAACTGGGAGGATGAAAATTGGCAAAACAGAAGTTTCAGAGGACAAAGCCACACGTAAACGTGGGAACCATCGGTCACGTAGACCACGGGAAGACCACACTGACGTCGGCCATTACGCGCGTGCTCGGCACGGCAGGCTTGGCAGACTTCAGGGCATTCGATAGCATCGACAACGCGCCGGAAGAAAGGGCGCGCGGCGTTACGATTGCCATTCAGCACGTAGAGTATGAGACTGAGGCTCGCCACTATGCTCACGTGGACTGCCCCGGTCACGCCGACTACATCAAGAACATGATTACAGGCGCGGCGCAGATGGACGGAGCTATACTTGTAGTAAGCGCTCCAGACGGCCCCATGCCACAAACGCGAGAGCACATCCTTCTTGCTCGCCAGGTTGAGGTTCCCGCCATCGTTGTAGCCTTGAACAAGGTTGACGCGATGGACGATGAAGAGCTTCTGGAACTTGTTGAGCTAGAGTTGAGGGAGCTGCTCACTGAGTATGGCTTCCCAGGGGACGATATTCCTATCGTTCGGGTCAGCGCTCTTAATGCTCTGGAGGCTGAAGACGTTTCCAGGGAATCCGAGTGGGGCAAGGGCATATGGGAGCTTATGGACGCAGTCGATAGCTACATACCTATTCCTGATCGCCCCAAAGACCTGCCGTTCCTGATGCCGGTGGAAGACGTATTCGGTATCAAGGGTCGTGGCACTGTGGTTACGGGCCGAGTGGAGCAGGGTGTGATTAAAGTCGGCCAGCCCATTGAGATTGTAGGGATCAAGCCCACAAGCTCTACTGTAGTTACCGGCGTGGAAATGTTCCACAAGACGCTTGACGAAGGCGAACCCGGCGACGCAGTAGGCATACTCCTTAGAGGAGTTGACCGAGAAGGCATCGAGCGAGGCCAGGTGCTAGCCGCGCCCGGAAGCATGACGCCGCATACTGAGTACGAGGCCAATGTGTACGTCCTCAGCAGGGAAGAGGGTGGCCGTCATACGCCGTTCTTCGACGGGTACAAGCCCCAGTTCTACATTCGGACCACCGACGTTACCGGGGAGATAAAACTACCAGATGGCGTTGAAATGGTAATGCCGGGTGACAACATCGAAATGAAGATCAAGCTGATAATGCCTGTTGCGTTGACTGAGCAGCTTCGCTTCGCGGTGCGCGAAGGAGGCCGTACAGTAGGCTCTGGCGTGATTATCTCGGTCATTAATTAGAAGTACATAATATGCCAGGCGGTCATAAATAGCCGCCTGGCCTAAAAGAGAAGAATATAATGGCACGTCGAGCGGAAACCCGCATAGTTATAAACCTGGGTTGTGTTGACTGCAGAGAGCGCACCTACACTTCGAGCAAGAACAGGCGCAGCGATCCGCAGCGCTTGGAGTTGAAGAAGTTTTGCCCCAGGTGTCGTGCGCATACGCTGCATAGAGAGGTGAGGTAGGGTATGGCCCGGAATACAGGCATCCCAAGGCGTTTAGGTACTGAGGCGGCAAGAAGGGCGTTAAGCTTCAGGATGTTTGGGGATGTGGTTTCGGAACTGCGTCGCGTCACGTGGCCGACGCGTCAAGAAACGATGCGTCTCTCCCTTATGGTGATCGCGGTTTCGGCTGCGGTAGGCGCGTTCCTTGGCATCATCGATATAGGGTTTGGTCGTCTTCTGTCATCAATCTTGGGTAGTTAGCCATAATGAGCAACGACGAAGAAAACATCCTTTGGTATATAGTCCACGCCTACTCCGGCCAGGAAGATCGCGTCAAGAAAAATCTTGAGCAGCGTGTGGCAACGATGGATGTCAAAGATAAGATACTCCAGGTTGTCGTGCCGACAGAAGACGAGATCGAGATCAAAGAGGGTCGTCGCAAAGCCGTTCCTCGCAAGGTTTTTCCAGGCTACATCCTTGTGCAGATGAGGATGGATGACGAGAGTTGGTACGTCGTCAGGAACACGCCCGGCGTAACGGGGTTTGTTTCGATGGAAGACGAGCATGACAAGCGCCCCAAGCCCGTTCCGCTGGAGGAAAAAGAGGTCAACCTCATCCTCAAGCAAATCGAAACTCACAAACCCCGCGTTAGAGTGGGCTATGACAAGGGCCAGACGGTGCGCATCACTGACGGCCCCTTCGTTGATTTCATGGGCATTGTGGACGAGGTCTACGCTGAGAGGGCCAAGGTGAGGGTGATAGTCTCCTTCTTTGGACGCGAGACGCCGGTAGAACTCGACTTCCTTCAGGTCGAACGAGCATAGTAAAAAGAGGACAAATTACTTGGCAAAAAGGGTAATGGCTATAATCAAGCTCCAGATAGACGCTGGCAAGGCTACGCCTGCGCCTCCGATTGGCCCTGCGTTAGGTCAGCACGGCGTCAACATCATGGGGTTCGTCAAAGAGTACAACGAGCGCACTGCATCACAGACAGGCAGCATCGTGCCTGTAGAGTTGACAGTGTTTGAAGATCGCTCGTTTTCCTTCATCATCAAGAGTCCTCCCGCGTCAGACCTTCTTCGTAAGGCGGCGGGAGTACCGAAGGGCAGCAGCAATCCAAGGACTGAAAAGATTGCGACGATCCCTCGAAGTAAAGTCAAAGAGATCGCCGAAGCCAAGATGCGAGACCTTAATGCCGCCGATATCGAAGGGGCTATGTGCATCGTAGAGGGCACCGCTCGCAGCATGGGTATCCAAATAAGCGACGCTTAAGAATCACTTCGTATGAGAATTGCTATTTGATTCTTCCTTGGAAGGATGAGAGCAAGCCAATTCGGACCATTGAAGCAATAAATAGAGGATGCTGACGGATGGCAACAAAACACGGCAAACGATATCGAGAGGCTGAAGGGCTTATCGATCGGGAGAAAAACTATCAGCCACAAGAGGCTATTGCTTTGACAAAGCAAGTGGCTAAAGCAAAGTTCGACGAGACCGTCGAGTTGCATATTCGCACTGGCGCAGACCCACGCCACGCTGATCAGATGGTTCGAGGCGTTGCCAATCTTCCTCATGGAGTGGGCAAGACCATTCGTGTAGTCGTCTTCGCAGAAGGCGAAGCGGTTGGCGTTGCTCAGGAGGCAGGGGCAGACTACATCGGCGACGATGATCTGATTAAGAAGATCGAGGAAGGCTGGGCCGATTTTGATGTGTCGATAGCCACCCCCGACATGATGGGCCGCATCGGAAGGCTAGGGCGAGTGCTCGGCAGGCGAGGATTGATGCCTAACCCCAGAACGGGCACTGTGGTTCAGGCTGAAGACATTCCCAGGGCCGTGAGCGAGGCCAAGAAGGGCAGGGTGGAATATCGGTTAGACAGAACAGCCCTGATACACGTGCCTATAGGGAAGGCCAGCTTTGAAGATAATCAACTCCTGGACAATCTGACGTCCCTTATGGACGCTATCGTCCGAGCGAGGCCAAGCGGTGTAAAGGGTCAGTTTATCCAGGCCGCCTATCTGACGACAACAATGGGGCCGAGTGTTCCAATGGATGTTGCCAGCGCGATAGCACTTAAAGTAGAATAACGGTAACGCCACAGACAGTAGGCTCCGCTTTGGCGGATTAAAACACCCAGCCTGCCCAGGCAAAAAGGTTAACTCGCAAATGATAAACTTGCGCCTTGAGTCTGTGGCTCAGGGCGTTTTGTTTATACAAGAAATCGAGAACCATAAGAATTTGTAAACTGGTGTGAATTGAGGTAAAAATTGCCGACAGAACGTAAGATCAATGCAGTCGAGGAAATGCGTCAATGGATGCAGGAATGCACGGTAGCAATTTCCACCGACTACACAGGGCTGTCCGTCGGCGCAATGACGGGCCTGAGGCGAAGTCTGCGCGAAAAGAACGTGCAGTTTCGCATCATAAAGAATACGCTGGCCTATCTAGCCGCAGACGCCGCCGGTAGACCTGCCTTCAAGGATGTTGTCGAGGGGCCGACCGCATTCGCATTTGGCTACGGAGAGCCTGTAGATCCAGCCAAAGCCCTGGTCGAGTTCATCCGGACAACACGTTCGCCAATGAAGATCAGAGGCGGCGTCCTTGGCGATCGTATGTTGACTGTTGAACAGGTTGATAACCTTGCGACGCTCCCATCGAAGGAAGAGCTTATCGCGCGATTGATGGGCCAGCTAAATGCCCCTGCTGCTGGTCTTGTATATGTCCTGAACGCGAATATCGCTGGACTCGCGCGAGTCCTTCAGAGGCAGGTCGAAAAACTAGAAGGTGTAACTGAGTAAGAATCGGCATTCAAGAATCATGGAAAATATGGATGGAGGTTTGAAATCATGACAACGAAAGAAGAGATTGTAGAGGCGATCAAAGGGCTGTCGGTCATCGATTTGTCCGAGCTTGTCAAGGATTTGGAAGAAGTGTTCGGCGTGAGCGCCGCCGCTCCGGTCATGGGAACAATCGCAGGAGTCGCCGCTACTCCTGAGGCTGTCGAAGAGGAAGAGCAGACCGAGTTCAACGTCATGCTTAATGAGATAGGCCCGAACAAGATCAACGTCATCAAGGCTGTGCGCGAGGAAACAACGCTGGGTCTTAAAGAGGCCAAAGAGCTAGTCGAGAGCGCGCCAACAGCGATAAAAGAGGGCATCAACAAAGAAGCTGCGGATGCACTCAAAGAGAAGCTGGAGGGCGCAGGGGCAGTCGCAGCGGTACAATAGCCTTATAGCTCACCAGTTGTTCAGTTGCACTCCTAGAGAGGAGGTGTGCGGCAATGGGTCGTCGTAGAGACCTGGAGCGGTACGAGAAAATGAAGCGTCTGAATCCTGATTACAAAGGGTTCAGAGGGCATCAAAACGAGCCTGATCAGCCGGGCAAGACGCCTCTTGAATCGGTTACCTGTCGCATCTGCGGGCGTAAGCGAAATGTCGCTGTAGGAATAGCCCTTGAGCAAGGTTCTAGCTATGTCTGCGTCAGATGTTCAGATGAGGACAAGGTTCCAGAGATGGTAGAGGCAAACCAGGAGTCTTAGCGTAATCACAGAAGTTCGCATTTGGAGAGGCGCATCATCCATAATTCGGGTGATGCGCCTTTTTGCGTTCTAAAGGAATGCAAGGCTAACCGTAGACCGGGGCGAGCGTTTCGCTGTGCTGTGCTAAGATAGACCCCACCACTTCCCGTTCTGCGATGGAAGTGAGAACGTGAGGGGATTGATTGACTGTTATGGACTTGATTGTCATTAATGGCCGCATCGAGACTATGGACGCCAGCGGTACGGTTGTGCAAGCGGTTGGCGTTCGAGACGGGAAGATAGCAGTGCTTGGAGCCAATCAGGATGTTCTCGCCGAAAGGTGGAGCGGGACCACGGTCATAGACGCCGCGGGCAGGACTGTTCTGCCGGGCTTCATCGAGCCGCATAACCACATGGTGAGCTTCGGAACAAGCCTGCTTGAAGTGGACGTGCGAACTCCACTGAACCGAAGCATACGTGACATTGTGGAGCGGCTTCGCGAGCGTGCTGCCGTGACGCCGCTAGGGGAGTGGATACGAGGGCGCGGCTACGACGACACCGGCCTTGAGGATATGCGTCATCCAAATCGCAACGACCTGGATAGCGTTTCCACCGAGCATCCGATCATGATTGTACATAATTCCGGCCACATGCTGGCAGCAAACAGCAAGGCGCTGGAATTGGCGGGCGTCCACGCCGAAACTGCCGACCCTCCCGGCGGACGCATTGGGCGATTACCAGGGAGTTCTGAGCCAGACGGCGTGCTCTACGAAACGGCGCAAGCGTCAGTTCAGCAACTGATGCGCGCCTACACCGATGATGAAATTCGGAAGGGATTCTTGCAAGCTCAGGATGAGTTCTTGCGGCAGGGCGTTACCACGATTCACGACGCTGGCGTAGGCAGAGGGCGCGGCGTGGATATCCTCAACGCCTATCAGCAGGCCAGGCGAGACGGGTTCCTGAAGTTCAGAGTCAATATGTTCATTCAGTGGCAGCTTCTTACCGAGCTTGACTTTGCACTTGAGAGCGGCTCTGGTGACGAGTGGGTCAGGGTCGCTGGCTGTAAGATTGTGTCTGATGGCTCGATTCAAGGTATCACGGCAGCCTTGCGCGATCCCTATTACTGCGACGAGAATGAGAAGGGCTGGCTCATCTTCGAGCAGGAAGAGTTGAACGAGATGGTGATGATCCTTCATCAGAAAGGATACCAGATCGCCACTCACGCCAATGGGGACGCTGCCATTGATGCGGTGCTTACTGCCTACGAAAACGCACTGCGCGCCATTCCGAAGGCAGACCATCGTTTTCGCATCGAGCATTGTCAGGTCTGCCATCCTGAGCACATCGCCAAGATGAGTCAGCTAGGAGTGATACCGGACTTCTTCGCCAACCACGTGTACTACTTCGGCGACCGCCACCGCGACCGATTCCTTGGGCCTGATCGGGTGCGAAACCTCGATCCGGTTGGCTCGGCTATTCGGGCTGGCATCCGGCCCCTGCTGCATTCTGACTGCCCGGTGACGCCGGTAAGCCCGCTGTTTTGCATCCAGAGCGCGACGGCCAGGGTGACGAGTTCGGGAGAGGTGCTTAACGACCCCGAGCGAATAGGCGTTAGAGAGGCCGTATCAACGATGACGGTGAACGCCGCCTATGGTGCGTTCGAAGAGAATGTGAAGGGCAGCCTTGAGCTAGGAAAGCTTGGCGACCTTGTGATATTGCATCAAGACCCCTTCAAAGAGGCGGCACACGAGATTGGGCAGATCGAAGTAGCGGCGACAGTCGTGGGCGGACAGGTGATGTATAACACCAGCGAGCTATCCATCGGGTAGGGGCGTTTAATCCTTCCACGGAAGGACGCCCCTTCGCCTACTGCTCGTCTTCGATAAGTGATTGCACGATTGGGATCACATCTGAGGCGACTCGACGGCATTCCTCTACATGAGGGAATCCCGACAATATGAATTCGTCGATGCCAAGCCGCCAGTAGCCAAGCAGTTCGTTGGCTACCTGCTCAGGATCCCCGACGATGGCGGTGCCGCAGTTGACGCGGACGGTGGATATGCCGTTCCAGAGATGTGCGCCAACTCGGTGGTCGGCTATGATTTGGGCCTGCGCGCTCTGGCCGACCATAGCAGTGCCCGCAAAGACGGCCTGCCTCTGCTCCTTGACTACATTGGCAGCCAGAGACAAAAGCTCCTCTGCCGCGTCCCATGCTTCCGCCTCTGTGTTGCGTACAATCAGATGGGTGCGCATGCCAAACACCGATTTGCGTCCTGCTTCGTCGAACTTGGCCTTGGCGCGCTCGAAGAACGGCCCTAGCACATCTTGCGGCAGAATCCAGGCGAGGTAGACATCTGATTGCCGACCTGCAAGCTGCAACGCGGCATCAGAAGCCCCACCAAGGTAGAATTTGGGGCCATCACCGACTGGGCCGGGAGAGCAAATAGCCCCGTTTAGCTGTATATGCTCTCCATTGAAAACTTTCGGCTCCGGCGATTCCCATAGCTTCCGGCAGGCGGCGATAAACTCCTCTGCTCTTGCATACCTGTGGGCGTGGTCGCTTGTCTCTCCAAATCGCTCGAAGTCTCCCTGAATTCCTCCGGGCACGATGTTTATGTCTATTCGTCCTCCGCTAATGCCGTCTAACGCCGCGGCCATCTGCGCGAATAGTCCGGGCGAGATGAACCCTGGACGCAGGGCTATCAGAAAGCGAATTCTGCTGGTGACAGCGGCAAGCGCGGTAGCCATCGTCCAGGTTTCCGCCAGTGGCTCGGCCTGATCGAACAGGCCGTTGGCGAATCTGGTCGGTATAAGCAAAGAGTAGAAGCCCTCATCCTCGGCTGCCTGGACTACTTCTTTGAGATACTCGAACGTCGGTGGGCGTTCAGCTTTGACCGTGCCGATGTGCACGCCGTCGCCGTCTATGGGTATAAACCAGGAGAATTTCGGGTCAGGCCGTCGCTCTTGGGATGCCATTTTTCCACCTCGGTTTCGATTCGGATCTATGCCTGCGTTGACAGACGCAGGCAAGTGCGTTCTATGAGAGGTAGTCTAAGAGCGACGTATAGTCTTGTCAAGGAATCTGCGGCTCGCTCAGGTAGGGAATCGTCTGTGGGCCTTCCGGAAGCACGCAAATTCGCGCATTCGGGCCATAACGCTGAAGCAAGTCGCGGACCGAATCCTCTACGTCATTGATAGGCTCGATATGCGCTGCCCTGACCTGTTCAGGCGTCAAGTAGTCGGACTTCAGGTAAACATCTGCTCGAAGCTGTATCTGGGCCTGTATTTGCACCTGCCACTGGTCGTGTCGGTCATAGCCTGGGGAGCAAATCACTTTGAGCAGACCCTCCGGGCTGTCAGCTTCGGACAGGATGTCTTTGTAAGCCCCGTGCTCCGGGACGCCGTCCGAGCATTCCGCGACGCAAATGATGGCCCCGCCTTCTCGAACGACCTGGGCCGCCGCAGACATTCCCTTGACCGCCTGGTACAGATTCAGGTCGAGCGGATAGCCGCTGTTGGTCGTGACCACGATATCGAATGGCCCATCTACAGCGCGCATGGCTGCTCGTCTGGCGACAGAGCAAGCCGCCTTGTGGACGGCGAACGCTTCGCCCGCGTACGCGCTCGTTATCTTGTGCTCTCGATTGATGGTCACGTCAACGCTGAAGTCGACACCCGTCTGATGCGCTATCTGGCGCACGGCGTCGTGAATGGGATTGCCTTCTGTGATTCCCCAAGTCGAGTTCGGATGGCCGATCATCTGCGCGTTGTGCAGTCTCATAGTCGTCTCGAAACCGGCAAGCCCTGGCGCGACCATCTTTGGGCCACCGCTGAATCCAGCGAAAAAGTGAGGCTCGACGAAACCGGTCGTTATCTTGATGTCGCTTTCAACCCAGTGGCGATTGAGCCATATCGGCATGCCTTCGGGCGTTTCTCCGACATGCGTCAGCGTGTCCTTGTCAAAGGCATCGTGGTTGATTACGCGATACTTTTTGACGATTTCCCTGCCCAGCATCTCCTCAAGCTCGCTCTGAGTATTTGCACGGTGCGTACCTGTGGCTATGAGGATTACAATCTGGTCAGGCGGAACGTGTGCGAGATCTCTCAGCAAGACTGGCAGCACCGTCGCGCTCGGCATCGGGCGAGTGATGTCGCATACGACGACGGCAACCGTGTTATCGTCTCGTACCATCTGACGCAACGGCGGCGTGCCGATGGGATTTCGAATCGCCTTTCGCAGCGCGCCGCTCTCGTCGGGCAGTCCAGGGACGTATCCAGGCTGGATTACGGTCGTGCGCTCTTCTGGAAGGTCTACCGTAAGCCCATTGCGTCCGTATGCGAGGTTAATCAGCATGTGAAAACTCAGGGCATCAACGCATCGAAGACCCAGACCTCTCGCTCGGCAGGCAGGTCTTCGCGGGAGATGTGCGTCGTGTGAGCGTTGAGCTTGCGCACCGCCTTCTGCGTCGCAAGCCATTCATCGGGCGACAGCAACCCGGACGAGTCGGTTGTCAGATTCTTGATGTGATAGTGCATCGGAACGACTACTCGGGGAGACATCAGGGTAATCAGGCTTTCTATCTGCTCGTCGTTCAACAGATGACGGGAGTCATCAACCGTGACCATGAGGACGTCTACGTCGCCAAGCTGCTCCCGCACGTCGTCAGGCATGTCAGAGCGGTTGTCACCGATGTGGCAGTACCGGACGCCTTCGCACTCCACCATGAAGATTACATTGCGCATTCCTCGGAGGCCCGACCTCCCTGAATGAATATCAGCTACTCCGTGAAGCGCGATGTCCTTGTGCTTGAAAACGCAGGGGCCTCTTAGAATTGTTGGGTTTTCTGGAATGGCCTGGACCTCGTTGTGGTCGAAGTGGTCGTGCGTCACCGCGACAATCTCGGAATCAATTGGAGGAAAGGGTCGCAGGAACCAGGGGCGATCATCCAGGTTGCCGAATGGGTCCAGAAGAACTCGGACGCCTTCGGGCGAAGTCCACAAGAATGCGCAATGGCCGTAGTACGTCAGCAACATGGATGCAGGCATAATTTACTTTCTCAGCAGGGTTTCGCACAGGTGTGCGGCGTCTACCAGGTCTGGAATGGTGACGTATTCTCTGACTGTGTGCATACCATGATCGGCCATGCCAATCACCACCGAGCTGATGCCATGCGTCCGAAATACATTGCCGTCTGTGCCGCCACCGGACGGCCTCATCGTTGGTTCCAGCCCAAGACTGCGCAACGTCTTCTTCACTCGGTTAGTGGCGGCGTCATCATCGGATAGAGTATACGCCTCGAACTCGGTGTGAAGGTGCGCTTCGATGACGGCTTCGGGGAAAAGTTGGCGAACCTCTTTTGTCGCTTCCATGATCTGAAGCTGAATGGTGTCGAGGGCTTCCAGGTTTCGGCTTCTGAACTCGCCAGTGAGTATCGTGTTCTCAGGAACGGCGTTTCGCACCGTGCCGCCTTCGATTGTGCCGATGTTAAACGTAGTCTCGTCACTCAGGCGGCCCTGGGGCAGCCTGGAGATAATCTCGGCTGCAATTCGTATTGCGGACAGCCCCTTCTCCGGCTCTACGCCCGCGTGGGCGGCCCTGCCCGTGATTTTGATCTCGAAGCCAATGTACGTTGGGCTTGCAGATGTAATCTGGCTTGGCGGCCCCTCGCCATCGAATACTATGGCCTCTTTAGCCTTGATCATGGAGATGTCGAGATTGCGCGCGCCTGTCAGTCCAATTTCCTCTTCGCGTGTGAAGGCTACCTGAAACGGGATGTGGGATGTACCGTCCTCTTTGATAGACTCCAACGCCTCAAGGATTGCCGCGACTCCCGCCTTGCAATCGCCGCCCAGGATAGTCGTTCCGTCCGAGAGGATGCGGTCGCCGTCCACGCGTGGCTTGATACCCCGGCCCGGCTCGACAGTATCCATGTGCGCTGACAGCAGCAGAGGCTCTTCGCTGCCGTCGCTGGTGATAATGTTGCCGTAGTCGTCCCGCTCGGCAGTAAGCCCCAACGCTTCGAGACGACGGACCAGCTCGACAGCTACAGCTTCCTCCTCTCCAGAAGGGCTGTCTATCTGCACAAGGTCGGTAAAAGTCTTCACAAGACGGTCTCGGTTAATCATCGGCATCCTCGATTAAATTGGGATGAATATACGGGTCGACTACCCCTGTCACAGGAATGCTCAACCGATCAGGGTATGAAAGGCAGCCCACTTAGGTCTATTGTATTTGGTTCATCAGGGGTGTCAAGGGGAGTGGATAGACCCGAATGGGGTTGTGCATCGCCTTTGTCAGACGTTTGTGAGGTTGGTGTCAGCGTTAGGTCAGGTATGCCCTGGCAGCAAGCTGTCTAATGGGTATTGTCATCTCTGACAAAATTCATTCTTAGGAGGCTAGTGGTCCAACATCATTGAAATGAATACCATGATAGTCATTGTTCCTCTTGGGGGTTCAATCGTAACGTTGAACCGAGGAGGAACCATGATGTCTACCAAGAAGTACCGTATCAGACTGACTACCGACGAACAACAGGAACTCAACGCCTTGGTCTCACGCGGTCGGGCTGCGGCGTACAAACAGACCCATGCGCGCATTCTGCTGATGAGCGATGAGTCACGCTCGGACGGGGGAATGAAGGACGCGGACATCACCAGCGCGCTCGGTGTGGGACAGTCAACGGTCGAGCGAATACGCAAGCGCTGTGTGGAGGAGGGGGTCGAGTCTGCGCTGAATCGCAAAAAGCAACTGCGTCGGCGTCAAAAGAGACTGGACGGCGAAGGTGAAGCACGGTTGATAGCGATGGCCTGCGGGGAACCGCCGGAGGGGCGTGCCAGTTGGACCCTGAAGCTGTTGGCTGACCAGTTGGTCGAGTGTGAGATAGTCGGGACCATTAGCACCGAGACGGTTCGCCAGGCGCTTAAAAAAAAACGAACTGAAGCCGTGGCTGAAGCAGAGTTGGTGCATCCCGCCCGGTCAGAGCGCGGAGTTTGTGTGCGCGATGGAAGACGTGATGGAAGACGTACTGGAGGTCTACCAACGGCCGTACGATGGGAATGAGGTTCTGGTGTGCATGGATGAGACGAGCAAACAGCAAGTCAAGGAGACGCGAGTGCCGCGTCCCGCAGCGCCCGGCTTATCGGCGGCATACGACTACGAATACGAGCGCAATGGAGTGAGCAGCCTGTTCATGCTGTTTGCACCGTTGGACGGATGGCGCCGAGTCGAGGTCAGAGAGCGTCGCACGAAGGTGGACTGGGCGCATGTGATAAAGAAACTGGTCGACGAGGACTACCCTGACAGAGACCGGATCGTGCTGGTAATGGACAATCTCAACACTCACAAGCTGTCCTCGCTATACGAGGCATTCGAGCCTGCTGAGGCGAGGCGTATAGCTGAGCGACTGGAGATACACTACACTCCCAAACACGGGAGTTGGTTGAATATGGCGGAGATAGAGATCGGTGTGCTGGCTCGACAGTGCCTGGACCGACGGATTGCCAATCAAGACATCCTGCGCGGCGAGGTCAATGCTTGGCAGAATCAACGCAACCGGGATGTGATACGAGTGGATTGGCGCTTCACTACCGAGGATGCGCGCATCAAGCTAAAGTCACTCTACCCATCAATACAAAAACGTTGAACCACTAGCTATGACATACGCACACTCTTCAATGGCTTGGAAATTGGTGTTCGGAGCGCTGTTTCTTGGTGCTATTTTCGCCTTGTGGCTGACACTCGCCCCTCAAAGGTCAGCGCAGGCCGCGCCTCCGTGCGCAGATCCGACGCCATGTAGCCAGTTGTCTCTAGACCTGATTGGCAAAGGACCAATCATTGATTTCCACCCACCCTGGGCACCCAATGTGGCTATCGACAGTCCGGCAGACGGCGACAGTTTCCGAGCTTACGGAGTCTCAAGCCGCTCTTGCATCCCATCTGGGCGCTGCTCGGAGTTCGCCGCGGATGTTAACCTGATCGGCCACGCAACCGACTCTCGTGGCAACAAGCTCACTGGAAGCTACCTCACCTGGACCATACAGCAGTATGATATATGGGGCCAACCAGCCAACAGGCCCATAATAGTTGGAGTAGGCGAGTCTGCTACGGTGCGCCTGTACTGGTATGGAAATTTCTTCTTCCGAAGCACGCCCTATGATATTACCCTTCAGGCGACGGACAATTATGGGAACACTAGCTCGGAAACGATCAAAATCGCAGTTTACAGACCCAACCCGTTTACAAACTCGTTTTCAAATTAGGCGATGGACTGATTTCGAATAGCCTTACTTCAGTCTGTAAAACCGAAGACCCTTGGTAGTTGCCAAGGGTCTTTTTATTTTGTGTTGGACTCGCGCGCTGATAAAAGTTAAACTACTCTCCAGACGTACTGAATTTCAGGAGAGGCTTCGATGTACGACGAAGTGCGGCCACAATACGCCACCATGATACGCGACCTGCCCCAGGGCGAGCGGCCCAGAGAGCGCTTGAGGGAATATGGCCCAAACTCCCTCAGCAACGCCGAGCTTATGGCTATCCTACTCAGGACAGGCGTCGAGGGCCAGAACGTGGTTAACCTGTCCGTAGAACTGATCTCGAAGTTCGGGGGACTGGCGGGCATGGCGCGCGTGAGCTATGGCGAACTATGCTCCTTCAAGGGTATCAGCGACGCAAAGGCGTGCCAGTTGTTGGCTGCGTTCGAGTTAGGGCGCAGGCTCGTTTCGCTGCACCCGGAAGGCCGGGCGACTGTTACATCCCCTCAGGACGTGTTCAATCTGCTTGGCGCTGAAATGAGCTTCCTCGATCAGGAACATTTGCGCGTAATTTTGCTAAATACCAAAAACGAAGTCCTAGCGACTCACGAAGTATATAAAGGCAGCGTTAACTCTGCCGTCGTGCGAGTTGCCGAGGTGCTGCGTCCCGCGATTCGCGAAAACTGCCCCTCGATGATTATCGTTCACAACCACCCTTCGGGCGACCCGACTCCAAGTCCCGAGGATATTCTCGTCACGCGTCAGATTCGGGTGAGCGGAGAGATGATGGACATCGAACTGCTGGACCACATTATTATCGGCGGTCAGAATTGCGTCAGCCTGAAGGAGAAGGGGCTGGGATTCTGACATAATTATTTTCTGAGAAAAGGCTATAAAGCACGTAGGAGGACTGATATGCCTAGAGGAAACGAACCCCTCGGAGACATCGCCAGCAAGGTGCTGTTCGAGAACGACCGCGTAAAGGTATGGAATCTCATCGTGGAACCGGGTGAGGCCAGCGATTGGCATCTCCATCCAAGAGACTACATTACGGTCGTCGTCGAGGGCGGCAACCTGTCTGCGGAATACGAAGACGGCACGTCGCGCGAAAGCCCTTCCGAAGTAGGCACATGGACGTATCACGGCGAGCATCAGATACACCGGGTCATCAACAACTCTGATACTCGCTACGTTAACGTCCTGATCGAGCTAAAGGCCTAGGGACAGGAAATCGCCTGGCTGCTACTTGAACGCAGGGATAACCTCCTCGCCGAACAGCTTGATGGAGTGCATGACCTTTTCGTGCGGTATCTGGTCGCTTTGCATGATTAGCAGTATCTGGTCGGCGCCTATCTCTTGATGGCGTTTGACAGACTGGATGCAGCTATCGGGGTTGCCCGCGACTATGACGCCGCGCTCGCACAAGAGGTCAGCCGGAAGCTCGCCAAGCATCGCACGAGGTACGCCTCCGCCGCCAAGGTCTTGCTCGCCGCCGAGGAATCGCGAGAAATTGGGTTTCAGGTCTTCTGGGACGCCACCCCACGACTCCAACAGCCGCTCGTAAGTCTCAGCACGGTCGGATGAGTACGGGCGGTTGGGGCCAAAGAACTCTTTTATGGCCTTCGCGCCAAGCTCCTAGGCCTCGGTGTTGTTGTCGCCGCAGTGTCCCAGGGTGAAGCTCGCCCACTGATTGTTCACGACCGAACCTATGGGTTTGGCGCTCTTGATGTCTTCCCGTTACTTTTCAACGTACTGCTTCATCCCTGCGGGCGCTCCTGACCCGAACGAGAGGACGCCGATTCCGTGTTCCGCAGCTATCTCGTAGCTGGAAGGCTGCGTGCAAGCCATCCATATCGGCGGATGCGGCTGCTGCTTGGGCTTCGGCAGTATCTCACGCGGTGGTATGTCGTAGAACTTGCCCTTCCACTCGAAATTCCCTTCTGTGCGCCAGATTTCGGGAATCATACGAAGCGACTCGTCCATGATGTCGCGGGTGTCTCTGGGATCGACGCCCATGCCCAATTGCTCGTAAGGGCTGCTGCGTCCGACGCCGAATTCGACACGTCCGCCTGAAAGATGGTCAACCATTGCGACTCGCTCGGCAACCTGAGCGGGGCGATGGTGAGGCAGTATCACGACCCCGAACCCCAGGCGGATTTGCTTCGTCAAACGGGCAAGCGCTGAGATTATGACCTCTGGGGCTGACGAGCCTGAGAACGTGGTCAGAAAGTGGTGCTCCACAAACCAGAGGTAGTCAAACCCCACCTCATCGGCAAGCATACATTGTTCAAGAGTCTCGTCAATCAACGCCGAGTAGTCTACCTTGAACTCATCATGTGGCCTCTGCATTTCGTAAAGCAGTCCGAACTTCATGGCGGGCCTCCTTTTTTTATAGTTGGAGTGGAATCGCGATGATGCGTGCGACGCAGCCGAAAAGCTGCATGGGCCAAAGTCTAACCGCGAGGGCGAACAATGTCAAACACTCCTTGATTGCGGACGAGTTATCGTCAGGATATGATATGATTCCGGGCATATTAATAGAGGATGTGACAGGCGTGAATTTTACGGAGATAGGCTTATGAGAGTGCTTGTTATGGGCGCAGGCGCCGTCGGAGGATACTTTGGTGGCGTCCTGTCCAAGGGCGGAGAAGACGTAGTTTTCGTGGCGCGAGGACAACACCTCGAAGCTATAAACAACGGCGGTCTGCGAGTCGAAAGCGTGACATCGGGCGACTTTACCATTCATCCGTCTGCCATAGAAAGACCAGATGGAGCATGGCAAGCAGACCTGGCGTTGTTCTGTGTCAAAGGGTATCAGAACGAGGAAGCGATAGAGGTAATAAGACCCGCCTTCGGCAGCGATACCACGATTCTGACACTGCAGAATGGCATCGGCAGCGCCGACCAACTGGCAAGCGCATTTGGCAGGGAAAAAGTCCTGTCTGGAGCCGCATATATCGATGCAATGAGGAAGGCCCCTGGTGTCGTGGCTGAGCTAGGCGGGGAGTGTCACATCGTATTCGGCGAGGAAGACGGAAGCGAGACAGAACGGGCGGTCAGGATACAGGACACTTTGCAGAAAGCGGGAATAGAAGCTCACCTGTCTGCGAATGTGTCGAAAGGGCTATGGAATAAGCTCATCCACATATGCGCCCTTAGCGGCATGACATGCATTGCAAAAGCCTCATTCGCTGAGGTTCTGGACACGCCGGAGACGTTAGACCTAACCTGGCGCGTCATGCGAGAGGTCGCCGAGGCGGGTAGGGCGAAGGGAATCGACCTGGACAAAGACATAGTTGAGTCCACCATGGCCGGGTTTCAGGAATTCAAGGAAGACCTCATGTCCTCGATGTATCTTGATCTGGAGGCGGGTAATCCGCTAGAGATTGCCTTCCTCAACGGGGCTGTTTCCAGGATTGGCAAAGAGGTTGGAGTCGCTACGCCCGTCAACGACTTCATCACCGCGTGCCTATCCATAGCAAACGGCAGGGCAAGGCGAACATAACGCAAATACCAAAATAAGCAGGAGGCGAATATGCCCTATTTCTATGATCCGTCCGAGGTCAAGCGAAGGGAGCTGGCCCCAGGCGTTACCCTGCGCACGATGTGGGGCGACAAGATCATGATGAGCGTGGTGGAAATCGCACCCAACGCGGTTGTGCCGAATCATACGCATCCCCACGAGCAGGCTGGGACTGTGATTCAAGGCGAGTTCGAGTTCACGATAGGCGGAGAAACTAAACGGCTGAGGCAAGGCGACGCCTATGTTATTCCGGGCGGAGTGGAGCATAGCCTTGTCGGGTCGGATGGCTGGTCGATGGCCCTGGACATCTTCAGCCCGCCAAGAGAAGACTACATGTGAAAAACAGTAGGGGTGTCCTTCCGCGGAAGGACACCCCTACGATGATTGCATGAATCTTAACCCTTTGGGCTGACTATGCGCCGAATCGTGTGTCGGCTACAGGGTCGCTGTACTTGACGCCCTTGCTGTCCCAGAACATGTCGGCAATCTCGTCAACGGCGGCCACAAGCTGCTTGGCCGAATCCATGTTCACGGACTGCTTGTTTGCGCCCGCGAGCTTGGTCGCCTGCCAGAACTTGGCGTGCAAGTCAGGGTACTTCTCCAGGTGGTCGGGGCGGAAATAGTCGTGCCACAGGATGTCCAGCTCCTTTTTGACAAGCTGGGCGTGCTCCTCCTTCACGGCGACGTAGCGGGCCATCGTGTTGAGAAAAGTGCGGCGGTCTTCCGGGCTGCCGCTTGGTCCCGGAGGCTCTGCCGCCTCAATCCTCAGCACCATTTTCTGCACTGTCTGGGCCGCGATCTTGGCAGCGATGGGGTCGTAAATGCCGCATGGAATGTCACAGTGAGCATGGGCCGTTTGAACGGGCCAGAAACGCCTGAAAGTCGACTTCAAAATCATAACAAACATCCTTCCTTCCTTAAAAAACTGAGAATGCTAAGAAGATACAGGAATTGCTATTGCGGCGCAAGTCCCCGCAGAAAACCATCGATGGTATGGGAGGGCGTCAGACACTTTCACTGCCCAGTTTCGTCTCATGAACCTCGGAAAAGAAATCCAGGACGATCTTGTTGAATCCTGATGGATTTCTTTTATGCGGTGCGTGGCCTGACGGAAGTAGTTTAAGCCGTGAGTTGGGAATGGCGTCCAGCGCTCGCTTGCTGTACTTCGATGGGAAAAATGGGTCCCATCTGCCCCAGAGGATGAGTGTCGGCGCATCGACTTCTCGAAAACGTTTGATGTTACTGTCTTCGAGTTCTATATCCAGAGTGGGAAAGGGCAGCCGCTTGCGTATGGCCTTGTATAAGGCCCAGAACGCTGCGCCCATGATCATACCCGGAAGTGATAGCTTGCCGAATCCCATCGGGGCCACCAGCACTAGCTTCTCGACGTATCTGGGCGCTCGATGCGCTACTTCTAGGCAGGCCCTTCCTCCAAGAGAATGGCCCACAAGAAGGGCTTTATCGATTCCCAAAGCATCCATGAAGTCGCACAGAAAGTCCGAGAAGTGCTGAAAGGTGTAAGACTGATCGAGCCTCGTAGATTCGCCGTAGCCAATCAGATCAGGGGCGTAGACCCGGTGAGTTTCCGCGAAAGCCGAGACATGCTTCGTCCAGTCGCGGCGGTCACTGGCCCCGCCGTGTACGAGGACGACGGGTGTTCCCTCGTCACCTGCGGCGGTGTAATATACCTTCATCCCCTTGATGGTAAGGACATCCTGGCGCATGGTAGTGATATTCGACTCAGCCAACATGACTCTCCTCAACACCAAAGCTACTCGTCGGCATCTGTAGTGTCAAGCCAATGGTGAGGATTTCAATCACGCGTCTGGCGACTCGTATTGTCAAAAGCAAGCTATACAAGGTCGAGGGCGATAGCATGTCGCCGTCATTTGAGCATGGCGAACGCCTTCTGGTCAGCCGCGCCGCTTATGATTGCGCGACACCGGATAGGGGAGACGCGGTTATCGCGCGTGACCCCAAGAACCCGAGCCTACACTACTTGAAACGAATAATAGGACTGCCGCTCGAAGAAGTTCGTCTCTTCGACGGTATGCTTCACGTCAACGGTGCTCACCTTCCAGAGCCGTACCTTGGAGGTTTGCCAGCCTACGTTGGATTGGATGACAAGACATGGAAGCTCGGCGAGCGCGACTACTTCGTATTAGGTGACAATCGCGCTCACAGCACCGACAGCCGCGACTTCGGCCCGATTGACGCGAAGCTCATCTTGGGCAAGGCTAGGTTTCGCTTTTGGCCCCGGCAGCGATGGGGAGTTGTCTAAAGAAGCAGCTGATTTATCTCTCCGCCGCGAGCCACTGGGCGATTTCCTTGGCATGATAGCTTATAATCATGTCGGCCCCGGCCCGTTTGATGCCCGTGAGTATCTCCATTGTGACACGGCGGCCATCTATCCACTCCTGCTCTGCCGCAGCCTTCACCATAGAGTATTCGCCACTCACATTGTACGCCGCCATTGGGAAACCAAACCGCTCCTTGGCGGCAGATATGACATCCATATAAGCCATGGCTGGCTTGACCATCACGATGTCTGCGCCTTCCTCGATGTCTTGCTCTATCTCCCGCAGGGCCTGCCGGATGTTCGACGGGTCCATTTGATAGCCTTTGCGGTCGCCAAATTGAGGCGCGGAATCCGCGGCAACCCTGAACGGGCCGTAGAATGCTGAGGCATACTTGGCTGAATAGGCCATGATGGGAGTATCTTCATATCCAGCAGAGTCCAGCGCGTCCCGAATAGCGCCTACTTGACCGTCCATCATCGCGGAGGGTGCCACCATATCTGCCCCGGCCTCGGCCTGGCAAACGGCTGTCCTGGCGAGAAGCTCCAACGTCTGATCATTGTCTACGTCTTCGTCTACGATAACCCCGCAATGGCCGTGATCGGTGTATTCGCAGAGGCATACGTCGCCAATCACCATAAGCTCTGGCGCGGCCTGCTTTATGGCGCGGATGGCCTCCTGAACGATGCCGTTGGGTTCATAGGCTTCGGTTCCGGTAGGGTCTTTCTTGGCTGGTATGCCGAAAAGCAAGACGGCCTCTATGCCCAACTCGGCAACGTCGGCTATCTCAGACATTAGATGATCGAGAGAGAGTTGGTAGACGCCCGGCATCGGTGCGATTTCGTTCCGTACGTCACGCCCATGTGTGACGAATAAAGGATATATGAAGTCGCTTACAGAGAGCCGGGTTTCCTGCGCCATACGGCGAATCGCCGGTGACCCTCTGAGCCTGCGAAGTCGGAGATGTGGGAAGCTACTCATGAGTCTGGCTCTCCTCTTTCTTGAAGTAGGTTTCAAGAGCCTCTATCAGCCCCGTGATTGTATGTTCACTAGATATTATATCAACTTTCAGGCCCAATTCTCTAGCTGTCGCTGAGGTGATCGGGCCGATGCAGGCTATGGTTGTATCCGAAAGACGTTCTACGTCGCCGTCGAGAAGATGCATCAGATTAGTAACTGTCGATGAGCTTGTAAAGGTGGCTATGTCGATGCCACCAGAGAGGATGTCATCTACAAGCGAAGCCGAGTTTTCAGGCGTGATTGTGCGGTATACGGGTATTTCGTCTACTGTCGCGCCCATGCTGCAAAGCCCTTCGTTAAGGGCTTCTCGCGCTGTTTCGGCGCGCGGAAGCAACACTCTACCGCCATTGAAACCCTGACCTCTCAGGCCATCGATGATTGCCTCGGAAACAAAGGTGTCCGGCACGAAGTCGGCGACAAGCCCGTGCTCGCGTAAGGCTGACGCCGTAGCAGGGCCGATGACTCCAATCCTGGAGGCGTGGTACGCTCTTGAATCCAGGCCCAACGTTTCGAGGCGATCGAATACGACCTGAACTGCGTTGACGCTCGTGAATATCACCCAGTCGTAGGAGAATAGATTTCGCAGCGCGCTATCCAGCCGTTCGTAGTCATCCAGGGGTTGAATCTCGATGGTAGGTAGCTCGATAGACTGAGCGCCACGCTCAAGCAGCAATTCAGATAGCACGCCTGCCTGAGAGCGGGTCCTCGTTATCAGCACTCGCTTGCCGAAAAGGGGACGATTATCGAACCAGCGAAGGGTTTCTCGCAAGCCTACCACTTCACCAATCACGGTGACCACAGGCGAGGTCAGCCCGGCGGTTTTTGCCTTGTCAATGATATTTGTGAGAGTGCCGGTAAGGGTCTGCTGATCGGGCCTCGTGCCCCAGCGAACGAGGGCGACAGGGGTATCGGCAGGCTTACCATAGCGCACTAGAGCATCGGCTATGGAAGCGAGGCTCTCCCAACCCATGAGGACTACTAGAGTGCCTTCCTGCCGGGCCAGTTGCTCCCAGTCAATAGACGACGAGTCTTTGCCCGGCGACTCGCTGCCGGTGACGACGGTGAATAACGACGCGAGCTTGCGATGGGTCAGCGGTATCCCTGCGTAAGCTGGCGCGGCGATGGCAGACGTGACGCCTGGCACGATTTCAAAGGGAATGCCCTCGGAGTGGAGGACTTCAGCCTCCTCACCGCCACGTCCGAATATAAAGGGGTCGCCGCCCTTCAGCCGGACCACGCGCAGTCCTTTCTCGGCTTCGCTGATAAGCAGGGCGTTGATGTTCGCCTGCGTGGAGCCGCCTTCGCCGGGAATTTTGCCGACATCTATGAGTGCTGCATCGGGTCGCGCATAGCCCAACAGCCGCTTGTCCACCAGACGGTCGTATACGACAACATCAGCCGATTGTATGGAGCGCATGCCTTTGACCGTCAAGAGGCCGGGGTCGCCGGGGCCAGCGCCAACCAGATAAACTTTGCCCTGTCCCATCAGAGCGCACCAATTTCGATGATTTCGCGCGCTCCGGCATTCATCAACGCCTCTGCGACGCGCTGCCCGGCTGATATGGGGTCGCCCGCTGTAAGGGTTAACTGAACGCGGAACACACGGCTGCCGTCCGGCACAGCAGCCATAGCAGATATCGCCAGATCGTCGCCGTCGAACTGCGCGTAGGCGGCAACCGGAACCTTGCATCCGCCACCAACGCTCTCCATGAACGCTCGTTCCGCTTTTACGGCTACGCTGGTGGGCCAGTGGTCAATCTTCGCAAGCATTTCAATCGTAACTGCACTTTCTGCGCGAACCTCTATTGCCAGCGCTCCCTGTCCCGTGTCGGGGAGGCAGAGTTCGGGCGAGAAGTATTCGGCGATTTCGTCCTGCCTGCCAAGTCGAATGATGCCTGATGCTGCCAGCACTACGCCGTCGTACTCATCGCCGCGTGCCTTTTCCATGCGAGTGTCGATGTTGCCTCTGATTGGAAGCACCTTGATGTCTGGTCGATGGGCCTTTAGCTGGGCTGTGCGTCGTGGGCTGCTTGTGCCAAGGCGTGCGCCTTGCGGCAGGTCATTGAATGGTAAACTCAATCGGCTCACCAGGACGTCGCGGGGGTCTTCGCGTTCGGTGAAAGCAGCCAACACCAGGCCATCGGGCAAACTGGAGGGTAAGTCTTTAGCGCTATGCACGGCGAAATCAATTTCCCCGTTCAGGAGCGCAAGCTCGATTTCCTTGACAAACATTCCTCGTTCCATGCTAAGGAGCGGGGCACTCTTGTGGCGGTCTCCGTCTGTGGTGATGGGAACTACGACGAATTCCATTTCAGGGAAGCGCGCCCTCAACAGACGCAAGACCTCCTCGGTCTGCGCGAGAGAAAGAGGACTGGTTCTAGCGCCAACTGTGACTTTCTTGGAAGTGTTCACGATCAGAAAAGAGGCGGGATTAGCGGCTTATCCGCCGACTGGCTGTTTGGAAGCAAGTGATTTTTTCTCTTCCCATATTTTGCACACGCCATCCTGACAGTCGCAAGTTGCGCCAGCCATCAAGTCTGCCATCAGCGTCTCCCTTGCCTCGTCGAGCCTGTCTGAATGCACCATGTCCAGCAGCGAATCGGTAATGCACGCTTGCCAGTGGTCTGTTCTCAGAACAATGTTCGAGCGGCGTATCTCCGCCCTGACATCGGCCAGGATAGGGGCCAGGTCTGCGTATTCCATTACGTTGTGCTGTGATTCTATTGGACTGCCGGAAAGCACCTCGCGGAACTTCCGTGCCAGTGCAGGGCTTGCGCCGCCTGTGGAAGTTGCTATGGTTACTTCGCCCCTG
Organism: Dehalococcoidia bacterium; assembly: GCA_965206395.1. Lineage (GTDB taxonomy): Bacteria > Chloroflexota > Dehalococcoidia > Lucifugimonadales > CATOSD01 > CBDBJK01. The sequence continues at coordinate 147,909 of CBDBJK010000035.1, forward strand.
CGGACTACTGAGGGTGCGATAAAGGTGCATAGATGGGTTACATCGACTACGTTGAGAAGCACGTTGCGTTCCGTGGCTTCATCAGCGATTTGCCTGTTTACCACGTTATCGTCGGTGGCGGCAATGGCTATGAACGCGCCTTCCAGGTCTCCGGGGCGGTATTCGCGCTGAAACCAGTTGACCCTGTCGTCGTCAGCAAGTCCCTTCACGCCTTTGTTGACATCTGGACTGATGACTACTACCTTGGCGTTATATTCCAGCAGTTTGACGACCTTTTCCTCGCCAATGTTCCCACCACCGATGACTACGCATCTGCGATCTGTTACGTCGAGAAATACAGGGTAATAGGCTGGCACAGTGTCTCCTTAGATTTGCGGATTATTCCGCCTAGGGGCAATAAGCTAAACGCTCATTCAACGCTCGTGTAGAACGGCATTGAGGTCGAACCGTTTTTATGTCGAAGTCTTGCATGCTACAAACGACGAAACGCGGCATGCCTAAACGAAGTATCTGACTCTTGTCTTTTTGTATTCACGCGTGCTGTAAAGGAGCATGTAGTCGGTAATGCCGGTTGCTTCTGAGATTTCGGTCGCGATTTCTTCGCACTGCTCGCTGGTCGTGGCGTGAATCATGCTGAAATGGGAGTAGTCCCAATCAGGAAAAGTTGGGCGCTCATAACAATGGGTAACCCAGCGAGAGCTAGCCATGATGTTCCCCACCTCTTCCGAGCGTTCGGGCGGGACTTTCCAAACGACCATCGCGTTAGCACTGAACCCGGCTCGGCGGTGATGCAATACCGCGCTAAACCGTCTCATAATTCCGCGTTCCTTGAACTCCGCCGCATAATCAAGAAGCTCCTGCTCGGATATTCCAAGTCTCTGCGCCATAGCAGCAAACGGTTGAGGCTCAAGTGGCAGGTCTTCCTGAAGCTCCTTTATTACCTCGATCTCGAAATCAGTCACAATCTCGGCGCTTTTCCATGACTCTGCGTCGGATTTTTTGTAAGCGTCGGGGCTATAATACTCTTTAGCAGCGCCTTCTTCTTTTACCATGTCGAAGTTGACGCCTATCTTGAAAAACCGGATGGTCGGCATCAGGCGATAGGTCTCTGCACCGTTTTTTAGCGCCATGGCCTCTATGGTCTCATCAAGGCTCTCATATGACGGCACAGCAAGCGTGAACCAGAGGTTGAACGCCCCGTTACGTTCGTAATTGTGGCTGACTCCGGGATGCTCGTTGATGGCGCGGGCGCCCGCGTCGAGCTTGTCAGGCGGAAAACGCATGGCACAAAGCACGGTCTTGTAACCAAGCCTTCGCGTGTCGAAGATAGCGCCTATCTGCCGCACGACGTTCTTGGCCTTCAACTCTTCGATGCGTCTGATGGCCTCAGCCTCAGTTATCCCCGCCATCTCGCCCATCTGTCTGAAAGGCTCCTCCACAAGGGGAAACGACGACTGTATTATATTCAGAAGCTCACGGTCGACCTGATCCATTTCAGAGCTTGTGCTTTTTTCTTTTGAGTGCACCATTATGGCAAGCCTCGATTCGAAACTCTGGCGACATAAATAAAGGACATTCGCATCCCCTAATTAAGGGATACTACAAACTAGGTTAGCATGGCGTATGATGGCAGTCAACGCTAATAGGCTTATCGTCACGATGCTATGCCTTGGCATAAAATAAGGTATTCGCTTTCCGATAAACTTAACAATGTGACAATTGGTAGTGATTATAAAGTACTTGCTTACATTGATATCGATGACAGCTATATCGTGACCGTTTCGCTATAGACTCCTTCCGTCCATTTAATAAGGAGGCTGAAACTGAAAGAAGCCAAACGCCACCTTTTTGAGCGCCTACGCAGGGAACTGGGTGACTCCAGGGTCATTCAAGCTATGGAGCGAGTTCCCAGGGAACGCTTTATACCTGAACCAGGTGCTCATCTGGCCTATGAAGACACAGCCCTCCCTACAGGCGAAGGGCAGACGATATCGCAACCATATATTGTCGCAATGATGGTTGGCGCGTTGGAGCTTCGCCGGACAGACAAGGTGTTGGAAATAGGGACAGGAAGCGGTTATCAGGCCGCGATATTGGCCGAGCTTGCTGCCAGGGTAGTCAGCGTTGAGCGGCTCAGTTCTCTTGCTGATTCAGCAAGAGAGAGGCTCGGCTCTCTAGGATACACCAATGTCGAAGTGCTTCTGACTGAGGAAGGACTGGGCTGGCCGAAAGAGGCACCTTACGATGCCATAGTGGTTGCGGCGGGTACACCAAGGTTGCCGCGAGAACTGATACAGCAACTGACCATTGGAGGCAGGCTTATCGTTCCGGTGGGATCGATGGAATTACAGGAGTTGATGAAGATAGTTAGAACAGCGGACAGTTTTTCTGTTCGCACTTTGGTGGAATGCCAGTTCGTACCACTCATCGGAGAAGGAGCATGGCCTGAAACTGACTCTTCGGACTAGCTGACCACCTTTGCATTCCGCAACTCAAATGCTAAGAGTAAGACAGTTACCGGCTTTAGGCAAAACGAGGCAAGGCCTGCCAATGCCAGTCAATAATTTCATAACCACACCAACTCAGGAATTCAGATTGTCAGGGACGCTTCTTATTACCTATACTATTGATGCTAGTGAAGCGTCCCCATCAGACAATTCGTTTGCTCTCAAAGAAAGGTGTGGTTATTCGACGATGGATTACGAGGTAAATATAGGACTAGAAGTCCACGCGCAACTGCTGACGAAGAGCAAGATGTTCTGTTCGTGCAGCGGCAACTACCAGGAAGCGCCTCCAAACACATTTGTCTGTCCGGTATGCATGGGCATGCCTGGCGTTCTTCCAGTCATCAACAAGAAAGCGGTTGAGTTTGTCATTCGCACAGGGCTGGCCCTGGATTGCACAATTGCCAGGTCAACAAAGTTTGATCGCAAGAACTATCCTTACCCGGACCTAATGAAGGGCTATCAGATTTCGCAATACGATCTGCCTATAGCTGAGAAAGGCAGCCTTACCATAGAGGCCGGCGGGCAGGAAATGAGTGTGCGTGTGACCCGCGTTCATCTTGAAGAGGACGTAGCCAAATTGCTGCACCGAAGCGAACAGCACGGTGAAGGATACAGTCTTCTGGACATCAACCGCGCGGGCGTGCCACTGATGGAAGTCGTCAGCGAACCCGATATGCGAAGCCCGGAAGAAGCGAGAAGCTACCTCATGCGCCTGCACTCGATTCTGCAATATATAGGCGTGACTACGGCTAATATGGAGGAAGGCAGTTTCCGGTGCGACGCTAACATAAGTATTCGTCCGAAGGGAGCTAGCGAACTTGGCTCCAAGGTCGAAATCAAAAACATGAACAGCTTCCGCTCGGTCTACCGCGCCCTTCAGCACGAAGCGGAACGCCAGATGCGCGCTGTCAACAACGGCGAGCGCATCATTCAGGAAACTCGCGGCTGGATCGATGACCAGGACATAACGTTCTCGCAACGCAGCAAGGAGTATGCCTCCGACTACAGGTATTTCCCTGAGCCGGACCTGCCCCCGTTGCTGATAAGCCCAGAATGGGTGAAAGAGATAAAAGAGAGCCTTCCAGAGCTTCCCCTGGCTCGGAAGGCACGCTTTATCCAACAGTACGGCCTCTCGGACTACGATGCTGATCTTCTGACATCAACAAAGGCAATGGCTGATTATTTCGAGTCGGTTGTGAAAGCAAAATCACTCGAAGGAGAGGCGCAACGGCAACTTGCCAAGTCCGTGAGCAACTGGATTCTGGGTGAGTTATCACGCCTTCTCAATCTGACTAATGCCGACATAGGGGACGTAAAGATTCAACCGCAACAATTTATTGAAATTCTGGAATTAATAAACTCCGGTACGCTGAGCACTAACATGGCAAAAACCGTGTTCGAGGAGATGTTCAACACGGGCAAACCTCCGAAGCAAATAGCTGAAGAGGCGGGAATGTCGCAAATCAGCGACATTGAACCCATTGGGCTTGCGGTAGAAGAGGCAATCGCAAGCAACCCTCAGCCCGTAGATGATTTCCTGAATGGGAAGGAATCGGCCATGCGGTTTCTGGTTGGTCAGGTGATGAAGATCACCAGAGGTAAGGCCAATCCGCAATTGGTTAGTGATGTGCTCAAAGAGAAACTGGAGTCGCTGAGGTAAATACATGAATGGTCATGCCCCTCTGAATGGCGTGAATGAAAATGGTTCAAATGGCAAATCAGGCGTGGCGAACCAAGAACCCCGCTCAAGTTGGGCGGGTACGTTGAAGTTGCTGCATCCTGGTGTAGGCGTCAAGCGTTGGCTTCTCCTGGGAGCTATGGGCATCTCCTTGTGCTCGATCGGATTCGCGTATCTGCTTAGAAAGATATTTGCCTTCGGATTTCCAGATTTCCTACCCTCGTACATGGAAGGCGTGGTTATGCTTGGAGTGGGGGTGTCGGTAATCTTGCTGTCGATTTACGGTCTTTATCGGTCCGTCGGGCCGCTTATTCTGGCTTCGGGCACGATTGATGGCATCGCAGACACCATATACATCCGCCGTTCAAGAGGGCGAGGGCCAAGAATCGTTGTCATTGGCGGCGGCACAGGGCTTTCCACACTGCTGAGGGGATTGAAGGCATACACTGACAATTTGACTGCCATCGTGACCGTAGGCGACGATGGCGGCAGTTCAGGGAGGCTTCGGAAGGAACTGGGCGTGCTCCCACCCGGTGATTTTCGCAACTGTCTTGTGGCGATGTCTGAGTCCGAATCGCTGGTCAAAGAACTTTTCCAGTACAGGTTTGATCATGGCGACGGACTGAAAGGCCATAGCTTCGGCAATCTGTTCATTGTGGCTATGACCGAGATCACGAAAAGCTTCGACCAAGCCCTGTACGAATCGAGCAAGGTTCTGGCTGTGCATGGTGAGGTCGCTCCTTCTACGATGGCTGACTTGAGCCTTTCGGCCCGCCTGAAAAGTGGCGATATCGTCCACGGCGAGTCTCTAATAACGGAGCGCGGCGGCGAAATAGACCAGCTTTACATTGACCCCTCAAATGCTCAGGCATCACCCAGAGCAGTGGAAGCCATCCGACAGGCTCAGTTAATCATTATTGGGCCGGGAAGTCTCTACACTAGCATTCTTCCCAACCTGCTGGTTAGAGGCATTGCCAATGCGCTGAAGCATTCGGCGGCCTCCAAGATTTACGTTTGCAACGTAGCGACACAGAAAGGTGAGACCGAAGGATACGCCGTGGAAGACCACATAGAAGCGCTTCAGCGGCACACCTTCGAGACCGTGGCTGATTATGTTGTGGCAAACAACAACCCCGTCGAGCTTGGAACCCGATTTCTTGGCAAGCCGGTGACGAGCGACGGACGAACAATAAGGCATGCCAAGTTAATACTGGACGACCTGACAGACCCGAATCACCCTGTCAGACATGACTCGGCAAACCTAGCGCGAATCATAATGGACGTGTATCATAATAACGGAGGACGCAAGGCCAAAGCGCCCTTCAAGCTGGCTGTGAAGGCATAGCTGCGCTAACCAAAGTGTCCGAAAGGTTCTACTTGGCGACATGACAGTCCTCAACATAATTCATATGCTGCTTTCCATTCTCCTTATTGTCATTATTCTGATACAGGTCAGAGGCCAGGGTGGTGGCCTGTTCGGGTCGGCAGAAGGCTCTTTTCGCACTCGCAGAGGTCTGGAAAAGACCCTGTTTCAGTTTACGATATTCTTAATCGGGGTTTTTCTCCTGATCTCGATATTGAGCGCCAGCCCAAGGCTTTTGAGGTTTTTTAACATAACTTGATGCTATGACCTTCCCCATCAGGGAGCCTTCTCCAACCATAACGTTGACTTCAGACTTCGGTTGGCGTGATGGTTTCGTTGCGGTCATGAAGGGCGTAATCCTCGGTATAAATCCCAGTGTCACTCTTGTCGATATCTCCCACGATATTCCGCAACAAAACACAGCTCACGGCGCATTTGTTCTGGGCACGACGTGCGGGTATTTCCCAGGAGGCACTATCCACCTGGCCGTTGTCGACCCCGGTGTCGGCACAGAGCGTCGCCCTATACTGCTCGTCACGCCAGACGCTCCGACTCCTTCAGAGGAAACAGGTCGGAGTCCGCCCCTGCGGACTTTCTATGTAGCCCCCGATAACGGACTTTTGACATACGTGATTATGGCACATCAAGCTCTTCCGAACCATGGTGTTGCTGGAACCATGGAAGAAGACGCGTTTCTGAGGCCGACGCGAGTGCTATTGCCAGAAGCTTGCTCCGCCTATGTGCTCGACAGAGATGAATATTGGCTCAAGCCAGTAAGCAACACATTTCACGGCAGGGACATATTCGCTCCTGTAGCTGCGCACCTCTCCAACGGAGTAGCACCGGACGCGCTAGGAACGCCAGTTGAAGAAATCGTCTGCCTGAATGTTCCCCGGCCGTTAGAGAAGGGAAACGTCATTTCTGGTAGAGTCATCCACATTGACCATTTTGGCAACCTCGTCAGCAATATCCGATCTGGTGCCGTCACCGGCAGCCGAGTCGAAGTTGAAGTCAAGGGCCGGAGCATTCGAGGCTTGAGCTTGTCGTACGCCAGTGCAACCGGACTCCTGGCCATCGTTGGCAGTCATGGCTACCTGGAAATAGCTGAGAGGAATGGCAACGCCTCTGACCTTCTCGGAGCGATGGTAGGAACGAGTATACGAGTCACGCTGCTTGATTAGCTTACTCGATCTTAACGGCGGTGCCATAAACGAGAATCTCAGACGCGCCGCCCATTATCCCAGAGGTCACGAATCGAACGCCGACAACTGCGTTGGCCCCGGTTTGCTCGGCTGCCTGCGACATGCGCTCTATCGCCTCGTCTCTTGCCGCCGTAAGTAGCTGTGAGTACTCGGATATTTCCCCACCGAGGATGCTTCGCAGCCCAGCCACGATGTCTCTACCGATGGCCCGCGCCCGAACAGTGTTCCCCCTCACGAGGCCGAATACCTCAACGATGCGTTTGCCCTCTATGCTGTCCGTAGTCACCATTAGCATGGTATCCCTCCGCTACCGGAATAGCCTTCATGAGTCAATATCAGCCAAGCTGCTTGCCTGGGTTCAGGATGTTGTTCGGGTCGAGCGCCTGCTTCATTCGCTTCATTACGGCTATGCCTGCGCCCGCCTCCCTGTCCATGAGATGGGCTAGCTTTATGCCAACGCCATGACAGTATTCCATCGTTCCGCCCATGTCCTGGGCCAGAGTCAGCACTTTGTCAACAACCTCTGCCATCGAAGCGGACGTGTCGTTTCCCGCGTCCTCTTCCTCGACGATGAGAAACGAGAATAGCTCTGGCCTCGCCCATGTCGACCATTCCCGAACTATGACTTGTCGAGACGTGAAAATCTCCTGGCAGCGACGGCGGTATTCCAGCACCTGGGAAACAGGAAGGGCGACGTGCAGGTATTCCATCCTGTAGGCCGAGCGCTGCCTTCGAGCGTCTCCGGGATTCTGGCTCTGAAGCACCTCTCGAAGGTAACGCTCACCAGAGGCGTGGCGCGTGTCCCAAAACTTCTGGACTTCCTCCTGGTCGCCGGGCCTACCGCCGTATTCACCACAAATCCGATTTGCCTTCTGCTCGTGTGCATCTACGTCTTCCGTGAAGCCCTCGAACATCAGAAAAAGCGTTGCATCCTCATTCTCTGAGGGCTGCTCAGACCACATCTCCTCGCCGTAGTCCACCATGACGGGCCGGACACCCTCGGCGTATAGCTGGGTAACCGCTTTGAAACCGGACTCGAAATCCGGAAATACCATCGAGCGCAGAACTCGCTTTTCGGCGACTGGGAAAGCGCGCAGCGTGGCCTCCGTGATTACCCCAAATGTTCCCTCCGAGCCGATGAATAGATGGTTGAGCGATGGCCCGTAAGAGGGCTTGGGAACGCCCCTGGTTCGGATGATCTCTCCGTCGGCAAGCACGGCTTCCAGTCCTAGCACCTGCTCGCCCATCGAGCCGTGCCTGGCCGCAGTATAGCCGACCCCGTTTGTAGATATGGCTCCCCCTACAGTGGCGATTGGTCGGCTCCAGGGGTCATGCCCTAGAACTAGGCAGACCTCTTCCATCGCCGACGCCGCATCTTGCAGGACGACTCCTGCCTGCAACCGCACCGTCATATCCTCTTTGCTGATGTTCAGGATGGCGTTCATCCTTTGCAGGTTGAGCACGATGCATCCTTCAGAGGAGGTCGCCGCGCCCATTACGCCCGTACCGCCGCCGTATGGCACAACTGGTATGACGTGTTGGTTGGCGAACTTGAGGACGCGCGAGACCTGTTCTATGCTGGTGGGCCAGGCTATCGCAACGGGCTGCGCGTCCAATCGTGGGGCGGCGCGAAATGCGCGAAACACGCCAAGAGCGTCGCCTGCGAACCTGTCTAGCTGGCCGCTTTCCGTGGAAACATTTTCAGAGCCGAGAATGTGTCGAAGCTCTGCGCTCAGGCCATCGTTCACAGAAATAACTCCAGGGTGATTTTAAGAGGAGGCGGGCATAGGTAATAATGGATATGCCACGACGCAATGGATGGCAGGCCTTCTGACCTCACCCCGCGAAATCTATAAGAGGCCTGGTTTTTAGGCACCCCTCTCCGTGAACAGAGAGGGGAAGGTCCGATGATGCTTTGCTCATCGAGACTCTCGATAAATCGGAGGTGTGAGGTCAAGGCGGCTAATGACGCCTGCTCTTCCACTCGGTGCCTTGGGACTTGTCTTCTAGCGTTATCTCAAGCTCCGTGAGCCTGTTCCTAATCTTGTCAGCAAGCTCATACTGCTTGACGCCCCGCAAGTCAGAGCGTATCTCTATCAGAAGCTCCACCAGCGGGCCGATGTCGTTGCCCTCAGCAGACTCGGACTCCTTGAGCGTGAGGCCGAGCACACTCGATAACTCCTTCAGAGTGGCTTGGGCGTCTGAAACTGAGTGTTTTTCCTCGTGGCCTCGGTTGATGTCTCTCGACAGGTCGAATAGGGTTGCCAAGGCCCTGGGCGTGTTGAGGTCGTCGTCCATGGCCTCGATAAAACGCTCCCTGTAGGGTAGGGGATTTAATTCTTCCGTTGAAGGACGCCCATTCTCAGCCTCGTTACTGATGTTGATTGTGTTACGCAGCCGTTCGAGGGCGCGCTCCTGCGATTCTATGGACTGGTCGTTGTAGACGAGTGGACTGCGGTAGTGCGAGCTTAGGATGAAAAGCCGTACAGCGTCCGGGGAATACTTCTGAAGCACTTCATGGACCGAAATGATGTTGCCCAGAGACTTGCTCATCTTGTCTTCGCCCAATCTCAGCAGTCCGTTGTGCATCCAAAACCTTGCGAACGGGTCTCTGTCCGTAAAGGACTCAGATTGAGCAATCTCGTTTTCGTGATGAGGGAAGACCAGGTCTTGTCCGCCGCCGTGAATGTCAACGGTCTCGCCCAGATAGACGAGGGACATGGCGCTGCATTCGATGTGCCATCCCGGTCTGCCCGGCCCCCAGGGGCTATCCCACGCAGGCTCGCCCGGCTTCTGGCCCTTCCAGAGAACGAAATCCATTGCGTCCTCTTTGCTCTCGTCAATTTCCACTCGCGCGCCTGCCATCAGGCTATCCAGGCTGCGGTGGCTGAGCTTTCCATAGTCTTCGTCCGCCTTCACGCGGAAGTAAACGTCACCGTCCATAGGGTAGGCGAAACCCTTTCCAACCAGGGATTCGATGATTTCGAGTATCTTGGGAATCTCCTGGGTCGCTCTGGGGTAGTTGCTGGCGCGCAAAACGTTTAGCGTATCCATCTCGTCAAGATATGCCTGTATGTTGCTTTCGGCAAGCTCGCCAATTGAAATGCCCTGGTCGGCGGCTGTTTTGATCATCTTGTCGTCGATGTCGGTGAAGTTCTGAATGTGGATAACTTCGTAGCCTTTGAATTCGAGGTACCGCCGAACAATGTCAAACGACACAGAGGACATTGCGTGGCCTATGTGGGATGCGGAATATGGTGTGATGCCGCAGACGTACATTCTGACTTTGCCGTCTGGGGTCGAGAAGTCTTCCCTTTTTCCTGTTAGCGTATTGTAAAGTTTCATTCTACCTTTTCAACGGTTGCGACTGCCAAGCTAGCTATGCCGTCTCCTCGCCCTACGAAGCCAAGGCCGTCGGTCGTTGTGGCTTTGATGTTAATCGAATCGGGTTCCAGGCCGAGCGATGCCGCAAGGTTTTGCTTTATCTCATCCATGAAGGATTTCAGCACCGGACGTTCGGCGAGTATTGTAGCATCAACATAGGTGGTGCGCCAGCAGTGGCCCGCCAACAGGTCTGCCGTTGCGCTCAGGAGCTCGGTGCTGGCGATGCCTTTGTACTGAGGGTCGCTGGAAGGAAAGTGCGTGCCAATATCGCCCAGTCCTGCACCGCCTAGCATGGCGTCTATCACCGCGTGGATAAGAACATCGCCGTCGCTGTGTCCGGCAAGGCCCTTGTCGAATGGTATGGTAACGCCTCCAAGGATAAGCGCCCGCTCCTCCACGATTGGATGCACGTCTATGCCAATGCCTGAGCGTATCGTCATGGCTTAGTTGTAGTCGCTCCCTGTGCGCGGGCGTTCAGAATCGCCTCGGCCATGGGCAGGTCTTCAGGCGTGGTAACTTTGATGTTGCTATATGAACCCATGAACAAGCGGACTTTCCCGCCGATTCGCTCTACCATCGAGGCATCGTCCGTGACGTTATCCGCGACTTGCTCGTGGGCTTCGGCGAGCAATTGACGTCGAAACACTTGAGGCGTCTGCGCGCTCCACAGCGTATTTCGCTCGACGGTGCGGGTGACGAACATTTCGGCGTCGGCAGACTTGATCGTGTCCTTGACTGGCACTGCTGCGATAGCTGCCCCGGTATAGGCGGCTTCCGTTAGCCCTCTGGCGATCATGTTTTCGTCGATGAATGGGCGCGCGCCGTCGTGGACAATAATCCACTCGGCATCAACGAGCCTTTCCAGCCCGTTTCTCACGGAGTCCTGCCTCAGATTGCCCCCCGGACACACGTCTATGATTTTGTGCCAGCCATTTGTTTCGACGAGCTGTCTTCCTCGTTCGACATTGAGAGAAGACATGACGAGAACTATTGCCGATATCTGGGGTGAAGCGTTCAGCGTCTTCAGTGAGTATGCGATGAGGGGCTGTCCCATGAGCGAAACGAAGATTTTGTCCACGTCGCCCATTCGTTTGCTTTCGCCGGCGGCTACAACAATAGCTCCCACATTTGAGTGAGAGGCGCTGCCGTTGGCTTCTATGGCGACGCACATATGTCAGCCCCGCCTGGGCTGTGCGAAGATGATACTCCCCGTCACCGTCTGAAGAACGCGTGTGACCATCACATCGATTTCTTGGTTGATGTAACTGTTGCCGCCCTCGACTACGATCATGGTTCCGTCATCCAGATAGCCGACGCCCTGGCCTGGCTCTTTGCCGTCCTGGACAACCTTGACGGTCATTCCCTCCCCCGGTATCATTGCGGGCTTCAGGGAGTTGGCAAGCTCGTTGATGTTGAGGACGTGAACACCCTGAATTTGCGCTACTCTGTTGAGGTTGAAGTCTGTGGTGATGATGGCGGCATGGAGTTCTTTGGCAAGTCCAACAAGTTTGCCGTCGACTTCGTTGCTGTCCTTATAGTCGATGTCCATTACTTCTATGAGGACTTCATCCTCCTTGCGGAGCTTGTTGAGCATTTCCAGACCACGCCTTCCACGATTTCGGCGAAGTGAGTCGCTTGAATCGGCTATGTGACGTAGTTCATCCAGGACAAAGCTAGGAATTATCAAGGTTCCGCGCAAGAATCCGGTATGGCCTATCTCAGCGATTCGTCCGTCTATAATCGCGCTGGTGTCCAGCAATATATGTTGATCGACGGTGGAATGACCATTGAGGTCTATGCTGTAGGAATCGTCTGGAAGGAAATTTTGGAAGACGTCTCGTCTGGGCGACAACATCAGAAAACCGCCCAGGTAGGCCAGGAACGCGCTGAGGGCGATAGGGAGCCCCGTGCCAAGCCATCCAGGTATTCGAGACAGTGGAATTAGGAAGAGTAACGCAACCAACAGTCCCAGAACCAGGCCAAGGATTCCCGACAGCAAACGCGATGTCGGTATGCCTTCTACCTGACCTGCAAGAAGGCGAACGAAGCGCACAGTGATGTATGGAGTGGCAAGCAGCCCCAACAGTGCGCCACTAATAGTCAGGCCAAACACCCACGGCACATAAAGCTCAGGCCCCCAGGTGTCGCTGATATACTCTCCCAGCTTCCAACCGCCTGTAGCGAGGAGAGCGCCACCGACGAGCCGGGCGACTATCACATCCGCGACCATGCCACCACCTCCTCACAAACGCTCATGAGCCGAGGAATACCATGTGCAGCCCAAAATGCTATCAACTCCACCATCCTGCGTTGAGAATGAGAGGTAGTAGCCCGCTGTTTAGCCAAAAGATTCTGAAAGATACCACTTTGACGCAATTTGCGATATTATCTGACTTCAGAATACCATCGGAATCCGAATCATGTCAAAGAATACTGCGTCGAACGATTCACGTGGTAAGTGTAGTCTAGCCAGTCGAGCGTCTTGCCCCAAGCAAACGAGGGGGAATCCTGGAACGTTATGTTAAGAATAATGCGTCGAGCACTCATCGTCGTTGGGCTGCTTTTATTGGGTTTTGTGATTCTTGTAGTCGCTACCCCGCAAGGGCGTGCCGGGGTGCGGACAGCACTGTTGCTTCCCCAACTTCTGCCGGGCATTCCAATAAAGCCGCAAGAGTGGGTGACGGGCGAACCTACGCGGCAAGAGGTGACGTACCTGCTTGCTTCTGGCACAGGTGTCGCTGACCTCTACGTGCCAGCCAGTGGTGGGACGCACAGCGGCCTCCTTCTCTTCCTGGGAGTGAATCCAACAGGGAGAGACGACCCGCGTGTCGTCGACCTTGCGAACGCACTTGCGCGAGCCGGTATCGTGGTGATGCTTCCCTGGTCCGATACCATGACTCAAAAACGCATTGCCCTGGAGGAAGTCGATAACCTTGTGCGAGCTTTTCAGCATCTTCGGACACTCGATGTCGTTGACCCGGAAAGAGTAGGAATGGGTGGTTTCTGCGTCGGAGCGTCACTGTCCACTGTCGCCGCCCAGGACGCTCGTATACGCGACCACGTAAAGTTCGTGAACTTCTTTGGCGGCTACTACGATGTGCAAGACCTGATCAAATCGGTGGTCACCAGAAGTCGTTTCCATGAAGGCCGCACGGAGTCCTGGAATCCTGACCGTTTGAGTGTCGAGGTCGTCACTACGCACCTGATCGAGGCCGTGTCCGATCCTAACGAGAGGTTGGCTTTGATCGAACGGTTTGTTGATGACAACAGTGAAGCCGATATCGACATCGAAGGGCTGTCAACCGAGGGGCGAGCAGTCTACCGGCTCCTCGATGGCCCTTCTTTCGAGGAAGTGGATGGCCTGATCAAGCAGCTGTCTGCCGAAGCGCTGGAGGCCATGAGGCTTGTCTCTCCTCGAACGAATATCGACGATCTGAAAGCGCGCGTGTTAATCATGCACGATCGTGAGGATGCCCTCGTGCCTGCCGAAGAATCGCGACGACTTGCGGAAGCTCTGGGTGAGAATCGAAACACTTACTACACCGAGTTCTCTCTGTTTCAGCACGTAGACCCCACCAGATCGGTGAGTCCGCCAGTATATGCTAGAGAGGCATTCAAATTCTTTCTGCACATGTATAACATCATAAAAGAGTTGTCTTAGAACGCATAATAGCTTGGGATCAAACGTTTGCTGCGTATTGCCTGAGATAGCGAAGCCACAATGGGCCAGAAGTGCTAAAATAAGCTAATAGTGAAACGGCGGACGGGGAGTCACACGAATGGGAAAGAACTTCTGGATGGTCGCCGAGTCGCCTGAGAACTTTGAAATTACCAGGGACGTCGGATTTACTCTATATGGCTTTGGAGAGAAATATCGCCGCCGCGCGGAGCGGATGCAGCCCGATGACCGAGTGCTGTTCTACGTGAAGGAAATGCGCAAGTGGACTGCTATTGCTACCATTGCTTCGCGCTATTTCGAGGACAATAAGCCCATATGGAAACCCAACCGTTTTGGAGAACAGTATCGCTATCGAGTGAAGCTCTCCCCTGACATTATCCTAGATGAGAAGGACTACATCGACGCTCTGATACTGGCGCCAAGGCTAGAATATGTCAAAAGATGGCTGCCGGAGGATTGGCCTCTAGCCTTCCATGAAAACCTTCACCTACTGCCTCAACGGGACTTTCGTCTGATCGAAAGTGAAATGAAGCGGCTCAGTCCCAAAATCCGAAAGGGCAACAGGCACAGGTCAGATAGGCGTCCAAACCGCCACCACACTGCGGCGGATGGTGTCGTTCAGCCTCAGCCGGAAGAGGAAACGCAGGACTAGTCCGCGACTGAAGGCTCCTCTGCTGGCTCAACGTAGAAATTCTCGTCGTAAAGCTCTGAAAGGCGCTCAAGGAAATCCTGCGGAATATCGCCGGTTTCCGATGTCGCAGTGAACTCCTCCAACTGTGGCATGTTGGTGATGTTCGGCAGTACCGCCGCCACATTTGTCCCTGAAAGGACGAACTTGATCGCTATCTGACCGATAGTCGCGTCAAGGCCTTCCTTCAAAAAATCTAGCTGCGCAATCTTCTTTAGGCTTCTGTCAAGCCACTCTTGCCTTCGGTGACTGCGATGGTCGCTGGGGTCGAAAACCGTGTCTTTGTTATAGGTTCCGTCCAACATTCCTGAGGCATGAGGAACCCTGCTGACAAGACCTGTGTTTTGCTCTTGAGCTATGGGGAAGAAGTCTCTGGCGGGGTCTTGCTCAAGGATGCTGTAGATGATCTGCATTACGGCGGCCTTGCGCTCCTTCATTGCCGCCGCGCCCTCCTCGAACCAGCCAATATCCGGCCCGATGGCGAAACCGTAGTGCCTGATCTTGCCCTCTTTGATAAGCTCGTCCAGGGTGTCGAAGACCTCGTCCTTTTCGATGGCGTCCATGCGAGGATTGTGGAGCTGGTAGAGGTCAATGTAGTCGGTGTTGAGCCGTCTAAGGCTCTGCTCACAGGCGTAGCGAATGAACTCCGGTGTAAACTTCTGTGGACGCTCCTGATGTCCCTCCCTGGGGATATTGGAATAGAAGTCGTAGCCGAACTTGGTGCCGATAATAATATCGTGACGCTGACCTTTTAGAGCCTTGGCCAGAATCTCCTCGCCGTAGCCCTCGCCGTAAGTGTCGCCTGTGTCGAAGAAATTCACTCCCAGGTCATAGGCCTTGACCATCAGGTTAATTCCCTCGGCTTCTTCAATCTTTCCCCACCAGTTGGTGCTGACCGTCCACACTCCAAATCCAACTTCGGAGACTTCAAGCTCGGTGAGTCCAAGTTTTCTGTACTTCAATTGACCTTCCCCCCAATTTTATCGAGTAATCTGGTTAGGCGGGCGACTGGGCGGAGCCAATGGCCTGCCGGAAGACGTTCGCCTGTTCCTCGTACGCTTCGTCAGATAACACTGGCTTCATGTAACCTAATGGAACATCCTGACCGAGATCGACCCACGACTTGCAGCCGCTGTACTCGTCGAGTATGGGCATAGCCTGAGGTTGCTGAAGTTCATAGACTCGCAGCAACGCAATAGTCAGCGGCTGTTTGGGCCTCCAGTGGAGCCGCTTGTTTGCATAGTCGTCGGTCCATATGTGATATGGCGAGATGCTGTTTAGCGTTTCCTGGTCGCCAATCTCGAACTTGTCCGTAACCTGACACCAGGTACCCATTGTGACAATGCCTGGCGTGTCGTCCTCTTCAAGGGTAAGCGCCAGTTCCTGGTGGGATTCCTCTTTGAGCAGTTCCGCCTTCTGATGTTCGTACGTAGGGTAAAGGAGGAATTCAGGGTGAACGACTCGAAATTCCTTGTCATCCTTGTGAATCCCGCCCTTGCGGAGGATAAGTATTTGCTTGCCCTGGGCCAGAGCCTTGACTGCTACAGCCCACTCTTTTAGCGCAAGTTCGGATACAGGTGGCAAAAGCATCGTGCGTGACCTCCAGCGTGGTTCTTCCTTAGGAAGGATGAGCAACGATAATAGCGTGAATGCATAGATTGCATAGTTTTCAAAAGTATTATATCCAGAGTAGCACTGTAGGTCGAGGTTCTAAAACTCTGGCAGCGGCCTTTTCTCCGCAAGGGAGAATATGCGTTGAGTATAGCTGAACACAGCGCGTCCGATGTCCGTTAGCTGCAAGCCGCGCCTCATCCGAAGCAAAAGCGTGCAGTCCATACTTTTTTCCAACTCCCGAATCTGAATGGAGACCGCGGCTGGCTTATAGACAACACCTCAGCCCCTTTTGAGAAACTGCCCATCCTGGCGACAGTGTGGAAAATGTAGAGCTGATGAAAATTGACGCCAATCATAAACAAATGGTCATGCTAACGTGAAAATTGTTCCTTGTTCTATTATACAGGGGGCTACATAACAACCTCCACAGCAGTATTATCGACAGTGTAGGTGGCTCTGAAGTCTCTGCTGACTTGACATGCCCAGTCTGTTGGGTACAATCGGCCTGGAATCATCACTCAGGGAGCTAATCTGGAATGTTACTTGTGGCGGTCAGGGCTGCCGTGTTGGATGGCAGCGTTTACAAGGAAATAAGAGAAACGCCTGAACATATGCTTCGCGCGCTGGTTGTCGTGCTGGCGGTTTCCATTGCCTTTGGCCTGGGAATCAGAGGTAATTTGCTGGAGTCGTTCGGAGATTCTCAGCTTATGGCGATGCTGATTCCGGCAAGCACTGTCTTAGTGGGTTGGGTGCTGTGGACGTTTGTGGCCTACGTGATAGGAACCAGGCTGTTGGGTGGCTCCGCGAGCAATCGGTTGCTGCTCCGGGGAATTGGCATAGCTCATAGCCCCGGCATCTTCATGGCGTTTTTCGCCTTCTTCAATGACTCGGCAATCGGAGATGCCATAGTTACTTTATCTATTTTCTGGATGCTGGTGGCAGCCACAGTTGCCGTACGTGAGATACAGGGCCAGGGTTGGGTGAGAGCGATCATTCCAACGACAATAGGATGGATATTTGGACAGCTGATTTTGCGAGCGTTTATTCTACAGCCTCCATCCGCATAGCAAAGACTATGCGCGCTCAATATGTTTCCCGACTGTCTTCCAACCGTCTCCGAGCAGGCTCTTCATATTCGCAGAAGTGATTGCTTCGACCTCCTCAACCTGCCTATTTTGCAACTCCGCAAGCTTTTCGGCGATGACGCGCAGGTGGCGTGGTTCGGTCCAGTTCTCTCGCTTGGCCTTGAATGGCTGAGGCGCGGAGTCGGTTTCGAGCACGATGTTTGCCAGCGGCAGCTTCGCGGCGACCTCTTGCAGGTGGGGCAGTCTCAATAACGGCCTTGCCATCGAGATATAGAACCCAAGCTCGATGGCCTTTCGCGCGGTGTCTTCATAGTCCTGAAAGTAGTGCATGACGCCGCCGACCTCGTAGGCTTTTTCCTCTCTCAGAACGCGAAACACCTCGTCGTGCGCTTCTCGGCTGTGAAACACGACTGGCAGCTTCAACTCGCGGGCCAGCCGAATCTGCTCTCGAAATACCTGATACTGGATTTCGCGGTCTGGCGTGCCTTCCATGAAGTCCAGACCTATCTCGCTGATAACCACGACCTTTTCGTTCGAAGTGGCAAGGCGTCGCAGGTGCTCGTAGGTCTCGGCGTCCACAGGCCCCTTGGCGTTCATTGGATGTATGCCGACGCCAGAAAAGAAGTCGGCGAATATGGAAGATAGCTCAATCGAGCGCTCAGAAGACTTAAGCGTCGTTCCCGCGGAGATGACGAAGCCCACGCCTACGTCCTTACCCCTATCGAGAATTTCCGAGACTTCGCTATCTGAATAGGAATCCAGATGGACATGGCAGTCGATAAGCATATTCGCACCTCTTCTTGCGGCTCAGCTATATGGCATTCGGGGACTGCGCTAAATTATACTACAGTGTGGCAGGTGCGATTTACTCGGCCAAAATTGGTGTCGGAGCATTGGTAGCCTGAAGATGAAGAATAAGTTTATTGGCGTTGGCCTGATGGTGCTCGGATTGGCTGCCAGCATAGGGTTGGGATGGCTTGCCACTCGTCGCCTTGATTGGGGCACTGTGTTTGACACGTTTGAGGGGACTTCGCCCTCTCTCTTGATTCTCGCTGTTATCGTCTTCATGTTTGCCAGCTATTTGAGGGCGTTTCGCTGGCAAATCCTGTTCTTCAACGAGAGCATATCAACGCTTCGTCTTTTCATAGTCCAGAACGAAGGCATCGGGCTCAACAACGTGCTTCCGGTGCGAATCGGGGGCGAGCCTACCCAACTTGCGGTGCTCACCTTGCGAGACGGCGTGAAGGGTTCAACCGCAGTCGCAACGCTTGGGATGGAGCGGGTATTGGACGTTGTTGCCAGCACAGCGATACTTGCAGGAGCGTTCTTCCTCGTCCCGGAAATGAAGAATTTCACCATGTATGTCTGGGGCGCTGTTGGGTTCACGGTCGTGATACTGGTTCTCGTTAGACTGGTGGCCTGGGGCAGCGAAGCCGTCTCCTTCGTTCGGCGAATTTCGTTTCTCGCTGCCTTCACCAGTGCGGTCAAAGACCTGGAGCAGCGGCGTGCCAGACTCGCCGCGTCACTGATGTTGAGCATTGCCTATTGGATGCTTGTGGGTATTACCGCCTGGACGATTGCAATGGCAATAAACATCCCCATCTCGCCTATAACGGCTATCCTGGTCATCATGGGCACAATCTTTTTTGCCACTGCCGTTCCCGCAGCGCCCAGCGCAATCGGCACGTATGAGTTCGCGGTAGTCTACATGCTGGGATTCTTTGGTATGGAGAGGGAGGCTGGTTTCGGGTTCGCCGTGATAACTCATGCAGTTTTCTTTCTGCCGCCGACGATAATCGCCGCGATCTTTCTCCCACGCGAAGCAATAGGTTCTATACGAAAACTCCGCAGACCTGCTGCCGAAGGCGCAGGTGCCGATGATGCTTCTGGCTCCTGATAGAGATTGATTCCCTTGCGCAATCGTTTGTTAAGCTCATGTCTTTTGCTGGCAGTCTCGCTGATAGCGTTCGCATGCTCAGGCTCGACGGATGCCACGTCTACGCCATTGCCAACCGCGAGAACTGCTCCAAGCAACACACCAACAGCGATGCCGACCTCCGCCCCAACGTCGGTGCCAACAATCGCGCCGTCACCTGTGCCTACGATTGCACCCCTGGCCACTGTTTCGCCCCTTGCCTCAACACCTGCTCCTGTTAGCGCAACCGCGTCGCCCATAGGCGACGTTCGTTACCTTGGCACGCCCAATCTCGTTAGCCGACAGAACATAGCGCATCAGGACGTTCATCAGGAGATCTCTCCCGCGCTTTCGACCTGGGGGCCAGGAATAGCTTACAGTCGCCTGCTTCGCTTCAAGTCCGGCCCCGACGTTGAGCTACCGAGCCTTGCTGTGGAGTGCGAGCTATGCGAGTCGTGGCAGATGGAAGGCGACACAACTCTGGTATTTCGGATTCGCGATGACGTGCGCTGGCAGGATGTTTTGCCCCTAGACGGCCGCGTGCTCACCTCAGAAGACATCGTTTACAGCTACAACCGACAGCGACAATCGGGATGGCCCAACGCCTTACTACTCGCTGCCGTGGATTTTATGGAGACTCCCAGTCCTGACACTTTGCGTATTTCCCTCGCGTTTCCCGACGCCGATTTCATGGTCTCACTGGCAGACGGACACTCGAAAATAGTCGCAAGAGAGGCCGTCGAACTCAACGGCGACCTGAAAAACGGCCCGACCATTGGCACAGGCCCCTGGACTCTGAAGACGACGCAATCAAACACGGCTCATATTTTCGAGAGCAATCCTGAGCATTTTGAAGATGGTCTGCCGCTTGTCGATGGCATCAACATAAAGATAATCACAGATTCTCAGACGCGCAACGCCGCATTCAGGGTGAGGGCCATTGATGTTCAACAGATGGAGCCACAGGAGTGGGAGGACTTTCGCCGGAGCAGGCCGGACGCCCCATTTTTGATGAGCAGAGACGCGGGCACGGGCCTTGAAGTGGCACTGAAGACCATAACGCCGCCATTCAACGACGTGCGCGTGCGGAGGGCGGCCTTTCAGTCTATGGACCCCTGGAGGGCAATTCAGGATGTGTGGCAGGACGCGGCATTTGTGGGCCTTGGCTTTCCCCCTGCGCGGGCCGACTGGCTTTTGGATGAGACACAGCTTCGAGCCTACTTCGGCGACGCTGACACTGCCCGCGAATTGCTTCAGCAAGCTGGTGCGAATGCGCCTCTGCGAGTATCGATCAAGGTAGGTGATTTTGGCAATAGATACCAGGCTCACGCCCAACGCATAGCCGAGGAGATGAAAGCCGTCGGATTTGAGCCGACAATTGAAGTCGTGAATCGTAGGGCGTTCGCCGAGGAGGTCTGGTTGGGGGGCGACTACCAGATGTTCGTCGGCCCCATCGCGCCGATGACGACGCCAAACGGCTACCTGCTGACGGTGCTGCATAGCCAGGGGCTTTGGAACACGACTGAGCACCAGGACGAAATCCTCGATGCCCTGATAGAGGCTCAGGCTCAGGAGTTCGACGCTGCGACGAGAAAGAGGCTTGTTCAGGAGATTCAGCTACGGGCCTTTGAGAATGCCTACCGCTTCATGCCAGCCGCGAGCGTTTCCATCTGGACGTGGTGGCCTAGAGTCCAGAACTTTTACCCGAATTTTGCGGCGTTTGAGTATGCGCACTGGGCGAGGGTGTGGCTAAGCGAGTAAGTAGCTTCACAATTAGTCAAGGTGTGTTCGGCCTCACGCCAGACCTCACCCCGCGAAATCTAAGAGAGGCTTGGTTATTAGGCACCCCTCTCCGTTCACGGAGAGGGGAAGGGGGTGAGGTCAAGCGTTCGTATACAAGAATCTCAGATACCTACCCAATAACCTGCTCTCCCCAAGCCTGCTACTTGCGTTATTTGCGGTACTCGTCGATGCCATCTTCGAGGGCAGACCAGGCGAGTAATGCGCATTTGATTCGGACGGGAAACTGCCGGACGCTCGACAGCGATTCAAGCTCGCCTAGCTCTTTGATCTCTTCCTCGGTAGGCGAGTGACCGCGTATCATGCTCTTGAACAGGGTGGACACCGCTTCGATTTCCTCCAGGGTCTTGCCTTTGATGGCCTTGGTAATCATCGAGCCAGTGGCCTGATTGATCGAGCATCCCTCTCCCTGAAGACCTATGTGTTCGACATGGCCCTCGTCGCTCAGGCGAATCTGGAGATGGATTTCGTCTCCGCAGAAGGGATTGACAGCGTTCCCAGTTATGTCGGCGTCCTTCACCTCGTCGCTGTTCCGAGGGTTGCGGGAGTGGTCTAGTATCGCCTCACGGTACAGGTCATCAAGCTCATTTAGCGCCATGCGCGAAATACCTCAGGGCCTCCTTGAGTCCGTCCACAAGAAGGTCAACCTCTTCCTCGGTATTATACACGTAAAAACTGGCTCTGGCGGTGGCGACAACGCCCATCGTGCGCATGAGAGGCATGGTGCAGTGGTGGCCCGTGCGTATGGCAATACCCTGGCGGTCGAGAACTGTTCCCAGGTCGTGAGGATGCACGTCCGGGTGATGGAAAGGGATGATGCCGCCTCTGAAATCGGGGTCTGTTGGCCCGAACACATCCAGTTCCTCAAGCTCTTTGAAGGCGTCCAGTGCGTACCGCGTCACCTGGATTTCGTGCTCGCGGACGTTATCCATGCCCAGTTCGTTCAGGTAGTCTATGGCGGCTCCCAGAGCTATGGCGTCGGCGATGTTGGGCGTGCCTGCCTCGAAGCGCATAGGCAGGTCGTTCCAAGTGGCCTTTTCATATGTCACTTCCAGCACCATCTCGCCGCCGCGAAGGAAAGGCTCCATTTGCTCCAGGATATCCCGTTTAACGTACAGCGCTCCGATGCCGGTTGGCCCAAGCATTTTGTGCCCTGAAAAGGCCAGGAAGTCGCAGTCAAGGTCTTGCACGTCAACAGGCATGTGCGGGACGCTCTGCGCGCCGTCTACCAGCACGGCGGCTCCCACCGCTTTCGCCTTGGCCGTCAGCTCCTTTACCGGATTTATCGTGCCAATGGAGTTGGACATATGAACGAGGGCCAGGAGTTTCGTGCGTTGATTGATTATCGAATCCACGTCTTCCAGATTGAGGCTGCCATCTTTTGCCAGGGGCAAGAATCGAAGCACGGCGCCTTTGTCCTTAGCGACCTTTTGCCAGGGAACCAGGTTGCTGTGGTGCTCCATTTGCGAGACAACAATCTCGTCTCCAGCGTTGATGTTGTCCATCGCCCAGGTGTTGGCTACGAGGTTGATGCCCTCGGTGGTATTGCGAGTCCAGACGATGGATTCGGAAGTCTCGGCGTTGATAAACCGGGCGACCTTCTGCCGCGCCTCCTCGTATCTATCAGTGGCCTCCATGCTGAGAGCGTGGACGCCTCTGTGCACGTTAGCGTTGTATCCTTCGTAATAGTCTACCAGCGCTTGAATTACGGCGCGAGGCTTCTGCGATGTGGCGGCGTTGTCGAGGTAAACCAGAGGTTTGCCATAAACACTCCTGGAAAGAATAGGAAAATCCTCACGGATTTTTTTCACGTCGAGCATTATTCCCCCCTCTAAGTGGAACAAATAGCCTCACGCCAATGAGTAGATAGTTTCATCGGCACAGTGTCAAAACGTAGATAGCTAATGTAGTAGGGGTGTTCAATCCTTCCGCGGAAGGATCCCCCTACATGGGATCTATACTTCGATTTCGATGTCGTCGCCCTCGACGCGTACCTTGAATGTGTCGATAGCGACGACGGCGGGAAGCGCCTGTACCTCGCCTGTCCTCACGTCGAACCGTGCGCCATGCCTTGGGCACTCGATTTCGTAGCCATCCAGGTCGCCCTGATCTAACGAACCTTCGTCATGGGTGCAAACGTCGTCGACGGCATACAGTTCGCCGTTGACGTTGCATACTGCAACCGCCCTGTCACCTATCTCGAAGACCTTGGAAGTCCCTGGCGGGACATCGCTCATCGTACCAACTTTGACAAACGCCATCGTTTATCCACCTCTTGTAAATTTATTGACGCTTTTTCGGGTGCGGCCTGGAAATAGGCCGTGAAATTAGAACGTCTGGACGAGCATTTCCTGATGGCCTCGCTTTATCTCACGAGTGCGTTCAACCAGATCGGCAATGCTCGTGGAGCTGAGTATCTTGTTTACTGCTTCGGCCACGCTCTGCCAAACTTCCCTCTGGGCGCAGGCCGGAACGTGGATGCACATTTTCGTGTCACCAAGGCACGCAACAGGCGTCTCGGTTCCTCCAAGGCACGCCATGACGATGCTCAGTCGGATGGCAGAAGGCTCCATCGCAAGGGAATGCCCTCCCTGTGGGCCGCGCTGACTCTTGATGATCTGGTACTTGCTCAGAGCGTGAAGCACCTGGGCGAGGTACGGCTCAGGAATGGCCGTCCGGCTCGCAATCTCTGAGGCACGTACCGGCCGATCCTCAGCATATTGTGCGAGGTCCACAAGCGCCCTTACTCCATAATCAACTTTAATCGGGATGTGCATCTCATTTGCCTCCCATCAAGGCCTATCTCTCGACTCTCGCCTACTCGGTTTTGACTTGTTCCCCTTGCCCGTTCAACGCTGATTTAAGCGTATGCCATGACAACGTTGCGCACTTGATGCGCGCGGGATATTCTGACACGCCAGAGAGAATTTCGAGGTCGCCGAGCATGTCGGCGTCGAAGTCCTCGCCCGGCTGCCGCGTAATCATATGCCTGAACGCGTCGAAAGTCGTTTCAGCCTCGGCAACGCTTTTACCTTTGACGCTCTCGGTCATCATGGACGCGGACGCCTTCGAGATTGCGCAGCCTGCCCCCTCGAAACCAACGTCGGTGATAACGTCGTCCTCTACGATCAGATACAGATCAATCTGGTCGCCACACAAAGGGTTGAAACCGTCCGCCGTCCGGTTGGCCTCTTCCAGCTTGTGAAAGTTGCGAGGCCTCATGTTGTGGTCCATGACGATTTCCTGATATAGCTCCCGAAGGTCATACATTAATCGGCTAATCCTTTAGTCTGCGTACGTCAAAGCACGCATCAAAACTCGAACTTGTAGGTCGGCAAAGAGTCTAGAAACAATTTTTCCAGGTACTCGCGAAACTCGCCCAACTGGACTGTATCGATTATCTCGCTGGCGAAACCGTAAATTAACAAGCGGCTGGCGGTCTCTAGGTCGATGCCCCGGCTTCGCATGTAGAACACGGTATCCTCGCTGATGTTGCCCGCCGTCGCGCCGTGTCCGCACTTCACGTCGTCCGCGTAAATATAAAGCGCGGGCTTGCTGTCTACCTCGGCGTTCGGCGACAGAACCAGATTCTTGTCGGTCTGCAGCGAATCGGTCTTTATAGCGCCCTCGCGCACCCAGACGGTTCCGCCAAATACTGCCCTGGACCTACCGTCCAGAATGCCCTTGTAGTACAGGCGGCTGGTTCCATATGGCTTGGCGTGGTCTATGTTTATGTAGTTGTCCATGTGCTGTCGGCCCGATGTCATGTACAGTCCGTTCAGATCGCAATAACTCCCAGGGCCATCGAGCAGAACAGATAGATCGTAGCGTCCTATAGCAGGGCCTTTCTCGAACGTCTTCGATGAGAACACACTGTTGTCGCTCTGGTAGACTCGCGCGACTCCAACATGATATGCCTCTTCGCTCTCCATGAGCAGCCTATGGTGGTCTACCTCGGCCCCTTCTTCGAGCACGATTTCTGTGACCGCGTTCGTGAAGTAGCGATTCTGCGAGACGCCAACATAGCTCTCCATGATGGTCGCCTTGCTATTCGGCCCGGCGATGACCAGCACTCGCGGGTGAGACACAGTGGACTTTTCTCTCTCGGTCGAGACGAAGATGAGATGCAGCGGCGATTCCAGGGACTCACCTTCGGGAATGTGAACGAACGCACCGTCGTGGAGGAAGGCGGTATTCAGCGCGATAAAACCGTCGTCTTCGACAGAGGCCTGCTTAGCAAGATGACGCTCGATTACGTCGTCGCCCGACATGACGGCTTCTGCGAGGCTCATCGCCCGGACGCCATTTGCTACGTCAGGCAACGTTGATAGCGACTCGGAAAGGCTGCCGTTCACGAAGACGAGGCTGGTTGAGCCAGCGAATATGGGCGCGATTCGCCGTATCTCGGCTAAGGTCGCTTCGTCGATACTCGTGTCAATGGGATAGCTGAATGTGGCGCTCGCTATCGGGCCGACATTGGTGTACTTCCATTTCTCGTTGCCTCTGCGAGCCGTAGGCAAGCCTAGCCCGGAGAAGCTGTTCATCCCCCGTTCGCGAATGTCATGAAGCCATGCTGGGCCATTGGTATCTTGTCTCTTTTGAAGAATACGATAGTCGGAGGTGTACTTTTCGTATTCAGTTAGCGTCTGAGTCATAATTTTGGGCGCACCGTCCTACGCAGTAACCTGATCTTTGTTGTCTGCCGACTCCTTTACCCAGTCGTAGCCCTTATCTTCAAGCTCAAGGGCAAGCTCCTTGCCGCCAGACATGACGAGGCGGCCATCGACGAGTACGTGAACGTAGTCGGGAGTGATGTAGTTGAGTATCCGCTGGTAGTGGGTCACCAGCACTATTGCATTCGATTCGTCCCGCATCTGGTTGACGCCGTTCGCTACTATTCTAAGCGCGTCAATGTCCAGGCCGGAATCCGTCTCGTCCAGAAGGGCCAGCTTTGGTTCGAGAAGGGCCATTTGAAGAATCTCGTTGCGCTTCTTCTCTCCGCCGGAGAAGCCCTCGTTGACCGAACGCTTCACGAGGTCAGATGGCATTTCCATTAGCTGCATCTGAGTTTCCAGATGCCTGTCGAACTCCCTGATGCTGAATTCCTTAAGGCCCTTATGCTGGCGTATGGCATCCACCGACGCCTTCAAGAACTGCCATGAGCGTACTCCCGCAAGCTCTACCGGATACTGGAACGCGAGGAATATGCCTTCTCTAGCGCGAACCTCTGGAAGCATCGCAAGGAGGTTTTGACCCTGGTAGATGACCCCGCCTTGTGTGACCTTGTATTCGGGCCGACCTGCCAGAACGCTTGCCAGCGTGCTCTTTCCTGAGCCGTTCGGCCCCATAATGGCGTGCACCTCGCCGACGTTGACGGTCAGGTCTATGCCTTTTAGTATCTCGGTTTCAGCGACCGCTGCGTGAAGGTCTCTTACCTCAAGCAACGGGCTGTTGCTGTTCTCTGTCGTCATCGTTTAGCCTACTGTCCCCTCAAGGTTTACCCTGAGCAACTGTGACGCCTCTGCCGCAAACTCGAAAGGCAGCTCCTTGAAGATGCCTCTGCAGAAGCCGTTGATTATCATGTAGTTAGCGTCGTCGAGTGAGATGCCGCGTTGCTGCAAGTAAAATAGCTGGTCGTCGTTCACCTTGGACGTCGTGGCCTCGTGCCCCATCTTGGCGGTTGGGTTGCGCACCTCGATGTAGGGCACGGTGTGAGCGCCGCACTTGTCGCCGATGAGTAGAGAGTCGCACTGGGTAAAGTTCAGGGCGTTCTTCGCCGTCGGCATGATTTTTACCATGCCGCGATAGGTGCTCTGGCCGTGACCTGCGGAAATGCCCTTCGCCACGATGGTGCTTCTTGTGTTCTTGCCGATGTGAATCATCTTGGTGCCCGTGTCGGCCTGCTGGTAGTTGTTCGTGAGCGCGACGGAGTAGAACTCGCCAACGGAGCCGTCGCCCTGCAAGAATACGCTGGGGTACTTCCAGGTAATAGCCGAGCCGGTCTCGACCTGGGTCCAGGAAATCTTGGAGTTCTTGCCGATGGCGTGCGCGCGCTTCGTCACGAAGTTGTAGACGCCACCGTTGCCGTCCTTGTCGCCCGGATACCAGTTCTGGAGCGTCGAATACTTGATTTCGGCGTCGTCGAGCACGACAAGCTCCACGACGGCAGCATGCAACTGATGGCTTTTCCTGATTGGCGCGGTGCAGCCTTCAAGGTAGCTCACGTAGCTGCCCTTATCGGCGATAATCAGCGTTCGCTCGAACTGGCCTGTATCGATTTCGTTGATGCGGAAGTACGTCATCAACTCGACAGGACAGCGCACGCCCGGCGGAACGTAGCAGAAGGAGCCGTCACTAAAGACTGCCGAATTCAGCGTGGCGTAAAAGTTGTCGCTGTAGGGCACGACAGAGCCGAGGTATTTCTTCACAAGTTCCGGGTGCTTCTGGACGGCTTCGCTCATCGAGCAAAAGATTACCCCCGCCTTTTCCAGCATGTCTTTGTACGTGGTGGCGACGGATACACTGTCGAGCACCGCGTCGATGGCGACGCCTGTGAGCTTCTTTTGCTCTTCAAGAGGAATCCCAAGCTTGCTGAACGCCTCAAGCATCTCCGGGTCTACGTCATCAAGACTCTTGGGGCCATCACCCTGCGACTTTGGGGCCGCGTAGTAGATGATGTCCTGGAAGTCAATCGGCTCGTGCTTGATATTGGCCCACGTCGGCTCTTCCTTAGATTGCTTCATCCAGTGTTTGTAGGCCTTGAGCCTCCATTCGAGCATCCACTCAGGCTCGTTTTTCTTCGCGGAGATGAGGCGCACGATACCCTCGTTCAGGCCCTTGGGGGCAACGTCTGACTCGTAGTCGAACTCGAAACCCCATTTGTAGTTGGCATCCTCAACGCCGGTTTCCCTGGAAATGACCTTCTGGCTGGTCATAGATTTTGTATCTCCTTTTGTTGATACCCTTTGTTGATGCATTTAGTCAACAATAGGCTATCAGAATAGCACCTCTGTGTACAGGGGTCAACAGTTCTATTGCAAATTGGAATAAAAAGCGGTTGAATTTCGCTTCACAAACTTTGCCCTCTCAACAGACATTTGACTGCGGCCTTTGCGTCGTCGATATTGACGGACGAGGCGACCTTGACGTTGCCGACGCCGTATATGGCGCTCGTCTTGCCGATGCGCTCCTCGTCCTTCGTTTCGACGCTGACAGTCGCCTCCTCGTATGACAGCAACTCTGGCTGTATCATAGCGGCAATCGTCAGCGGGTCGCAGAGTTGGTATTGAGTTCTGCCGGGTTGAGTTTTCAACCAGTTGGTCACGATTCTCGATGCCAACTGCTCGCCTTTAGACTGGTCTGAAGTCAGAGAAAGATCGTCAGTGGTCAGGTAGGTATGCCTGCACACGTCAAGCCCAACTAGCATGATTGGGGTTCCCGACGAGAAGACGAGATTGGCCGCGACGGGGTCGTTGTAGATGTTGAACTCGGCAAAAGGTGTGACGTTGCCTGGCGCTTCGACTGCGCCGCCCATGACGACGATTTCCTTGAGCCAGTCTTTCAAGCGCGGTTCCTTAATCATAGCGTTGGCGATATTGGTTAGCGGGCCGAGCGCGATCAGCACAAGCTCGCCCGGAAACGAGTAGGCCAGGCTTATGATGTAGTCAGGCGCACGCAGGGGCCTGGGGCTGGCCTTGGCTGATGGCAGTGGCACTGTAAGGCCGCCTGAGCCATGATAGTGGTAGGCGTACTGGAACTTCCCTCGAAGCGGACGCGCCGCCCCTCTGGATACCGGCATGTGCGGGTTTCCAAGGTACTCCATCAAACGCAGCGTGTTTCGGGTCGTGTGCGTGAGGGAAGCGTTGCCGCCCACCGTAGTGAGGCCCTGAATGTCGAGGTCAGGCGAATTCAGGGCCATAATCAAGGCGAGGGCGTCGTCCGTGCCGGGGTCGGTGTCTATGACAACTTTTATCATCTCTGCGGTTCCTTCACATGCGAGCGTGCGAGTGCTTCCGGTCACGTTGGACAAAAGCCTCCCATGCCTCTCTCGACGAGTAGCGCAGCCGGATTCCCAACTCGCGTTTGAGCTTCTCGTTGCTTGCCGTCCACCGATGCCTGATGAAATTCAGCCCGCAAGATGGCGAATCCCTCTGCAATCGCAGCGTCCACGTCAAGCTGGTCAGGCCGTATAGAATCGGCGCGGGGAGAAACACCAGCCTTTTGTCGAAAAGTTCTGCCATTTCGCTCCATCGAATCGTGCCGTCGCCAGTTAGATTGTAAACTCCAGAGACTTGCTGCAAAAGGCAATGGCTCAGTGCGTCTGCGAGGTCGTCCTCGTGTAGGAACTGCATCGGGGGATCACAGCCTCTTACGCCAACTAGGACGGGCTTCGAGAACGCGCCAGCTATGAAATTGTCAGCGTTCGGCCCCATGACAGGGCAGGTGCGCAATACGACCGCCGTCGTTTCGGGATGCCGTTTTGTGAACTTGGTGATAAGTGATTCGACGCTGGCCTTGTCTTCTGAGTATTGGAATCCGGGAACTGGTCTGGCAGGGGAATCCTCGGTGAGGAGCGGCGGATTGTCGGCATGAGCGCCGTAGACGCTTGTGCTGCTGAGATACAGAAGATGTTTTACTCCGGCCTGCTCGCAAGCCTCCAGGACGTTGATTGCGCCGCCTACGTTGATTCGCTCTATTGCCGCTCGGTCGTGGCCTGGTCTGAGGACATACGCGAGGTGAGCGATTGCGTCGATTTTGTGTTCAGCCAGCAAGTCCACCAGCGGCGTTGTAACGTCGTGTTGCCGGAAGACGACTTTCGATAATTGCTGCGTTCGCAAAGGCCGCACATCCAGGGCGAGGACTTGATCAATTCCAGCCTCGCGCTCAAGACGCTCCATCAGCATACCGGCGACGTAGCCCGCCGCTCCGGTAATTGCGACGCGGCGAATCGAGCTACGCATCCGGCACAACGTCAGTGAAGTCGAACCGGAGCGTTCCGAGGCCGGGGACATCGAAGCCCATGCTGATCTTGTGCGGCCCAGGCTCAAGAGTCATGCCCTGTGCCCTGATGATGATAGTTTTGTTCATCGCCAGCGTGAAGGTGTTTTCCTTTGACACGTCGCCGAACGCGGTCTCTTTGCCCCCAAGGACAAACGACGCGCTGTCTAGGGGAACCTCGCTGCCGTCCGCGGTCAGAGGCCACAGCTTGTGAGCATAGCCCGACCCCAGCCCGTTCTTAAGCTGGAACTCGAAGCCAGTCGAAGTGCTTTTGAGGCTCTTCTTCACGTAGAGCCTTCTCAAGAGGAAGCCTGGCACAGTTACCATAAGGTTATCCGTCAGCAGGCTGGTCGGAAGCAGCTTTCATCAGTTCAGTGAGTCCTAACCTCTCCATGAGAGATGCTTGCCCTTGTGCCATCATCTCATTTGTCACCTTCAGCCCCTCGCCAGACTGTCCAACAGGCGGCCTCAGAGGGCGTTTTCCAGTGGGCAGGGCTATCACCTCCGCAACAGCGTTAACCACCTCCTGTGGGTCGGGTGCTCCCGGACTAGAATATCCTTCTATGAAGTTGGCAGTGGACTTCTCCAGGAGTTCCGCTACCTGTCCGTATTCAGCAGCTCGCGTCTGGTCTGCCGCATAGACAAAATTGTTTGGGGCGGCTGAGGGGTATTGACCAGGTTGGATGATTACTGAGTCAATGCTCAACTTGTGGAGTTGGTAGTGGTATCCTTCGGCCAGTGCCTCGAGGGCGAATTTGCTAGCACTGTATAGTGCTCCAAACGGGAGGACACGGCGACCCGCGCCAGAACTGATGTAGATAAGGAGGCCACTACCCCGTCGGCGCATGTAAGGCAAGACCGCTCGATTCATCCTTACAACGCCGAAGAAGTTGGTGTCGAACTGTCGCTGCACTTGTTCCAGGGTGAAGGCCTCGATCAGCCCCACGTAGCCAACCCCTGCGTTGTTGATCAGGACATCTATTTGGCCTGTGCGTTCGATCACCTCTGTTACACTTTTGTCGACTGAGGCATCACTTGTGACGTCCATTTCGATCACATGAAGGGATAGCCCTTCGCGTTCTGCCAGATTACGTAATTGAGAGCTATTAGTCGCATTTCGACCGGAGACATCTCGCATAGAGGCGAACACAGTGTGCCCTTTTCTTGCCAAGTCCTCTGCCATGAGGCGACCGAAGCCGGTGCTTGTCCCTGTAATGAGGATAACCTGTCCATCTTTCATTATTGTGAGTCCCCTTTATGTTATTTGTTCGTCAGGAGTATAACGGCGTGGCCTCGGATTTGTCGATCAATCCGTTGGTGACTGGAGGTCTAACTGGGGGATATAATACACCAAAATCCCGCAGAATCTACGGCATGTCTTCATCATTATTCGCGGCGGACTGGTGCGCGTGGTCTCAGCACGAGATATGAGCAGGCGGGAGCGGAGGGTCTACGATCATGCCAACGAAGAAACAGATACCGAATTTTGAATCTGAAGACCAGGAGCGCGACTTCTGGGAGACCCACGACTCTACGGATTACGTGGATTGGAGTAAGGCCGAGCGGGTCACGCTCGCCAACCTGAAGCCATCCACGAAGACCATATCAATTCGCCTTCCTGAGTCGATGCTTGACGAGTTGAAGCTTCTGGCAAATAAGCGGGATGTCCCTTACCGGGCGCTGTTGAAGATTTTTCTGGCAGAGCGCATCGACCAGGAATTGCGCCATTAGTTCCCTCACATGCTCTGACGCTTCATTCTGAACAGGGAGAGCTCGGTCTCCACCACATTGGCGGGCAGGGTGTTCACCTTGCCCATCAGGGATGCATACACGAAAATCTGGGCCATGCGCTCCACAAGGGCACAAATGTCCAACGCCTCGTGCAGATCGCGACCAATGCCGACAGCGCCGTGATTCCTGATGAGCGCGGCGTTTCTCTCGTCCAGCGCGGCAACTACCTTGTCGGCAAGCTCTTGAGTGCCCGGAAAGGCGTACTCCGACACTTTGATTGGCCCGCCAATGGTAATCATCATCTCATCTATTATCGGCGGGATGTCCATACCTGCCACTGCCGCGACGCTGGAAAAGACGGAATGCGTGTGTATAACGGCCTGCGCGTCGGGCCGCGCCTCGTATATCGCTACGTGAAGCAGCGCCTCGGATGACGGGACAAGCTCGCCGTCAACGGGTTCGACCTCGTGGTCTACGATTACGATGTCCTCGTCCACAAGGGTAGTGTAGGGCTTCCCAGATGGAGTGACTGCGATAAGCTCCCTAGAATCTTGCGGTTCCAGGCGCAAGCTGACGTTGCCGCTAGAGCCAGTGACCAGCCCCAGCGCGGCCATCTCCCTTGCCGTCGCCGCGACTTCACGTTTCGCTTTGCTCCACCTATTGCTCATAGGCTCAGTCCCTGGATTTCTTCGGACATCTGAAGCCAACGCTCGTAGTAGTCTTGATACTCTGCGGAATCGAGAGGGTCGGGTTTCAGAGCCACCATGCGCGGCCTTACACTCGATGCAGCCTCCTCAAGCGAGGAGAATTCTCCCAGCGCGGTTCGGGCGCAGAGGTATGCTCCAACCGCACTGACGTTAGGAGTGGCGGAGACGCTTATATTCCTGCCGATTACGTCCGTTAGGATTTTGACGAATGCGCCTGTTTGCGTCATTCCCCCTCCAAGTGTGATGCCTTTCGCCTGAGTCCCGGCGAGTTCTTCAATTTGCTCAAGGTTCGCCTTGATAGCAAATGCCGCCGCCTCTAGGGACGCCCTGACCAGATGCCCGCGCCCCATGTCGCTGAAGGTCAACGGCACGGGAAACACAAGTCCCCCAGCTCTCATTCCAAGGCTCGTCATGTCCATGCTAGACGGCCCCAGGAATGCAACAGCGCCATCTGAGCCAACCGGTGTATTGGCGGCGAGAGTATCCATACTTTGGAACCGGCCTTCGTCGTCGCCGAATAGCGTTTCCGAGAGCCAGCGGTGCGTGTTGCCGACATCTCCGGCATTGCTCTCAAGCACCCACTTGTCTTTTTCAAGAAAGCATCCCGCCCACGTCTTGCCGCTGGGCGAGAGCAAAGGCTTGCGAGTCACCATCTGCAACGGCGCGCTCCAACCCGCGACGATGCCCACCTGATGCTCCTCAGTAACGCCCATACCAAGCAAACCGCATTGAGTGTCCGCGCCAGCGACGGTAACGGGCGTGCCTCCTGCCAACCCGGACTCGCTGGCTGCCCTCGCGCTGACATGGCCCACGAATGCGCCCGCGTCGACCAACGGAATTGAGTTGCTCACAAGGCCCATGTCCTCAAACAGGTCGCTGCACCAGTCCCGCCGGTGGACGTCGAGCAGCCCTGCCTCGCCAGCCAGCGTAGGCTCGCTGCTCAGTACACCCGTCAGCTTCCATGCGATCCAGTCAGCCAGGGTCAGGACGCTGGCTATTTTAGCATAGGCGTCCTCGCGGTGTTGCTGAAACCATCTCAATTTCGCTGCGGAGAAGAAAAACGACGGCAAATGTCCGGTGGTCTGATATACCGCGTCGCGCATATCCTCGTCTATCGCCGCGCCTTCGAATACAGCACGCAGGTCTATGTTGGGGCCTGCGTACAGTTCGTGGCCGGACTCGTCCAGAAAGACGACGCTCTGCCTCTGGCTCGTTATGGAGACCGCCGCAATCTGACTTGCCGCAATCCCGGCGTCCCTCATGCCGCCGACGATGAGCGCACACAGGCTATTCCACAGCACTTGAGGATCGAAGGCGCGTGCGAGAGACGAAACGTCTTCCTCGACGAGGTAGTCCCATTGCCTGGCACATGAGCCGATGATGCGAGCGTCGGTATCGAAGACAAAGCATCGCGCACCGCTCGTTCCGGCGTCCAGGACTATCACGTATCCGTCAGCCATGTCGCTGCCACACCTCTGGATTGACCAGGTTGTTAGGTCTTTCGCCTCGCATGAATCGCAGAATGTCGCCGGTCATCATCTGCGAATGACGCTCGATTGTCTCTTCGGTGGCCCCTCCAAGATGGGGAGTGAGCACGACGTTGTCGAGCGACAGCAATGGATTGTGCGGATCGACGGGGTGAGTCTCGAACACGTCTAACGCCGCGCCGCTGATGCGCTTTTCACGCAATGCCTCAACCAGCGCATCCTGGTCTACGACTGATGAGTCCGTGGCGTTTATGAGAAACGCTGAGGGCTTCATGAGCGCCAGCCGCCTGGAATCCAGCATGGACTCCGTCTCCTCGGTCAAAGGCACGTGCACGCTGACGAAGTCTGATTTAACCAGAAGCTCGTCAAGGTCTTTCAGTGTCACATTGGGCGGCGCGGCCTCAACGTACGGGTCGTATGCCATGACTGTCATTTCGAGTGCAAAGCAGATTGCGGCGAGTTTGCGCCCGATGGCCCCTAGGCCCACGATGCCCAGCGTCCTTCCGGCAAGCTCAACGCCTCTCATAGTCAGATACGGCTCTACCGGATTCTGCCAGCGTCCTTTTGCGACGTATTGGTGAGCGGCGGGAATCTTTCTCGCCAGCGAAAGCATAAGGCCAAGGGCGTGTTCGGCGACGGCCTGCGCGTTTCTCGATGGCGTGTTCACGACTGCGACGCCGTGCCGAGTGGCCGCCTCGATGTCGATGTGGTTCGTGGCGCTGCGGCATATACCGACGAATCTCAAGGATGTGGCTTGCTCGAAAACCTCCTCGAAAACGAAATCTGACTCGATTACAAGAATATCGATTTGCTCGTTGTTCAGTCTTGAAGCAAGCTTGTCGGGATCGTAGATGCGGCGGGTTTCAAGCCAACTTTCGTAGGTGACTTCTATGGACTGCTGAAGTTTTTCGAGATAGGTGGGGCTGAAGGGAGCGAGAATGAGTGCGCTTATCATCGGGAACAAGATATGGATAGGTCGGTTATGAAGGGCACTGCAGTGATTTCCCCGTACAGGCTGCTACCGGCTCAACAGAGGGACGGAAGGCCATCGAGTCGCCGCCCACAGTCTCGCGGTAATCAACACCTTTTCGCGCGTGGTCAGCCCGATGCGTTTTTCAAAGACGTTGAATCCAGAGGATTCGATGCGTTCCAGAACTGCGCTGTAGATTCCGTGGAGCACGGTGGGGCAGGCCCTAGATCCGGGGGACAGCAACGGGAACAGGCGGCTTCCGCTATCGAAGTATTTGCGCGCTCTTTCGGTTTGAAATCTCATCAGCCTTCGGAAAGCGTCGTTGACCACGCCGTTCTTAAGCTCTTGCTCGGAGTAGCCGTAAGAGTTTATCTCGTCAAGGGGGATATATATCCGGCCTCTGTCCGCGTCTTCCTTCACGTCACGTAGGATGTTTGTCAGCTGCATGGCAATGCCCAGGTCTATGGCGTATTCTTTGGCTTTGGGGTCTCGGTAGCCGAAGACTTCGATGCAGATGAGGCCGACTACAGACGCTACTTTGTAGCAGTAGGCTTCTAGCTCATCGAAGGTTTGGAAGCGTGTCCAGGTCAGGTCCATCTCCACGCCCTTGATGACTTCCTCGTAGTATTTGTAGGGTATGTTGAATACATGGGAGGCGTCATTCAGGGCAGTAAACAAGGGGCCTTTCGCCTCACCTTTTTGAGAATCAAGGAGCAATTGCCGCGTCTCAGAAAAGAGGCGCTCTTTTTCGTCGAAAGGATTATCCTCGTCCGCTATGTCGTCGCAATAGCGGCAGAATGCATATGCAGAATAGATCGCGCGGCGTTTTCTGGCGGGCAGAGTTCTGAAGGCATAGTAGAAGTTTTTGGCGTGTTCCTTGGCAATGCGTTGACAATAGTCGTAGGCCAGTTCAAGTTCAGTTGTCATTGGAACCTCCAAATCTATGCCTACGTTCACGGCCAACTCCTGAGTGAAAGCCAGGGCCGTGAAGTGGCGACAGGTTCCTAAACTCCTATTACCTGCACAAGTATCTGACGATGGCTTTTGTCAGGGTCTAGCTCGACCATAAAGAGCCTCTGAAATTCGCCAAATGCGAGTTTGCCATCGATGATAGGAACTGTTTCACTGGTGCCGAGCATCAGGTGTTGGCAGTGAGAATGTCCGTTTGGGCACTCGTCTTCGTGCATGTTGACGGTGCGTACACTAAAGTCATTATGCCGATAATGACCTGTTCTGGGAGAACAGTGCTCAAGCATGTTCGCCATGTCCACCAGGAGAAGAGGCTCATTTTCCTGAATCACGATAGCTGCTGTGGTGTGCTTTGAATACACCACGGTGAATCCGTTCCGCACTTCGGACTGTCGAACATACTCGACCACTTGATCGGTAATATCAATGAATTCCGGTGCGGTTGTGGATTCCACCTCAAGCGTGAATACGCAGGTCTTGATGGAAGCCTCGCTTACTTTCATGGAACAACCCCTCGTCTAGCCTTCGATATATTTGACCGGAGAACCAACGTCGGACACTACCATATAGGCAGCAGTCTTTGCAATCGCTTTTGCCGTGCTTTTCGCGGCTGAATGTATATCTTGCTCATTAGCTTCACCCCGCCATTATAGGGCAAAGTTTCCCCCCTCAGGAACCTTCGATATCGTCCAAGCGCCATGGGAGGCCAGTAATTCCTGTACATATGGTAATTGATCATAAATCCGGCGGGAAGCTCGGCTCCCTGGTAACCGGGTTCGTCAGGCATCAGGTATCGGTCCAGGCGTTGTCCAACGCCGTATCCGGGAAACCCCGTGCCTGTGAAATATGGCTCGTCCCATGAGCCATCGCCTTGCTGAGTTTGAATCAAAAACTCGACGCCGTGCAAGGTTGCCGGGTGAGCGCCTTCGCCAGCAGACAATAGCGCAAGCAACGCCCACGCAGTCTGAGATGCTGTGCTTGGCCCCTTGCCTCTGTAGGCCGGATCGACATAAGAAGCACAACTCTCTCCCCATCCGCCGTCCGAGTTCTGATGGTCTATTACCCAGTTTACAGCACGTCGAACGTATTCGACACCCATATCCATGCCGAGAGCCTCTAGTGCGGGCAGCACTGCTCCCGTGCCATATATGTAATTAACCCCCCAGCGTCCGAACCAAGCCCCGTCTTCCTCCTGCTCCGATAGGACGTATTCCAACGCCTTGGCGATTGCTGCGTGGCTACTTGTGTAACCAAGTTGCCCAAGCATCTCCAGGATATGGGCCGTCACGTCCACGCTAGGCGGGTCTATTGTCTCGCCGAAGTCCGCGAACGGAATTTTGGCGATCAAGATTTTCGTATTGTCTTTGTCGAAGGCTCCCCAGCCTCCGTTGTCGCTTTGCATCCCGAAAAGCCAACGCACAGCCCGGTCAATGGACTTTTGCTTATCGCTTTCTGATGGAAGGCGAACCTTATTCAGCGCCATGACAATTTCCGAGGTATCGTCAATGTCGGGATACTGGTCATTCTCAAACTCGAACGCCCAGCCTCCCGGCGGAACCGTGCCTGCCTTCACCTGCCAGTCGCCGCCCGTGAGGATCTGCTCCTTGAGAAGCCACTGTCCAGCCTTTATCAGAGCGGGATGATCGGGTGCCATGCCAGAGTCCAGCAGTCCAATCATCGCCAGACAGGTGTCCCAAACGGGTGAGACGCACGCCTGCACTCGCAGGGTGTCCCCCTCTTCGATAGTGAACTGTTCGAAGCCCGCGATGCCCTTGGCGTTAACCGGATGGTCAATAGGATATCCAAGGGTATGAAGCGCCATCAGGGAGTAAACCCAGGGCGGCTGAATCCCGCCCCAGCTTCCATCCGCCTCTTGATGCTCGATAATCCATTCTTCGGCCCGCTTGATCGCCTGCGCCCTGGTGGGTTTCCAGGGCAGCCTGTCCAGGTTTCTCAACACGATGTCGCCTGCGTAGAAGAAGGTCTCCCAGCCTATAAGTCGTTTGGGACGCTGTATCGTATAGTCTGTTTGATCTCTGGGAAGAGGGTAAAGCTCGTCTATAAATCCATGTTCAGGAATCGATTTAACGGGCTTTTTGTCCTGAAGAATCAGCAGTGGCACGATAGTTGCTCTCGCCCAGCTAGAAAAGTCATAAATTGTAACGGGGAACCAGTCGGGTAACAGCATAACCTCCGAAGGCATCACGGGGACACCCTTCCAGTCCCATTGACCGAACAAGGCTAACCAAATCTTCGTGAATACCCGCGTATGGGGAATGCCGCCTTTTGAGAGTATGAAGTCTCTGGCCTTGAGCATTAAAGGCTCGTCTGGGGATATCCCGGCCAGTTTCAGCGCGAAATAGCACTCGGTTGAGGTGCTCAGGTCTCCCGAAGCGCCATAGAACTGCCCCCAGGTGCCGTCGTCTCTTTGCTGGCTCAGGATGTGGTTTGCGACTTTTCGCATGCGCTTTTCGTCGGCAATACCCAGGAAGTGGGTCAGCAAAATATACTCGGCCTCCATAGTGGGGTTAGACTCAAGCTCGCCCCACCAGTAACCATCTGAGTGTTGAACGCTCAACAAATAGCTATGAACCTGCTCAATTGTCCTATCCAATCCAAACGGGCTGTGTATGATTTTTTGCTTATTCCTTACGTCCATTATGAGAATGTCCGCCTCAGCCTGCTGTGAGTGTTCGAGCCAGTGGCTCGGCTTATGTTAGCGTAATGAGAAATTCGGCCAGCGACGCCCTGGCAGCCTTTGCCTGCCCTGCTAGCTGAATGAGCTTTGGCGTCTCCATTGGTTTGGCGACGGCGTATTTAACAGCGCGCGCCCAGTTCGAGCCACTGTCCTCGCTTACGGATTCCTCGATGAAAGCGGGCAGGGTTTGCCCCACAGGGTCTAACACAGATCGCACCACCATATGTGGTATACCGTAAGATGCGGCGGTTTCGCTTACCCAGTAACTCTCCATGTCTATTATGCTCACCGGAAACGTACTACCTATCCAACTCTTCATCGAGCTTGTCGGCACGAACTGAGGGACTGAAAGACATCCGCAAGATGCGTCTCCCTCATACGGGCCGTCCATATCGGCTGGCATACCGTTCATCAAATTGTCGCCCACGAGCACCCGCTCATTCGCGGAATCAGGACTCCAAAATGCCGCTGGCCCCTCAATCGACATGACCCGCTCGCACAAAAAAACATCTCCTGTGCGAAGGCCCTCCTGCACTCCGCCCGCGAACCCGGCAGACACGATTAGCTCAAGATCATATCTCTCTGCTATCTGCCTAGTGGCTTCCGATGCTCGCTTCCTGCCTATACCGCCTTCGACCAGCACCACGTCCGGTTCTTTTTTGGATCGATAGTAACTCAAGTAGCCGCTGCGATCCGAGACTCGAAAACCGCCATGCCGCAGGTACTCGCGGACCTCCTCTTTGAACGCTGTGACGATGCCTAGCAATGTCTTAGCCTCTAAACCGCCTGAAAGCGTTATCCGGCCCCAATGCCGGAGTTCTTCACCGCGCCTTCTCTTATCATCTTGATGGCGTCTCTGGGGTTTTTAAGCGCCCCAAAGACGGAAGCGGACTCGAATCCGCAGTGCATCATGCAGTTAGCACATCTGGGGTCTTTGCCCACGCCGTAGCTTTCCCATAGCTCGTCGGAGTACAGGTCGTTGACGTCCTGCGTATGCCGGTCGCCGAGAAGGTAACAGGGTTCTCTCCAGCCCATAACAGTGTAAGTAGGATTCGACCAGGCGGTGCATTGATATTCACGGTTGCCCCTGAGGAACTCAAGGTAAAGCGGGTTGTTGTAAAATCGTAACTTACGTTTCGGGTCCAGCACGTTCTTGAATATTTCCCTCGCCTTCTGTCGCGAGATGAAAAGCTGCTGGTCGGGAACCATATCATACTGGTAGCCAGGGGATACCATCGAGCCTTCGATTCCCATTTTGGTCACCATAGTGAACATCTCGATGAGGTCGTCTTCGTCGCATCCATTGAAAACCGTCGTGTTCGTCGTTACTCTGTACCCTTTCTCCAGAGCGGACTCGATGCCCTTTATGGCTACTTTGAATACGCCCTTGCGGTACACCGATTTGTCGTGAGCCTCTTCCATACCGTCCAGATGCACGACGAAGCAGAAATACTTGGAAGGCGGGATGCTTTTCATAACCCGCTCCATCAGGAGTGCGTTCGTACAGAGATAGACGAATTTCTTCGTGTCGGTAATGCGGCGGACGATTTCGTCAATCTGCGGATGGAGCGTCGGCTCGCCACCGGCGATGGAAACAATCGGCGCGCCAGATTCCTCCACAGCCGCGATGCACTGGTCAACCGTCAGCATGGTCTCTATGACAGGCTCGTATTCCCTGATACGACCGCATCCGACACACGCCAGATTGCACTTTTCCAGAGGCTCAAGCATCGTAACCAGGGGGAAACGCTTGCGGCTGGTGACCTTCTTTTTCAAGATGTACCATCCTAGTCTAGCCGCCAACTCGAGTGGTCTAGCCATTAGGCTCTCCTTCCGAGCGTCACCGCTCGTCCTAGTGCTGTCTGACAAGCAAGAAGTGAACCAGGTCCTCTGTCTCTCTGCGTATGTCCGGGGCCAACTCGACCCCGGATAGGGCCTCCATTGCCATATCGGAGTGTTCCTGTGCGAGCTTCTGAGCATAGCCCTTGACGTTGACTCGCTCCATCACCTTTAGAACGTCTGAGACATCGTCGTCGCTCAATTGCTCTTTCTGATAAATGCAGTCGAGCAACTGCTTGTCTTCAGGGTCAGCTCGAGACATCGCGTAAACCACCGGAAGAGAGTTCTTCTTTCGGCGAATATCAGCGCCAACCGGCTTGCCGGTGGTCTCCTCATTGCCCCACACACCCAGAACGTCATCTCGAATCTGGAATACATAACCGAGCGATCTGCCAAATACTCGGAACGCCTCAATTGTCGTTTCATCTCTGGTGCCGATGGCGGCTCCGAGGTTTACGGAGCATCGTATTAGCGCTCCAGTTTTCTTCGAGATCATGTCCAGGTAGTCGTCAATAGCGATGTCTGGGCGTCCCTCGTATGAAATGTCGAGGTATTGCCCCTCGATCATTTCCAGATAGGCTTCTGTTAACATTCCTACGACTGCCAATGCCTGGTCGATTCCTACTCCCTCATCAACAAGACGCTGAAGCGACGTATCAGCGACCACCCTGAGAACATTGCCAGCTAAAAGGGCCTTAGGCACTCCCCACATGGCCCACAAAGTCGGGCGGTGATGGCGTGTTTCATCGTGGTCTTGGATGTCGTCATGGATCAAAGAGAAGCTGTGGATTAGCTCTAAGGCGACGGCGGCGGGCATAGCCTTGCTTATGGAGCCACCAGTGGCCTCGCAGCCGAAAAGACAGAGCGTAGGCCGCAGAGCCTTGCCTTCTGTCGCGGCACAGGGGTTGCCTTCGGCGTCAACCCAGCCCATGTTATACCTTAGCATGTCGTACACAGGCATGTTGCCTCCCGACAGGCTGAAGCGCAACGCGTCGCTGATAAGCGTCCTGTATCTCTGGAGCATACCAGGAAGTCCGTCTGCCAAGTAGATGGGAGAGTTAGTCAAGTGAGCGCCCTCAGGGTTCAATTACATGAAATCTTTATGGTATAAGAGGCCGCGCCAAGCGCCTTATAAATCCGTTTCCCCATCATATCTACCAACGCCTTCGCCTATGTTGGCTAGCTCTATAACGGGAGAGCAGACTACATAGTATTGCGATGCCAAATCCTAGCATTCATAACACAAGGTGTCAATATACTTAGGCTTGAATTATAATTGACTGGATGAATCGAATACATGGGCTATACAGGAAATTGCTGCCAGGGACATTGTGGAATTTTTCACTTGCAATCCTTTGATGCCCTATGTTATATTTCACCAAAGCCTGTATTTCGGCTTCCAGCCAATGATAGCAGTGTGCCGATGGCACCACGTGTATAGGTCTTATCGGAGTTGATTTGACACGACGATCAGGATTTTCGGTGACAAATGCCTGAGCTTGACGACTACTTTCGCCAGTACGGAATAATCGCTATATTCGCGGCCATCGCCGTTGCAGTCCCTACAGGGATGTTAATGATGTCCTGGATGCTTTCCATTGTGAAGATCAGGCCGTACAATCCGAGCTTCATAAAAAAGAGCATCTACGAGTGCGGATTCGAAACCCTCTCAGGTAAATGGAGCCAGTTCAATTTCAAGTACTACGCGCTGGCGTTGGACTTCGTGATATTTGACGTAGAGGTAGTGTTCCTCTTTCCCTGGGCCGCGAGCTTCGGCATCTTATCTATACAGTTTGGGCTTTCCGTCCTGTTTGCGATGTTCGTGTTTTTGGGAATCCTGACATTGGGCTGGGTCTATGCCTGGCGCAAGGGGTCGCTGCAATGGAGTTGAGCATGAGCGAAGACCACAACGAGACAACCAGCCTCAGAATCCCACTGTACGAAACTACCTGGGACGTGGACAGGTCTGAAGGCGAGGCCGTTAACGACCTCAAGGCGACTCACACAGAGGCTTTGTCTGACCCTATCATAGAGGTTCCAGACGATCTCAAGCACAACCTGACTGTCACGTCGGTGGACGCTCTGATTAACTGGGGCAGGAAATCGTCTGTGTGGCCCCTCACCTTCGGCCTCGCGTGCTGTGCATTTGAAATGATTGCCAGCGCGATGTCCAGGTTCGACATCGCCCGCTTTGGAATGGAGGCGTTTCGCCCCACTCCACGGCAGGCTGACTTGATGATAGTGGCGGGAACCGTGACATGGAAAATGGCCCCCGCAATTCTGAGAGTGTACGAGCAGATGGCTGACCCCAAGTGGGTGATCTCGATGGGCGTGTGCGCCACAAGCGGGGGGCCTTATTACGGCTCGTACAGCGTAGTGCCAGGAGTCAACCACATCGTGCCGGTCGATGTTTACGTTCCGGGATGTCCACCTCGTCCAGATGCCCTCTTATATGGAGTGATGCGGTTGCATGAGAAGATCAAGCGCTACTCTATCAGGGATAAGGCAGCAGGCGGGCGATGACCAGAGCGTTGCTCGGAGAGGATGTAGCTCGTCGCATTAACGATGCGCACCCTGGGGCTGCCACTCAGTCTAACCAGACCGACGTTTGGCTGAAGCTCGACTCTTTGTCCGAAGTCGCCCGCTTCCTTAAGGAAACGCCTGACCTCGATTTTTCCTTCCTCACTGCAATTACGGGCGTGGATTACGTTGAGTATTTCGAGCTTATCTATCATCTGCTGTCCATGAGACGCAACCACAGCATCGTCCTGAAAACGCGGTGCTCCGGCAGAGATGAACCAACTGCCCCGTCACTCGTGAGCTTGTGGCAGGGTGCTGACCTTCAAGAGCGAGAGATATGGGACCTGCTTGGCATCAATTTCAAAGGACACCCGAACATGAAGCGTGTTCTGCTCTGGGAAGGCTTTCCCGGCCATCCACTAAGGAAAGATTTTCTCGGTTAGGAAGGGGAAGGACACCCTCACCTCTCCTTCCCCCTTGATGGGGGAAGGCTGGGATGGGGGTGAGACGTAAGCCGTTTATTCGATTGGAATATTAGCAACCCACTTGGAAGATATGGCGATAAGAACAGAGCCGGTAACTATCAACCTTGGGCCTCAGCACCCCAGCACTCACGGGGTGTTCAGGTTGAGGGTGACTTTTGACGGCGAGGAAGTGCTGGACGTCGAGCCGGTCATCGGCTACATGCATCGAGGCACTGAAAAGCTCGCCGAGTCCAGAACATATGTCCAGATCATTACCTTGACTGATAGGATGGACTGGCTTGCCAGCATGTCCAACAACCTCGCGTATGTCAGGACGGTGGAAAAGCTCGGCGGCATCGAAGTGCCTGAGCGAGCCATGCACCTTCGCGTCATCAGCGCCGAGCTTCAGCGCATCGCCAGCCACCTGATGGCGACGGGCTTCCTTGTGAACGACCTGGGCGCGTTTGCTACTCCTTTGATGTATTGTTTCCGCGAGCGAGAGCGCATCCTCGATATGTTTGAGATGCTGTGCGGTGCACGGCTTACACTCAGCTACATGCGTCCGGGTGGCGTTTTACAGGATGCACCCGAAGAGTTTTGGACTGCGCTCGATATTTTCTTGAGAGACATGCCGGAATATATCGACGACCTGGAAGGGTTGATAACGAACAACGAGATTGTGCTGGCCCGAACGCGGAACGTGGGCATCCTGTCTGCCGAGCGAGCCATTAATGCTTCGATAACAGGCCCAATGCTCAGGGCTTCGGGCGTTCAATGGGACATCAGGAAGGCAGACCCTTACGAGATATACGACAGGTTCGAGTTCGACATTCCCATCGGTGCAGTCGGCGACACCTTCGACCGCTATATCGTGCGCATTCAAGAGATGCGAGAGAGCCTAAAGATCGTCAGACAGTGTGTCGCGGCTATTCCAGATGGGCCTGTAAAGACAGAAGGGCCGTTTTTCATCAGACCCCCGGAGGGCGACGCATACGCATGTGTGGAAGGGCCGAAGGGAGAGCTTGGATTTTACATCGTAAGCGACAATGGCATCATGCCGTACAGGTGCAAAGTCCGCGCGCCTTCGTTCATCAATCTGACGGCCCTGCGCGAGATGACCGTAGGCTGGAAAATGGGCGACCTTATCGCTATATTAGGTTCCATTGACATCGTTCTTGGTGAGGTAGACCGGTAGTGGAAACCGTACAGTCGGCAGGATTCCTGGACTTCCTGAGCATTTACAACTTCTTTGACGACCTGCTTCCTGAAAGCCTGGACTGGGTGGCTTATGGTATAGCGGCGGCTCTGCTTGCGTTCATTGTCGTAAATGCACTGGTCATGGCGACGGCGTTGAATACCTGGTTCGAGCGGCGCGCAATAGGCCGTTTCCAATCAAGGCTAGGCCCGAATCGCTGGGGGCCTTTCGGGA
This sequence comes from Dehalococcoidia bacterium, assembly GCA_965206395.1. Taxonomy (GTDB): domain Bacteria; phylum Chloroflexota; class Dehalococcoidia; order Lucifugimonadales; family CATOSD01; genus CBDBJK01. The sequence continues at coordinate 192,635 of CBDBJK010000035.1, forward strand.
TGTTCCAACCGCTCGCAGACACCATCAAGATGGCCACAAAAGAGGACACCGTTCCGGGGGATGCAGACCGCCCTGTGTTCAACGTTGCGCCTGTCGTCCTGGTTGTCGGAACCGTACTCGGCGTCGCGGTCATACCCTTTGGCGACGATTCTTTTCTGGGCAAGCTGAACGTCGGGATTCTGTTCATCCTCGGCGTATCGTCCATGAACACGATTGCCATCATCATGGGTGGCTGGGCGTCGCGCAACAAGTACGCGATGCTCGGAGCAATGCGTGGCGTGGCGATGCTCGTTAGCTACGAGATACCAATGGCCCTGGCGATAGTAGGCATTCCTCTGGTCGCAGGCTCGCTTGCCATGTCCGACATCGTGAACGCGCAAAACATCCCCTTCCTGCTGGTGCAGCCCTTGGGATTCTTCGTGTTCCTTGCAGCCGCTACAGCCGAGATGAGCCGCACTCCGTTCGACCAGATCGAGGCCGAATCTGAGCTAGGTTCCGGTTATCACACCGAGTACAGCGGCATGAAGTTCGCCGTCTTCCAGCTTGCCGAGTTCATGGCCCCGGTCGTGACGGCTATCATCGTCACAACGCTTTTTCTTAGTGGCACGCGTGGATTCTCGCCTATACCCGGACAGATATGGTTCATCCTAAAAGTCTTCCTTGTGGTGTTCGGTCTGCTGTGGTTCAGGGCCACGTGGCCCCGGCTGAGAGTAGACCAGATTATGCAATTTGCCTGGAAGGGCCTGTTCGCGCTTGCGCTATTCAACATCTTCTTGATCGCCACTGAGGTGCAGCTCTTGCAAGACGACGCAGGCAAGCTTTCAACCAACGCGATGTGGCTGATGGCGGCTATAAACTGGGTCGTCACGGTTACGGCCATCGTCGTAATCGCCAACATCCTTGGGCAACGGAAGCTCAAGCGTCCAACGCCTGTGCCATCGCCGCTCGCAAACATGAATCCTGTGGAGGCCGACTAGATATGTACGGATTTGGTATGGCAAGAGGCCTCGCGGTAACTATGAAGAACTTGGTGCTTCCGAATCGTAAGTTCACTTTGCATCAGTATCCAGATCGGAAGATTGGGCTTTTGGGACTGGCGAAGGAGGCCGATACCAACGTTTTCAGTTACTTGATGAAAGAACCGAAGAAGTCTATCAAGGCACTGGTCGGGCTGGAATCGGTCGAAGATAGATTCCCTCAGCACCCCCGATTTCGAGGCGAGGAGTTTAGCTGGTACGAGCAACGTTGCACCGGATGCGCTAGCTGCGCCAAATACTGCCCGCTCGGCATCATCCGCATTGTCACAGAGCCTAGTGGAGACGCAATGCAGGAAGGCGAGAAGTACGCGATTGAGGTGTTTGACATAGACATTGGTCGCTGTATGTTCTGCGGCCTCTGCGTGGAGGCGTGCCCGTACGACGCGCTGCACATGGGCAGTGGCTTCGAGGAAGGGCAGTATCGCAGGACAGACCTGATTATCGGTATGGAACGTTTGAAGGAAGCGCCCAAGCACCCGAGCACGTGGTTTCGTCCTCAGTTAGAAACAAAGCGCTATCAGCCACTTGAAGAAGGGGAAGCGGAATGGAAGGACGTTGGCCGCCACGAGCAGCCAACAGACGAAGACCTTGAGGAGAAGTGGGCCAAGCGATGATTCTCGGCGAAGGCACAGAGGCAACGCTCTTCATAGACATCATTTTCTGGATTATCGCGGTGTCGAGCATCGTAGCCGCCATAGCTGTCGTCCAGTTGAGGGACGTGTTCAGAGCGGCCCTGTTTCTCATAGTCTCATTTCTGGGCGTTGCCGGACTGTTCGTATTGATGCGTGCCGAGTTCCTCGCCGTCATACAGGTGCTCATATACGTGGGCGCTATCTCGGTGCTAATCATCTTCGCAATCCTCATGACCAGAGACGTGGAGGAAGGCAATCCTTCAAACCAGTTACGAATACCGGCGGCAGTTCTGGCCGCTTTGTTCGCTTCGATGGCTGTTTTCGTGGCCGTCGAGACTGATTGGAATCTTTTGGAAGCCGCCAATCTTGGGGCCGACGCTACCCTGAAAGTCGGCGAGGTATTTTCCAACACGATTCCTTGGATAGCCAGGCTGCTAATCCGCGACTTCGTGTTGGCGTTCGAGATGGCTTCTGTGCTGCTGCTGGCGGCGATCATCGGCGCGTTGGCGCTGGTAAGGGAAGAGTAGAACAGTGAACCTGGAAAACATACTGATTGTCGCGGCGATAATCTTTTCGATAGGGCTTTACGGGGCGTTGTCCAAGCGAAACGCCATCACGGTGCTGATGTCTCTAGAATTGATGTTCAACGCCGTCAACATCACGGCGGTAGCGATGTCCCGGTACGTGGTTCCTGCGGGACTGGCTCAGAACCCGCAGCAGTCCGCGGACGACGTTGTGCAGTTTCTGCTGACGGGTCAGATATTCGCCATATTCATCATCACCGTTGCCGCCGCCGAAGTCGCGCTCGGCCTCGCAATCGTTCTGGCTATCTACCGCAATCGTCAGAGCGTGTTTGTGACCGATGTCAACGAGATGAGCAAGTAGGGAGCCGCGCCAATAATGTGGGTTGACTACAAAAAAGCCCCGAACCTGATGATTGCCGAGATGTGGAAGGATGTTCTCGAAGGCGATGGCCTTCCGACCAAGATTCTCCCCGAAGGCGATATCATGACGTGGGGCGAGCGCGTGCCGTTCAGAGTGCTGGTTCCACAGGGCCGCGAGCACGTAGCCGACGAGATACTGCGAAAGCTGTAGCAATCAATTCCAGCCACTTTCACTCCGATGTCTTTAAGCGCAAGTTTGACATCCAACAATCAAATGTGTTTCCTGCCTCCTTTTTATTACCCCTGTCATTGATTCACGCCCCGTCTTTTAGCTAAACAATCGCCCTTTACGCCCTGAAGAATTACTTGGTGGCCTATGCCTTGTATACTATATCTCCACGACTCTGTTTCTCATCTAGTAAATAAGCAATTACTGCATTTCTAGGTAGAAACTGTCCTAATTAAGTTCAATATGTGACAATTTCCACTGCACAGTGATATAGTTCCAGCGACTAGCGGTTAATTGTCTTCCTATTGAGGAACAGTGTCAGCGTTTTCTTCAAGGTAAGCCGGCATGAACAGAACATCCTGGGCTTACTCGTTCGCCTTGGTCATGTCCCTCGTTGTAGTCGTTGTACTCGCAAACCGAGGCATCGTTCAGAGCGTCGTAGAAACCGGTGACATTCGCCTGGAAACCAATTCTACGGAGTATGCCACTGGGGACGCCATAACGTTCCACGCCACGCTAGCTTTCTGCGACGGAGAGGTGGCGGACATAATCAGAGCTAGTCTCGAAGTTAATGGACAGAGGCAGTTCAGCGTAACTCTTCCCCTGCAAGGTGATGACTGCGCTTTGAACGATGGCGCGGGAGGCAAGATATGCGTCACCGTCGAATCCTCAAATGTAAGCCGATTGGAACCAGGTGATTCATTTACAGGCGTATTCAAGGGCATAGGCGTAGACGCCGCTATAGAGATAGCAATTGTGTGGACTCCAGTTGATTCGCCAGACTTCACAGGAAACTACAAGGCCATCGTCAGGGTCGAAATCGACCTTTCTCCTGACGCTCCGCTCGTCTACGAGAGCAACGAGGTCTCCGTTACCATCGAGCAGCAGGCGGCTACTCCTACGCCGACGCTCACTCCAAGTGCGACTGCAACGACTACTCCAACGTTTACGCCTTCGCCCACGCCAACAATTACCGCACCGGGTGCACCGATCCCATCCGCGACTCCGACGTTTACTCCTACGCCGACATTAACTGCAACGCCTACGGTGTCGCCCACGCCCACGCTCACTCCAACTGCGACTCACACGGCTACGCCAACTTTTTCTCCTACGCCTTCACCTACGAATACTTCGACAGCAACGCCTGCGCCATCTGCGACGCCGACTGCAACTTTAACAGCTACACCTGTGCCATCTGCGACACCAACAGTCACGCCAACTCAAACGCCGATTGCTACCCTCACACCAACGCTCATACGAACGCTAAATTCGACGCCGATGCCTACTGCGACAGATACCCCACCGCCTACACACACAACGACGCCAATCGTCACGCCAACTTCGGCTACCCTATTGGTATTGGTTACTGCCACAGCCACTAATACTCCGAGCGCAACCCCTACGCCAGCGCCTACCCAAACGCCGAATGTGATATCAGGGCCTACTGAAACTGTAACGTCGGTTCCGCAGGAAACGGCGCAGAATGACGTGAGCGAGCGGTCAGCACCGACCGTCAATCCAACGCCAATGCCCGCAATATCTGACGCGAATGCGCGAGGTGTCATGGGCATCGTCGCAGGAGTCATCGCGGGCGTTGTGGTCTTGGGTGGCGCATTGATCACGCTTCGCCAGATTTTTTCTTAACATTTTCACGATGAATCACCAGGCAGATTCAGCCTGGTGACCTCATAAACTGTCCATCTTCCCCCGAATCTCTTGCCCTATGCCATTGCCTACGGGAGGCCCTTGGGTTAATATATCCAAGGCATTTCAAGCACAGGCTGGGAGTAGTGCTCAGACAATCTCCTCGTCTGGCACATGGCTCGCATCAATTCTTGCCCACAGCATAGATTTACGCCAGAAAGTGGCGACTGACAGTAGGCACAAAACTATGCGCTATCAATCGAGAGGACTGTAGATGATTTCGGAAGTTGCGGTATGGCTTATATTCTTTTTGCCGCTTGCCTCCTTTGCCATCAACGCTCTCGTAATTCGGCCCTTCTTTAACAGCCAAGCCAAGGTAGCCGGACTTATCACCATCCTCGCGGTTGGCGTTTCGGTCGTCCTCTCCGTGTGGGCCTTGGGGAGCGTCATCAACAACGATGGAAACATCGTATACGCCGACCATTCATGGCTTGAGGTCGGGAACTTCGACTTCACGATCGGCATTCTGCTCGACCCCTTGACTGCCATCATGCTTTTGGTAGTCACTAGCGTGAGCCTGATGGTGCAGATTTACTCTGTCGGCTACATGAAAGGCGACCCCGGTTACGCGCGATACTACGCCTATATGTCTTTTTTCACGGCCTCAATGCTTGGCCTGGTAATTGCCAGCAATGTTATCCAGTTATTCGTGTTCTGGGAGCTTGTGGGGTTAGGTTCCTATTTGTTGATAGGCTTCTGGTATCAGCGTCCTTCAGCCGCCGCAGCAGCGAAGAAGGCATTCATAGTGACGCGGCTCGGCGACTTTGGGTTCCTGCTTGCGATTATGTATCTTTTCTTCAACGCCGACACCTTCACGGCGCAGGGACTCAATCCTCTGGTCATCTCGGACATATACAAAGCCGTCGATGCTGAGCTAATTGCGGCGGGAGTCGCAACATGGATCGCGCTTGGCTTCTTCGCGGGCGCAGTAGGCAAGTCGGCGCAGTTCCCGCTGCACACGTGGCTGCCCGACGCTATGGAAGGCCCGACTCCTGTCAGCGCGCTGATACACGCTGCCACCATGGTTACTGCTGGTGTTTTCCTGGTTGCCCGCTTCCTGCCCGTGTTCGAACTGTCCGAGGTTGCGATGAACTCGGTCGCTATCATTGGAGGCGTCACGGCAATCTTCGCGGCGTCGATGGGGCTAGTGATGACCGACATCAAGCGCGTGCTGGCATACTCGACCATCAGCCAGCTTGGGTACATGATGCTCGCATTGGGCGTGGGCGCGTATGGCCCCGCCATATTCCATCTGCTTACTCACGCATTCTTCAAAGCGCTGCTGTTCCTTGGCTCTGGCAGCGTCAATCACGCTACTGGCACATTCGACATGCGCTACATGGGCGGACTGCGGAAGGTCATGCCATTGACTTACGTCACCTTCCTGATAGGCAGTCTTAGCCTGTCCGGGATTTTCCCCCTGGCCGGGTTCTGGAGCAAGGACGAGATACTCGGCCACGCCTGGAGCGGCGGGGATGCCGTGAGCCAGATAGTGTTCTGGCTTGCACTTATATCCGTGTTTATGACCGCCTTCTACATGTTCCGCGTTCTGTTCATGACGTTTGGAGGCGAGTTCAGGGGAGGCTCGGATAACGACCCTGACGCTCAGGCGCATGGAGACGTACACCTGGCCGAGTCCCCTGTTGTCATGGTGTTGCCGCTTGTGTTGCTGGCCGCCGCATCGATAGCGGTAGGCTTCCTCGCAAATCCGACAACAGACCTTGGTTTCATACCCATACACTGGATAACTGAATTCTTGGACAAAGGGCCAGTGCATGTGGAGGCGGAGAAATTCAACACAGGTCTTGCGGCTATATCGAGCCTTGTGGCTGTCGCTGGCATTCTCCTTGCGTACCTGATGTACTCGTCAAAGGTTGTCTCTGCACAGAAAATGGGCGAGCAACTCAAAGGGACTTACACTTTGCTCACGCGCAAGTACTATATGGATGAGTTATACGAGAATATCGTAGTCAAACGTGCATTGTATGATGGACTGGTTCGCTTCATGGACTGGGCCGATAGGTCGATTGTGGACAAGCTGGCAAACAACATCGGATGGCTTGGCGCGAACGTCGGCAACGCCTTGCGTCAGGCGCAGACCGGACAGCTTCAAGACTATGGCGTGGCAATTTCGGTAGGCATTCTGGTCATTTTCGGACTTTACCTGTTCTTCTTATAACGAGAAATTTTGGTGTCAGAGTTGTCGGGATTCTCTGGTCTTTTGACCGCAACAGTGTTCCTGCCACTGGCAGGGGCCATAATTATCGTCATGTTCATGAGGGGCGATCGTAGTATACGATTTGTCGCAGGAGCGATCGCCCTGGCGGACTTCGTTCTGACCATCGTAGTGTTCTCGCTATATGATTCAGGACAGGCCGCTGACAGCGTTCAACTAGTCGACAAGATCGAGAACTGGATACCAGTCGATGTCTTCAATGTCCAGTATTTCTTGGGCGTCGACGGTCTGAGCGCGCCTCTGGTGCTGCTGACGGGTCTTCTGGGGATGGTCGCCGTCTTCGGCTCATGGGGAGTCAAGCTCCGCGTACGTGAGTACTTCATGTGGCTGCTGGCCTTGCAGACGGCAGTTCTGGGTGTATTCACCGCTCTCGACTTTATGATGTTCTTCATATTCTGGGAGCTTGAGCTTGTCCCGATGTTCTTCTTGATCTCCATCTGGGGTAGTGGCCGCAAAGAGTACTCGGCCATGAAGTTCGTCATATTCACTTTCATCGGCAGTGGATTCATGCTGATCGGAATCCTGGCCCTGTTTTTCTCGACAGACCCGCATACATTCGACATGACGCTATTGCCGGAGGCGATCCAGGGCGCGAGCCTTGCCTTGCCGATTGGCCTCATCTTTACGCTGCTGTTTGTAGGGTTCGCCGTCAAACTTCCTGTGTGGCCTCTGCATACGTGGCTGCCCGACGCTCACACTGATGCTCCCACCGCCGCTAGCGTTATTCTTGCGGGTGTGCTGCTGAAAATGGGCGCATATGGGATGATTCGCGTCTCCGTCACGATGTTCCCCGGTGTGATAGCGGATGTAGCATGGCTTCTCGCCACCGCAGGCGTCATCAACGTGATCTATGGCGCTGTCGTTACACTGCGGCAGACCGACTTGAAGCGGCTTATCGCATTTAGCAGCGTAAGCCACATGGGGTTTGTGCTTATCGGTATATCATCTGTCGTTGGCGTCGCCGGAACTGTGACGCCAGTGGGATTGAACGGCGCGGCTCTACAGATGTTCACGCACGGCACGATCACAGGGCTTCTGTTCCTGGTGGTTGGCTTTATCTACGAGAAGGCCCACACACGCTACATTCCTGACCTGGGGGGTCTGGCAACGCGAATGCCGATCCTGGCGTCTGCGATGCTGCTGGCAGGCCTTGCATCGTTGGGACTTCCGGGAACGAGCGGGTTCGTCGCGGAAATCATGATCTTCCTAGGTACATTCCCCGTATGGAGTTGGTTCACTGGAGCGGCGGCATTTGGCGTCGTGCTGGCGGCGAGTTACATTTTGTGGATGATACAGCGCACGCTGTTCGGCCCTCAGATAGAGCGATTCAAGGACATAAAGGACGCCAGCATCATGGAAATGTTGCCCGTGGCAGCGTTAGTAATCGCAGTGCTTGTCGTCGGAATCTACCCGGCTATCATATCTGACGTCTTTTCGTCCACACTCGAACCTTTAACGAAATCTTTACAGGAGGCTGCTGTAGCGAGCCTACGCTAGCCGCAATATGGAAGCAACCCAACTGACATCACACGATTTCTATTTACTCGCGCCTGAGTTGAGCATCGCAGGTTTGGCGGCGCTTATCGTTGTGTTGGACTTGGTAATCCGGCGCAAAAGCGTTCTTCCTTGGGTGACCGTCATCGGCCTCGCTGTCCCGCTGGGCTTCAGCATAGCGTTGTGGTTCAGCCTGAACAACGATGGCGTTGCCGAAATGGAAGGCGTTTTCGGAAGCCTGGTCGTAGACAAATTCAGCCTTTTCTTCAAATTCCTGTTTATAGGCGTCGCGGCGTTGGTAACCCTGGTCTCGACGGACTACGTGAAGCGATTTCAAAGGTTCCAGGCGGAGTATTTCGCCCTCGTGTTGTTCTCGACGACAGGCATGATGCTCCTGGCGTCCACGACGGACCTTATCACTATTTTCGTCGCCCTCGAACTGACAGCCCTGCCAATAGCCGCTCTTGCCGCGTTCCTCCGAACCAGCCGCTCCGCCGAATCGAGCATGAAATTCTTCGTTCTCAGCGCCATAAGCTCGGCGGTGCTGCTGTACGGCATGGCCATAGTCTATGGCTTTACTGGCACAACCGCGCTTTCGGGCATCGCTAGCCAGATAGGAAATCTGAGCCTTAGCGCCGACACAGCGTTCGGCAGTCACGCACTGCTTTTCGGAATCGTGTTGATGATCGCGGGTTTCGGCTTCAAGATCGCAAGCGTGCCGTTCCAGATGTGGGCACCCGACGTTTACGAAGGCGCACCCACGCCAGTTACCGCCTTTCTCTCCGTCGCAAGCAAGGCCGCCGGGTTCGCGGTAATCCTGCGCGTCTTTTACATCGCCTTTTCGCTGGATATATTGAGCCTGGACTGGGGCGCGATATTCGCCGTGCTGAGCGTGCTTTCCATGACGATTGGAAACCTTGTGGCAATTCGTCAGGACAACATCAAGCGAATGCTGGCATACAGCACGGTGGCTCATGCGGGGTACCTGCTCGTCGGACTTGCTGCCGTCGCCGCACGGACTTCAGATGCTCAGGCAGGCATAGGCCCTTCGGGAGTTCTGTTTTATCTTGGTGGATACGCGGCCACGAACTTCGCTGCTTTCGCGACCATCATCGCCATCTCCAACCGCATCGGCAGCGACATGATCGACGACTTCGCGGGAATGGCGCGGCGCGCTCCCTATCTTTCCGCCGTACTGGGATTCTCGATGATCTCTCTCATAGGCGTGCCGCCAACAGTCGGCTTCATAACCAAGGTCTATATCTTCGGAGCGGCAATGGACGCCAATCTGGAATGGCTCGCGGTGGCGGGCGTCGTCAACAGCGTATTGTCGGCTTATTACTATCTGAGAGTGGTCAAGGTTATGTACCTCACGCCGCCGTCGTCGGATGAACCGGTAAGCTCAGGACTGCCCATTCGAATTGCCATCCTGAGTGCGTTCGCGGGCGTGGTGTTCTTTGGCATATATCCTACACCGTTGCTCAACCTCGCCAGAACGGCGGCTTCTGTTCTGGTTTCCTGATGCGCTCATAACTCTCGTTGACACGCCTTCAGGCCGATGATAGACTTGCCGCGCGTCTCGCCCATAGAAACAGTACACTAATTGGGACCATGCTAAATACATGACTTCAGCAAATCAAATTGGAATAGTCTACAACTCAAGATTGCCCGACGGTTTAGGTTTCGTGAACGCGCTCGTTCAGTCGCTGAATCTTCAAAAGAGATATTGGAAGTGTCCGGCGTTTGAAGTCGAAGACGTGCGGGACAAGCTCGATGGCACTTCGATGATAGTGGTTGCCGGTGGGGACGGCACGATACTCAGGACTGTCCGTTTGATTGCTCCTTTTTCGATTCCCATAGTGGGTATCAACATGGGTCGGGTCGGCTTTATGTCAGAGCTTAGGGTCGAAGAAGCGGTTGAGAAGCTGCCCCACTACATGAATGGAAACCTTCGGGTAGAGGAGCGGATGATGCTTCAGGCGACCGTAACATCTACTAATGAAGTGAAACCTCACGCTACGCTGCACGCCTTGAACGATGTCGTAGTCGGTGGAAGCAGCATATCGCGCCTGCTCGATGTAGACACCGAAATCGATGGCGTCCCACTGACGAGCTTCCGAGCGGACGGCGTAATCGTGTCAACCGCAACGGGAAGCACGGGATACGCGCTAGCGGCAGGTGGGCCAATCCTGTACCCGGAAGCCAGGGTCATGCTGGTGCAGCCTGTAGCCGCCCATACAGGTCTGCGGGATGGCGTGGTTGTGCCTGACAACTCTGTCATCGAGCTTAGGTCTACAAACGAACACCCGGCGATGCTCAGCGTCGATGGCTTCATGGACGCGAAGCTGAACGCCGGAGATAGAGTAGTTGTAACACGCAGTCCCCAGGTCGCCAGATTTCTGAGAGCCAGTCCACCCAGTGCCTTTTACACTACTCTCACACAGCGGTTGGGACTGTTTTTCCGCTCAGAGCAACCGGATGTCCAGCGATGACCAACACCAACATGGAGCCGGAACGGCAAGTCAGCACAGAGCCGATTTTCGATGGTAGAATCATACAGGTCAGAGTCGACACGGTTAGCCTTTCCAACGGACGTCAGGCGACGAGAGAGGTAGTCGAGCATGCTGCCGCAGTTGTAATTGTTCCCATAGATGACGACGACAATGCGATTCTGGTTCGCCAGTACCGTTACCCGGTTGAGGAAGCCTTGCTCGAAGCACCTGCGGGCATAATCGAAGATTCTGAGTTACCGGACGACTGCGCTCAAAGGGAGCTACAGGAAGAGACGGGGTACAGGTCAGGCGACCTGCGCTCGATGGGCGGTTTCTGGTCAAGCCCTGGGTTCTGCACTGAGTATATGTACGCTTACATTGCGAAGGACTTGACGCCGAGCAAGCTGGAAGCGGACGACGATGAGAACATACAGGTGGAGAAGATTCCTTTGTCTCAGATTCCCGGCTTGATACGTTCGGGCGAAATTAGAGACGCAAAGACCGTTGCGGTGTTGCTAATGGCGACCTGCCTGTTCGAGAATGTGTAGCCTTTTCAAGGAGTAACATTATGCCAAGCCTAGATGAATTGATGGCTCAGGTTGATGCGGAATATGACAACATCATAGCCCTTGAGCAGGCCCTTGTTAAAATCCCGTCAGTGAATACAGGCTTCATGCCCACCGGGGATGAAACGCCGGTTTGCGAGTACGTGCGCGGCTGGTTGGCTGAGGATGGCATTGAGTCCGAGATCATCGAGTCTGCCCCCAATCGAGGGAACATCATCGCAAGAATCGAAGGGCGTTCAGGCAATGTGGGCCTATCCTTCATGTCGCACACGGATGTGGTTCCCGTAGAGGACGAGGATAAATGGCGCTTTCCTCCTTTCAGCGCCACAATCGCCGACGGACGCATATACGGACGCGGGGCGTCCGACTGCAAGGCGCTTCTAACAGCCCAGCTTATGGCGATGCGCCTGCTCAAACGCAACGGCATCCAGTTTGAGGATAGCCTGATTCTGGTGTCCGGGGCTGACGAAGAACACGGCGGACGCTACGGCTTCGGTTGGCTGGCGGAACACCATCCAGAAAAAATCATCGCACCGTTTGCAGTCAACGAGGGTGGCGGCGTTCCTATCGATGCGGCGGGCGGGCTTACTTACGTCCTCGGCATTGGTGAGAAGGGACGCCTTCAGGTTGAGATAGACGTAAAAGGCGTCAGCTCTCATGCATCCGTGCCCTGGCAGGGAACCAACGCGCTCTACCGCCTGGGCCAGGTGTTGCAGAGAATCGAAGCGTACGAACCGGAGCGCGACACGTCCACAAGCCTGTTCGACCACCTTTCCACGTTTGCCATCGAGCACAAAGCCTCGCCCGAAAACGTGGACGAGATAATCGCGGAGGTACAGGATGAGAACCCACGTCTCGCATCTATGATGCGTGCTCTCTCAAGAATGACCCTGACACCGACGATGATTCGCGGCGGCATCAAGTCCAATAGCGTGCCAGAGACCATAAGGCTCACCTGTGACGTAAGGACTCTGCCCCATCAGGACGACAATTACCTAAAGCAAGAGCTTGACAAGGTTCTGGAAGGAATCCCAGACATCTCGTATGAGATTGACTATATGGCAGTTCCTAACTCCTCGCCTTTTGAGACAGAGCTTGGCGAGGGCATCAAGGAGGCTACTGCTCACGCTTTAGGCCGCGATGACATTCAGTCAGTGGGTTCCAGCTATTAGCAATGGGTTCACCGATTCGCGGTTTACCAGGCCGCTGGGCGTGACGACCTATGGCTTCTCCGGGTCGCACCCGGAAGACAACCCGATGCTTAGCAACGCGCATGGCACGGACGAATCCGTAGGCATCAAGAGCCTCATAAGCGGCACAAAGATAATGATGGCGCTTGCGTATAATATGCTAGGAGGCAAGTAGAAGGGTAGGTTGTGCGATCTATCGTCGAAGGGCTGTTTCCATAACGTATGGGTCGGATTGATGCCCCTACGCTTTAAACAGGAAATTCAGGTTTGATTCAATTAGATTCAACAGGAGGTTGAACTAATGCGTAGCAAAGTAACAGTTGTGGGAGCAGGTAACGTAGGGGCGACCGCGACTCAGAGAATTTTCGACAAGGGTTACGCCGATCTGGTGCTCGTGGACATCGTAGAGGGTTTACCCCAGGGCAAGGCGTTGGACATGCTTGAGGCAGGCCCTGTAACAGGCACCGACGCATCCGTCATTGGCACGAACAGCTACGATGAAACCAAGGATTCCGACATTGTGGTCATCACCTCCGGGATAGCTCGCAAGCCTGGTATGAGCCGTGACGACTTGTTGTTGACTAACATGAAGATTATCACCAGCGTGGTTGAGGACGTCGTAAAGCGTTCTCCCAACTGCATCTTGCTGATTGTCACCAATCCGCTTGACGCGATGGTTCAGCGAGCGTATCAGGTCAGCGGCTTTCCCAAGAACCGCGTAATGGGTATGGCAGGCATCCTGGACACGGCGCGTTTCAGGACGTTCATCTCGCAGGAGCTTGGCATATCAGTGGAGGCGGTATCGGCGTTTGTGCTTGGAGGGCATGGCGACACCATGGTTCCAGTCGCGGCAAGCACCACAGTAGGCGGCACTCCCATCGCAAACCTGCTGCCCAAGGAGCGCGTAGACGAGATTATCAAGCGCACTCAGGACGGCGGAGCCGAAATCGTAAATCTGCTGAAGACTGGCAGCGCCTACTATGCGCCATCAGCCGCTATCGCGCAGATGGTCGAGTCGATTCTGCTCGACAAGAAGCAGATATTGCCCTGCACAGCCTACCTAGAAGGCGAGTATGGGATAAGCGGGTTATACGTCGGAGTACCCGTCAAACTCGGCGCAAACGGGGTCGAGCAGATCATCGAATTCGATCTCACGCCAGACGAGGCCGCGGCACTCAAGAACTCAGCTGCATCAGTTCAGGAACTCGTCGACGTAATGAAGTCCGCTGGATGATAAAGGCTTCTAACTAACAAGACTGACATCGAGAGGCCCCTGCAATAGGGGCTTTCTTATCAAAATACAGGCCCATGCTGAAGTAAGAACCACGTTATCGGATTACTCATGAAATTCCCCTGGGCCAACACCCTGTTGCTGATTCTCATTGTTTCGGAACTCGTGAGCGGTTTCTTCGGGCTTGTGTCGGGGTCGGCTGACCGAGCCATCTTTATACAGTCGCACAGGGTAGCTGGCTATGGGATTCTGCTCATCCTTGCGTGGAAGGGCAGGAACATCGTGTTCTCCCTGCGCTGGCGAAGGACGGTGGTTCCGCGCGCGGCGTCGATTTTCTTGCTCGTGACGCTGATTGTTACACTCACGCTGGGATTCGCTTGGTCGTTCGTCGGGCCGTTCGGCTTCAAATGGTTTAGCGGGGTTAGCTGGCACATATACGTCGGCGCTTTGCTCACACCGATTCTGATCTGGCACTCGATTTACCAGACGAGAGGCTTTCCTATAGGCTTCTGGGCCGAGCGTCGTTCCTTCTTGCGCCTTACAGGAATAGCCGCCGCCGCAGTAGCCTTTTGGCAGATTGGAGAGCTTGGTGCCAGGGTAGGAGGGCTAAGCGGAGCGAACAGAAGATTTACAGGCTCCCACGAGGCGATTAGTTTTTCCGGCAACACATTCCCGCTAACCTCGTGGCTCAACGACAGGCCGCTTCCTATTGATTCAAGCCGCTGGGGGTTGACGATAAAAGGAGCAGTAATGCGAGAGGTTGTTTTGCGATACGAGGACATCGCGCCCGAAAGCGAAGTCGTCGCGACAATCGATTGCACAGGCGGCTGGTTCTCAACTCAGGCGTGGAGCGGTGTCCCAGTAGCCAAGATACTGGAACAGGCTGGTTTAACAAAAGGGGCAGCAAGCGTGACGTTTACCTCGATAACCGGATACTATCGGCGTTTTTCACTGGAAGAAGCGGGGCGCTATCTTCTGGCAACTCATGTCGGCGACGAGACACTTTCACACGGCCACGGGTTTCCGTTGCGCCTCGTCGCGCCCGGCAAGCGCGGCTTCGAGTGGGTCAAGTGGGTCGAAAGCATCGAGGTCAATGAAAGCCCTAAATGGCTTCAACCACCGCTGCCCTTGCAATAGACGCGCGTTGCTCCAGGACTAAACACGGACGGCTACGCCCTCGACTTCGAGGGCGCTTACTTTCTCAACTGACGCAGCTCAAAACCCGCCTCTCGAATGTATCGAACGGTTTCTCTGTTCTGATGGCAGCCCGCGCCCAACCAGCGCGAGATAGGGGTCACCATATCCTGCCCAAATGCGAGGAGGCTGTTTTCTGAGCGCACGTGTTCATGAAAGCGTAACTCTCCACCCTGCTTCAGCACTCGACGAATCTCTGAAAATGCCTTCGCGGGATCGTTGAAGCTACAGGCTACCCATGTGCCCACAACAGTGTCGAATGATGCGTTGTCAAAGGGCAAGTCCTCTGCGCTGGCCTGCCTGACTTCGACTTCAATGTCCGCAGCATCGGCACGCGACCGGGCGCGACGGAGCATGAATGGGTCCGGGTCTGTAGCGGTCACGCGCTCGGTCTCGTCGCCATAGAGTTTGAAGTTGAAGCCTGTGCCAGCGCCTATTTCCAGCACATGCCCTCTGGCTTCACCGGCGGTCTGTTTGCGAGCGTCCGTATGGGAGCTTCCGATTCGCTCCCATACGGCGGCGAACACTCGATGGCCTTGTTCTTCGCCATTGTTGGTTCTTCTTATTTTTGCGATGAGCATGTTACTCTCCTCTGAAGCGCCTCCGCTTTGAGATTCATTGCGAGCCTTGCTAGTCGGCAACGCTGGGGTTGGCCTGGGACGGCGTAGAAGCCTCGCCACCTTCCACCCTTACGTCTGGAAGCCATCGCAGAACGGACGGGAAATACCAGTTAGCGTTGCCCAGCAATCTCATGCTCGCCGGAACCAGGATAGACCGGACGATTGTGGCGTCCAGGAAGACGGCCACCGCCAGTCCGAACCCGACTTGCTGGAACATAACGAGATCGCCGATGGCGAAGCCTCCGAAGACGGCAACCATTATGAGGGCTGCTCCCGTGATGAGGCCCGCCGTAGAGCGAAGCCCGAATGCCACCGACCCCGCGTTGTCATGCGTCTGGTCGTACCGCTCCCGGATGCGGCTCAGCAAGAACACGTGATAGTCCATCGACAGCCCAAACAGCACCGTAAACAGGAAGAGCGGAATCCACGCGTCGATAATTTCGGTTTGCTGGAAGCCCAATATATCCGCACCCACGCCTTTCTGGAAGACCAGCACCATAAGCCCGTAGGCTGCCCCGACCGACAGGAGGTTCATTATCATGGCCTTCACGGGAACGACGATGGAGCGGAACACAATCATAAGCAATATGAAGCTCAGACCCAGGACTACGGCGAAGACGATGGGCGTAAAGCGGTCTGTTATCTCGAAAAAGTCTATGTTGAATGCGGTCGCGCCCGTCACCAGAACGTCGGCCTGCGTCTGTGAAAACGCGCCCGGAATATGCTGGTCGCGTAGCCTGCCAATGGCGTCGATTGCGGCCTCACCACCCGGGTCGCCTAACACGGGAACAGCCAGCAACGCGAGGTCTCCGCTGGGGTTGATCTGTGGCTGTGTCGCAACAACAAATGCGGGGTCGTCTCCAATGCCGATAACAGGCTCTGGATAGCGGCTGCACAGGCTCGGAATTGATGTCGCCATCGATAACTATCTCTGCTGGTGTAATCAACCCAAACGAGAACTCATCCTCCAATATCAGGAACGCTTCCTTGGATTGTAAGCCGTCGGGAAGAGTGCTTACGCCGTTGAACCCCGTGTTCATGTCGAGGAAGGGGATCGCCGCCGCGATGAGCAGCCCCGCCGACAATACCAGGCTTATGATCGGACGTTTCATAACAGTCCGTGTTATCCAATTCCAGAAGCCGCCGCTCTGGTCATCAGCCTGCTCATCGAGGCGTCGCCCTATGATGGGCACACGCAGGGAGTTGACTTTGTCTCCCATGACGCTAAGCACCGCCGGAAGCAACGTGAGCGATGCCAGTACGGAGGCGATCACAACCAGGATAGCGCCCGTCGCCAGGCTCTGGAAGATTGTTGTGGGGATGATGAGCATCCCGAAGAGCGCCAGCACCACCGTCATGCCGCTGAAGAACACCGCTCGCGTGGCAGTTTCTCCCGCGCGAGCAATGGCATCGAGTTTCTCCAACCCTTTGCCGCGTTCCTCCCTGTACCGCGACACGATGAACAGGGAGTAGTCTATGCCAACGGCTAACCCTATCATGAATATCATGTTCGTGACGAAGAATGAAAGCTCGAAGGCTTGCCCGATGAGCGCCGTGACTCCCAGGGCCACCGTTATTGAAAACAAGGCAACCACGACCGGAGTCAGGGCTGCCAGCAACGCGCCGAACAGGAGGACGAGTATGATGAGCGCGACCGGAATACCGATTGCCTCTCCCTTGAGGAGGTCTGATTCAGAGGCTTCGTTAGTCTCGAAGGCTACTGTGGCCTCACCCGTTGCAAGGACATCAAACCCGTTTTGCCCGTTAGTCTCGTGAACAATGTCGAGAACTTGCTCGATGTTTGTGGTGGCGTCATCAAAAAGTCCCGCCATGGTGATAGGTAGAATGGTGATTTGCCTGTCGGCAGACACAAGCGACTCGTCGCCGCTCTGATAGAAGTGCGTACTAACGGCGATTACATCGCTCCCCAGAGCAAGGAACTGGTCGTAAAGCTCTTCCACCTGCGCCTGGAAAGCAGGGTCATCGACGGTAAGCGTATCCGATCTGACGATGACAAGCTCGTTTGCTCTCTTCGGCCCCCGCAACCGCTCTTCTAATAGAGTGTCCGCACGCTGAGACTCAGGGTTATTTGTAAAACCAAATTCGGTGGTCAGCCCGTCCGCGAGCAATGTGTTGATAAGGCCGATAGCTAAGCCAAGGAAAGCGATCCAGACCATGATCGTAAGCTTGGGCCTTCGACCACTTCCACGCGCTAGAGCCTGGGTAGAGAGATTGAGCTTCACGGGAATCCTCCTCGATAATTCGCTACCAGTTTTGGCTAGCCATATGTCTACTTCTTATCAATTGATTTGGCATAGGTTCACAGATAGGTAACTGTCTTAGCTGGCGGCCCTTTCTTCGCCCTGCCAGAACAGACCGCTGTACAGGGTCTTCAGAACGGTCACATACTGTTGAATGTCAACGTTTGGGTCAATACCCATTTGAAGCAGCAACCCGTCATACATGGACAGCAAGACCCGAGCAATGGCTTGTGAATCCAGACCTGGATTGAACTCACCGCTTTTCTGCGCTCTAATAACGATTTCTTGTAGTTGCTCAAGGATTTCACTCCGGCTTCGACGCAAGGATTCTTGAATAGCTGGTGAGCGTAAAGCCTCTCCCCATAGCTGGATGTTCACGCGTATATCCGCGTCAGCTCCGGGTTGAGCAAGCATACCGAAGAAAACATCCACAAGCGCATCGAGGACTTGCAATGTGCCTCCCTGCTCTCTTGCGTCTTGCATGAGTGGGGCAAGCTGTTTTTGGCATTCGGCACAGCTCGCCTCGATAATCTCTTCCTTGCTGGAGAAGTAACGATACACGGCCCCTGGGCTAAGGTCGGCCTCCCGACAGATGTCTTGCATACTGGTCTGATGGAAGCCGTCTCGCGCGAAGCAGTTGAATGACGCATCAAGTATTTGCTGGCGACGCGCTTCCAGATGGGCTTCGGTTACTTTTGGCATAGCAATTCTCTCTTATGTGAATATGCATTCATTTATAAAAAACGAACGTTCCTTCTATTTATAACACCAGGTCTTAGCTTTGTCAACTACCATGTAAAGAAATTCATGTTGAGTTCATGAAGGTCAGGGGAGTGGGATTGGATGCAAGTCGCTCTTTTGACCGCCCCTCTCTTTGCAATGAGAGGGGCGGTGTAGGACTATGACAATTCTTAGTGAGCGCGGGTTGACGTAGCCATCTAGGGAGCTATGGCAAACTCTGACAGTATCTTTTTCGTGGAAATGATATGTCTGTTAAGGCGCATTGCCTTCGGGTCGATGCCCATCGCAAGACCAAGCAATTGCGGCAGATGAAGGATGGGCAGGTCGATCGGTTTTTTTGCGGCGCGCGCTGCGGTGGGCTGAAAGCCGTCAAGGTTGAGATGACATAGCGGGCATGGTGTGACCATCGCATCGGCCCCGCGTCCCTTGGCGTCCAGCGTGTGATTTGCTACCATCTTCACAGAGTTCGTCTCGTTGATAGTCAGGATTGGGAAGCCGCAACAGAGCGTCTTGCCGGGGAAGTCCACGACTTCGGCGCCGACGGCCTCGATGACTCTTTCGAGGGTGTCCTGACGCTCCGGGTGTTCGTCAAATCCCAGCACAGATGTAGGTCGAACGATGTAGCAACCGTAAAAAGGGGCCATCTTGAAACCTGTGAGGGGGCGCACGACCAGAGACTCCAATTTGTCGATGCCAATGTCCTCGACAATTATCCAGAGGAGATGTCTGGGGTCTACAGTTCCTTTATATTCAAGGCCCTCTTCGGAGAGGTCTGCGTTGATCTCTTTTAGGTACTCCTCGTCGGAGGTGAGCCGCTGGTTAGCCTGGGACATGACACCCTGACACGTGCTGCAAATAGTCATCAGGGGATGTCCGCTGCGTTCGGCAAGAGCGAAATTTCGCGCGTTCAGGGTATCGCCGAGCCGCTGGTTCTTCTCTTGCAATACGCCGGAACCTGTGCACGACGCGCCCCGCATGGCGTCTTCGTCTAGCTCGATCCCCAGCTTGTTGCATACCTCAATAGTGGATTGATAAAGCTCAGGACATGCGCCGCGAGATACACAGCCCGGATAAAAGGCGTATTTCATCGTTTTTTCTCGACCTTCTCAAAAATGCGTTTGACGTTTTCAACCCCTGGGATGCTCTTGTGGAAAATCGGCGGCACTTTTCCGACTTGCTGCGCACGTAGGCCCACCCGTGCCAGCTTGAGCATCTCCTTGATGTTGGTTATCCCGAAAGTTTTGATCGGAAGCATGAGTTCGTTTAGCCAGCCGCTATGCTCTACGGAATCCGAGAACGCCTCCGCGTGACGAGCGCCGTTGGTGTTCGTGTAACCGGCCTCAATCGTCATGTCTCTAAGAGCCATAATGCGATCCATTGGAGCGACATCCTTCGGGCATACCTCGACGCATTTTAGGCAGCGCGTGCAGTCCCAAACGCCGCCATACTGGTTTAACATGCCAAGGCGTGAGTTATCAGCGTCGTCACGAGGGTCGCTGGCGAAGCGGTATGCCTTCGCAAGCGCCGCTGGGCCAAGGAAGTTGGAATCGACTTCAAGCACTGTGCAGTCAGAGACGCACGCGCCGCACATGATGCAGGACATTACTCCGGCAAGATGCACCATCGCCTTGTTGGAAACAATATACTCCTGCTCAGGTGGCGCACCGCCGTGCTGAAGCCAGGGTTCTACAGCTTTTACCTTGTCCCAGAACGGCTTGAAGTCCACAACCAGGTCTTTGATTACTTGCATGTTCCCGGCTGGTTCAATGACGATTGGCGCGCCGTTGCGAGGCTTCGCTTCGACGACCTTGGTGTTGCACGCCAGCCCCGCCTCGCCGTTGATTCGCATGGCGCACGACCCGCAAATGGCGCTCCGGCAGGAGCATCTGAGGGCGAGTGTGCCGTCGAACTCTTCACGAATCTTGATAAGGCCGTCCAGTACCGTAGATGAGTCTTCCAACTCCAGTTCGTATTCCTGGAAGAAGGACGCTGGCCGGTCTGCGTCGGGGTTTAGCCTTCTTATGCTAAAGGTTACTTCTATCATTCAGTCCTCGTCTTAATAGCATGTCGTATTCGCAGTGACGGAGTAGGTGAGCATCAGTATGATCTGACCTGCGGCTCCCATTCGGTTATCACTACGGGCAGGTGGTCAACTGCCGGGCCGTCTGGGGTCTGTTTCACGAGAATGTGCTTGAGCCAGTTCTCGTCGTCTCTGTCTGGCATGTCTGTGCGAGTATGAGCGCCGCGACTTTCCTTGCGTTCAAGCGCACTGATAGAGATCGCTTCGGCGCAGTCAAGCATCAAGCCCAATTCAAGGGTGAACATGAGGTTGGTGTTGAATGTCTTGGTCTTGTCGGGCACGTAAACGCTGTTATAGCATTCCCTTAGCTCCCTGACTTTCGCCAGGGCCGTTTCCATGCCTTGCTGGTTTCTATATACCGCGAGATGCTCGTTCAACGCCTGGCCCATCTCCAACCTGATCTTGCCGAACATATCTCCGCTGTTGTCGTGATCCAGCAGACCCTGGATGAATTGACGGTCATTATCCGCCGCCGCGTCGGTGATTGCCGAATGCGATTTTTGCTTTGCCATCGTCGAAGCGTGCTCTCCGGAGCGACGGCCAAAGATTAGCGTGTCCAGCAGCGAGTTCGCGCCAAGCCGGTTGCCGCCATGAACGCTGACGTTGGCGCATTCGCCTGCGGCGTAGAGGCCGGGCAATTGTGTCTGGCCGTCCACGTCGGACTTGATGCCGCCCATCTGGTAGTGCATACCTGGCTGGATGGGAATGGGTTCTGTGAGTAGGTCGATATTGGCGAAGTCGCGGGCGATGTCTAGAATCTGGGAAAGCCTCTCCCGAATCAGTTTCTCTCCGAGGTGACGCACGTCGAGAAACACGCTGCCGTCGACGCCCCGACCCTCGTCGATTTCGGTCTGCTCTGACCTGGAAACGACATCACGTGAGGCCAACTCCATCATGTTGGGAGCGTATCGTTCCATGAACCTCTCGCCCTTGGAGTTCAGCAAGTATGCGCCCTCGCCTCTAGCGCCCTCGGTGATGAGCACACCGCTGCCTTTGAGCGTCGTCGGATGGTATTGCACCATCTCCATGTCCATGAGTGCCGCGCCCGCGCGATATGCCATCCCCATGCCATCTCCAGTGCATATCATGGCGTTCGTGCTAGGCTCGAAAACGCGACCCAGCCCGCCAGAGGCCATGATTACGGCCTTGGCGCGTATGACATGAATCTCGCCACTCCTGATTTCCATCACCACCACGCCGCGACATTCTCCGTCCTCCACTATCAAGGAGAGCATGAACCACTCTTCGTATATCCGCACGTTAGCCTTCATGACCTGCTCGTACAGGACGTGCAGCAACGCTTGACCGGTAAAGTCAGACACGAAGAATGTGCGTTCCCGACGCTGGCCGCCGAAGGCGCGAGTACCTAGTTTGCCATCTTCGTCCCTGTTGAAGATCACCCCCATATTTTCCATGCTGATGATTTCTTGACCGGCTTCCTGGCACATAATCGAAATGGCATCCTGGTCGCCCAGATAGTCGCTGCCTTTGATTGTGTCGTAGGCGTGCTCTTTCCAATCGTCGCCTCTGTCGGTTAGAGCGGCGTTGATACCGCCCTGGGCAGCGTTGGAATGGCTGCGGACAGGATGAACTTTGGTTACCACAGCTACGTCGGCGCCATTTTCGCGAGCAGCAAGAGCCGCTCTCATTCCTGCCAACCCCGCTCCTATAATAAGCACATCGTGATCAAACATACGCGGTTACCTCTATGATCCAAGTCGCCACTAAGGAAGATAGCATATACGAGGCCCATGCACAAGCCACGCCTGAACGACCACGTATCGGCCACTGTGGCCTTCCTTCGTTCACCAAATTTTTACCGTGGTTTCCCTTTCGGAGACTATATGTTCCCTCAGTCTTTCTCCTTCTGAATCGTACAGTAGATATTGAGCGTGTTTCGGTGCGTGTTCGATTTCGGAAATACAAGCTCGAATGAATTACAGAGGCGTTTCGCAAGCAGCGTCGCAGGAGTTAGCAGGAGAATGATGAGTCTTAAAGCTTCAGTAGACCCCGCAGACCTGTTTTTTCAGCATCTGGCGGCAATAAGCGGATATGTCGAGCAGGTCTTTGTTGAAGATGATACGCTTTCAACCCAGCAAGAGGCTGACAAGATGGCTCTTATGCTTGAGTTCTTTGATGTTGGCTCTCAGTGCGAGTTCACTCAGAGGCAACTGGTGACCCTTGTTTACGCTGAGTTGCTCGACGTGTGATCCATTTCGACCTACTAACCTTTGCATTGATTGCAAAACTATCCTCCTTCTAAAGGAGGATTTTTTCGTCCGAGGGAAAGCCAGCGAGTGGACTCTTACCATCGACCTGTGGGTTACGAATTCCATAGAAGGCATGTTATCCTCTCCATTGGAATTCATAACCGTATTATTACTCCCTAATACTTGGGGCTATGACCAATGTAATAGATTTGAAGGAGAGCTACGTTGGCGCAAATGCGAGAGAACAGAGCGAAACACAAACTGGAGCGCGGAGAGGTCGTGACCATCGTAAGCGGGCACAACTCTTCGGACATCATCGATTTTCTGGGTCAGTTTGGGTTTGACGGCGTCTGGATTGAGGGCGAGCATGGCCCTGTTGACTTCGCGGACATTCCTGATATGACGAGGGCCAGCGACCTGTGGGGTATGACTTCGGTCGTGCGAGTGAACACCAACACACCCGGCATCATCTATCGCACCTTTGATGTTGGAGCGCAAGGTGTTGTAATACCACACGTTAACACGGTGGAGGAAGCAAGGGCAGTGGTGGACGCGGCGAAGTTCCATCCCATCGGAGCCAGAGGCATGTTCGGCAGCCGCCAGGGTCACGGCGTTGCAGACTACCTCGCTAGAGCAAACGATGAGACCCTGCTTGTCGTGCTAATCGAGGATATTGTCGCAGTGAACAACCTCACGGAAATCCTGACCGTTGACCACATTGACGTTTTCTTTGTCGCGCCGAGCGATCTTGCCCAGAGCATGGGCCATCTAGGAGAGCCGGGCCATCCAGAGGTGCAGGCGACTATCGACAAGGCCATCGAGCAGATAATCAGCGCCGGTAGGACGGCAGGCACTCTGGTCAACGACGCTAACGTAGAGGATTACGTCAAGAAGGGGGCACGCTTTCTGATGACGGGTTGGCCCGCTTGGGTCGCGTCGGGCGCGCGTGGATTTCTGGGCAAAGTCGAAGCAGCGTCACGATAAGCCTGACCGCGCCCTGGAGCAGGTTTCTGGCAATCGGGTGCTATAATCGAATCAACTGACCTTGGCGAGAAATAATTCAGTGCCGAATATAGCCCCGATTCTAAACGACCGACTCGACCCAGACCAGGCTCACCTTCTGAATCTCGCTGGCAGAGTCTCGTCGCAGCATGGGCTCGCTCTCTATCTGGTCGGTGGCACAGTACGCGACGCTATGCTAGGGCGTCAAACCATTGACCTGGACCTGTCTGTGGTCGGTGCCGATCCTGCTTTTGCTTCAGCCCTGGCTCGCGGCTTGAATGGACAAGTCATAACGTCTTCACGGTTCGGCACGTCGAAGCTGCAAATAGGCGACATCGTTATCGACCTGGCGATGGCCCGCAAAGAGACCTATGCGTATCCTGGGGCCTTGCCCTCGGTAGTTCCCGGCTCCATTGATGAAGACCTGGCACGTAGGGATTTCTCCGTCAACGCGATGGTTATCTCACTGAGTCCTGATATGTGGGGAGACCTGCTTGACCCCTTTGGCGGGCGGGAAGACTTGCAACGCAGGCTCATCAAGGTCTTGCATCCTGGGAGCTTCGTGGACGATGCTACCCGCATTCTGAGAGCCGTTCGCTATGCCGGACGCCTCGGATTCCAACTGGAAGCCTCCACAAACCAGTTCATGAGACGGGATATAGCCTACCTGGACACTATCAAGGGCGACCGCGTGCGCCATGAGCTTGAGCGAATCTCTCATGAGGAGCGTGCCGAGTCCATCTTGAGGCTGACGCAAGATACTGGCATACTCAGTGCTATTCATCCTGCATTGTATCTGAATGAATCGACGCTGAAAGGCTTCCGCGAACTTACAGCCGAGCGAACCTCAGACAGCGACCTGTTGTTCCTCTCGGTTCTGACTTACTCTGCAACAGAAAGTGACCGACCAGCGTTGATAAGGCGACTCAACATGGACTCCAGATTGGCCGGAGCCGTTCGAGATACAGGTTTGGTGAAGGACTATTTCGATAGGCTAGATAACCCAAACCTCAAGCGCAGCCAGTTGCACGAGATATTGAGTCCTTTCGTCGCGAGCGCTGTCAAAGGCTGCGCCCTTGCTGTCGATAGACCAGTTGTGGCCCGACATCTCAACCTCTTCTTGTCGGAGCTTCGTCACGTGAAGCCCTTCCTCAACGGAGATGACCTGATTGCTATGGGAGTGCCTGAAAGCCCCATCATTGGCAGGCTTTTGAAGGAAATCATGGCATCCAGGTTGGATGGCCTCATTGCCACTGAAGAAGATGAAAAAAACTTCGTCAACCGCAACATTTAGCTAGGCGTCGAGCGACCAACCATGATGGCCAGTAGCAGCCATCGCTGTTCGTTTTGATGACCTGGTGGCTTCCACAGGCAAATTTGGGGGTTTGCACCCATATGCGCTATGACGGTTGGTATGCGAAAAATGGGGCGATATACGGTATTCCCCTGTCGCCGATTTTCCGACAATAGAGTAGGCAACTCGTCCAACCCAATCTCTCCGTGGGAGCAGAGCCTGTTTGGAAACACCAAGGCTCTTTGAGCACGTGAGGAGGAAGCTTCGCTATGAACTCTCTGGAGCAAGGCATCGAAAGCGTCAATGCCAGGACCACAGGGCCTAGTCGCATACTTGTCGTCGACGATGAGGATATCATAAGAGTCTTGCTTACCGAGATACTGTCCGAGGACGGTCACGAAATAGTCACAGCCCCGGATGGCAAGGATGCGATCGAAATCCTGGAGCACGAACAATTTGACCTGATTATTAGCGACATGGTGATGCCTGGAAAGAATGGCATCGAAGTGCTGCAGGCCGCCTTTCGCATTGATCCTCATTACCAGGTAATCATGATTACTGGCTATCCCTCTGTTGAGACGGCAGTGCGGTTGGTCAATCTGGGAGCGGCGGACTACATCACGAAACCGTTCAACGTGGACGTGATAAAGGTAACGGTTGCCAAGGTTCTTGAGATAAAGAAGGTCAGAGGAGGAAGCGGCGCGCCCGTAGCGGAGGCATCTCAGGCTACGCCTAGTGTGGATGGTTTAACGGACGCTTTCAACTATAGTATGTTCAGGGTTCTGCTGCAAATCGAGATCGGGAGATCAGAGCGCAAAGGACACGTTTGCAGTCTAATGGTAATCGAGATAGACAAGTTCGAAACTTACACACAAAAAGGTGGAACTGCTGCTGGGGATGAACTCCTCAAGTCGTTGGCATCCATGATACGGCAAGAGGCTCGTGTGGGAGATATTCTTGGGAGAACCGACCACGCAGAATTTACCCTGGTCTTGCCTGAAACCGACCGCACCGAAGTAGAAGCCATAGGACAGAGTATCCGTAAGGCCTCAGAGTGGAGCTTTACCATAAGCGCAGGCGTAGCCTGTTTTTCGCGTGACGCCTCCGATGGGGAGAGCCTGCTCAAGATGGCACGGGCCGCAGTGCAAGCTGCCAAAGCGCTCGGCGGCGACACAGTCCTTCTTCCACGATAGCGATGACTCATTATCGAAGGCCCTAGCGCATTAGATAACAGGCTTCTCTCCCCTCCCGTCGCTGCTAAGAAAATACAGTTATCCTACCCTCTTGAAAACTCCCCTAGCCGCCTGATGGAGCGCCCGTCAGCCCTGGTTCTGTCATCGAGCTTGGGTCTAGTATTACATCCAACTCTTCACTCGACAGGTTTGTCTTCGTAATCGCCACCTCTTTCGCTGTTTGACCAGTAGCCTGGGCCTCTTTCGCGATGGCCGCCGCCGCGTCGTAGCCGATGTGCGGCACAAGCGACGTGACTATAGCTAGTCCCCTTTCTACCATCTCCGGCCCCTTTTGCGTGGCCTTCAGTCCGCTGATGCATTGGACGGCGAGGTTGCTCGATGCCGCCGCGAGCAGGTCAATTGACTGCAACAGGTTATAAGCGGCAACAGGCATCATGACGTTTATCTCAAAGTTTCCCGACTGCCCCGCAATGACAATTGCCGCGTCGTTGCCGATCACCTGTGCCGCCACCTGGCATACGGATTCTGGAATCACGGGGTTCACCTTGCCGGGCATGATCGAGCTTCCTGGCTGCACTTCCGGCAACTCTATCTCGCCAATACCCGCACGCGGCCCGGAACCGATCCAGCGGATATCGTTTGAAATCTTCATGAGGCTTACCGCCACAGTCTTCAGCGCGCCGCTGGCAGCCACAACGCCATCGAGCGTGCTCTGCGCCTGAAAGTGGCCTTTGGCGTCCGTTTCTCGCACTGTGACACCTAGCATGTCTGACAGCCTGGTGCATACTTTCCTTGCGAAGTCGATATGAGTGTTGACGCCTGTGCCGACCGCAGTGCCGCCCAGTGCTACCTCGGACAACTCCTCCTCAGCCTCTTTAAGTCGCTTGATGCCGCGTTCAACCTGACCAGAGTACCCCTGAAACTCCTGCCCAAGGCGAACCGGCGTTGCGTCTTGCAGATGTGTTCTGCCCGTCTTGATTACGGGCATGAACTCGTCGGCCTTCTTATCAAGCTCGGCCTGAAGCTGGGCGAGCGCGGGTATCAGCTTGTCGTGGATAGCCTTCAGCGCCGATATGTGGATAGCCGTAGGTATCACGTCGTTAGAGGATTGGCCGGTGTTGACGTGATCGTTGGGATGCACAGGGTTGCGCGAACCTATCACGCCGCCAAGAATTTCGATAGCGCGGTTCGAGATAACCTCATTGGCGTTCATGTTCGTAGACGTGCCAGAGCCGGTCTGAAAGATGTCTACAACGAAATGCTCGTCTAGCTTGCCGTCGACGACTTCCTGCGCCCCCTTAACGATCGCGTCGGAAAGCTTGCCGTCGAGCAGCCCAAGCTCGACGTTGACTTGTGCCGCCGCCAACTTGATCTGGCCCAAAGCGAGAATGAACGACCTCGGAAATCTCAGGTCACTAATGGGAAAATTGAGGACAGCCCGCATCGTGTTGGCCCCGTAGTAGGCGTCTACAGGCACGTCAAACTCACCCATTGAATCGCGCTCTTTGCGGAATTTTTGCTCTTGTGCCATAGTCTGCCTCCGAAGTTGAAATTTCAAAAAGCCATAATTACGGCGATAGCCCTAATTGTTGGGAACCACTCCTTCGACACTCTGGAATAGATTTGGCAGGTTTTCTATTGATGATTCAGACGATGCCTTTCCAGTATCTACCATTGCGAAGTCAAAGCAGATAACTCCATCGGAAGCAGTTAAGGCTGTGATGAACACGATTTTTCCTAGCTGGGGAAACCCAAATATCGGAAGCGATGGAGACAAAGGTGGATCAACTCGGGGCATTGGATATGACCAAAGCGGAATAATCTGTTTTTGTACCAGTAGCCATACACCCCAGGATGCGGGCTCTAGCAAACCTAGATCAAAGTCCATAACGAGGATGTCGTCTGTGTAGGCAAGCTCAAGATTTAGGGTGCATTGGGGCTTCATAGTGAGAGCAACTGGTATCAACAAATCAGGGTCAACAGGATCGTTACTTTCTACGTTCAACGACGTAGCGTAAGCTCCCGGTGCTAGATCGGCGCTGTCAAACGTGACCTGGATATCCTGAGAAGCACCAGGCGCCAAAATGCCAGATGTAGATGTTGCTGATAACCACGATTCTGAAGGGTCCTCAGAAAGGCTCCAGATAAGGTCGACGATTCCTTCATTGTTTATCGTGAGGGTCTCTGTCTTGGTCTGACCTGGCTCTAGAGTCTGCTCTAATGAGGTTGGGTCGACTTCGATATCTGGTATAGCTATGGTCGCCGTCAAGCTCCCATCATTGTCACTATACCTGCTATCATAGATTCGAAAAGTCATCGGTTGTCCCTTACCAACGACATGAAAAACATATCTGTGATTTTCGAGGTCAAAAATATCGGCGGTCAAGCGGACGCCATCAAGTTCCACTGAGTTGAATCGAATGGTCCATCTATTGTTGTCGTCTTCTCTGTATTGAGCATCAGCAAATTCTCCTGGTTCACCACTATCGTAGCGATACACCCCCTCAATCACGATTTCGTATTCGATGCCTTCCAGAAGGTCTACGTTTGATTCGACCACTGCTCCGTTTGCAGGGATTATTACAAAGCCTGGCGGGGACAGAATCTCAATGATCGTTGCTACACCGTCATTGGAGACGTTTCGCCATTGTCTATCCTCACCAGTGTTTCCAAGATCAGATTGCCAATCATCAGCAACAAGGTCTTCACCTCTCAGGTAATCGAGCACCTTTTCCTCAAGATCCCATTCTACGACTTTGTGGCCGAATAACGGGCAATTATTACCCCCGTGAGAGCCACCAGCCAACGCACATTCATGGTGTACCTGCGCGAGACTCACTTCAAAACTCTCACCATCAACGTCGACCTGTCCGCTCTCCCAAATGCGTATGTGGAACTGGTCTTGACATTCATCTCCCCTCCCAATCTGCTCTGGGTCATGGTCAGCCAATCTATAAACTTGGAAGTCCTGTACCCTTCCAGTGCCAGGGACAGGATCAAAGAATACATACCGATTGGATCCAGGACACTCGATAGGCCCTAAGGGGCCCACTACCGTAAGAGGGTTAAAGCTCCAGCCAGCATGTACCAGCACATTCCTGACATCAAACGGAGCGGAATTCTTGCCAATGAAGATCAGATTGATGGGGTCTTCATCATTTGCATTGATGATAAATTGCTCATTTGCGTGACTTGCGAAGCCCCAGAAGGAAATGGGGAGACTGCGATTGTCCCCGCCCAACTCGTCCACCTCATCTACCCAGAACTCTGGAAGCTCCTCTGCCGAAGCCGCAGACGAAATCAATACTAAAGCTGTCACCATCGCAATTTAAACCAGGCGTAGTGTCGTCATAACACTTCTCTTAACATTCATGCGCGGCATAGATCTAAATCCTGACATCGTATGTACCTTCCTCGTTTCAACAATGGCATGACAGGCTCATTCTAATCGACCATATTGCCCATCACAAAGGCGACGATCTTCTCGGCAACTTCGCGCTCATGTGAAACCAGGCTGTGGTCGGCCGTTGGTATCTCGCTGAATTGCAAGGGCTGGCGAACATCGTCGAGCGCTCTCTGAAGCTCTACCGGCGGTGAGATGCGATCTTGCTGGCCTACTAGAAACAGCTTGGGACGCTTGTCACTGGCAATGCGCGAGTTTCGCACCGAGGAAATGGGAGGAGCAATGAGAATCAGGCTGCGAGCCGCTTTGTAGCTTCGCAGTCCGCCCAACACGACAGACGCTCCAAAAGAGTAGCCGACGAGGGCTATGCTCTTGCGATCCATACCAGGCCAGCGTTTCAGCACGTTCAGAGCCGCGTCGAGGTCTTTTTGCTCGCCGGGGCCGTTGCTGAATTGGCCTTCACTATCGCCCACGCCGCGAAAATTGAACCTCAGCGTCGCCATTCCCTGCTCGTCCGCAGCATGGCATATCGCCATCACGACAGGATTGTCCATGTCTCCGCTAAGCAGAGGGTGGGAGTGGCATACGAGCAGTGCAGGGAATGGCCCTGAGACGCCCTGCGGTGTGGTGAGCACGCCTTCAATGGACTGCTTTTCGCTCTTGAATCCTATCGCAGTCTGTCGCATTTTTCGACTAGCGGTCTCCAAGCCATTGCGAGAAAAACCTCGCCGTCATTTCTCCAAGGTCTTCTTCATAACCCGCGAAAAAATGATCCGCGCCGTATTTCACCTCTACCTGCTTTGGCTCCATGAACCGTCTGGACAGGAACTTGAAGTGTTCTACCGGGAAGTCGTGGTCGAATTCGCCACAGACGAGGAGTTTGGGCTGCAATAGCTCGTCAACGCCCATCGAGGTGTAAGGCCGTAATGGACAGGCGATAGAAGCGACAGCCTGAATTGCGTTGCTCTCGGCGCTCGCTTCAAGCGCGACCCACGCCCCGAACGAGTATCCGACGATTCCCACGCGAGTGGTTTTGATGCGCTCATGCAGGGCGAGGTAATCGACGGCGTCTATGGCATTGCCGAGTTCAGCAGGGCCTTGACCGGAGACGCCTTCGCTGCCGCCGACGCCTTGGAAGTTGAACCTCAGTACAGCTATACCAGATTCGCAGATGCTGCGAGCCAATGCCAAGACGACGCTGTTGCCCATGCCGCCGCCGTAACGCGGATGAGGATGGCAGATGACGACTCCGGGGAAGATGCCGTCTCCATCCGGCAGATGCAAAACGCCTTCAAGGGTAACGTCGCCGCTTTTGAACTTTATGTCTTGCTGATTATTAGGCATATGTCTAGTGCCGAAATCTATGGCGAGTCCATCTTAGGCGACGCTATGGCATTTGGCAAGCAGTGTTGCTAAAATTGTTCGGGTTTGTTTTGTATGGGTTGCCATTCATACCATGATTGTCGCATTCCACCAAGCATTGGTAGCCAAAATATTTTTGGAACAGTCCGTGCTAGAAGTAGAAAAGCATGTTACTCAGGAGGAAGAATCGTGCGAGTAGTTGACCTCCGCAGCGACACGGTGACGCATCCTACGCCGGAGATGCGTCGCGCTATGGCCGAGGCCGAAGTTGGCGACGATGTTTACGGCGAAGACCCAACGTTGAACAGGCTGGAAGCGATGGCTGCCGAAATGCTCGGCAAAGAGGCTGCCATGTTCGTCGCAAGCGGAACGATGGGCAACCTCGTTTCGATTCTGACCCATGCTCAGCGAGGCGATGAAATCATCGTTGGCGACAAGACTCACATCTTCCGCAATGAAGCGGGCGGAGCGTCGGCGCTTGGCGGCGTGTCCTATTACACCGTGCGCAACGACGACAGAGGCATGCTCGACCCTGACGAGGTTGAGGAGGCCATTCGTCCGAACAACGTGCACTTTCCTCGGACGGCAATGGTCGCCATCGAGAACACGCATAACAACTGCGGCGGGGCTGTGTTGACGCCGGAGGACACGAAGGCCATAGCCGATGTCGCGCATCGCCATGAGATACCGCTACATATCGATGGCGCACGCATCTTCAATGCCGCTGTCTCCCTTGAAACGCCTGTCTCGGAGCTGGTCAAAGACGCCGACAGCATCACTTTCTGTCTTTCCAAGGGCTTGAGCGTGCCACTCGGTTCCATAATATGCGGCAGCAACGAGTTCATTGAGCGAGCGGACCGCTGGCGAAAAATGGTCGGCGGTGGTATGAGGCAGGTGGGCATAATAGCCGCAGCAGGCATCGTCGCGCTTGAGAGCATGGTCGACAGGCTGGCCGAAGACCACGCCAACGCTCGCAAGCTGTCCGAGGGTCTGAGCAAGATTCCGGGGATTTCGATAGACCCTGATAGCCTGCCAACCAACATCGTGCGATTCGACGTGACAGCCAGAGAACCTGCCGAGATTGGCCGCAAGCTGAACGAACGCGGCGTTAAGGGGGGTTCACCTGCACGTAGCTGGCGCTTTGTCACGCACTACGGCGTAACATCGGACGACATTGACTACGTACTCGACACTGTGGAATCCACATTCAAAGACTACGCGAAAGCCTGACATCAAGTCGCTGATTTAGCCTATATATCCTAGAGGCAGGTCGAGCATGTCGGCCTGTCTCTTGGTTTGTCTGAGAACATACCCGATCATCTATCGGAATACGAAACTATGCTGCTCATAATTCGAAATCCTAAATTCAGGCTGCTCTGGTTCAGCACCATCTTCAACGACATGGGCCTGATCATGTATATGGTCGTGCATGGATGGCTTGCGTTGGAGGTCACCGACTCGCCGTTCTGGGTTGGAGCAACAGCCGGTATGGGCGGGCTGGGGATGATGGTGTTCAGCATATTCAGCGGCGTGCTTGCGGACCGCTTCGACCGACGAAAGCTGATTATCGGCACCCAGCTTATTGAGATAGTGCTGGCCTTTGGCCTGGCAATCGTCATCCTTACCGATCGAGTTCAGCTTTGGGAGGTGCTGGTCTTCGCGTTTCTGAGCGGAGTCCTGGTATCCATAAAAATCCCATCCAAAATGGCCCTTACGCTGGACGTGGTTGGACGAAACAGGCTTCTTAGTGCGACTGCTGCTAACTTCACCGCCATGACCAGCATGGGCATCCTCGCACCCATATTGAGTGGAGCGGTCATAAGCGCCTTCGATATCGGCTGGGCGTACGTGATAATTGGGGTGGTTTACCTGATATCGGTGGCGATACTGGCGAACCTGAGAGGCATCGTCAGAGTAGAGAAGGAACCAAGCTCGCCATGGGACGATCTCAAGGAGGGAGTCCGCTACGTCTTCACGACGCCTGTGGTGCGAATGCTCATCCTTATGGTGCTTGTGAGCGAGGCTTTCGGCTGGTCGCACGAGGTGATGCTGCCCGTCATAGCCCGTGACGTGCTGAACGTCGGAGCCTCCGGGTATGGCTATCTTATCGCTGCTGGCTCTGTGGGGGGATTGGTATCCACGGTTATCATGTCTAGCCTTGGCGAAATTGGATACCAGGGCAGGCTGCTCATCGTCAGCCTTGCAGGATACGGCCTGTTCCTGATGCTGTTTGCATCTTCAACATCGTTCTCATTATCGCTGGTGTTGATCGCCTTTGCGTACGCGTCGGTCGTGGCCTAC
This sequence comes from Dehalococcoidia bacterium, assembly GCA_965206395.1. Taxonomy (GTDB): domain Bacteria; phylum Chloroflexota; class Dehalococcoidia; order Lucifugimonadales; family CATOSD01; genus CBDBJK01. Next base: position 225,991 of record CBDBJK010000035.1, read on the forward strand.
GAGACTACGCTTACAACGCTGCTCCAGACCGTCGTGCCGGATGAGATGCGCGGGCGAGTGTTGAGCTTCCAGACGTTTACATGGGGCGTTACTGGCTTCTCCGGCTTCCACACTGGAGTTATCGCGTCGCTGGTAGGCGCGCCGCTGTCTATTGCCATTGGCGGGGGCGTCGTCCTGCTCAACGCGCTCCGATTGACGCGACGGGTCTCCCGCTTGCAAACGCCTTCGTCCGAGCCAGCAATAGGGGACTAGCAGGAATCGCGCTTCAGGACAGTCTGCGGACTGAGCACTCGAGCAACACTTCTGAAAGTATCATCGACCATCAAGATATGTTAAACATTGACAATCATTGCCATCAAAGTTACATTGAATGAAACGTAAAAAGAGGTAAGATGATGCACGTATCCCTGACGACATATCTAGAAGAATACGTAAGAGAAAAAGTCGAGTCTGGCCTTTACAACTCAAACAGCGAAGTCGTGCGCGAGGCCTTGCGGCTAATGGGGGAGCGGGATAAACTCCGCGAGATTCGCCTTGAGGAGTTACGCAAAGAAATCCAAATCGGCATCGATCAGGCCGACAGAGGCGAGTTGATACCCGGCCATGAGGTCTTCCGACAACTCAAAAAGCGCAGCGAAGAGTTCAAGAAAAAAGCGAAATGAGCAAAGGTGAGTTTACTCCTGAGGCGGTCAGCGACTTGAATGACATCCACGATTACATCGCTCAAGACAGCCCGTCTGCCGCTGTGCGGTTTATCCGCGAGATTGAGGAGAAGTGCGATACACTCGCGGAACAACCTCTGATGGGCTGAAGCCGTTCAGAACTACTCTCTGACCTGCGTAGCTTTCCGGCTGGAAGCTACGCCATATTCTATCGTCCCACCGAAGGCGGCGTCGAGATACTCCGAGTCATCCACTAGGCGCGGGACATTACTACGATGTTTTAGTTCAGGAATAACCTTTGACAACGAGCAGGCCGTAAAAGACCAAAAGATGAGGCTTGGACTGGAAAATGAGGTGGACAAAAAAACTTCACTCAGTATTGCCACTGCGGTTGACATTGGGCTCGCTGTCTTTTGAGACGTTCCAGGGGCCTTTCGCGTTGTCGCTCAGATCGTTGTCCTCGAAAGTTCCTCCACCCTGATCGTGGACGTACACAGCATAATAGTCATTCCTATTAATACGGTTGCGGCGCAATACGGGGTTGCCGCCTTCCTTGATCTCTATACCGGCGAGGGCATTGCCGAAGATGTCGTTGTCTTCTAACGTCCCTTGGCCGTTGGCGTGGACATAGACTCCAGGTTGCTTACCCTCGTGGATGCGGTTGCGTCGCAGAACGGGGTTGCTACCTTCCTTGATCTCTATACCGGCGAGGGCATTGCCGAAGATGTCGTTGTCCTCCAGTGTCCCTTGGCCGTTGTTCCGGGCAAAGACTCCACCTTCCTTGCCATCATGGATGCGGTTGCGGCGCAATACTGGATCGCCTCCTGCCTCAATTGTTATCTCACCGAGGGCATTGCCGAAGATGTCATTGTCCTCTAGTGTACCCTGGCCCTTGTCGTAGACATGGACTCCAGATTGCTTGCCGTCATGGATGCGGTTGCGGCGCAGACGCGGGTCAGCGCCTCCGTGGATGGCAACGCAAGATAGGCCCTGCGATGTGATATCGCAGTCCTCAAGGTCGAGCCGACCCTGAGAGATATCTACACAATAACTTTCCTCATCACCCGCGAGCTGTCGTAGAGTAAGATTTGCCACACGCCCCAAGGTTGTCTTGAATGATATGGCGTTTTCCTTTTGACCCTCGACTACTATCTCGTCGATATTGCCATCGCCAATAATCTCCAATGGCTTATCGATGACTAGCCCTTCCTGGTAAAAGCCAAGGCGGGCCAGAATGCGGTCTCCCGGGTTAGCCGCTTCTATAGCTTCACTTATCGTAACGTGATCGCCTCTGTGCAACTGGTCAACAACTCTGGTTGGAGGCTCAGATTTAGCGGACGGCCCTGGCGTGGCTTCAGCCACATTGGTGACGGCTTCTCCCTCAGCAGTCTTGGCCTTAGTTGATGTTTGTCCGGCAGAATCGAGCGGCTTCTTAGGGGTTCGGCTTCGCCGCGCGCGCGGTTTCTTTACGGGAGGAGTTTTAGAGGATTCTTCCGCGTCAGCGCTCACGCGCTCCAGGGCATCACGGATTTGTAGCGCAAGCTGTTCTAGCGTCTTCCCCACTAATGGCAGAGTAAAAGGCTGGAGCCGTAAATCTCGCCAGTCTGCGTACTGGCGTGCGGCGATAAGCTGCGCTAGCTCATCAGATCCTCGCCTATTTTCGTCATGGAGTAGAGGGGTGTTAACATAGTAAATGGGTAGGATGAGGTCGCTGCGTTTTAGCTCCTTCTCGCGTTCTATGAATATCTGCAGCTCGTCGCGGCAGAAGTCGCTAGTGAAAAAGCCAGGGGTGATAATGGGAATGAGAAATGTTACTTCAATCAGCGACTGCTCGATGCGTTCTTTCCATGCCTGACCCCACTTGATGTCTTTGCGGTCTTGGAAGATGGGAAAATCTTTGCCGGTCTGCATACCCACTTCACCACTGAGACGCTCGCGTAGTTGAGTTAGACGCCCCTCATCATGTCTGTCGTCACTGCGGGTATAGCTCATGAACGCTAAGGGTGTTCGGTCTGCCACGTCAAAACACCTCAAACCCAACTGACTCGATTTGTTATGAAGGCGAGTGATAGTGCGTGCTTGTTGCAAATATGATAGAGATTTCCGAGACGAATGGCAACCAGATGTTTGATCAAGTCCCTTCAACCTTCTGGTTATCCTCACCCCACCACTGCTGCAACCGTTCGGCCACCTGCTGCTCATAACCCTGATCGCTGGGCGAGTAGTAGCGTCGGTCTTTGAGTGAGTCGGGCAGGTTTTGCATCTTCACGAAGTGGCCTTCGTGGTCGTGAGCGTATTTGTAGCCTTTGCCGTAGCCCATGTCTTTCATCAGGCCGGTGACGGCGTTGCGTAGGTGAATGGGCACGGGGTCGTTGCGCGTCTTCTGAACGTCTTCCAATGCGCGGTTCAGGGCCATGTACGCCGTGTTGCTCTTGGGGGCCGTCGCGAGGTATACCGTTGCCTCGGCTAGCGGAATGCGTCCCTCCGGCATGCCGATGAAGTGCACCGCCTGCTGCGTCGCTACCGCCACCGATAGCGCCTGCGGATCGGCCATGCCTATGTCCTCGGCGGCGAGAATTACCAGACGCCGCGCTATGAACATCGCGTCCTCGCCCGCCTCGACCATACGCGCCAGGTAGTATATGGCGGCGTCCGGGTCTGAACTGCGCACCGACTTTATGAACGCCGAAATGGTGTCGTAGTGTTGGTCGCCTGCCTTGTCGTAATGCAGAAAGCGCTGCTGCATCGCGTCTTCGATGAAGGCCTGCGTGATATGCCGCACTCCATCGTCGTCGGCAGTGGTGGCCGATGCCGCAAGCTCAAGGGCGTTGAGGCCGACCCTTGCGTCGCCGTTTGCGAGCGTTACAAGCGTCTTCATGGCCTCGTCGTCGAATTGCGGCTTGAGCGAGCCAAGCCCGCGCTCGTTGTCTGCCATCGCTCTGCGCAGAATATCCTCGACGTGATCGTCGGTCAGGGCTTGCAGCGCGAATACGCGGGAGCGAGAGAGTAGGGGAGACACCACTTCGAACGAGGGATTCTCCGTCGTGGCCCCGATGAGCACCAGCGTACCGTCCTCGACGAATGGCAGCACAACGTCCTGCTGGGCCTTGTTGAAGCGGTGAATCTCGTCCACGAAAAGTATGGTGCGCTGCCCTTGCGTTCCCAGACGCTCGCGGGCCTCTGACGCCGAGCGGCGCAGGTCGGCGACTCCAGAGGCTACGCCGCTCACTCGCGCGAAGTGGCTCTTCGTCACGGTGGCGATGAGGTTGGCTAAGGTCGTCTTACCGCTTCCCGGCGGCCCCCAGAGGATGATTGAGGGCAGGCGGTCGGTCTCGATGCTGTTGCGCAGTACTGTGCCCGATCCGATGATATGCTCCTGGCCTACGAATTCGTCGAAGGAGCGCGGGCGCATCCTGGCGGCGAGGGGTGCCTTTTGCTCAAGCTCACGCTGGGTCTGGTGCTCGAAAAGCGTCATGTCTAATGTCCTTATGAAGGATAATCTGAGTGTAGCTCACCTGAGGAACAATGTGGTAGGTATTGACGTGCTAGCTTCAGACTTCATAATATCGAACGGAATCAGCATGCGGTGTTAGCGTGTCATGGAGGTATCCAGTGGATAGCGCAATAAAGTCTTTGACGTGCGAGAAATGTCTGAATGCTAAGGTTCGTGGCCTGACATTCGCCATGAGGATATCTTCGGCAGAGATTTACGTGTGCCTGAAGTGCGCTATGCAACACGTTCACATGCTCAAGAGGTCTATAGCAACCGCGCTGGTGGTGGGAACGATTCTCGTCATGCTAAATCAAGGCGATCTGATATTCTCAGGGCAGGGGACGTTTGCGTTGCTCTGGAAAATACCCCTGACTTATCTTGTCCCGTTCATGGTATCAACCTGGGGTGCGCTTACCAACGCTCGCCGATAGCAGCACAGGTCTTCTACTTAAGCTCCGCGATGGTGACGCCGCCGTTGCCTTCGCTGGGAGATGCTGGAAAGTGCTTGGCAACCAGCGGATGGTTCGAAAGATAGTCCAAAACGGCCCCTTTCAGTGTGCCCGTGCCCTTGCCATGAATTACCCGCACCCAGGGCATTCCCATCACCGTGGCATCATTGAGGTATCTATCTAGTGGTTCAACGTTTTTGTATTGATGGGTAGAGTGACTTTAGCTTGATGCGCGCATCCTCGGTAGTGAAGCGCCAATCCACTCGTATCACATCCCGGTTGCGTTGATTCTGCCAAGCATTGACCTCGCCGCGCAGGATGTCTTGATTGGCAATCCGTCGGTCCAGGCACTGTCGAGCCAGCACACCGATCTCTATCTCCGCCATATTCAACCAACTCCCGTGTTTGGGAGTGTAGTGTATCTCCAGTCGCTCAGCTATACGCCTCGCCTCAGCAGGCTCGAATGCCTCGTATAGCGAGGACAGCTTGTGAGTGTTGAGATTGTCCATTACCAGCACGATCCGGTCTCTGTCAGGGTAGTCCTCGTCGACCAGTTTCTTTATCACATGCGCCCAGTCCACCTTCGTGCGACGCTCTCTGACCTCGACTCGGCACCATCCGTCCAACGGTGCAAACAGCATGAACAGGCTGCTCACTCCATTGCGCTCGTATTCGTAGTCGTATGCCGCCGATAAGCCGGGCGCTGCGGGACGCGGCACTCGCGTCTCCTTGACTTGCTGTTTGCTCGTCTCATCCATGCACACCAGAACCTCATTCCCATCGTACGGCCGTTGGTAGACCTCCAGTACGTCTTCCATCGCGCACACAAACTCCGCGCTCTGACCGGGCGGGATGCACCAACTCTGCTTCAGCCACGGCTTCAGTTCGTTTTTTTTTAAGCGCCTGGCGAACCGTCTCGGTGCTAATGGTCCCGACTATCTCACACTCGACCAACTGGTCAGCCAACAGCTTCAGGGTCCAACTGGCACGCCCCTCCGGCGGTTCCCCGCAGGCCATCGCTATCAACCGTGCTTCACCTTCGCCGTCCAGTCTCTTTTGACGCCGACGCAGTTGCTTTTTGCGATTCAGCGCAGACTCGACCCCCTCCTCCACACAGCGCTTGCGTATTCGCTCGACCGTTGACTGTCCCACACCGAGCGCGCTGGTGATGTCCGCGTCCTTCATTCCCCCGTCCGAGCGTGACTCATCGCTCATCAGCAGAATGCGCGCATGGGTCTGTTTGTACGCCGCAGCCCGACCGCGTGAGACCAAGGCGTTGAGTTCCTGTTGTTCGTCGGTAGTCAGTCTGATACGGTACTTCTTGGTAGACATCATGGTTCCCCCTCGGTTCAACGTTACGATTGAACCCCCAAGAGGAACAATGACTATCATGGTATTCATTTCAATGATGTTGGACCACTAGCTTGTCCAGAGCGTCGCGCACGGACATGCGGCGCAGATGCACTTCGGTGGGCACGGAAATCTGGCGCATCAATCGAGAATGGTCAGAGTCTGAAGAATTCGAACGCTTTGCCATAACTCACCCTAGCCAATGGCTTCCCTTATTACGCGCAACAATGCGTCTTCTTCCCCTGGCAGAACAGTGCGTGGGTCGAGCAGCAATCGCTCGCCCTCGATGCGCCCCACGATGGGCGGGCCGCCCTGCCTCAATCGCTTCGCCAGAGTCTCGGCTCCGCCATCGATGCCTTCGCTACCAACACTAAGCACCCATGTCGGCAGCGTCTCTCCGGGTAAGCTGCCCCCGCCGATGGTCGAAAGGGCCTGCTCTACCGACGCTCGTTCGCCCAACGACGATTTCCAGCGTCGAGCTATCGATTCCAACTCATCCCTGGTCATAGCCATCATGCGCCAGATCGGAATTTCTTGCAAAGCCTCATCGCGAACGTAGTGCAATAACGTGGCGGAGAGTGCCGCTATGCTCAGCTTGTCGATACGCATCGCCCTTGCGAACGGATGGCGCGAGACGACGCCGATCATATCGCTGGTGCCAACGATGATTCCCGCCTGTGGCCCGCCAAGCAATTTGTCACCAGAGAAGAACCCCAGGTCCATTCCCGCCGCCACGCTCTCTTGCGGCATTGGTTCGTGGGCAAGGCCGAACTGAACCGTATCCAGCAGGCAGCCGCTTCCAAGGTCGTGAAGGACAGGGACACCGCGCTCGTTGCCCAGGCTCACAAGCTCCGATAATTCGGGCGAGTGAGTAAAACCTATCACACGGAAATTGCTGGCGTGGACGGCGAGGAATGCGCCGGTGTTTTCGGTTATCGCGGCCTCGAAGTCGCGGACGTAGGTACGGTTCGTTGAGCCGACCTCAACGAGCGTCGCGCCGCTTTGACGCAAAACGTCGGGAATACGGAAGCCGCCGCCGATCTCCACGGCCTCTCCACGTGAGACGATGACCTCTTTGCCGCTGGCAATAGCCGCCAGACCAAGCAGCACAGCCGAGGCGTTGTTGTTCACGACAAGGGCCGCCTCCGCTCCTGTAAGCTGGCAAATCAGGCGTGAAATGTAAGCCTGGCGCGAGCCTCGCCTGCCACTGTCAAGGTCTAATTCCAGGTCGCTGAAGCCTTCGGTTGCCTGTACAATCGCCTTCGTGGCATCAGCGCTGAGAGGCGCGCGACCCAGATTCGTGTGCAAGATGACTCCGGTGGCATTGATAACATGCCTGGGCCACGCTTGCCATATCGACTCCGCCTGCTCCTCGATTGCGCAGACTAGATCGTCGAAAGCAGGAGCCTGCACGCCGTCCGTGATGGCCTTGCGAGTGTCGTCGAGTTGCAACCTCACAAGCTCCAAAACCGCCTGACGGGAATAGCGCTCCATAAGGCTCTGGACGCGTTCGTCTGATATGATTCGGTCGACGCTGGGCAACGATCTGAACGGTGTGGTCATATATCCATCCTCACGATTAGACAGCACTCATTATATCGTACCTGAAAACCGAAAGCGCATGGTGATGGAACACCCTAAAAATGATTTATAAGATAAAGGTGAATTCACATCATTAGCCAGGTGTCGAGTCTTTTGCAAGTGCCGATTGCCACTACCTTGGGTCTAGCTGGCTCTGGACGGTATTGACCCTTTATAGGGAGTCTTGCTAGAATGTGATGTATTTCTCTAAAGGCGAAGGTTTATATGTTAGTCATAGGTCTCACAGGCGGAATAGGTACAGGTAAGACCCATGTGTCGCAGATAATGGAAGGCTTGGGAGCGACGATTATCAACGCTGATCTCCTTGGGCATGAGGCGTATTTGCCTCAAACCGAGACCTGGAAAGAGGTGGTCGCTGCCTTTGGAGAGGGCATATTATCGGAGTCTGGGGAGATTGACCGCCGCAAGCTCGGGGGCGTCGTGTTCAGCGACCCGGAGGCGCTCAAGCAACTCAATGCCATTATGCACCCTCGCATGTACACTATGATAGAGGAGAGGATCAAAGGCTTACAGGAAACTGGGCACGAGACGATACTCGTGGAAGCTGCCGTGCTGATTGAGGCGAACTGGACGCCGCTGATGGACGAGGTATGGGTCACGACCTCTCCTGAAGATCAGGTAGTCGAGCGGCTTAAAGGGCGCAACAACATGGGCGAAGAGGCTGTTCGCGCCCGTATAAACTCTCAGATGTCCCAGGAAGACCGCTCGAAGCACGCCGACGTCGTCATCGAAAACGGCGGTGGTATGGCAGAACTGAACGACAAATTACAAGAACTGTGGAAAAGCCGGGTGTTGGCCCACGAGGAGAACAGATAATAGAGATGACTTCATCGACAAAGACCCTTTATCGCAGCTACATTATCGAAGAGTACCACCTCACCGAGGAGCCGTATTATATGCCCACCGGCGATGAGGTAGAACTATTCGAGGCAGCCTATATGCAGAAAATCCCCCTGCTGTTGAAGGGTCCTACGGGCTGCGGTAAGACTCGATTCATAGAATACATGTCATGGAAACTGGGACGACCTCTAACCAAGGTCAAGTCACAAGCCAGTGGAAGCGAAGATGAGTCCACTGAACAGAGGAACATTCCGCTTGTGACCATTGCCTGCCACGAAGACCTCACGGCCAGTGACTTGGTTGGTCGATACTTGCTTGAGGGCGATAGCACCGTCTGGATTGATGGCCCACTGACCCGCGCCGTCAAAGCTGGTGGAATTTGCTACCTGGACGAGATTGTGGAAGCCAGGAAGGACACTACCGTTATCATTCACCCACTGACCGACCATCGGCGCATGTTGCCAGTGGAAAAGCGGGGCGAATTGCTTGAAGCCGCCGACGGCTTCTTGCTGGTACTGTCCTACAACCCCGGCTACCAGAGCGCGCTCAAAGACCTCAAGCACAGCACGCGGCAGCGATTCGTCGCCATCGAGTTCGACTACCCGCCGAGGGACATCGAGGCCAAGATTGTTCAGCACGAGTCCGGCATAGACGAGGCAACGGCCTTGCAACTCGCGAAGCTCGGAGAGAAAGTCCGCAACCTAAAGGAGCACGGCCTGGGAGAAGGCTCTAGCACTCGTCTGCTCATCTACGCAGGCAAGATGATTGCTCAGGGCATAAGCCCAAGGCGTGCGACACAGGTCGCAGTGAACTGGGCCGTGACCGATGATACAACGGTGCACAAAAGCATCGAGGAGATAATCTCGTCTATATTCGAGTAGGAGTGTATCGACAGCCTGATGGATTGTTCATTAGCTTGGTCAGAAGGCGAATTTAGCTAGATGGAAACATCGGCTATAGACGCTATCCGGCGCATCCTCTCGGCTCATCCCAAGAAGCCAATTGATGATCCCTCCCTTATGCTCGCCGGAGTGATGATGCTCCTTTATCTAAAGGATGGGGAGTACTGCGTCCTCTTGAACAAGCGCTCCAGCCATGTCGAGCACCACAAGGGGGAGATTTCTTTCCCCGGCGGCGGCAAGGATCCGGGTGATGATACCTTACGCGACACCGCGCTCCGCGAGACCCACGAAGAGATGGGAATTCTGACAGAAGACATAGAAATTCTGGGAGAGTTGGACGATTTTGAGACACGCAGTCGCTTCCTGATGCGTCCTTATGTCGGAACCATTCCATATCCCTACGACTTCAAGCCCTTCGAGACGGAAGTTGCCGAAGTGATTGAGGCTCCTATCTCCCATCTTTTAAATGAAGAAAACTTTCGAGATGAAGTAAGAATCGTAGACAGAGAGTTGTCATACTCCCCGGCATATGCCTATAACGGCCATGTGGTATTTGGAGCTACAGCGAGGGTTCTAAAGCAGTTTCTAGAGCTGCTTGAAAACGCGCCTGACAAGGAGACCCTGTGGAAGAGAAAACAGTCCTGACGCTTGAAGACATAAAAGACGAGTTGCGACGCTTTCCGGCCTCTGTGCTAGAGGAGTTAGAGAAGGCCCGCGAGTTAATGCCCGATACCATGACCGATGCTCAAGGCCTAGAGTGGGGGCGGTCAGGCCTTGAAATCGCACAACAGACCGTGCGCTCTTGGGAAGCAGCGGCTCAGTATTATCGGGTCAGCCCTCAAGTAATCACCTTTATGCCGTTCAACTACTTCATCAAGTGGACAGAGTGTGGCAGCGCACTGTGCAAGGAGTCACCCACGCTGGCTACGGCGTATTTCGTGGCAAGTCCTAGCGCAATGGGCAAACTCAGGTCGCGTCACATCGAAAGCTGGTCGAAACTAGGACGCAGCCTGTACAAAGGCACTTGGAAATCCAGCACCTTGGCCTGCAAGTTCTTCGAGTCCAGTGCAGTTTTGATGGAAAACCTGAGCTTCCAGGAGATTGAGCAGTTCGTCGCGTTTCTGGACGCACTCTCTCATCGCTCCTACGACCTGGCCTCCGAGTGCCTGCAAATTGGTCAGCAGCTGTTCCCGCTGATAGGAGATGACAAAGCCGCTCTCATATCGCTGGCCTCTACCCTGGTCGAGACAGGCTGGCGAGAGGTGAAAAGCTTCTTTGACGCGAGCACGAGAGCCTTGCCAAGAATAGAGGCCGACCAGAGACTTCGTTTCCTGAAAATGGCGGAGAGGCTGGTCAAGAGTGGCGGGTCAAACATACCCACGATCATGCTAGACACGTCACAAGCCCTTGGCCAGCTTGAAACGGTAGAGCACGCTCACATCCTGGCCCTAGCGGAGTCATTGCTAGACCTCTCGCCTGCCGCCGTGCCTGAGTTCATCAAGGCGACTCCCATTGCGTTAGACAGCATAACTATGAACCAGCTGGATAAGTGGTTCGAAGAGGGTGTGCGCATCCTCAACCAGAACCCTGACGGAGGACTTGCGTTCTTCAAGATAGAGTCCGCACACTCCGAAGCCATTCTGGAGGCATTGTCTTCCAGCGTGGAGTTTGGACGAATCAAAGAAGTCATGGAGATGTATTGCCGTGCGCTGGCCGGAGCAGAGATAAAGCTGTCCGCGTCCGAAGAGTTGGTCGAGAAGAACATAGGCTGGGTTTCAAGCGAGTCTCCATCCACAGAGGGATCGACAGTGTATGTTCCAATCGTGGTGGACCGCTACGGCTCAAAAGAGGAGAACTTCTCCTGGTTCAAAGTGGTCTCCACTCATCAGGTGGCGCACCTGGAGTTCGGCAGTTTCGGCTTCGAGTTCGACACAGATTCGGGTCTGTTCAAAGACCTGCGCCATGACCTTGAGAAGAAGAAGATAAAAAGAGTTGTCGAAGCGCAAGATATGCCTGAGGTTGACGCGGAGAGCCTGGAACAGGGTTGGGTCACCGACATGCAGAGGTTCTTCAACCTGTTCGAAGACCGCAAACTCTCCCTCGACATATTCACGGTGATGGAAGACAGTCGGCTCGACGCTCGCGTGAAACTCGAATACCCCGGAATTCGCCGTGCCTATAACCAAGTGCAGGCAGACTCTCTTAGCGCGCGCGGTGATATTCAGGCGCTCCCCGCACGAGAAGCAATGGTGGAGTTCCTTGTAAGGCTTAGTCTTCAGCAATACAAGAATCTGTCGATGCCAGAGGATTACGTGGACGAGGCCCGCAAAATCGCCAGGATAGCTCGGCGTATGCTTCGTAAAGAGACCACAGTCGAAGACGCAGCCGAGGCCACGCTTCGCATCTACGCCATAATCGCCCAGATTCCCAACGAGGAAGTGCCGCCCGAAGAGTGGGAAGATATGGATGTGGATGAACAGGAGGAGGAGCAGTACGAAGACTCCCAAGACATGATGGATCTGGTTCAGCAGATGGCTATGGGCATGGAGATGGAGATGCGTCCTGAGGGCGAAGAAGAGTATGACTCCATCGAGGAAGTTGACTACAGAGGTGACTTCAAGCCAGAGCTTTCGCAATTGCTAAGTAAGCTGAAAATGCAACCGCAAGACCAGAACGCTGATGCTTCTGGCGAGCCTATTACTCAGGAGATGCTAGAGGAACTGCTCAAGAACAGTGCAGAGCTTGATCTTCAGGCCGTTCAAGGAGAGATTCAAAATGCCAGCGGCCTGTTTGCGAACAACCTGCTCAAAGAGGCCGGGGTGAATTTGCCGCAGACGCCTGAGTTAGGGCAGGGGCCTTTGGTGCATGTCGACGAGGATGGCACAGCGCTAGACCCGACGGAGCCGCAATCGTTCGTTTACGACGAGTGGGACTTCCGCGCAGATGACTACAAGCCGCGCTGGTGCATTGTGCGCCAGAAGGTCATGCCAGAGGGCGACGCTAACTACTACGGCGATACACTGCATAACTATGGCCCGCTAGTAACCAAAATCAAACGTCAGTTCGAGATGATGGTTCCTGAGATGTTCCGCAAGGTGCGCAAGCTGGAAGACGGCGAAGATATAGACATCGACGACCTCATCGAGTTCAGAGTCGACATCAAGACCGGCTCTAGCCCAAGCGACAAGTTCTACTGGAGGCGCAACAAGGTTCAGCGCGATGTTGCGGTGGCCTTCCTGATAGACACCAGCGCGTCGACGGCAGAGGCTATCGACGATGCCAAGAGAGCGCCCGACGACTGGGACGCGCCCGATGATCCAGTGGAATACATGGTCTGGCTGCGCACCCGCCGGGGCGAGGCCATGAGGCGCTCCTACAAACGCATCATAGACATTGAGAAAGAGTCCGTCGTCCTGATTGTCAACGCTCTGGAGGCCATTGGTGATCTGTATGGCATCTATGGCTTCTCAGGTTATGGACGCGAAAACGTGGAGTTCTACACAATAAAGGACCTGGAAGAGAACTTCTCGGACAGGGTTAAAAAACGCATTGACCGCATCGCGCCCTTGCATGCAACTCGAATGGGGCCAGCGATTCGCCACGCCACGTCCAAGCTCGAAAAGCAGGATGCTCGCACGAAGCTGCTGTTCCTCATCAGCGACGGACGCCCGCAAGACAGAGGATACAGCCGCGAAGGTGTGGAAAAAGAGTACGCCGTTCACGACACCAAGATGGCGTTGGACGAGGCCAAGCGCAAGGAAATCAACGCATTCTGCCTGACTGTTGACAAGAACGGTCACGACTACCTGAAGACGATGTGCGCGGACATGGGTTACGAGGTGCTCGACGATATACAAGCTCTGCCAGAGCGTCTGCTGTACCTGTACAAGCGCCTCACGATGTAAATCCTGTAAAACAAAAGGGAAACACCAGACGAAAAAGGGCCGCTGAAAAATGCGGCCCTTTTTTGATACTGACCATCTCAAGCTCGTCGGGCAGGGGAGAGGAAGATAATCACCTTCTCCGTCGCAATAGCTGACTGGGGTGGGTATGTGAAAAGGGCATACGTGATCATGCGAGGCGACGTGACGACCTCACCCCGCGAAATTGAATACAGTCCTGGTTCTTAGTCACCCCTCTCCGTTAACGGAGAGGGGACGGGGGTGAGGTCTAGCGTGCCACCACATACATCGTTGCGTTTTTGGAATTTACATACCCTAGTGGTTCAACGTTTTTGTATTGATGGGTAGAGTGACTTTAGCTTGATGCGCGCATCCTCGGTAGTGAAGCGCCAATCCACTCGTATCACATCCCGGTTGCGTTGATTCTGCCAAGCATTGACCTCGCCGCGCAGGATGTCTTGATTGGCAATCCGTCGGTCCAGGCACTGTCGAGCCAGCACACCGATCTCTATCTCCGCCATATTCAACCAACTCCCGTGTTTGGGAGTGTAGTGTATCTCCAGTCGCTCAGCTATACGCCTCGCCTCAGCAGGCTCGAATGCCTCGTATAGCGAGGACAGCTTGTGAGTGTTGAGATTGTCCATTACCAGCACGATCCGGTCTCTGTCAGGGTAGTCCTCGTCGACCAGTTTCTTTATCACATGCGCCCAGTCCACCTTCGTGCGACGCTCTCTGACCTCGACTCGGCGCCATCCGTCCAACGGTGCAAACAGCATGAACAGGCTGCTCACTCCATTGCGCTCGTATTCGTAGTCGTATGCCGCCGATAAGCCGGGCGCTGCGGGACGCGGCACTCGCGTCTCCTTGACTTGCTGTTTGCTCGTCTCATCCATGCACACCAGAACCTCATTCCCATCGTACGGCCGTTGGTAGACCTCCAGTACGTCTTCCATCACGTCTTCCATCGCGCACACAAACTCCGCGCTCTGACCGGGCGGGATGCACCAACTCTGCTTCAGCCACGGCTTCAGTTCGTTTTTTTTTAAGCGCCTGGCGAACCGTCTCGGTGCTAATGGTCCCGACTATCTCACACTCGACCAACTGGTCAGCCAACAGCTTCAGGGTCCAACTGGCACGCCCCTCCGGCGGTTCCCCGCAGGCCATCGCTATCAACCGTGCTTCACCTTCGCCGTCCAGTCTCTTTTGACGCCGACGCAGTTGCTTTTTGCGATTCAGCGCAGACTCGACCCCCTCCTCCACACAGCGCTTGCGTATTCGCTCGACCGTTGACTGTCCCACACCGAGCGCGCTGGTGATGTCCGCGTCCTTCATTCCCCCGTCCGAGCGTGACTCATCGCTCATCAGCAGAATGCGCGCATGGGTCTGTTTGTACGCCGCAGCCCGACCGCGTGAGACCAAGGCGTTGAGTTCCTGTTGTTCGTCGGTAGTCAGTCTGATACGGTACTTCTTGGTAGACATCATGGTTCCTCCTCGGTTCAACGTTACGATTGAACCCCCAAGAGGAACAATGACTATCATGGTATTCATTTCAATGATGTTGGACCACTAGTCAGCCGTCGCAATAGGGGAAGATTAGGTTGACGCATCTCTGACCCTCGATGATCGGCAAGCCCGCCTCGCGTCGGGCGTCGTTGATGTGCTCCAGAATGCGGACTCGCAGCGGGGCCATCTCGTAGCCAATGTCCGCTAGCATCTGGCTGTTGTCCACGAGGTAGACGTGCGGTACGAAGAGGTCTCCGGTGGTAATTTTCGCATCGGGAATGAAGCCCCGCACGATGTCGACCATCTCGCCTGCCGTCGAAAGGTGGCCGCCGCTGAGGTAAATGTTGTGCTTCAGACTGTCGCTGAGAGCTATCCTGACGAATATCTCCGCTGCGTCCTCCGCGTGAATCATCGCCGACGCCTCATCGTGATGAAAAGGCAGGTCGATGGGCTTGCCTACAGCAGGCAGAGACATTAGCAGGCCACCGATCATGCCGGTCATGCCCGTCACTCGACCATGGCCGAACACGGTTGCGATTCGCACCGCTCGAAGGTCCATGCCAAATCGATCGATGTACTTGCTTGCAGAGAAGTCGTTGACCGACTTGGTCATACCGTAGACGTTCACAGGATTAGAAGTGTCGTCCTCTGTCAGAGGCCGGTCACCGAAAGTCTCCTGCACGCCGTAGACCGCGATGGAGCTTGCGTAGACCACCCGCCGCACGCCCGTCCACCGCGCCACCTCGAAAACATTGTTAGTTCCCTGGATGTTGACCAGCATCCCGAAGTGCGGGCGGTCTTCCGTGTCCGGGGGCAGCAGGGCAGCCATGTGCACGATCCTGTCAACGCCATGAGTGTTCACGGCCTCCAGCAGATGCGGAACCTGCGTGATGTCGCCGCGATAGACCTCGATGCGGTCAAGGTAGGGTTGCAAATTGGCACGAGGCGGCGCGAGATCGAAGCAGACAACGTCCTCGCCTCGCTCTACCAGCTTGCGCACGATACGAGCGCCGATAAAGCCAGTGCCGCCTGTGACCATTATGGACATGCTAAATATGCTCCTGGGGAAGGTTGCTAGCTCATCGCGAGGGGAGCCTTAGGTGGGTTCGAACATCTCGTAGAATTCGACGTGGCTGCTCTCTACAAACTCGCTTAAAGCCCTACCAAGCGTTAAAACTTCTTCTGGCAATTTGTTGCTTGCGCGATAGGGAGATTCCAGCGTCTCAGCTAACCATTCCATGTATACTGTATCGTCAGGCCCGGGCACCGTGCCTCCGCTAATGTAAACCCTCGAAGGACTGCGCTGCCCTGCCTCCTCGTAAACTTTGCCCGATTTCACAAGCAAGGCTGCTGCTTCACGGGTGCTTCTAGGCTTGCACTTGAATACTCGACGGATTACGTACATCAATACTCCTTTTCTTCGTATGCGATTCCACTAAGGCTTTATATTAGGGCAAGTGGGTTGGTTAGAGCAAGCGACCTGCCTTGGGTTTAATCATAGCGTTTGGCAATACTCTGGGCGGTAGGCTCACAGCGCTTGCCAGTAGCGTTTGCCCTCAAGGCGGACTACCTTGCCGATGTGATCTATCGGATGGAAATGGCCCGCCGCGACCACGTAACCCTCTGACTCGGCTTTATGTAGGATTGACTCACGGCTGCTTCGGCTCGCCGCTTTGTCGATATCGACCCCGGCACACCAGTCGGGTTCTTGCACCTGCACTTTGCTGTGTAGCAGGTCACCGACGATCATCGCCTTCTCGCCTTGAGAAGTTATCAAAAGTACCTGGTGCCCTAGCGTGTGTCCAGGAGTGGCTAGCGTGGTAAGCTCGTCGTTGACGAAGTGCTCGCTGTCTATAAGCTCCATAAGCCCAAGCTCTTGCAGAGGAACGACGTAGTCTTTTACCTGCGGCGCGGAGTCCAGGTTTTCAGGTTTCGTGAAATGGTCCCAATCGCCCCTCGGCACCAGGTATCTGGCATTGGGGAAGTTGGGCGTGGCTTTCTCGCCGGAAATGTCCAGGTTCCAGCCCACGTGATCGGCGTGAAGGTGCGAGTGAACCACGATGTCCACGTCGTCAGGACTGACGCCCTCTTTCTTTAGCTGATTGAGCAGATCGCCCGTGCGGTTGTCACGCTCGGGGTGCGGCCCTGGCCCCATGCCCGTGTCTACCAGTATCGTCTGACCTTGTGAGCGGACGAAGAAACAGCCGTAGTAAAGCTGTAGCATGCCGTTCTCAAGAACGTCTTTGTGGAGCGTCCAGCTATCCAGAGAAACGTCTGGAAAGAACCTGTCAGGTTCGCGGGCGGGCGGTATCATGTCCAGGACGGCAACTATTTCAACATTGCCAACGGTTATCTTGTCTGCCATCAGACACTCCTTGCGTCACGTCAGATACTAGCCTTCCAGCGGAGGCATGAAGAACTCGTGCGTTCTTGGGGTTCCAAAACCATCTATTGGCGACGGGACGATGCCCGTGCTTTCCACCGCCGCGCGCACTATGTCCCTACTGAACTGGCCGACTGTCCCCGTGCCTAGGAACTCATCGACAGGCATCCACAGGCACGCCTCTATCTCATCTTCCTGCATGGTTATTTCCCGACTCAAAGGCGAGAGCCTGCAAACGAAATAGATGTCTGACTTGCCATACCTGTAGCCATGCCAGTGACGAAAGCATACAAGAGACTCGAACTTTGTCTTGACGCCAGTTTCTTCAAGCACCTCCCGGACGGCTGCGTCCGCGATGTGCTCCCCGGCCTGCAACGCGCCTCCCGGCAGTTTGAATGCGGGGCCACGTCGATTTGGATTGTACTCGCGAAACTTCTCGGACACCACCAGAATCTCGTTCGAGTCGCTCAGTACGACGCCGCCGACGCCAATATAGTGCGTGGCATAGGGAGGAATCACGGCTCCTTCCTCCAGGCGGCGTGTGAGCAGGACCTCGGTTTCGGTGGCGTGATGATAGGTAAATCCCGCCTCCACCGCAACTGGCACGAGCGCCGACTTGGAAATGGGAATCTCCATCCACACGACCTTGTATCCTTCATCTTCCCAGGCGTCCACGGAGTGCGAGAGTTGGCTCCTGAATTGCCTCGGGTCGTCTATTAGTGCGTTGGGGTTTGCGACAACACCGCCAAAAGGATTGGGGTTTGCATCGATTAAATCCATAGTGTTTCCTCAAGTTATTTATTGTGAGTACGGGTTTGTATGCGAATAGAATTGACATATCGATTGTTGCTGGCAGCAACTCACCTCGCTACTTTTGAAGCGTAAACTGCACCGGAGTCGCTGCAACTCGACCTTCTTTCTTCAACTTTTCAAGATGGGTCGTAACGTTGTTCTCGGCAGAGCGGCGAAGCCCCCTTTTCAGGTTGCGAGGGTAGATGTCCCGTGTAATCTCCTCGACGCTTGAGAGTCCTTTTTCCAGGGCGGCCAACACTTGCTGCTCACGCTCCTGGCGATGGTCGATGTACCATTGCACAAGCCTACCACCCCGTGGCGGCGGCACGACCGGGCCATGCGCGGGGCAGATCGTTTCGTGTTTGAAGTGCGTCAATAGCTCAAGCGAATCCATGTAGCTGGCGAGGTCGCGCACCGTCGAGGAGGAAGCGCCAAGTATGGTGTCGCCCGTAAATAGAACACGGTCTTCTTTCAGATAGTAGCATACGTGATCGATCTCGTGGCCGGGCGTGAACAGAGCGCGAAGAGTCGCGCCGCCGCCAGTCCTGATTAGCTCTCGGGATTTGAGCGGAACAACGGCGTCCTTGCCAACCATCTTTTCGAGCGTCTTCGCGAGCTTTGGATGAGATCGCACAGGGGCCTGCATTACGTCGTGCACACGATCGACGCCGCCGATGTGATCCTGGTGGCTGTGCGTGACGAATATGGCGGCGATTTTGGGGCTGCCCAGCTCTCGGTAGTAATCGATGATGTCTTTGGTCCAATCCCGACGATGCTCGCCGGTGTCGATCAGCACCATCTCTTCTTTCGGGTCGCCGACGAAATAGTTGTTGCTTCCGCCGGGGTGGGCAACGCCTCCGTCGTCTATGTGCATAGCATATACGTGGTCAGTGACCTGCATAATTCACCTCAAAAACTTTAATGAGGGTTGCCGCCCTTACCAAATCAGGCATGAAAACTGGTACGAGGGTTGCTTGCCTTCTCATTTTCACACTAATCGGGGTTTACTTACCGTTTGCTTCTTTCTGCAGTCGTGCCTCTAGAACGCGGCCCGGCGACATAGGAAGCTGGTTCATGCGAACTCCGATTGCGCCGTGTATGGCGTTGGCAATTGCCGCCATCGGAGGCACAAGGGGAACCTCGCCGACTCCTCGCACGCCGAATGGATGGCCCGGATTCGCGACCTCTATGATTACGGTGTCAATCATCGGAAGGTCTAGCGAGGTCGGCATTCGATAGTCCAGGAAGCTAGAGTTAAGCATCTGGCCGTCGGCGCTGAAGTAGTATTCCTCGTTAAGCGCCCATCCGATACCCTGGGCCGCTCCACCCTGCATCTGGCCCTCGACATAGCTTGGATGAATCGCCTTCCCTACGTCCTGGAGCGTGGTGAAGCGAAGAATTTCGACTTTGCCAGTCTCCGGGTCAACCTCAACGTCCACGATGTGGAACGCGAAGGCGTTGCCCACGCCGGCGGGATTGACTGTCGCGCGTCCGACAATTGGGCCTCCGGTTCCGTTCAGTTGGGCGGCTAGCTCCTTGAAGGTCATCCGCAGTTCTGTGTCCACTTTGTGACGCAGCACGCCGTCCTGATACTCCACGTCGTCGGGTCTGATGTCCCATATGCGGGCAGCGCGCTCGACCATCTGCCGTGTGATGTCCTGGGCTGCCTCGTAGCACGCCCTGCCCATCTTGAAAGTCACGCCGCTTCCTCCCGCGCCTGAGCTATAGCCGATGGAGTCTGTATCGACTATCGAGGGATTTACGTCCTCGATGGGAATGCCCAGAACCTCGGCCAAGTGCATAGCCATAGCTACCCTGCTTCCGCCGATGTCGGGAGAGCCTTCGACGAGGCTGACCGTGCCGTCCGGGTTGACGCTCGCAACCGCGCTAGCGGGGCCAGAGCCGTTGAACCACGCGCCACTGGCAACCCCGCGCCCACGATTGGGGCCTTCAAGAGGCGCCTGGTAGTGTGGATGCTCCTTCGCCGCTTCTAGCATCTCCACGTTGCCGATTTTCAGAAAGGCGGGGCCTGCGGGTTGCCTAGTGCCCTCTTTCGAGGCGTTCAGCAGGCGAAATTCTATGGGGTCAATCGAGAGTTTTTCGCAGATTTCGTCCACGACAGTTTCGGCTGCGAACGCGGCGGCGGGAGATCCGGGCGCACGGTAGGCTCCGGTCTTCTGTGTGTTCACGACGATATCGTACCCTTCGATGTAGGCGTTTGGCACGTCGTAAGGCCCTAGCATTGTCCTGCATCCCGATGGCACGGGAGAGCCTGGAAAGGCTCCCGCTTCGTAAATGAGTTTGGCTTCCGCAGCCGTTATGCGGCCTTCGCTGTCCGCTCCCATCTTCAAATAGATATGCGTGGCCGAAGTCGGCCCTGTGCCCTGGAAGACATCGGTACGGCTCATGGTGAGCTTCACGGGCTGACCACATTTGCGAGAGAGGGCGGCAGCCACCGGCTCTAGGTAGCACCCTCCCTGACCCTTTCCCCCGAAGCCGCCGCCAATCTCCATCGGAACCAGCTTGACTCTGGATAGGGGGATATCGAGGATCGCTGACGTGTGGTCGCGTAGCGCGAAATGGCCCTGGCTGCTTGTCCAGATCGTCACGCTGCCATCCTCACTCCATAAAGCAGTCGCGGAGTGAGGTTCAATGTATCCCTGATGGACAGACTTGGTGTGGAATTCGCGCTCGACGATAACATCGGCCTCCGCGAATCCTTTCTCGATGTCGCCCATGCGGAATTCGAAGTGATTGGCGATGTTGGTCGGCTTTTCGTTCTCGGCGTCGCCGTAGCCTCCGGCGCGAAAGGCGGGGCTGGACATTGTAAGCAGCCTCTCGTGTAGAATAGGCGCGTCATCCTTCATGGCGTCGTCAGCGTTGAGCACTGGCGTCAGCACCTCGTAGTCCACGTTTATGAGTGCCAGCGCTTCCTCGGCTATGTGTGGCGAAGTGGCTGCAACGGCCGCTACCGCGTGTCCAAGGTAGAGCGCCTTCTCTCGTGCCATGACGTTGCGGCTGTAGAAGCCGTAGTTTACCATCGCGCCTTCTTGCACCGCAGTAGAGGATTCGGGCAGGTCGGCGGCGGTTACGACAGCTTTGACTCCCGGCAGAGCCAGCGCTTTGCTCGCGTCAATTGACTTGATTCGGGCGTGGGCGTGCGGACTGCGCAGAAGCCTGGCGTGAAGCAGTCCGACCATCTGTGTATCGGCGGCGTAACGGGCACGTCCTGTAACTTTGTCGGAGCCATCGTGTCGGATGGGCCTTGTGCCCACGACCTTGTAATCCTGGGTTGAGATAACCTGGTTCGGCTTGTAATCCAGCATCTTTGTTCCTCCTATCAAACGCTGGGGATAATTTACCACAAACGGGTGCAGGTTACTAACGCCAGACAGATGATTAGGGCAGTCACCCCCCCGGTTTCTCTCTACTACCACCTTAATGACGGCGAAATGAATTACCCTCTCACTCACATCAGTATGTTGGAGGTGGCGGGAATTAGCAACGGAAAGGCCCCGTCTTTCCGCGAAAAGACGGGGCCTCGTGCCTACTAGTTAAGGCAGGACTTCAGACTCTCGTGGTTACGCTTGTGTCTACTGTCGCGGCGCTTGCATGGGGGCCGGATTGACCATATCCATGCCGAGTGTGGCGGGGAACATCGCCGCAATCTCCTCTACCGTCCAGCGGTCTTGCGTGTGCATAGTCCGAACAGCCTCTGGGTTGTTCATAAGAGAAACCTGTCCTCCCTGACAATGGAAGACGTAGCCGTTCACGTCATTGGCGTTGTCCGAGGCCAGCCAGGTAACGAAAGGTGCTATGTCCTCCGGCTCCCTCTGAAGCTTGAGGGGCTGTGCACCTGAAGCACTCTGGATTCCGCTCGCCGCTCGGATTTCTCGCGCGCTATCGGGTACGGTGGCGGTCATGCGGGAGTCTGCACCAGGCGAAATCGAGTTGGCCCGCGCACCGTAGCGTCCCATGTCACGCGCGAAACACCTAGTGAACCCAGCGATGCCATCCTTGGCTGCTCCGTAATTGGCCTGCCCCGAGTTGCCGTATAGACCGGATGTCGACGAGAAGGTGATTAGACATCCGCTTCTCTGCTGCCGGAAGAGTATCGAGGCAAACTTCGACACAGTAAATGTGCCCTTCAGGTGGACGGCGATAACGGCGTCCCACTCCTCTTCGGTCAGGTTGAAGATCATGCGGTCGCGTAGGATTCCGGCGGGAGTGACCACGATGTCGAGCTTGCCGTAATTGTCGATGGCTGTCTTGACGATGTTCTCCCCGCCTTCCATCGTGGCAACTGAATCGTAGTTGGCGATGGCTGTGCCGCCACCGCTCTTTATCTCGCTGACAACTTCGTCGGCGGGGCTGTTCGCCGTACCCGTGCCGTCTACTGCGCCACCAAGATCGTTGACGACGACCTTCGCGCCTTCTGCACCAAAGAGCAACGCGATTCCGCGACCAATGCCCCGGCCAGACCCCGTCACGATGGCTACCTTGTCCTTTAGCATGTCACCCATATGTTACATTCTCCTGTAGTTCATTATTCTTAATCTGGATTGGTCGCTGTCTACTGTCGTGGCGGTTGCACCGGCGACGGATTGACCAGGTCCTTCGTGAGTTCGGCAGGGGCGAGTTTGCTAATCTCATCCAACGTGAAACGACCCTGCTTAAAGATGGTTCGTATGCGGCGGGGTTGGGACAACAAGGTGATGTTGTTGCCGTGGATGAGGAACGTCTGTCCGTTGACGTTGGATGCGAGGTCGCTTGCCAGGTAACAGGCGAACGGCGCGATGTCGTCGGGATTCAGTTCGGGCCGCTCTGGTGGCTCCTCTTCCCCCGCTCGTTGAGACCGCATCTGGCCTGCGACGTCGGGAATGGTTGCAATCATACGTGTGGCGGCGCGCGGAGCGATGGAGTTGGCGGTGACGCCGTACCTGCCCATGTCTCGTGCCACAACCTTAGTGAACCCTGCGATGCCTGATTTTGCCGCGCCGTAATTAGTCTGCCCGGTGTTGCCGACAAGCCCGGACTCCGAGCTAAAGGTGATTATTCTGCCGCTTCGCTGTTGGCGGAACAGGATGCAGGCGTACTTCACGACGGAGAAAGTCCCCTTCAGATGTACGGCAATGACATCGTCCCACTCTTGCTCGGTCAGATTGAAAATCATACGATCTCGCAGGATTCCGGCGGGAGTTACCACGATATCGAGCTTGCCGAAGCTGTCTAGGGCCGTCTTGACGATGTTCTCGCCGCCCTCCATCAAGGCTACTGAGTCATAGTTTGCGACGGCAGATCCGCCCGCGTTCTTAATTTCGCTTACAACCTCGTCGGCAGGACTGGACGAATTTCCAGAGCCGTCCACCGCGCCACCAAGGTCGTTGACCACTACACTTGCGCCTTCTGCCGCCATCATCATCGCGACGCCTCGACCGATTCCACGGCCCGCTCCTGTAACGATAGCCACTTTGTCCTTCAAAGTGTCTGTCATGTGTCCTCCTTTTCTTGGGTTTAATAGTTCCATTGCTACATAGTTGCCCGAGCTTGCGACGAAGCTCAAAACTCAGGTTGTTTCCAGGGCGCCTTGCACCATTGCTTGACGAATGCAACAAGCGCGGCCTCAATTGTACCCCAAGTGGAGGCTCAAGACCACCTCTCGGCCTGCTAAACATCGAAATGTCGGCAATCCCGGCGGTTGCGCTCAAATAAAAGGCTCTGCACAGAATGTGCAGAGCCTTTTATTTGCTGATTTTTTCCTTCCCAGAGAAATCAAGTTGTAGTTTTGTCTTTATGAATTTCTCGACTGTCGCCTGGAGCCTGTTCACGCTCAAACATACTGTAATCTCGGATAAGCCCAGCGACTCGCAGGCGATAGTCAGCGAATACGCCGTTGCGACCGCGGGACTGTGCAAGACGATGCACCTCAAACTGTCGCCATTGCTCTACTGCCCCTTCGTCACGCCAAAAGGATAATGACAGAATCTTTCCTTCGTTGGTCAGGCTTGCGAATCGCTCAATAGAGATGAAGCCATCGATTTTATCGAGATCAGGCCGAAGACTCGACGCAATGTCCAAATACTCTTGTTTATAGCCCGAAGCAGGAATGACTTCAAAGATAACCGCGATCATTTGTTCCTCTACAAGAATAACCTCTTGAGGATAAATCTACTTCTTAACCTGGGCGACCTGCACAGCAGTTATATCGCCAGGGTGTTGCTATTGCTAGGACAGCGTAGCGCCTGCTGGATATTCAACCATTGACGTCTGTTATCATTGACTCCACATTGTCGAATCGACCTAACTAAAGCCTACAAGGTCATGACCGCGAATATGTCAATAAGAATCCATCTGTTGGAGCAGTGTCTGATAGACAAGTTTATCCCATTGGTTACAGATGGCGGGAGCGAGAGGGAGTCGAACCCACCGTCCCGACCGCAGGGCCGGGACCAACGGAGTTGAAGTCCGCGAAACCCACCAGGGCCCATCCGCTCCCATTTATTCTATGCCGCCGCTAACGTTCCGTCTCCACCCCTTCGAAATATCGGTTTGCTACCGCTTGGCCTGTTATCAAGCATTTCTGCCGAATTCGCAGTCGCCTCGACTTGCAAGGTTCGCTGCACATGCGAATAGGTGTCCATCGTGACACTTATGGACGAATGCCGAAGCTGCTTTTGAACGATCTTCGGGTGAACGCCCGCTTCCAGTAGCAACGTCGCATGGGTATGGCGAAGCGGCTTCAGGGTCACACCTGTCAACCCTGCGTTCCGAGCGATCCGTTTTGCTCTCGTTGTCGCGGAGTCCAGCGAAAAGGGAGTGCCATTGTTCTCGCAGAACACCAGCCAGCCAGCATACCAGCCCTAGACACTCTCACGCTGCTTTCCCGCCCGCTCTAAAACATTACTTCCGCCACGGGTGTAATGTCAGATGCTCCGTCACACTCTGGTGCTCTTGGATTCGTACGTCACGTTTTTAGAGGCTATCCTGTGAGCGCCCCTGACACGATACACCCTTTGCCCTTCGATGTCGATGTCTCGCCATGTCAGCCCCAGCAACACCGACCGCTCATACCGTTGTGGACTGCCAGCAGGCACACGTCGTTATACTTGCTCACTGAGGCGGCCTCTGAAAGGGCTTAAACCTTCCCCACGCTCTACACACGCTGAACTTGACGGCCTTCATTTCAGCGACTAGGCGGGGGTCGAGTCAAATCCAGGGGCGTTCGTGAGCCTGATCGTGCCTGAGCCATTGGCGTTCATCCGGTATATCTCATCGTTGCCATCGCGGTTGGAGATGAACGCGATCTTCGCGCCGTCGGGCGACCACGTAGGGACCCGGTCGAAAGCAAGATTATCAGTGAGACTGATCTGTTCGGAGCCGTGGGCGTTCATAACGAATATCTCCCAGTCGCCGCCGCGGTCCGAGCTGAATGCGATCTTCGTGCCGGTGGGTGACCAGGCGGGGTCCAAATCAGAGCCGAAATCATCGGTGAGGCGAGTCTGCTCGGAGCCGTCGGCGTTCATCACGTATGTCTCAAAGTTGCCGTCGCGGTTAGAGCTGAACGCGATCTTCGTCCCGTCGGGCGACCAGGTAGGGTCCATATCGCGGGCAGGGTTGTTGGTGAGGTTGGTCTGGCCAGAACCGTCGGTGTTCATCACGTATATTTCCCAGTTGATATCGCGGGTAGTGCCGAACGCGATCTTCGTCCCGTCGGGCGACCAGGCCGGGTCAATATCGCGGGCGGAGTTGTTGGTGAGCCGAGTCTGTTCGGAGCCGTCGGCGTTCATCACGTATATCTCATCGTTGTCGTCGCGGTTTGACCGGAACGCGATTTTCGCGCCCTCAGGTGACCAGGTGGGAGCAACGTCGAATGCGGGATTGTTGGTGAGCCTGGTCTGTTCGGTGCCGTCGACGGTCATCACGTATATCTCACGGTTCCCGTCTCGATCGGAGAAGAAAGCGATTTGGCTAGAGACCGTCGATGCGCCCGACGGAGCGCTGGCCAAAGGCTGCGCTGGCGTTACGACGGCTAAGGCATCCGGGAACCAGGCGGGGGACGAGTCTCTGGCCTCGTCGTCGGTGAGCCTTGTCCGACCCGAGCCGTCGGTGTTCATCACGTATATCTCAGCGTTGCCGCGGTTGCAGGACATGAACGCGATCTTCGTGCCGTCGGGCGACCACACGGGGCCTCGATCGAGGTCAGTATTTTCGGTGAGGCGGGCTTGTTCGGAGCCGTCGGCGTTCATAACGTATATCTCGAACCCGCCGTCACGGTTAGTGCTGAATACGATCTTTGCACCGTTGGGCGACCAGTCGGGATCAAAATCCTCGGCAGGATTGGTAGTGAGTCGGTCCAATCCGGTGCCGTCGGCGTTCATCACGTATATCTCAAAGCCGCCGTCGCGCGACTGGTGCTGAACGCGATCTTCGTGCCGTCAGGCGACCAGGTGGGGTCAGAATCGAATGCAGGGTTGTTGGTGAGCCTGGTTTTTTCGGAGCCGTCAGCGTTCATCACATAAATCTCAGAGTTTTCATCCCGGCCAGAGACGAATGCGATCTTCGAGCCGTCGGGCGACCAGGAGGCGACCCGATCGAGGGCAGGGTTTTCGGTGAGCCTGGTCTTTTCGGAGCCGTCGGCGTTCATCATGTAAATCTCATCGTTGCCATCGCGGTTGGTGCTGAACGCGATCTTCATCCCATCGGGCGACCATGCGGGGTCAGAGTCGCGGGCAGGGTTTGTGGTTAGGCGAGTTATTATGGTTTTATCGGCGTTCATCACGTATATTTCGCTGTCACCGTCGCGGCTGGACACGAATGCAATCTGGCCAGAGAACGCCAAAGTGAGTGGCGCAGCGATGGACGAAGGCGTTGTGGGTGGCGCGAGCGTTATGGGCGGTGTGGGCGTTGCTAGCGTTGCTGGAGCGGTTGCGATAACATTCGTCTCTACGTCGCCTCCGTTCGAGCAGGCGGTTGCGATGCCCATCGCCAATACCAGAACTGCAATTGCTCCTCCAGCTTTATGCCTTAGCTGGAGGACTAAACGCTCGCTGCTCCTGCTTATCGCCTCGATGTCGGTTTTGTAAGGTTGCAAGATTTCCACGCCTAAAGAAAGAGTGTGAGTTTTCACCCCTAGAATGCTAGGAGGGCTGATCGCTTGCAAAAAACTAAGAGAATAATCAAAACGGGCCGCACGCTTTGCTGCCGCATTTGCTAGCGAAACCATCCACTAATAAGCATCATTTCGATGGAATGCTTGCGTGAATTAAGCCCCATGAAGCAGTCTATACACATGGCGAGTTTGAGTATGCGGTGAAAGAGCTAGCATATCCATCGGGGCATGATGGGCGGGTCAAAGTCCGCGAAACCCAATAGGGCCATCCGCTCCAAGGTTGCGCGCGGTAGGTAATCATAATACGACGAGGGCGTCTCTAAAAGACGCCCTCGTCTGGTTGATGCCGTTTCATACAGCAGACTAAACAGGGCCTCGTCTGACGTGGCCCGCAAGCCTTAGGCTAACGCTTCGTCCAATCGGCTCTTGAGAGCTGACTTGGGCACCGCGCCAACGACCTGACCAACAGGTTGCCCGCCTTTGAAGATCAACAGCGTGGGAATGCCCCTGATGCCGTAGCTCGTCGCGGTCTTGGGGTTGCTGTCTACGTCAACCTTCGTGAACTTAACCTTGCCATCATACTCGTTTGCAAGGTCTTCAACGATAGGAGCTATCATCTTGCAAGGTGCGCACCAGTCTGCCCAAAAGTCTACTAGGACTGGGGTGTCAGAGTTTATAACCTCGGTTTCAAAAGTGTCGTCGGTAACATCCATGGGATGTGCCATCTATTTCCTCCATTGCCTTGAATCAGTGAGTAATGTTCCTACTATTAAGATGCGGAACTTGTTTGTTAGATTCTACCATACCACATCAAGGCAGCGCTCAATTGTATGTGCTGTTACTCGCCGTGTGATGTGTGGTGTCTTGCTGAAGGACAATTGCGCGGTTGTTCTTTCATTACCTGATTATGACGAAGTCGGCTATGATGCCGTCAACTTCATTCCACCAAAGAGTGTGCAGTTTCAATCCCTTAGGGACATCGAACACCATCCAGCCGCCAACCTGCGTATTCCGTTGAAGTTCCACCTTCCCCCAAAGGAACGGCACGAAATTTCCTTCCTCCGAGTCCGCGGTATCGATCACGTCCGCAACCTCGAAGATGTCCACCGCTTCTATTCTACGGGTTCGTCGGTCTCCTAGCTCGGCAGCCGAAGGGTCTACGAGCAGAGGTATTATGGTGCTGGTTCTGTTGACGAGCGTAATGTTGACTACGGCGAGCTGCCGATTTGACGCGATGGGACGAAGCAAACGGTGGCGTCCCTCAAAATCGACGAATGCCACCTTTTCCACCGCTTCGGGCTTCGAGGCGTGAATCTCCAGGCTTCTGCCAGTGTAGCTAATCGAGCCAGTGTTGTTGCTTCCACCACATGCCGCCAGTATGCTGAGCATCGTAAGCACAAGTGCGACGACTAGAGGTCTTGGGCATTTGCGAGCGTATGCCAGGAGGCTCCCGGATGGGATTTGCTGGTTAATCAAGGTGTTTGGAGTTACTTTCATAAATTAAGGTTTATGTTGATTCTGCCATTGAAAGCGAGGGCATAGCCCTTAGCTTTTCTACCAAACCCGGCAGCACCGAGAGCAGATAGTCAACATCCTCTTCTGTATTGTCTCGACCTAGTGTAATACGCAAACTACCCTGCGCCAGATTTGCAGGTCGCCCGATAGCCAACAGCACATGCGACGGTTCCAGAGAGGCCGACGAGCACGCGCTGCCGCTTGAGGCGCAAATGCCAGCGAAATCCAGGCTCAACAGTATTGGCTCACCCTCTACGGCCTCGAAGGAGATGTTGACGTTGTTGGGCAATCTTAGCGTCGGATGCCCGTTCAGGTATGCTCTTTCGACAGATTTCTGGATGCCATCTATTAACTTGTCCTTGAGGTAGCCGCAGTGCGCGGACGTAGCCTCGCGCTCCTCGGATGCGAGTCGGAGCGCTTCTGCCATTCCCACGATGAGTGGTACGTTCTCGGTGCCTGAGCGCCGTTGACGCTCCTGACCACCGCCCAATTGCTGCGACTCGAAAGGAGTCCCTCGTTTGATGTATAGTACGCCGACTCCCTTTGGGCCGTAAAATTTGTGACCGGAAAGACTTAACAGGTCTACGCCAAGTGACTTCACGTTCAGGTCGAGGAATCCGGCAGCTTGGACTGCGTCCGTATGTACCACGATGGTCTGGTTCCTGCGTTGAGCTTCCTCTTTGACCAGGCGAGAAATCTCAGGCAAAGGCTCGATAGTGCCAATCTCGTTGTTCGCGAGCATGACGCTGACGAGGATGGTCTTGTCCGTGATTGCGCGAACAACGTCTTCAGGATCGACGAGGCCGTACTGGTCGACAGGAAGGTATGTTACATCGAACCCGAACTGCTCCAACTGGTGGCAGGTATGCATCACCGCATGATGCTCGATGCTGGTTGTGATGATATGGTTGCCCAGATGACGCAAGGCAAAGGCGACGCCCTTTAGCGCCGCGTTATCAGACTCAGTGCCTCCACTAGTGAACACAATCTCGCTCATGCGGCCGCCAAGGATGCGGGCTATTGTGTCACGAGCGTCGTCCACAGCCTTATGCGCTTCTTGAGCAAGCGTATATATGCTGGAAGGATTGCCGAAACTATCGCTAAAATAGGGCAGCATTGCCTCCAGGGCTTCTCTGCGCACCGGAGTGGTTGCAGAGTGGTCCATGTAAATTATCTTGCCGCTTGTGGACATGAACTCCATCCTCTTTTTTTCGAGATTCAATTTGTACGGAATCATTTAGCCTGTCTTGAATACCTGATGTCTATTCTATCACGGACGCATTTGCAGGATAAAGTCAAAGCCATTTAACCAGTCGCGTATCCGATGAGCTTGTACGCGAGCTTGGCAGCGGTGAAAGCACAGGATTCAGGCCCCTCCCCAGGGCTAAGCTCGCTAATGTCGAACCCTACGATATTCCTATTCTCGCCTACTGCCCTGAGCAGCGCTGTGACCTCGTTCCAGGACATACCTCCTGGTTCAGGGGTGCCGACTGCTGCCATTATCGACGGGTCGAATGCGTCCAGGTCGATGCTGACATACACATGTGTCGAAAGGGCCTCAATCGCCGCGTCCACGATCTGCGGTAGGTCGTAGGGCGATGGTGGCCAGAAGAAAACAGGAATCTGTGCCTCTTTCTTAAAGCTCATTTCCTCTGCGCTCAAGCTCCGAACGCCAACCTGAACAATGGAGCAAACCTCGCAAATTCGCCGGGCTACCGAGGCGTGGCCCCAATTCGTGCCCTGGTATTCGTTCCGCAGGTCGGCGTGGGCGTCCAGGTATAGCACAGATAGGTCTGGATAGACTTGAGCCATCGCCTGCATCGCCCCGATTGCGATGGTATGCTCGCCTCCAAGCAGCGCAACCAGCTTGTCCTGAGCCACGACTGAAGAAACGGCGCGACGCACTCGCTCGACCATCGCCTTGGGGCCGCTAACGTCAGGGACGATTTCAGGCGTGGTATGAATGCCAACGAGCGAGATATCCCTGTCAAGCTCGATGTCGTAGTCTTCCAAATGCCTTGAAGCGTTAATAATCGCTCTGGGGCCGAGACGAGCGCCGCTCTTGAATGAAGTGGTGCTGTCATATGGCACAGGGATTATGATTGTCTTTGCGTTGGAAAGGTCTGCTTCAGATGGAGGAGTGTCAAGGAAATTGTCCCAGTGAAGCGGCACACCGCCGATGGTATCCTCGCCTCTGACTGTCATCCCCCCCGACTCTGGGACCGGCATGAGATTTACTCGCTCGCGCACCATGCCCTGATATGCTTCCCTGGGCGTGATGAATTCCAATCCACGCTCCAGCGTCCAGACGTTGACTTCCGGCAGAGAGAAGGTGGCCTTCACATCCTCAAGCGAGGCAGCCGGATCGAATTCCTTGCATGAGAAGATGTCAATGTTTACATACCCTCTGTCTGGAAACGTGTGTATGCTGATGTGGCTTTCCGCTATCAGCACAAACCCTGAGACACCCCAGTCGCCAGGCTTTTGCCCCTGATAGGTGTAGACCTGGGGCGGGACGATCTTGGTCATGCCGATGGCGTCAGGATATTCGTCCAAAAATTGGTGCACGAGGTCAACGTCTTTTAGCTTTTCAGGGTCGCCGCCGTATCCGTCAACTGCCAGATGCAAGTGAATTATCCTCCAGAATGCTCTGCCTTTTCAAGTTTGTTACTGCGCACTTGAGAAATAATCATGATCATTGGTCACGATTCCTAGATATATCATAACAAGTCGATGTACAGTTCTCACAGCCAGATTATGGCTTGCTCACTATTAGCTACGCCGACTATGATGGGCGAGCAAGTGGTTCGGAAATGTAAGTCTGACTGGTATCGGCGAAGGAGATTTTCCATGCTAACCAATAGTTCACAGCATGAAAATCAGGCCTGTCAATACCTGATTAATTATGGTAACACCCTTGTCATGTTCGCACAATGCTTGATAGGCGATACCAGCATGGTATAGAATCCTGAAGCCGAGTCAAACGGAAAGCTTATGGAAAAAACCTGTTTGGAAGTTCTATCGTAATAGGTTGTAGTTAAGCGGGAGCACCAGCTAGAATTCCGCTGGCCCCAGGTATTTGGATGCAGCATGATTGAGTTAGACAAGATAACAAAATACTACGGCAATTTCCCTGCTATTACAGACATCTCCTTCAGAGTTGAGAAGGGGGAGATTCTGGGATTTCTAGGCCCGAACGGAGCGGGTAAGTCTACGATGATGAAGATCATCACAGGCTTTTTGCCTCCAACCAGCGGCAGAGTGGCTGTGGCAGGCTATGACCTTGCGACGGATTCGGTGGAAGCGCGACGTCACATCGGCTACCTGCCTGAGAACGTGCCTCTGTATACCGACATGACCATCGACGATTATCTGGGGTTCATGGGCAAAATTCGCGGGATGTCTCGAGATTACATCCGCAAGCGCATCAGCGACGTGATCGGAATCTGCCACTTGGAAGATTACAAGTCTACGCTCATAGGCAAGCTGTCGAAGGGCTTCAGGCAGCGTCTTGGCATAGCGCAATCGATCCTGCACGAGCCGGATGTACTTGTTCTGGACGAGCCTACAATCGGCATCGACCCGGTTCAGGTTGTGGAAACCCGCCAGCTTATCAAAGACCTGGCCGGGGAGCATACTGTGATAATCAGCACCCACATACTGCCCGAAGTCAGCATGATCTGCGAGCGAGTCATAATCATACACGAGGGTCAGATAGTCGCGATGGACAAGCCCGAAAACCTCAGCGCACGGCTCAGCGGAACTGAACACGTAGAGCTAGACGTGAAAGGCCCGCAGAAGGACGTGTCGCGCGCCCTGAGCGCCGTTGATGGCGTCAACGAGGTTGCGATAACTGTATCGCTAGGCAGGGGCTTGTTCAGCTACATCGTTAGAGCAAACCCGGGAACGGAATTAAGAGGCCAACTCGCTTCGACCGTTGTCGGCGGAGGATGGGACTTGATGAGACTTCAGTCTATTGGCATGAGCCTTGAGGAAATTTTCCTGCGACTGACCACTACCGAAGAAGGGGAGTCAGCGACGTGAGGAACACATTCGCGATAGCCTGGAAAGAGGGAAAGCTTTACTTCTCTACTCCGGCAGCGTACATAGTCGGAGCCATGTTCCTGGTGCTTACCGGCATCTTCTTCGTTGATGCGGTGACACTTCCGTTCGCGGAGGCCAGCGTACGCACCCTGGTTTCGCGCTCCAGCTTTCTTCTGATTTTCTTGTCTCCGCTCCTTACGATGCGTCTGCTGGCAGAGGAACAAAAACTGGGGACGCTTGAGCTTCTTCTTACAGCGCCTGTGCGAGACTGGGAAGTGGTTATGGGCAAATACATAGCCAGCTTCGTCATGATGATAGCGATGTTGGCGCTAACCTCGTATTACGTGATATTACTCTACTGGTTCGGCTCACCCGATTCCGGTCCGATGTTTAGCGCCTTCTTGGGGTTGATTCTGTATGGCGCAGCCGCGCTCGCGGTGGGTCTTATGGCATCTTCTCTTTCTGGCAACCAGATTGTCTCAGCGGTGGTTGGCATAGCAGTGCTGCTAACGCTTTCCTTTGTCGACCAGATAGGCGACATCGTGTCAGGCGTGGCCGCACAAGTATTAGACGGACTGTCCATGAACGCCCACTTCCTGGACTTCACCAGGGGTATCGTCGATACCAGTCACGTCGTCTACTACATTAGCATCACAGCAGTGTTCTTGTTCCTGGCAGTCCGATCTCTAGAAACACGAAGGTGGCGATAACTGTGGATAGACCCAGCAGCGACAGCTTTCTTGATGTTCTGATCTCCTCCGTCCGCTCCGCCGGATTCTGGAGCGCAATAGCGGCCATTGTAGGCGTGATTGCATTTGTTGGCGGTGGAATCCTTTACCTTACCATAGACGAGATTAGCGATTTTTCGATCACTGTTCTTGTTATTGGCCTGGCTCTGCTAGTGTTGGCTCTTGTGTTGTCTCCGAGAGCCGTAGCCATGTTCCTGGTTGGTAGGCAAGGTAGATACGGCTCAAATGTCATAGTTATGACTGCGGCCTTCTTTGTCATCATCATCTTGGCAAACTTCCTGGTCTTCCGCTCTCCAAGCCGTATTGATGTCACCGCGACAAGGGTGTTCACGTTAGCACCACAGACTGTTCAGGTCCTTGAGGAGCTTGACACGACAGTAAGAGCAAGCGCATTTTTCATTCCCGGCAGGGCTAGCTCGTCGGCCACGCAGCAGCAGGCTGAGGACCTGCTTAACGAGTTCGCAAGACGCAGCAACAACTTTAACTACCGCTTTGTAGACCCGGAACTAAGAAGGTCTGTCGCCGAACAGTTCAATGTCACCAGCTACCCGACAATTGTGTTCGAAGATGTAGTGCGGGGCACTCAGCAGCCTGTTTCCTCTTTTACGGAGCAGGGGTTCGTCACCGGAATATTGGTTTCCACAGGAATTGAACAGAAGAGGATCTACTTCCTGACTGGTCATCAGGAGGCTGCCATGACCAGGGATATTGCTAGCGGAGACGTTGAAGACGAGGGTTTTGACCACGCGCTGCTAGGAATGCAGCGCGATAATTACATCACTCAGTCACTAAACCTGACGCAGTTCGGGCGGGTTCCCGATGATGCCGCCGTTCTGGTTATCGCGGGACCAAAGCAGGATATTGACGACTCAGAGATAGCGGCGATTACTGAATACATAATCGGCGGCGGTAGGCTTGTGGCGTTGTTTGACCCCGACACCCCTGAATCGTTTGTTAACCTGCTCGCTAAATGGGGCGTCACCCTTGGCGGATACAGTATCGCCGACGCTGTAAGCAATGTTGGCGGGGAGGAGCTAACGCCCCTTATCCAGAAAGCCAATGGTCAGTATATTCCCAATAGCGCAGGCATAGGGATTGCAGACCAGATAGACGTCACCTTTTTCCCTGGGGTGACATCGATAGACGTGATTGTGTCGTTGGAGGACTTGCCTCCGCAAATAGCAGTAATACCACTAGCCATCACAACCCCGGCGAGCTGGCTGGAGACCGATCCGGAGAATGTCGGCTTCGACGTGGCCGAAGATGCCCTTGGCCCCTTCACTCTGGCTGCCGTCATCCAGGCGCGTGGCACCATCGATCTGGACCCTAGAGACGCCGCCGGTTTTCCTGAGGCCAAGCTTGTGATATTTGGAGATTCTGACTTTGCCAGGAACAGATTCTTCTTCAGCAGCGACAACGCCGATTTGCTTCTCAACTCCGTCAACTGGCTGGCAGACGATTACGAGCTAATCTCGATTCGACCGAAACTCCTCCCTTACCGCGAGCTTGTTCTCAATTCACGTGAGCGGGATTTCATCAAGTGGTCAAGCTGGTTCTTTCCTCCGGCAGTCATGATGTTACTTGGGGGCTTAGTCTGGTGGAGAAGGCGTTAAGGCAAGGGTGGTAGCAGCATGAATTTGCGAGTGACTATTGTTCTGGTAGCCGTGGCGATTGTGGTAGGCGCAGTCGTTTACATCAA
This sequence comes from Dehalococcoidia bacterium, assembly GCA_965206395.1. Lineage (GTDB taxonomy): Bacteria > Chloroflexota > Dehalococcoidia > Lucifugimonadales > CATOSD01 > CBDBJK01. Next base: position 260,985 of record CBDBJK010000035.1, read on the forward strand.
CCCCTTCAAGGACACCCCAGAGTTTGAAGAGGATTCGCCCTGGTTCTTCCAGGTCGCCGAAGAAGACATCGAAACTATCGAAGTTGTCTTTCAAGGCGATTCCGTCAGGTTCGTAAAGGTGGACGTTAAACGGTACCTGTGGGAGTTCGAGGAACCAGCGGGAATCCCACCGAACCGTGATCGATGGGGCGGAATAACGTTGCTATTGAGCGGCCCCAGGACCGATAGAGACCTTTCAGACTCAATCGAGGGTAGTGTTACGCCCCAGAAGCAGATTATCGAAGACCCTGCAGAATATGGGTTGGACAATCCGACTACTATAGTCACGGTTGGTTTGACGCAAGATAGATTTCTTGAGTTTCGGCTGGGTGACACGACCACGAACGGCTTCAATCACTACGGCCAAATAAGCGGCTTTCCTCAGTTGTTCTTAATCGCGGACTCGTGGGGCGACGTAATTGCGCGTCTTGTTACCGAGCCTCCCATACCAAGGTGGTACGAAGAGCGAGACCCTGAAAGCATCGTAGAAGTGAACATAACTTTAGGAGACACACGAGAAGAGGACACTCCTATTCTGCGATTCGAGAAGGAAGACGAAGGATGGTTCGTGAAAGACTCGCGCACTGATGAAGATGAGGAACCACTGGTTGTTGATGCCGAGTTTTGGGCTACCATTGTCCCCTTGCTTGGCAGGCCTTCAGGCATCAGTGTAGAACAGCATTCCGTCGATGATCTGGACTATACTCCCTGGGGCATCATAGATGACTCCCCAGCCGTCGAATTGAGATTCTTTGGAGTGAGCGAGCGAGGGAGCGAATTTACCGATGGCATCACTTTTAAGATTGGCTCCAAAACTCCTGATGAACAAAGTTATTTTGCCCATCAGATTACTGATAACGTAATAAATCCTGTGCTCCTGATAGATGCCGATTGGGTTGAGACGCTGTTGGACCTCTTCGACGATGTTCCTTACGCAGATTCTGAATCTGCCGCCGCGCAAGGCAGCTAGCCAGTCTCATCCAAGCCCTCACTGCAAGCAACAGAAGATTCCCTTCTTCCCAACCACGGGGTTTTTCCTCTGGAGAAGAGTGGGTGGCGTTTGCAAGCATTCAATCTTCAGGGATATACTTTCCGGGAGTTCAAACATCCACATGAGCCGCAAATAACTTTGGCCTGCGGGGATTCCAACCCAATTTGACCTCGTTGTGGTAGCATCTGACCATCAGGAGATACTTATGCACGCAGAGATAGTTTCCATTGGCACAGAGATACTCATGGGGGAGATTGTCGATACCAACTCCGCATACATGGCATCCGAGCTTGCCAAGCTCGGCGTAGAACTGCGCTGGGTTTCCAAGGTGGGCGACGACCCTGAACGGCTCTTCGATGTAATTGACAGGGCGTGGCGTCGCTCCGACATTACGATAACTTCCGGGGGATTGGGGCCAACGTCCGACGACTTGACCAGAGAGACGATTGCAAAGGTGATGGGCGAAGAGATGGAAGTTCAGGACGACCTGCTTGAGCAGCTAAAGAGCATGTTCGCAGGCAGGGGCAGCTCGATGCCATCTACGAACATCAAGCAAGCAACGCTGATTCCCTCGGCAGAAACCATTCCCAACCCTATGGGTACTGCTCCCGGATGGTGGGTCGAGAAAGAGGGCCACATTATTATCTCCACTCCGGGGCCGCCAAGGGAGCTTGAGCGAATGTGGTCTTACGAAATCGCGCCAAAAATCAAAGAGCGGAACCCGGACGTTGCCATCGTCACTCGCACCCTCAAGACATTTGGAATCTCCGAAGGCGGACTTGACGAGATGTTGTCACCTCTGTTCAAAAACGTCAATCCAGAGTTAGGCATCTACTCCAAGCAGGACGGGATTCACCTGCGGGCCATAGCTACCGCGTCAACCGAGGAGGAAGCGCAAGAGCTAATCGTCCCAATGGAGGCTGAGATTCGGCGCATCGTAGGCGACGACGCCATCTGGGGTGAGGATGACGAAACCCCGGAGGCTCAGGTTGCGGCCTACCTTCAGGAGCAAGGGCAGACGCTCGGCATAATGGAGAGCTTCACGGGCGGCCTGCTCGCAAGCAATCTTGCCGATATTCCCGGCAGCCACGAGTTCTTGAGGGGGAGCATCGTCATACTTGGAGACGGCATGCTTGAAAATCACGGCATCGAACCCGCTGCCATTGAGGAGTTCGGGGCCGTGAGCGCCCAGGTCGCCGAAGCGATGGCCGAGGCCGCACGCCGACACTTCAACTCAGACATCGGCATAAGCATCACAAGAGTAGTAACCAATCCCACGCCCTCAAGTGGGCCAATGGGGTCCTGCTACATCGGGTTTGCTCTCGACAACCGCACAAGCTCCACGCCAGGCCGTTACCCGACACAGCAACTCAGAATGAGAGGCCGTGGCGTTACGCACGCCCTGCTAGAGCTAATCCGATTGACGAAGGGCACGGACAGCCCTCAGCGCAGATTATGGAGGCGCTGAGCGTCAGCGGCTAGCGGGACTAGGTGCGGGAAGCGGGAAGAATTCTGCGACCGGAATCTCGATGACGCTTGGGCCGTTCTGGGCAAGCGCATCTTTGACTGCGTCTCCAATGTCTTGTGCCCGTTCCACATAGTAGCCCTTTGCTCCGTACACCTCGGCCAGCTTGTCGAAGCGCGGATTCACAAGGTCTACGCCTATGTACCGTTCGTTGTAGAAGCGTTTCTGCTGCGCCTTCTCCGCTCCGTGACAGCTATTGTTAAGCACGATGCTGACCAGAGGGATTCCCCAGCGCACCGCCGTATTGATCTCACCTGACGTGTACAGGAACCCGCCGTCGCCCTGAATGCTTATCGCCGGACGGTCGGGCCGTCCAAGCTTTGTGCCAAGGCCGACGCAGTAGCCCATGCCAAGGCCGCCGTGGTCTGAGTAGTTGAACATGGTGCGCGGGAACTCGAACGAAAGCCGGTCGTAGGACAGGCCCGGCGCGACACCAGCATCTATCGTCACCATGCAATCTTGCGGGAGCACCTTGCTCAGTTCCGGGTACACCTGCTGAGGCATCATAGGGTCGCCGGTGATCTGATGCTCTGCCTGGAGTCGTTCTCGCCGACGGGATGCAAGGGCCTGCACTTCGGCACGCCATTCTGGATTTGATCGACCTTCCGGGTATTCTTCTCGCAACGCCTGGATTAGCTGTTGAGCTACGGCTTTGGCATCGCCTACGATGCCTTCGGCAACGGGGTAGTTGCGTCCGATCTGTTGCGGGTCGATGTCCACCTGCACGATCTTCGTCTGCGGGTTTATGACATTGTAGTTCCATGCCGTAGTCTGTTGATTGAGGCGCGAGCCAAGGGCCAGAATGACATCGGCGCGATTTATGGCCTCCGCTGCCTCGCCCGACCCTCGTCCACCTGGCGGGCCGACGTACAGAGGGTGGCTGTTGGGCACGACATCGTGATGGGCGTATGTGGGCACCATCGCCATGTCCAGAAGCTCCGCGAGTGCAATCGCTTCGTCGCTCGCCTCCGACGAGATTATCCCGCCGCCAGCAAGAATCAAGGGATGTTGCGCACCGGCGAGCAATTTCGCTGCCTGCCTTATGGTCTGCGGATCGCCAGCAACCCTGCTGTTCACAGCGCGGTAAGCCTCCGGCTTCTGAATATCCCAGTCCACCGTCTGATTGTCCATAAGGTCGCGCGGAATATCGATGAAGACCGGGCCTCCCTGACCTGATAGGGCAGTGCGAAAGGCGTTACGGAAAGTCTCCGGTATGCGCTCCGTCTTGTTCACCTGAACAGCGGTGTTGGTGATGGGCTTGAACAGATTAACGAGGTCGAACGCCTGCGTGCCATCGCGTCCGATGAAATCGCGTGCGGTGTCGCCTGCGATGACGATGACCGGCGCATGGCCCTTGTATGCCAACGAGACACCTGTAATCAGGTTGATAGTCCCTGGCCCAGAGGTCGAGATGCAGGTTGCTGGCTTGCCGGATGCGCGAGTGTAGCCATAAGCCATGAACGCCGCGCCCTCTTCGTGGCGCGTGTCGACGAAATGGATGTCGTCCCTGCCGTACATCTCCGTGATGATGGCATTCGTCGTAAGGCCCACCAGACCAAACGTGTACTCAACGCCCTCTGCGCGTAGAAGTTCGATTATGCCCTGGCCTGCGTTCATCTGCGTCATGGGACTTTCCTCCCGTTTGTGTAGTAGATTGGGTATTCTTGGCTACGGCATTGTAGCACACGGCAGGGCAGTTTCTAATGGGTTGGGTCAGCGAACAGATACGAGGGAACAGAAGGTTGACGCCCGTGTATCGCCTTGCTACACTCGCTCACATCAACGAAGGAGGTATTTTCAAAAATGGCAGAATACAAGACTATACTCTACGAAACTCACGGCCCGATACGGCTGATTACGCTTAATAGACCTCAAGCTCTGAACGCTATTGGCGAGGGCATGGAGGAAGAGGTGCACGACGCCCTCGACGTTGCCGACGCTGACGACGATGCGCGTGTGATTATCATCACCGGCGCGGGCAGGGCGTTTTCGGCGGGTTACGACATGAGCGCGTCCACCGAGGCCGAGACTGATTACGAATCGATGATTACCAAGGGGCAGAACGTCTCCGAGCATATTGGCAGATGGTTCAAGAACGACCGCAAGATGGTTACCAATCAGACGCACATCATGGAGCTATCGAAGCCGGTTATCGCCGCCGTGCATGGCTGGTGCATGGGAGGCGGAACCTGGATGGCCCTCTCCTGCGACCTTACCCTGGCCTCGGCTGATGCTGTGTTCGGACAGCCCGAAGTCCGCCAAATATCCAATACCAGTTTCCTATGGACGTTGATGGCTGGCTACAAGAACGCGTTGCGATACTCGCTCACGGGAGACCACATCGACGCCGAGGAAGCAAAACGCATCGGCCTGGTTAACGACGTGCTGCCCGATAAGGAGAGCCTCATGGAGGAGGCGTTCCGTCTGGCGAACCGAATCGCGCTCAACTCGCCGGAGACGGTGGCGGCTAACAAGTACATCGCATTGCTTGGCCTGGAGATGATGGGTCTGCGCAACGCTATCACGACTAACTGGCTGCTGTCGTCAATCGCCCACTCATCGCAGCGACCGGACTATCGGCGCAAAGAGATGCTGGAGGCGGCCAAGGAACGCGGAATGCGGGGGTTCCTGGAAGTTCGAGACGCGCCGTTCTTGCCCGAACCCTTCGGCCCGCGCTCACGACCGCGCGAGTAATTTCGCGAGTGGCCCCTCTCTAACTCTCCCCCGTTGCGACGACGGAGAGAACAGTAGTCCCTTCCCCTGTCGCAACGGGGGAAGGTTAGGATGGGGGTGTTCTCAGCGTCAGTCTATCACCTTGTCTCGAATCATCCGGGCCACGTCTTCCGGGCTGTTGCCCAGCAGATCGCTATAGACGTAGCTGTTATGCTCGCCCAGATCAGGGACTCCCCTTACGATGCGCCCCGGCGTGCTGGACAGGTTAACGGTGATGCCCGGATGCTCCATCCGCCCAAAATGTGCGGAGTGCTCTATCTCAGGGATGAAGTTCCTTGAGCGAAGGTGATGGTCGTGGTAAATCTGTTCTGCCGATTGCACCACTCCGGCTGGCACACCTTCTCGCTGAAGCATGCGCATGACCTGATGGGCCGTGTAGCCAGACGTCCACTGGCCTATGAATTCGTCTAGCTCGTCCCGGTGTTTCAGCCGCGATTCGAGCGTAGCGAACTTTGGGTCTTCGGCCCACGAGGGGTCTTCGAGCGCCCTACGCAGGCCGTTCCATTGGTCGTCGTTCAGGCAGGCTATCGCGCACCACTGATCGTCGCCCCTGCAAGGATAACAGTTGTGTGGAGCCGCATTCAGGTTGCGGTTGCCAGAGGGCTTCCACTCGTGTTCATTGACCAGGTAGTCCATTAGAGGCACTCCCATCGTCGAGGCAAGCGCCTCTGACTGGGCTAGCTCGATGTACTGCCCGCGCCCGCTGTGCGAGCGATATTCCAGAGCAGCCATTAAAGCGGTGGCGGCAGTAGCAGCCGATATGAAATCCGAGTAGTGGACTTTGGGATGGGACTCGTATGGAGAGTCTGGATGACCCCAAAGGTAGGAAAGTCCGGAGTATGCCATCAGGCTCATACCGTAAGCCACATAGTCGGAATACGGGCCGGTGTCTCCATAACCAGGCATACTCATCATGATGATGTCGGGCTTTATCTGCCTGAGTTGCTCATAGCCCAGGCCCCGCCGTTCCATCACGCTTGCCGCGAAGTTTGCGATCACGACATCGCTCACGGCAATGAGATTCTGCACGAGTTCAAGCCCTTCTGGTTGTTGGAAATTTAGCGTAACGCCGAGCTTGCTCCGGTTGATTTCAGGGAACATTGGATTCGGCTCCGCACTCACGCGACCATTGTCCAGATAACGGCTGGTCTCAATCTTGATTACTTCTGCACCAAGGTCTGCCAAGTATCTCGTACAAAAAGGGCCAGCCCAGACCCTGGTAAAGTCCACGATACGTAAACCCTTCAGAGGTAGATCGGACTTCGCGGGCCTCTGGCTATCATTGACCTTTTCGCGCTTGGCTGATGTTGTCCTCGCCTCAAGCTCCGCCATTATCTCTTGCTTGTGCTCGCCTAGCAGAGGTGCCGACCGACGCACCTTCCAGGGAGTCTCCCCGAAACCATATGGAGCGCCCGGATACGAATACTCGCCGATATGGGGGTGGTTGCCTTGCTGGAAATAGCTCCTGGCCTTGATCTGGACGTTGTTGACAAGCTGCTCCAGTGTGTTCATAGGGCTGACGGCTAGATGATGGGCCTGAGCCTGCTCTACGAAGTCGCCAAGTGCGAACTCGCCGATGAATTGACCGACGAACTCCTCCACGATGTCCGGGTTTGCGCGGCGGAAATCCAGGTCTTCCCATATCGGGTCCAACAGGGCTTCAATGCCCGTCCACTCGGATAGCACTTTCCAGTGGTGGTTGTAGAAAACCGAGAGGCAGGCGTGGCCGTCTTTGCATTGATAGTAGCTGTTCGGCGCAATAGTTGATGCTACTCCAGTCCTGCGCACTATCTGGTTCGAGAGGGCATACTGCGCCACGTGAAACAACAGATGGGCCATAACCTCTTGCATGGACACGTCAACGCGCTGCCCCAGCCCGCTCTCTCCGCGCTGACGCAGCGCCGCAAGGGTGGCGTAAACGGCGTGAAGGGACGACATCTGGGATGCCTGGTCGCTGGGAGCGGCGCAGGGCGGCTTCAGGTCGTCGCCCTGGACGAACATCAACCCTCCCATGGCCTGAGCTATCATGTCGGAGCCTTTGAAATCCCTGTGAGGCCCAGTCTGTCCGAACGGTGTTATGGATGTCATTATCATGGCGGGATTGATTTCGGAAAGGCTCTCGAAACCCAGCCCCAACTCATCCAGATAGCCTGGCTCATAGCTTTCTGTCATGACATCGGCGGTGGCGACAAGGCGACGGAAGGTGTCCCTGTCGCTCTCAGAATTGAGATCAAGGGTTATGCTGCGCTTGTTGGAGTTGTAGTTCAGAAAATAGAGGCTGGATTCAAGGTGAGGGGCGTTTCGGGCAAATGGGGCCATTTGCCGGGCCACGTCACCCTCTGGCGGCTCTATTTTGATGACATCCGCGCCCAGGTCAGCCAGCACCCTGCCGCAGTATTGACCAATAGGCCCGGTCAGGTCCAGGACTCGCAGATGCCCCAGCGCCGAAGGGGTGTCGTTAGCGATATTCGGAGAGCTTGAGGCAGTCATTTTTGCTCCTTGACATATCTGGCCTTAATTTGGAGAAGAATACTGGGCTTCAGAGAAACGAGGCTATCTCTGTTATTGGCTTTTTGGTGATGTTGGGGACAACTGCATCGACTGCGGGGTAGCCGACGACGAGAAGAAGAAAGGGCCGCTCGTTGGCAGGCCGTCCGCAGATTTCGTTGAGGAACCCCATTGGGCTGGGCGTGTGAGTAAGCGATACAAGTCCTGCCTGATGAATAGCCGTGATGAGCATTCCCGTCGCTATCCCCACCGATTCGGTAGCGTAGTAGTGTTTGACTTTGCGACCGTCGGGCAGCACGCCATAGCTCTGCGCGAATATGGCTATGAGGTATGGGGCGGTTTCCAGAAAAGGCTTGCGCGCGTCTGTCCCTAAAGGCGCGAGGGCGTCTAGCCATTCTTGCGGTGCACGCTCGCTATAGAACTCGCGCTCCTCCTTCTCGGCTTCTTTCCGAATATGTCGCTTGGCCTCCGGGTCGCTCACCACTACGAAGTGCCAGGGCTGCATGTTCGCACCATTAGGCGCGGTCCCGGCTGCTAGCAGGCAGTCCTGGATGATCTCGCGGGGCACCGGCCTGTCCGAAAAATCGCGCACTGTGCGACGACGGCGTATGTCGGCGTAGAAGTCGGCGGCGCGCCGTTTCATCTCATCACTTGGATACTCAACATAGCTTGTGAGGGGGAAGAGGTCAGGTTTCGTCATGCTCCCATCCATTCGTGTTAGGGAACCTCTGAACAACTCGGCGCAAGCGTGGATGGGCAGAGTGGTTCCGTTCTTTGGAGATGTTCAGGCATCTTTGTGACGTTCCAGGTCGTGGTTGAGGCGTTCAGACCGTGTCTGTTGTGGCCTCGAAGCGGCTTTTCGGAGCCATCGCGGCTCCCCGGCCGTGATTTGCTCACTGCGCCCCTCTCATGCCGCCAGACGGCGCTCTGCCGTCATCAAGTTGGCCAGCCCCAGTAGCAATGCCAGCCGTTGCGCGTTCTTAGTCAACCCTCGGTAGCGCACCTTGGCGTAGCCAAAGCGCCGCTTCACGTACAGGAACGGATGCTCCACTTTCGCTCTGACCGACGCTTTGCGCTTCTCCGCCAACGCCTCGTGGCTGCCAGGCTCCAGGTGCCGTCGCCGGCCGGGCCTCATCGCCACTCGCCACTCCACATCCAACTCTCGATTCTCCAACCGCTTGTCCACTCCCTGATACCCCGCATCCCCCCACACTCGTTTCTCTCCACCGTGCAGCAATCGGTGCGCTTCTGTCACATCATGCACGTTAGCTGGCGTCGTAGTCATGCTGTGTACCACTCCCGTCTCAGCGTCAGCGCCTACGTGTACTTTCATCCCGAAGCGCCACTCGTTCCCCTTCTTCGTCTGGTGCATCTCAGGGTCTCGCTCACCCGCACGATTCTTCGTCGATGACGGCGCCTCTATGATGCTCGCGTCCACGATCGTCCCCTCCCGAAGCCGCAGTCCCTGGGACTCCAGATGACGGTTTATCTCCTCGAACAGACTCTGCCCCAACTCATGCTCTTCCAGCAGATGGCGGAAGTTCAGAATCGTCGTCTCGTCCGGCAGCGGGCCCGACAGCTTCAACCCTACGAACCGTCTCACCGACTCGACCTCGTAGAGCATGTCCTCCATACCAGGATCGCTCAAGTTGTAGAACAACTGCACGCAGTGTATCCGCACCATCGCCGACAACTCATATGGTCGACGGCCTCGGCCCGCCTTGGGATAGAACGGACGGATGCGCTCTTCCATCTGTTCCCACGGGATCAGAGCATCCATGCGCTCCAGGAATATCTCCCGGCGGGTCTTGCGCTTCTTGCTCTCGTATTCCAAGTCCGCAAATGTTGGCTGGTCCATCAATTATCTCCCCGAACACAGTGCTATTCTCTATGCTACTATGCCCAGACTTGTTCAGAGTATCCTTAGCTCTCCCACTGAATTGCGCGACGAATGCGTGGGCGCATCTTAACAAACGATGCTTCCATCGCACAACCTCCCCAAAATCGACCTGACAGTGAATCGAGGGACAGCAACAGGGTAGGGAAGTAAGCCAGCGCACCGCAAAGTCAGTGCGCTGGCTTACCTCATGCACACACGGGTCACGGTCATGTCCGAACCAGAGTGAAATTGTGAAGCTCGTTTAGATGAACTACGTGTTGACTACCAGAGGATGGTCAGGACGTACTCCGGTGGAAACTCCGAGTCTTGCATCCTCTCATCCGGCGTGATGCCAAAGCTCTCCAACACAAAGTAAAGCTGACGGAGGTGTTGCGTTGTGTGGCCCGCGATGAGGTCAAGCTGCTCGGCTCCGCTGCGAAGGCCCTCGCCAGGCGATACTTTCAACGCCTTGATGTCCTGCTTCGGCATCCAGTCCTGGTACTCCTTGATAACCGTTCCACCGAAATCGGCAATTTCCTGGAAACTATTGAAGGAACGACCAGGGAGATCCATCGTGGCCTGGTCTTCCATTGGGAACACGCCAGTCTCGGTGGCCTTCATGGTTCGCTGCATCATGTGAAAGATGTGATAGCCGAACTCCCGCATCGGGCGGTCCCTGTCTGGCGCTGTATAGTCTAGCTTGTCGTCGGGCATCTGCCGGATGGCCCGCTCGACCGAGGTGACGATGCGCTCCAGCAGAGGCAGGGTCTCCGAAGGGTCGCGGAGCGTAACAACATTGCCCAGATCGAGGGCCTTTGAAAGCTCGTTAGGCCGAAATCCGGCGATTCCCTTGCCATCGATAACTGTGACGGGCACGGTGCGGAAGCCCAGGGCACGCAGCTCGTCAAGTGCGCCAGGATGATTTTCAATATCTCGCTCTACGTAATCTACGTTGTTAGTCGAAAGAAACTCTTTCGTTCGTGCACAGGTAGCTCAACCAATGCGGGCATAGACTTTAACGTGGTTGCTCATGGGTATCTATCCTTTCCGCGACGATGCGCCGTTGACTAGATGGGCAGACAGTAGCATTCTGCATTAAACTTGTCAATCACGGTTTCAATCATGCAATATCCAACAGTGGGAAGATTCAAAGGGCTAGCCCCGCCAGAGTGTTGCTTGAATGCGCGTTCACACGGGACTTTGCGCGACGACCCAGAGGAACGTCTCTGACCCGCCAAGCGATTCGGACGTCTTTACAGTCGCGCTGACTATTTGAAGGCCCGCCTCCTCGACGAGACGCTTGTTTGTCTCGCCATCGAAGCTGCTCCAATACATCGGAGCACCAAGCCATATCTCTTCGAACCCCGCCTCTACAGACTCGACGCCCATCGTCGTTACTAGCAGACCTTCGGGACGCAGCCAGGTTGCCATCGATTGAAGCAGTTTGGGTTGATCGTCTCTGGGCAGGTGGATAATGGAGTAAAAGGCGGTTATCGCGTCGAAGCTGGCGGGTGGGAATTCCAGTACGGCCATGTCCGCCTGCATAAAGGTTGCATAAGAGACGTTGTAGCGCGCGCGGTCAATCTGACGTTTGGAGATGTCTACGCCGGTTACATCGAAATGCCTCGCAAGCTGGCGTGTTGTGGGAACGCCCGCGCCGCAGCCGAGGTCGAGAACCTTCGCGCCTGCGGGAAGCCTTTCGACTAGCATATCAACGTACTGCGCCCGTTCGTCAAAACCAGCGCGAACCGCAAGCTCGCTGTAACGCCAGCCAACGCGGTCGTACCCCTGCGCGACGATCTCTTTGGGGTCTATAAGATGGCTCTCATCAACCATATATTACATTCGTCTTTGGGTCAGAAGATGGACACTAAACAACTATTAACAGGCCTATCCAGTCCAACACCAAGCCTATATTATTAGTCCTTCGACGGGCACAAGCCTTTTTGCATGTGGGTCGACTCCCATGAAAATGCCTTCAAGCGCCAATAGCACCCAAAAGCGGTGTAGTACCCTCATCGTTGAATAGCACCAGGGTCACTATTTCCCGACTTTCAACACGAATCCAGGTCTGGCCTACATCCATTTGCCTTACTTCGCCTTGGCCGAACTTGAAACTCTGCTTAACCATCGGGGATACCCCAAGCTCACGCAGGACAGGACCCTGGTGCGGATGTAATGGACGCGCCTGTGTCCACGAGAGCGGTTAACTCAGTCCAACGTTGTTTTTCTGGGTCGCCTATCTCGATAGAATACTGTGAAAGTTCCCATAGTTCTTTTACCATCCTCACGTTGCTAAACTTCAGGGTCTGTCACTTTCTCGAACCTTTAGCTGGCTATGTTCTTCTGTCCGAATCTTTCGTGGTGAACCATGTCTGACATAGGTTTTCGAACTGCTCCCTTGGTTTTGAATCCTGCCTCACGGTAGCCAAATGGCAGCAAGGTTATCAACTCCAGATCATCAGGGATGCCCAGCAGTTCTTTGACCTGATTCATCTGCTCTATTTGCCTCATGCCCACAAAGCAAGTTCCCAAGCCCTCTGACCAGGCGACAAGCTCCATCTGCTGTATGGCACGGCCCGCGTCCAGATCAGGGCGAGGCGCATTGTCCATCACGAAAGCGATAGCCATAGGCGCGTCCGTTAGAAACGTGCCCTGAGTGCAGATGCCGCCCAGAGTCTTCAGAGTCTCGCGATTATTGATGACTATGAAGTGCCAGGGCTGAGAGTCGCTGGAACTAGGCGCCATGCGTCCGGCCTGTAGAATCTTGTGCAACACTTCCTCAGGCACCGGATCCGGCTTGAAGGTTCTTACTGTTCGACGACTCCTGATAAGATCGTAAATTTCCATTCTCTACCTCCTGCGATTTCAGACTGTGGATGCTAGACACTTTACCCGCTCAAGGCTTGATGGACAAGGGCTAGCCGCCGAGCCGTCGACCTGACCTCGCGCACTGGTGTACAATTCGTTACTGTAATGCTATACAGAGGATTTTTTGTAAATATGACAGAGATCAAGAAAACTCCTGACGGTATCGAGATTCCGCCGCCCGGCCCCAACGACGTGCTCTATGACAAGGGCGACTGCTTCGCTCGCATCACCCTGAATCGCCCGACCATACTCAACGCCATAAACAAGAATGTCCAACGCCTGCTTTTCAGCGCGTTCGAGGATGCCGAGGCCGATGACGACGTGAAGGTGGTAATCCTGACCGGCGCGGGTAGGGCATTCTCAGCCGGAGGCGATCTGTATTCCTCCTATTACCCGGACGACGACCCTGCT
>CBDBJK010000036.1:0-376773 GCA_965206395.1 Dehalococcoidia bacterium
CTCACCTGGCCGACGAGTACGCCGGGAATCTGTCCGGCGGCCAGAAGAAGCTGCTGGAGCTAGCGCGCGTCCTCATGGCCAAGCCCAAGATGGTGCTATTGGACGAACCCGCCGCCGGAGTCAACCGTACGCTGCTTCAAAGCATCTCGCAGAACATACTTCTGGCCAGCGTCGAGCGGGACATCACGTTCGTAATCATTGAGCACGACATGAGATTCGTCATGACCATGTGCGACCCGATTATCGTCATGGCCAACGGTGCCGTAATTGCGGAAGGAACGCCGCGACAGGTGCGGCAAAACCCGCAGGTGCTGGAAGCATATCTAGGAGGCTCAGCCGGTGACGCTGCTTGATGCCTCCGGTGTCGTGGCCGGGTATGGAGAGACCGAGATACTGCACGGTGTGTCTATTACCGTGGGCATGGGCGAGGTCGTCACGATCATCGGCCCCAACGGCTGCGGGAAATCCACCTTGATGAAGGCCATTGTAGGTCTGATTCGGATGCGATCGGGCAGCATCATGTTTCGGGGCGAGGACATATCTGGGATTCAACCGGATCAGGCGGTGCGCACTGGCTTGTCCTATGTCCCCCAAACCGGCAACGTCTTTCCTTCACTGAGCATCCGGGAGAACCTGGATATGGGCGCTTTCATCCGTCGCGACGACTACCGGGGACGCATCGACGAGATGTTCGAAATCTTCCCAGACCTTGCCATGCGGCCGGGCCGCAAGGCGGGAACCCTGTCGGGTGGCCAGCGCCAGATGCTGGCCCTCGCCCGCGCGCTGATGCTGGACCCTGCGCTGATACTGCTGGACGAACCCTCCGCCGGGCTCTCTCCAGAGATGATGGGCCTGGTCTTCGAGCGCATCAGGGACATTAATCGAAGCGGCGTAGCCGTGCTGCTGGTAGAGCAAAACGCCCGCGAAGCGCTGCGAATGTCGCACCGAGGCTACGTTCTGGTTGCGGGGGAAAACCGGCTGGACGACACCGGCCCTGACCTGCTGGACAACCCGCAAGTAGCCAGTCTGTACCTAGGAGGCTAATCAAGACGTGCGCTCAGAAAGTCAGAGATGACTACCCTGCGCGATACCGCCCGACAAATCGGCTCGGCCTGGACGCCAGCGCACACCACTGCCGTCATAGTGTTGGCGGCGCTGGCCATTGGCTTCCTGCCTTTCGTCAAGATGGGGCTGGTGGTCAACGGCATTTTCCTCGGGGCCATCATCGCCCTAGGCGCTATCGGCTTGACCCTGATCTACGGCATCCTCAATTTCGCCAACATCGCTCACGGCGACTATATGACCTTGGGAGCGTACGCCGCGCTGTTCATTATCGGCAGCCTGCTTCCGAAGATTGGAGTTGAGGGCGAGGGTCTGGGGCCATTCACATTCGGCTACCCTCTGCTCATTGCCTTGCCGATAGCGGCGGCGGTCATCGCCGCGGCGGCGATCGCTCTGGACGTGGCTGTGTACCGTCGGCTGCGGAACCGAGGCGTGAACGCCGTAGTGGTTTCAATGGCCTCGCTGGGAGTAGCCATCGCGCTGCGCGGGTTGGTGCAGCTGATTTGGGGAGGAGATGTCCAGCGCTTGCCGAGGGAGACCCGGCAGGTGTTTCACCTACCCATGGACGTACGGATACCGCCGGACGCTATCTTCATCGCCATCGTGGCCGTCATCCTCGTGGTGGCGTTGTATCTGGTGCTGAGCCGCAGCAAAATGGGCAAGGCCATGCGCGCCACAGCGGACAACCCCGACCTAGCCCTGGTCAGCGGCATCGGTACCCAGCGCGTCATATGGTGGACTTGGGGAATGGGCGCGGCGTTGGCCGCCACCGCTGGCATCCTGCTGGCCGTATTTCAGGCGAACATGCTGCCCATAATGGGCTGGAAGTTCCTCATCCCTCTGTTCGCCGCCGTAATCCTGGGAGGCATCGGAAGCCCATACGGCGCGCTGGTGGGTGCCTTCGTCATCGGAGTAACGTCTGAAGTTTCGACTCAATGGATCAACCCCAGCTACAAACCCGCGGTAGCCTTCGCGCTGATGATTATGGTGCTGCTGGTGCGGCCGCGCGGAATTTTGGGAGGAGCACGGAGCTGAATTGGAAGTAATCGGCATCCTCGATTACCTGGTGGGCTTTGCCATCATGGCGGGCATCTATTCCGTCTTCTCCCTGGGGCTGAACGTTCATTGGGGGTTCACCGGGCTATTCAACATCGGAATCGCCGGATTTTTTGCGCTGGGCGCCTACGCATCGGCGCTGTTGACCACCTCGTCGCCGGACCCGACGCTGTTCGAGGACTTCAAGTTCGGCGGCAACTGGTCCAGTCTGAGCTATCTGGACTTGGGCATCGACGTCTGGTTCGTCTTTGGACTGGTGGCGGCAGCATTGTGCTGCGGAGTGTTTGCGCTGGTCATTGGCTACGTTGCTCTGCGGCTGCGCGACGATTATCTGGCGATAGCCACGCTGGGAATCGCCGAGACGGTACGCCTCTTATTCCTGAACGAAAAGTGGCTGGCCAACGGCTCCAAGGGGCTGTATAGAATCCCAAAGTTTCTGGGCGACTGGATAGCGCCGGACATCTACAACTACCTGTATCTAGCGGTAGTGATCGTCACGCTGGCGGCGCTCTATCTGGCGGTGCAACAGGCGGTCAACTCTCCCTGGGGACGGGTGCTGAGGGCCATTCGCGAGGACGAGACGGCCGCCGAAGCCAGCGGTAAGGATGTATTCAAGTTCAAGCTCCAGGCGTTCATCATGGGCGCGATGATCATGGGTATCGGCGGCGCGCTTTATGCCCACCACATCCGCTTTCTCTCCCCGCTGACCTTCGACCCGCTGCTCGCTACCTTCGTGATCTGGGCCATGCTGATGGTGGGCGGCTCCGCCAACAACAAGGGGGCAATCCTGGGAGCGTTCGTGGTGTGGGGAATCTGGACTGGCACGCAGTCCCTGCCCGGCATACTTTCCGATCCCAGCTTCCGGCTCTTCTTGATAGGCGCGCTCATCGTGGCGGTGATCCTGCTGCGCCCCAGCGGCATCCTGGGTGAGCAGCGCCATGTCGCCCGACGCGGGTTCCCTCCAGACGCTCCTGGCTAGGTGTGGCGAATGCTACGATGGTCAAACTCTCTTGATCCGTGGCGATGTGCCCGCGCCGAATAACATGCGCCGGGTCGCCGTGAATCTGCTCTCAGCGTCCCGGCGCAATCGCTAGGAGTCTAGTTTCGGCCCGCGCTGGATTTATTGGCCCAAGTCAACCGGCACTTGGCGATCCGAAACGATCTCGCCGCCTTCGATCTTCCACACTTCGATGTGGCCTGTGATGACGTCACCGTTCTCGTCCAAGTCAACCGAGCCCGCAGCTCCCTCGTAGTTAATGTCCTTGCCATCGGCGATCAGCTCCATGGCCCGCTTGATGCCCTCCTCTCCGGGCCTCACCACCTCGCCGGGGGGATTGGCTACGTCCCGGAGGGCGTCGCGAATAGCGGCAGAGTCCGTGGTGGTCCCGGCCTTGGCCGCAGCCAAGCCGATAAGGATCATCGCGTCGTAGGTTTCGTTCATGAAGGGATGCTCAGGCTCCATGTCGTAGGTCCTCACATAGGAGTCGATGAACGCCTGGGTTGACGGGTTGGCCTCGAAGCCCGGCCCGGTGCCATAGCTGCCTTCCAGAAGGTCCCAGCCGATGACTGCGAAAGATTCGGGGATCTTGGTGCCGTCCACGAACAGGAAGGTGTCCGCATAACCGCCTTCCAGGGCCTCGCGTAGGTAAACCTCGGCCTGCTGGTAGCTGATAGCGATCAGGACGTCAGGGTCGCCTTCGGTGGCCTTCTCCAACTCGGAAACGAAGGTAGGCTGGCTATCTTCGTGAGGCACCGAGGCGATTACCGTGCCACCCAAGGCGGTAAACGATTCCGTGAACTGGGCCGCCAACCCTTCCCCATATGCGTTATTGATGTACAGGATGCCCGCGCTCTCGTAGCCCAACTCCTTGGCCAAATCCGACAGAACCACGCCCTGAGAGGCGTCGGACAGTGAAGTACGGAACAGGAAATCGTTATCTTCCAGCACGGTTATGGCGGGCGCGGTCGATGCGCCGGAAACTTGCAGCACGCCGTTGGGGACGGTCACCGAAGTGGCGACAGGTATAGTTACACCGCTCGCCAACGCCCCCACGATCGCCACCACTCCCTGGACATTCACCAACTCCTCAGCCGCGGACACACCCTGGACCGGATTCACTGCGGTGTCGCGGTGAACCAAGACCACGGAGCCGCCCTGGATGCCGCCAGCACGGTTGATGTGGTCCGCCGCCAAGCCGACACTGTTTGAGTGGGACTCGCCGAAGTAGGACAGCGACCCGGTGAAGGCGGTGAGGTGGCCGACAATCAACGGATCAGGCGCCTTTTCGGGTTCACTGTCGCAAGCGGCCACTGCCACAGTCAAAACGGCAAGCAGAGCAACTACCACCAAACGGAACTTATCGATCTTGAACACCTTTCCTCCTCCTCAGGCTGATGCCATTTGCCAACCAGGATGAACGGGTTGAATGCAAAGGAGATTCGTCTCCTCAATACATTTCATGTGATACATCGTCACCCTCTGATCAACAACGATTGCCCTGCTGCCGGTCTATCAAGTGGACCCCATCATCAGGACAGCGGTGAGGCTAAAATAAGAGAGTCTACCGCTGGGGTGTCTCGTAAACCTTCATCCCATTGTAAGGCTTGTGGATGTTCTAGTAAACACCTTTGTGGGCTCACTGCATGGAACACCTGACCCGGTGACCGATAGCCCAGGGCTTGATGGGGCCGCTCTTGGTTGTAGAAGGCCAGATAAGCCCCAATCCCTTTTCTGGCCTCAGTCCCATTTTGGTATGCCTTCAGGTACACCTCCTCGTACTTGATGCTGCGCCACAGCCGTTCCACGAAGACGTTGTCCATGCACCGGCCCCTGCCGTCCATGCTCACTTGAACGCCTTGCGCCAGCAGCATGCTGGTGAAGGCCTCGCTGGTGAACTGGCTGCCCTGGTCGGTGTTGAAGATCTGTGGCCGACCCTTGCTCAAGGCCTCTTCCAGAGCCGCAACACAGAAGTCTACCTCCAGGGTGTTGGACAGCCGCCAGGCCAGCACGTAGCGGCTGTGCCAGTCCATGATGGCCACCAAGTAGAGGAAACCCCGAGCCATGGGTATGTAGGTGATGTCGGTGGCCCACACCTGGTTGACCCGGTTGATCTCCAGCCCCCTGAGCAAGTACGGATAGACCTTATGCCCTGGGTTTGGCTTGCTGGTGTTGGGACGCCGGTAGATGGTCTCCAGGCCTATCAGCTGCATCAGCCGGCGGACCCGCTTGCGGTTGACCTGGTGTCCGTGATTTCTGAGCCAGGCAGTCATCCTTCTGGAGCCGTAGAAAGGTGTCTTCAGGTACTGTTGGTCTATGAGGGCCATCAACTCCATGTCCTCGGCGTCGGCCTCGGTTGGCAGGTAGTACAACGAGGAGCGGCTGATACCCAGCAAGGCGCACTGGCGCACCAGAGACAGCTTCGGTTCTTCTCGGTCAATCATGGCCCGGCGTTGGGACCGGCTCACAACCCGAAGCTCCGTGACAAAAAATCCCGTTCCACCTTGAGCTGCCCAATCTGTTGGTAGAGCTGGGCAGTGAGGACCTCTTGGTCCTTCTCCTAGCGTCCAGCACCATTTTCAAAGAGGTGCGGCGCCCCCTGAGTCAAGGCCTTCTTCCAGGCATGGATCTGGCTCGGGTGGACTTCAAACCGGCTGGCCAGCTCTGCAATGGTGTGCTCCCCCTGGAGCGCGGCCAAAGCCACTTTGGCCTTGAAGACTGGGCTGTGCTTCTTACGTGTTTGCTTCATGTCCTGCTCCTTGTTTCCGTCCTATTTTAGGAGCGGGACTCTCTCTTAGCCACCTGTCCAATTTTGGGGTCCACCTCAGGGTGAGGGATGAAGGGATGGGAAGAGGACTGAAAGTTGATTGGCAGGAAAGTAACGAGGAACTGAAACACCGTTACCAGAAAGAGGTGCATCCTCAACGGCGCACCCGACTGCAAGCCCTCCGGCAGCTGCGCCAAGGGAAACGGATTCAGGATGTGGTGGACTTAACCGGAGCTTCCTATCGCAGCGTGCAACAGTGGCTCAGGTGGTATCGACAAGGTGGACTTGGCGAAGTCATGAGACGGATAGTAGGGCATCACGCAAAAGGTAAAAAGCCCTATCTAAACCGGCTGCAGCAAAAAGTCCTGGTGGCCAAGGTGCAGCCCGGCCAGTTCCGAACGGTGTGGGATGTAGTCGAGTGGGTCCAGGGTCGCTGGGGAGTGACTTACACCTATAACGGGATGTATTCCCTGATGAAAGGGCACGGGCTGGGGTTGAAAGTCCCCCGGCCCCATTCCGAGAAGGCAGATGCCCAGCAGCAGACCGCCTGGAAAAGGGGGCCTACTGAATGCCTTGGACCAGGCTGGAATGACCACCACGTCCCGATTATGGCACTGTGACGAGATGCGTTTCGGGCTGTGGGGACAGGTGCGGTGACGCTGGGGTCTTAAAGGGAAGAAGATCATCCAGCGCATGCAGATCGTGTTCCATTGGAGCTATTTGGTGCTGGCAGTGGACGTGATGCGAGGTGAATTACACTGGGGGTGGTCCCAGAAAATGAACCAGCAACAGTTAGTTCCCATATTTGAGCAGTGGCCCATGGATGGGGTGGTGTGGGATGGTGCCCCCAGCCATCGGGGTAAACTCATGGGCCAGGTGGGCTTTGCTCGGATTTTTCTACCCGCCTACTCGCCGGAACTCAATCCTGCGGAAAGGGTATTTGAGGAAGTTCGCGGACACATTGAAGGAGAGGTTTACCCTTCCCTAAAGGCCAAAAAGGCGGCTATAGATCACCTGCTAAGACGGCTCAAGCCTGACAAACCACGCTTAAAGCGGCTGATCGGTTGGCACTGGCTCAAGCGCGCTTTGGCTCAACTCCCCACAGCCTATTCACGAACCTTTTAAGCAAAGTTGGTATAACTCCATTGTCGGCTCCATCCCGGGGTGTCTAATGTCGGACGCCATATTAGATGCGGCGTCCTTTCAGCGTAATCTCATTCGAGCACTTTATACCATACGGGCAACCTGCGATGTACGCGATGCCGCCGCAGCGCCCGCCGATGCCGGGCTGCGTCTGCAGTCCTTCCGCAGGAAGGATCACCCGGCGGGTGGGTGGGATAAAAGCTTTTGGAATTTATCAAATGGAGCACTAAGGTAGCTGTGGAAAGAACACGGCTACCTTTCGGGTGCCGCTGTAGTCTGTAACGAACTCATTCCCCCATACGCGGCTGTCTCCCTGAAGGGCAGTAGCCAACTCACTCTGGGCCGGCTCCAGGGGAGGCAAGAGAACGATGCAAGAGGCGGCCACGCTTTCCCGGATCGCGCTGGCTAGTAGCGCCTCGGTGGACAACAGCCTAGGTGTTGGCTGCGAGCTGTAGGAGCCAAATATATCTCGCAACAGAACAGGGTTGCCCCCAGCGATAAGAGGTGTTCCCGGCCTCCCGGCGCAGATAGGGGAGCGGACAGCGCGCACCGCCACTGCCTCGACAGCGATAGGCGCCTGGGGCGGGCTCTGCTCCCAGAAGCGATAAAGGTTGAGCCCCAAAATCAGAACCAGCGCGCCTCCGCCAGCGACGCAGAAGACAGCCCATCGCTGGCGGGGAAGAAGGCGTAGTGAGTCCACGGCAGAAACCAAATAGTTAAGGGAGAGCCCAGCCACCAGAGCATAGCAGGGAACCAGGTAGTGAATGCGACTGGGCGCCACGTAAGGATAAGGGCTAAAGACCCCGATGGCCACCATGCCAACCGACCACCACACGACCACAAACAGGGTACGTCGACTCGGGAGCTCGGCGATTAGAGAGCCTACCCCAAGAACTGTTAGGACGGCGGTGGCAGGGGCCAGGAGGGACCCAGTTACATAGTGGTGGGGCTGGACATTGTAGTTAAAGGCGATGAGGTTGATGGGTATATTGAAGAGCATCCGCTGTACTGGGTCGCCGACGATGGCAGATTCATAGCCTACGGCACTCCGGTTCAGCATCAGGCCGATGACATCCCAGCCATTAACCACAAACAGAGGAGCCAGGGCGAAAGCACCGCCAATAAGGCCAGGTACCAGCAACCGTCCCGGAGGCCGGGCTCGATACACTAAGAGAGCAAACATGACTAATACAACGGCGGCGACCCGTCCCATATAGATGGTGTAGAAGCCCAGCCCGGCCATGGCCGCCGCCGCGAACACCAGAAACCAACTCCGCCGGTCATGCCCAATGAAGAACAGCCAGAAGGCTGCCAGGGTGATGGGTAGAGCCTGGACGTTGTTGTATCCGGTGTGAGCGTAGCCGAACAGCAGGTGAGAAGACGCCAGTATTACTGTAGCGAAAATCCCAGTGCTCCTTCCCCATAGCCTGGAGACGAGCAGATAGAAGAAGGGGAAAGAAAGGGCAACCGCAAGGACGGAGGACAGTTTCCACCCGAAATGGTCAACACCAAACAAGCGCATGGCCAGTGCTTGGAATGCGGATGATAGAACCGGTTGATCGCCATACACGCCAGCCTGGGAAAATGGATTGAAGTCTCCACCCTCGGCAATGCGCCGGGCTTCGCCGAAAAAGGCATATTCGTCCTCAATGGCGCTATAGTACCAACTGGTGAGGTCAAAGCTATTGATCCCAATGAAAACTGCTGCGACCAGTGCCAGAAACCCTGCTTCCCACCACTGTAGAGGCTGCCACCATCTGACCCCAGCTCCACGGTCGTGGGCAACAAAGGCGACTGCGGCGAGGAGGAAAGCAACTAAAAATAGCCATCCCCGTATAGACTGGTAGCCTTCGATGGCCATGCTCACCAGGGCATAACCGAAGAGGACGGCTGACAATAACGAGGACACCAGGGTCAGTGCCCGTGGACGGACACCGTGTTGCCCTGTCTTTGGCTGGGCCCGCATTGCCTCTGGTTCGATTACGGTTCTCCGGTGTCTCCATACGGCCCACCAGAAAAGGCTTGCTCCAATTAGGAGAAGGAGAAAGCCGACGGCAAAGTGGCTTGGTTGGTGGACGGTGAAAACATAGGAGGTCTGAGGAGGATATTCCAAGAGCCACTGCCCCGCTCCAACCACACCCAGAGCGATGATGAGAAGAGCGGGCCAGACTAGTGAGCTTAAAGCCGGGTGACGCCCAGACCACTTCCTGCGAGACATACTGGCAACGAAGCCAGTTTCGCGGTTCCTCATTTCAACTTGGTAGCCGCTGGTGCTCGGTCGTGGGGAACACCTGGTGCAGGGCGACCGACAGACTCAGGGCGCCATAGCCAACGGCCACCAGATCCTGGCGTTATCAAGTTCAGCAAGACATCTGTACCGGGTATGGGAAACTGAAAATCCATGTGGTCTTAACCGGGATTCCCCAGATCAAACCGACTTTCCCGGATATAGTTCCCTCTGGGTTGCCCTGAAATATAATCACCAATCCCAAGGACGTCAAATGCATCCTGATTCGCTCAAACCCCCCGTTTTCATGGAGCAACCACCGTTCTGCCACGCGTAAAATCCCCAAACCGCTAGTCTACGCCCAAGTCTTTCCCTTGGGAAGCCCTTTTGGCCGACATTTGTCCCACCGGCTACCACGGCGCGGAGCTGGCCGACGTCAGCCCTGGAGAGAGTGGAAGAGACACGGGGACTACCTGAGGTGATCACTGTGGACAACGGCCCGGAGTTCGCAGGCAAGGCCATGGATGAGTGGGCCTGTCGGAGGGGCATCAAGTTAAGCTTTATACGTCCTGGCAAGCCGGTAGAGAACGCCTTTGCTGAGAGCTTCAACGGCCGACTACGCGACGAATGCTTGAACATCAACTGGTTCATGAGTGTAAGGCATGCCAGGGAGATCATAGAGAGCTGGCGGCAGGACTACAACGAGGTCAGGCCCCACAGTTCTCTGAAGGGTAAAACGCCCAAAGAGTTTGCTGGCTCTATGGCTGGACTCTACTAGGTTGTGTTGACATTTGGTGCATAATGGATACATGTCAACGACTGAATTACGCAATGAACAATGGTCGAAAATCCTTGAATTTCTACGCTCATGCCCAGACCTCTACGTTGGAGAGGAGGACGATTGCAGGCGCTACGTCGAGGCCATCCTGTGGATGGCACGAAGTGGTGCTCCTTGGAGACTGCTGCCTGAGCACTACGGTCACTGGAACAGCGTATATAAGCGCTTCGCACGCTGGTGTGAAAAGGGTGTATGGGAACGAATGCATCAGCATTTTGTGCAAGACCCCGATATGGAGCATGTCATCATTGATAGCACTGTGGTTCGCGCTCATCCCTGTGCTGCTGGAGCCTCCAAAAAAACGGTGGCCAATCGGCCCAAGCTCTTGGCCGGAGCCGAGGCGGGTTCAGTACCAAGATCCACGTGAGCGTGGATGGATTGGGCAACCCGTTGCGCTTTGAGCTCACAGCAGGTCAACGTCACGACATCACCCAGGCACAGGCATTGATAGCTGATTTCGAAACCGAGCATGTGATTGCTGATAAGGGATACGATTCGATGGATTTTCTCCAATGCATCCTGGGCAGGGGCGCGTTACCTGTGATTCCACCTCGGTCAAATCGAAAGACGCCACGAGAGTATGATGAGTACCTTTACCGAAGCGCCACCTTGTGGAGTGTTTCATCAACAAGATCAAGCACTACCGGCATATCTTCTCTCGCTTTGACAAGCTGTCATCGCGTTTCCTGGGATTCTTGAACTTCGTCGGTGCTCTCATATGGCTCAGATGAAATGTCAACACAACCTAGAAACCTGGAGGGTCCATCCCCGACCCGGAGCGGCCTGACGGATCGAGCCCTGCTCTCCCGACGGCGTTCCACGAGGGATAAGCGCCTTCCCGCTGCGTGAGCCGGTCGTGGGGTCGAGCACTGCTCCTCCGATGCCGGTTCGGAAGACGGGTCACCCAGGTCGATGCGTCTCTCGCTTCGGCCTCTCGGACACCCTGGTCGGAGTGCGCCCCGCGCCCCGTCCGGTTCCTCACGTCTGCGGCATGGTTCCTGTGGAACTGGCCGCAGCTTCACCACGCGCCGGTCTGCGATGAGGTCTTCGCTGGCTGGCCGCTTCCCTCGCAGCATCCCAGGACGTTACAGACGTAGCTCCCGGGTCTCGTTGCGTCTCTCACCGGGCCGTCCTGTGGTTGATCTGCAGGCCGGTCGGTTCTCCCATTTCACAGCAGCTCCCCCAAGGCGATTCCCCGTGATGTGACCCTGGGGCCGAGCTGCGTCTTTTTCACCCCCCACGTAGCAGCAACTCCCCCGTTCGACTCGTTGTCGGGCTGCGGGCGTCGTCGGAACGGCAACACGGACTCACAGATTCAACAGCAGCAAGGAGGTCGTGATGACGACGGCAACATTGGCAACTGGCAATCGGACGATGGAGACGGCGGTGCGGCCCAGGCGCAGTCTCGAAGAGCTGGTAGACTGGCTTATGGCGGCGCTGTTCTCGGAGCAGCCGCAGACGGAACCGGCGACGGAGACACTGAGCGTGGCCAAGAGCGTCCACGAGGCACGGCGGCTCAGGCAGGCGGGGGACATGGACGGGGCGCTGACGGTCCTCGCCGGCATGGACACGACAAAGGCTGAGCCGCATCAGGCTCGGTGGGCCTACGCAGAGTGGACGGACCTGGTGAAGCGGCGGTTCGGGGACCGGGACGCGCTGGTCTACAGCCAGGGCACGGGCAGGGCTGCCGCCCTGGTGCCCACCGACGACGGCGGGACGCTTGAGGTCGCGGCGGTCCTGGGGATGCGCTGGCGGCCCGGCAACATCGTCTCGCGGCGCAGCCTGCGGGGGCTGAGGCCCCTGGGAAAAGCTTGCCTTCGACCCGGGTCGGGGGGAGGCGCGTCCTGGTCCTAGCCCATGCTCCCATTGCCATCCTTGCGCTGAAGGCGCGCTACCAGTCGCGCGACAGGGTTGAGGCGTCGGGCGTACGTCTCATCAGGGGAAGGGGCCGGGTTCGCCGGGGCGTTCGCCCATTCCACGACGCGTGGCCCTTCGTCACCCTCCCCGATGGCGTCGTCGTCGCGACTGCGTTTGTAACCCACCCGCAACGACGCACCGCCTTTCCGCGGCTGCTTGCACGGGCCACCCGCCCCGTGGGGTAGCGGTCAACCGCTTCCCTACTTTCCACACCGCTTCACCACAGCGGAGCTTGCTCGCTTCGATCCCTTGCTTGTGCGGGACCTGCTCCCGCCTCACCCATCTCACTCTCACCGCCCAGGAGGAGCTATGCCCAATTCACGACGGGCCTTGCCCGCACACGGCTTCCCGTAGGGAATCCGCAACAGCCATTCGCCACGGCAACAACACTACACAACGAGACGGCCCCGACTATCGGGACACGGAATCGAGCGGGGTCGTCTCCAAAGGGGGCGGCCTCGCTTTCCATCTACAAGGAGGAAAGCGACATGACGAGAGATGGCAAGCCGACTGAATCAGGGGGCGGCCTACGATGCACACTACCTGGCATTAGCGGAGGAGTTCGGCTGCGAGTTGTGGACCGCCGACGAGAGGTTTTTCCGTGCGGTAAGCTCGGGCGTTGACAACGTGCACTGGTTGGGAGACTACAGTGTGCCAGCATAGCGGAAGGGATGACTATGAGCGATATCGTTGACAATCTGGAGTTCCCTACAGCCTCCTGTTCTACAGGGGCCTCTGGCACTGTCCCCATGGACAACCCTCTGTGTAGGTTGCCTTTGGTGCTTGTTCGAGTAAAAGGACGGGAGGCTGCATGATGACGTTCAGTATCTCCGCATCGAATCATCTCTTCGATGCGTGCAAACTCCGTTCGGAGGAGAGCACCAGGGACAACTATGCTGCCGATCTTCAGCGTTCTCTCCAAGGAGAGCTGTCCACTCCCGAATTGGCTAGGCAGTTCTTCCAGAGCACGTTTCCCACAATAGGCATGAAGGACATTTGCCGGGGGATTTTCAGCCGCCTCAAGCAAGGTGACGCCAGCAACGAGCCGTCCGTGTACCGCTTGGGGTCCAGTTTCGGCGGCGGCAAGACGCACACTCTGATTGCTTTGGCCGGCGCAGTCCGGTACCCCCAATTGATCATGGAAGGGGAAACGCCAGTCCCGGTCTAATTCGCTCCCGGAGAAACTGTACGGCTAGTCACCTTCACCGGCGAAAACAGTGACGTCGAGCGGGGAGCTCTCATACCTGGGTCTAGCGACGCTCGTGCCAAGTCCCTCATCGGGCAAATCGCCTGGCAGTTGGGTGGTGAGGTCGCTTTCAACGACTTCAAGACCTACGACGAAAACCTCACCAGTCCAGGGTCCGAGGATATCCGCAGACTCTCGGGGGAGCGGCCTTGCCTTATCTTGGTTGACGAGTTGGTGCAGTGGTTTGACCGAATCGAAAATTCTGGACTGACCGCTAGGCTGCCCAATATTAGAACCTCGTTCAGTTCCTTGTTACAAGCCGTCGAGTCGTGTCCCTATGCGGTGTTAGTTATCACTACTCCCGACCCGGCCAGCGACGCTTACAAAAGGGCAACGCAGCACGCCCTCGACGTCCTCGGCGAAGTGGATTCAGTATTTGCCCGTATCTCCCACCAGACCATCCCATCCGACCCTCCCGACCTGCCTGCCATCCTTCGGCGGCGGCTCTTTTCCCATGTCGATGAGACTGCGAGGTCTGCGGTGTCCGCTGCTTACGCCGACGTTTGCCAGCGCAGCAGCGCCCTCATTGCGCCGCCGCCTCAAGACCGAACTGCCTTGCAATGGTTCCAGGAGAACTATCCCTTACACCCCGACACCCTGCGCGTCATCATCGAGAGGATCGCCAGCAACGACAATTTCCAGAACACGCGTGGGATTCTCCGCCTGCTGGGGATGACCGCCCACTTCCTGAGAAAGTCGGGGCAGGGGGAGGGAACGCTCTTGATTCATCCCCATCACATTGACCCAGCCAACACGGGAATACACGCCGAGGTGACGACACGAATTGATAGAGGAGAGTTCGAGTCCGCAATTGAGGCCGATGTCACCGGCCCCGACTCCACCGCGGCCCGCATCGACAAAACCCGCCCGACACGACCGGCCCGCCGCCTGGCCCGGGCTGCCCTCCTCGCGTCGCTCGCGCCTATCGGTTCAGCGCGGGGTGCTACACCTGGCGAACTAGTCCGGGCGGTAATCACGCCTTTCGACGAAGACCCGTCCGTCGTCGCCCGGTCGGTGATGAAGCCATGATAGCTGTATTTGGCGAAGAGGGCCAGTTGGGAACCGGGCGTCGGCTTCACCCGCCGGACAATGAGCCGCACCGGCGCGGCGTCCGCCTCGGCCTGGAAGGGGGTGCAGGTGGTCTCGGCCACATCGGCGGCACCGTCCATCCAGTAAGGAATCGGCGTCCAGGCATCTTCGGGTATCGCCTCGATGAGATTGTGCAGGCTTTTGTGCTGGCGGATGGTGATGGAGTAGCGGACATTGATCCGGCGGCAGACGGCGACCACGGCGTGGGTATAGAAGCCGCTGTCGGCACGCATGGTGAGCTGCCCGCTGGCCCCGCCGTAGCGAACCCGGCTCACCGTTTCACGCAGGAAGTGGGCGGCGCCGCGAGCGGTGTTGGCCCGGCCCTCGCGCAGGCGGGCCATCAGCACGTCGCCGGTGCCGGCGGCGACGGCCAACAGCGGGTGATAGCCCCGCTTGCCGGTATAGCCGTGGTGGCGTGTGCCCTCCTTGGCCAGTCCGTAGGTCTCGCAGATGGTGGAGTCCAGGTCAATGGTCAGGGGCCCGTCGCCGGGTCCCGCCCCGGCCTGCCAAGCCCGGGCCAGCAACTCGCGGCTCACCCGGTCGAGTTGACGGACGTGGCCCCACCGGAAGCTTCGCAGGAAGGTGCCCAGGGTGGATGGCGCCTTGACCGTGCCGCCCAGGGTGCAGGCCGTCCCCCCGGTGCGCAACACATCGGCGTCGTCGATGCAGTTGCCCCCAGCCAGCGCAGACGCCACCAGCGTCATCATCTTGTCGCTCGTGTTCGCCCGCCCCGGGGCATCGCCCAGGTCGAGGCGCTGCCGGACGAGTTCGGGCAGGCCGAGGTGCCGCGCCAGGGTGGCCGGAAGGAGCAGCCCGGCATTGGCCACCAAGCGGCGGTCGTCGAAGGTGATTTGGATCCGGTCGGGGTGGTTGCGTGGCAGCATCTATTGGGTGCTCCTTTTCTGGGGTCGGTTTTTTTGCTACAAAACCATTATCCCAGAAGCACAGGAGCACCTTCTTGCCGCTTCAGGACGCTAACCCGACGCCCTCCTTCGGTGGATTCGGGCTTAGCCGTGAAACCGAGCACGCGGGCGGTCCCGCCGGCGCGCAACACGTCGGCGTCGTCGATGCAATCTCCGCCGGCTCGGGCGGAGGCCACCAGGGTCATCATCTTGTCGCCGGTGTTCGCCCGGCCCGGCGCGCCGCCGAGGTCGAGGTGCTTCCGGAGGAGTTGGGGCAGGCCAAGGCGCAGGGCGAGGGTGGCGGGAAGGATCAGCCCGGCATTGGCCACCAGGCGGTGGTCGTCGAAGGCGATTTGGATGCGGTCGGGGTGGTTACGTGGTAGCATCTATCGGGTGCTCCTTTTCTGGGACCGGTTTTCTGTTTCAAAACCATTATCCCAGATTCAGAGGCGCACCCTTTCGTTTCTTCAGCAGGCCTCCTACACGCCGTCCTTCGGTGGATTAGGGGTAAAGTTAAAGGTGCTCCCCCGGCCCACGGCGCTCTCCACCCAGATGCGACCGCCGTGAGCCTCCACGATCCCCTTGGCGATGCTGAGGCCCAGGCCAGCGCCCCCGGACTGCCGGGAGCGGGAGCGGTCGGTCCGGAATGACCTGTCGAAGAGGCGCTCAATCTCTTGCTCCACGATGCCCTCGCCGGTGTCAGCCACGCCCACTTGGACCTCCGGGCCTTTGTCCTGCGCGTGTACGTATATCGTGCCATCGGGCGGCGTATGCCGGATTGAGTTCTGGACCAGGTTGTAAAGTACACGCTGGACCCTTGGCGTATCCATGACGACAGGTTCGAGCTCATCATCCACAGAACCGTCCAACTTCAGGTTCTGGGCTGCCGCCTGAGGGGACATGGTCTCCAGGGTGTCGGAGATCAGGTCCTGGAGTAACGCCGCCTCCATCTGAAGCTCCAGCACCCCGGCGTCTATCTGCGAAAGCTCGAACAGGTCGTCGACCAGCCTGCTCAGGTTCTCGGTCTCTGTCAGGGTGGTGCGGATATACCGCTTCAGCGTCTCTGGGTCAGTCACGACCCCATCATTTATGCTCTCGACCATCGCCCGGATTGATGCGAGAGGTGTCCTCAAGTCGTGGGATACTGCCGACACCAGGTCCTTCCGTGACCACTCCAGCTCACGCTCCTTGGCAAAGCTGACCTCAAGCTTCTCCGCCATGGCGTTGAAGGCCTCGCCCAGTTCGCCTACCTCGTCCCGAGACTGTACCGGCACCCTGGTATCCAGGCTTCCGGCGCTCATTCGCCTGGCCGCCCGGGCCAGCTCTCGAATGGACCGGGCTGTCGGCTCCGAAAAGGCAAATGCGACGACGACCGAGATTCCGACTGCGAAGCCAAGTAGCCCGGCCAGCAATGCCAGGTCGTGGGCGGAGAGGAACATGAGCACGGCCGTTACCGCCACGTTGGCCAGCGCCAGAGTCGCGGTGAGCACGGATACCACCACCAGCCTGGCCCGCAGCGATATCGCCCAGCGCGGCAGCACCAGCCGGGTGGCTGCCAGACCGAGGAGCGAGGTCGCGCCTCTGGAGACCGATAAGAATATGGCTAGGGCAACCAGGTCGGCCGCCGGTGGACTCAGCAGCGCCACGGTTAGCGCGAGGACGAAACCTGTCATCGCAAAGAGTGTGGCGGCCACTAGGGCAATGCTTCTGGCAGTGCTGCCCATCCTTGTCACCCCTCGAACTTGTAACCGACGCCCCAGACTGTCTTGATATGTCGAGGCTTCACGGGTTTGACCTCGATCTTCTCTCGCAGTCGCCGGATGTGCACCGTTACCGTGCTGGAGTCACCGGCGTAGGTGTAGTCCCATGCGTTGTCCATAAGCTGCTCACGCGTGAAGACCTGCCCAGCGTGCGAGGCTAGGAAGAGTAGCAGGTCGAACTCCTTGCCTGTAAGGTCCGCCCCTTTTCCGCTCCGCGTAACCGAGCGCGTGTGGGGGTTGATACTGAGGTCGTCGAAGCGCAGTGTGCCGCCGAGCGCCTGAGCAGGCCCCGAAGACGCGCGGCGCAGAACCGATTTAACCCGGGCGACCAGATCTCGGGGGCTGAAGGGCTTGGCGACGTAGTCGTCGGCGCCCAGCTCCAGGCCCACTACCCGGTCGGTCTCGTCTCCCCTGGTGGTGAGCACTATGATTGGCACCTGGCTCTCATTCCTTATCTGACGGCACACCTCGAGCCCGTCTACTGCCGGCAGCATTATGTCCAGGATTACCAGGTCGGGCGCCCACTCCTGCGCAAGCTGAAGCGCTACCGCCCCGTCCGAGGCCAGCGACACCTCGTAGCCCTCCAGCCGCAAGTATCGCTCCACGACCTCGGTTACCACAGGCTCGTCATCTACGACCAATACTTGAGTGCCCATGTTTTTGGGTTCCGGTGCTGCCCTTTCGTGCTGCTCCACGGTTTCAGTAAGCGTTGCCACGAGTGTTGCAATCCGATGAAGATATCCCCTCACGCTCACTATACAGCTTAAGCCCGAATCCGCCGAAGGACGTCCTTGGGGACAGCCCTTGAAGAAGCCAGCGGGTGCTGCTCTGAATCTGGGATAATGGTTTTGGAACAGAAACCCGCCCGGAAACAAGGAGCACCCAATAGATGCTGCCACAGAACAAACCCGACCGGATCCAAATCACCTTCGACGACCGCCGCCTGGTGGCCAATGCCGGGCTGCTCCTGCCGGCCACCCTCGCCCAGCATCTGGGCCTGCGGGAACTCGTTGACCATCACCTTGACCTGGGCGGCGCGCCGGGACGGGCGAACACTGGGGACAAGATGCTGACGCTGGTCGCTTCCGCGCTGGCTGGCGGCGACTG
This sequence comes from Dehalococcoidia bacterium, assembly GCA_965206395.1. GTDB lineage: Bacteria > Chloroflexota > Dehalococcoidia > Lucifugimonadales > CATOSD01 > CBDBJK01. The sequence goes on from CBDBJK010000036.1 coordinate 18,112, forward strand.
CATCGACGACGCCGATGTGTTGCGCACCGGGGGGACGGCCTGCACCCTGGGCGGCACGGTCAAGGCGCCATCCACCCTGGGGACCTTCCTGCGCAGCTTCCGGTGGGGGCATGTCCGTCAACTTGACCGCGTGAGCCGCCAGTTGTTGGCCCGGGCCTGGGCCGCTGGGGCCGGACCCGGCGACTCGCCCCTGACCATCGACCTGGACTCGACAATCTGCGAGACCTATGGACTGGCCAAGGAGGGAGCGCGCCACCACGGCTATACCGGCAAGCGGGGCTATCACCCGCTACTGGCCATTGCCGCCGGCACCGGCGAGGTGCTGATGTCCCGGCTGCGCGAGGGCCGGGCCACACCGCCCGTGGCGCCGCCCACTTCCTGCGTGAGACGGTGGGGCGGGCGCGCTACGGCGGGGCCAGGGGACAACTCACGGTGCGGGCCGACAGCGGCTTCTACGCCCACACTGTCGTTGCCGCCTGCCGGGAAATGGATGTCCGCTTCTCTATCACCATCCGCCAGCGCGCCAGCCTGCGGGACCTGATCGAGGCGATACCAGAGGAGGACTGGACTCCCATTCCCTACTGGATGGACGGCGCCGCCGATGTCGCCGAGACGACTTACACCCCGTTCCAGACCAAGCCGGACGCCGCGCCGGTGCGGCTCATTGTCCGGCGGGTGAAGCCGACACCCGGTTCCCAGCTCGCCCTCTTCGCCAGATACAGCTATCACGCCTTCATCACCGACCGCGATGGGGAGACGCTGGAACTGGAGGCCGATCATCGCCGCCACGCCGAGGTCGAGAACGCCATACGCGACCTCAAGTACGGCGTCGGGCTGAACCACATGCCGTCGGCGCGCTTCGCCGCCAACGGCGCCTGGCTGGCGGTCCAGGTGATGGCGCATAACCTCGCCCGCTGGAGGCGCGGATTGGTCTGGGCGAGCGGACCGTGATCACCAAGACCCTCAGGCGGCGGGTCTTCGCTCTGGTGGGACGGATCACCCGCTCGGCGCGCCGCCTCACTTTGCATCTCCCCCGGCGCTGGCCTTGGGAAACCCAGTTCAGTCGCGCCTTGGCCCGGCTGCAAGCCATTCCGTTCCCGGCCTGACGGCCAGCCTGCAACTGACCCAACGTCCCCGCAATCTCGCGCCACCCCGGTCGCGAGAGTCCCCTGCTGCGTATCCTCTCGCCATCCCGCGCATCGCAACTCCCGCATAGGGCCTTACGGGCCCTGTGCGGCGACTGAAGACCGTCCGCCGGCCTCCCATCTACCCCAAGACCCCAGGCCATCTCCCCTGTAGCTCCCTCACCCACCCCCTTCCGCTGTCCTCACGCCGTCCATCGGTGTCCTTCGGTGGATTCGGGTTAAAGCTTAACGAAATCTTCAGATTCTTAAGGGCTCCTTAATAATGTGGCCGGTACGGTTGCCAGGAGTCTTTCTGAACGCGTTGCTCCGCTTTGAGATGCAGAGCCTTAAACCCTATTTGCCAACCTCGGCCATCACCGCGAGCAGGTTCTCATCAAGGTCGCGGAAGAATGCCATCCATAACTCGTAGGTGTCGGTGCTATGAATAATTTGGGGCTCGTGGACGAACTCAACGCCGCGTGCCTTCAGGGTCTCGTAAGCTTGATTCCCTCGTAACAAGGCCTGTTTGAGATGAGCCCTGGCGTGCGAAGGTGGTCTGGAGCGGAGGAGGCCACGGGATGCCGGTTGCTGGCCTCACCGCCCTATCTGCTGCGCTCAGGACAAGCGTGATCCCGTTGCGGTACCCCTTCCGTGGCTCAGGGCACCCGGTGGAAGTTGTGGAGCGGCGCCCTCATGCGGCCGCGACCGCAGGTACCGTCCCGACCGCCCGCTGAGCCGTGTCCTCCATCTCCACCAGGCGTGCATGGACCATCCGCTTGAAGTTGCACGCCAACGCCTTCAGGTAGACGGCAAGCCGCACCCGACGGCCCCCTCGCACCCGCAAGCGCCCAAGCCCGTGGGCGCGCTTCAGCTCGGAGTTCGTTCCCTCGATACCAGCCCTTATGTCATACCGCTTGCACCACTCCTCGGTGGCCTCGGCCCTCCGGCGTCGCTCGATGTTCACCTTCACCAGGTCCGCCTTGAGGACGTAGGCCCCCGCACGCCGGTCCAGCTTCACTGGGCAACGGGATCGCAAGGGGCAGGGCTCGCATGTTGTCCCGGCAAAGTGGACCTCTACCCGCTCCGGCGCATCCTTCAGCTCGTACTCCTCGATGGACGGGTGGCCGGCGGGGCACACCGTGGCCTGCTCCCCTGTGACGTCGATCTGAAAGTCCGCGGCGGTGAGCGGCGGTGGTCCGTCACCCTCTCCTTCGTGCGAGTTCCCCGGCGCCGACCCCGCCACCGGGCTCACCAGTTCCGTTCCCCGGCGCGAGGCTTCGAAGGCATTGCGGCCCGACCCATACGCCGTGTCGGCGAAGAGCTCGTCCGGTCGGACCTTCCGCTCCGCGAGCCCGTCAACGACCGGCACGCTCACGTCGGTGTCGCTCCCACTCGAGGGGGTCACCTCCACGTGGGTGATGAGCTGGGTGGCGTTCTCCTCGTGGCAGGTCTCCGCCACCTGCACCTCGTACCCCTTCCCCTTGTGGCCGCTGTAGGTCACATCCGGGTCGTGGGGCGATTGCAGCGAGTCGGCGGACACCTGCTTCGGGTCCTTCAAGGCCACGGGCACCTTGCATTCCCCAGCATCGTCGTCATCGTCCCTGGGGCGCCCGTCCTGGTGTTTGCCCACATGGCACTGCTCCCGCAGCAGCCGCTCCAGCAGCCGGTACTCCTCCAGCTGGGCAGCAGTCGTGCCATGGAACCGGTCCACCAGCCGGTAGAGGTCCCGGGCACAGACCGAAAGGCGTCGCCGACCCTCCCCCGTGCGGGCGTCCTCGTAGTGGGTCGCCTCGTCTTCTTCCTTCAAATAGCGCCCTAGGAGGCCCTCCGGAACCCCAGGGCGAAGCTCTGGGTGCTCCCAGCGCAAGGCCCGCAGGAACAACCGCATCGTCTCACAGAACAGGCCCAGCCGGGTGAGTGTGGCGATGTTGCTCATGATGTGGGTGGAGTCCAGCCGTTGCTTTCCGGTGCGTATGCCCAGCGCCTGGATGATCCGGTCCGTGGTCTCCTGGAAAGCCAGCCGGCCACCGTCGTGCTGCATCAGGCGAACTCGGAAGTTGTGGAGGGTCTTCTGGGGCAGGTGGGTCTCCTCGATGTCTAGCCGCAGGGCGTGGTGCCAGAGCAGGTTGAACTCTAGCTGTTCCAGAGCTTCATCGTCGGTGAGGTTGAACATCTCTTTGAGGAGGTGGACCCCGAGGACGGTCTGCACCGCCCGGTTGGGACGGCCGTTGTCCACGCAGTACATGGGAGCAAAGCGCTCCTCGTCAATCAGGGGGAGCGCCTCGTTTCGGAAAACCTCGGCCCAACTTCTCTCCAGGCGCTTAGCCTTCTTCGGCGTCACCAGGAACTGGGACTGCCAGAGGCTCTCTTGCGGGTCTCGTATTCGGAACATCCTCCCCTCCCTCGGCTAGGCGCAGCGCCCACGACCTTTTATTACATTATCCCCACCTTGCCCCAGGCTGGCGAGGGGTTTTTACGAACAAATCATGCTTCTGAGACATCGGGCACGGTGAAGTAGATGGGGCGGCCGCGGCCAGGCGGCTCTTCGCTCTCCGGTTCAGGCGCCGTCAACATCAGCCGAACGCCGGCGCAGTCGAAGAAAGCCAGCCCGGGCGGGGCACGGAAAAGGAACTTCATTCCCAGCACGTCACGATAGAACGCCGTTGCCCGAGCAATTCAGGCCTTGATTCTCTCGTAAAAAGTCTGTGCAGGTCGAATTAGAACGAACGTACCCGCGCTTGGGTACAATATACAGTCTCTGTTCCGTATACTACCCCAACATACGGTAGCGCTCAGATGTGCTAAATCGCTGGAACTTCCTCAAAACGGGTTTTTACGAGGGAATCAAGCCTTGACACAACCTGTGTGGAATGCTAATATTTTGCACGATGTCCACTCTGGGAGTGGAAGATTTGCGTCGGCCAAGGGAGGAATTGTATGTTGGACCGTCCGTCTAGCGCAGTAAAGAAATCGGTAGTTATGCGCGTCGGTGCCTTGTTGGCAATGATGGCGATTTTGGTGCTATCCAATCCCGCACCGAGCGGAATCTTTGCGCACCCGCACGATACCGGGCAGACGCACGAAGACATAAACGTAGCCGCCGACACCGTTGACCACATCCACATCCACTACGCCGAGAACGGCACGGGTGAGGTGCGGGACTTCGACTCGGAGGACCCCGAGGGCTCCAGGATCGAGTGGAACGTGAGGGGGGTCGACGCCGCCGACTTCGACATCGACGGTTCAACCGGCGTGCTCACCTTCATGGCGTCGCCCGACTACGAGAACCCGACGGACCGGGGCCTCAACCTGAACCCTGATGACGCTGGTGATAACGATTTCGACGACGAAGGCGAATTCAAACCCGGTGACAACAACTACCAGATAACGGTGAGCGCCACCGAGATGAGGGCTGTGCCAGATGCCCCCCTTCCGGCCAAGAGGACTGACCTCCACCTCACGGTGGTTGTCGGAAACGCGGATGACACCGGTGAGCTGACCCTGCAGTGGCTGCAGCCCGAGGTTACCGTCGCGATAGGCACCACCCTGACCGACCCGGACGGCGACACCTCCGACCCCACGTGGACGTGGTACATCTCCAAGGCTGACCGCCCCGTGATCGGCGTGGTTTCCCATTGGAACCGAGTAGCAAATCAAGACACTGCGTCCTATATCCCCGTAGCGGCAAATGAAGGCAGCTACCTGTGGGTCCATGTCTGAATATACGGATCCGCAAGGTACCGCCAAGGACCGCGGATGCGAAATCCATGAACCCGGTGCGGGCCGCGGTGTCCTCTGGCGCGAACGCCTCCCCCGACTTCCAGGATGACACGGACACTAGGACGGTGCCCGAGAGCACGGCCGTGGGCGACCCCGTGGGCGCCCCGGTTACGGCCACTGATACGGACAACGACACACTGACCTACGAGTTGGACGACGACGCCGATTCCGCCAATACCCTCGTCGCTGCCAGCGATTTGCAGTTCTTCGATATAGACATGGAGACAGGTCAGATCGCGGTGGCGCAAAGAGCTGGACTACGACGCGGTTGGACAAGGCCGCGCAGCCGGCGCCGTGGCTGGAACGTACACGGTAATCGTCAGGGCCACGGACCCTTCCGGCTTGGCCGACAATATCACGGTTACCATCACGGCCGGAAACGTGAACGAAGACCCGGTAGTGACCGGACGGGCGGAGCTCAGCGTCGAATGAGGGATCACCGATGACGGATACGTCGTCCGTCTTCCCGATGCTCCCGGTATAGATCGAAGGCCCGATCCAACCAATCAGCAAAACGAGTACGTGTACGAAGACCCGGACCACCTCGACTCCATTGCCAGGTGGACCCTGGAGGGAGACGACGCGGGCGCCTTCGATCACAGCGGAAGGTTTGAGCCGCGCTATCTCCAGTTCAAGGTGGCGCCCGACTACGAAAATCCGACCGACATGAACAGGGACAACGTCTATGAGGTGACCCTCGTAGCCACGGACACCGATCCCCTCAGGACCGGCGCCGGCATCGGCAAGGTAAACGTATGGCTAACCGTCACCAACGTCGAGGAAGTGGGGATGGTGGTGTTTGCGGAGGGGGAGACGGCTTACGTCGACGAGATGCTGGTTGCGGAGGTGCAGGACCCCGATGACAAGGGCGGCGACTTGGGTGAGCCCCACCAGGGCGTCCACATCGTCAGCTGGCAGTGGTCCAGGTCCCTCACTGAGGCGCCGCCGGACACTTTTAAAGACATAGACGGCGCCACGACAAACAGGTACACGTCCATTAACGGTGACAGGGGCTACTACCTGCGGGCAACGGCAACATACACCGACCCGCACAGCGACGCAGACGATCCGGAGACGATGGCAGACGAACGCATTGCCACCACGCCGCAAGATAACCCTTCGCTGAGGACCGTGATGGCGACAACGGAATTCGCGGTGAGGGTGGCGCCCGACCCAGGAAGCGTACCCACCTTCGCTGAGGCGGAGGACGGCCCAGTGACCAGATCTGTGGCCGAAGACGCTGTGTCCCGGCGATGACGTCGGCGAGCCGGTCAAGGCCAGTGGCGGCGTGACCTACACGCTGGAGCGGGCCTGACGCCGAGCATTTCGACATCATTGAGCGACAGCGGTCAGATCAAGGTGGGCGCAGATACGAGCTTCGACTACGACGACCCCGAAATACCGAACACCTACCGGGTCACCGTTAAGGTCGAGGTCGCGGGCGGCGACGCAAACCAAAAGGCCGAAGTCGATGTGGTCATCATGGTCACCGGCGTCAACGAACTCCCGGTGATCACGGATGAGGACGTCGACGAGGCCCCAATGGTTGCGATAATGTACCCCGAGATCGATGAAGACGACGCGCCGAATACGGCGGCCGTAGCCACCTACGTGGGGACCGACCCCGAGGGCGCCACGATCAGCTGGGACCTGAGAGGCGCCGACGCCTCCTTCTTCACCATCAACGGCGGCGTGCTCCAGTTCGTGAACTCGCCGGACTTCGAGGACCCGAAGGACAGGTCGGGCGACAACACGGCTACACCCAAGGCCGAGGGTACGCCTGACGACACGTCTGACAACACGTATACGCGTAGTCATTAGGGCCATCGCCAGCAGGGCCTCCGACGACACCGGCCCAGCTGAGGCAGTGGATACGCGAGTGGACGTCACCGTCACCAACGTGGATGAGGACGGTGAGGTGGTCATTTCATCGCTGCAGCCTGAGATTGCGATCCCGATAATGGCCAGCCTGACCGATCCGGATGGAGGCTTCACCAGCGTCGCCTGGCAGTGGGAAGTCTCCAAAGTCGCGGCGAATGTCCTTGACATTGACGTAGATGACCATTGGGGAGATGCCCCTGGAGCCGCGACCGGCGAGAGCTATACGCCGGAGGATACAGCAACTGTAGGCAGGTTCCTGCGGGTAACGGCGAGGTATACGGACGAAGCGGGCGATGACCCAAAGATGGCGCGGATGATGTCGGCCAACCCGGTGCAGGCGAAGGGCCTCGGCGCAAAGAACCAGTCCCCTGACTTTGTGGGTGAAAAGGTCGAGCGAACTGTGGCGGAGACCGCTGCCGTGGGCGATGACGTCCCCGGTCCGGTTGTGGCCACGGTGAGGGCCCCCTCCTCCACAGATATACTGACCTACGGGCTGCGCGCTTTCACTACTGAGGACGTCGGCGACACCGGCCTTGATAATCCGGTCGCCGCGGTCGCCACGGTCGACCTTGCCTCCTTCGACATTGAGCAGGCGTCGGGACAGATCACCGTGGCGCGAAAGTTGAACTTCGAGAGAGGAAAGGTTACGGACGATCCGAGCACTGCGAACGATGGAAAATACGTCGTGGTCGTAGAGGTCTTTGATCCCAGCGCGAACGCGGACGCCGATCCCACCATCGGGTACGACTTCATCGTTGTGGTCATCACGGCCGAAGACGAGAACGAAGACCCGGTGTTGTCGGGACGGCCGGAGTTGACCATCGACGAGATTGACAGCGGCGCCGCGGACACCGACAACCCGGACTTTGTCGGGAACCCAGAACCAATAGGACAAGACCCCGCAGTCGCAACCGTAAACGTCTACAACGTGGTTGACGAAGACCGCCGGGCCGCTACCAATGAGTGGAGCCTGGAGGGAGAGGACGCCGGTGAGTTCCAGCTTATCGGTAACGTAGGACGCACCCTCGTCTTCAGGAACCAGCCGGACTACGAAACCCCGGCTGACGCTAACGGGGACAACGTCTACAAGGTGACGATCGTGACCCTTGACGGCCACGGCGGGCGCGGCGAGTTCGACGTGTGCATAGCCGTCATGAACATCAATGAGGAAGGAAAGATAACGCTGCGCGATGAGGACGGCAACGAGTTGACCCAGCCCTATGCCCATGGAGCCATAACCGCCGATTTGACCGACCCGGATGGGGGAGTCACCGGCGTCATCTGGAAGTGGGAAAGGTCCGAAGACGATCCGCCCACCGGCGGTGACCCCACTGCCATAGTTCCTCCCGCCACCAGCGATGCCTACACGCCGACCAACAACGACACGGGCTACTTCCTGAGTGTCATGGCGACCTACATGGACGCGAAGAACGATACGAATGACGCGATCGCCCGCACGGCGGAGATGACAGCGGCGCATGCGGTGCTGGAGGTGGAAGACCAACAGCGGACGCCGGAGTTCTCGGAGGCGACCGCAACGCGGATGGTGGCCGAAAACGCGCCTTCCACCACCTTCGTCGGCGACAACCTGCCTCTGGCCATGGACCCCGACGACCCGACAGGGATGAGCCTAAAGTACACCCTGGAGGATAGCGATAACGACAGCGGAGACACGGCGTTCTTCGAGCTCCTGTCGACTGATTCCACGCAGATAAGGGTGAAGCTGCATGACATGGGCCATGACCTGGACCATGAGGATGAGGACAGGAACGGCGTGTACGAGGTGGTCCTGAAAGTCACGGACGACTCCGAGTTGGTGGACACCATCACGGTGACCATCACGGTGACGGACAGGAACGAGGCCCCGTCGACGCCGATGGAGGCCAGCGACGACGCCCCGACGACGCCCGCAAACAACGCACCTGAGTTCCCCACTACGGAGGACGGCGCAAGGAGCGTGGCCGAGAACACCGCCGCCGGTGAGAACATCGGCGCCCCGGTCGAGGCCACGGACGCGGACGCCGGCGACACGCTCACCTACACGCTGGGCGGCACTGACATGGCCTCGTTCGACATAGACTCGGCCTCCGGCCAGCTGATGACCAAGGCGGCCCTGGACTACGAGGCCCCGGCGGACGCCGATACGGACAACGCTTACGAGGTTACCGTCACAGCCAGTGACGGCAACACCGCAGACGACGCCACAATCGATGTGACCATCACAGTCACCGACGTGCCCGAGGGTTCCGAGCTCAGCCCGTACGACACTGACAATAGCGGGGTGATCGAGGGTCCCGAGGTCATCCAAGCCGTAAAGGATTACTTTGCCGGCACGATTACCGGAGCTGAGGTGATAGAGGTTGTCAAGCTCTACTTCGCCGGCGGGTCCAGTTAGCCCGATCGGCTGGGGATGTTAGGAAAAGAAGTCCGGTTTGCTCGGATGGTGATGCGGAGGCAACCCTCCGCTAGCCATCCGAGCAAACCGGTAGCTATATCCAAGCAAACCGGACCAATAAAAGGAGAAAAAGCTTGATCAAAAGAATGGTGCGGCTGTTCGTGGTTGTGGCGGTTGCGGGGGTAATAGGGCTATTGAGCCTGGTTCCCGTGGCCTCACAGCAAGCCGGTATTAGCAGGTCGTTGCCTGCGGGTCCGGTGGCCCCGGGTGACGAGCTTGATGTAACGATCAACAATGTCGGTCTCGCCGACGGTTTTGGGTCCGTGGTGGAGACACTGCCCGCCGGTTTCAGCTATGTGGACGGCTCTGCTACCAGCACCACTGCCAAGGCGGCTATCCGCGCAGAGGTCTCCGACCAGACTGTCACCTTCACCGTGGTGGCGGTGGACTCGTTCATGTACAGGGTTATGGTCGGCGCGGACGTGGCGGATGGTCCGCATACCTTCTCTGGCGTTTTGAAGAAGCTGAGTGGTGAGGACACGATTGCCGATTCCGCCGTAACGGTGGAGGCTGGCGCTATGCCTGAACCGTCCCCTGAGCCCTCGCCCGTACCGACGCCGGGCGGTATTAGCAGGTCGTTGCCTGCGGGTCCGGTGGCCCCGGGTGACGAGCTTGATGTAACGATCAACAATGTCGGTCTCGCCGACGGTTTTGGGTCCGTGGTGGAGACACTGCCCGCCGGTTTCAGCTATGTGGACGGCTCTGCTACCAGCACCACTGCCAAGGCGGCTATCGGCGTAGAGGTCTCCGACCAGACTGTCACCTTCACCGTGGTGGCGGTGGACTCGTTCATGTACAGGGTTATGGTCGGCGCGGACGTGGCGGATGGTCCGCATACCTTCTCTGGCGTTTTGAAGAAGCTGAGTGGTGATGACACGATTGCCGATTCCGCCGTAACGGTGGAGGCTGGCGACGACACTACCACTCCGGAGCCCACGGCCACGCCGGAACCCACCGCAGGGCTGCGTGGACCTCCCGGGCCCAGGGGAGGTACCGGACCTGCCGGGTTTGAGGGAGATACCGGAGATACCGGACCTGCCGGGCCCAGGGGAGGTACCGGACCTGCCGGGCTCGAGGGAGATACCGGACCTGCCGGGCCCAAGGGCGATACCGGGTCTACCGGACCTGCCGGGCCCAAGGGCGATACCGGGTCTACCGGACCTGCCGGGCCCAAGGGCGATACCGGGTCTACCGGACCTGCCGGGCCCAAGGGCGATACCGGGTCTACCGGACCTGCCGGGCCCAAGGGCGATACCGGGTCTACCGGACCTGCCGGGCCCAAGGGCGATACCGGGTCTACCGGACCTGCCGGGCCCAAGGGCGATACCGGGGATACCGGACTTGGCGGGCCCAAGGGCGATACCGGGTCTACCGGACCTGCCGGGCCCAAGGGCGATACCGGAGATACCGGTTCCAGCGTCTTGGGGATCGTGAGTTTGATCCTCTCTTTGGTAGCTGTCCTGGTCGCCGCAGGGGGATTCTGGCTAATGAGACGGCCGCGCGACTGAGCAACCCTGATGGCCTATCGGAAAACTGGGGGCACCCGGCACAATGTCGAGTGCCCCCTTCCTATTGGAAGTTCTAGGAGTCGCATCTCCTCACAGACGTGACCGTCAAGTTGACTATTATTTCTGCCGGTCTGCAGAGGTAACCAGGCCCAGTTCCTTTTCCTACGGGACCAAGCGGAACCTGAACGTGAAGGTTCTTTGAAGGGCCAGTCCGCGAACTGTAGTACTGGTTTGCCCGACAATCTTCCCACCTACCGGTGCCCACTCCCGTTTCTGTGCGAAAGCAGGGGCACTGAGACCCGGTTCATCAACTTGATCGACCCAGAGCCCGGTCCTAGGCTTGGGACTGCCCGGCGCCAGCAAGACCCATGCCCTGTGCGCCATCGGCCACCGCTTGGTGGAGTCAGGCCGCTCCGTCATCTTCGCCCCGGCCTACCGGCTGGTGCAGGACCTGCCGGCAGCCAAGCGCGACTTGGCCCTGCCGCGTCAACTACGCAAGCACCGGCGGTGGCGCCGACAGCCGTTGCCACGCAGCCAGATGAAGGCGGGACACCAGGGTGGTTGATAGCGCTGCTCGTCATCATCATCGGGGGAGCGCTCTTGGCGATAGTCATAGCCCTCATCGTCAGGAACAGGTCGAGGTAAAATCCAGGACTTGGCGAATCGTAGGTAGTCCTGGAACGAGGGCCCCAGGTGGGCCCTCGTTCCTTCTGGGGAAAGCAATCGTCTTTGATGTCAGGGGGAAGGGCCAGCGAATCAGGTAGGCGATCCGTTCCAGGATGAAGTGGGGTGCTTCTCGTGGAGTGGATTGATGCTCACAAAGGCGATCGGACTCGCCGTGGCTGTGGGGTGCCAGGGCGACTAGCGGTCATCAAGGCGGGGCTTGAGGAAGCAGGCTGGAGCGGCCCTACGAGGCCCTGGAGAACCGATGAGGTGACCTTGGGGACGCACTATCCTCGCCCCTCATCCCATATTTCAGCCCCGATTGCAAGGGCGGGACCCCGCTTGAGGCGCTCACTCCCAACCCTGTCGATGGAAGACCAACATGAACCGAGGTCCCCAGGTGATGCGGTCTGTTGGCACGGTTACCGTGTACGTCAGCGCAATCTCGCTCTCAACCCCTCTTGATCCCCTCCACGAAGTTGCATATGAGGGCCTATTGCTTCGGAATCTCCCCTTATGCCGACCAGTTCCTCCTCTTGCTCTTACTCCGTGCCGAGCGCCCACGAGAACAGTGTCTGCTGCGTCTCGGCGCTGCCGGCGGGAGGCAACGCCCTGAGCGCGACCACTATTCTCATTCTGGCGGGGCAGCTTCACGGCGGCAGCGCGAACAGCATCACCGCCGAAGACGACGAGACCGACGCGCTGGACCGAACCGCCACGTTTCCGATCACAACACTACACCGCAGGCAGCAACGCCGTCGCATCAGTTCCGCCACAGTCCAAAGGTGAAAACGCGGCGTAGCCACCGCCTTAGTAACGTCCGGTTCCGCTCCGCCACGCATCCGCCAGCGACTGCGCCCGCCGCCAGACCTGCTCCCGCCGGTCAGACCAGTCCCAAGAGTATGTATCTGGGGCAACGTCAGTTCGTGCTCATCGATGATGGCGATCTCCAGCTCCAACACACGCCTCTGGCGATGGTCTTGGTCAACACAGTCCCTGTGTTCACCGCGTCCCTTGTACTCCACACACGCCTTGCGCCACTCGACAATCACCGGCCCGTCCTGAGCGCCCGTTCCCGCCTCCAACCGCACCAGCCTCCGCTCCACCTGCCGCCTCGCCTTGGAGTGCTTCTCTCCCAGCGCCTTGACCTCTCCCTCGACGGTTGCCCGAACCTCGTCGAGGCCGCTTCGGAGATTCCCGTCCAACTCATCAGACCGCGTCTCCAAGGCGTCATTGCGCTCCCGCTGCTGAGCTAGCCCCTGACCGAAGCCAGCGCTCCAACGCCTTCCGCACCTGCCAGGACAGCCTTTCCGTCTTCATGCACGAGGCCATCGCCTGGGGTCTACGCCCAACGCCGTCGCCACTCCACTGTTCCCTCTCTCCCGCGCCAGGGCGGGAAGCAGCTCCGTGAGCCGCAGGTGGGTGAACGTCCTTCGACATGACCGCCAGCTTCGATGCCCGTCTCGCCGTGCGCCTCTCCGCGTCCATGTTCCAGTTTCCCCAACTTGTAGCTACGGCTGCCCCATTCACCCTGAATTCAGCTACAGACACGAACAAGATGCAACTTGCTCGCCCAAGTATTTCTCTGTATATAGGTACGACACCGCCAATGCCCGACCGGCTGGCAGCCCCTCACACGTTAGTCCTGGATGGAGACTGATTCCCTCTGGCTCACTGGCCGCTGCGGCTTCGTGGTCTCGTCGTCGCCCCTACCACAAAACCACCTCGTACACAAGGGCTTGCAAGGCATTACATTCGCCGTTTCTCCCGTTCACAATGGGATGTTGGGCTATAGCTGACGGGAGCAGTCGATTGATTGTTGCGGAGCCACAAAGGCGGACATTGAACGGCACGACACAGGCTGGACCGGACCTCGAGAGAGCGATCCGGGACTACGTGCGCGCCTACGTGCGGCGGCATGGACGGAGGAAGACAGCCGGGGACCTCGGCGTGTCCCGTCACACCCTCTGGCGATTCCTTGAACGGGGCCACGTGGGGCGCGCCGTGCCCTCAGCCGTCCTGAACGCTGTCGGCGGGAACACAGCGGCGTTTGAGGCGGCCACGTTGGAAATCATCATCGATTTAGAGGGTTTGCGGCCGGACCCCGCGCTGCGTCCACTGCCCAAGGGACTTGAGGAGGCGCTCCTGCTGCTCTGCGCCACACCTCTAGCCACCGTGGACGAGCTGACGCGCTTCGGTCGGGTACCGGCGTCCACGCTCCGCGACCGGTTGGAGAAGCTCGCCAAGCGGTGTCTAGTTGACTCCAGGGCGTCCCATCTGAGCGTACTGGGGGCTCGCCCGCAACGCCGGTACTTCCCGACGGAGAAGGGCGTCACCACCGGGGGCGCAGCCACCAAGGGCCGGGCGCACATGCTGCGGGCCTACCCGGTGTCGAAACAGTGGTTCCGGTTGCTGGCCGAGCGGCTGGATGCCGTCGCGGTGCTGTACCGCGTCGTCGCCCTGGTCGCCGACAGCGATCCGCACAACGATCCCGTGCGCGTGGACCACTACCGCCAGGGTCCCTACGACATGCTTCTCACCCTGTCCGGAGGCCGCTCCATCGGCCTGCTGCGCCAGGGACCAGTGCTGCCCACTTCCAACCTCCGCTACCGCCTCAGGAGCATCAAGCGACTGCACAGCAGCGAGACGCCCTTCGTCACCTTAGTGCTGACCCACGCAGACCAGGCCACACGCCGAGCCATCCGTTCATTGGGCGACCCGTCAGAGCATCGCAGGACCTTCGTTGCGACGGAAGGGGAGACGCTGGCCGGAGACGCCAAGGCGGTCGTGTGGCAGCAGAGCGGGAGCGGCCTGGGCGACGACCCTCCCGTGCGGGTCTCCCCCGACGCCAGCCTGCCCGGCATCATGGCATGGGCGGAGCGCCTGCTGGACTCGTCTTACCCCTTCCTGCGCGACAACCCGAAGCCGAATCCGGGCGGCCTGTACCTCTCCAGCGTGCAGGCCGCCATGCCGGAGCCTACTGACCAACTTATCGCTGCCCTCGCGGTGCAGCTGACCCGCGCCGACAAAGACGCCCTCGACCTGCTGGCCGCCTGGCCCTTGTGCACCCGTGAGCAGCTCGCAGGGCTTAAGCCGCTGGACCATTGGCGACGTGTCATCCCTATTAGCTGCGTCCGGGATTGGTATAGCCTGCCAGGCCGCTTTGGGATCGCGAGCAAAGAGATCGAGAGTTGCTTCTGACCAGAGTTCAGCAACGAGTGGGATCAGTGACTCATTCCACTTGGTGTCGGCGAGGTCGCGTCGACTCGTCAGCGGGTCAAACTGCGCGTTAGCAAACAGGGGCAGGTGCGTCTGAATGACCGGGAGTCCCGCGTGTATCTGACCGTGACTGACCGAGTATTGCGGGATGGCTATTGCAATCGGGGTTGTCTGCTCGGTTGCTTTGTGTGCTCGCGAAACTCCTTCCGGAGTTGGGACGTCCTCGCTATAGACTAGCCACGACCGCCCATCCTCGACCTCTACGCGCTGGCCCAGGCGATACGGTCCGTGCTGAGGCTGATTTGCTGAGCGGTATCTCCCCATCGTCGTGGCGCGAGATTTTTAGTTCACAAATCGAACCGCCCCCATATTCAAGCAAAGTGATGCTCGTGATGTTGCGAAGGTAATTGATTAGCGGAGCGGAGTGCGAGGAGGGGTTCAGAAGGAAGGGGTGGGGACCGGAGCACCGCTGAACACACCGCAGAGCCCGTTGACCAGCGAGTGATCGCCGCCATTGCGAGCCAGGGTCCTGATTACGCTGGTGAAGGCCGAGAAGGCATCCGCACCACCGACGTTCTTCGAGCAGTGCGACACCTTCCGTGCGATCACTGCCGGGCGGAGCGCTCTCTCAGCACGGTTGTTGGTCGGCTCAATGCTTGGATCATCCAGGAAACGCAGCAGGTTGCCCCGGTCATGGTGCCAACCGAGTTCGTTCTGCAGCCTCCAGTTGTCCGCATCCGACATGGGACGGTCGCGGAGATGATAGGTCGCCTCTCGTCTCAGCCGCTCGGCCTCGGCGGCAAAGTCCGCCGCCTCTCCTCGGTGATATGCCTGCCGGAGCTCCATCGCTTCTCTGAGCAGGCGGCTCAGACGATTGCCGAAGCTGCGACCTCTCCCTCTCTTGGTCTGGACCACCTCACTGATCGAGCGCAGCACGTGGGCCAGACATTTCTGCTGCTTCACCCCCGACAGAGCCTGAGCATCGTAGCTCCGTCCTCGATCCGTTACCATCACCCCTCCATAGTCCGAGGGCACCACCTCACGTACCTCTTCGTTGCGGTGACGAGTACGAACCTGGTACACCGTAGCCTCATCCGTTTCGAACGCCATCAGAAAAGCAGGCCCGCCGTCCACTCGCCATCCCGTGTCGTCGGTGTGGACGAGTGGACTGGCACACACCGAACCCCGCAGCTTATGGTAGGCATCCCCCACTGCACCCCTGGCACGTCGCAGCGCGTCTTGGCTGATCGCCCCCTGGCTCAGCTCCACACCAGTCAGCGCTCTGAGCACAGCGGGGACCTTCCGTACCGGAACGCCCACTCCATAGTGGAGCACGTGGGCCGCCGCCATCACTCGTCTCCCTACCCGGTGCGCGCTGGCCCGGTACTGGTCCGGCGCAACATCGGGATGCCGCCCTCGGACCTGCTTACCGCAGGACCGGCACCGACATATCTGCACCCGGTACCCCGTCACCTGGGGTCTGGGAACCGGAGGAATGTCGGTTGCGTAGACAACCCGCACTCCCTCATGCTCGAGTCTGCCTCCACATCCGGGGCAGGTGTCCTCAGCCACCGCCACCTATACAAGCGGCTCGGTGACTTCATCGGGAGACGGCGACTTTCGGTAGCTGAACGACCCCATACCCGGCTTGCGGCCGGGACGCTTGGGTCTGCTGCTTCGCCCACCCTTGGAGAACGGAGCCGCCTGGCGCTTTCCTGCTCGCTTGAGCTCGGCGACTTGCTTGTGCAACTCTTCCTTGGCCGCCGTCAACTGCGCAACCTGCCCTTGCAACTGCGTGACCAGCCCCATCAGCGCGTCACGCTCAGAGGAAGGGAAGTCTCGGCCTCACACATAGCCAAAGTATAAAAACTTGTTCAGTACCCCACAACCCCCTACCGACGCCGATCCCGCTAATCAATTACCTCTGGTTGATTAAGTCCATGGCCTGGATCGGAGCCTCGGTCGCTATATTTGTACCACTTCTGGCATGGAACATCCTCAAGCTCGCGCGCCGAGAACGATCCATAGATGAGCAACTGAGAATGGCCGTTGAGAATGCCGTCTGGGTGGACGATCAGATAAAGTCGTTCCTCCATAACGCCCTCAGTAATCCATGGTACGGAGTTGCCAAGTGCTATGCGTTTGGATCGATCGTCGGACGATATCCAACCCGTGACGTAGACGTCGTTATTCAGTTCGATTCTTCAAAGCAAGGGCGAGTGCGTATTTGTCGTGAAAAATTGAGGAGTATAGAAAGCAGCTTCCAGGAATTTCACTGTCTGAAGCTCCACGTGCAAACCTTTCTCCTCGCTGAGAATGAAGCTCTGGATAGATTCTTGAACAAAGCAGGCTTTCACGAGCGCATATTGTAGAGGGAACAGAATGGGCAAGGCTTTACGACAAGAGCACATTACGTACTTTACTGCTCGGATGGATGAGCATGACCGAGTTGTCAATTGGGAGCCCATCGCGAACGAGTACGATTTTCTGTTCAGGATTAGGCGTACATTGGATGGTTCACGGAGCGACGTGATCGCACATCTGACTGACGCCTACCGCTATGGTCTTGCGGAATTCTTCGCTCGTCCGAACCCGCTGGGAGCCGGTTCTTTCGTAGTGATGGGTATGCCCCATGCGGACGCCGACCCCGAAGTAGTTGAGATAGCGAAGAAACACCGCATAGGAATCGGCCACATTGGCAAATTGATGGGTGCTCTGAACTATAAGAACATCTGGGAGTACATGACTCCAGACGAACGTCGGCGGAAGGAAGAGGAACAGCGGCGCAGAAAAGTGGAGGCTTGAGATCGTTGGCTGCCGCCGTGATTCGTAGGCCGCCGTCGCCTGAGTGTCACTTAATTCTTCTCGTTTCTATCCTAGGCCCCCGGTAACGGGGGTTCGAACCACGCAGGTTTCGTGAGCAATCGTCGTTGTCAACTGGCTTCAAGTCCAACCGCCCATGTATACCTGATTTTTTTGTGTCGATTGGATAACTGATATCCTTGCCCAGGAGGTCACGCGGGGGATGCGGGAGGCCGCGTCGAGAGGCTTCTGGATGACCACCTACGCACCCTACGGCTACAAGCGGGTCCACGTCCAGGACGGGGCCGCGAAGCGCCCCAAGCTTGAGCTGAACCCGCCCGCCGACGCCGTGGTCAGACGGGTCTTCGACATGGTGCTACAGGGCAAGAGCATCCTCGACGTGACCAAGACCCTCAACGCCGAGGGCATCCCCACCACCAACGGCAAGAAGTGGCTCAAGACCACCATCCACACCATGCTCTCCCACGAAGCCTACACCGGCACCCTGGTCTGGGGAGCCAACGCCAAGGACGGAGCGCCGCCCGTGCGCGTCGAGGACGCACACCCCGCCATCGTCTCCAAGCGGGACTTCCAGAAGGCCAGGAGGTTGCTCGGGTCCCGCGCCCCCAAGAAGGTGAACCCCCGCCGGGCCTCCAGCCCCTACCTGCTCAGCGGCATCGCCAAGTGCGAGACCTGCGGCAAGGCCATGACCGCTGCCGAGGCCAAGAGCGGCAAGTACACCTACTACATCTGCCACTCCCTGCTCAAGCGGGGCAAGGGAACCTGCAAGACCCCCAGGCTCAACGCCAAGAGCTTCGAGAAGCTCATCGTCAACGAGATTCGCGCCAACATCCTCACCGAGTCCAACATCCGAGACCTGGTGAAGCTGCTGGACGAGGAGATGGACGGGGTGGCCCGCGACCAGCGGGAGAGGCTTCAGAACATCGAGGAGGAGCTTGAGGACGTGAAGAAGCGGCTGGGGCGCATCTGGAACCACATCGAGACGACCGACACCGAGATGGCCGACGCCTCAGACCGCATCAGGGAGCACCGGGAGCGCAAGGAGAAGCTGGAGATCGCCGCAGAGGAGGCGAGGGCGCTGCTGAAAGAGAGGCGGCAGTTCCTCGACAGCGCCGACACCATCGCCGCCTTCGCCGCCGAGATGAGCGAGTTCCTCAAGACCAGCGAGCTGACCGAGACCAAAGCCTTCGTCGGCTCCTTCGTCAAGGAGGTCGTGGTCAAGCCCGGCAGGGCCGCCATCGTCTACTCCATACCCACGCCGGAGGATTCTCCCATAGGGGGAGCGGACGCCGCAGAAATCGCCCTGAACGGGCGAGTTATGAATTCGGTACGTCATGGTGGGCCGGACTGGACGAAATCGAGAACCGAGGCCGATTCCCGCTTCACACCGTCCTTTGGCATGGGAACGGTGTACGTCAGCGTCTCCTCGTCTCCCACCACCTCGATGCCCTCCACGAAGTTGCGGATGAGTGCCTTCCGCTCGGGGAACGTCCCCTCTTGCAAGAACTCCCGGAAGTCCGCCACGTACCCCTTGATCTCCTCGGTGGTCGGAAGCTCAACCCTCCGCTGCTCAAGCTGGGTCTCGGCGTCCTCTCTCGCAGCCTCCAGTTGCTCTTCACGGTGCCTCAGCGAGAAGATTCGGGGCGACAGGACCTCCAACGTCAACTCGCTGGTTTCAAGGGCCTCGTAGAGCCGCTCAAGACGCTTCCTCACGTCCCCTAGCTCGGCCTCGATGACCTCCAGCCTGCCGGACAGCTCACCGGCCATTGCGTCGATCTCTTCCGCCACCAGCGTCACCAGCTCCACGATGGTCTCCTCGGTGAGGATTCGCTCCCGTATCTTCTCAACAATGAAGTCCTCCACCCTGGGGGCGTTCAGGTAGCGTGCGCTGCACGTCCCCGCTCCCTCCCGGAACAATGTCCCGCAGACGTAGTAGGCGAACTGGCCGCTCTTGGCCCCCTGGCCACTGTAGGGCCTGCCGCACACCCCGCACTTGAGCAGTCCGCTCAGCAGGAACTTGCTCCCCACTCTACCGGGCCTCTGCACCTTCGGGGCACGGTCCCGCATCGCCTGCTGCACGGCGTCGAACAGATCCCTAGACACCAGCGCGGGCCATGCTCCCTCCACTCGCACCGGGTCCTGGGCCTTCTCTACCTTGGTGGTTCTGCCCCAGACGGCGGTTCCGGTGTAGGCTTCGTTGGTCAGCAGGTAGTGGAGTCCTCCCTTGTACCAGCGCTTTCCCCTGTTGGTGATGCCCCGGTCGTTCAGGGTCCTGCATATCTCCTTGAGGCCGTAGCCGCTGAGCGAACTCTCGAATATCTCCTTCACCACCGGAGCGGTGGCGGGGTCAACTTCCAGCGTGGGACGCTCCTTCATCCCGTCGCTGACCTTCACCCGCCTGTAGCCGAAGGGGGCCTTGGAGCCGAGGAAGAAGCCTCTCGAAGCGGCCTCCCTCATTCCCCGGACAACGTCCTGCGCAAGATTTTCGCTGTAAAATTCGTCCACGCTCTCGATGATGGCCTCCATGAGCTTGCCCGTAGGGGAGTCGTCGGCGTGCTCGGTGATGGAGACTACCCTGATGCCCTTGCGCCGGAGCATGGACTTGAAGGCGACGGCGTGCTCCCGCTTTCGGGTGAACCGGCTGAACTTCCAGACAAGGATGACCTCAAAGGGAGCCTTCGGCTGGCTGCCCTCCTCGATCATCTCTCTGAACTGGGGTCTGTCCGCCACGCGTCCGCTCTCGGCCTCGTCCACGTACTCGCGGGCGACGGAGTAGTCGTTGGCCTTGGCGTAGTCTTTGAGCGCCCTCAGTTGGGCGGACACGGACAGGTCAACGTCCTGCCGGTCGCTGGATACCCTGGCGTACAGGGCCGCCGGTGTGAGCGGCTGTAGGTGCTTCTTCTTCATGTCATCCTCCTTGTCTGGAATGTCGTCGCTGTTTTCGATTTCAACCTCCCGCCACCTGGACCCAAACAATCCCGTCAACGTGTTCAAAGTGCCCATCGGCTGAAACGAGATCGGCACCCGTTTCCATGGCATGGGCCGCAATCCAGACATCGTTTGTCGGAATTGGCCGCCCTTTGGCCTTCAACCCTGACATTACCCGTGAGTAGCGGTCCGCAGTCACCGGACCCACAGGAACAAAGGACACGTAGGGACGTTCGAGGAAGGACCGAAGTTCCGCAAGGTTCTGCTCGAAGTGCGCACCCTGCCGGAAGCCGAATAACTGCTCACCTACCACAACAGCCGAGAACAGCACCTCCTCAGCGGCGTGTATCAGGTCTCTCACCTGGTGGTTGCCCCGCATGAACGCGGAGTAGGCGTTGGAGTCTAGTAGAATCCTCATGCCCACGCGGACTCGTCCACAGTCTCGAAGACCTCAAGGGCAGCATCAAAACCCTCTGCCTCATCTCGGCTCCATACGCCGAACAGGTCGTCTAACGAAGACCCTATCGCGTTCGGATTCCCCTTGCGGTCCGTTATACCGGCACCCTTCCTGAGCAGCCTCAACGCAGCTTGATTCAGAGAGATTCCCTCCTGCCTTGCGAGGCTATGCATAATGGTGCTCAGTTCGTCGTCGAATCCTCTGAGCGTAAGTTGGTTCATGTCGTGTTACCTCCTTGAGAGTCATTATTAGAGGCGCTACGAGTCAGTATATCCGTCACCCATGCGCGGGTCAAGGCTCGTCGGTCAATTCTCAGATGAACAGTCGCCACGTGAGCAGACCGCAGATGACGAGCAGCACGACGGCGGTCACGCGGAGCATGGTAAACAACTGCTTCGTCTCCTTGTGCGCGGCGGTCTCCTTCCGGTACGCCTCCTCAAGCTCCGCATACGCCTGTCTGCTGGCGGATACGGACTCTCTGGCCTCGTCCCGCTCCCTCTCCAACTCGGATGCTCCATGCTGCAACTCCGAGGCGCTTTGTTCCAACTCCCGCACGGTCCGCTTAAGCTCTTCCTCCCTGATGATGGCCCGGCGCAGCAGCTCCTCGTCGCTCAGATGCTCCGGCCCGTGCATCCCCACGAACACCCGGCGGCCCTCCCTGCGGACCTCGACATCTCTCCTCCCGATCATCCGGTCGAGGGTCGAGAGGGATACCTCCAGTTCCTCCGCCGCCTCCGCTTTCGGCACCCAGCGGACAGGCTCGTCCATCGCTGCTTCCTCCCTTTAGGCTGACACGTCAGGGGTGCAAACGTGCAATCAAGGTGTCTTCGGACCCGCCACATATTTTAGCATGGCGTCCCACTTTGGACCTTGATACGTCATACGATGCGTCAACCCCCTTCCGTAGCTAAAACAGGGGTGAAATGAGCATCGGCGGACCCTGAAACTCGCCCCGCCGACGCAACTTTGCAGCCCCCAACCGGCATGGAGGGCAGATAGCGATGCATCAGCGCTATCTACGTGTCACCCCCTACAGGACGCATCCGGTGGTAGAGGGAGTCCCATCGGTAGGCCCGCAGGCCGCACAGCGCCAGTCTGGGGGACTCCTGCGCCCACAGTGGACGCCAGGACTGGCCAAGTATCCCTGTGGCGGACAGCACTGTAATGCACGACACGAGGATGGGCAGCGACATGGTGGCCAACTGGGACGCCGTGCGCACGTAGGTGTCCTCGACCTCCTCGGTGTCCACGACGAACAGCGTGGTGGGGAACGGAGGCTGGTCTTCCTTTGGTGCGGGAGACCAGTAGTAGCTCTCATAGGGGTCCAGGCGGGCAAGGACTCCCCTGGGGTGACGGGCACGTAGCTCATGCTCAAGATAGAACGGCACGTGAAGGCCGCCGGTAAGCAGATGCCCCACGGCGTCGGGGGCGATGGCCGACTCCCCCCAGTTGTAGGCACGGTCGGACCTGGCGGTGGGGACAGACCACTGGAGTTCGCTTGACGAATCCTCTCTGGACTCCGCTTCAAGCTGCGACAGGAACCAGGTGATGCCGTCGGCGTGCTTCGTCTGCCGCGCCCACGTCTCGATGCGGTGACCCACGTGTCGTCTCCGGCCCTGTTTGTCGGTGGTGAGGGCCGTGCTCCAGATGCCCCGCGTGGTGGGAAGCTCGGCGCGGTCCCGGTGCGTAATGTAGCGAATACCCTCGGCGGACAGGGTGTAGCGAACGTCGCCTCGTTTGCCGTGACGCTCGATGAGGCCCCAGGTTTTCACGAGGTTGTGCATCATCTGGCTGACTCGTCCCTCGGAGACGCCGAGCCAGGTCGCCAGGTGCTCACGGGGGATCATCGGGTGGTCGGTGATGAGGTCGAGTGTCCGCTTCTCCGAGGGTGTGATGCCGAAGGCCGACGCAGCCTCCACCATCCGCTCAGGGCGGGGTATGGAGGCGCGTTTGCGCTCCGGCGACTCGGTGCGTGGCCTTCCGCCGGGGCTGCCCTGGGAGCTGACGTGATTGAGGGTGTGGTACGTGCTTCCGAACAGCCCCGTGGTCTGCTGCCAGAGGCGAAGGTCCTGCCGTTCAAGCGCATCCCTCGACTCCACGGCGATGTAGGAGTCCCTGAGATAGATGCGCTCGCAGAACCTCCCCGTCAACCTCTGCTCCCACACGCTGGGAACCAGGATCAGGATGGTGTCGGGGCGGCGAGGGTAGTCGTACTCGGCTATGGCTCTCAGCCGGTCGTAGAGCGATCGGCGCCGCAGGGCCAAGCCCTGGCGGACTACGCCGAAGCTGCGGCCGTCGTGGACGGTGATTGTTGCGTCGAAGCGACCCCTGCGGTGGAACTCCACGTGCGAGCGGAGCCCGTCGATGCCGGGGGAGAGTGTGGCTGCAAGACGGTAGACGGCAGCCACCGCGTCCATCCGGCGGACGAGCAGTGTCAGCCACTCCCTGGACACGGGGTAGGCGCGCACGAAGTCCGAGGGCGTCGCAAAGCCGAGAGTCTCGGCGGCTTCGCTGATGCCTTGGGCTGTCAGGTAGTATCTCTGGCTCGACGGCAGTTGGACGGTGCCGTGGCTGACCCGCCCAGCGGTGCAGTTCGTCAGCAGGCTGGCCAAGGCTCGGTGAACCGTGGCGTGAGGCTCGCCCAGGATGCCTGCCAGCTCCGCCGAATCGACGAACGGCGTCCGGCTGAGGGAGTCGAGCAGCTGTCGTTCGGAGAGTGCCATATGTCCAGCCTAGCAAAGGAGTTGCGCGGTAGGCAGCCGTCACGTGTCAGCACCAGTGCATGGGACGCACAGATATACGGATGGAATTTCCCTTGAAGCTGCGCCGGAAGTGAGTTAGCTGCTGCTAGCCGCCTGCCAGCAACTGGCCGACAGTGTTCTCCACTGCCATCCCCTCGTTCGACGTGTGCAGCCATGTCCGCAACTCTCGGCGCACGATGGCTACGGTTAGCTTGTCTCCACTCTTCTCGCGGAGTTCCTCCAATTTCCTCTTTGCCTCAACCGCCGCGGTCGCTCCAGCCTCGGCAATGGCGACATGCAACGCCTGCGTCGGATCGAACTCCGGGATGGCCAGCTTCCACAGATGCTTGTGTAGGTCCCGCGCCCCGAACTGGCCCTTGGTCATCAATGGTTTGACTGCTTCCCTAAGAGCTGCGCTGTTGATGATGGCCAGCAGGTAGTTGGCTTCTTCAATGCTTTTGCAGGGAACCCAGAACAGTACGTTCTCTACCAAGTCATTTCTTTCATGCGAGATAGCCGCCGTTGGCTCACCTGACTTCGTGTACACGACTCGAAACGCACTGTCTCCCGCGTCATGCTGCCATTCCAATTGGGAAGTTAGCTTACCCATGTAGTCCAGTTGACTGAGTAGGTTTAGGTCGTTGGCCAGTGCCTTATTCTTATCCCATAGACGGCTGATCGTCTGCCAGCGCTCCCTCATCCGCCGTTCCAACCCACCTAACCGAACACCGCCCGTGCCGTCGTCATCGGCAGGTAAGGTGGCGTCGCCCTGTTTCATCGGTAGTAGCGCTTTCAGAGGCTCCAGGGTGACGTAGGGGGCGATGGTTTCCCCCAGATGTACATAGAACAGGTGCCGCTTCTCCACCGTCTGGGCGGTGATAGCGGTAAGGTCCAAATCCTTCCAGGGAGCCTTGTCCTGACTGCCTCGGCGCGGATTGACCGTGACCGTCGGTGCCGCCTGTACGATGGCAGTGTTGCTCGTCTCGTCAACGAAGAACAACACCCTTGGGAATATCGTGGCCCCGTTCCGAGCTAGTGCTGCATAGGGTGAGTTGCCATCCGTGCCTCGAATGGTGATGCTATCTTGTTCCCGCCGCACGTCATTGGCACCTGCGCTGCCTCGCCAACGTTCTATTGTGCCGCCCAGAGGTTTACCGGGAACGTCCTGAGAGAGCTTGCGGGCGAAGACCACCGAGGCGGGTAATGGGAAAAAGCTGTTAGGCTTGAGCTGTTCCAAGTCCCAGGCAGGTTTGAGAGTGAAGTCCACCTGAACGCTCGGTCCTGTCTTTCGCGCCCGCCACCGACCGCTACGCCACTTGGAGTATTGCCCGCCCTGAATTGCGCTGTGGGGCAGAACAAAGCCGATAAGCCCCCCGTCCTTCAGATACAGGTCGACGCTGCGGGCAAAGAACAGCCCGGCCACGTCCTGCTGTGTGGCATAGTGTCTCCCAGCCCAGATGCCATAGGTGTTCCGGCTCAGGTTCAGCAGCTCGTCCCGCAGGATGTCTGCAGTCCGGTTGTAGTTGATCCAGGGTGGGTTGCCGATTACCACATCGACCTTGGAGCGCGACAGCACCACGGGGCGCACCATGTTCCGGGCGTAGTAGGCCCAGATGTGATTGCGTCCCTTGTCGTGGAGCCGTTGCATCGCGGCTATGGTGTTTCCGATGACTTGGCGCTCGGCGGAGTCTTTGATCCCGTTGTCATCCAGGGCTAGAAACGGGTCGTCTCCCCGCTCGATTGAGGCCGAAACATCCCCCATCAAGGCGTCGAAAGTCTCGGCCCGCTCCACCAGGCTGGTGGGGAAGACCAACTCGGTGTTCTCCTCATCCTCTACTTGGACCGTTATGTTGTGCTCGGCGAACATGTCACCCGTGCGGAAGCGTAGTTGCAGGGCGTCCCCCAGGTAGACCGGGATGGACAGGGATGCGTCGTGCCCGGCGGCGCTAGCGGCACTGATGGCCGGACGAGCGGCCAGGGTCCAGGCGGCCCGGGCAAGGTGCACTGCTACTGGGTGAACGTCGATGCCCGTCACCGCCTCTCGCAGCCGATTAAGGACCTCCCTTGGTTCCCAGCTGGCTGCTCTGGCGGCGGCTAGGAAATGGGTCACCGCCTCGGCCACGAAGGTCCCGGAGCCGCAGGCCGGGTCCAGCACGCGTTGTTTCAGCGGTTCGTCCACCAACTCACGTATCATGGCGCGGGCCAGCCATGCAGGGGTGTAGTACTCCCCCAACTGCCGCCGCTCCTCCGGCGGGATAACCGACTCGTAGAGCGTCGCCGCAGTGTCCAGCGGGGCCTCCGCCCAGTCGAATCTGGCCAATCGACGGGCTAGGGTTTGCAGCAGCGGCTCCCCGCCGACTTCGTTGGGCCAGGCGAAGAAGTCCGACTCCAGCACTCCCTGCAACCCGGTGGCACAGTGCAACGCTCGGCCTTGAAGCAAGTCTGCGGAGTCGGTCTCGGCCAGGCGGCGGATGTCGATGCCGAATGAAGCCTGCACCACCATGCCGATGACAGCGCTCAGGTAGGTGTGGCGGACGAACAGATCGTCCATCTCCTCCGCGCCGATCCCAACCGCAGCCAGTCGGGCTTGCGCCTCGGCACTCATCCCCTCCGTGGTGTAGGCGATTTCGCCCAAGGCGGTGCGAAGCAGGTCGTACCACAACCGCCGCTTGACCCGGATGGTCTCTAGCTCGGCGTTCTCTTCGTAGAGGGCTTTCAGGGCGGCGATGTCCCGCTGGTAGGAGGGGCTGCCCGGCCCGAAGTGCTCAGCGATTCCCTCCCTACCGGGACTGACTCCCTCCAGGGATACCAGGGCCGAATCCCTCAGCCACTCGTAGAGGGGAAACCACCCATCCGGTTCCTCCAGAATGAAGGCATACGGGCGAGTCAAACGCACCTCGCCTGCTCCGGGCCAGCGCAGGAGCCACCGCCTACTGTCGGTTAGAACACCCATCCTGACTCGGCCCTGTGACGCCGATTGGGTTAGGTAGTCGTCAAGTTGCTTGACGTTCTCTGGATCAGGTTCCCCCCCTGGGGCGGTGCCAACCCTACGCTTGAACTCGATGAAGGTGTCCAGCGCGGTCAGATCAACAGCGCGGCGGGAAGCTTCCGAGGGAGGGTTCTCCTCGACCATCTCTTCGCTGCGGGCCAGGCCGGTGAGGATGAGAAAGTCCCGCACCGCGCTGGTGATGTTGGCCTCGGGCTCGAAGTTATCATGCCGCCGCAGTATCTCGGAGGCGGCATTGCGATACCTGGGGTCGCTCGTATCAATGTGCATAGGAATTGGGCGTTCTATCCCGTAGCAGTAGGCTCTTATCGGTCGGCCGCCGACTCATACCCCACCCACCTGGGTCGTCTCTCGTGGTCGCACCCGTGCCTTGATATGGGTCCCAGATTCGATCTCCGCCACGCGCAGCTCGAAGGCCTTCTGGAGGTTCTGCCACAGTTGGGGTGTGGTGCCGAAGTAGCAGGAAAGACGTAGAGCGGTGTCAGCCGTTATCCCGCGCTGCCCCTTCAGGATTGCCGTGACTCGATTCGTGGGTACATCGAGAGCCTTGGCCAGCGCGTTCGCCGACAGCCCAAGCTCCTCAAGCTCCTCACCCAGTATCTCGCCAGGGTGCACCGGCCTCATCCCATTGCTCAGAATCATATCCAAACTCCTCATCAGTGGTAGTCCACGACTTCCACGTTGTACGGTCCGTCGTCTTCCCAGCGGAAGCATATTCGCCACCGGCGATTGATCCGGATGCTGTACTGGCCCGTTCGGCCGCCGTAGAGAGCCTCCAGCCTGTTGCTGGGCAATGCAGCCAGATCTTGCAAGGACGCCGCGTTGTCCAATACTGTGAGTCGCCGCGTTGCCTGATCCGCGAAGCCATGGAAGGCTCGCACCAGCCTACCCTTAAAGAACTGCTCGGTTCTCCGGTCCTTGAAACTCCGAATCATTGTAACGCCTTACGTAAGGGATACACAAGATGTTACCACACTACGGCTTGACTTCGCCGGAAGATCGAACTCCGAACTCCGGAAGCGCGGGTTGAAGTCCCACGTGACCTCTAGAGAAGCAACTGCCCCGACGCCACGGACCAAGGGGGACACTTCGGGTTCGGTAGCGGGATTGTCCTCGCCGGGTCGCTACAGCCAGACAAGGCACCCGTGCTGTCTTAGAGCACGCCAATACCCCTTGGACGGCGGGGGGGGCTTGAGAGTCTACGGAGGCATCCTCGCCTACAGATCCAGAACGAACCTCAAGGTGAAGGTTCTTGATTTTATGTAGTTTGGTGGGTACAGCTTCACCCGCAGTTACGGGAGATGGGCGGGGGCTATAGTGTTGCCTTGAGCCAGGACACACGGCCAACTGACGCCTCACAAGTGCGTGTACTACGATCTCCGGCAATGACGAGCAAGCGTCAGTTCTTCCGATTGGTGCAGCACCAGTCGAGGATGATGCCAGGTATGGACTCGACGTGCCCTGGTTGATACACGCTGGCCACCATACTTAGGTCGCGCGTAGTTCTTGGGTCGTCAGCGTGATACGTAGACACGACAATCCAGGCCCACTCGCCGTCTGGTGACAAATCCCAGTGGCCGGGCTTCCGGTACTCCGTCGACTCCCAGACCCTGTCGATCCCGCCAGTTCCCACGTGGAGGATGTCAATGAAGGGCATCCTAGCTCTCATATCCCAGCCAAAGTAAGCCAATCGAGCTCCGTTTGGAGACCAGACGGGCGCTCCCATCCTAACCGCGCTCCGCCCCGGCAAGACCTCAACTTTCAACTGGTCCAGCCGATGGTCAGCACCCAGCAGGCCTATCCCGTAGACTCGTTCATAATCCATTACCAAGAACGCAGCCGCCCCGTCGTCGCTGGGCGTGGCCGCCGCCGAAACGACTACTTGCTCCGCCAGTGTGTCGGCCTCTCTCCTCAGCCGCCGATGCAGGTCGATTGAGTTCGCCAGCTCAAGCTCTTCGCCCGTCTTCAGGTCCACCGACACGAGTCGGTTGTTCACTGGCCCAGACATAGTGTACCCGGGTCCTCTTTTCTCGATCCTCTCTATGTCCCTGGCCGAAAGCGCAAGTATCCTCTTGCCGTCCATTGACCAAGAAATGCTCTCCGCATAGCGCCCGTACATGTCGAACCAGTCCATAAGGCCGGTCGCGAGACGCCGGGGAGCGGCTTCGCCCGCAACTTCCGCCACCCAGAGGTCGAAACGGCTCTCGGCAGGGGACTCTGGGTCCCAATCGTCGCCCGGAACGAGGTAGGCAATATGGCTGCCGTCCGGGGACCAGACGTCGCAGCAACCACTGGGCACCAGCTCTGTGCGCCGCGCATTGTTCAGTCCAATGAGCAAATTGCCTACGAGGACATGTTCGGCGTCTGGGGAAGCCACAAGATAGCCGTGCCTAGGCCCACCGTCGGGGAGGTCCAGGTTCACTTCAAACTCGGCAGTCTGGGTGATCATGCTCTCGTCGATCTTCAGTCGCACGAGCTTGGAACGTCCACCGTCCATCCGCCGCAGGCCGATCACGCTTCCGTCTCTTGTCAGTGCTCCCGTCCAATAGTCGCCCGTCTTGGTCACCTGCCGTTCCCAATGCCCGGCCAACAGGCGCAGATCTCCGTCCCTCAAGATCAAGACCCATCCGGCACGAACTGGAGGAACGGTGAAGTCACGAATGCCAGCTGGGGTTGAAGCCTCATCTGAGTCTCCGAAACGAGCGCATCCGCAACCGACGATAGCCGCTGCAAGTAGCAATACGACGGACAGCACGGCAGCCCGAGTCCTCCCTCTGTATCTCGCCTTCTCCATCGTCACACCGTCCACCCCGTGGAATCGACTGCTATACCCTCAAGGCTACTCTTGCTGAACGCCGGCTCTGCCAGATCCACCACGCTCACCGTTTCTTCCTGCGACAGACAAGTGATGGCGACTCGGAGGAAGTGCAGGCTGGACCATCAACCTAGGTTGTGTTGACATTTGGTGCATAATGGATACATGTCAACGACTGAATTACGCAATGAACAATGGTCGAAAATCCTTGAATTTCTGCGCTCATGCCCAGACCTCTACGTTGGAGAGGAGGACGATTGCAGGCGCTACGTCGAGGCCATCCTGTGGATGGCACGAAGTGGTGCTCCTTGGAGACTGCTGCCTGAGCACTACGGTCACTGGAACAGCGTATATAAGCGCTTCGCACGCTGGTGTGAAAAGGGTGTATGGGAACGAATGCATCAGCATTTTGTGCAAGACCCCGATATGGAGCATGTCATCATTGATAGCACTGTGATAGCACTGTGATAGCACTGTGGTTCGCGCTCATCCCTGTGCTGCTGGAGCCTCCAAAAAAACGGTGGCCAATCGGCCCAAGCTCTTGGCCGGAGCCGAGGCGGGTTCAGTACCAAGATCCACGTGAGCGTGGATGGATTGGGCAACCCGTTGCGCTTTGAGCTCACAGCAGGTCAACGTCACGACATCACCCAGGCACAGGCATTGATAGCTGATTTCGAAACCGAGCATGTGATTGCTGATAAGGGATACGATTCGATGGATTTTCTCCAATGCATCCTGGGCAGGGGCGCGTTACCTGTGATTCCACCTCGGTCAAATCGAAAGACGCCACGAGAGTATGATGAGTACCTTTACCGAGAGCGCCACCTTGTGGAGTGTTTCATCAACAAGATCAAGCACTACCGGCATATCTTCTCTCGCTTTGACAAGCTGTCATCGCGTTTCCTGGGATTCTTGAACTTCGTCGGTGCTCTCATATGGCTCAGATGAAATGTCAACACAACCTAGTACTCTCGAATGGTATATCAGATCGCCATACGCTCGTCACCCCGAAGCAGTCAGCGATCAGAACACGTTCGATAGCCCCTGTAGTTAGAGTACGAGCTTGATCCTCAAGGTGAAGATTCTTGTGAACCAATTGACACGCACTCAGGGTCAGGGGACTCAGGGTCGGGAGAATCAGGGTCTGAGGAATCATCGTCGATGGGTAAAGCCAGCGTGATGTCCACGTTGTTGTCCCTGTCGATGATGACCTCTTCCACGATCATCTGGAGATAATCGTGACGTTCCTCGGGGGTCACCTCGTCCAGGCCCTGGCCGAACTCTCTCGCCCAGGTTAGAACCTCCTCCATCAGTCGCCGCTTTTCAGCTCCACTCATCTCCTGAACCAGATAATCGTCCAGCTTCGCCCTGGCGCTCTCAAGCCGCTCGGTGATGAACCTACGCTGGAGGTCGAGCTGGGCCTCGGTGATCTTCCCCGACACGAACAGCCTGATGGCGCGGTCCTCTTCCATCTGGATGCTTCGCAGGTCTCGCTCGGCTTGGGCGATCTCCTCCTCCATTCCGACGCCATCCTGAGAATCGAGGTCGGCGATACCGGCGACGATCAGATCGGGGTTCTGGAGTACCCGCTTCACCTCGCGCCATATCGGCTCCTCCAACTGCTCCGCCCGGATGTAGGGCTTCTCCCGGCAGCGCAGGCGCATACTCTGCATCCCGTTGCACATGTAGTAGCGGCGGGGAGTGGTCAGGTCGTAGGTGTAAGCCTTGCCCTTGCGAACGCTGGTGGTTGTCCAACTCGCCCTCGCATGGAAGTTGCGGCCGCACTCGCCGCATTTCAGAAGGTGCTGCAACAGGTAGACCACCTTCGTATTCCTCTTGGCTTTCGTGCCCCGCTGCTTCTTCAACTTCTGCGCCCGTTTCCAGGTCTCATCGTCGACCACCTGCGGGACCGGAATCTCAATCCAGGTGTCTTTGGGCTGGTCGTAGACCTTCATACCGTCCTCGGTAGAGACGTGGCGGTACCTTCCGTAGACCCAGGTGCCCGTGTAGGTGGCATTCCCCAGGATGTGGTGCACGCGGGACTGAAGCCATAGCATCTTGCCGGATTGCGTGGGGACCCCCTCGTCGGTCAGACGCACGGCAATCGAGTAGGACCCCATCCGCTCATCGACGTACATGCGGAAGATGCGGCGGACGACCTCCGCCTGCTCCTCAACCACCTCGAACCTGCCGTCGTCCCCGATGCGGTATCCGTAGGGGACGCCGCCGGTGGGCACCCGTCCCTGCTTGGCCGTCCCACGCTTGCCCATAGTGGACCGCTCCCGGAAGTTGTCCAGCTCGATCTTGCCGATGGCCGCCATGAGTCCGAAGGTCTTCATGTCGATGGCGTCCAACACGGCTTCCAGCCGAATCTGGTGGGCCTCGACGACCTCCATAAGAGCGGCGGCGGGGTACATGCCCCTGCTGAGGCGGTCGGCCTTCCAGCAAACGATAGTATCGAAGCGTCCCTTTCTGGCGTCTGCCAGCATCCGCTGGAACTCGGGTCGCTTCTTCGACCAGCCCCTGCCCACCTCCTGGTAGCGGGCGGTGATGGTCAGTCCCTTGCTCTCGCAGTAGGCTTCCATGTCGCCCGTCTGCTCGGCGATGGAGGTCTTGTCCTCCCCGTCCTGGCTCTTGTCCGAGACGCGGGCGTAGATGGCCGCCCGGTTCGCCTCCGTCTTCCTATCGGTGATTCTCGCCATGACTCCTCCTCTCTCGATTCCTCTAAAATCAAAAAGACCCGCCTCCTGTCGGGAGCGGGTCTGCGAGTAGTACAATCTATTCGCATCACCTGTTCCTGCAGGTGGCGCCACGGCCCGGGGTGTTAGCGCACCGCCGGGTCAACTTCTGCTTCGCATTATACCCTCCGGGCCGAAGTCAGGTCAAAGCGATATGCGGTAGCTGCCTTTGCAATCCCAGTTATCCTACTAGACGCATCTTCCACCTACTACAGTGACCGGGAGAGTCCGAAGTAGACCTTCTGACCACACGACGGGCACTTAAGAGTACATTCGGCCTCAAGACCTTTCTCCATCCACCGCAATCTCCGAAGCCTTATGTCATTGCACCATACTTTGAACTCCAGTAGTCTTGCATCCTTGGTGGGCATCACCACGTCATAATCGCCTTTGCAGGATTCATTCTCACAGGTGGCCCTCCCCGTCATCATCCGTTCTCTCAACTTGTTCCCACGTTGGAAGACCCCGCTGTTGGATTCAGACATATAGGCTGATATAAACACAAGTAGGTCCTGGATATCATCCCAGGCTTGACTAAAGTCAAAAAGGAAGAGAACGTCTACTCGCGGCACTGAGACCTTAATATCCTGTTGGATGTCCTGTAGGACGATTATTCTGCTGGTGAAATTGTTGCTCGTCCCTCCAGATGCCAAAGCAGCACCTATGAAAACGCCAATCTCGAAGCCTATCCAAGCCTGAGTCCAAAATGCCTCCGACATGGACGGACTCAGCACAACCAAGAAGATGTCGCTGTTGTTTATCTCTGTGGCGATTGTTCTGGCGTTGTCAATCGCGGGTCGAGAGAATTCGGCGCTATTCTCGAACAAGTATGGAGTGACTTGAGCGGCGCAACACACTCTAGCGGCCTCTTTAGCGATTTCCTTGTCTTTCGCTGCGTGAGAAATGAATGCTCGACGAGGGTGACGCTCCTGACACTCGCAGCATTTGTATTCGTACTTCGGGGGCATGTGGACCTCCAATCTCGTCGGGGTTTACGAATCAGAATCAAAGGCATGAGCACCTTTGATGAAGCACACCCCGCCATCCATTTGCACTAACGCGACGACGTCAAAAGCGGAGAGGTCGATTCCACCCCAGATGGCGGCGGAATCGGGGTCTACCGAATCCACGACATCTACCAATAGGAGACAGGCAAGAGCATAGTCTGAACAGTCATTGCGCCGTTTAGTCTTGTCCGCTAACGCC
This sequence comes from Dehalococcoidia bacterium, assembly GCA_965206395.1. Lineage (GTDB taxonomy): Bacteria > Chloroflexota > Dehalococcoidia > Lucifugimonadales > CATOSD01 > CBDBJK01. The sequence continues at coordinate 51,457 of CBDBJK010000036.1, forward strand.
TTCGTCAAAGCCGCAATTATCCGGCAGTCAGTAACTTGGTTCCCGGCAGCTCTGTCAAACCTGTGTTTCTCTAGCTGCGGGGATACCCGGAGATAGCCGACCATACCTGATTCTATGCGAGTGACTTCAACGGCCCATTCCTGATCACGAACGACCAACTCAAAGTCAGGAAAGGTGTTGCTGCCTAGAGGCTCATACCGACACTTCAAGTCGTTATGGGTGAGGCTGGTATTCGAGAGCAAGTCATTGCAGAGTGACATCATGGCGAAGTATTCCATCTTTTGTTTGCTCTCATAGACATCTCGAATAGTGAGCGCTTCACCTCCGTCATTCGCCACTGGATGCACTGCGGTGGGGTCCGAGGGGTTGTCCAACCAGATGTATAGGCCGTCGGCGGGAATGAAGTTGTGCTCGTGAAGTTGCACGTTGAAGGCAAACACGTCATTTGCATGACGAACACTTAGAGCGTCTAACAAAACCATTATTGGAACAGAAAGCGAGAGCAGATGATGGCACAACCTATGGCCAAGAAAGCCTCATGTATGTCTGCCCTGCGCTCATATCGAACCCGTAAGCGTCGGAACTGATGAAGCCAACTCAGGCTTCTCTCAACCACCCATCTATGCACACCCAACCCGCTGCCATGCGGCTCACCTCGCTTGGCCAGCAGCGGCCAGATATGTCGCTTCTTCAACTCCTTGCGAACAGGCTCAGAGTCATACCCTCTGTCTCCCTGCGCCTGAAGAGGACGCTTGCGAGGCCTGCCTCGCTTGCCCTTGACAGCAGGTATGGCATCCACCAACTCAAGGGCTTGGGTGACATCGTGAGCGTTCGCGCCAGTCAACCTGACCGCCAGTGGAATGCCCTGGGCATCGGTTATGATATGATGCTTGCTACCCGCCTTCGCCCTGTCCGTGGGGTTGGGGCCTGTTTTCTGCCCCCAAAAACTGCTCGCACTGAAGCACTGTCCAGCACTGCGCGAGTCCAGTCTATGCGCTCAGCTGCTTGCAGGCGCTCAAGGCATACCAAGTGGATGCGCTCCCAGACTCCCGACTGGTGCCAATCTCTGAGGCGCCTCCAGCAGGTCATCCCACTGCCACAGTCCATCTCCTTGGGTAGGTCTTCCCAGCCAATGCCTGTCTTTAGCACGAACAGTATCCCACTTAGGACCTGTCTGTCAGGTATCCTGGGCCTTCCTCCTTTCGGCTTCGGTGGTTGTGGCGGCAGTAAAGGTTGCACCAGTTCCCAGAATTCATCGCTTACAAGGGGCTTAGACATTAGGTCATCCTCCTCCAGAGAATGTCCAGATTCTAACCCCTTTTATTAGGGAACCTCTGAACAACTCAGCGCAAGCGTGGATGGGCAGAGTGGTTCCGTTCTTTGGAGATGTTCAGGCATCTTTGTGACGTTCCAGGTCGTGGTTGAGGCGTTCAGACCGTGTCTGTTGTGGCCTCGAAGCGGCTTTTCGGAGCCATCGCGGCTCCCCGGCCGTGATTTGCTCACTGCGCCCCTCTCATGCCGCCAGACGGCGCTCTGCCGTCATCAAGTTGGCCAGCCCCAGTAGCAATGCCAGCCGTTGCGCGTTCTTAGCCAACCCTCGGTAGCGCACCTTGGCGTAGCCAAAGCGCCGCTTCACGTACAGGAACGGATGCTCCACTTTCGCTCTGACCGACGCTTTGCGCTTCTCCGCCAACGCCTCGTGGCTGCCAGGCTCCAGGTGCCGTCGCCGGCCGGGCCTCATCGCCACTCGCCACTCCACATCCAACTCTCGATTCTCCAACCGCTTGTCCACTCCCTGATACCCCGCATCCCCCCACACTCGTTTCTCTCCACCGTGCAGCAATCGGTGCGCTTCTGTCACATCATGCACGTTAGCTGGCGTCGTAGTCATGCTGTGTACCACTCCCGTCTCAGCGTCAGCGCCTACGTGTACTTTCATCCCGAAGCGCCACTCGTTCCCCTTCTTCGTCTGGTGCATCTCAGGGTCTCGCTCACCCGCACGATTCTTCGTCGATGACGGCGCCTCTATGATGCTCGCGTCCACGATCGTCCCCTCCCGAAGCCGCAGTCCCTGGGACTCCAGATGACGGTTTATCTCCTCGAACAGACTCTGCCCCAACTCATGCTCTTCCAGCAGATGGCGGAAGTTCAGAATCGTCGTCTCGTCCGGCAGCGGGCCCGACAGCTTCAACCCTACGAACCGTCTCACCGACTCGACCTCGTAGAGCATGTCCTCCATACCAGGATCGCTCAAGTTGTAGAACAACTGCACGCAGTGTATCCGCACCATCGCCGACAACTCATATGGTCGACGGCCTCGGCCCGCCTTGGGATAGAACGGACGGATGCGCTCTTCCATCTGTTCCCACGGGATCAGAGCATCCATGCGCTCCAGGAATATCTCCCGGCGGGTCTTGCGCTTCTTGCTCTCGTATTCCAAGTCCGCAAATGTTGGCTGGTCCATCAATTATCTCCCCGAACACAGTGCTATTCTCTATGCTACTACTTGTTCAGAGTATCCCTAGACGATTCTGCCCCGATTAGTCAGAAAGGGGGTATTGCCGACCTTTGAAGGATGCTTCGGTAGTCTAAAGAAGACGACTCTGGAATCCAAGGAGGAGCAGAAAAATGAGAAACTCGTTTCTTTAAAAGCTCAATAATCGTAGCCGTGCTCGCGAGCGGTTTTTCGCGGGCCAGACAGATGCGCAGGTCTTTGCCGAGGGGCCGAACGGCAATGGCCCCGAAGTCCGCATTGGTGAGGATGGTATGCCCTGGGCGGACGCCATGAGGAATGGAATGATCAAGCCAGTCGGCGCGGATGACGGCATGACCGGCGCGGCGAAGATGTTCTACGACGAGCAGGTAGCCAAGACCCCGACCTCAAAGGGTTTAAGCTGGTAGACACTAGTGGTTCAACGTTTTTGTATTGATGGGTAGAGTGACTTTAGCTTGATGCGCGCATCCTCGGTAGTGAAGCGCCAATCCACTCGTATCACATCCCGGTTGCGTTGATTCTGCCAAGCATTGACCTCGCCGCGCAGGATGTCTTGATTGGCAATCCGTCGGTCCAGGCACTGTCGAGCCAGCACACCGATCTCTATCTCCGCCATATTCAACCAACTCCCGTGTTTGGGAGTGTAGTGTATCTCCAGTCGCTCAGCTATACGCCTCGCCTCAGCAGGCTCGAATGCCTCGTATAGCGAGGACAGCTTGTGAGTGTTGAGATTGTCCATTACCAGCACGATCCGGTCTCTGTCAGGGTAGTCCTCGTCGACCAGTTTCTTTATCACATGCGCCCAGTCCACCTTCGTGCGACGCTCTCTGACCTCGACTCGGCGCCATCCGTCCAACGGTGCAAACAGCATGAACAGGCTGCTCACTCCATTGCGCTCGTATTCGTAGTCGTATGCCGCCGATAAGCCGGGCGCTGCGGGACGCGGCACTCGCGTCTCCTTGACTTGCTGTTTGCTCGTCTCATCCATGCACACCAGAACCTCATTCCCATCGTACGGCCGTTGGTAGACCTCCAGTACGTCTTCCATCACGTCTTCCATCGCGCACACAAACTCCGCGCTCTGACCGGGCGGGATGCACCAACTCTGCTTCAGCCACGGCTTCAGTTCGTTTTTTTTTAAGCGCCTGGCGAACCGTCTCGGTGCTAATGGTCCCGACTATCTCACACTCGACCAACTGGTCAGCCAACAGCTTCAGGGTCCAACTGGCACGCCCCTCCGGCGGTTCCCCGCAGGCCATCGCTATCAACCGTGCTTCACCTTCGCCGTCCAGTCTCTTTTGACGCCGACGCAGTTGCTTTTTGCGATTCAGCGCAGACTCGACCCCCTCCTCCACACAGCGCTTGCGTATTCGCTCGACCGTTGACTGTCCCACACCGAGCGCGCTGGTGATGTCCGCGTCCTTCATTCCCCCGTCCGAGCGTGACTCATCGCTCATCAGCAGAATGCGCGCATGGGTCTGTTTGTACGCCGCAGCCCGACCGCGTGAGACCAAGGCGTTGAGTTCCTGTTGTTCGTCGGTAGTCAGTCTGATACGGTACTTCTTGGTAGACATCATGGTTCCTCCTCGGTTCAACGTTACGATTGAACCCCCAAGAGGAACAATGACTATCATGGTATTCATTTCAATGATGTTGGACCACTAGTGGTTCAACGTTTTTGTATTGATGGGTAGAGTGACTTTAGCTTGATGCGCGCATCCTCGGTAGTGAAGCGCCAATCCACTCGTATCACATCCCGGTTGCGTTGATTCTGCCAAGCATTGACCTCGCCGCGCAGGATGTCTTGATTGGCAATCCGTCGGTCCAGGCACTGTCGAGCCAGCACACCGATCTCTATCTCCGCCATATTCAACCAACTCCCGTGTTTGGGAGTGTAGTGTATCTCCAGTCGCTCAGCTATACGCCTCGCCTCAGCAGGCTCGAATGCCTCGTATAGCGAGGACAGCTTGTGAGTGTTGAGATTGTCCATTACCAGCACGATCCGGTCTCTGTCAGGGTAGTCCTCGTCGACCAGTTTCTTTATCACATGCGCCCAGTCCACCTTCGTGCGACGCTCTCTGACCTCGACTCGGCGCCATCCGTCCAACGGTGCAAACAGCATGAACAGGCTGCTCACTCCATTGCGCTCGTATTCGTAGTCGTATGCCGCCGATAAGCCGGGCGCTGCGGGACGCGGCACTCGCGTCTCCTTGACTTGCTGTTTGCTCGTCTCATCCATGCACACCAGAACCTCATTCCCATCGTACGGCCGTTGGTAGACCTCCAGTACGTCTTCCATCACGTCTTCCATCGCGCACACAAACTCCGCGCTCTGACCGGGCGGGATGTACCAACCCTGCTTCAGCCACGGCTTCAGTTCGTTTTTTTTTAAGCGCCTGGCGAACCGTCTCGGTGCTAATGGTCCCGACTATCTCACACTCGACCAACTGGTCAGCCAACAGCTTCAGGGTCCAACTGGCACGCCCCTCCGGCGGTTCCCCGCAGGCCATCGCTATCAACCGTGCTTCACCTTCGCCGTCCAGTCTCTTTTGACGCCGACGCAGTTGCTTTTTGCGATTCAGCGCAGACTCGACCCCCTCCTCCACACAGCGCTTGCGTATTCGCTCGACCGTTGACTGTCCCACACCGAGCGCGCTGGTGATGTCCGCGTCCTTCATTCCCCCGTCCGAGCGTGACTCATCGCTCATCAGCAGAATGCGCGCATGGGTCTGTTTGTACGCCGCAGCCCGACCGCGTGAGACCAAGGCGTTGAGTTCCTGTTGTTCGTCGGTAGTCAGTCTGATACGGTACTTCTTGGTAGACATCATGGTTCCTCCTCGGTTCAACGTTACGATTGAACCCCCAAGAGGAACAATGACTATCATGGTATTCATTTCAATGATGTTGGATCACTAGGTTGTGTTGACATTTGGTGCATAATGGATACATGTCAACGACTGAATTACGTAATGAACAATGGTCGAAAATCCTTGAATTTCTGCGCTCATGCCCAGACCTCTACGTTGGAGAGGAGGACGATTGCAGGCGCTACGTCGAGGCCATCCTGTGGATGGCACGAAGTGGTGCTCCTTGGAGACTGCTGCCTGAGCACTACGGTCACTGGAACAGCGTATATAAGCGCTTCGCACGCTGGTGTGAAAAGGGTGTATGGGAACGAATGCATCAGCATTTTGTGCAAGACCCCGATATGGAGCATGTCATCATTGATAGCACTGTGATAGCACTGTGGTTCGCGCTCATCCCTGTGCTGCTGGAGCCTCCAAAAAAACGGTGGCCAATCGGCCCAAGCTCTTGGCCGGAGCCGAGGCGGGTTCAGTACCAAGATCCACGTGAGCGTGGATGGATTGGGCAACCCGTTGCGCTTTGAGCTCACAGCAGGTCAACGTCACGACATCACCCAGGCACAGGCATTGATAGCTGATTTCGAAACCGAGCATGTGATTGCTGATAAGGGATACGATTCGATGGATTTTCTCCAATGCATCCTGGGCAGGGGCGCGTTACCTGTGATTCCACCTCGGTCAAATCGAAAGACGCCACGAGAGTATGATGATTACCTTTACCGAGAGCGCCACCTTGTGGAGTGTTTCATCAACAAGATCAAGCACTACCGGCATATCTTCTCTCGCTTTGACAAGCTGTCATCGCGTTTCCTGGGATTCTTGAACTTCGTCGGTGCTCTCATATGGCTCAGATGAAATGTCAACACAACCTAGACTGTCGCCCGACGTTCCGGACGTAGTCGACGGTCGTCGTGAAAGCCATACGGCGATGGTAATGTCGTGGCTCGACCCTAGTGTCCTGCCTGGAAACTTCCTAGGCATCGGGGCGTGGGACCTGGTGTATCCAAAAGAGGGCGTGGACCTGCGCGGCATGATGATCCACTTCTCCATACTTCCGGTCGACGTGTGGGATGTGTCGCTTGAACTTATCGACGTGAACGGCAACTCGCGAGGGTGGTTCATCTTCGGCCCGGCGCCCTTCTGGGCCAACGCCTGGATCGACCCGTCCATATCAGCTGCTCAGCCCCCGTTCACAAACTCCTTCGAAGTCGGTCCCTTCGACATCACCAAGGTCGTAGCAATCCGATTGGACGAGTCGTGGATGGGCGACACCCTTTCGACAGACATTGACCCCACGACAGGACAGTTCAATCCCTGGAACGCCTGGGACCATCTGCGCGTCGAGCCTATTCCTCGTCCGATTTGTGATATATCCCTGGAGATCGTTCCTCGGACGGATGGAGGGTCCAACTGGAACTTCGTCCTTTGGGACCCGTGGCAAGATGTCTGGTGGGAGACTTGGATCGTCATTCACGATTTTGGAATTTTCCCTCTATGGCAATTGCCGATTCCCCCTATTCCAGAGGAGAGGCCGTTCGAGATCAGCATCCCGATACCCCCCTTGCCGCCATTCGGACGTGTCGCAATCCTGACCGCCCTGTCCACTCCTGACATGGGACTTGGTTGTGGCGACATTGCGATCTTCGATACTGGTAGCCCAAGAGCAGGTGGCTCGCTTTCGGCGGGAGAGATACAGGAGTCTCTGTCCGCAATCAAGCCGAGCATGGGCCAGTAACTCTCTGAGTCCGGCGAACCCGTAGCAAGGAAGGCCCTGGCTCAGGTCAGGGCCTTCCTCTTGCCTTGGAGACCGCAAAGGGTATATCCTAACCGCGGCCTTGAGGCGCTGGCATCCCATCTCAATCGCGTCTCAAACGCTTGCCAGATATTGGAATTTTATTTTAAGGAAGGAGGTCCAGTCCGATATGGCAGATTTGTCCAGGACATGCGCTATCGTCGGGGTAGATGAGTCCGACGAGATAGGCAGGGTAGAGAACAAGTCGAATCTTCAGCATCACGCAGAGGCGGGCTACAATGCGCTCGCGGACGCGGGGCTGTCGGTCAAAGACGTCGATGGCGTGTTTGCGGCGGGTTCCTCGACCCTCACCACCGCGGAATACATGGGCATCAAGCCCAGGTATACGGATAGCACTTCAGTAGGCGGGTCGTCTTTTATAATTCACATCGGTCACGCCGTTGCCGCCATCAACGCAGGCTACTGTGAGGTGGCCCTGATAACACACGGAGAGGCTGGTCGCAGCGCACGCAGCCGTGCCGGAGGAAATGCTGCCGAGCCAGGCTCGCAGTTCGAGAGTCCATATGGCTTCATCGGCGCGCCCATCAACTACGCGTTGGCCGCCCGTCGCTACATGCATGAGTATGGCGAAGACCGCACTCGGCAGGCCATGGCGGAGATAGCCGTCGCCACTCGCAAGTGGGCCGCGAAAAACCCCAAGGCTTACATGAAAGATGAAATGACATTCGATGACTATCATAACTCTCGCTGGATAGCCTGGCCCTTCCATCTATTTGACTGCTGTCTGGTTACGGACGCAGGAGGCGCGGCAGTAGTTACGACCGCGGAACGAGCGCGCTCCCTGGCGAAGAAGCCTGTGTGGATTTTGGGGGCTTCCGAAGGCCACACACATAACTTGATCAGCCAGATGCCTGATCTGACGCAGACAAATGCCACGAATTCTGGCCCTGCCGCCTTGAAGATGGCAGGCGTTACTCACAGTGACATAGACCTGGCGATGATTTATGACTCCTTTACCTATACCGTGTTGATAACCCTGGAGAGCCTTGGGTTCTGCAAGCCCGGAGAAGGTGCCGACTTCGTGGCCAACCAGCGCACCGCGCCCGGCGGAGACTTCGCGATGAACACCTCTGGAGGCGGCCTGTCCTACACCCATTCGGGCATGTATGGCATGTTCCTGATTCTGGAGGCAGTCAGGCAGCTTCGAGGCGAAGCTGGCGAACGCCAGATTAACGACCCAAAGATCGCCCTTATGAACGGCACAGGCGGTTCGCTGTCCTCCACCGGAACCGTAATCCTGGCTGCTGATTAAGAGAGCCTAACAGAACCTAGAAATACCATCAGGTTTAGGAGAACAAAATGACCCAACAGTACAACAAGCCGATTCCTGTTCCGCAGGGAGAGTCAGACGAGTATTGGAATAAAGCCAAAGAGGGCGAGCTATGGCTGAGGAACTGCAATAGCTGCGGAAATGCTTACTTCTATCCCAGGGACATATCCCCCTGCTGCTTCTCCAAAGACACTTCGTGGATCAAGGCAAGCGGTAAGGCCAGCCTGCACACCTATGCCATCGTCCATCGAGCGCCCCACCCCGGATTCGCTCAGGACGCGCCGTACGTAGTGGCAATCGTTGACCTTGAGGAAGGCCCACGTATGCCGACCAACATCGTCATCGACGACCCGACGCCGGAAAATCTGCAAATAGGGATGGCCCTCGAAGTAACCTTCGAAGACATAAGCGAAAAGATCGCCCTGCCCAAATTCAAACCCGCGTAGCCAAAAGATCTGGATCGTGCATCCTCCCCTCCAGCATAAGTAGCGGAGGGGAGGAATGGCGAAAAGAAGAGAAGCCGCCCCTTGGCAATATGGCTGACCTCCAGGTCAGCCATATTGCCGAGATGATCTCGTTCCTATAGCTGTTGACGGGCCGAATAGTTACCGGCACAATCGAACTCAGATAACGAACGAACTCAGGTGACGAATGAGAAACGAGATCGACAGCCAAATGATGAACTCGCCGGGGAGTCCGGCCCTGGAAGTGCGGGATCTGGTCAAGACGTTCGGCGACCGACGAGTCGTGAACGGCGTTTCCTTCGAGCTTCAACGCGGCGAGATCTTCGGATTCTTGGGACCGAACGGCTCCGGTAAGACGACGACTATGCGGATGGCGCTCGATCTCATCCGGCCGGACTCGGGCTCGGTTGCACTCCTGGGCGGCATGCCAACCCGGAGAGCGCTTAGTCGAGTCGGGTACCTGCCCGAGGAGCGCGGGCTGTTCAAGCGCGCTCGGGTGCTAGACGTGCTCCGCTACCTGGGCCGGCTCAAAGGCCTGGAGGCCAACGCTGCGGAGAGACGAGCCGAGGAGATGCTGGAGCGGGTCGGCCTTGCAGATAGCGCGGGCGCGAAGGTCCAGGGCCTATCGCGTGGAATGACACAGCTCATCCAGTTCTCGGGCGCCCTGCTCCACCGTCCCGACCTGATAATTCTAGGGATGCTCTGAACAATCGGCTTCAGGCTGGGCCGAGTTGACCGGAGTGGTTTTGGGGGCGTTAAATTGCCTCATGGCACCGTGGTGAGGGTTATTGTCGGCCTACAACCGGCCCTGACAGGGCCTTTCGCCGCCCTTAGCCCTGATTTTGGGCGCACTTATACAAGGTCTCACGCCGCCAGGTACTGTTCGGCCCTCATCAAGTTGGCAAACCCCAGCAGCGTCATCAGCCGCTGCGTGTTCTTGGACAGCCCCCTGTAGCGGACCTTGGCGTAGCCGAAGTGCCGCTTGATGTACAGGAACGGATGCTCCACCTTAGCTCTGACCGACGCTTTGCGCCTCTCCGACACCGCCTCAGGGCTCCCAGGCTCCAGCTTCCGACGCTGGCCGGGCCTCATCGCCACCTGCCACTCCACGTCCAAGCCCCGGTTCCCCGGCCTCTTGTCAACTCCCTGATACCCAGCATCTCCCCACACCTGAGACTCCCCACCGTGCAGCAACCGGGGCAACTCAGTCAGGTCATGCACGTTCGCAGATGTCGTGGTCATGCTGTGCACCACTCCCGTCTGCGAGTCCACACCGATGTGCACCTTCATCCCGAAGTGCCACTCGTTACCCTTCTTCGTCTGGTGCATCTCTGGGTCGCGCTCTTTAGCCCGATTCTTCGTCGATGAGGGCGCCGCTATGATGCTCGCGTCCACTATCGTCCCCTCCTGAAGACGGAGACCCTTGGACTCCAGATAGCGGTTGATCTCCTCGAACAGACCCGCGCCCAACTCATGCTCTTCCAGCAGGTGGCGGAAGTTCAGAATCGTCGTCTCGTCCGGCAGCGGCCCAGGCAGTCTCAGCCCTACGAACCGCCTCACCGATTCGACCTCATAGAGCATGTCCTCCATCCCAGGGTCGCTCAGGTTGTAAAACAACTGCACGCAGTGTATCCGTAGCATCACCGATAACTCGTAGGGCCGCCGACCACGACCGGCCTTGGGATAGAACGGTCGAATGCGCTCTTCCAACTCTTCCCAAGGGATCAGTCCATCCATGCGCTCAAGGAACTTCTCCCGGCGAGTCTTTCGCTTCTTGCTCTCGTAGTCCAAGTCCGCAAACGTCGGCTGGTTCATTGCCTCTCCTCCCCCGTCTTCAGGCCTTGGCCCTATTTTACTATCCCACAAGCCATCGGGACTTATTCAGAGCATCCCTAGATGAGCCGTTCTCGGGGTTGGATCCACTGAACGTCGTGCTGATGAAGGAGATAATCCGCGAGGAGCAGGCCCGTGGTGCCACCATCATCTTCAGCACTCACATCATGTCTGACGTCGAAGAGCTATGCGAGCGCGTGTTGCTCATCGATGCCGTGACGACGTTGCTCTACGGGTCGCTCATGGAGCTGAAACGATCCCGCGGGACCCGCACTGTCAAGATCGCCGCCGACCGCCGGCCCGAGCCAGTGGCCGGGGTGATGGAGCCAGTCGCGGTCAACGGACACTTCGAATACAAGCTGGAGTCCAGCAGGGAGCCTCAGGCGATCCTTCGCTCGTTCCTCGACGCCCAGATTTCGCTGGAGCGATTCGAGGTGGCGCTGCCCACTCTGAACGAGATATTCATCGAGGAGGTGCGCGATGCGCGAAGCCGTGGGTGAAGCCCGAATTGTCTTCTCGGAGGAGCTGCGACGCTACATAAGGCGCCCGATCTGGCTAATCATCACCGGGCTAGTACCGGCTATACTCTTAGTCCTCCTGATAGTCGTGCCGATCATCCGGTCGCTTACAGACAACGATGGCGAGCCGCAGCCGAAGCTGATCGGCTACCTGGACCTGTCCAGAGAGCTTTCAGAGGTAGACTTCCCGAACCTCACCCGGTTCGACACCCGCGAGGGCGGGATCAACGCCATCGTGGCCGGCGACATCGAGGATCTCTTCATCGTACCAGCAGACTTCCTCGTGGCCGGCGACGTCGAGTGGCTCTCGCAAAGGTCTGGAATATTCGCCGGCGGGGGCAACCGCAACTGGTTTGCCACCTTTCTGACCGTGTCGCTGATCGCAGACAGACTCGACCCGAGCCTGCTGGACCGCGTGATCTTGGGAGCCGATTACGTCCGAGTCCACGTCGGCGAAGACGGCTCCGTCTCTCCGGACGACGACAATGGGTTCAACCAGTTCGTGGTCCCCTTCATCTTCACCGTCCTGCTAATGATGTCCATCTTCATGGGCGCCGGCACACTCCTTCAGAGCGTCTCCGAGGAAAAGGAGAACCGGATGGTCGACGTCTTGCTGACCTCGGTCTCCCCTCTCGCCTTGATGGCGGGGAAGATTCTAGCGCTGGGGACGACCTCGCTGATTCAGATGATCGTGTGGATTGCCTCGATCGCCATCATCGGACCGCAGATCGTCGACCAGATCCCGAACGCCGCGGACCTCGATATCGAGCCTCTGACCCTCGTGTACGTCTCTCTGTTCTTCATCGCCGGATACTTCCTATTCTCGACGATCCTCGCCGGGATCGGATCGGCCACAACCTCGGAGAAGGAAGCAAGTCCTATCTCCGCTATAGTCATCGTTCCTGCGGCCATTCCCGTCTGGCTGTCGAGCGCGATCCTCAGCGCGCCTGACGGCGGACTCGCCAGGGTTCTCTCCTTTATCCCGATCACGGCGCCCACGACGATGATGCAGCGAATAGGATCTGTGGACGTGTCGAACGCCGAGGTGCTCGCAAGCTTGGCGGTAACGGCGCTGGCCGGGGTCGTGATGCTCTTCGTCTCAGCCCGAATCTTCCGGGCTGGCTTGCTGCTGTACGGCCAGCGGATGACTCTCGGCGCCGTGTGGCGGGCGGTGAGGCAGGCGGGTTAGCCTAGTTGAGCGACCCCGGATGCCCCGGCATGCCGAACATCGGGCAGCCCGCACACGACATCTGCTGTCCACACGGCGCTGTAGTCGCCTGTGCTGTCGTGGCGACTGCCGCAGTCTGCTGTGTTCGCTCTGCCCTCGCATCCTCGCCGAACAGGTCGAGCCTTAGCTGCTTGGCCTTGGGAGGTCGGTGGCCTGGGAATCGCACGAAAGGCCAAGCCCACTTTTTGACGACGCCCATTGCCTGAAGGTCGCGCCATGTGCCGATGCTGTGGTGTTGACGATTCTGCACGATGCGCTGCGCCGACGTGGGGCCGACGCCCGGCACTCGGAGCAGTTGGTCGTGAGTCGCCGTGTTGACCTCCAGAGGGAAAGCATCCAGATTCTCGATGGCGATGGTCGTCTTTGGGTCGTAGTCGAGAGGCAGGAAACCTCCCTTGTCAAAGGCCAGACCAAGCTCGTCGTTGGAGAATCGATACACGCGCTTGAGCCAGTCCATCTGGTACAGACGGTTCGTCCGAAGCATAGGCGTTTGCGGATGCTCCTCCAACGGCGTATAGCGTATCGGACGAAAGGGCGAGTAGTAGACGCGCTTCAGATTCCATTCGGTGTAAAGCTGGTCTATGCGCTGGAAAATATCGAAGTCAGACTCGTCGGCAGCCCCTACGACAAGCTGAGTTGCCTGTCCCACTGCGCCGTTGGTGTCGCTCCGCGTCAGGTCGTTAATCCAACTCATAGGGGCCAGGATGTCATTTTCGAGGTCTTTCATAACAGTGAGCTTGCGCATCATCTCGGCAGTAGGCGTTTCCAGGTTGAGGGACAGCCGCGTGCCCAGGCGATAGGCCGTCTCAACGTACTGGTACTCGGTTCCGGGCATCACCTTCATGTGGATGTAGCCCTTGAAGCCGTACTTCTGGCGAATAACCTCCACCACCTTGATAAGATGCTCCGTGGTCTTGGAGCCGCTGCCCGCGATTCCAGAGCTAAGAAACAGCCCGCTCACGGTCTGACGCTGTTGCAGCTCGTTGAACAATCGCGCTAACTCGTCCACCTTGAAAGCGTAACGCTTTCTGGGCACGTGTGTGCTATTGGGACAGTAGGCGCAGTCCATCTTGCAGAAGTCGGTGAACATCACCCGCATCAAGTTGATATGCTTTCCGTTGGGCATCTTCGCCTGATAGACGCCGGAGGTGGAATGTCTCTTCGGCTCAAAATGCAAGTTCCCGACGCCGCCGCTCTCCGGGCGCGACAAGACATCATCGCCCGCGACCTGCATCGAACCTAGAATCTGGAGCTTCTCGTAAGCGTCAGGGGTATGTTTGACAAGCACGGTGGCCTCCTTTTTGTAAGAGAACTTCTGTTCTTATAAAAGAAGGTCAAATGTCAAGGGGGTAGCAACGCAAAACAGGCAAGGCGAAATGCGTGCCCCGAAAGGTTAGCAGAACGTTCTAACACTGACAGAGCGTTTCACATGGTAGCTCTGATTGACTTGAGGTGATATATTAGCCATACTCAAATGCTCCGATTTGCCCTCGAATACGCCTTCGCTCTCTTCGCACGCGATAGAGTGGAGTGGGTTGACTTCGAGGAAGGGATTTCAGACGGACACTAAATTTTGCCTTGGGAGAAAACACGATGGGTACTTTCAGAATGTATACAAGCGACGACGGACAATCGCACTTCGAGGATATCGATCTTTCGAGTACGCCGGATTGGACCTCGGCGCAGGCAACGACAGGCATCACGTTCCGCGAGATACCTGTGGGGAATTTTCAAACCTGGCATCCCGCGCCTCGCCGCCAGTACGTCATCATCCTGTCAGGCCAGTTGGAGATTGGGTTCGGCGACGGCTCCAAGCGCGTCTTCGGCCCTGGCGACGCTCGACTGGTCGAGGACATCACCGGACAAGGCCACACCACAGGCGTCTACGGCGACCAGCCCTGCGTAACGGCCACGATTCCGCTTGCGAATCAGTAGGAGTTTGAGCTTTCTGAAATGACGCGTAAGGACAGATTATGAGTGCCTTCATTCACAATATTGCAGTAGTCTGCGCCCGCCCTGCACCGCTAGCTGATTTCTGGGCAGCGACACTCGAGAGGACTGGAATGACGACGAGGGCGCTGCAGTGTATGACCCAGACGTAAAAGGGGCGCGGCTGCTCTTCATGCGAGTACCTGAAAGCAAGATTGCGAAGAATCGCCTCCATCTAGACCTGCAGGCCCAGAACAGCACTATGGAAGAAGAGGCGGAGCGTCTGGTTGGGCTTGGTGCGCGAGTCGTTGAAAGAGTCAATCTGACCAGTGGGACATGGATGGGCGAGTGGACTATCATGGAGGACCCGGAAGGGAACGAATTCTGCATCGCCTGATCCGGGCATCAATGATATCTGATTGGCATATCGCCTCACTTAGCAGAGTCTCCTGCCCTCAGACCTCATGATCTAGTCGAAACCAGGGGATGGGTAATAGCAGCTTGGATTGATTCAGCAGAGCGGATGCACTAGCTATACACTAGCCACATAGCAACCAAGCGATAGGAGCATCGAAACATGCCTAACATGAGTGGGGCGCAGGCCCTTGCGAGACAGCTACGCTCCGAAGGCGTCGATACCGTGTTCGCATTGCCGGGCGTCCAGATGATGGCCGCCTTCGACGCGATGTTCGAGCTTCAGAACGACATTCGTCTGGTGCAAACGCGCCACGAGCAGGCCACGACCTATATGGCCGACGGCTACGCGAAGGTCACTGGCAAGGTCGGTGTGGCTATGGTTGTGCCCGGCCCCGGCGCTCTCAACGCTGCTGCCGGACTTGGAACCGCCTACGCAAGCTCCTCGCCCGTGCTGCTCATATCAGGGCAGATTGAAAGCACAGCGCTCGGCAAAAGGCAAGGCCAGTTGCATGAAATCGAAGATCAGCTTGACGTGTTCAAGCCTATTACAAAGTGGAACCACAGGGTCACCAGGGTCGAGGAGATTCCCGGAGCTGTTCACGAATCGATGCGTCAGCTAAAGACGGGCCGCCCAAGGCCGGTTGAGCTTGAGATACCTCCCGACACGCTGGCTGCTACGGGCGACGTTGACATCATCGAGCCGGAGGAGTACCCCAGAGCGTCGGGCAGTCAATCGGACATCGAGCGTGCGGCGCAACTCCTGGCCGGGGCCAGAAAGCCTGCCATCATCGCCGGAGGTGGTTCCATCATCTCCGGCGCGTCGAAAGAGCTTATGGAGCTTGCCGAGTTCATCCAGGCTCCTGTCATGACGACTAACCAGGGCAAGGGCATCATTCCCGAAGACCATGAGCTTGCCATAGGCGTCAATTACTATGTTCTGGGGCCTGCCAATAAGGTCGTCCCGGAAAGCGACGTTATTCTTGCCGTCGGCAGCCGCCTGCTCATGGGAGGCGTCGAGCTTACGGATGCTCAGAAGCTCATCCACATAGACGCCGATTCCGACGAGTTAGGCAAGAACCACACCACCGAAATAGGAATACAGGCAGACGCTAAAGAGGCCCTATCCCAGCTACTCCAACGGCTTCGGGCCATCAGCGCTCCGAAAGAGTCCCGGCGCGGGGAGATTGAAGGGTACAGAGACGCGTTCAGGCGTGAATTGCGCGAGCTAGCGCCCGAACAGTTGAGCATCGTCGAGACTATACGAAACGAGATGGACGACGACGCCATCATGGTCAGCGGCGTCACAAATATTGGCTACTGGGGCTACCTGGGCCACAAGACGACTCACCCACGGACGTTCTTGACATCATCGTATTTTGGGACTCTAGGCTACGCTTTCCCGACTGCCCTTGGCGCGAAGATAGCCCTTCCAGACAGGCAAGTGGTCGTAACCTGCGGCGACGGCGGGTTCATGTACAGCCCGCAGGAGCTTTCGACTGCGGTGAGATATGGCATCAACCTAGTCGCGCTGGTGTTCAACAACAAGGCATACGGCGCATCCCAGTGGGATCAGACTCATCGCTATGGCGAACGCTTCATCGGCACCGACCTGCATAACCCGGATTTCGTAAAGCTCGCGGAGTCCTTCGGCGCGGTCGGCATGAGAACCGATGTCGATGGGCTTGGCGCGTCGGTCAAAGAGGCGCTGTCAGCCAACTCGCCAGTGCTCCTCGAAGTGGACGTGCCCGTGATGATGCCACCTTTCCAGATCGTTCGGTAGGATATATGCTTGCTCTGATTAAAGAGCAAAACGTCTTCTTGTTTCGTTTGGCTGGGGTATGTATGTGATATAGGCATACGTGATTATGCAGGGTGGCGTGGCGACCTCACCCCCATCCTTCCGCGGAAGGACGAAAACAGGCCTGGTTTTTAGGCACCCCCTCTCTCCTTCCGCGGAAGGACAGAGAGGGGGGACGAGGGTGAAATCTGGCGTACAACGCCGCACACTTCGGGGACGGCAGAACACTAACTCCTGATCCTCCAAATGATGTACCTTTGCATCCCTTCTTCGTGTGGAAATACAGCCGTTCACACCTGATAGTGGAAGATTCGCCGCAATTTTTGTACAATTAGGTCTCATTGACAGATGGCGACTCTTCCTTTGGAGCGTGTAAGTTTGTGCGCAGCAGACCGAAATCACGAAGAGCTACCATTAACTGACGCTGACAGCCATGCGGCGTTGGTTAGGGAAACCGGGTACGGTAGCGGAGAGACGAATCAACTCTCACCGGGAACGACTACACTAGTGGTTCAACGTTTTTGTATTGATGGGTAGAGTGACTTTAGCTTGATGCGCGCATCCTCGGTAGTGAAGCGCCAATCCACTCGTATCACATCCCGGTTGCGTTGATTCTGCCAAGCATTGACCTCGCCGCGCAGGATGTCTTGATTGGCAATCCGTCGGTCCAGGCACTGTCGAGCCAGCACACCGATCTCTATCTCCGCCATATTCAACCAACTCCCGTGTTTGGGAGTGTAGTGTATCTCCAGTCGCTCAGCTATACGCCTCGCCTCAGCAGGCTCGAATGCCTCGTATAGCGAGGACAGCTTGTGAGTGTTGAGATTGTCCATTACCAGCACGATCCGGTCTCTGTCAGGGTAGTCCTCGTCGACCAGTTTCTTTATCACATGCGCCCAGTCCACCTTCGTGCGACGCTCTCTGACCTCGACTCGGCGCCATCCGTCCAACGGTGCAAACAGCATGAACAGGCTGCTCACTCCATTGCGCTCGTATTCGTAGTCGTATGCCGCCGATAAGCCGGGCGCTGCGGGACGCGGCACTCGCGTCTCCTTGACTTGCTGTTTGCTCGTCTCATCCATGCACACCAGAACCTCATTCCCATCGTACGGCCGTTGGTAGACCTCCAGTACGTCTTCCATCACGTCTTCCATCGCGCACACAAACTCGCGCTCTGACCGGGCGGGATGCACCAACTCTGCTTCAGCCACGGCTTCAGTTCGTTTTTTTTTAAGCGCCTGGCGAACCGTCTCGGTGCTAATGGTCCCGACTATCTCACACTCGACCAACTGGTCAGCCAACAGCTTCAGGGTCCAACTGGCACGCCCCTCCGGCGGTTCCCCGCAGCCATCGCTATCAACCGTGCTTCACCTTCGCCGTCCAGTCTCTTTTGACGCCGACGCAGTTGCTTTTTGCGATTCAGCGCAGACTCACCCCCTCCTCCACACAGCGCTTGCGTATTCGCTCGACCGTTGACTGTCCCACACCGAGCGCGCTGGTGATGTCCGCGTCCTTCATTCCCCGTCCGAGCGTGACTCATCGCTCATCAGCAGAATGCGCGCATGGGTCTGTTTGTACGCCGCAGCCCGACCGCGTGGAGACCAAGGCGTTGAGTTCCTGTTGTTCGTCGGTAGTCAGTCTGATACGGTACTTCTTGGTAGACATCATGGTTCCTCCTCGGTTCAACGTTTACGATTGAACCCCCAAGAGGAACAATGACTATCATGGTATTCATTTCAATGATGTTGGACCACTAGGAGCCTGTCTGGGTAATTACTAATGGGAGTTGGGGCGTGAGGGATAAGTAGTTGCTTCCGTGGGGGCTGCTCCTGGGTCAGCGGGCGTCAAAGATAGTCTCTTAGGCCACCATCCGACTCCCTGGCTTGGGGTGGCTGTTCAGGGCAGAGAAGAGCTTGAGCAGGTTGTGTCCAGCGCAGATTAGCTTCCACTCCAACTTCACCTTCGCTAATCCTCGGAGCAGAAACTGCCGGAAGCCCCGAGCCTGTTTGATCTGCCCGAACATCGGCTCTACCGTCTCCATCCTCAGGGCGTAACGCTGCCGACCCCGCTGGGTTCGCAGCTTCCTTCGCATCCGGTCCGCCGGCGACAGATGCCTGGGAATACGACCTCGAGGTGCCGACGGTATCACCGTTCCATGCCGGGTCTTATCCGGTGGGATGAAGGGGTCTACTCCTAAAGCGTAGAGTTCCGCTACCGCTTGGGCCGAGTAGTAGCCAGCATCGGCCGATGCTTCTCTGGGTAGAGTGCCAGTGTTGTTCTCTGTCTGCTGCACCAGGGGTAGGGCCCAGCCCTGGTCGGGGGGGCTGGTTGGTGACATCGGCCGCCACAATCACCTGATGGGCGCTGTCCCACCGCCGCCTGACAGTTGTAAGATTGGCTGAACTCCTTACCCCCAGGGCCTGGCATTATGCGAGAGTCCGGGTCGGTGAAGTTCCGCTGGGCCTTATCCTCCGGGGCTTCCTTCCCCTGGGCTTGGGCCTCCGCTTCCAGGGCCTTCCTGGGCCTCTCTAATCTTCTTCAGCCGGCTTTCGCGAAAGGCCAGTTCCACGGGCAACTCATCCCCGCGCCGGTCCTTCCCGTAGCGCCGGTCCTCTTCTTCGTCCACCTCCTGAGCCCGCTTGAGTAGCTCCTCAACCTCTGCCTCCAGTCGTGCCCTTTTCTCTTTCATCTTGCCGTAGCTCATGGCCTTATGCTTGGAGGCGTTGGCTTTCACCTTAGTCCCATCCAGGGAAACGTGGCCCCAGCTTGGCCAGCCCGGCTTGGCGGCATAGCTCCAGCACCTTTAGAAAGAGACCTCCCAGCGCTACCAGGTGTTCCTTGCGGAAGTCGGAGATGGTGCGGAAGTCGGGCGTGTTGTTGGCCGCCAGCACACGGAAGGCAATGTCTTCATGGAGACGCTTCTCGATGCGCCGGGAGGAGGGTGCCCCAACACAGTAGGCGTAGACCAGCACCTTTACCATCATCACCGGATGGTAGGGAGGATAGCCTCGCTCCTCTCCCTCATACCTGCTCAGGATTTCCTTCAAGTCCACCTGGTCCACCACATCGGAGCTGAAGTAGGCCAGATGGTCCGCGGGTAGCCACTCCTGAAGGGCCACCGGCATCAGCAGCATCTGATCTGGCTCATAGCGGCGAAAGGTCTTGCTCATCCCTGCCTCCTCAACCCAGCTTTGCCTCTATTTTAACCCTTACTGCCCCGCATTACTCGGACAGGCTGCTAGGCCGCGAGGCTGATAATGACATCGTTCTTGACGAGGCCGCTGTTTCCCGAAAGCACGCCGAGATAATCACGAGCGAGGCTGGTTACTACCTGCGTGACCTAGATAGCACGAACGGAACATTCGTCAACCGCCAGAAAATCGGCGAAGAGAAATCACCTCCTCAATCATGGCGACGTGATTCGCCTGGGAGGAAGCAGTACAACATTCGTGTTCCGACACCTTGGAGCCAGGATGGTCAAAGTGTCGATTGTGGAGTCACCGACCGACGCCGTAGTGGTCGATGACAGGGCGCGACAGGTCTACGTCCACGGCCGGAGACTCGATCCTCTCTTGACCAGAAAAGAGTTCGACCTGTTGATGTTGCTCGACTCCAGGCGAGGAGAGGCTATCAGCCGAGATGACATCGCCAGAAACGTGTGGCCTGAAAGAATAGAAGGCGATGTGGGCAACCACGAAATCGAGCAATGCGTCCACCGCGTTCGCGCGCGCATCGAAGATGACTCCTCCAAACCCGTGTACCTGGTCACCGTGCGTGGGTTTGGGTACAAGCTGAACTAGCATTGCATCAACAAGGTTTTGAGCACCCCCCATCCCGACCTTCCCCATAAGGGGGAAGGGGTTTATTTCCTCTCCCTTGACGGTCCGGCGCATTGGACTCCGATACTTATATCAGAGGAGAGGACTAAGGTGAGGGTGAAACGTCGGGCTAATCGGCGAGCAGTATGACGGGGCCTGGAGTGATCGCATAATGGTTTCATTGCTGCCAGGGAGCCGTCTTGGGCGGTACGAGATTGTCGAGGAACTGGGGCGCGGCGGCATGGCTACCGTGTTCAAAGCCCACGACCCGACGTTGAACAGAGACGTTGCCGTCAAGGTGCTGCCCGCCACTTTCGCCGATGACCCCTACTTTTCCCGACAGGTTCGCCCAGGAAGCCCAGGCCATCGCAAGGCTCAACCACCCCAATATCCTCCAGATATACGACTTCGGCGAAGACAGGGGATTTACGTACATCGTCGTAGAGTACGTCCCCAGCGGTTCCCTTCAGGATAGGTTGGACGGGCCATTCCCGCTTGGCGAGGCGATCAGGGTTCTGCAACCGCTGGCAGAGGCCCTCGACTACGCTCATTCCCAGGGCATCGTTCACCGCGACATCAAGCCCGCGAATGTCCTGATAGACACCGATTCCAGGCCAGTGCTAGCTGACTTCGGCCTGTCCAGGGTCATGGAGCACATCTCACGCATGACTGCCCCACAGACCGCTCTGGGCACACCCGAATACATGTCGCCTGAGCAAGCCCTCGGTCACGACTCAGACCACAGGTCAGACCTGTACTCATTCGGCATCCTGGCTTATCAGATGCTCGTTGGTCAGACGCCCTTTCACGCCAATACGCCCGCCGCCACGCTGATGGCTCATGTGCATCAACCCCTTCCATTGCCCGATACGCCTGGTTCTTTGACCATCCCGGCGGTCAGCGCCGTGCTTGTCAAGGCCACGGCCAAAAGCCCCGACGAGCGGTACTCAACCGCCGCAGAGATGGTCGAGTCGCTGGCGCAGGCAGCGGGGCTGACCAGGAGAATCAGCATCCTGACGGACGCGGCGGACACAGTCGTTGTGCCGACAAGCACGGTTACTGAGCAAATAGCTACCGACGCAGATATTGCAGTCTCCGCGCCGATGCCGACGGGCACTTCGACCTTTAGAAGGCGATTGCTCATGGCCGGAACCGGCGCGGCGTTCGCCGGCGCAGTCGTGGCGGCTGTGGTCGGATTCGCGCTCCTTGGCGGGAATGGCGAGCCGGAGGAGACTGCTTCAACTTCAACCCCTGTTTCTACACCGACGCCATTCTCGGTCGCCGAGTTTCAAACGCAGCTAGCCGAAAACGAGTCTCGAATACAGAGCGGGGTATCGTTTGTCAGAGTCTTGATTCCAGAAGAGAAGATTGAGACGGAGATTCGCTCCCGAGACGAACTGCTGGATTTCGGCAACGCCTATTTCAGGAGACGCTTTCTTCGAGACCAGGTATTCGAGACCGAGGAACTCTACAAAACACTGGGCCTGCTCGACGAAGATGACGACCTTGAGAAGATCATAAAGGACATTTTCTTTCAGCAAACCACCGCGCTGTTCGACGACGAGAGTGAGTCTGTGTATATATTCAGCGACGCCTCCACGATAGGAACCTTCGAGGACTTGGGATACGCGGGCACGGTTATGGGAGGACTTCAGCAGCAGCACTTCGACATCGCCGAGAAGCGTCGCGAGGTGCGCGAAAGCGGCAACTTCGACGAAGACAGGGCGCTAAAGGCGTTCATAGGGGGTGATGTGTTCGTGGTGCTGCAAAGCTACGTTAACATCTTCTTCTCCGAGGAGCAGGCAGCCGAGCTTCAAGAGCCATTACCCGACAATCTGCTCAAGGTCGTCCCCAATGTGGTGCGCGAGGCCGGACTTTTCCCGCAAAAAGAGGGGTTCAATTTCGTGGTCACATTTTCGCAGTCGCCTGGCGGCTGGGACGCCGTGAATTCGATCTATTCCAGGCTGCCAGTGTCCACCGAGCAGATCATTCATCCAGAAAAGTACGCCCTCGGCGAGACTCCTGTGACCCCTGAGCTTCCAGACCTTGTGGACGCGCCGGGCAGGGGCTGGAATCTTGTCAGCACGAACACGATGGGCGAATTTCTTCTGAGAACGTACCTGGAAGAACATCTGGAAAACGCCACGGCTTCTATTGCCGCAGAAGGCTGGGGCGGAGACCGCTACGTGCTGCTGACCGGCCACGAAGCGGAGCGCATGCTGGTTTTGCAAATCAACTGGGACACGCCAGAGGACGGCGACGACTTCATCGAAGCGTATCAGGCGTTCGCGGAGAGCAAGACTCAGGGTCAGGCGACAACCCTTAGCGACGACCCTTCCCGGCGATGGTGGATTACCTCCGAACAGACGGTATTCCTGGGAAGCGCCGATTCCAGCACGTTGCTGATAATCGCAGATGACCAGAGTTTTGTGCAGCGCGTCTTGCCACTCCTTCCTGGCTTCTAAGTAATTATCTCAAAACCTACATTGATGTCATTCTGAGGAGGCACGACGAAGAATCTTAGCATTACGTTTAGATTCTTCGCTTCACTCAGAATGACAAGGAACGGTTTTGTTAGGCGCTTTAGACTCGCCCACAAGGTCAAAGGTTGACAGAGCCTGCCCAGTGTCTGTAAATAGGGCTGACGCGAGACGATTTCCTTGTCAAATCATATGCATTGGAGAGGAGAACATGACCAATCCACAGATTTCTAAAGAGGCGTTGAAGGAGATGGCGAGCATTTCGGGGCTGAATTTCAGTGACGACACACTGGAAGAGCTATTGCCACAGATTCAGCAGGCCGCCGAAGAACTGAGCGGCCTTGACGTGCTAAACCTGGACGAAGTAGAACCTGCCATTACGTTCAAGACGGAAGGGGAATGACGATGGAAAACACCGAAATCTGCTATCTGTCTATCGCCGAAGCATCGGAGCTTATCGCAGGTAAGAAGCTGTCGCCGGTAGAGATAGTCGATGCGCACCTGACGCGAATCAAGCATATCGACGGCAAGCTCAACGCCTTCATAACCCTGTTGAGCGATGAAGCGCAGGCGGCGGCAAAGCAGGCCGAGCAGGAAATTCTGATGGGCAGCTACCGAGGGCCTCTGCACGGCATCCCGGTTGGGTTGAAAGACCTGTACTACACCAAAGGCGTTCGCACGGGCATAGGCTCGAAGATTTTGCGCGACTTCGTGCCGGACTACGACGCAGCCGTCACCGAGCGTTTCCGTGATGCGGGGGCGATACTCATGGGCAAGCTGCAGATGCACGAGTTCGCGCTCGGCGCATCGAGCGAGAACATACACGACGGCTCCGCCCATAATCCCTGGAACACCGAGTGCATAACCGGCGGCTCAAGCGGCGGTTCAGGGGCAGCCGTCGCGTCAGGCCAGTGCATGGGAGCGTTGGGCAGCGACACTGGCGGCTCGATTCGCATACCCTCGTCGCTCTGCGGCATCGTTGGCCTGAAACCCAACTTCGGCAGAGTCAGCAGGCACGGCGTTTACCCGCTGAGTTGGAGCCTCGACACAGTAGGCCCCATGACCCGCACGGTGCGAGACTCCGCGCTGATGCTTAACGCAATCGCCGGTTACGACCCGCGCGACCCGTCGTGTGCTAACAGGCCCACCGAGGACTTCACGGCAACGCTAGGACAGGACATCAGCAGCATCCGCGTCGGCGTGCCGCAAGAGTATTTCTACGACATAATCGACCCAGAGGTGAAGGACGCCATTTCCCAGGCTGCCCGCGTGTTCGAAGGACTCGGCGCGTCGGTTGACGAGGTATCGATTCCCGCGTTAGACCACTCGCTTGCCATCTCAAGCACCATACTGTTCGTTGAGGCAGCCGAAATTCACCTCAACCACCTGCGCGATAACGCGAACGACATTGGCCCCGACGTTCGCAGCAGGTTCGAGATGGGCGCTTTGACGCCCGCGATAGACTTCATCAAGGCGCAGCGAGCGAGGTCGGCATACAACAGGCAGATAGCGAAGACGATGGAGAGCTTCGACATCCTGCTCGCGCCGACGGAGCCATTCGGCGCTCCCGAACTTGGCGAGCGCACGGTGCAGGTCGATGGCAATACAGAGGTTACGGCGCGCCTGCTCGCGCGTCTGACGCGGCCCTTCAACATCACCGGAACGCCAGCCGCCTCGATTCCATGTGGATTCACGTCATTGGGAATGCCTATCGGCATGCAATTGGCGGGACGAGCGTTCGACGAGGCCACCGTCCTGCGAGTCGCAGACGCCTACGAGCATGCAACGGAATGGCACAAGATGCGGCCCGGCCTTTAGCTCGCTAATTGACGATGCCGATACCTTTCAGGAACATCCTGTTACCGATTCAGCGCGAAGTACGGCAACAATGTGGCTTTGGATGCGTATTGTGTGGAACGCCGTTGTACGAATACGAACAGTTGACAATTTCACAGCACAGAATTACATTCTGGAGGACAAGACGCGCAGCTTGTATGGCTTAGCTTAAATCATGTTGGAAGTTAAGGAAAAGGAGGAGATATCTTGAAGAGACTACGTTATGTCGTTTTCGCTTTGGCATTCATTTTTGGTGTGGCCAGCATAGCTTTGATTGGTGGGAAAGCACTGGCGGAAGGGGATGATGGAATTAGGTTGTGTTGACATTTGGTGCATAATGGATACATGTCAACGACTGAATTACGCAATGAACAATGGTCGAAAATCCTTGAATTTCTGCGCTCATGCCCAGACCTCTACGTTGGAGAGGAGGACGATTGCAGGCGCTACGTCGAGGCCATCCTGTGGATGGCACGAAGTGGTGCTCCTTGGAGACTGCTGCCTGAGCACTACGGTCACTGGAACAGCGTATATAAGCGCTTCGCACGCTGGTGTGAAAAGGGTGTATGGGAACGAATGCATCAGCATTTTGTGCAAGACCCCGATATGGAGCATGTCATCATTGATAGCACTGTGATAGCACTGTGATAGCACTGTGGTTCGCGCTCATCCCTGTGCTGCTGGAGCCTCCAAAAAAACGGTGGCCAATCGGCCCAAGCTCTTGGCCGGAGCCGAGGCGGGTTCAGTACCAAGATCCACGTGAGCGTGGATGGATTGGGCAACCCGTTGCGCTTTGAGCTCACAGCAGGTCAACGTCACGACATCACCCAGGCACAGGCATTGATAGCTGATTTCGAAACCGAGCATGTGATTGCTGATAAGGGATACGATTCGATGGATTTTCTCCAATGCATCCTGGGCAGGGGCGCGTTACCTGTGATTCCACCTCGGTCAAATCGAAAGACGCCACGAGAGTATGATGAGTACCTTTACCGAGAGCGCCACCTTGTGGAGTGTTTCATCAACAAGATCAAGCACTACCGGCATATCTTCTCTCGCTTTGACAAGCTGTCATCGCGTTTCCTGGGATTCTTGAACTTCGTCGGTGCTCTCATATGGCTCAGATGAAATGTCAACACAACCTAGTGGTCCAACATCATTGAAATGAATACCATGATAGTCATTGTTCCTCTTGGGGGTTCAATCGTAACGTTGAACCGAGGAGGAACCATGATGTCTACCAAGAAGTACCGTATCAGACTGACTACCGACGAACAACAGGAACTCAACGCCTTGGTCTCACGCGGTCGGGCTGCGGCGTACAAACAGACCCATGCGCGCATTCTGCTGATGAGCGATGAGTCACGCTCGGACGGGGGAATGAAGGACGCGGACATCACCAGCGCGCTCGGTGTGGGACAGTCAACGGTCGAGCGAATACGCAAGCGCTGTGTGGAGGAGGGGGTCGAGTCTGCGCTGAATCGCAAAAAGCAACTGCGTCGGCGTCAAAAGAGACTGGACGGCGAAGGTGAAGCACGGTTGATAGCGATGGCCTGCGGGGAACCGCCGGAGGGGCGTGCCAGTTGGACCCTGAAGCTGTTGGCTGACCAGTTGGTCGAGTGTGAGATAGTCGGGACCATTAGCACCGAGACGGTTCGCCAGGCGCTTAAAAAAAAACGAACTGAAGCCGTGGCTGAAGCAGAGTTGGTACATCCCGCCCGGTCAGAGCGCGGAGTTTGTGTGCGCGATGGAAGACGTGATGGAAGACGTACTGGAGGTCTACCAACGGCCGTACGATGGGAATGAGGTTCTGGTGTGCATGGATGAGACGAGCAAACAGCAAGTCAAGGAGACGCGAGTGCCGCGTCCCGCAGCGCCCGGCTTATCGGCGGCATACGACTACGAATACGAGCGCAATGGAGTGAGCAGCCTGTTCATGCTGTTTGCACCGTTGGACGGATGGCGCCGAGTCGAGGTCAGAGAGCGTCGCACGAAGGTGGACTGGGCGCATGTGATAAAGAAACTGGTCGACGAGGACTACCCTGACAGAGACCGGATCGTGCTGGTAATGGACAATCTCAACACTCACAAGCTGTCCTCGCTATACGAGGCATTCGAGCCTGCTGAGGCGAGGCGTATAGCTGAGCGACTGGAGATACACTACACTCCCAAACACGGGAGTTGGTTGAATATGGCGGAGATAGAGATCGGTGTGCTGGCTCGACAGTGCCTGGACCGACGGATTGCCAATCAAGACATCCTGCGCGGCGAGGTCAATGCTTGGCAGAATCAACGCAACCGGGATGTGATACGAGTGGATTGGCGCTTCACTACCGAGGATGCGCGCATCAAGCTAAAGTCACTCTACCCATCAATACAAAAACGTTGAACCACTAGTCCCGCAGCAGGGATTGGTGAAGTGGCCCCAACTGCAGTCACTCTGAGCGTTCCCTCCTGTGTAAATAAGGGAGAAGTTGTGACCATTTCGGCAACTTACCCACAGGTTACTCAATTGAGGGGTACTGCCATTCTAAGAGCGTCTAACAAAACCATTATTGGAACAGAAAGCGAGAGCAGATGATGGCACAACCTATGGCCAAGAAAGCCTCATGTATGTCTGCCCTGCGCTCATATCGAACCCGTAAGCGTCGGAACTGATGAAGCCAACTCAGGCTTCTCTCAACCACCCATCTATGCACACCCAACCCGCTGCCATGCGGCTCACCTCGCTTGGCCAGCAGCGGCCAGATATGTCGCTTCTTCAACTCCTTGCGAACAGGCTCAGAGTCATACCCTCTGTCTCCCTGCGCCTGAAGAGGACGCTTGCGAGGCCTGCCTCGCTTGCCCTTGACAGCAGGTATGGCATCCACCAACTCAAGGGCTTGGGTGACATCGTGAGCGTTCGCGCCAGTCAACCTGACCGCCAGTGGAATGCCCTGGGCATCGGTTATGATATGATGCTTGCTACCCGCCTTCGCCCTGTCCGTGGGGTTGGGGCCTGTTTTCTGCCCCCAAAAACTGCTCGCACTGAAGCACTGTCCAGCACTGCGCGAGTCCAGTCTATGCGCTCAGCTGCTTGCAGGCGCTCAAGGCATACCAAGTGGATGCGCTCCCAGACTCCCGACTGGTGCCAATCTCTGAGGCGCCTCCAGCAGGTCATCCCACTGCCACAGTCCATCTCCTTGGGTAGGTCTTCCCAGCCAATGCCTGTCTTTAGCACGAACAGTATCCCACTTAGGACCTGTCTGTCAGGTATCCTGGGCCTTCCTCCTTTCGGCTTCGGTGGTTGTGGCGGCAGTAAAGGTTGCACCAGTTCCCAGAATTCATCGCTTACAAGGGGCTTAGACATTAGGTCATCCTCCTCCAGAGAATGTCCAGATTCTAACCCCTTTTATTAGGTTTTGTTAGACGCTCTAAGGCAGCCCCTTATAGGCCCTCCATACCAGGCTGAAGCTAAGATAAATATAAGGCAAGCAGGTCTGGTCAATACGGGATCGGTCTACAATTTCTACATAGACGAGTTTTTTCAGATAGGGGGCACAGCTGTAGTTGTGGTTAGCATTCAGGGTGCTGGTGCAGCGTTTGCTACCTTCCAGATTCCCTGTCCATAGTCGAGACACCAGTAACTATCAGAGAAGCTGCGCTGTAGAACAGTAGACTTTGTATTTTGAGGCCCCGAGAATATCTTGGGGCCTCTTTCCCCTTATCTCATTTGACCTTTGCCACTTATTGACCAAAACATGGAATGCCTATACACTGGCGCTCACGACCAACTCAAGTGGTATGCAATTTGTGACATCGTGGCAGGCCATCGAGTGGCGCACTCGCAGACCTTCTATATAGCGTATCGAACCATACTGCATAAAGGGAGATAGTCTCTTAATCTCCCCAAATACTCTCGGTTTCGCGGAGACAACTAGAAATACTGATGCGCCTGCTTCCTCGGCTCACTGGACTCTGGCGAAACGCCGACTTCGTAAGACTCTTGGCTGGCAGCACCATATCCCGGTTTGGTTCGTTGCTGGGCGCGCTCAACTTTCTGGCAGTTGTGGAACTGGATGCCACGCCTTTCCAGATAGGCGTGCTCACTGCCGCCGGGGTAGCGCCGGGCCTGCTCTTTGGATTCGTGGCAGGAGTCTGGGCTGACCGAGCACGCAGGCGTCCCATTCTCATTTTGGCAGATGTAGGTCGCGCGGTATCTCTGGCGTCTTTGCCGATAGCCTTTTACCTAGACATTCTCCGATTCGAGCACCTGTACGCCGTGGCCTTCTTCAATGGCGCATGTATGACCTTCTTCGACGTTTCCTTTGGAGCGTACGTGCCCTCTCTAGTGAGACGCGATAACCTCATGGAGGCCAATAGCAAGCTGACGGCAAGCGAATCTATCGTGGAGACCAGCGCATTCAGCGCAGGCGGGTGGATTGTTCAGCTATTTGGCTCTATGGTTGCCGTTGTCATCGACGCTTTCACGTTTCTAATTTCGGCATTGCTCTTGATGTCGATACGAGCGACGGAGTCCGTCTCCACATCAAAGGCCAAGCCTCAAAACGCGCCGCGAGAAGTCTGGGAGGGCTTCAGGTTCGTGTTGGGTAATCCTGTGCTGCGTGCGTTTACGGGCAGCGCCATAGCGGAGGGGCTACAGCACGGAATCGTCGGCGCGACAATCCTCATCTTTGGCGTGCGTGAGCTAGGGTTCGAGACGGGTGTGCTGGCGACGATATTCGCAATTGGAGGTATCAGCTCGCTAGTGGGCGCAAGCCTCACGATGAAAATAACGAGACGGTTCGGTGTAGGGCCGAGCCTCATAGTCGGGTTTCTGATGTTTGGCCTCGCCACTCTTCTGATTCCTCTGGCGCGAGGGCCTTTGATAGTCGCGGGGCTATTCCTGGGGGCCGCGCAGATGTTCGATGGCGCATATATAGTCTACAGCATAAACGAAATCAGTCTCAGACAGGCAATCACGCCCGACAGAATGCTAGGGCGTGTGAACGCCAGCCTTCGTTTCGTGGGCATCGGAATGATTATGGTAGGCTCACTCCTGGGCGGATACCTGGCCGAAACCATCGGCTTGAGGTGGACATTGGTGGTGGGAGCGGGAAGCGGATTGCTTGGCGCTATACCGCTATTTCTATCTCCAATTCGCGACATAAAGGAAACGCCACTTGACGGGTAAGGTATGATTCATAAGGAAATTTACGATTCGTTGGAGGACTGGATTTGACTTCTCAGACTGATAGCCAGGGGCTTTCCCTGCATGATGCGGCGCGCGCTGCGGGCGTGGCTTTTGCGAAAGAGGCCGTGCCACAGGACAGGTTCGTCACGGCCAATGGCCTGCGATTCCATTACCTGGAATGGGGTGAGCCGGATAACCCGCCTATGCTGTTGCTGCATGGCTTCGCACAAACAGGCCACTCCTGGGACTTTGTGGCGCTCTCTCTTTGCGACAGGTTCCGAGTGATTGCCCTCGACCAGCGCGGTCACGGCGACAGTGAGTGGGCGGCAGATGGCGACTATTCGCCGGATACACAGCAGGTAGACCTTCATGCTATAGTCGAGTCAATCGACCTCAAAGATTTCGTCTTGATGGGGCTGTCTATGGGAGGAGCCAATGCTTTCACCTATGCGGCTCATCACCCTGAGAGGGTCAAAGCGCTCGTCATCGTGGACGCAGCGCCGCAGACAGAACGCAACGGCACCTCCCGCATACGTCAGTTTACGGCACAGGACGACGAACTGGACTCGATAGATGCCTTCGTCCAGAGAGTGGTTGGCTTCAATTCCCGACGCGACCCTCAGCAGGTCAGGGGCAGCCTGGCGCACAACCTCAAGCAATTGCCCAACGGCAAGTGGACGTGGAAGTACGACAGCCGGTTGAGGTCGCCCAACCGCAACATCGGACGAGACCCTGACACCGTTCAACGTCTGTGGGGTTACGTCGAGAGCCTTCAGTGCCCCACGCTCGTAGTGCGCGGCGGCGAGAGCGACGTTCTGGCTTCGGACACGGCTGGCGCGATGCACGAGCGCATTCCAAACGCCAGACTCACCACCGTCGAGAAGGCCGGACACCTGGTCCCGGGAGACAATCCCGCAGGATTTCAGAAAGCAGTCATCGAGTTTCTGGCGGAGCTTGAGTGAGGTCTGCGTGATGAACTATTGGAGCAAAAGCGCATGACCAGAATCGACCAACAGACTCGCCGCCGTATGTCGCTGACCGGACTGACGGCGCTGGATGAACAACTCGCCTGTCCTGGATATATTTTGTATTCGCCTATGTATGGCCCTGGATCCGCGCTGTTAATCGACCTGAACGGAAAGGAAGTCCATCGATGGGACCTGCCCGACCCCCCTGGTCTGTACGGCTACCTCTTGCCTAATGGCAACCTATTCTACGGAGGCAAGATTGAGGACGACACCTGGGACCGCTTCCCACTCTGGAAGATGTTCAAGGGCGGTGTGATGATGGAAGTGGACTGGCATGGAAAGGTGTTGTGGGAGCATCGAGACCGCGAGCATCACCACGACGCGCGGCGCACGCCTTCCGGTGGCGCTATCTACCTCGCCGTGGAGCAGTTGTCAGATGAGGTGATCGCCAGAGTGAAAGGTGGCGTGCCTGGCACTGACGATGGCGGCATGTGGGCAGATGTAATCGTCGAGGTGGACGCTTCAGGCAAGCGCGTCTGGGAGTGGCACGCAATCGAGCATCTTGATTTCGAGGCTCACGAGATTACGTTCAACGACCCCCGTGACGAATGGACGCATGGCAACACCGTCGTTCCGCTGCCGGATGATAGAGTCCTGTTCAGCTTTCGCAACATCTCCACAGTGGGAATTATCGACAAAAAGAGCGGCAAGCTCGTCTGGAAGCTGGGATACGACGTGCTGTCCCAACAACATGACCCCAACGTGCTGCCCAACGGCAACATTCTGATATTCGACAACGGGTCGCACCGGAAAGATCAGGCTATGTCCTCCTCGCGGGTAATCGAGGTTGATCCGAAGACAAGCGAGATCGTCTGGGAATACCATGACACGCCGCCGTTCAACTTCTTCAGCCCTTACATATCCGGCGCTCGACGGCTGCCCAACGGCAACACGCTGATAACCGAAGGCAACTTTGGCCGCATCTTCCAGGTGACTTCCGATGGAGAAGTCGTCTGGGAGTACATCAACCCCTATTTCGACGCGAGACCGGACGGCATGGTGACAAACGCAGTGTTCCGGGTTAATCACTATACATCAAAAGAAATCCCCGCCTTGAGATAAATTAGAGGCTGGTGTTTCACCAAACGCATGACAGGAGCTTTTAGAAAAATGGCGAACGCTGAGATCGTCTCCATAGGGTCTGAGCTTCTATTGGGCCAGATTGTCGACACCAACGCATCGTGGATGGCGCAGCGTCTTACCGAGCTTGGCGTCAACCTCTTTTACAAAAGCATCGTTGGCGACAACCTTGAACGCATGAAAGAGGTCATCGGCGGCGCGCTGGAGAGGTCGGACGTAGTCATCACGGGCGGCGGCATTGGCCCAACACAGGACGACCTGACCCGTCAAATCATAGCCGAGGTCACAGGCAGAAAGCTGGTGCTCGACCCTCACCTCAAGGAGCAGTTGGAGCATCGCTTCCAACATCGCGGCCTCATTATGACCCCCAACAACGAACGGCAGGCCTACATTCCAGAGGGCGCTATTGTGGTTGAGAACCCAAACGGCACAGCGCCGTCATTTATCGTCGAAGACCCTCGCGGCGTCATCTTTGCCCTTCCTGGCGTTCCCTTTGAGATGAAGTGGCTGTTCGAGAACGAGGTCATGCCCTACCTGCGCAGAAAGTTCAACCTCAACGAGATTATCAGTTACAGAGTGCGGAAGGTAGCCGAAATAGGGGAAAGCAGGGTTGACGACATTATAGGCCATCTCATCGCAGACTCCAGCAATCCCACCGTTGGCGTGCTGGCACATCCTGGTCAGGTCGACGTGCGAATTACTGCCAAGGCCGCCAACAACGACGAGGCGATGACGCTGATTGCACCCGTTGAGGAAGAGGTGCGCCGACTGCTAGGACAGCACATCTTCGCGGTAGACGAGGCGACGATGGAGGACGCCGTCGGCAGGCTGCTTGTAGAGAAAGACATCAGCGTAGCCGCGTATGAAGACCTCACCGGTGGCCTGGTAGCCGAACGGCTTCAACAGGCCAGCCCAGAGCATTTTATAGAGGCGATCATAGGCAACAGCCCCGCGTCGATTCGCCGACTGCTGGCCTTCTCGCGCAGACCAGAGAGTGCAGAGAAGCTTCTGAGCGATCCTGAAGCTCTCACGAAGGAGTTGGCGTGGGCCGCTCGTGCAGTAGCAGGCAGCGACTTCGGGCTGGCCCTCCACGCCGTGCCCAATCCTGACGAACAGGCCGAGAACCTTGCCAGGGGTCAGACGTTCATTACCGTGACCGATGGCTCCGGCTTCAAGAGCCGCGCCTACAACTATGGAGGTCGCGGGCGACCCGACCGCACGCGAATGAGCCTGAACGCCATCGACTGGTGCGCACCGCGCTGCTGGAAGGCGTGGAGTAGACGCTCTGAACGGGGTCATGATTAGTCAGAGGGCCTGAGTCTGAGAAAACGGGCATTAGAGCGACATCTGACAGACCTGATGGGTTGGCTACGTCTTGACAGGCGGCCCTGTCTTGTTTACGATGCAAGGGAATGCATTGGTGTTGTTGCAAGCATTCGTAAAAAATGGTGGCGTCCATCCTCTAATTAGAAGTTGCTGCCACTGACCCGCCAGTTGATAAAACCATCCTCATCAAGGTGCATTCGGTATTTTTGAATCGTTGAGTTTGGGCCAGGAGTTTAGCAAGCTTGGGCTGAGGGGTTGAGGATGTCTGATAAGTACAAGAGAGAAATCGAAGAAATTCTGAAGCAAGCTGGCGACATAGTGAGTCCGGAGAAGAGACGCCAGCCCAAGATCGGCTTATGGCGACTGATATGGCGGAACATCATCCGCTCTCTAGGGGGCAAGCTGTGGTCGTTTTCGCCGGGTCGCATCATGCTCATCGCCGTGGTTCTGTTTCTGCTATCCATGGTGTTCAGGGCTACTGGTTTGGGTATAGTTGGCCCGTTGGCCTGGGCTGGCTTGTTGCTATTCATCATCGGCTACGCCATGTTCTTCGTCCGGCCTCGGAAGGTCGAAAAACTCTGGCGAGGCCAACCGATTGACGATACCGGGGAAACCTGGTGGAACCGCATTCGCCGCAAGTTCAAGTAGCCTTTCCTTTCTAAAAAACGCATCGCACTATCAAAGCCCTCCATTGTTGTTTTCAAATGGAGGGCTTTTGGTTTGTTGTCGTAATGGCGTCCTCCAAGTGGGTTTGAAGCGGCGGAATCGCTGGTTATCTTCATTGACAGTATTGGCGTCTAGCCTCTTCTTCATGCCATTTCTGTAGGTGTTGACAAGACTGAAAAGCCCTAGGGATACTCTGAACAAGTCTGGGCATAGTAGCATAGAGAATAGCACTGTGTTCGGGGAGATAATTGATGGACCAGCCAACATTTGCGGACTTGGAATACGAGAGCAAGAAGCGCAAGACCCGCCGGGAGATATTCCTGGAGCGCATGGATGCTCTGATCCCGTGGGAACAGTGGAAGAGCGCATCCGTCCGTTCTATCCCAAAGGCCGTCGACCATATGAGTTGTCGGCGAGGATTGCGTCCAGTTGTTCTACAAAATCCTGGTATGGAGGACATCGCTCTAGGTCGAGTCGGTCGTAGGGTTGAAGCGATTCTGAACTTCCGCCATCTGCATTGTTGTTTAAACCGTCAAATGGCATCATAGAGGCGCCGTCATCGACGAAGAATCGTGCGGCTGAGCGAGACCCTTTGGTTTGTACACGTAGGCGCTGGCGTCGGGAGTGGTACACCATGAAGTACGACGCCAGCTGAACGTGCATGATGTGACGAAGCGCACCGATTGCTGCACGGTGGAGAGAAACGAGTGTGGGGGGATGCGGGGTATCAGGGAGTGGACAAGCGGTTGGAGAATCGAGAGTTGGATGTGGAGTGGCGAGTGGCGATGAGGCCCGGCCGGCGACGGCACCTGGAGCCTGGCAGCCACTGGTTATCTTCATTGACAGTATTGGCGTTCTAGCCTCTTACTTCATGCCATTTCTGTAGGTGTTCGAGGCCACAACAGACTGAACGCCTCAACCACGACCTGGAACGTCACAAAGAGATCTCCAAAGAACGGAAGAACTCTGCCCATCCACGAGAGGTTCCCTAGATTGGTCTGAAGAAGCCACCCCCATAATAGCGTTCTATGTCTTGGCGTGGGAAGTTCCAAAAAAGAGGAGGATTGGTCTGAAATGAAAATATTTGCTATCTCGCTTACGCTTGTGGTTTTGTTTACACTTGTGTCTCTCCAAGAGGTGTTCGCAAGCCCTGAAACAGTCGGCCTTAGCGCTTTTACGGGCAGCGAGACAATAATCACGTTCGACTCCATCGAGCATGGCGAAGAGATTACAACCCAATTCACGGACGTTGGAGCTACATTCTCTGGTGGCCTGTTTGGTAATACCTTTCCCTTCTTCACTGGACTATTTTCTAATTCTGATCCAGGTAATACTATAGCATGTAATCTTAATTTCCCTGGATTCCCGTTAGAGGTCTTTGACGACATCACCGTGGACTTTAGCCCTCCGGTAGGTCTGGTAGGTTTTGATGTCTGAGGTGGTACCCAAAAACTAGACAACTGGCTAAGAGAGAGTCCAGCTCCTAAAATAACCGGCAATTAACCGACGTGAAGGAGCAGGACATGAAGCAGACGAGGAATAAGCACAGTCCGGCGTTCAAGGCCAAGGTGGCCCTGGCCGCCCTTGCGGGGGAAGAGACCATCGCCCAGCTGGCCAGCCGATTTGAGGTCCATCCCAGTCAGATTCACGCCTGGAAAAGGGCCCTGGTGGAAGGAGCCCCGGAGCTATTTGCCACCAATCAGAAATCCCAGGAGAAAGCCAAGGAAGCTCAGATTAACCACCTCTACCGGCACATCGGCCAGCTGAAGGTGGAACGCGATTTTTTGTCGGAAAGGTCCGGTCTATGAGTCGCAGCATACGGCGAGCCATGATAGACCGAGACCACCAGCAGCTGTCTTTGGTGCGTCAATGTATCCTGCTGGACGTCAGCCGGGCCTCGGTGTACTACCGGCCGGTACCGACCAGGGCAGAAGACCTGGAGTTGATGGCCCTGATGGACCGTCAGTATTTGAAGACCCCCTTCTACGGCTCCAGGAAGATGAAGGCCTGGCTGCTGCAACAGGGCTATCTGGTGAGCCGAAAAAGGGTTCGAAGGCTGATGCGGTTGATGGGTCTGGAAGCCATCTACCGGCGTCCCAACACCAGCAAACCAGCGCCGGGACACCGGATCTTTCCCTATCTGCTGAAGGGAGTGGAGGTTAATCGGGTCGACCAAGTCTGGGCCGCGGACATCACCTACATCCCCATGGCGAAGGGCTTCCTGTACCTGGTGGCCATCATGGACTGGCACAGCCGGCACGTGCTGGCCTGGAAGCTCTCCAACACCATGGACACCAGCTTCTGCGTGGCGGCGTTGGAGGAAGCCCTGGGTAAGGGACGACCGGAGATATTCAACACCGACCAGGGGAGTCAGTTCACCAGTGAGGCCTTTACCCAGACGTTGCAGGAGCAGAGGGTCCAGGTCAGCATGGATGGTAAGGGTAGGTACCTGGACAACATCTTCGTGGAGCGGCTGTGGCGGAGCATCAAGTACGAGGAGGTGTATCTGAAAGCTTACCAGACCGTCGCCGAGGCCCGAACTGGGATCAATGCCTACCTGGAGTTCTACAACCGGCAGAGGCCTCACCAGGCTTTGGGCTACCGGACCCCAGCAGAGGTGTACCAACATGGCCAGGAAGAAAGGGGAGCAGCAGCTGAAGAAGCAGGGCTGCCATCGGGCTTGGTGAAACCTAGCGCAGGGGTGGGAGACTCTCTTAATTTAGCCCTCGTGCTGTCTTAATAATGGGGTCCACCTTAGTCATCACAAATGACGTTGACGACACTACTGTAATCGTCCACAAGTTTTCTGGGGGATCGGCGGTCCCCACCGGAACCCTGGTATTTGACACCACTGACACTGAGGACAGCTTCATCGGTGTGCAAGATAATCAAGGCATCGACAGGTTGGTTTTTGATGCTGCCAACGTCTCCCTTGGGTCCATATGCGTAAATAACTTCCGATTTGAAGTTATCGTGCCGTTTGAGTTGAAAAAGCTGGCAATAGGAAGATTGGCTCCTCATATTGACGAGTCCAAGCAAATTGGAGAGGCCATAAAGCAGATAGAAAAAAGCCTTGAGGACGACCTCTGGATAGATGGATTTCACCTTGACCCCAAGGACGGCAAGAAGGTCTTCAAACGCGAACGGAAAGCCGTCAAGAAATTGATGAAGCTATATGACCAGGAAGTCGATGATGAGGACACGGACGGCGGGAGTATAAGCAGTGAGGCACTCGCTTCGGTTCAGAGAGCCATAGATGATCTTCTCAAAGCAGACAGTATCCTGGCCGAAGTGAGCCTTGAGGAAGCAACGGATGCCCCTATTCTAGACCCTGAGCGGCAAGACAAGGTAGACAAAGAACTCGCACGCGCCCAGGAGGAATTGGCTAAGGGAGACGAAGACAGGCTTGCAGGGAAGCCTGACAAAGCAATCGACCATTACGGCAAATCATGGAAACATTCTACCAAAGCAATGAAGGAAAAGATGCGCTTGCCTGACGGCGACGATGACGATGATGAAGAAGACGACGATTAGCCAGTACAGCTAACCTCCACAGAGTACGCTGGGCCAGAGGTATCACCTCTGGCCCAATTCTTTTTATCCTTACCACTGAAAATTCAGCCGTATTTCCGTTCAATCGGTAAACAAGCCTTCCGCCGATTCAGCGGCCTCTACGCCGTTTCGGGGAAGGCGAACCGCCTGACCTTGACCTGTTCGAGCGCTTCGGCAATCATCTCGTTGACAGGAAGCAGGGCCTCCAGCTTGTAGACCACCTCGATGTCGCTCTGGATGACCGGATGGCGTGGCACGAACAGCGTACAGCAGTCCTGGTCGGGCAATATCGAGACCGGGAAGGTGTCGATTTCGCGCGCGACGTCGATGATCTCGTTCTTGTTGAAGCCTATCAAAGGGCGCAGGATGGGTATTTTGGCGGCTTCGTCGATAGTGGCGATGTTCTCCATGGTCTGGGAGCTTACCTGAGCGAGGCTCTCGCCGGTAACCAGCGCAATCGCGCCTTGTTGTTGGGCCAACGCCTCGGCGATTCTCACCATGAATCGCCGATAAAGCACTATCCTGTACGATGCTGGCACGGAGACGAGGATACGCTTCTGGATCTCCGCGAAAGGAACCAGGAACAGCGTCGAATCGTACTGATAGCTGGTTAGAAGTTGCGCTAGCTCCTCTGCCTTTTCAATTGACGAGGTGTCCACGAGAGGGTGGCTGTGGAAGTGGACGAAGTGTGAAGGGCTGCCTCGCTTCATCATGTACCACGCCGCCACAGGCGAGTCGATTCCGCCGGAGAGCAGGGTCATCGTCCTGCCGCTGACGCCCACAGGCAGCCCTCCGTAGCCTTTTATCTCGTCGAAATAGACCAGAATCGACTTTCCCAGAACATCGACGAAGATCTCCAGTTCAGGCTGTGACAGGTTCACACCGGCCCCCGTCATGTGCTGTACGTACGTCCCAAGCTCGCGGTTAATCTCGTCGGACTTCATCGGGAAACGCTTGTCCGCGCGATTGGCCGTGATACGAAATGTGTCGAACGTTCGCTCCTTCAAAGCCTCTGCGAGCACTTCTTTTACGCTATCAATGCTGGTAGACACCTGGTAGGCACGATAATACTTCGCAATGCCGAAGCAGTCCTTCACGCGCTTGCTAACAAGAGGCCAGTCGGTGTCCTCCGGCAGGCTCAAACCTATCAACAGATGCCCCATCCAAACTCGCGTAACGTCGGTGTCAAGCGTGGCCTGCTTCAGATTGCGCGCAAGCTGGCGAACAAACATCGGGCGATTCGTGCCCTTGAGTGCTAGCTCATGGAACCTTACAATGACGTGAGTCTTCATGGACACATTGTACCCTACGTGGCAAGCATTGATGTAACGAGCATCATCAGACGTACAAGGAGGTGACGTTGTGAAGTTAACCGCCGAAAAGTTCAATGAAGGGATGACGGTTCAGCAGTACATGGACCAGATCAAGGTCAACAAGCAGCCTATTCTTGAGATATTCGGCTCGGTAGAGACGCCTGCCGAGGACAGGGCGTTTTTCGACGGCCTGCCAGAGCCGTTGCGCCTTGCTGTTTTCACAGCGGACTGGTGCGGCGACGCAGTTTCAACGAGTCCAGCCATATTTCGGCTGGCCGAGGACACCGATGGCCTGGATATCCGAGTCTTCAACCGCGACGAGGAACTTGAGTTGACCAATAGTTTCCTGCCTGAGCATCGTCATGGCACGGTTCCTGTGTTCGCGGTCTTCGACTCGCAGATGCACGAGGTGGGCCGGTTCATCGAGACGGCCAGAGAGTTAGTGCCAGTTCTGGACGATATGGAGAAGGAGCTTGCCTCGTTAGCGGAGACGACATCTGACGAGGCGGCTAATCGCGCCGCCGTTCGA
This sequence comes from Dehalococcoidia bacterium, assembly GCA_965206395.1. GTDB lineage: Bacteria > Chloroflexota > Dehalococcoidia > Lucifugimonadales > CATOSD01 > CBDBJK01. The sequence goes on from CBDBJK010000036.1 coordinate 90,886, forward strand.
GGCAGTCGAATGGCGTATCGGGTGTCACACGCACGCGAGTGGGGACATACGATAACGCGCGAGTTCGCAAAAGTGGTGAAAGATGGACTGGCCCTCCCGCTCGACCAGCGACCTGCCGAGGGCGGCACCGAGTGGCCTCAGCAGTAGCATCTACGGATGAAGGAGAGATTCCTATGCCAGCAATTCCGAAAGTCTACACGCTGACCGTTTGCCCGGCCTGTGACAAGCTACGAAGCGCCTGGAGCGAGCAGGCTATCGAGTATCAGGAGTTCCGCGTCGACCAGAGCCAGGAGACGCTTGACGAAGCCTTGATGTACGGCGACACCGTGCCTATCATCGTCTACCCGGATGGTCGCGTCGAAATCGGCTTCGAGGGCGAGGTCGGTTGAGCGATTGGCTGACGGGTCGTAGGCCTGTCGCGTCCTAATTAGGATACGAGATTCACTCGGAGCCGTAATAAGGCTAACTGCTGTGTTTCGCTGCCCTCTCTTTGTTCCACCATTAGACTATACTGCCCGTTTGGGGTTATAGTTATACGTACTGCCGCGTTCGCGTTCTCGATGTGCGCCGTTCGCGGACCGATAAAAATCAAGGATTTATGCATGACCATAGTTGATAAAATCAAACCAGTTGAAATAGTAGACCTCACGGAAGTTCTTGAAGAAATCCTCAAGCAGAGGATCATGGTGCTCGATGGCGCTTGGGGCACTATGCTTCAGGGCTATCAGTTGGAGGAAGACGACTACCGGGGCGAGCGTTTCAAAAATCACCCGCACGATGTCAAGGGCAACAACGACATGCTGGTGCTCACTCAACCCCAGATAATTGAGGAAGTCCAGAGGCTGTACCTTGAGGCCGGCGCGGACATTCTGAGCACCAATAGCTTCACCGCTACCAGCATTTCCCAGGCCGACTACGGCATGGAAGGCTATTCCTATGAGATCAACCTGGAAGCGGCCCGTATCGCGCGAATGGTCGCCGATGACTGGACGAAAAAGACACCGGACAAGCCGAGATTCGTGGCAGGGGCGCTCGGCCCGACGACCAAGACGGCCTCTATCTCCCCGGACGTAAACGACGCGGGCTATCGCAACGTCACGTTCGACGAGCTGGTGGAGGCCTATTACGAAAGTGCGAAGGGTTTGCTGGACGGCGGCGCGCATATTCTGATGGTCGAGACTGTGTTCGATACTCTTAATGGCAAGGCCGCACTGTTTGCCATAGACCGATTGTTCGACGATATAGGCGTGCGCGTGCCGGTCATGGTTTCAGGCACGATCACCGACATGAGCGGGCGTATGCTAACAGGGCAGACGCCGGAAGCGTTTTATGCCTCGGTCTCGTCGCAGATGCCCTTATTGAGCGTAGGGCTGAACTGCGCGCTCGGCAGCCGGGAGATGTCGCAGTTCCTATCTGAGATGAGCGGTATTGCTGAGACATTCGTAAGCTGCCACCCCAACGCCGGACTGCCAAACGAGTTTGGCGAGTACGACGAGGCAGCGGATTTCATGGCGGCGCAGGTGCGCGGGTACGTCGAAAGCGGCTATGCCAATATCGTTGGCTCATGCTGCGGCTCGACCCCTGCGCACACGAAGGCCATCGCCGAGGCTGTGCGCGGCCTCGCCCCCCGCGAGCGACCAGAGCCAAAGCACAACACGTTCCTCAGTGGCCTTGAGTTGCTTGAGATTCGCGCCGACTCCAATTTTATAAACGTCGGCGAGCGAACGAACGTCACGGGTTCAGCCCGGTTCCGTCGGTTCATAAAGCAAGACAAATACGAGGAGGCGCTGTCCGTCGCACGGCAGCAGGTCGAGGACGGCGCGCAGATTATTGACGTTAACATGGACGAGGGACTGCTCGATTCGGAGGCGGCCATGCACCGCTTCCTGAGCCGTGTCGCCTCCGAGCCAGAGATTAGCCGCGTCCCGTTAATGATAGACAGCTCGAAATTCAGCGTCATCGAGGCAGGGTTGAAGGTCACGCAGGGTAAGGGCGTCGTCAACTCCATCTCGCTGAAAGAGGGCGAGGAGCCGTTTCGAGAGTATGCGCTGGCAGTCCGCAGGTATGGCGCGGCTGTCGTCGTGATGGCCTTCGACGAGGCAGGGCAGGCGGACACCATCGAGCGCAAAGTCGAAATCTGCGCCCGTTCTTATCGAATCCTTGTGGACGAGATAGGCTTTCGCCCAGAAGACATCATCTTCGACCCGAACATCTTCGCCATCGCCACCGGCATCGAAGAGCATAACAACTACGCTGTTGACTTCATCGAGGCCGCAAAGCAAATCAAGGAGCGATTTCCGCACTCGCATATCAGCGGCGGCGTAAGCAACGTGTCATTCTCGTTTCGCGGCAACGACGCAGTGCGAGAGGCGATTCACTCTGTTTTCCTGTATCACGCGACGCAGGCTGGCATGGACATGGGCATCGTGAACGCGGGGCAGCTTGCGGTGTACGAGGAGATTCCCAAAGACCTGCTCGAGGCCGTGGAAGACATTGTTCTCAATCGACGGGAAGATGCCACCGAGCGACTGCTTGAGCTAGCTCAGTCCGTCAAAGGCGAGGCCAGAGAGCGTGTAGTAGACGACGCATGGCGCGGCGGACCCGTCAACGAGCGGCTTTCGCACGCGCTTGTGAGGGGAATCGACGATTACGTTGTCGAGGACGTGGAGGAGGCGAGGCAGCAGTTCGAACACTCGATTGAAGTCATAGAGGGGCCGTTGATGGATGGCATGAACGTCGTCGGCGACCTTTTCGGCGCGGGCAAGATGTTCCTGCCGCAGGTCGTCAAGAGCGCGCGTGTGATGAAAAAGGCCGTCGCATACCTCGTCCCATTTATAGAGGAGGAAAAGGAGGCGTCTGGCGTTACGCAGTCCAAAGGGAAGATCGTCATGGCGACAGTAAAGGGCGACGTTCACGACATTGGCAAGAACATCGTCGGCGTCGTGCTAGGCTGCAACAACTACGACGTTATCGACCTTGGCGTCATGGTTCCATTCCAGAAAATTCTGGACACCGCCATAGAGGAAAAAGCGGACATCATCGGTCTGAGCGGCCTCATTACGCCGTCGCTCGACGAAATGGTCACCGTCGCCAGGGAGATGACGAGGCAGGAAATCAACATTCCGTTGCTAATCGGCGGGGCGACCACGTCTGTGGCACACACAGCGGTCAAGATAGACCCTGCCTATGTTCACCCGATAGTGCACGTCAAAGATGCCTCCCGCGCCGTTGGCGTCATGAGCGAGTTGCTGCGTGAGGAGTCACGCGACGAGTATGCCGCAAGCGTCAAGGCCGAATACGAGAGCGTGCGCGAGTCTAGAGCCAACAGGGAATCGCAAGTCAAGCTGCTCACCATTGAGGAGGCGCGCAGCCATCGTGAAACGTTCGATTGGGCAAATACGGTGTCTGGCGCTCCCTCGTTTACGGGAACGAAGGTCTTCGACGACTATCCCCTGGACGACCTGATTGAACGCATCGACTGGTCGCCGTTCTTCACCACGTGGGAGTTGAGGGGGCGTTATCCTGACATTCTCAACAATCCCACTTACGGCAAGGAGGCCACGTCGCTCTTCAACGACGCGAAGGCGATGCTCAAGCGTATGGTGGATGAGAAGATTCTGACAGCGAAGGCGGTCATAGGCTTCTACCCTGCGGCCTCCGTTATCGACGACGTGGAGCTTTACACAGACGCCAGTCGGCGCGAGAAGCTGACGACGCTCCACTTCCTGCGCCAGCAAAACGACAAGTCGCGGCTGCGCGAGGCATTCAGCCGTGAGAGCTTCTGCCTTGCGGACTTCATCGCGCCAAAGGACACCGGCGTGCCTGACTACATTGGCGGGTTCGTCGTGACAGCCGGTATCGGGCTGGACAGCTTCGTGAAGGCGTTGGAAGCCGACCACGACGATTACAGCAGCATCCTCGCCAAGTCTCTCGCGGACCGTCTCGCCGAGGCTTTCGCCGAGCGTATGCACGAGCGCGTCCGCCTTGAACACTGGGGGTACGTGCAGAGCGAGAGCCTCACGAACGAGGAATTGATTAAAGAGAAGTATCAAGGCATACGTCCTGCGCCGGGATACCCCGCTTGTCCAGACCATACCGAAAAGCGGCTTCTGTTTGACCTGCTCGATGCCGAGAATCAAACAGGTGTGGAGTTGACGGAAAACTTCGCCATGTGGCCTGCCGCGTCGGTCAGCGGGTTCTATTTCGCGCACCCGAAATCGCACTACTTCGGCGTCGGGAAGATCGACAGAGACCAGGTGGAAGATTACGCCAGACGCAAGGGCATGGACGTGGAAACGTTCGAGCGCTGGCTTCGCCCGAACCTCGCCTACGACGGATAGCATGGTAAATATTGGCTAGTATGTGTTAGGCCGCGTTGAGGCCCCTTCCTGTACGTTTTCGCATATGGCGCGAAAGAGAGGAGGACTTATGGAACTCGAAGCCGCACCATAATCGACAGGCCGATTGAAGAGGTGTTCGCCCGGTGGTCGGAGGTCGAGCGATATCCAGAGTGGTTCGATTTGTCGATTGAGCGTCGGAAGGTGACCGAGGAGTCAATGGGCGTGGGCGCCAAGTACCATGCCGTGGACAAGCTCCCGCCGGGCCGCCGGGTTGAGGGGACGCTGGAGATCACGGCCTACCAGCCGAACTCACTCGTGGCAGCCAGATTGTCAAAGCCTATCAATGCTACCTGGGAGGCGAGGTTTGAAGAGGCCAATGGGGGCACGCGGATGACCTTCCAAACGGCTGCCAGCCCATCCGGGTTGGGAGGCCTGTTCGCCCCACTCTTTATGGGATGGGCAAGGCGACAACTCCAAACGGGCCTCGACAACTTCAAGGCGAGCTTCGAGAGTGGAGCGAGCTAACATCAGGTCAAGCCAATCTCGAGACACTTGCCCTTACAGTCTGCCGTTTAGAAGACCACGATGCCGGAATCTCTGACATCTGACCTGCTGACTCTACGTGATCGCGTGCGGGCGTTCATCGACGATGTGCTACGCCCTCTTGAGAAGACGCTAGGCGACATTAACGCGCCAGTCTCCGACGACACGCGACGACAGGTTCGTGAGCGTTCGCGTGAAGCAGGCTTCTTTGGCATGACGCAGCCAGTCGAGTTTGGCGGCACGTCTGCTAGTCCGATGGCAATGCTAGTCGCACGCGAGACATTCGCGGCAGCGAATTTGCCTCTGACTCGTTTTGTGTTCGGCCCCGGCCCCGGCATCCTTCACGCCGCCGAGGGCAGAGCACGCGAGCTATTCCTCGACCCCCTGCTTCGCGGCGATAAGACAGGCGCGTGGGCCTTTACCGAACCGAGCGACGCCAGCAGGCCGACGTACGCGAAACGCGACGGCGAAGACTTGCTAGTTACCGGTAGGAAATCATTCGTCACTGGCGGAGCGAACGCAGATTTCTACTCGGTATTCGTCAACATTGAAGAAGACGATAGCGGTCCCGGCGGTGCGGCAATAGTCGTTATCGAGCGCGACACTATGGGGCTTGCCATCGAACGCATTTTCGACTGCATGGACGGCGGCAACCATATTGAGCTTGGCCTGAACGAGGCGCGTGTTCCGATTGCGAACGTTGTTGGCAAGATTGGAGAGGGTATGCCGCGCGCGATTGGCGGCATCACCGAGGAGCGCATCGAGTCTGCCGCAAACGCAAGCGGAATGGCGCTCTGGGCCATCGACTACGTGACGCGGCACATAACTGCGCCGCACCGCTCCGGTGTTCGCCTTGGCGATCGCGAGGGCGTGCGTCTGCGCTACGCCGACATGCGCATCGAGACCTATGCCGCACGCTCTATGCTCTATCGCACGGGGCGGCTTCTTGAGGACGGCAAGGACGCAATGAACGAGGTCATGGCGACCAAAATCGTCTGCACCGAGGTCGCGGGTCGCATTGTAGACTAGTGGTCCAACATCATTGAAATGAATACCATGATAGTCATTGTTCCTCTTGGGGGTTCAATCGTAACGTTGAACCGAGGAGGAACCATGATGTCTACCAAGAAGTACCGTATCAGACTGACTACCGACGAACAACAGGAACTCAACGCCTTGGTCTCACGCGGTCGGGCTGCGGCGTACAAACAGACCCATGCGCGCATTCTGCTGATGAGCGATGAGTCACGCTCGGACGGGGGAATGAAGGACGCGGACATCACCAGCGCGCTCGGTGTGGGACAGTCAACGGTCGAGCGAATACGCAAGCGCTGTGTGGAGGAGGGGGTCGAGTCTGCGCTGAATCGCAAAAAGCAACTGCGTCGGCGTCAAAAGAGACTGGACGGCGAAGGTGAAGCACGGTTGATAGCGATGGCCTGCGGGGAACCGCCGGAGGGGCGTGCCAGTTGGACCCTGAAGCTGTTGGCTGACCAGTTGGTCGAGTGTGAGATAGTCGGGACCATTAGCACCGAGACGGTTCGCCAGGCGCTTAAAAAAAAACGAACTGAAGCCGTGGCTGAAGCAGAGTTGGTGCATCCCGCCCGGTCAGAGCGCGGAGTTTGTGTGCGCGATGGAAGACGTGATGGAAGACGTACTGGAGGTCTACCAACGGCCGTACGATGGGAATGAGGTTCTGGTGTGCATGGATGAGACGAGCAAACAGCAAGTCAAGGAGACGCGAGTGCCGCGTCCCGCAGCGCCCGGCTTATCGGCGGCATACGACTACGAATACGAGCGCAATGGAGTGAGCAGCCTGTTCATGCTGTTTGCACCGTTGGACGGATGGCGCCGAGTCGAGGTCAGAGAGCGTCGCACGAAGGTGGACTGGGCGCATGTGATAAAGAAACTGGTCGACGAGGACTACCCTGACAGAGACCGGATCGTGCTGGTAATGGACAATCTCAACACTCACAAGCTGTCCTCGCTATACGAGGCATTCGAGCCTGCTGAGGCGAGGCGTATAGCTGAGCGACTGGAGATACACTACACTCCCAAACACGGGAGTTGGTTGAATATGGCGGAGATAGAGATCGGTGTGCTGGCTCGACAGTGCCTGGACCGACGGATTGCCAATCAAGACATCCTGCGCGGCGAGGTCAATGCTTGGCAGAATCAACGCAACCGGGATGTGATACGAGTGGATTGGCGCTTCACTACTGAGGATGCGCGCATCAAGCTAAAGTCACTCTACCCATCAATACAAAAACGTTGAACCACTAGGCCGTTCAGCTTGTCGGGGGCCAGGCGTTAATCGTCGGCCATCCACTTGAGCGGATGTACCGTCGTGTGCGCTCGATGCGATTGTCTGGCGGCGCGTCTGACATCCTCCGCATGAACATCGCTCGCGGCATCATCGAATTCGACGCGGGCCGCTTGTAGGGCAGGGTCATTCGGTTTTTCATTGGAGCGACCATATCTGACCGCAGAGCGCGCGGAGAACACTGAGATTTTATTGGTTTTCTCTGCGGCCTCTGCGGTAAATTCTTGCTGCCAGCCGAGAATCGGAAGACCCTGGACCGTAAGGATGTTCCCTTGCGCAGCTACAGTCGCCGTGATACGCTCTCGACGTAAATTCACAGTTTTTCGTATGGGTTGCCATCCCGTCCTTCCGCGGAAGGATGAACCATAGAAATGCCTCTTTGAGGGTGGCAGGATGTCGTTTATTTGAGAAAGCATACATACCAGGAGGCGTTTGAATGAGCACCAATGGGATTGAGAGATCGGGAGCCTTGAGGGACGTGCGCGTCGTGGAGTTCGGTCAGTATATCCCCGGCCCCCTGATGGGAATGCTGCTTTCGGACCAGGGAGCCGAAGTCATCAAGGTCGAGCGTCCCGAAGGCGATCCGGCGCGCGCTCAGCCTGCGTTCGTCACCTGGAACAGAGGCAAGCGCTCTGTCGTTCTCGACCTGAAGACCGAACAGGGTCGCAACGACGCCCAACGCCTGACGCAGACAGCCGACGTTGTCATCGAAAACTTTCGCCCCGGAGTGGCCGACCGTCTGGGTATAGGCTACGATATGCTCTCGAAAGACAACCCCGGCCTGATATACTGCTCGCTGCCCGGCTTCGGCGCGGAGTCGCCCTATCGTGACATGCCCGGATGGGAGCCTCTTGTCGGCGCGACTACTGGGACGTATCAAGAAGTGCCCGAAACAGATGGCCCGCTCTATACTCCCGTGCCGATTGCCAGCACCTACGCTGCCATGCTCGGCGCGGTGAGCGTTAGCATGGCCCTCATCGCTCGCCGTCGGATGGGCCTCGGACAGCGCATCGAAGTGCCTCTGCATCAGGCAACCTTCATGGCGATAGGCAGCCGTTTGATTCGCGTCCACGACGGCGGCGAGCCGATTCGACGCTATATGCACATGGCTAGCCAGTACAAATGCGCCGATGGCCGCTACGTGCAGCAGCATGGCCCCGCCGAGAATTTCATTCGTCCCTTCTTCAAGCTGGCGGGTCATCCAGAATGGGCCGACGAGATGATAAGTTCAGGCGAACATGGCCTCACGCCGGAGGAAGACGCCATGTGGCGCGAGCGCATGGAGAGTATTTTCCTGACTCGAACCGCGCAGGAATGGGAGAATGACGTTAGCGACGTGCGCGGAGCTTGCGCTGTCTGCCGCACGATCGACGAATGGATTGTAACCGATCACGCCAGAGAGTCCGGCATAGTGGTTGAGGTCGATGACCCTCGCTACGGAACGATGAAGCAGCCCGGTGTTCAGGTGCGCGTGCGCAACACTCCTGGCGCGATTCAAGGCCCTGCCCCCGCTCTTGGTCAGCACACTGAGGAAATCCTGGCAGAGATTAGGGAACAGCAAAACCAGCCTGTGACGAGCCATGTAGGTTCTGCGGAGGACATCACGAGCGTGCTACAAGGCGTGCGAGTTCTCGACCTGTGCATCGTTCTTGCTGGCCCAACTTGCGGGCGCACCCTGGCCGAGTTCGGGGCCGACGTTATCAAGATAGACCACCCCAGACGAGGGTCTCGACCGAGTTTTTCTATTGAAGTGAACAGGGGCAAGCGGAGCATTCGCCTAGACTTGAAGAGTGAGCAGGGCAGGGAAGTGTTCCTGCGGCTCGTGGACACCGCCGATGTAGTTGTCGAGAACTACCGCAAGGGCAGGCTTGAGGAGCTTGGCCTTGGCTACGACGAGATTAAGAAACGCAAGCCGGACATCATCTATGCATCGCTGAATACATACGGCTTCGACGGCCCCTGGAGCGCGCGGCCCGGATGGGAACAGCTTGCTCAGGCGGCAAGCGGCCTTCAGGTGCGTCGTGGCGGACGCGATGGCAAGCCGACGCTCGCGCCTTTCCCCATCAACGACTACGGCACAGGCGTCATGGGCGCTTACGCCGTGTCGCTCGCGCTGAACGAGCGAAATCGCACTGGCATGGGTCAGAAAGTGGACTCCGCGCTCATCTTCACGGCTACGCTTCTTCAGTCCAGGTTCTTGCTGGATTACGAAGGCTTCAATCGGGGCGAGCCGGAAGGACTTGGGCTTCGTGGCGAAAATGCGCTTTCGCGTCTCTATCAGGGAAGCGACGACTGGCTCTACATGGCATGCCTCGGTCAGGATGGCTGGAAGCGTTTGACAGGGCTGGAGCAGTTCCGGCATCTCGCATCCGACGAGCGATTTTCTTCTCCGGCGTCCCGCGAGGAGAACCAGGACGCGCTCACACAAGCGCTATCTTTGGTATTCTCGAAGTCGTCCACGCAGCACTGGATTGAGGTCTTGAATGGGGCAGGAATACCCGCCGTGCCCAATGTGCCTGTGATGGACTTGCTGGACGACGCCAATCTGCGCAAGTCGGGTCTCATCGTTAGCCGCGACTGCCCTGGATTCGGCATGGTAGATCACATCGGCAACACAGTGAACCTCTCTCGCACGCCGATGGTTTTGGGCCGGCCCGCCCCTATCCTGCGGGCCGACGCCGATGAGATTCTCAAAGAGGTCGGCTACGACGAACAGCAGATGGCGAAGCTGCGAGAGGCTGATGTCGTTCCAGCTTTCGCCTGAGAATTTTATGAAGGTTGCTGCCCATACAAAAGGAAATGGGTGAAGGTGAGTTAGGAGAATCAGGATGCAGATCGTCGCGGACGAACTGGAAGAAAAGGGCAAGGCGGCGCGCAAGGCGGCGCGAGAGCTTGCTAAAACCACAGGGCATGTGAAGAATCAGGCGCTGTTTAACATAGCCGACGGCCTGAAGTACCGGCAAGAGGAAATTCTGGCGGCCAACGAGAAAGACTGCGAGGCAGGCCGACAAAATGGCCTTAGCGAATCCTTGCTGGACCGCTTGCTGCTGAATCCTGAACGTCTGGAAGGCATAGCGTCTGAGGTGCGCAATGTCGCCATGCTGCCCGACCCGGTGGGCGAGACAATCGAAATGCGCGCCATGCCGAACGGCCTGCAGATAGGCAAACGCAGGGTTCCACTCGGCGTCATAGGCGTGATCTATGAGAGTCGCCCCAACGTCACCGTAGATATTTCGGCTCTCTGCCTGAAGTCTGGCAACGCCATCATCCTACGCGGCGGCAAAGAGGCCATCAATTCTAATACAGCCCTCGCTACGCTTATCAAAGATTCGATAGCGTCCGCTGGCGTGCCTGGGGACGCCGTACAGTTCATCGAATCGACAGACCGCGCCCTGGTGGGTCAGATGTTGAAGATGAAGGATGCGATTGACCTGATAATCCCTCGCGGCGGTCAGGCACTGGTTGACCGCGTCGCCTCGGAAGCGACCATGCCAGCTATTACCGGAGGCGTTGGCGTTTGTCACACATACGTAGACAAGGCCGCCGATGTAGAAATGGCCGTTAGCATAGTGCACAACGCCAAGGTGGACAGGCCCTCTGTCTGCAACGCGCTGGATACAGTATTGGTGCATTCGGCAATTGCCCCGGCATATCTGCCGCGCATGGTGGAGGAGTTCGGCAAGGCGGGAGTGGAGATGCGCTGCGACCACAGGGCCTTGAGCATTCTAGGCCCTGTCCTTCCGGGGAACGAGCTGCGAGTCGTGCCTGCCAGTGAAGACGACTGGGGCATCGAGTTCTTGTCTCTGACGGCTGCCGTAAGAGTGGTAGATTCCCTGGACGAAGCCATTGACCATATTGTAACCTATGGTTCGGGACACTCGGAGGCTATAATTACGGAGGACTACACGGCAGCCATGCGTTTTCTGGACGAGGTTGACGCAAGCGCGGTCATGGTCAACGCTTCGACGCGCTTCAACGACGGCGCTCAGTTCGGGCTTGGCGCGGAGGTCGCCATCAGCACCAACAAAATGCACGCCAGAGGGCCCATGGGCCTGCGCGAGCTGACCTCTTACAAATGGATAGTAATGGGCACAGGGCAGATACGCTCCTGATCTATGCGGTTCGGCATGGTTTTCTAACAAACTTTAGACTCATGTCTGTCTTCGGCTGTACGGAGGCACACATGAGCGGACAGGCGGTTCATGGATAACTACTACTTTGAAAGGGAGTGCCGTACTCCTTACTCCGAGTGCTACACGATCCTCGAAGACGAGAATCCCGTAGGCAGAGTGGATATCCACTACGCTAATACGGTGATTCACGCGACGCTCAGCGTGGGCGAGAGCCTGACGACCGAGGGCATACAGGACTTGATCGACACCATCGACGAGGAACTACTGGACTCGGTTGGCATCGCCAGGCAGGAGATTATCGTTCACGTGCATCAGGGACGCGACATCGGCGTCTTCAGCACCCGCGAATTCGAGGGCAACGGCGGTCACGAGCGCATAGGCTAGGGAGGTGTAGAGAGTGGTCAACCCAAACATCAAGTTCACCTACCAGGACTACATCAACCTGCCTGAGTCTGAGGAGCGGCGCTACGAGCTTATCGCCGGAGAGTTTCATATGGTCCCGTCACCAACGCCGAAGCATCAAAATTGTGTGTTCCGGCTCGCCAAGGTATTAGACGATTTTGTACAGGAACATGAGCTTGGGAGTGTGCATATTGCGCCCCTCGATGTCGTTCTGTCCAAGGAAGACGTGCTTCAGCCTGACATTATGTTCATATCCAAAGACAGGGAGAGCATCATTACCGAGCGCAACATCCAGGGCGCGCCAGACCTCGTTGTGGAAGTGCTGTCGCCGGGCACGGCAGACCGCGACCGCACCCTGAAGCGCACCAGGTATCTCAAGTTCGGCGTGCGCGAATACTGGATTGTCGATCCTCAGTCAAAGAGCATCGAGGTCTTGAAAGCGGGCCAGTCGGACTTCGAGACGGTTCGAGTGTACTCTGAAGGCGCAACAGCGACATCGCCTATCCTAGAAGGCGTTCAGGTGGACGTGGTCGCTGTCCTTGCCTGAGCTTCATTCCATATTGGAAATCTCGGATCGGGGAATTTCGGATAATAGATTGCAGCTTCACTCGTGAGCTGGATAATCCTCTCGCTAGCCAGCGCTTTCGCCTTCGGCGTCGTTTCAATACTCGACAAAGTCATCCTCATGCGCTACATCAGCAGTGCACGGACGCTTACCGTCATGGTTGGCCTGTTACAGATTGCTTTGTCGATCATCGTTTGGCCCTTCACGCCTGTTCTGAGCTACTCTTTCGACTTGTCGGCCATCGCATTCGTTTCCGGCCTGATGTGGGGCGTGTCGCTGGTGACCATGTTCTGGGCGATGAGCACTCAGGACGTGTCACGAGTCATCCCCGTCGCCTCCACCTCTCCTGTCTTCGTGGCAATCATGGCGATGGTTTTTCTGTCGGAAGACTTGAGCATAATTCATTGGGTCGCAATTGTTGTCACCGTAGCCGGAGCAGCCTTCATTTCGCTAAATGCAGCTGGCGGCCAGTCGCGTCGTGTTTCGCTAGACTCCATCTTCCTTCTGTTGCTTCTGGGCAGCATAGCCTTTGGCGGAGGGCAGTTTCTAAGCAAAGTGGTGCTGGACGAGATGGACATATGGAGTTTGTACGTCCTACGTGGCGCTGGTTTTGGGACGACTTGTCTGGTGCTAATGTTCAGGCCGGCTGTCCTATCTGACATGCGCCGCGCGCTGTCAAACATGGAGACTATGGTCGTGTTTCTGACTGCCGAGGGAGCGGTAGTTTTCGCTGGGGTGACACTCTCGCTATGGGCCATCGCTCTAGGCCCGGTGTCACTGACAGTCACGCTGATGTCCACGCGCCCGTTATTCGTTTTCGTGATGAGCGTGCTTGTAAGCTCATCTGTCTGGCGGCTGCTCGACGAGCCTCTGGATAGGAAAACGCTGGCAAACAAGCTTGTCTCCACGACAATGATCGTGGCGGGAATCAGCGCCATATCGCTGCTGTGAGGATTGCCTAACGCGACTGTGCCATCACCTGTGTCTACTGTTTACGAATGCCCTGAAACACCTGGATTCGGTCATTTCCCGAGTCAACTACGTATACCCTTCCAGATTTATCTACTGCAATACCCTTGGGGAAGGATAACTGGCCATCATCTCCACCAAACAAACCCCACTTCGCAAGGAATGTACCATTGGAATCGAAGACCTGCACTCGGTCATTCCGTTTATCAGTCACGTAGACGACTCCTTCCCCATCGACAGCTATACCCTCTGGGTTGATGAATTGTCCATCTCCTTCGCCCCTAGATCCCCATTGGGTAAGGAATCGACCATTGGAGTCAAATTTCTGGATTCTATCATTATAGTCAATCCACTTTATAACCATATGGTATGATCAACGACATTATGACTTACAGCATGGACTTGAGGAAAAGAGTGGTTGGCTTTGTAAACGAAGGTGGAAGCAAGACGAAGGCATCACGTCGCTTTGAGGTCAGCCTGTGGTGCGTCAACGACTGGTGTAAGCGTGAAGACCTCGCACCAAAAGTTCAATCACTGAGGCATCGCAAGATAGACAAAGAGGCGTTGCGTCGGCACGTACGACTTTATCCTGATGCTTTACTGAGAGAGCGTGCTGAAGTATTCGGGGTGCATATCAACGCTGTGTGGTCAATGATGCGTAAGATGGAGTTGACGCACAAAAAAAGCGATGCGCTACAGCGAGAGAAACCATGAAAAGCGTATCGAGTATCTGAGGACACTGCGCCAGGTTGTCAAGGACAAAGGAAGTGAGCACATAGTGTATCTGGATGAGAGTGGATTTGAGCGCACAACTCACAGAGCGCATGGTTGGGGTCTTCGGGGGAAGAAGGTATACGGTGAACGCAGTGGCAAAAGGCGTCCTCGCACCAGCCTGATCTCTGCCAAACAGGGCAAAAGGCTGCTCGCTCCTATCCTGTTCGAAGGCAGCACCAACGCTACCTTGTTCAACTACTGGCTCCAGAGCCACTTGTTCAAAGAACTGGCCCAAAGCTCAACGTTAATCATGGACAATGCAACCTTTCACAAGACCGCTGCAACAAGGCAAATTATTGAGCAAGCTGGACACACTCTCCTCTTTCTGCCGCCGTACTCGCCAGACTTCAATCCAATCGAACAGGACTTTGCAATCATGAAAAGACGAAGGCAGTTTCTTCCTGCCGACACCACAATCGACGAAGTCGTGAGATCGTATGTATATTATCTGGAATGACTATAAAAGCATCAGCCACGTAGACGTTTCCTGCCTTGTCCACAGCTATTCCTTCAGGAAATCTCAACTCACCGTCTTCTGAGCCTTTAGATCCCCATTGGATAAGAAGTTGACCATTGGAGTCGAATTTCTGGACGCGGTGATTAACGTTATCCGCTACATAAACATTTCCTTCTTTGTCGATAGCTATTCCCCATGGCTGATCGAACTGACCATTGCCACTCCCCCTGGTGCCCCACTCGGTCAGATACACTCCATTGCGGTCGAATTTCTGGACGCGGTGATTGGTTTCCCGCCTGAGGTCATTGTTTGCATCGGCTATATAGACATTCCCGTCTCTGTCCACTGCCATGCCCTGAGGCCAGACGAACTCGCCCTTGCTGCTGCCTTCTGATCCCCATTTGGCTAGATATTCTCCATCAGAATCAAACACCTGAACTCGGGCAGCAACTAAATCGGTTACGTAGACATTGCCTGACTCATCTATGGCTATCCAGCCAGGGACATCGAATTGGCCGTCGCCAGTGCCTTCAGACCCCCACTTGGTGATGAACGTCCCTGGTGCGGAGATAGAGTCGGATGTTGCAATAGACATGGCTGAAGGAGTAGCAATGCCAGGAGTTGCAATTATTGAATCAGGCGTTATTACCGATGTAACCGTAGGGGTAGCATCGCTAGTAGCCGAAGGAACACTATCTTCGCTACAAGCAACGAAGAGTAAGTTTGCAAGTATCACCAAAATGAGTAAAGACTTCCTTGCCATATCACACTTCCAACTATTTCTAGTATCGAAAACCCACGTCAAGCTGTATTGTAAACTATTCTCGTTTCGCTTCGCTGGAAAATGCAGAGGGACACGGTATGAGCCGTGTCCCTCTGAAAAATGCAGGTCTATAGATTAGATTGAGTTAGCCCTCTACTCGCTCCACTTCTTGAAGATGAGGGGGACGTTTTGCCCTCCAAAACCGTAGGAGGTGCAGAGGACGGTCTCGATGTCGGCTTTCAAAGACTTTCGAGGGAAGTTCAGGTAGCACTCATCTGTGTGAGTATGATTATCGTTCGAGCAGATCAGAGCCTCGTCGATAAGGTTATCGAGGTTTCTCATCGCTGGTATTTTGCCCGCCGCCATGATATTGAGCGCGATAGCCGTCTTGACGGACCCCGACGCCGCCAGCATATGGCCCAGCCAGCACTTTGGCGCGATTATCGGGACTCTACGGTCGCCGAACGTCCGCTTCAGGACTCCGGCTGCAACGATGTCGCCCGCCGTCGTGGCAGTAGCGTGGTCTTTCACGAGGTCAATGTCATTCGAGCATATCCCCGCCATCGCCATGGCCTCCGATATAGCCTTGGCCTGACTATCGGCATCGGGGTCAGTGGGGCTTGAGATGTCGGTGGTCTCGCCGTGTCCGATTAGTTCCGCAATCGGTGTTGCGCCGCGAGCCATCGCGTGCTCTGCGCTTTCGATTACGAACACGGCTGCGCCCTCGCTAATCGTGAAGCCGTCCCGGTCTTTGTCGAATGGCCTGCTTGCGTTCTCAGGGTCATCGTTGCGCTTGGACAGCGCCCCATGAATTCTATTCGCGTCTCTCGTGCCCAGCGTGTTGAAGACCATCACTGCCGGAGGAGTCAGGATAGACGATGAGCCCGCCACTATCACGTCAACGATGCCGTTCTCAATTGACATCGCCGCGCGTCTGATGCTGCCCGGCCCTGTCGCGCACGCCTTCACCGTGCAGTCGGCGTCCCTTTGCATACCAAAAGCCTGCGCGATGGAGGTTGGTATGGAGTCGGGAAGGGCGGTATGTGCCGACATGGTGTGCCTCTTGAAAAGCTGCTGCGTAAGAGCCAGCTTCTCCTCGCCGCTCGCTTGCTCGATGCGATACATCTGTATCGCCATGTTGTTCATAATCTCAAAGTCGCCCCAATCAGTCCCTACCGCAACTCCTGCGCGATCTTTAAGATGAGGAAGCAGCGTGCCGTCCTCACCGAGGGCCGCCGCCTGTTCGAGCGCCCTGTGGGTGACAGAGCAGGAATACTTCGTCCCGCGACCGCCTCGCTTCGCTATCTTCAAAGCCTTTGGAGCCTTGATCCAGGCCGACAGGTCGATGTCGTCTCCGATGCGGCCGCCTATTCTCGTTGGGCAAACGTCATACTCTTCCGGGAGAGGTCCTATGGCAGACCTGTTGGCGTATATGGCCTTCATTGTCTCTTCCGGCCCGCCAAAAGGCGTTATCATGCTCATCCCGGTAATTACGATCCGCTTTCGCACGTCAAAGTCCTCCCTTGCAGTAGGCGCGTGGATTTCATTTATTTCATTTATTTTATGTATATGTATAAATAGTGTATCCGAACAGACAAAGGCTGTGTGGACGATATATCTCTCAGCACTCTCACGGAAGCATACGCGCTACCCTGGCGATGAGTTCAGGGCTGTTGTTTGCGGGCGAGTTCACAAGCGAGGGGACTTCGTATGCCTCTAGCTCTTCGTCAGCGTAAGGGACGAGTAGGCTGCCCAGCATTGCAGTGTCCTCAATGCTCTGGTCTAGCCAGACCGCCTCCGCTTCTCTGGACAGTATTACCGGCATACGATTGTGAATCGACCCCATGAAGCTGTTCGGGTTGGTGGTGACGATGGTGCAAGACAGGACGCGCTCGTCATCGGCGTTGTTCCAGCTTTCCCACAGGCCAGCGAACGCGAATGGCTCCCCAGACCTTAGCATGATTCGCATTGGCGTCTTCCCCGAACCAGTCTTCTTCCATTCGTAGAAGCTATCGGCAAGCACAAGGCAGCGCCTTCGTTTGAATGCGGAGCGAAAGCTGGGCTTCTCGGCCAGCGTCTCGGAGCGGGCGTTAATCATCCGGCTGCCGATGGAGGCGTCCTTGGCCCATGAAGGTATCAGACCCCAGCGCATGAATCGGGCGTGGTTCTCCCCGTCGTTGACGACAGTAAGCACTTGCTGAGTAGGCGCGACGTTGAAGCTGGGGTCTAGGCCAAGGTCAACGCTCTCAAACAAGAACCGCGCTTGAAGTATGTCCATGTCTGTTATCAGGGTATATCGTCCGCACATCTTGCGTCCTCTGTTGCTTCGCTGGAATGACGACAGTGTATCTTTACATAATAACCGTAAATCGAACAGCGCGCAATCCTGGTTTCCACCTAATTTTTTGAAGGAACCAGAGCAATCACTTGAGACTATCTATGACAACCTGCTACCCTGTGGCAATCAGTCTGATACAAGGGGTTGAGCTATGCCCATACTCGCGGCGGGACAGTCAGTGGTGGAGGCGCTAAGGGCGGAGGACGTGCGATACATCTTCGGCGTGGTGGGGTCTGCATTTCTGGAAATCCTCGATGCCATGTACGGACGCAAGGACATTCAGTACGTCGGTTGCCGTCACGAGCAGGGGGCCGGATTCATGGCGCTTGGCTACGCGCGCGCCACTGGTCAGCCAGGGGTATGCCTGGTGCAGAATGGGCCAGGAGCCACGAATCTGTTGACCAACGCCGCCGCCGCACGCGCCTGTCACGCCCCGATGGTAATCATGGGCGGAGCGCCGATGGTGGGGCAGGTGTACAAGGACTCCTTTCAAGAGCTTGACCAGATGAGCATATTTCGTCCCCTGTGCAAGGAGGTTCTCCAGGTTAATCAGTCGGACCGAGCGCCGGAAATACTACGTCATGCCTTCAGAGTGGCTACGTCGGGCAAGATGGGGCCGGTTTACGTTGACCTGCCCCGCGATCTGCTCAACGCCGTTGACATGGACATTCCAATCTTCGACCCGTCGATGTACCGTCCGACTCAGCGTCCCGAAGGGGACAGCGCGAGAGTGCGAGAGGCAATCGAACTGCTGCGCGGCGCGGAGTCGCCGGTGATTATTGTCGGTGGCGGCGTGATATGGGGTGATTCGCACGAGGAAGCGACACGGCTCGCCGAACAACTAGGTGCGCCCATAGTCGCATCTTACGAGCGCAACGACGCGGTGCCCAACAGCCATCCCCTGTACGTCGGCGCTGTGGGCCGCGCAGGGACGCCGGAGGCCGCCGAGGTCATGCAAAAAGCGGATGTCGTGCTCGCCCTCGGAACACGCATGGGGCACTTTACCTCATTCTATGACAATCGCTACATACCGGAGAGCGCGAAGATTATTCACGTAGAGATCGATCAGCATGAGATAGGGCGACACCTGCCTGTGGCAGTAGGCATATTGGGAGACGCCGGAGCTGTTGCCAGTGCACTGTCCAGAGGTCTTGAGGAGGCCATTCAGCCGTCTGTCCGAGAGGAGAGGGCGCGACGTGTGGCCGAGGTGCGCGATAAACGCCGTCAGCGCCTTGATGCCGAAGGAAAACTGGACATGCTGCCGATGAAACCTCAACGAGTGTACGCGGAATTGCGCCGTGTGCTGCCCGCGAACGCAGCGATTGTGTTCGACGCGGGCGGCTCACCCGCCTACGGCTACGACCGGTTGGACTTCTCCGGCCCTCGGACTATGTTCGGCACTGTTGACCTTGGTTGCATCGGCGCGGCGTTGCCCCAGGCAATCGGCGTGAAGATGGCGCGCCCAGACCAGCCCGTGATAAGCATTAGCGGGGACGGCGCGTTTTTTATGAACGCTCAAGAGCTTGAGACGGCGGTGCGCTGGAATGTTCCAGTGGTGAACATAGTGATGAACAACGGCTCGTGGGGTTCGGAGAAAGCGTATCAGAAGCTGCTCTACGGTGGGAGGTACATCGAGGCCGACATCGGCAACCCGCGTTACGACAAGCTCGCCGAGCTATGCGGAGGTCGAGGCTACTACGCCGAGAAGCCCGAAGACGTGGGACAGGCGATAAGCGACGCACTGGCCTCTGGAGAGATGTCCGTAATCGAGATTCCGATAGACCCCGACGAGCTTCCCTACCCCGCTCGAGCGGCGGACGTGTTCAAGGGTAGCGGGAGCTAGCGAAGTTCTTCCCCACAATAGATTATAGAGCTTTGCATAAACGTCCAATGTAGACTGGTTAACGAATGCCTCACCCTCATCCCTCCGCAGAGGCGGAGTCCGAAGATATTCTACCTAAGGAGTCGGACAACCTTCTCCCATCGAGGGAGAAGGGGTTAACTTCCTCTCCCTTGATGGGAGAGGACTGAGGTGAGGGTGAAACGTGAGCCAATCACCCGCTTGAGATATTACCAATCGAAGCGATAATCAACAGAAGAACAGAGGTGAAATTTCCCATCAAGCAGCGTGCGAAAATCTGCGAAACTTGAGATAAGGCGGCTGCAAAAATGCTTGACATATAAGGACGTATGTTCTAAACTTGTACTAGAAGTTGAGAAGATTAGTTAACGTTTTATCAAGCATTTGATGGAGTAAATTGACATGGTGCATTTGAAGGCCTGTCTGAGATGCCGAGGTGATATGCATACCGAGCGAGACGTGTACGGTGCGTACAAGGAATGTCTTCAGTGTGGGTACATGGTAGACCTGCCGAAGCCTGTCAAGATGGTCAACGAGACGTTGATTACTGACCCAAGGAAAGAGGTGGCTTAGAGCAGTTTCGACATGCTGCATGGCCCCCTCTCCAACGATATAAGGACTGAGGTAATACAGAGAGGCCAGCCATTCTGTGAAATGGCTGGCCCCTTTTGCTTTCAGGCTATGCCGTTAGCTTCTCGTATGTTACCTAAGGGCTTCCCAAAGGCGGCTAGACTGCCAGCGAAGCACCTGTACGATGGTAGCCAGCGCCAGGCCAATGCCTGTGAACAGGAAGGCCATTCCCACGAACTTGAGAGGCTCCAACCACAGCTTGATGGCGTTGATTGTCCCCAGGTCGTTCAGCAACCCGCCGGTCGAGGGGTTCAACTGAGTGGCTATGGAGTGGTTCCAGTAATCGTAAGACAGGACAGACGTAGGTATGCTGACAACCAGGGCCACCATCAGTATCATCATGCCCATCATCATGAACATCGGGAACGCCTTCGCCGTCATCGGGGGCTTGATGATCTTAACATCTACGCCAAGGGCCTCTTGAACTCTTCCGCCACCGGTTCGGAGCGCGCCCAGAATGGTCGCTAGAAGGAAGGTCACTCCACCAAGGAGCATTCCCAGTCCCAAGAACTTGACAGCAGGCAGCCAGATCTTCGTGGATTCGATGAACGCCTTGTCGGTAGCCAGACTGGACCCCGTCACCGCCGCTTCACGCACTGCCTTCGATGCCTCGAAGTAGCCTGCCGCTACACTTGAGTTGACCAGCCCGACGATGAAGCTCCCCACGAGTATCATGAAGCCCATGATGAGGAAAGGTGCCCACATTTTGCTCGCCATCCCCTGCATCCCTGTCACCTTCACGGGCAACTGAGATGGTGAGAATAACGTCTCGTTTCTTGCTATGCTAGCGGTTGCCATTTTCTGATTCTCCTTCCTGATTTTCGTATGAACTCATAGTCTCAGAATTCGTTTCAATCTACGCGGCGTCTCTGCGCTGTTTGAGCGCTGGCAAAGCCGCTGCCATGGTGTTGCCCCGCAGCCTGACGTTCTGCAGGATATTGACGAAGGCGAACCCAAAGCCCGCGATGAATGTCGCAAACCCCAGGAAAGCGAACGGCAGTATCCAGTCCTTGACCGCCTCGATGCTGCCCTGTTGTGAGAGTATCCCTGTTCCGGCTTCGGCGGCGTCTCGGACGGCCTTGCTGTTGCTGAAGAAATCGCCTGTCATGACCGCGAGTGTTATCCAGGCTATGGCGGCGACCATGATAATCATGAATGCCGCGAACCAGAGTCCACCCGCTATCTTGATGTATGGCGATGTATTCTGAGCTCGCGCCCTCAATTCCTCGTTACTCATCTTTGCATCCCTCCTTTCTAACTAATCTCTAACGAAAACTGCATTCTCACATCCCAACTCCGCTTACACTTCAACATCTCCCCCTTCTTCTCACTCAAATCTGCGGCTTGTCCGCTGGCTTTCACTAAATTATGATGTGAGCGATTTGCGAGGGGGTTCTGTAGTCTTGCATACAGAAGCGAATTTCTGACGGCCCACTGCCGCTTTATCTATCGATTCCCATGCTCTAGCATCTAATGTTGATGGACGGGGAGGCAGCACGTAGCCAAGCCTCACAACTTATGCCTGGCGAAGATAGCCACCATGTTCTGAATCAATCACGCGGAGGAATTCCAGATGCCTGATGCTAACCTCACAGTCTACGGTGCTCCCTGGTGCCCCGACTGCAAACGCTCCAAGAAGTTTTTGGGAGAGATGCGAATCCCCTACAACTGGGTCGATATTGACCAGGATGAGGAGGGCAGAAATCGTGTACAGCAGCTCAACGATGGAAAACAGATAATTCCGACCATTGTGTTCGAAGACGGCTCCATCCTTGTGGAGCCAACCAACGCGGAGCTTGCCGCCAAGCTAGTGGTCCAACATCATTGAAATGAATACCATGATAGTCATTGTTCCTCTTGGGGGTTCAATCGTAACGTTGAACCGAGGAGGAACCATGATGTCTACCAAGAAGTACCGTATCAGACTGACTACCGACGAACAACAGGAACTCAACGCCTTGGTCTCACGCGGTCGGGCTGCGGCGTACAAACAGACCCATGCGCGCATTCTGCTGATGAGCGATGAGTCACGCTCGGACGGGGGAATGAAGGACGCGGACATCACCAGCGCGCTCGGTGTGGGACAGTCAACGGTCGAGCGAATACGCAAGCGCTGTGTGGAGGAGGGGGTTGAGTCTGCGCTGAATCGCAAAAAGCAACTGCGTCGGCGTCAAAAGAGACTGGACGGCGAAGGTGAAGCACGGTTGATAGCGATGGCCTGCGGGGAACCGCCGGAGGGGCGTGCCAGTTGGACCCTGAAGCTGTTGGCTGACCAGTTGGTCGAGTGTGAGATAGTCGGGACCATTAGCACCGAGACGGTTCGCCAGGCGCTTAAAAAAAAACGAACTGAAGCCGTGGCTGAAGCAGAGTTGGTGCATCCCGCCCGGTCAGAGCGCGGAGTTTGTGTGCGCGATGGAAGACGTGATGGAAGACGTACTGGAGGTCTACCAACGGCCGTACGATGGGAATGAGGTTCAGGTGTGCATGGATGAGACGAGCAAACAGCAAGTCAAGGAGACGCGAGTGCCGCGTCCCGCAGCGCCCGGCTTATCGGCGGCATACGACTACGAATACGAGCGCAATGGAGTGAGCAGCCTGTTCATGCTGTTTGCACCGTTGGACGGATGGCGCCGAGTCGAGGTCAGAGAGCGTCGCACGAAGGTGGACTGGGCGCATGTGATAAAGAAACTGGTCGACGAGGACTACCCTGACAGAGACCGGATCGTGCTGGTAATGGACAATCTCAACACTCACAAGCTGTCCTCGCTATACGAGGCATTCGAGCCTGCTGAGGCGAGGCGTATAGCTGAGCGACTGGAGATACACTACACTCCCAAACACGGGAGTTGGTTGAATATGGCGGAGATAGAGATCGGTGTGCTGGCTCGACAGTGCCTGGACCGACGGATTGCCAATCAAGACATCCTGCGCGGCGAGGTCAATGCTTGGCAGAATCAACGCAACCGGGATGTGATACGAGTGGATTGGCGCTTCACTACCGAGGATGCGCGCATCAAGCTAAAGTCACTCTACCCATCAATACAAAAACGTTGAACCACTAGGCATCAGCCCCAAGGCCAAGAGGGACTTCTATGATCTCATCGTCGTAGGCGGAGGACCGGCGGGCATGACAGCCTCCATCTACTCATCCCGCGAGGGCATGGAAACGCTCATCATCGAGCGCAGCATGGCGGCCGGACAGGCGGGCCTCACGGAGCATATCGACAACTATCCTGGGTTTCCCCAGGGCGTCTCAGGTGGCGAGCTTGTCGACGGCATGAAAATGCAGTGCGACCGTTTCGGCGCTGAGAAGCTCATGGCGCAGACCATAAGGAGCTTAAAGTCAGACGGCGACTATCGGATCGTCACGACGGATACGGGCGACGAGTATGCGGCAAGAGCCGTTCTGCTGTCGCTTGGAACCAAGTATCGACAGCTTAACGTTCCGGGCGAGGAGGACTTCATCGGCGCGGGCATACACTTTTGCGCAACCTGCGACGGGCCGTTCTACAAAGGAAAGGACATGCTCGTAGTAGGCGGCGGCAACAGCGGAGTCGAGGAAGGCCTGTTTCTAACGAAGTTCGCCAATAAGGTGACGGTGTTGGAGAGAAACGACCGCCTCAGGGCAAGCCAGGTGCTTCGAGAGAAGGCCGCCAACCATCCACAGATGAACGCCAGGACGAACACCGTCGTAGAGGAGTTCAAAGGCAATCGCAAGCTAAGCTCGGTCGTTGTCAAGGACGTTAACAGCGGCAAGACCGAAGAACTGGCTTCAGAAGCCGTTTTCGTATTCATCGGCCTCGACCCCAACACCGAATTCGTCCGTAGTGTCATCGAATTGGATCAGTGGGGTTTCGTCAAGACCAGCGATACCCTGGAAACCAGCATGAGGGGCGTTTTCGCCGCAGGGGATGCCAGGGCTGGAAGCACAAAGCAGGTTGCCGCCGCAGTCGGCGAAGGGGCAACGGCGGCGCTAATGATACGTCAGTACCTTGAGAAGACCGAGGGGAGCAGGGGATATAGAGGGGATTGAAGTTGAAATCAGCTTTGGGAGTTCTGAAGGTCTTTGTCTCGGCGGGCTGCCGAGGCTGCAAGCGAGCGTTGGAGCTTGTCGCGTGGCTGCGGACGATCAGGCCAGACCTCATGATTGAGATTATCGACCTGACGAAGCAGCCCGCCGCAGGCCTCGGACTGGTGTTCGCGGTGCCTACATACGTTTACAACAGCAAGCCGGTATTCCTGGGAAATCCCAGTCCACCGGAGCTTCAAGCGTGGCTGGACAAGCTTCGTCCGGAGGTGTAAGAGATGTGGCCTTCTATCGTCGGTCGTAACAAATCAGAGACTCAAACGCTTCCTGCTTCGGAGCCTGGCCCGCTAGAAACCGACAAGCTTGAACTTCTCAGCGCGATGGACATCATGCGAGACCTCGCGGAAGAAGAAGTGAAAGAGCTGATGGACGCCACTCCCATGCGCACCGTGAGAAAAGGCACAATGCTCTTTGGAGGCAACGACGGCCCGGAAGTGCTATTCCTGCTGAAATCGGGCAGAGTCGAACTGTCCCGCCAGCCACCAGAAGGTAAGAAGCTCATACTAGGCTTCGTGGAGAGTGGGACATTCTTCGGCGAGATGTCGCTCATAGGCCAGCGTCTGGTCGGTACCTGTGCCGTTGCCGTCGAAGACAGCGTAATCTGTGCCCTCAGCCGCCACGACGTCGAGTCGCTCATACTAGACCATCCCAGGGTAGCCTTCGGAGTCATAGAGGTACTTGCCCAAAGACTTCAGCAGACCAGGGATTCTCTCGAAGAGATGGCGTTCAACGATCTTACAGGGAGAGTGGCTGGTCTTCTGCTCAGGCTCGCTGACGAGGAGACCAACCTCATTAAAGGCTACGCTCACCAGGACCTAGCGTCTATGGTCGGATGCCTGCGAGAGAGCGTTACCGTCGCACTCGACCGCTTCAAGCAGAGCGACGCAGTCTCGATAGGCCGCAAGCGGATAGAGATTACCGACCGAGCGCAACTTGAGCGTGTTGTCAGCCAGAGGTCGGCGAATGCCGTTTGACGTCGCCTCGCCTTCGCACAAACTGGGGCCAGTACGCGAAGGAGACTAACACCGCCATTCCACCCAGGATCGCGGCGAACCGGTAGGAGTCTTTGAGGGCCAGAACGAAGGCCTGAGTGTCGCCTACGTCTCCAACGATTCCCTGCGCCGCTAGCGTGATTGTGTGCGAGTCCAGCCGGGCCGCAAACAGCGCGGTTATTATTGCCACACTGGTGACGCTTCCCATGTTGCGTGACATCGTCATAATGGCCCCACCAGTCGCAAGCCTGCCCGCTGGCACGGTACCCATGACCAGGTTGGCGTAAGACGCCTGAAACAGGCCCATACCGACCCCCATAGACGCTGTTCTCAGGGCTATGTCAAACACCGTGGAGTTCGCATCCAAGAAGGTGTACGAGTAAACAGTTCCCAGCATCATAGCCAACGCTACTGTAGTCAAGTACGCGGGCGAGATGCGGTCAGAGAGCCAGCCTCCAATTGGCGCCGATAGGGTGATGACGACTGGCGTCAGCATTATCAGCAGCCCCCAGGTCTTTGCGTTAAAGCCTAGAATGTCGGTCAAAAAGAAGGGAAGGATGAACAGGTTGACAAACGTAGCCATGGATATCAAGTATGCGGCGACAAAGGAGGGAGAGAGCACGCGATGTCTTAGCAACGCGAGGTCTAGGACAGGGCGTGGCACGAGTCTTTCCGTGTAAATGAACGCAGTGAGAGCCGCCACCGACAGTGCCGCGAGAGCCAATACAGCAGGCTCTGTCCATCCCAGCCTTCCTCCCAGGGTTAGAGTCAAGATGAATGAGGCCACTCCAATGAACAGCGTGACTGCTCCCCGAACATCGAAACCCTGTCTCGGCTCACTGGAAGGTTTCTCTTGAAGCGCCATCAGCGCGAGAACGATAGCGACGACTCCGAACGGCACCCTCGCGGCGAAGATGGCCCGCCATCCAAAGCTATCGATAAGCACGCCTCCCCCTAGCGCGCCAAAAAGCATCCCCAACGTGCCAAGCCCGCCCATCAAGCCGAGCGCCCTGCCTCGCTCCTCTGAAGGAAATGCCCTGGTAACGAGAGCGGGCGCGGAGGCCAGGATTAATCCGTTGCCCACCGCCTGTAGTATCCGAAGGCCGAATACCATCGATAGTAGCGGCGCAAGGCTGATGAGCAGCACGGCGACGGTATATACGACAAGCCCAATCACGTAGAAGCGTTTCAGGCCGTACATGTCCGCGACGGTGCCAAGGCTAAGCTGCAGCCCAGTGGTGCTGCCAACGTAGAATATGATCATCCACTGGACTGTCTGGAGATCGGTTCCAAAGCTGCTGGTGATGTTTGGAAGCGCGACGTTGACGGTAATGTCGAAGGTGCCGATGAACATTCCAGCGGACGCCGCGACCAGGCCAAGCCATTTGTTGGTGGAACTACTCTCTGTGCTGTCTGCGGCTGACGCCATACTTCTGAGCTACCTGATTTCCGTGGACTGGTCGGTTACCATCTGCCATCTGCTGTTTCGCCAGACCCACACTGACACATAGCGAGCGGCGTAGTCAAACGCGTAGCCCGCATTGACTCCGCGAGCCTGCCATCGGCCAATCACCACCACAGTTTCGCCGTACACCCGAGCTTGAAGCTCGTCGCTGCGCGCCTCGTCCCAGTGGCGTGCGCCAAATTCGAATGAGGCGATGACCTCGGCCTTACGCATCACCTTGCCCTCGTCGTTGACCTGCGCGTACTCGTCTGCCATCAGGCGGTCAAGCGCGGCGACGTCACAGCTCAGATGGGCCAGCAGCCACTCACGTTCTGCTTGAAGCACCTGTTCAACGGCTCTGCTCTCTGGCATTATTGAAGCCTTTCTCCAAAACAGAATTGCTCTTCCGATGCAGATGTCACTGAATATACTTTCGCGTGAAGAAAAGGCCGACGCCGATTAGAACGCCCGCGAACGTAATCGTTGTGTTTGCGAGGCTGAGACCAGTGATAACAAGAGCTAATCCCAGAAGAAAAGAGGCTACGTAGAGCCACCAGCGTGCGCTCACAGCGCCCTCCTCGGTAAATGAGAGTCCGGTCTAGCGTCTGAATCATAGCAGAACCAGAGCAGGTTCGTCTTTTAGAACAAATGTCTTTACTTTTGGTTTAAGCTATGATAGAATAAGGCTACTCGAAAACAGGTGGCAATGCCAGTAAAGGCGGCCTGCCAACGCCATTTGGCGCATATTGAAGCGCGCCGCATAAAACAGCCTTTCTGAGGCAAATCATAACCTTGTAGGGAGAAGAAAGCCCATGATATGATAGCTTTGCCGTGGTAAACATTGATATGCCGTTTTTTGACATCGTGGACTTAGAAGGAGAATTTGTTCTGGTTGCGGCTCTACACCCCGAAGTATAAAAACACCCTGGCGTGATCGGCTGCTAACCGAACATTGGAGTAACAAACATGACTACAGAAAAAGATAAAGCTCTAGAACTCGCCATTGGACAGATAGACCGACACTTTGGTCGCGGCACGGTAATGAAGCTGGGCGATACCAATCGCACCGGACCCGTCGAATCCATCTCCACAGGCTCTATTTCGCTGGACATTGCGTTGGGAATCGGTGGAATTCCGAGAGGTCGCGTCGTGGAGGTCTTCGGGACTGAGGCGTCGGGCAAGTCTACCCTGGCCTATCACGTCATGGCCTCGGCGCAACGCAGCGGCGGCGTAGCCGCTTACATTGACGCCGAGCACGCCCTCGACCCAAGCTACGCCGAGAAATGCGGCATAGACATAAACGAGCTTCTCATCTCCCAGCCGGATACCGCCGAGCAAGGGCTTGAGATTTGTGAGTACCTGGTGCGCAGCGGGGCCGTTGACGTAGTAGTAGTCGATAGCGTCGCCGCTCTGGTGCCAAAGGCGGAGCTTGAGGGCGACATGGGGGACAGCCACATGGGACTGCAAGCCCGCCTCATGTCCCAGGGACTGCGAAAGCTGACCTCTGCCATCAGCCGGTCCAACACCTCCGTCATCTTCATCAATCAGTTGCGTGAAAAAGTAGGCGTCTTCTTCGGTAACCCTGAAGTAACCCCTGGTGGAAAGGCGCTGAAATTCTATAGCTCCGTGCGCATCGACCTGCGCAGGATAGAGTCCATCAAGCAAGGAACCGAGGTCGTCGGAAACCGGGTGAGAGCGCGCATAGTGAAAAACAAGGTCGCGCCGCCGTTCCGTGTCGCCGAGTTCGATATCATGTTCAATGAAGGTATCAGCAGGGAAGGCGATGCTATAGACGTTGGCGTTGAAAAGGAAGTGGTAAAAAAGAGCGGCTCTTTCTACTCCTTCAATGATACTCGTCTTGGTCAGGGACGCGAAAATTCCAAAGCGTTCTTGAGAGAGCATACGGAGATAACCGAGCAGATAGAGCGTTTAATCAAGGGTGATGCTGACCCTTCGGTGGCCGAAAACGGTGCCATAGATGCTGGTAGAGAGGAAAACCTTGTTGAAGAACAACCGGTAGCAGCAGTCGCCGTCGAACAGAGTACCTAGGAAAACCAGCCTTCGTGCCTTATTATGGGAGTTGCAATCCCTTTTAAGCAAAAGGAGCCTTTTAACAGGGGCGGCTGTGAGCCGCCATACCATAGATGAACGATAGTAAACCTTTTCAACGCGCCAGCGCCGCTGCCCGTCGCTTCCTTTCTTACAGGCCACGAAGCGAGGCAGAGGTGCGGGTGCGTCTTTTACGTAGCTTCCAATCCAGTATCGTCGAAGAGGTTATCGAATCCCTGAGCGAGCAAACCCTCGTTGATGACGCTAAGTTCTCACGGTTGTGGACGGACAGCAGGATATCCCATCGACCCCGTAGCGCTTTGGTCATCAAGCGTGAGCTTATCACCAAGGGCATCGACAGAGAAGTGGCCGAAGATGCCGTCCGAGACGCAGATGACCAGGATAGCGCCTATCGTGCCGGGCTAAAGCTCACACGTCGGCTTGAGCATGCCGATCTCACCGTCTTCCGACGCAAGATGTGGGGCTATCTTCAGCGCCGAGGCTTTGGCGGCACTGTTGCACGGCGCACCGTTGCACGCCTGTGGGACGAGTTGCAAGAGAATCGCAGCTCACCCGATGACGTGGAGGGCCGCTAGATGTCAAACCCAGAAGGCCCAGACCACTTATGCAGCGCCGCGACTTCACCTAAATGGCGTGAAACCGCGCATTCTTCCATCTCCAATACCCAGCCCTTCCGCTTAGGAAGGAATACCCCAACCCAATTCCACTATGTGGCGACATACGTGCGTCTGCCCTTCGCGGGACAGGCGCAGGAGGTATAACGATGTCCGGCGCAGATGCGTTAAGTCTTGTCATACTCGTGGTTTTCCTGATATTCTCGGCCTTCTTTTCAAGCTCAGAGGCAGCATTTCTATCTCTGGAGAGAATCAGGATTGCCCATCTCGTAAACACAGGTATTCCTGGGGCGAAACGAGTCGCGAATATGATCGAGCAACCCGAGCGATTGCTCTCGACGATTCTACTAGGTAACAACCTGGTTAACGTCGCTTTTACGGCGGTGGTAACAGTGTTGATTGTGGATCTTTTAGGAGGGGGTAGCGGCGTCGCCGTGGCTACGGGCGTGGGCACGCTCGTTTTGCTGGTCTTTGGCGAGATTATACCCAAGACCTTCGCGATACACTACGCGGAGCGTGTGGCGTTCCTATACGCACGGCCCCTGAAAGGAGTGGAGTTGGCCTTTTGGCCGGTGGTTGTCGCCTTGCAGTGGATTACTCATCGTACGCAGAACATCTTCGGCGTCGAAGTTCCCAGCAGAGAGTCCATCACAGAGGACGAGCTTCGTAGCCTCATCGACCTTGGCGAGGCTGAGGGCACTTTCGAGCCTGCCGAGGCCGAGATGCTGGAGAATGTCTTTCGCTTCGGAGACAGGCAAGTGCGCGAGGTGATGACTCCTCGAAATGAAATCGTCTCAATCGAGCGTGGGGCTACGCTGGGAGAATTCCTGGTAATGTACGCTCTGAACTCTCATACTCGCTTCCCTGTCTACAGAGAGGATGCTGACAACATCATAGGTATAATCTCCGCCAAGGACATCCTCAAGGCTATGGCGACCAGGGGAATCAATTTCGACGACTCTGTTACTGACGTTATCCGAGACTCCTACTTCGTGCCGGAAACCAAGCGGATTGCCGAGCTTTTCAAGGAGCTTCGTCAGTCCGGCAACCAGATGGCGATGGCAGTGGACGAGTATGGTGGCCTCGCGGGTGTGGTTACACTGAAGCGGCTGTCGGAAGAGGTCGTGGGGCCAGTCGGCGAAGAAGGCATAGCGCCGGAAGAGGAGTTTGAGGAAATTGGCAAGAATACCTTCCAGGTAGACGGCGGCATGAGTATCGACGAAGCCAACGAGGAGATGAATATCGATCTTCCAGATGGCGATTTCGACACCGTCGCCGGATTCGTGCTGGACCTCCTGGGCCACATCCCTGCAGAGGGCGAACAGTTCGAGTACAATTATCTGAAGCTTGAGATCATCCAGATGGACAACCTCAAGATAGAGACTATCAAGGTAACGAAGCCCCAACCTGTCGAAGACGGCGCTGAATTTGAGACTGATACTGGTTAGGCATGGCGAGACTCGACTGAATAAGGCCGGTCGTGTTCAGGGTATCAATGACGAGCCGCTCAACGGCACCGGCAAGGCACAGGCTCGCGCTGTGGCAACGGTCCTTGCAGACGACGTGCCGTTTTACCTGTACGCCAGCCCTTTGGCTCGCGCTCTTGAGACCGCTCAAACAACGTCGGATGCTGTTCACGTGCCTATTACGACACTGAACGAGCTGCGAGAGGCTGATGTTGGTGACCTGGATGGCATGACAATCCCGGAAATTCGCGAGCGTTATCCCGGCTTCATGGAACGCTGGGCCACAGACTCCGCCACTGTGCGGATGCCCGGCGGCGAGTCTTTGCTTCAGGTGCAAAAGCGCACCTGGCCTGCTATCGAAAAGCTGGCGGAGAAGCATGCTGACGATGTTGTTGTGGTCGTAACGCACAATTTCGTAATCCAGACACTCATCGGCAAGCTATTGGAGATGCCTCTGCATAAAGCGAGGTCGCTGCGTCAAGAGCCTGGCTCCATCACCCGGCTGGAACTATCCGAATCCCGCCAATCGCTGATCTCGCTTAACGAGACCTGGTACTTGCGGGATATTGAGCCTGCAAAAGACGAATCATCATAATGACCCCTTTTCAGAAAGCTCATGGAACGCCCCGCCAAGAATAGGGCCATTACGCGCCTGCACCGCCAGATCCGAGGCGTGCTTGAGCGAAGCGGCCAGACATCAGGCAAACTGCTGGTTGTCGCCGTATCAGGCGGCCCTGACTCGCTGGCCCTGCTGTACGCACTCAACCGTCTCAAGGACGAACTGGGTCTGCGCCTTCACGGGGCGCACCTGAACCACCGTCTGCGCGGCGACGCGTCAGAGTCGGACGCCCGCTTTGTAGCCAAGACCTTTCGCAGCCTGGGCATCGCCTTCACGTTGGAAGAGGCTGACGTTGCCTCATTCCGACAGCAAAACAGGCTATCGCTGGAAGAAGCCGCCCGCGAGGTGCGCTACACTTTTCTCGCAAAGGTTGCCACAGAGAATCAGGCTGACACTATTGCCTTGGGCCACACTTCGGACGATCAAGCCGAAACAGTCCTCATGCACATCGTAAGGGGCAGTGGCCTCACCGGACTGCGCGGAATGGAGGAGGTCACTCGGCGCGTTTTCGATGGGAATGAGACGACCCTCGTACGACCGCTGCTTCAGGTCCCCCGAAAAGAGACGTTGGCCTACTGTCGCGCCTTACAGCTGGAGCCACGACAGGACGATTCCAACCTATCGTCTGAGTTCATGCGCAATCGGGTGAGGCTGGAACTGATTCCGCTGCTTGAGCGATACAACCCTGCGGTTCGAGATGCGCTGGTACGGCTGTCCCGCTCCGCCTCGCGGGACATGACCTATATACAGGGCCAGGTAGATAGGGTCTGGCGAGATGTCGTAAATGAAACGCAAGACTGTGTGGCGTTGAACAGGAGCGCCTTCGCCCTGTTGGAACCAGCCATAAAAGGCCATTTGATGCGTCGGGCCGTTTCGCTCGCAAAGGGCGACCTTGAGGACGTGGAGCAGAACCACATCGACGACATGGTGCGGCTGATGGCGGGCCAAGCAGGAAGGTCGCTCGACTTGCCTGGAAGCGTTCGCTTTTCTGTAGGCTACGCCGTGGCTACCCTGACTCCTATCGAGCAAGACCAGTGCCCGCTGCCTCCCTTGGATGACGAGCATTGGCTGAAAATCCCAGGCGAAACTCTGCTTGTGGGCTGGCGTGTCACGGCAAGGGTTTGGGATAAGCAAGCTCGTTCTGAAACATCAGGATATTCTGACGAACAAGAACGCGTCGCCGTTATCGACTACGAAAGCGTGGGCGAAGAGCTATGGGTGCGCCCTCGAAGGCCCGGCGACCGCTTTCAGCCACTGGGCATGTCGCAGAGCAAGAAGCTTCAGGACTTCATGGTTGATTCCAAGATACCCCGCTCCTGGCGAGACCGTGTGCCGTTGGTGGTCTCGCCAGGAGGCATTGTTTGGGTCGTAGGCTGGCGAATCGCGGAGAAGGCGCGACCCGAAAGCGAAGACGCTCGACGACTGGAATTGCGGTTTACGCCGAGGTAGGCGCGGGCGACTGCCCTAGCACGCACTCACTGTCGCCGAGCCTGTGACTATCGTCTGAGTAGCTTCATTGCCGGCGGTAATGTCCCCCACATTAGCTACAGGGCAGGTTGAGCCATTCAGATTCACAATCGCTCCATCGATGTTCGTCATTGCGGCACTGCTGATGTTCGTGGAGTTTGACGACGTTATGTTTATCGATGTTGACCCTGCGATGTTTACGGACATAGCGGCCTGGATGGTTATGGATGTCGCGTCGATGGTGACGACCCCGCCAGGGCCGGACATGTTAATGCCATCGTCAGCAACGCTCAACGAGTACTCGCCGTTTGGACTGACCAGAGAGCCTACAGTCTTGTCAACAGGTTGCCAGTTCCCCCGTAACTCGCCGCAATCGGTATCACCGCGCACCATGATTATCAGGCCGTTGTCGGTGTTAACGCAGAAATGGAGGCTGTTCGGGTCTCCGCCATGCGCGTTGACGATGGAGGAAACACTCTGTCCCAGAATCACGCCCAACGCTATCAAGATAACTGACCCAACCGCCAGAAATATCGGTTTGCTAACCTTCGTTATCATATCCAAATTATCTCCCCTTAACTCCTTGTCGTTATAATCGCCTGGTGGCACGCCATTGAGATTCAACCCAAAAAGTCCCAGGCTTACGCCAGGGCATTCAGGATACCACATTAGTTTGGTTATGTTAATCGTTCAAGAACTGGAAGTCGTTTGGCTTGAGGAAAGGTTGGAAATGGGGCGGGAGCAATACTTCAAAGATAGAGCAATATGATGCTACATCACGCGGTCGAGGCGAGGGTTGGGAGTGATGCCGGGGATACGGCCCCTCTTGGCAGCGGGTCTGCCGTCAATCTCGTGGATGTCGGCGGTAAAATCGTTGGGGGAGGCATCGGAAATGTAGCTGCCGACCCCGAAACCGCTGACAGGTGCGCCCAAGTCCATGAACTCCTTGATCTTTTGCGCAGTGAATCCACCACTGACAAATATCTCAACGTGCCTGAAGCCTGCGAGGTCGAGGCGCACTCGTACCTCTTTAACTAGCTCTGGCGTCACTCCGCCTCTTTCCAGAGGGGTGTCAAGGCGTACGCCTCGGAGCTTTTCCCTGAGAGCGTGTGCAACGTTGAGAGATTCGCCCGCTTCGTCTTTGAAAGTGTCCACGAGCGCTACTCTGGGGACTTCCTGTGGCATGTGCCGGTCAAAGGCTTGAACGGCCTTAACCGTGTCGCCAATCAGCAATGGCAGGATATGAGGCATGTTGCCCGACGGAGTAATGCCCGAAAGCCTGGCCCCCAGAATCGTTGAGCAGGATACGCAGCCACCTCCAACTACTGCCGCGTAGTCTATGTTGGCGGCGACGTTGGGATGGATATGCCGCGCGCCGATGGCGACTACCGGGATACCCTGCGCCGCTTCGACGCAATCGCGGGCCGCCGTCGCCCATCCACTGCACGACGACAGGATACCGCATATAGATGTCTCGTAGAGACCGAAGGTGCTGTACGGTGCTTTTATGCGCAGCGCGACCTCTTTCACGTCGATAGTCTCACCCTCGTCCAGCGCCCAGACCTCGCTGCCCGTCTCAGGGAGCACCTTCGCAAGCAGAGTTCGCACCTCTTTGATTCCGCAGAATACCCCTTTATGTTTGGGGGAAAATTCCATCGTGACGGAGGGATTCACACCCTCGTTTCGCAAAATGGTGAGCGTACGCTGAAGATAGACGTCTGCGGTGTCGCCTACGAGAATCGAGGGTCGGATATCGAATTCAGGACTGACCATATATACTCACCCAGTCCTTCCGCGGAAGGATAATGACGCCTGTTTTTAGTCGCCCCTCTCCGTGAACGGAGAGGGGACGGGGGTGAGGTCTGTCTTCACCAGCTTCGCCCCCAGGATTTTCTCCATATGCTCCAGGGCGTACTTGTGCGCTTCAGGGTCAAAAGTTGCCACACAGTCCGTCGGAATCTCGACGAGGTAATCTCGATTGCGGACGTCGGATGTAGTATGCATCACGCATATGTCTGTGCACACTCCGCATATGATGACCTTGTCGGGATTCAGCTCTGCGAGCCGCTGATCGAGGTCGGTTTCGAAGAAGGCGCTGTAGCGTCGCTTGAGAATGACATCGCCTTCGTAACCCGCAAGCTCCGGGATGACCTCAGCCTCTCTGGTGCCCTTGACGCAGTGTACCGGAAATATCTGAAACTCAAGATCGTCAGGGTCGTGGTTGTCGCAAATAAAGAATACCCTGGAGCCTCTGGCCTGCTCCTCCTCTATAAGCCGCCGCACGTTCGGAATGATCTCGCGTGCATCATCGCCGCAGTAGAGGTTATGGCCAGACTCAAGGAAACCGACTAGCATATCCACTACAAGCAAAACATTGCTCATTTTCACTCACCATTAATAACACATATGAAGACTAACATAGCCTTGGACACGATATGTTACCTTGGGCATTGGAAAACTGCAATAGCTGATTTTCTGTCCCGTCATGCGTTGGGGTGCTCTTTCATTCTATTATGTTCTGCCAAGAGTTTGGACGCTTTTTTGAGGCCACCAAACCTCAACCTTAGCAGTCCTTTGAAGTCGCCCCAGGCTGTGCCGACGATCTTCACACGGCTGTCCGGGTCGTCTGTCCATTTGACCGGAATCTCTTTGATACGATAGCCGTTCTTGTCCGACAGGATAAGAAGCTCGGAGTCGAAGAACCAGCCCAGGTCTTGCACTAGCGGCAGGACCTCTTGCGCGACTCGTCGGCTTACCGCCTTGAAGCCGCACTGCGCGTCGTGGAAGCTCGTAAAGAACATACTCCTGAAGAGGACGCTGTAGCCTCTGGAGATTATCTCGCGCTTGAGAGGGCGGTCTATGACCACTGCGCCCTTCCTGAGTCGAGAGGCTATGGCGATGTCGTAGCCCTCGTTGTGTATGGCATTGACCAGAGCAGGAAGCGCGCCCAGGTCTGTGGACAGGTCCACGTCCATGTAGCTGACGATATCGGCCTTGCTCTGCGTCCAGGCGTGATGCAAGGCAAGGCCACGCCCTCGCTGCTCAAGGCGCAGATATTCCACGCGAGGGTACTTTTCTGACAATCGGCTGACGACTTCGGGCGTTGAGTCGGTCGAGCCGTTATCGACTACGATTATCCGCCAGTCGTAGTCGTTCATGCGAGACGAAAGGAAGTCGTGCAGTTTGCCGATGTTTGGGGGAAGGTCCTTTTCCTCATTAAGGACAGGAACGACAACATCAAACGTAGTGGACAACAGTTGTCAGTAGCTTCTACGCGAGGCTCGATTTCTGAGGCTCAGCCTGCCAGACCACCCTGAACTGGTCAGGTGAAAGCGCGCAAAGCGCAAGGGTTTCCCCAGACTCGTCAGCGAACTCAATCTCATAGGTATCGTCCGGGTAGCATTCAACAATAGTACCCTCAGCATCTTGTGGAAGGTCATGTTCAGGCAGATTCACCAACAACTTGACCACATCGAATATCCTGGGCTTCATCACCGTCTCCTTGATGGGTACGCCGTCAACAATCTAGCCTCATCGCTACCGTGTGGCACCGGCCACGCTGTTTGAACGGTAACTCGCCGTCCTTCCGTTCCCGTGATTTCTAAGTATACTCTGTATCGTTGACCGTATTGGTCAGTATATCCTAACTCAGCTTCAGTATCGAGAACGAGACTTTCTATCTGACGAAGTAATGATTGGTAATTATCTCTGGTAAAGCCAAGTTGTCGCTCGAAAAGCAACGCCTTGTGCCATCCCATTTGGTGGTCAGGATTGAGCGCGTAATCCGTGAACTTTCGGGAGTTGATGACCACTCGACTTACGATGTCAGCTAGTGGTCCAACATCATTGAAATGAATACCATGATAGTCATTGTTCCTCTTGGGGGTTCAATCGTAACGTTGAACCGAGGAGGAACCATGATGTCTACCAAGAAGTACCGTATCAGACTGACTACCGACGAACAACAGGAACTCAACGCCTTGGTCTCACGCGGTCGGGCTGCGGCGTACAAACAGACCCATGCGCGCATTCTGCTGATGAGCGATGAGTCACGCTCGGACGGGGGAATGAAGAACGCGGACATCACCAGCGCGCTCGGTGTGGGACAGTCAACGGTCGAGCGAATACGCAAGCGCTGTGTGGAGGAGAGGGTCGAGTCTGCGCTGAATCGCAAAAAGCAACTGCGTCGGCGTCAAAAGAGACTGGACGGCGAAGGTGAAGCACGGTTGATAGCGATGGCCTGCGGGGAACCGCCGGAGGGGCGTGCCAGTTGGACCCTGAAGCTGTTGGCTGACCAGTTGGTCGAGTGTGAGATAGTCGGGACCATTAGCACCGAGACGGTTCGCCAGGCGCTTAAAAAAAAACGAACTGAAGCCGTGGCTGAAGCAGAGTTGGTGCATCCCGCCCGGTCAGAGCGCGGAGTTTGTGTGCGCGATGGAAGACGTGATGGAAGACGTACTGGAGGTCTACCAACGGCCGTACGATGGGAATGAGGTTCTGGTGTGCATGGATGAGACGAGCAAACAGCAAGTCAAGGAGACGCGAGTGCCGCGTCCCGCAGCGCCCGGCTTATCGGCGGCATACGACTACGAATACGAGCGCAATGGAGTGAGCAGCCTGTTCATGCTGTTTGCACCGTTGGACGGATGGCGCCGAGTCGAGGTCAGAGAGCGTCGCACGAAGGTGGACTGGGCGCATGTGATAAAGAAACTGGTCGACGAGGACTACCCTGACAGAGACCGGATCGTGCTGGTAATGGACAATCTCAACACTCACAAGCTGTCCTCGCTATACGAGGCATTCGAGCCTGCTGAGGCGAGGCGTATAGCTGAGCGACTGGAGATACACTACACTCCCAAACACGGGAGTTGGTTGAATATGGCGGAGATAGAGATCGGTGTGCTGGCTCGACAGTGCCTGGACCGACGGATTGCCAATCAAGACATCCTGCGCGGCGAGGTCAATGCTTGGCAGAATCAACGCAACCGGGATGTGATACGAGTGGATTGGCGCTTCACTACCGAGGATGCGCGCATCAAGCTAAAGTCACTCTACCCATCAATACAAAAACGTTGAACCACTAGTTTCAAGTTTCTTCTTCAAATCTTGCTCTTAACGTGATTATGGTATTCTAATGCCGGAAGTGGCGCACGCCGGTGAAGACCATGGTGAGGCCTGCCTTGTTTGCGGCTTCGATGACTTCCTCATCTCGTATGGAGCCTCCGGGCTGGGCAATGGCGGTAATGCCTCCCTCGGCGGCCATCTCCACGTTGTCGGCGAAAGGGAAGAAAGCGTCGGAGGCCATGACGCTGCCTTTGGCCTTGTCTCCGGCGATGCGAAGCGACAAGTGGACGCTGACGACTCGGTTAGGCTGTCCCGCTCCCATGCCCAAGAGAGTATTGTCTTTGGCCAGAACGATGGTGTTGGACTTGATGTGCTTGGCGGCCTTCCACGCGAAGGCCAGGTCTTCAAGCTCGGCTACTGACGGTTTGCGCTCGGTGACCACCTTCCAGGTTGCGGCGTCTTCGTCTATGGCATCGACGCTCTGGAGCAAGGCCCCGCCTGAGACCAGCCGAACGTCCAGGGTAGTCATGGTTCCTTCTGCGTGCGACGCCTCCAGCACTCTGAGATTGCGGCGTTTCTTCAGTATTTCCAGCGCGTCGGGTTCGTATGATGGAGCTACGACTATCTCGAAGAACACGCCTCGCATGGCTGTCGCGGTGGCGGCTGTTACGGCGCGATTGAAGCCGACGATGCCGCCATATGCGGAAACGGAATCG
The DNA here is from genome assembly GCA_965206395.1 of Dehalococcoidia bacterium. Taxonomy (GTDB): domain Bacteria; phylum Chloroflexota; class Dehalococcoidia; order Lucifugimonadales; family CATOSD01; genus CBDBJK01. The sequence goes on from CBDBJK010000036.1 coordinate 129,520, forward strand.
CCCTCGAAAGCGCGCTGGTACGCCATAGGCTGGTCTGGATGGACAGCGAGGCCGCACGGGTTGGTATGCTTGATAACGACGGCGGCAGGCTCAGAGAAATCAGAGACCGCTCGCCATGCGGCCTCGGCGTCTATGATGTTATTGAAAGATAATTCTCGTCCGTGAAGCTGTTTGGCTCTGGCGATGCCGCCAGTGGACAGCGGGTCGGCGTACAGGGCTGCCTTCTGATGGGGATTCTCGCCGTAGCGCAGATCGAACAGCTTGGTATAGCCCAACGTCATCTCGTTCAGCGACAGGTGGTCGCCGTCGCTAAGGTAGCGGGATATGGCCGTGTCGTAAAGGGCCACGTGCTGGAACGCCTTGCGTGCAAGCTCCTTGCGCTGGTCGAGATTGAGGCCGCTCTCTTGAGAGAGAGCTTCTCCCACCCAATCGTAATCGGACGGGTCAACAACGACGGCGACATGCGGGAAATTCTTGGCCGCCGCGCGAATCATCGTAGGGCCGCCGATGTCGATGTTCTCAAGGGCGTCTTCCAGCGTGACGCCCGCGCGACTGATGGTCTCGACGAATGGATAGAGATTGCCAACCACTACGTCTATCGTGTCGATGCCTTGCTCGGTCAACTGCTTGGTATGCGCTTGCAGATCGCGTCGAGCCAGAATGCCGCCGTGTACTGTCGGGTGCAGCGTTTTGACGCGCCCGTCCAGAATCTCCGGGGAGCCGGTAAGGTCGGACACCTGCTGCACGGTCAGGCCCGCGTCGGCGAGCGTCTTGTGCGTGCCGCCCGTGCTCACAAGCTCGAAGCCTTTGCCCTGCAAAACGCGCGCGAACTCCACTACTCCCGTTTTGTCGTATACACTGATAAGTGCTTTCATAATCAACCTCAACTCAATTACAATACAACGCGCTGTTCGTCTGTCGTGTGCGTCACCTCGCCGACAACCCTGGCCTCTGGCACTAGCGCGGCCACCTCGTCAGCCTTTGAACGCTCGCAGACCAGCACCATGCCCATACCCATGTTGAACACACGGTACATCTCGTCTCTCGTTATGTCGCTCATTTCCTGAAGGACGGTGAATACAGGCGGAACTTTCCAGGTGTCAGCATCGAATCGGGCGGCAAGTCCTTCGGGCAATACTCTGGGCACGTTCTCGATAAGTCCTCCGCCTGTGATATGAGCCATCCCTTTGAGGAGCGAGAACGCCGAACGCACCATCCGATAGTAGGAGCGATGCGGCGTCAACAGGGCGTCTCCCAGCGTTTGGCCCAGTTCAGGATGATGTTCCCAGAGCGGCGAAGGGTCGTCATCCAGGCCGAGGGTGTGTCGCACGAGGGAGTATCCGTTGGTGTGAAGTCCGTTGGAAGGGATTCCCAGCAGAACGTCGCCCTCGCGGATGTTGGACGAGTCGAGCATCGCGCCTTTCTCAACGACACCTACGACGAATCCCGCCATGTCGAAGTCGTCTTTGGCATACAGGCCAGGCATCTGTGCGGTCTCGCCGCCTATGAGCGCGCAGTCCACTTCTCGGCAGGCGCGGGCCATTCCTTCAAGCAGCGCCTCGATCACGTTCGGGCTTAACTCTCCAACCGCTATGTAGTCTAGGAAAAAGAGCGGCTTTGCTCCGCTCACGATTACGTCGTTGACGCAGGCGTTAACCAGGTCTTCGCCGATGGTGTCGTACCTGTCCATCAAGACAGCGAGCTTCAGTTTGGTTCCCACGCCGTCGGTGCTTGAGACCAGCACAGGCTCTTTATAGCCTGATAGCTGGTACATAGCCCCGAACGCGCCGATGCCGCCAAGCACTTCCGGGCCGTGTGTAGGAGTAACGATGGCTCCGATACGCTGCTTGACGTCCTGCGCGGCGTCGAGATTCACGCCTGCCGCTTTGTAAGTATGCTCGGTCATGGCTTTGTACCAAAAGTTAAGCTGGAGTTACTCTTCGGTTTCCTGGCGTGTTAGAACTGTAGCAATTGCAGCTCCAAAAACTAGTCCTATTGCGGTTCCAATGCCAATCCACAAGCCCATGTTGTCAGTTACAGCACCAACAACAATCCCAATAGACAAGCCCGCGACAAAGCCTATTCCTATTATTTGTGCCCTATTTCCCATTTCGCGAATCTCCTTTATCCTCTCTAACGGCTAGAATGACTCATGCCAACTAACTAGGTAGTGCTGACATTTCATCTTTGCCATATGAGAGCGCCCACGAAGCTCAAGAAACCCAAGAAGCGCGTCGGCCAGTCCACCACAAACACCCGCAACTAAGCAACGTTTCCGAGACCTTCGAGGACGTACCTTTATTCTCTAATCTCTGATGGGGCAAAAGTCGGCTCAATCCCTAGCCCGTGCATTTTTTGAATCAATACACAGATATTATGACACAAGACCCTCGGTCATAGGGATTGTCTTGCTATACGATTCCAGGCTATCTCGTCAAGCGAGCCCGTAGACGCATGTAACGTACTCGTGCATCACCTTTGCATCTCAAGAGACGATATTTGCCTATGGACAGACGTCTAGATCGATCTCGTTGCGGATGATATTTTGCAGCGTTTCAACCCAGAACTCGCGCTCACGCTCAAGCACGCGCTTCGCGAGCAATTCCGCCGTGTCGCCCTTCAATACGGACACCTCGCACTGTGCGACTATCGGGCCGTGGTCGTAGACCTCGTCTACTATATGTATAGTTACGCCAGTTACCGTCTCTTTTGCGGCTATAACGGCCTCGTGCACCTTCACACCATACATGCCCTTTCCGCCATACTTCGGCAACAAGGCAGGGTGAATATTCAAGACGCGGTTGCGGAACCGAGAAAGTGTCTTAGGTCCAAGGAGTTTCAAGTAGCCCGCCAGTATAACCAGGTCAACTCCGTACTGATCCAGCGTATCCAGAATAGCCCCGTCTAACTGCTCAGGTAAGGGATGCGTCTTGTCGCTTAGATGGTAATCGGGAATGCCTTCTCTACGTGTGCGTTCAAGCGCTGAGGACCGAGAGTTGTTGCTGATTACAACGCGGACGCTGGCGTCCAATTGGCCTTGTTTGCACGCCTCCATGATGGCTTGCAGGTTGGTCCCGCCATGAGATGCCAGCACGCCCAGGGATAGCTTTTTCACTGGTAAAATCACCAAATGAAGTGTAAATTACTGATTACTGGTAGGCGAGGGGTCTGCACGACAATTAAGGCGGCATCGCGAGGTAGGCACCGTCAGACCTCAAGGGCTAGTTTGTCCATCTCAAGCTGTACGGGAATGGGGTAGCGGCCTGTAAAGCAGGCCATGCAGAAGTTGTTCTTCGGCACTCCTACGGCCCGTACAAGCCCTTCGTGGCTGAGGAACCCTAGAGAGTCCGAGCCGACGAACTGCCGCATCTCCTCGACTGTCATGTTGGCCGCGATAAGCTCTTTGCGAGTCGCCATGTCCACGCCGAAGTGGCACGGCCACATAATTGGAGGGGCACAAATGCGCAGGTGGATTTCCTTGACGCCTCCCCTTCGCAACAGGGTGACGACGAGCGGGGTCGTAGTGCCTCGCACGATGCTGTCGTCTACCACCACGACGCGTTTGCCTTTGATTAGCTCCGGCAGGGGATTTAGCTTCCTACGAACACCCAGGTCTCGCAACCTCTGATCAGGGAGAATAAAGGTGCGTCCCACATATCGATTCTTGACAAGTCCCTCACCGAAGGGTATCCCCGATTCCTGAGAGTAACCAACTGCGGCGGCGATGGCCGAATCGGGAACGCCGATAACAAGGTCAGCTTCCACCGGAAACTCTTTTGCAAGCCCCGCTCCCATCGCCATGCGGTTGCTGTAGACCAGCTTTCCGTTGAGAACGCTGTCGGGCCGCGCGAAGTAGATGTGCTCGAAAATGCACATGGCGGAACGGTCGCCAGGCTCGCGCTGGTAAATAGTTCTCAGGCCGTCGTCGTCGATCAGCACAGCCTCGCCCGGCTCTAGCTCTCTTATGAACGTCGCTCCGATGTGGTCGAGGGCGCAGGTCTCCGACGCGATGACCCATCCACCGTTGAGCTTGCCGATGCACAATGGCCTAACGCCCATAGGGTCTCGCATACCAACGAGCGCGTCTTTTGTCATAACGGCTAGCGAATACGCACCTTTGAGGCGGCGCATACAGTAGGCAACGCGCTCTTCCCACGAGGAGGCAGGGGCATTGGACATGAGGTGGGCGATAATCTCGGAGTCGCTGTTAGAGGAGAAGGTGCAGCCCCACTCGATCAGTTCCTCTTTCAACTCCATGGCATTGATGACGTTGCCGTTGTGGGCCAGCGCAATCTCTATGTTGGGGCCTCTGGAAAGTATGGGCTGGGCGTTGCAAAGCTCGCTTGAGCCTGTGGTGGAGTATCGGGTGTGGCCTACTGCAATATGCCCTGGCAGATGTTCCAGGTCTTCCTCCTGGAACGCCTGACCTACCAGACCCATAGAGGTACGCACCCGGATGCGCTCGCCGTCGGAGGAGGAGATGCCCGCGCTTTCCTGGCCTCGATGCTGAAGCGCGTACAGTCCGAAAAAGGCTACTCGCGCCACGTCCTCTCCACGAGAGTAAACACCGACAACGCCACAGGCCTCGCGCAAGTCGTGGTCTGCGGCATCTGTCGATTCTGTTTTCGAGCGCTGTGCTTTGTAGTTCAAACTGGTGACTTTCACACCCTTGTCTGAATCAGTGCAAACGCATTATACGTGTAGACACTGATGGGGTCAATGCGGTTGGCACCCCTTTCGGAAAAATTAGAAGCCCTGGTGTTTGGAGTCAGAAGCAAGGGCTTCTATTTATGCGAGTCTCTGACGCGTTCTACCCCTCCGCTAGAGGTTGGGCGATTATCCATAGGCTTGTGAACGTGTAGATGACCATCAATGCCAGCATCGGGTATTGTCCTCTCAAGGCCAGGGAGTGATTGGATACCCTTCTCATCGATATGACGTGGGCGATGTATACCGAGATGATGTGGCCTAACACGATGGCTCCTGATGCGATGTACCACGCATATTTGACGTTGAGCATCCTTATATTCACGCGATAGTCCGCTGTCCCAATGATGTCCCATCCATAGCCGAAGGGGTCCGATAGTAACGGAATGACTGATTGCCCTGTTATTAGCAGCAGCGACAGGAAGTGGGCCATGTTGTAGGCCAATGCAATTGGAACGAGCGAGAACACGAAGGCCTTCGCTACGTCGAACACGGGCGCTTGCTCGCCTGAAAGCTTCCTGATGGCCCATGAAAACCCAAGGTACACTACCATGAATATGGATGGCACTAAGATTAACCCTAGCGTATTGGAAGTGTCCTTGAAGATATTCGGCAAATCGGCCAACTCAAGTGTGTCGACAGTATCCTCAACGGTGGGGCTGAATGAATAGACTGCGATCTGAATATCCTTCCATGCCGAGGTTTCCTGAAAGCCATCGAAGGTGACGGTCGCCAGCGCAAGCACGACAAAGGCAGCCGTTGCCGTAGATACTCGCCCGGGGTGCGCCAGGCCCACGGCGTAAGGTCGGACGTTGAACTCCCTTTGGCTCCTCTCTGCGCGCTCGAAGCACTCGTAGCAATCGACGCAATCGTTGCCTGAAGGGTTGCACTCCCGCTCGCAGCTTCCGCACACTCGGTTGTCGATGACCCTGACCTCGGTAGGGGAGAAGCGAGCGAAGAACCCGAACAGCACCGAAAACGCCTCGCCATGCCTGAGCCATGTATGCTTGCCGAACGCGAGCATTCCTCCCCAGGTAATCACAGAGTACAGCAGTATCAACATGCCTAGCTGAAACGGTACGCTCGCGCCGTTATACACGTTTTCCAGCCACGCGAAAGCGAGAAAGAGAAGTATCGCAGGCCAGACCTCCCACTTCTCCGGGTAGCGGAACATTGGGTTTTCCTGTCCATCTGAGCCGCTGCCTAGCAATTTCTCAGCCCACTCGAAGGTAATCTTCCAGGGATTGACCAGCATCCATAAGTTGCCGAACAGCGCGGCAATGTAACCCGTTCCTACCCACCAGATTATCCACACGAAGGTGGGAGACAAGACATCCAGACGATTGTTAGTCCCGAAGAACGAGGTGGCGAGAACGAGACCAAAGAAGGCGACCGAAAGGACTTTGATAGCCGTCAAAACAACGGGGCTTGAGATGACTGCGCCCAGCCAACGGGTTCCCATCAGGTTGTATCGCGGGTAGCTCCATGTTTCAGAGCCGCGCCGCACGAAAAGACCAATTACCACGAAGGACAGCGCTACGGTAGCCGCGCCGCCAATCAGAAAAAAGTTAAGTGGTATCGGCAGATCGTACTTCTCGCCGAAGGCGTGGGCGTAGGTAGACTTGACACCCAGACTAGCCAGTGCGCCAACCAGCAGCGCCACGATAATCTTGATTGTCCTCATCCCCACATCCTCCTATCTAGGGCGAACCTCAAGCGATCCCAGGGATACCTCTTCTTCCTCTTCCTCATGCTCATCCTCGCCACCGGCATGGAAGGTGATGTTGAACCTGCCTGTTGCGTCGGCGATGAATTCCATTGTGGCAGTCTCATCCGGGCCTACATCCTTCTCAATGTCGTAGCCGTGCAGGTGGACGCTTCCATGTTCGTCAGAGCCAAAGCTCAGGGTCACAGTATCCCCTTGTTTGACTTCCATTGCGTCTGATTCTAGATTTAGCGTCCCCTCAGTTATCTCTAGGTCGAACTGCCTGTCTTCAGGCTCAGATGAGCTTCCACAGGCGCTTATTGCGATTGTGACGAAGATAAGAAGCAGTAGCAGAACTGCCAGCTTCACGGAGTTTCTGAACATCAGATGCATCTCCTTGATGGATAGGAATTGTTGAATTTTCGTTAATCTTGACTTTTACTCTTGCCTCGCTCACGAAGGTATGCGCGGATGGAGAATCCCAAAACTATGACGAACCCCAGAAGCGCGGCCAGCGTGGCGATGCCAATTAGAGGACTGGAATTCTTCACTTCTATCGGGAATTCTGCCGAGGCGTCGCCCAGGTCGCCGCTAACCGAGATGACGAAAGACCACACTCCGACCCTGTCTACTGACGTGTTTACATCGTGGAAGGCGGGGGCGTTCGGATTGATTTGGGCTGCAAGAGGGCCTATCTCGATTGCGTCCGACTCCGGCCCTTTGCCAGTGACGGTAACCTCGGTGTTTAAAATAAACGTGTCTGTCGCAGCGTCGGAAATGCTCATGGTCAGGTGCAGGCTACCGATAACAAGGCTTTGAGGAATCGTGCCCACGGCAATCTCGTATGGCCCGGCAATCCGCCGCTCGAACTGGATTACGCGCCCATTGGCGTATGTAACCACAGGCGGCAACACAAGAGTAACTATTGCTGCCAAGGCCAGCAGCCAACCAACAAGAAATCTGCGCTGAGAATAAACTAACACGGGCCTCTCCCAAACGACTCGACGATTTAGATTTAGGGGTTGCATACGACAACATACCTCGCACCCATCCAACCGGCGGAAAGCGTATTGTCAGTTAGTCGTGGGACAGGCGAGAGGGCAGGGGATTAAATATGACGTTGGGGAGGTTTTTCAGGCGGGGATGTGTAAGCGGAATGCAGCCGCGCCTGATAAGGCGACGGAAGCATAAACAAAGAGGTAGGCTCGAATTGCAGGAATGATTGCATCGCCGCGTTCTCGCTGGCAACGACGATGGTGCCAACAGGGCCGCTGTCGTAGTTATACAGCGCGGTGGACGGATTGCCCGTATCTGAACTCTGCGCCTGAGCGCGAAGATGAACGTGATCAGGACCATATGTGTGGGCGTGGTATTGATTCGGCCCAAGGTGATGGTGGCCCGGACTGCGCTCGGCGAAATGGTGATCCAGAAGAGGCCCCGCAGATGGCAGGATAAGGGCCATCGCTAGAAGGATTACAAAGAGTTGTGCTTCAGGAAATGTCATTGCAAAGTTATTATATCATCGATTTCACTGAAACTCACCCGTAGAGACGCCAAAAAAAGCTGGCACCAAGGCAATGGCTTGACCACAAACAGGGTCATCAATATACTCAGCACATCGAAACTCATTGCCGACAAAGAAAGGAAGATATGAGCAAAGAGATACAGAACGCCCTGAAGCAAGAGCGCATCATAGATATCACTACCAGGGGCAGGAAGTCAGGAGAGCCTCGCCGCAAAGAGATATGGTTCCACAACATAGACAGTCGAATTTACATTACCGGCATACCCGGAACACGCGATTGGTATGCTAACATGATTGCCGAGCCAGATTTCACTTTCCACCTGAAACAGAGCGTGCAGGCAGACATTCCTGCCAGAGCGACACCCGTTCGGGACGAGGCCGAGCGCCGGCGGGTGCTTGGAGCGATACTCGAAAATATCAAAGAAGATGTCGAAGGAGATAGAGACGTCAACGATTGGGTGAAAGATAGCCCCCTCGTAGAGGTCGCCCTGCAAATCTAATTATTTGATGGATATGAAGGAGCGTTCAATGGCCCAGGCTAGCAACGGCGATTCAGTCAGAATCCACTACACGGGGCGACTGAATGACGGCACGGTGTTCGATTCCTCTCGCGAACGTGAACCTCTGGAATTTACCATCGGGCAGCGTCAGGTGATCCCAGGTTTTGAGGATGGCGTAATTGGCATGGAGCCGGGAGAATCGAAGACCGTCGAAATCCCCGCTGACCAGGCTTATGGCCCGCGCCTTGCAAAGCAGATCATCGAGGTAGACCGCGCTACGATGCCGCCGGATATGCAACTGGAGATTGGCACGCACGTGCAGGGGGCGCAACCCGGAGGACAGACGACAGATTTCATCGTGACCGCCCTCACGGAATCCCTGGTAACACTTGACGCGAATCATCCACTGGCTGGGAAAGACCTGATTTTCGATCTGGAGCTTGTGGGCATCGTTTAGGCTTCAGGCTAGTGGTTCAACGTTTTTGTATTGATGGGTAGAGTGACTTTAGCTTGATGCGCGCATCCTCGGTAGTGAAGCGCCAATCCACTCGTATCACATCCCGGTTGCGTTGATTCTGCCAAGCATTGACCTCGCCGCGCAGGATGTCTTGATTGGCAATCCGTCGGTCCAGGCACTGTCGAGCCAGCACACCGATCTCTATCTCCGCCATATTCAACCAACTCCCGTGTTTGGGAGTGTAGTGTATCTCCAGTCGCTCAGCTATACGCCTCGCCTCAGCAGGCTCGAATGCCTCGTATAGCGAGGACAGCTTGTGAGTGTTGAGATTGTCCATTACCAGCACGATCCGGTCTCTGTCAGGGTAGTCCTCGTCGACCAGTTTCTTTATCACATGCGCCCAGTCCACCTTCGTGCGACGCTCTCTGACCTCGACTCGGCGCCATCCGTCCAACGGTGCAAACAGCATGAACAGGCTGCTCACTCCATTGCGCTCGTATTCGTAGTCGTATGCCGCCGATAAGCCGGGCGCTGCGGGACGCGGCACTCGCGTCTCCTTGACTTGCTGTTTGCTCGTCTCATCCATGCACACCAGAACCTCATTCCCATCGTACGGCCGTTGGTAGACCTCCAGTACGTCTTCCATCACGTCTTCCATCGCGCACACAAACTCCGCGCTCTGACCGGGCGGGATGCACCAACTCTGCTTCAGCCACGGCTTCAGTTCGTTTTTTTTTAAGCGCCTGGCGAACCGTCTCGGTGCTAATGGTCCCGACTATCTCACACTCGACCAACTGGTCAGCCAACAGCTTCAGGGTCCAACTGGCACGCCCCTCCGGCGGTTCCCCGCAGGCCATCGCTATCAACCGTGCTTCACCTTCGCCGTCCAGTCTCTTTTGACGCCGACGCAGTTGCTTTTTGCGATTCAGCGCAGACTCGACCCCCTCCTCCACACAGCGCTTGCGTATTCGCTCGACCGTTGACTGTCCCACACCGAGCGCGCTGGTGATGTCCGCGTCCTTCATTCCCCCGTCCGAGCGTGACTCATCGCTCATCAGCAGAATGCGCGCATGGGTCTGTTTGTACGCCGCAGCCCGACCGCGTGAGACCAAGGCGTTGAGTTCCTGTTGTTCGTCGGTAGTCAGTCTGATACGGTACTTCTTGGTAGACATCATGGTTCCTCCTCGGTTCAACGTTACGATTGAACCCCCAAGAGGAACAATGACTATCATGGTATTCATTTCAATGATGTTGGACCACTAGCTATAGTGCTCTCGCCTAGCTGCCCACCTTGATGCCGGGGATGTTCAGCCGAACGCGGTAAAGCCCTGTGCGAGCGGTCATGAACAGGCTCTTCCAATCGCCACCGCCCCAGCCGCAGTTCGCCGGTATCTGGGGTGGCGATATGCGCCCAAGCAGCTTTCCGGCGGGGTCGAACACCCACATGCCGCCCGGCCCGGTGGAGTACAGGTTCCCCTCGATGTCCACCTTCATGCCATCGGGAACGCCCGGCTCGTCCGAGTCCGTCTCAACGAATACGCTGCCCTCTGATAGGGAGCCGTCCGACTCCACGTCGAAGACCCTGATGTGCTTCTTTGCGGAGTCGGCGATGTAAAGCACGCTCTCGTCAGGTGAGAAGGCCAGCCCGTTGGGTCTCTCCATGTCTGATACCAAGAGCGTAAGGGTTTGAGCGTCCGGGCTGATGCGAAACACACCCTGGTAATCCAACTCCTTTCCCTGGGTCTGACCCGGCAAGCCGTAGGGCGGGTCGGTGAAGTAGATGCTGCCGTCCGACTTCACCACGAGGTCGTTGGGGCTGTTGAGCCGCCTGCCCTCGTATCGGTTCGCAGGACGATTATCCTGCCGTCGCTCTCTGTCCGCGTGACCCTGCGGTTGCTGTGTTCGCAGGCGACAAGGCGTCCCTGTCCATCCAGCGTCATGCCGTTTGAGTTGCCGCTGGGATAGCGAAACGTCGTGACGCGAGGCCCTTCCTCTGCCATCTCGTACTTGACGATACGGTTGTTCGGGATGTCTGAGAACAGCAGATGGTCATTGTCCCAGATCGGCCCTTCCGTGAAACCAAAGCCTGTTGCCAGATGTTCCAGCTTTGGCTCATCGCCAACTATGCGTTGGAATGCGGAATCCTTGCTCTCGAACTCAGCGGTCATGTCGGACTACCTCCGGTCTTATTGATTCTTGCCGAAAACTATTCGACCTCATTACCCTCGTTATCCTTCTGCCAGCAGCGCAGCTAAAAGGGCGACACGCTGTGGCAGCGCATCGACGAATATGTACTCGTTGTCGGCGTGCGGGCCTTCGCCAACGCCGCCCATGCCGTCCAGTACGGGGACACCGACTGCGGCGGCGAACTGCCCGTCCGAGCCTCCGCCTACTTGCGTCTCGGTGAGCGCGATTCCAGCGACCTGCGCTATACCCTTCGCCTTCTCGAACAGCTTGGCGGTGGCGTCCGTCCTCTCCATCGGCGGGCGGTTCAAGCCTCCGCTGACCTCGACCCTTGCCCCAGGCAGCACCGGCGCAAGCCCAAGGATTGCTTCCTCGGCCCGCTTTGCTTCGTCCAGGCTTGTTACCCGAAGGTCTACAAGGCCCTCGGCGAACGGGGCCACCTGATTTCGGACGGAGCCGCCGTTTGCCACTCCCACGTTCACCGTCGTGCCCGTTTCGTAGTTGGTGAGGCTGTGGAGCTTTATGATCTGGTGTGCCATCTCCTCGACTGCGCTTATGCCGTTCTGCGGGTCGTTACCCGCGTGGGCTGCGCGTCCCGTGACCTTCACGGTGAACATGCCAACGCCCTTTCTCGCCGTCTTCAACGCGCCCTCCTTGCCGAACGACGGCTCAAGGCAGAGGACGTGGGTGCTTTTCTTCGCCTCGTCCTGAATAAGCTGCTGAGAGGTTGTGCTTCCAAGCTCCTCATCGGAATTGAACAGTATCCGCACGCGCTGCTTTGGCAACCGCTCCAGCTCTCGGAGGCTTCCCAGGGCGTGCAGAGTAATCGCTATACCCGCCTTCATGTCCAGAACACCGGGGCCATAGGCGATTCCGTCCTGCACACGGAAGGGTCGCTGCTGAGTAGTGCCTCTGGGCCATACCGTGTCCATGTGGCAGAGGATTAGTACCTGGTCGGGGCCGTCTCCGATGTCGGCCAGCATATGATTGCCGAAATCCGCTTGAGGCAAAACCTCTATCCGAGCGCCCAAATCTTCTAACCGACTCCCTATGTAGGCACTCAGAGCGTCCACGCCTGCCTTGTCCGAGCTAAACGACTCTAGCTCGACAATCTGTCGCAGCGTGTCCACAATCTCATCGGTATGACTCTGTGCGTAGGATAGAAATTCCTTCATAGCTTTCCCCTCTTATTATTCATGTTTTGCTGTTTAGAGACTGACACCCAGCGCGTCCGCTACGGTATCCATGTCCTTGTCGCCTCGTCCACTGAGGCCTACCAGGATTATCTCGTCAGTGGATAGCGTAGGGGCCAGCTTGGAAACGTAATGGATGGCGTGCGCAGGTTCCAACGCTGGTATTATGCCCTCTGTCCGGCAGAGTAGTTGAAAGCCCTCAAGAGCCTCCGAGTCTGTGACGCTCACGTATGTCGCGCGGCCCGAGTCCTTCAGGTAGCTGTGCTCAGGGCCGACGCCGGGGTAGTCCAGGCCAGCCGATATGCTGTGAGTCTCGCGCACCTGCCCGCCCTCGTCCTGAAGCAGGTAGGACATGCTGCCGTGCAAGACACCAACCTGACCGGCGACCAGCGTCGAAGCGTGCTGGTCGGTGTCAACTCCCAGTCCCGCAGCCTCGACGCCGACCAGTTTCACCGTATCGTCGCTTATGAAGTCGTAGAAAAGGCCGATGGCGTTACTGCCGCCGCCCACACAGGCGATGGCGTAGTCCGGCAGGCTGCCCGCAGACGCCAGCATCTGCTCTCGCGCCTCTCTGCCTATGACCGATTGAAAGTCGCGCACCATCTTGGGATATGGGTGCGGGCCTACGACGCTGCCAATGAGATAATGGGTTGTTTCCACGTTTGTTACCCAGTCTCTGATGCACTCGTTGATGGAATCTTTTAGCGTGCGGCTTCCAGTGCTGACGGGACGCACCTCGGCTCCCAACAGTCGCATTCGGAAGACGTTCAGGGCTTGCCGTCGGATGTCTTCCTCGCCCATGTACACGATGCACTCTTGCTTGAGCATGGCGCATACAGTGGCGGTGGCGACGCCGTGCTGTCCTGCCCCGGTTTCCGCGATGATGCGGTTCTTACCCATGCGTTTCGCCAGAAGCGCTTGTCCAAGAGCGTTGTTGATCTTGTGCGCGCCGGTGTGGGCGAGGTCTTCACGCTTCAGGTAGATACGCGCGCCTCCCAGTTCCCTGGTAAGGCTCTCGGCGTAGTACAGCGGCGTTGGCCTACCGACGTAGTGCAGTGCCAGCGTCTTCAACTCTGCCTGAAACTCCTCGTCCGACTGAGCGGCACTGTATGCGCTCTCCAACTCTTCGAGGGCGGGCATCAGCGTTTCGGGAACAAAGCGGCCTCCAAACGGGCCGAAGTGCCCCATCTCATCTGGCAGCGTTTGAGTAGTCTGCATAATCCATCCTTTGCATGTGCGGTAGCCCCTGCAATCAATCCTCTCCTGTGAGGAACCGACAGAGGTATGTAAATTCTAAAAATGCAACGATGTATGCCGCTGCACGCTAGACCTCACCCCCGTCCCCCCTCTCCGTGAACGGAGAGGGGGTGCTGTAGACCTACGTCATGTTCTAATTGGCGCGGGGTGAGGTCGCCGCGTCGTTTGTAGAACCACGTATTGCCATTTCACATACCTACCCCAGCCAGACCTAGCACTAGATTTTCACGATGCGCTTGACGAAAATTCCAGGCGTGTGAATGCCTGCCGAGTCCAGCCCTCCGGGTTCCACAATATCGTCAACCTCGACGATGGTAGTTTTCGCCGCCGTCGCCATGACGCCGTTGAAGTTCTGTGACGTGCCACGATAGACAACGTTCCCCAACGTGTCGGCCTTGTGCGCTCGAAGCAGCGCGAAGTCGGCAACCAGCGCGTGTTCAAGCACGTACTCGCGGCCATCGAAATCGCGAGTCTCCTTGCCCTCGGCGAGAAGCGTTCCAACGCCGGTGGGAGTATAGAAAGCCGCGATGCCCGCGCCTCCGGCCCTGATGCGCTCCGCCAGCGTGCCTTGAGGGACAACCTCAAGTTCGACCTTGCCCTCTCCATAGGCTCGCTCGAACGACGTAGGCCGCGACGGGGACGGCGACACCGGATACGACGCAATGACTTTCTTTACCTGCTCATTGTCGATCAGAATGCCGATGTCGATTGGACGGCTGCCCGGAATCGTGCCGAAGCCGATGACGCTCGCCAGCCCCGCGGTATTGCTGATGATACTCAACTCCTTCGCTCCATGGTCTCTGAGGGCGCGAATGAGGTTCTGAGGTGTGCCGCCGGGGCCTGCGAAGCCGTCAATCATCAGCGTCGCGCCATCAGGAATATCGGCCACGACTTCGTCGAAAGAAGGCACAACCTTGTTAATCGCCATAAACACTCCTCAGGGTTTTCTATATGGGTTGCCATTCCACACACTTGGGGAATGACGATACTGCGTGAGGGTGGCCTGACCCCGTATTTTCTGCTTATGAAAGCTTAACGCACAGTTTTGGAAACCCGACCCATATTATAAGATTCTGCCGCTCAGAAGGAAACCCAGGTGTAATATCCAGGCCAGAAGGCTGCCATTCAGGCGTGAGGTCGCAATTGACACACTTCAGAGAGGATGATAATGTCCGGCTATCTCAATCTGTATTTTGTATTTTGCATATAGAGGGAAACATGACTAACCCAATTGACGCAGCGTCCCAACCGAGTTCGGCAACCCCAGATTACGGCGAGACAGCGACGAAACTGACCGAGAAGGTCAAGAAGTCCACTAGGACAGTTCTCGACATCGCGTATGGCGAGCACGAACGCCAGAAACTGGACGTTTATCTACCAGACGTGTCAGTTGACTCGATGCCAGTGCTGATATTCATACATGGCGGGTACTGGGCCTTGGGAACGAAAGATAGAATGGGTTTCATGGCCCCGTCAATTACCCCATTACCCGCGATTTTCATATCGATCGGGTATCGGCTTACTCCAGAGGCCCGGTTCCCACAACCCGTAGACGACTGTCGCGCGGCGCTAAAGTGGGTTTACGACAACATAGGGCAACACGGCGGCGACCCGGAGCGCATCTTCATCGGCGGCCATTCCGCTGGCGGACATCTCGCCGCCATGGTTACGCTTCAGCGAGACGAGCTTACGAAAGCGGGTCTGCCAGTCGATATTATCAAAGGATGCTTCCCCGTCAGTGGAGTCTACGATGTCTGGGACTCCCCGCCGGAGCGTCGAGACCCCTTTGTTGGTTCTATCGCGGAAGCGGAAGAGGCAAGTCCGATAAGTCACGTCGATGGCAACGACACGCCCTTTTTCGTTGTGATAGGCGAGAACGATTTCCCGAACCTGCGAGATCAGTATCCCAAACTGGTTGATGGGCTAAAGGCTCAGCCTGGGCACATCGAAGCAGCAGAATTGCCTGGTGTGGATCACTTTGAGATTAGCCTGGCTAATGGCGACGTGGAGGGCGTATGGGCAGTTAAAGGTCAGGGAGTGGATGGCTAACCCTCCCAGGCCCTCAACGACGTAAATCTGCTGGCTGTGGAACAGATCAAGCGCGGGACGCGGCGCGCCATTGCTTCATTATATGCTAATTGGAGGTCTGTTTTAGCCTGTAGAATACCCTGCAAGGCAGCGGCAACCGTCTGGCGCTTCCCCTGGTGAGTACGTTTCTAACGCCTCTAGCAAATCTTCGCCTATGCCGATAGCTAAACGCATCAATTGGTCTGAAGAGTAAGACCTGCTTCGGTATCTCAAAGGAGGTGCTAGCTGGTAATCGGCTTCGGCGCGCAGGGTCATAAGGTTCCCTAGAAGTTGTCCTATTGCACCAGCGTTGGGATTGCCAGGCTGGTTGAGCCTCGCTGGTGGCTGATTCTGCTATCTGAAGACCAAATTCGTAGAAATCCAGCGGCTTCATACGTCAACCGGCGTCAGTTCGAAGTATATCTTCTCGCTGTAATCCTTTTTCTGCTCGTCCGACCAGGACGAGGCTTCCTCTGCTATCTTGGCAAGTATGGCCTTGCGGACCTGCCTCAGTTTTTCTCTATCGTCCTTCCGCGGAAGGATGGCAGTGATGCTCAACAGCAGTATCGTGCTATCTGGTTCTCCGGGCTGACTCCACGTCGAGACCAATGCCGATTCTAGTGAGGAACCAAGCTCTTCTCTCGCCACCGAGTGAATTGTTCGCAAAGCATATGTGCGAAACGCGTTACGGAGCGCCTTCGCTGCCCTGCTGAAAAACAGATGGCCTGATGAATGGCGATAACGACTTATCTGCATAGACCTTGATGGAGACGAGCGCCTACCATCGATATGTCTGATAATCGTCCCTGGTCTAGTTATGGCCTCTTGCAACATTAGGTCGAACTCACTTCTAGCTAAAACTCTTTTATCGAGCCTATCAAGGTTTTCCCGAAATCAAAGAGATGTTGCCTGTCCTCATCATCGTAGGCAATCCAATGACGATCCACGACCTCGCTTCCTGCGACATAGACCAAAACGACGAGTTTAGCTTCCTCTGATTCAGATATGCCCTCAACCTGTCCCCAATGAAACTCAACGCCGCTAATAGCACTAAGACGTTGAACGCTAAGGTTTCCTGGCGGCTCCTCGTCATCTCCTTCTATGTCTATTAGAAAGTCACTTGTGAGGATAGCGACATTACCATAGCCTGACTCAACGGTGAGATAGAAGCTACGTATGGGCAAATCATGAATAACGTTGCTACTCAAATCCCAGTTCTGCTTAAATATGGGAAGCTCGTAATCTTGGAGCGCACTTTGTAATTGCGATTGAAGTTCGCGCCTACGGTCGTTATTCACCATTAGCTTGTCCTTGCTTTATTGATTGCGAAGACCCTTTAGGTATTTACAGTTTGGTGCCGTAAAGGCGGTCTTGTCAAGAAGGCACACTAGAGATTGCTGTTCCTATAATGTGTTATGCCTTATAATCGCTCTCAACTAACGATGATCAAAAGCAACAGAGGCGCATATGGACATCGTTCGATATATATCGCAGAGCATGAGCCAGGTGCAAATCAGGCTGCTTGCCACATGTGACGGGTTGACTCAGGAGCAGGCGTTGTGGCGTCCTGCGCCCTACGCCAACAACATAGGGTTCATCCTTTGGCACGTGGGACGGGTCGAGGACACTCGGATCAGCAGCCTTCGGAGGCCGAATCCCCAGATATGGGAGTCGGAGGGGTGGTACGAGAAGTTCGGCCAGTCCGTTGACTCGCCCGATCCAGGCGACAGGATGGGACTTCGAGCGTTGTCCATTCCGACGTTGGACGTGCTGAGAGGATACGTGACGGCGACGCATCAGCAGACGCTTGACTTCCTGTCTGCGGTGAAGCCAGGCGACCTGGACGCCATCCCCGATCCGTCACAGCCGGAGCGCACCGCCGCCGACGTGTTGCGGCACATGATTACCCATAAGAACAACCATCACGGCCAGATAGACTATATACGAGGCCTGCAAGAGGAGACGTGGGACGTGCCGCCGGGCACGGGAGCGGTGCTGCCGCCGTCCCGTTAAAGGAAGCTAACAACCCCATTGAACCCGTATGCGAATGAACCTATAATGGCATCAAAGCCTTATTACAATATCATGAGTATCTGTGTTTCAGTATTCCCCTACTTTTAATGCACAGAGGGTAAAATATGGTTGACCCAGGCAAAGCAATCACAGTTGGAGCCCAAATCATTACGATTGCGCAGAAGCAGGGATGGTTAAAACGCGTCCAGACGACTTTGCGTAAGAAGCACTATGTTCTCGTGCTTGGTGCCTCCGGTACAGGTAAAACCAATTTCATTAACTCTTTGACAGAATTGGCTCCCGAAGCCATTGATCGAATATCAAGAACTGCCTCTGTGGTGAATCATCATGTTCTCATCGAAGGCATTCCATTCATTTTTATTGACACGCCAGGACAACAACAACACTCATCACGTCGAAGGGAAGGTGTTCAGGAGGCCTCTAGGAAAAGAGCGGAGGGAATCATTAACGTGGTGTCTTATGGATACCATGAAGCTACTGCAAGTGTACGCGAAGTGGTTACACCAGAAAAAACCCCTCAATCAGCCTTTCTAGAGGAACGCCGTAATGAGGAAATAAGAAGCCTTAATGAGTGGGTAAGTGTGATTTCGACTGTTGGAGATGTGTCGTGGCTTATGACAGTTGTATCAAAAGCAGACCTCTGGTGGAACGACCAGGAAACCGTCTTGAACCACTACAATTCAGATTCCTATGCAAAGGCGATTGAAGTAACTGGACTTCCCAGTTAGGTGGTAGTTCCATACAGTTCCGTATTCCATCAATTCTATGATGAGGTTCCACTTGCAGGGTCTTTTGACGATAAGGAACGCGCTTTGCTCCGAAGAAACTTGTTTGACAGAATTCTTGAAGCAATTGGACAGGTCGGAAAATCTCGGTGAGATCAGAAGATAGGCGCTCAGTAGACCTTGACGATGTGCTCGATAGCCTTGAACTCCAAACTTCTAGGCTGCGTAGGTTGGTTCCTCGAGTGTTAACCTTAACTGTGGCGAATATTCTCGCGTCATTTGTTATCGTATTGCTCATAGCTTTTCAAATTTTCGACGTCAGTTCTTCTTTAGTTCTTCTTTTTTTTGGCTATTATTAGGAGTTCTATCAACAGCGTTGATAGAACTTTTTAGATATGACCAGATTAGACGAGAAGGGGATGCGATATTTGAGGAGATTAGCGATGAACTAGAGTGGCATATGAAATCCAAAAACAACGTTGAATCACCACCATCTTCTTCTGATTCACCTAATCTCAGAACACGCACGATCTTGCGCAAGTATGTTTATACAGTCGACCTACCACTTGCGCAAGGGAACCCACGAATTTCCGTAATTTACGCATTTACCAATCTTATCATTTCTCTAATGTCGATCATAGCCGTCGCAATTTCATCCACAACATTCCGGTAGAGCATACTTCCGTAGCTGATTACAATAGTTCTAACAACGCTTGCTACGCTTGCGAGCGTAGCGGCGGCGCGAAGACGACCAGTATCGTCAGGTCTTCTTCGATGGCGTGAAAGCGATGCTCGACTGCGGCTTCCACGAAGACTATTGAACCCGGCTGCACGGGCTGGTCTTCTTCTCCAACCTTGATTTGCCCGTGTCCACTCACGATGTAGTAGATTTCGTCTTCGGTGTGCGGCTGCTGGGGGTCGTCTTCTCCGGCTGCAAGCTGATATATGCCGAGACTTAGCGTCTTGGCGAGGAAAAACTCGTAATAGCGCTCGCCTCGAATCTCCTGCTCGTCAATGAGGTCGAGAATCTCAAAGGCATCCATAGCGTCCTCTCTTAATGCTCACCCTCATCCCTCCGCAGAGGCGGTGAGGTGGTACCCAAAAACTAGACAACTGGCTAAGAGAGAGTCCAGCTCCTAAAATAACCGGCAACTAACCGACGTGAAGGAGCAGGACATGAAGCAGACGAGGAATAAGCACAGTCCGGCGTTCAAGGCCAAGGTGGCCCTGGCCGCCCTTGCGGGGGAAGAGACCATCGCCCAGCTGGCCAGCCGATTTGAGGTCCATCCCAGTCAGATTCACGCCTGGAAAAGGGCCCTGGTGGAAGGAGCCCCGGAGCTATTTGCCACCAATCAGAAATCCCAGGAGAAAGCCAAGGAAGCTCAGATTAACCACCTCTACCGGCACGTCGGCCAGCTGAAGGTGGAACGCGATTTTTTGTCGGAAAGGTCCGGTCTATGAGTCGCAGCATACGGCGAGCCATGATAGACCGAGACCACCCGCAGCTGTCTTTGGTGCGTCAATGTATCCTGCTGGACGTCAGCCGGGCCTCGGTGTACTACCGGCCGGTACCGACCAGGGCAGAAGACCTGGAGTTGATGGCCCTGATGGACCGTCAGTATTTGAAGACCCCCTTCTACGGCTCCAGGAAGATGAAGGCCTGGCTGCTGCAACAGGGCTATCTGGTGAGCCGAAAAAGGGTTCGAAGGCTGATGCGGTTGATGGGTCTGGAAGCCATCTACCGGCGTCCCAACACCAGCAAACCAGCGCCGGGACACCGGATCTTTCCCTATCTGCTGAAGGGAGTGGAGGTTAATCGGGTCGACCAGGTCTGGGCCGCGGACATCACCTACATCCCCATGGCGAAGGGCTTCCTGTACCTGGTGGCCATCATGGACTGGCACAGCCGGCACGTGCTGACCTGGAAGCTCTCCAACACCATGGACACCAGCTTCTGCGTGGCGGCGTTGGAGGAAGCCCTGGGTAAGGGACGACCGGAGATATTCAACACCGACCAGGGGAGTCAGTTCACCAGTGAGGCCTTTACCCAGACGTTGCAGGAGCAGAGGGTCCAGGTCAGCATGGATGGTAAGGGTAGGTACCTGGACAACATCTTCGTGGAGCGGCTGTGGCGGAGCATCAAGTACGAGGAGGTGTATCTGAAAGCTTACCAGACCGTCGCCGAGGCCCGAACTGGGATCAATGCCTACCTGGAGTTCTACAACCGGCAGAGGCCTCACCAGGCTTTGGGCTACCGGACCCCAGCAGAGGTGTACCAACATGGCCAGGAAGAAAGGGGAGCAGCAGCTGAAGAAGCAGGGCTGCCATCGGGCTTGGTGAAACCTAGCGCAGGGGTGGGAGACTCTCTTAATTTAGCCCTCGTGCTGTCTTAATAATGGGGTCCACCTTACGGAGTCCGAAGATGTTCTATCTAAAGGAGTCGGACAACCTTCTCCCGTCAAGGGAGAAGGGGTTAGCTTCCTCTCCCTTGACAGGAGAGGATTGAGGTGATGGTGAATTCTGCGTTTCCTGGTGCTTCTGGCGCTCGGTCTGCAAATACTCTGATGCCAGCGACGCCTTGGCTTTGCGTCGCATCAGTCCGCGATGCCCTCTGCGCACGTATCCCAGTCTGCCGCGCGCGAGCATCTCCTGCGCCTCGGCTTGCGGGTGCGTGTGCCCCAGTTCGGCGGCAGCCCACAGGCCGGACAGCCGTCCGCTTTCCAGCGACACCGCGCCGTTTTCGACTCCCGCCGTGTCGCCGCAGACGTAAAGACCGGAAACAGGCGTCGCCATTCGGCGATTGTGAGCCGGGACATAGCCACCCATGATGTCTATATCATGCAGAGAGCATCCAGCCTGAGCCGCCAGCTTCGATTCCGGCGAACGCGGTCCCGCAAGACATATTGTGTCCACGTCAAAGGAGCGCTCTGTGCCGGAGACATCTACGGTTGCGGTTTTAACCGCGTCCTCGCCGTGCGCCGCGACCAGCTTTGACGAGGTGAGCACTTCAACGCCTTCGTCGCGCAGTGGAGCGGCGTTGACCTCGCGCCCGATAATCCTCGGCGACTCGTCCACGACAGCCACCACATCCACGCCCGCGTCGAGCAGGTTCGCGGCGATGAGCAGCCCTGCGTTGTCTGAGCCGACCATAATCACGCGATTGCCTGGCAGCACGCCCCGGACGTTCAGCATTTCTTGCGCGTCGCCCGAAAGCATCACTCCGCGCAGCGTCGAGCCTGGGAAATCTATCCAGGGTTCTTGTGAACCGGTAGCCAGAACAACGACCTTGGCTCGATAGCTTTCGCCCTTACGTTCAATAGAATCATGTGTCAGGACAAATCGGTACGGCCCTGAAGACACGGTGCGGAGGTCGGTTACCATCGAATTAAGGATAATCTCCACGCCTGCAGACGTCGCCTCGTCGATTAGCCTTTGGCAGAACTCCACACCGCTGCGGCCCTGGTATATGGAGGCAAGGCCCTGCAAGGGTTGCGTCTGCAGCGCGAGCCTGCCACCGGCCCAGCCTTGCCATTCCAGCAGCGCGACGCTGGCCCCGGCGCGTGCGGCTGTGGTCGCCGCCATCAAACCCGCAGGCCCCGCGCCTACGATTGCGATATCAATTTCTCTGTCCGTATCCAGACCTCAATGCAAGCGAGCTATGTTCCGGCGTCATATTACCAGGGCAGGGCGAATACCGTCGCCCAAGCTCATCACACGGCATGGGACTCTTCCGACTCCCATCCGCTCGCCTCGGCCCTTCTCGATTTGCAGGAGTAGCATTCGCAGCCCCGCTTCTTTTGAAACACCGGCTGCAAGACGGCTCGAATAACATCTGCGTCAGTTAAGCCGTACTTCGCCGCTTCCTCAAGCATAGCTTCTAAAGTATCTCGCGCCACGTCAACGACAATTGGCGCAATAGGCTCGTCTATGACCATGAGAGCAACTATTCCTCGCACATCAGAGACTTCAAGCAGGACTTCCATATGGTGTGTCATTTCGGGAACCTCCTTGATTTTCGCCTGATGGAGCCAGCAGACCTCTGCATCGTGCTCCTCATATACTATTAGAACGTTTCGAGGAGGCTAAAGGTTCCGTGTCATCTCAATTTGGTTATTTCTTGTGCTATACTACTCCTTCAAGAAGGGCGCGGATTAGGCCCAAAACCGCATTATACAGCGAGTACCATACTATCAATGACAGCTAGCGAAATCAGAATCAGAGAAGCCAAACCAGAGGACATAGACTCCATAACGGTCTTCCAGCAGGCGATGGCCCAGGAGACGGAAGGAAAGACTCTCGACTCAGGCCTGCTGAGAGAAGGGATAACCGCCGTGTTCCGTTCGCCTAGCAAGGGGTTCTATCTTGTGCCCGAGTCGGAAGGCCAGGTCGTGGGTGGACTGCTCATCACATATGAATGGAGCGATTGGCGCAACGCGACATTCTGGTGGATTCAGAGCGTGTACGTGAATGCCCAGTGGCGGCGCAAAGGAGTCTATCGCGCGATGCACGACTACGTTTACGACATCGCCAGTTCGCGCGATGGCATCTGCGGCATACGGCTGTACGTCGAGCGCACCAACCTCATAGCCCAGCCGACCTACGACAGCCTAGGGATGTCCAGGTCGCACTACGATCTGTTCGAGATAGATTTTGTGCTATAAGGGCGGGTTATCCCTGCCAGCCTCATAAGGGTTGACCGGGGGATGTAATTTCTAAAATCGCAACGATGTGTTGGGCCTCACGCGTGACCTCACCCCGCGAAATCAAAATTAGGCCTGGTTTTTAGGCACCCCTCTCCGTGAACGGAGAGGGGAAGTGAGTGAAGTCTGACGCTAGCCCTCTGATACCTCAACCGGATGCTCGAACACCATGTTATTGCCGTAGTTGTGGCCGTCCCACCTGTTGGGGAACTCCATAGGCTGAGTCTCGCCATCGCTGTTCGTGGCGCGGGACATCAGCGTGTAGCTTCCGGGGCCAGGAACCTGCCAGACGTATTCCCATCGATACCAGGAGTAGTCGCTCCTTGGCAGTAGAGTGGCGTCGCGCCAGCTTTTGCCGCCATCGGCGCTGACCTCTACCCGAGTTATCTCCCTTTCGCCTGACCACGCCGCACCTGACACGGTGTAGCTGCCGTTTGGCGGCACTATCTCGCCCGGAACGGGGCCGGTGACGATGGACTTCACCATCATCTCGGTAAAATACTTGTAATAAGAGCTGCCCTCTGGCCCGGTCATAACCATGTAGCGGTCCTTCTGGTAAAGCCCCTGAAATTCGTGGTCGATGACGTGGATGCCGACAAGCCACTTGACCGAGTTCATGCCGTACCATCCGGGTACGACAAGCCGCAGCGGGTAGCCGTGCATCGGAGGCAGGGGTTCGCCGTTCATTTCGTAAACGAGAAGGGTGTCCGGGTGCAAGGCCTTTTTCATGGGCAGGCTGCGCTCGTAAGTGACTTCAGGCGGGTCTCCCGCAACCTCGTCGGGGCCGTGGTCTGCGCCCTCGAACATAACCTCGACCGCCGAAGATTTCACTCCGGCTTTCGCCAGAACGTCGGCTAGTGAAACTCCGGCCCACTCAGCGTTGCCCATGATACCGTGACCCTTTAGCTGCTCCATCACGGCGCGAGTCTTTTTCGCCCAGTAATCGGGAACCATGCTGTTGCCGCAGCACTCGAACGTCACCTGGAATCGCTTCTGTGGCAACTGGCGAAGCTCATCAAACGTGAGGCTGATGGGACGCTCGACTTCGCCGTCCACGCTCAAGCGGTAGCTGGCAATGTCGATGTCGGGCGCGCCCTTCCAGTGGTTGCGAATGTAAAAGAGATCGTTAGGGGTTACGGTTTCCTGCAACACCTCTGGAGGCGCGGCAAAGGTGCGCTCTCCGGCGTTGGTCGGGATAAGCTGTGGCTTCGCGCCGGTGCGAGTTTGTATGGTAGCCATGGTGCGTCTCCTATTCCTCCAGGTAATCGGTCTCAAGGTTATCTGCGGCATCGATGATGAGCAATGTCGCGGGAACCCACAGGTTGTTGATTAGCTTGTGCGGCACTCCGGGTGGGGCCACCATAGTGAAGCCGGACCGCACAGTCTGGACTTCGTCACCCACGATCATCTGTATCGCGCCTGCCCTCACCATTATGGCCTGGTCTGTAGGGTGTGTGTGCAGCCGTCCCACAGACCCCGGATGGATTATTACCTCTCTGACCGTCAGGGACTTGGCGCCATTCTCGCTCGACACGAGCGAGCGTGCGCTTATTTTATCGACGGCTTTCGGCATCGGCAAGGCGTTGTGCTGTATTATGGGCATCATTCTCCTCCACGCAAAGGTCAGCCGCGCAGCTTGTTTATCGTGGCTGATTTTATAGGATTGTCACCTCGTTGGCAACGACGGCGCTGAAGTTCTTGCGCATGTTGTTGTACCTCGGCTCCTTTGGCTCGACACGCCCGGCTGCGTCTGTTGCCCTCGACATGATGCTGAATTTGCCCGATTTCTTCGCGTCCCACAGGTACGACCAGCGCAGCCACATCCATCGCTCACGAGGCTCCTCGATGCGAGCGGCGTTCCACGTTTCGCCGCCGTCTACGCTGACCTCGACCTGGGTTATCGCGGCGGCACCGCTCCATGCGTAGCCACGAACAGCATGAGTGCCCTGTGGCAGCGTTACGTCGTCATCGTCGTTGGGATGCGTGATGATAGACCTTACGCCGATGGTGGTTATCAGTTCCTTGTTCGGGTCGTCGGGCGAGTCTCCAAAGTAGTAAAAGCTGTAGTGATACCAGCAGTCCGGCATGTGATCCAGAACCTCTAGCCGTCGAATCCACTTGACCGACCAGTTGCCTGACCAGCCCGGAACGATGAGTCTTGCAGGCGCGCCGTGAAGATGCTCAAGAAGCTGACCGTTCTGCGCCCACGCGACGATGGTGTCCGGGTCGAGGGCCTTTTGCACAGGCAGGCCCTTGTCATAGAAGAATGGGTCTGTGCCCTCATCTGCTGTCTCGGGCACTCCCTCATCCCAGCCCTCGATCCTGATGTACTGCGACTTGTCTGTGAGGCCAGCTTCGTTCAGAATCGCGGCTAGGGGAGTGCCTGTGAACTCGCCCGCGCTGAGTATCATGCGCTCTTTTGTGCGGGAGGGCCTCGCTCTCTCCCCTTTGAAATACTCGAAGAAGTCCATGTCGCTGCCTGAGCATTCCATGACGGTTCGGACGGTGCGCCCAGGAAAGCGACGAAGATCATCGTAGTTGATAGTCATGGGATGCTTGACCTCGCCGTCGATGGTGAGGGTCCAGTCTTCCGTGCGCACAGGCTCAGGCACGTCGAAATGCTGCACGACGTAGAAAAGCTCGGTAGGCGTAATAAGCCCTTCGAGGTCCATGACCGGCGCGCGCACCCTTGCGACGCGGCCCTGTTCGTCCTGTAGCGTAGTCGGAGCCAACGTCTTCGTGGGCCATCCCATCCACAAGCCATCCTCCTTCGCGCCAGAACGAGGCTCTTTCGCGCCGTCTTCTTTCATACGCAAGAAGTCTGGCGATGCGTCGCCTTCTACGGTTTTGCTGCGCTGCTCCGTCATAAACAAGCCCTCCTCATATCGTGCAATCGCTTTTGTGCGTATGGCGGAACGTTATTTCTCGTACTTCTTACCCAGCGCCTCTTCCCATCGCAGGTAGTTCATCATGTCCGCATAGCTGCGGTCAGGGCCGAACGCTACCACGTCGTTGGGCGAAGACATAACGCCCGACAGTCCTTGCTCGATTTCGAGGCCAGCCTGCCGCCACGCCTTCATTCCACCGTTCAGCACTGTCACGTTCTTGTAGCCCAAGTCCACCAGCGTTGCGCCTGCAAGGGCCGCGTTTACGCCGTCCAGACAGGTCACAGTGACAGCAGTCTCGACAGACGGCGCGATGCCGTCGATCCAGAACTCAAGCCACCCTCGTGGTGCCCAGTGAGCGCCCGGAACGTGTCCCTGTGCGAAGTCCTGACTCGTGTCCACGAATATGACGACCGGCGGAGTCGCTGAGTCTAGCTCTTTCGCCGAGATGCTATTGACCTTGCTCCGGGCCTCGTCCAGACCGAGCGGAGGCGTCTCTGCCATGCCTTTTTCTAGCTCCATGCTGCTTGCCGTCCACGTGGTGACGCCGCCATCAACGGCGCACACATCCTCGAAGCCGATTTGCCGGAACCACGACGCCGTGAGCGTAGCGCGCGCCTTGCCATCGCAGGCGAAGACTACGGTGGCGTTCTTCACGACAGCGGCTTCGTCTGCGCGCTGCACCGCCTGTCCACCAGGGAACCACTTGAAGCCGGGGATGTGCCCCTGCTCGAATTCCTCCCTGTTGCGAACATCAATCAGGTAAACAGTTTCCTGCTCTTGCTTTTTCATCACCGACTTCAACGCCTGAATATCGAGCAGGTGAACGCCGTCTTCATCGGCTAGGCGCGAGGCGTAGGCTTCGGCGGCGGACAGCCCTTCCGAGGATAGAGCAGGCAAGCTGACTCTGTCTGCGCCTGTCTCCAGTTGATAACCGGCCAGAAGCCATCCCGACGTGCCGTTTTCCAGCCCGTAAACGTTGGAGATGCCCATTCGCTGCAACGCGCGCGTGCCGATGATGCTTCGGGTGCGTCCCGCGCAGTTGACGATTACAGTCGTGTCTTCGTCGAGGTCTCTGGTAATGTCAGTAATCCTCAGTGCAAGCTCGCCTCCGGGGACGCTACGACCGCCGGGAATGCAGAAGCGTTGGAATTCCTCTGGCGTTCTGGTGTCCAGGATAACGAGCTTGTCGCCGCGTTCTATGCGGGCGTGCAAGTCGTTAGCGTTAATCTCTGGAACGTGGTTCTCTACCTCGACTCGTTCGCCAAAGTCTTTGCTTGGCACGTTGACGCCCCACTCGGTGGGAAACTCCTCAGTGACCCACTGGTTGATGCCGCCGCCCAAAAACGAGACCTGACTGTAGCCTATGCGTTCCAGAGTGGAAACGGCGATCTTGGCCCGTCGGCCGTCGTCGTCGCACAGGATGATTTGCGTGCCTTTGAACGGTACGGCGTTGGGCATCTGGGATTCTAGCTGGCGACGTGGAATGAGGCTTGAGTCGGGGATGTGAGAACTGTTGTACTCGCCTGTCTCTCGAACGTCGATCAGGGCAAATTGGGATTTGCCTGCCAGCAGGTCATTGAGGTCTTTAGGGGAAATTTCGCCTGACATGGTTTCACCTCCGGGGGCTGAAAAACGTAGGGGTGCTCAATTGAACACCCCTACAAGACATTGTTAGGCAATCTAAAACGGCGGGGCTAGCAGTTGTCGAAGCGCGTGGTCATGAACGACTTTATCTCGCCCGTCTCAAGGCTGAAACGGCAGCGCTCAAGACCTCGCAGGTCGTTGCCGTAGACGTGCACCTCTGGGGTGGGACGGTCGGTCAGGTTGTCCATTTGGTGAATCTCATCAATCTCTGGGATGAGGAGAGAAACGTCTCCAGGCTTGACCGTCGTAACCCTGCTCTTTTCCAGAATAGCGAAGTTCTCACGCGAGCGGTCGTCCTTGCGGTCGAAGCGAGTTTCGGTGAGGGCATTGCCCATGACGCCGATCATGCCCCAGGTCTTGTGATCGTGAGGTGAGGTATGGTCGCCAGGCCCCCAGACCACCGTAGTAATCAGCAGGCCGTTCTTGGGATTGTGATGCAGCAGGTAAGAGCCATGATTTGGTCTTGGGCCATTGCCGGTAGGTGTGCGCAGTTCTTCGGGAATGCCTTCGGGATTGAGAATCAGCTTCTCAAGATAAGAAGAACCTTTTTCGAATAGCTTCTCCTGATCGGGCTGGCTATCGACAAGCTGGTTCATATCATAGATGAACTCATCCAGGGCATACTTCGTAATAGTCATGGTTCTCCTTTCCTTCTCGCTCTGACTTTATCAGATATTAATGAGCGTCGCGCTCACTGCGATTGTATTAGCATTCGTCAAGGCCGTCAATCACTAGATAACCCTTGATAGGCTATCCAACCTCGTCGCCGGGGCGCAAGCGACCGAAGTGAACCTCTTCGTCCCAGAGTTTCGTGTTGCCGCTGCTTTCTGCCTGCAAGAGGATATTGCGCGTCCACTCCTCGTCGTTGGACTCAGGGTAGTCGCTTCGGTAGTGAGAGCCGCGCGACTCTGTGCGGGCCAGGGCGCTGAGGCACGTCAGCCTCGCCACCGTGAGGATGCTGCGCACGTTCAGCCATTCCTGCCACGTCAGGTTGAACTCACGAATCGGAGGCACAGGCGCGCGCTGGTGACGCTCGGCGAATCCGTCCAATGCGACGAGTGCCTCCTCCATGCCCTGCCTGTTGCGGACGAGACCCACCCTCTCCCACATCATGTCTTCGATTTCGCTTCGGATGGAGTAGATGTTCTCGCTGCCGGACGCGCTCATGGGCGCAAGCAGTTCATGTATGGCTGCCTCTACCTGCGCTGAGGCTATCGACGGCTGAGGTTTTCCCTGGACGTACTCGGCGATGGCGTCGCCCGCGATGGTGCCGAAGACGGTGGATTCCGCTACGCCGTTGCCGCCGAGACGATTGGCTCCGTGAACTCCGCCCGCGTCCTCTCCTCCGACGAACAGGCCATTCAAGCTAGACTTGCATGAGGTGTCGATGCGCGCACCTCCCATGTGGAAGTGCGCCGTCGGGGATACCTTGACCGGCTCTCTGGCGAGGTCAAAGCCTATTTCCCGACAGCGATCGGTCATGCCGGGGAAGGTCTGCTCCACGAACTCCGCGCCGAGATGTGACACATCCAGGAAGATCGCGCCATCGTCCGTCCCACGACCGGCCTGTATCTCCATGTACCCGGCCCTCGACACCAGGTCGCGCGTGGAGCGCTCCATACGCTCCGGGTCGTAGCGTTCCATGAAACGCTCGCCCAGGGAATTTCGCATGTGGCCTCCGGCTCCTCGTAGCCCTTCCTCAAGCACCGCGCCTGTCAGGACAGAGCTTCCGGCCACAAGACCCGTTGGGTGGAACTGGTACATCTCCATATCCTGCATCACGCATCCAGCCCAGTAGCACAGCGCCATGCCGTCCCCTGCCTTCTCCAGCGATGGCGCGGCGATGCGGTACATCCTCGCGCCGCCTCCTGTAGCCATGAACGTTGCCTTGGCGGAGACTGCGGTGAATCGGCCACTACGCACGTCTAAAAGCAGAGCGCCAGTTACGTTCGAATCGCCGTCGGTGAGCAGCGCGACTCCTCGGTACTCGTCGAGCGGCATGACAGCTGTGGAAAGCACCGCGTCCTTGAGCTTGGACATGATCTCGATGCCGGTGAGGTCGCCTTTGTGTACTGTGCGGTCGAACGATTGCCCCGCGAACGCCTTCTGGTAGATACGTCCGTCGGGCGTGCGGTCGAAGAAACAGCCATAGCGCTCAAGCTCCGCGATTA
Source organism: Dehalococcoidia bacterium (assembly GCA_965206395.1). Taxonomy (GTDB): domain Bacteria; phylum Chloroflexota; class Dehalococcoidia; order Lucifugimonadales; family CATOSD01; genus CBDBJK01. The sequence goes on from CBDBJK010000036.1 coordinate 159,277, forward strand.
CCTTTGGGGCCGAATTGACCAGCGCCCAGGCAAGCTCCTGATCGTTAATGAAAGCGCCGCCCTTGATGGTGTCGTGGAAGTGACGCTGGAACGAGTCTTCGGAACTCAGGACAGCGTTGTAGCCGCCTTGCACCATGCGCGTGCAGCCGCTCTGCCCTAGCAGCCCTTTAGCAGCCACCGCGACTTTGAGCCTGGGGTCTTTCTGCAAGACGTGAAGCACAGCCATCAGTCCTGCGCCGCCCCCGCCAAGTATCAGGACATCCAGATTAAGCTCGTCGTACATATGGTCTGCCCTCGTCCTTCTGGCTGATTGGTGTAGGTAAATTCCAGATACGCTGCGATGTGTTTGGCATCACGCGCGACCTCACCCCACGTATTCTGGGGCATGATGTGAATCTAGGCGGCCCCTCTCCGTTCACGGAGAGGGGCCGCCTAGCATTGGGGCTTGCTTTCGTCCTTCCGCGGAAGGATGGGTTGAGGTCAGCGCGCTATTCTGAACAGGCGCTTTAGCTTTTGCCCGATAACCTTCTTTTTCAGACGCTGAATGGCTAGCGTAGGCGAGATTCCCTTGGGGCATACCGCTGTGCATTCGAAAAGCGTGTGGCATCGCCACAGGCCCTGCTCGTTGGCGACGGCGTTCAGATCGTCCGGCGTGGAGACGCTGCGACTGTCTAACAGCATGACGAAGGCCCGATTCAACGCCGCAGGGCCAAGGAAGTCCTCGTTGAGTCCAACGACCGTGCATGCCGAGTAACACAGTCCGCAGTAGATGCACTCTCGCTGTGGGTCTATCACCTGACGCTCGATGGAGCCGGGCGATATGGCCGCAAAACCGTTGTCACTCGATTCCGACGCGCCGAGCGATGCGGCCTTGCGGAGCTTGGCGTGGAACACAGACATATCGGTAGCCAGATCGCGTATCACAGGCAAATGTCGCATAGGCTCGACGCGCACCTCGCTGTTGCCATCGCTGACTAGAGTTCGCATCAGAGTGCGGCACGCCAGACCCTCTCTGCCGTTGATGACAACGCCGCACGTGCCACACATACCTACTCGGCAGGCGCAGCGAAAGGCGAGGGTCGGGTCGGCATTGCGCTGCACCCAGATGAGGCCATCCAGCACACTCATACTATCGCCCGCGAACGGCACAGCAAAGCTTTGCCAGAACGAGCCATCGTCTTCGACTGCGCTGGTCGTGCGCCTGACTTTTAGCGTGATGGATTGCATAAGTTCTCGTCCGGCTTGAACTGGTTTATTGAGGCCCGGGCTTCGATAGCTTTATGAAATTCCCTTTGGCATTTTCCCTATGATGCCTTCTGCTTTCAACTGAGCTTGTTCCGCGTCGGTCATGCCGAGCAGATTTGAGTAGATTACTTCGTTATGCTCGCCCAACTGAGGGGCAGGCCAGCGCACTTCGCCTGGAGTCTTGGACATCTTCCAGCTGACGCCGGGCAGGAATTGAGGGCCTGTCGAGGGCTGGTCTACAAACTCCACAAGCTCTCGCGCCTGATAGTGCGGGTCATCGAAAATCATCTCTGAAGACTCCACAGGAGTCGCGGCGATGCCCACACCTTGCAGTGATTGCATAACATCGTAGCTGCTTTTGTCTTTTGTCCACTCATTCAGGATGAGGTCTAGCTCGTCCTGGTTCTTCCATCGGCTGGATGCGTCCTCGAAGCGAGGATTACGCGCCAGTTCAGGCATCTTCAGCACTTCGCAAAGATTCTGCCATTCCTGGTCAGAGCCGACTGCGATGGCTACCCACTCGTCCTCACCGCTGCAAAGGTAGACACCGTGAGGGGCCATATAGGGATGGCGATTTCCTCGCCGCTCAGGATTGCGCCCTGTCATCTCGAAGCCAAGTATAGATTCACCACCGAGTGATACGGAGGAGTCCAACTGCGACAGGTCTACAAAAACTCCCTTTCCAGTTCGTCGGCGATATAGCAGCGACGCTATCATTGCGCCTGCGGCGTGAGAGCCTGTTATCGGGTCGCCGTGGTTGATGCCCGATTTCATAGGCCCATCTTCATCGAGGTAGCCGGTCATGTCGTCCACACCCGCAAGCTGCTCCTGGCCGATGCCGTACTGAACAAACCCCTTCCAGCGGCCTTTGTTGCCGAACGCGGGCATGGAAATTACGATGATGTCCGGTCGCAGCGCACGAAGGGTCTCGTAGTCGAACCCCAGTTTCCCAAGCACACCTAACTTAAAATTCTCGATCACCACGTCGCTGATTGTGACGAGGTGAGAGAAAAGTTCTTTTCCCTTCTGGCTCACAAGGTCTATCGTAATACCGAACTTGCTCATGTGCAGGGAGTTGAACCGTCCGTTGCGGTTCCACGGGTCGTCTCCTGGATCTCCCTCCGGGTAATTGCCTGAGCCAGGAGGAGGTCTTAGCGGCCCTCTGAAAGTGTCTAATCTGTCGATAGATTCAATCTTGATGACCTCAGCGCCCATGTCCGCCATCAGCTTGGTCCCGTATGGGCCTGCCCAGATGCGTGACAGGTCGAGGATTCTTATTCCTTCAAGGGCAATTGTCATTTCAGAGTCCCCTTCTTCCTCAAACTGCTCCGGCTGAGGCTAGTCTGACCAGCTCTTCTCTGGTATAGCCCAGACGCTCGCAGTAGATTTCCTGGTTGTGCTCGCCTAACAGGGGCGCTCCCACCCAGTGGAAGGGTACGCCTTCTGGCATGAACGGCGGGCCTGGATAGTCCAGTCGTCCAGCTTCGGGATGGTCGATGCTCACGAAGTAGCCACGCTCCCTGAGATGCTCCCAGGAGTAGATGTCTTCAGGGCTGGCTACGTATGCGAAGGCGATGCCCATGCCCTGGGCCTTCTCGAAGATTTCCCGCTTGGTATTCCTCATCAGCCAGGGTTCCATCAGGGCTTCAAGCTCGTCCGCGTTGTCTTGGCGGCCTCTCGGAGTGCTAAAGCGTTCGTCGTTAAGCTCTGGCTCCTCCATAAGCTCGGCCATAGCGGGCCAGCGGTGCGCCGGGCCAGCGATGACGCCCACGTAGCCGTCCTTGCACGGGTACAGGCCCCACGCGGCGCGGCCATAACCCCGGTTTCCTGTCCTCATGATCTTGTGGCGGGTGTAGCTGTACATGGATATGGCGTTTTCCAATACCGATACGCTGTACTCGGCGACGGAGATGTCTACGTGCTGGCCCTCGCCGGTTAGCTCTCGATGCCAGAGGGCCGACAGGGTGGCGACAAAGGCATTCTGCCCGGCCCCGTACTCCGGCAGCCTCGGCCCCATCTGCAACGGCTCCTTCTCCGGCCTGCCGGTGATATACATCAGCCCGCCATAAGCGTAATGGTTCAGCGGCTTTGCTGCATAATCTTTGTACGGCCCTGTCTGACCGAAGTCGGTAACCGAGGTCATAACCAGACTGGAATTGATCTGCTCCAGGGTTTCGTATTCAAGACCAAGGGATGGTATCAATTTCGGCTGAAAGCTCTCTACCAGCACATCGGCCTGTGACACAAGTTTCTTGAGTATAATTTGACCTGTCTGCGTTTGCAGGTCGAGCGTAATGCTTTTCTTACTGGTGTTGAGGTACAGGAACAGGGCGCTTTTTTCCTGGTGAGGAATATCGTTGGGAAACGGGCCTTCCCGCCTGGACTCGTCGCCTCCGTTGGGAGACTCGACTTTGATGACATCCGCTCCCATGGATGCCATGAGCTTTGTGCTGTACGGCCCGGCTACACCGGTGCTGAAGTCCAGAACTTTGTACCCGGTAAGCAGCCTTTCGGTAGAATCTGTATTCTGTTGGTTGTTTGTGTCAGTGTTCATATCTCTGCTCAAGTTGAATCGATTAGCCTGATGTCGGGCAAAATTATCGCCTGACCAGATAGCTTCCAGCCAGGCGATATTCAGCGTGCGAACGTTATTAATTCAGCCAAGGATTGAAAGCTATCTGCCCTTCCAGACGGGTTCACGTTTTTCGGCAAATGCCTGCAAGCCCTCCTTGGAGTCCTCGCTTCGACCTACGACGCCGCTTATCAGTCCGGCCAGTCGCACTCGCTCCTCCATTTGCAGGTTAAGCCCGCGCATGCCGACCTCTTTGATGGCTCTCACCGCAAGCGGAGCGTTGTTCATAATCTTGCGCACCATCGCCTCTACCTCGTCCATAAGCTGCTCGTGAGGAACGACTTTGTTAACGAGATTAAGCTCCATTGCCCGTTTCGGATCGATGAATTCGCCGGTGAACAGCATCTCCATAGCTATGTTTAGCGGGATGCGCTGGCACAGAATGGTGGGGCCGCTGGTAGACGATATTCCTCGTTTGACCTGTGGCCAGCCGAACTGGGCCTGGTCAGAGGCGATGCGAATGTCGCACGATAGGGCTATGCCGCCGCCTTGAGCAAGACAATAGCCGTTGATGGCGGCGATTGTTGGCTTGTAAAGCTCCTGAAGGTACTGGTAGAAGGCTGTAGCCGAGCCGTGCCGACCAACGGGCTGTGTAGTTGCCATCTCTACGAGGTCGTGGCCCGTCGAGAAGGCCCGCCCTGTGCCGGTTATGACCATTGCCCAGATGTCAGGGTTGAACTTGACCTCTTCGAAGACCTCGAACAACTCTCCTATCATCTGATGGTTGATGGCGTTGAGTTTCTCAGGCCGGTTGAGCGTCACGTATCCGACTTTGTCCCTGACCTCGAAGTCAACCGTGGAGTAATCTGCCATTCGTTGTCTCCTTATTTATTGCAAATCAAGTTGTCAGCCGCATATCGGAAACCGGTTTTCAATTCAGGATTGCCCTACGCACCCCGCAGTCTAGGATGTCGCGCAGAGCATCGCCAAGTATGTTAATCCTCTTCACCAGCAGGGTCAAGGCCATGGCCTGGAATATGCCAATCCAGGCCATGGCTGAAATATACGTGCTTACTTGGTTCTAGCGGGAGCCTCTGAGCCTGGGGTCCATCACGTCCCTGAGAGCATCACCAAAGATGTTGATGCCGAACACCAGAAGGGTCAAGAACATGCCAGGGAAGATAGCCATCCAGGGTGCTAGTGCGAAATACCTCAGCTTGTCCTGGCTAAGCAATGACCCCCAGGTAACGGTCTGATCAGGCGAGCCTACTCCCAGGAAGCTAAGGCTGGCTTCTCCCAGGATGGCAGCGCCTAGCCCGACGGAGGCTATTACCAGGTATGGCGCCATGACGTTGGGCGCTATGTAGAATATCATGATGCGCGGGCTGCTAGCGCCTATGGCCCTGGCGCCATCCACGTACTGGCTTGCCTTGATGGATAACACTACGGACCGGACGGTGCGTAACGCGTTTGGCATCGTTCCTATTGAGAGGGCGATGATCAGGTTGATCATGGATACCCCTAGCACCGACATGATGACCAGTGCCAAAATGAGCCGTGGGAAGGCCATGAGGGCATCAACTATTCTCTGCGTGATAAGGTCTACCTTGCCGCCTACGTAGGCTGTTATCACCGCCAGGATGGATCCAACGGTTGTGCCCAAAACCAGCACGGCGAAGCCCACCAACATGGATATGCGAGAGCCAAACAGCGTGCGACTGAACAGGTCGCGGCCGAACTGGTCAGTGCCGAACCACGCGTCTCCGTTAGGAGATTGAAGGATAGCGTGCTGGTTTGTCGCAATTATATCCTTTGGCAAGACGTAAGGCGCGGTTATCGCCATGATGCCGAATGCCACCATGATCCCTAGCCCCACTGCGCCTAGGGGTTTGGTGCGAAGGAATCGTAGAAAGGTCTTCCAGTACGTCGGCTTTGGCCGCTGTGCTGTCAGTTCTGCAGCTCTGTTCGCAATGCTTGTCATTACGTTCTCCCTGTTTGAAAAGAAAGGCGCTGTCCCAGCACGCACCAAGCCTTTATTGAGCTATGAGTATCGGATTCGTGGGTCCAGCAATCCGTAGGTCAAGTCCACCAGCAGGTTGAGCACAAGAAAAATCAGAGTGAAGCCCACCACGGCTACCTGAATCACTGGCTGGTCCAGGGACGCCACTGCGTTAATGATTGCGCGGCCCATGCCCGGAATATTGAATACGACCTCGATAACTATCGTGCCACCCAGCAGCACTCCCAAAAGTATGCCGAGGATTGTGAGCACCGGGAGGAGGGCATTCCGCAAGGCGTGGCGAAGGATCACGACTCGCTCCCTAAGCCCTTTGGACCTGGCAGTGCGAACGTAGTCCTCTCGCATCACCTCCAGAAGTTGGGAGCGGGCCATGCGCATGGTAGTCCCTTGGGCGCTAAGCCCCAGAGTCAAGGCAGGGAATATAAGCTGCGTAATGCTTGTCCTCGGATCCTCCCACAGGTTCACGAACTCCAGGGGAGGTAGCCAATTGAACCACGTGGAGAGAGCCAGCACGGTGAGCAGCCCCAGCCAGAAGGTGGGCATGGCCAGCCCCAAGATAGCCAGGCTTCTGAATATATAGTCAATCCACGTATCCTGCTTTACCGCCGCTAATACTCCGATGGGTATTCCAACAGTGGCTATCACCAGAAAGGACAGGAGAGCCAGTTGCAGGGTGACCGGGTAACGTCTCTTAAACATCTCCGTGACCTTCTCGTTGGTCTGAATAGACGTACCCCAGTCGAAGGTCACCATCCCTTCCGCCCAAGTGAAGTACTGGAGGTACAGCGGGTCATTCAGGCCGAGGCGCTCCTTCATATTCTGGTATTGCTCTTCTGTGAAGGAGCCTTCGCCATCTGGCCCAGCAAGCACCAGAAGCGCCGGGTCCCCGGGCACTATCCGAAGCATCACAAAGATCATGACGCTGACCAGAAAGAGTGTAGGTATGAACAGAAGCAGTCGTCTCATTATGTATTGCTGCATTGTGCTGTTCCTTTAACAGGTAACCCCGAACATCCTGTACCTTCAGGATGTTCGGGGCGTCTATGTAACCTTTCTCTAAATAATAGGCAGCCTATTCTCTATCTATTACTTTTGAAGGGGCCGTTTCTTTGTTTAGCCAAACGTGATCCCACCGGTATGTAGACTGGTGGCTAAACTTGGGATGCACGTAGCCTACCATGTAGCTCCAGTTGATCTGGTTTAGCCTGGGGCGTATGGCGCCGACGAATATCTGAGTGTCGAAGATGATGTCAGCCATCTCTCGGAGGTACTCGCCCCGTTGGGCCTGGTTCAGTTCCGCCGCCTGAAGCGCGTTTAGCTCTAGCCAGCGGTCATCTTCCCATCCTGTGAAGTTGATGCCTGCCGAAGGGATATACAACAGGCCGTTGTAGGCGTCGGGATCGTCGAACTCCGTGCCCTTACTCTCGAAAAAGGCATCGAAATCCCTGGCGCGTGATCGCTCCAGACGTGTGGCGCCGGGTTGCCTATCGAAGGTGACATCTATCCAGGAGTCGTCCAGGCCGTCTCCAATGGTCACCTCGTCGGACTCGACGGTTCCTGCATTAAAGCTAACCTTCAACCTGTTGTCAGGCCCGAAGCCCTTGGACTCCAGGATACGCTTGGACTCTGCCAGGTCTTCGTCGAAGCGGCCTTCGGGGTAGGAGCGGAAGCCGGGCCACTGGAAGTAATCGTCAAAGGAGTAAATCCAGTCCCATAGTCCCAGATAGGGGCCTGCAAGTATTCCAACGCCGTCGTGGTGCAGGGCGTTTACCGCATTTCGGTCTATTGCCAAGTGCATAGCCTGCCGTATCTCCGGGTCGTCGAAGGGCGGCCGAGTGGCGTTGATGATGACGCCCCTCTTGCCGGGAGCCACAACGCGAACATAGGTGATTTTGTCGCCGTACTGCTTTACCAGTGCGTCGGCCTCTGGCTTTCTGGGCGTGCTAAAGGTCGGGAAGAAGTCTACCAGCTGTGTCCTGAACGCGGCGATGCGGGTGGCTGCGTCCGCTACGATGACCATATTGTAGGCGTCCACGTAGGGTAATTCCGGCTCGTAGTAGTTATCGAACCTGACGGACTTGATGATGTTATCTGGCACATAATCGGTCATTATGAAGGGGCCTATGCCATCAATCTCATCGGTAGCCAGGTCTCTCTGTTGGCCGGGCGCGTCCACTGCCGTCATGATGCCTTTGGGCTGTAGCAGCAGGTAGGCCTGGCTGATGCACTTGAGGAAGGAGGCGACGGGTGCAGCCCCTCCTGCCGCTGTGCCCGTGGTGACTATTACCGTATCGTTATCCGGGGCCTCCACGCCAATGACGGCGTTTCGGAAACAGCCGGAGCGGAGGAGGCCCACGCCATTGGGTTGGTCCAACCACCGTTGCATGTTATAGCGGACATCCTCTGAGTTGAATGGCATGCCCTTGTGAGTCACCAGGCCGGGTCGAATGTTAAACGTCCACTCTATGCCATTGTCACCCACGCTCCAGGACTCCGCCGCGTCACCAACAACGACATCCCTTTTCTGGGTATCCACCTCTAGCAGGTTGAGGTGGATATTAGCGAACCACTGCATGGTGCCGATGCTGCGGGCGCGGTGGAAGTCTAAGGATTGTAGATTGCCTGACTCCATAGTGACCAGCGTGCCGCCAGGTGTCACCTTCCCCGTCACGACGGGTATAGGCCTATCTATGCGTATCTCGATGGGTGTAGCTGTGGGCGGGATGGAGGGAGCAGTGCCCGGCATCGCAGTGGGTGCGACGGCTGCCGCAGCCGGCTGTTGCTGCTGGACTGCAACGCCCGGTATCGCAGTGACCGCGGCGGCGGCGGCGGCTGGCTGCTGCGGTTGAGCAGGCGCGTCAGGCTCATCGGCAGAGCTGCAAGCCGATGCAATCAAGGCAACCATTGAGATCAACACAATGGCTATAAGAGGCGCATTTCTTCCTCGTGTTCTCCTCATCAAAACCTCCTTCGATAGATCTGTTGCCAGTCTAAAGACCTTCCGTTAGGTAGTCATTCTTCCTCAAAGGCGCTCAATAATAGAGAAGCTATCTCACGGTCGGCAACCTGAAGGCGCTCACCATTCTTTCAGATACCAGTAGCGCGGTTGGAAAAAATAGGCTTGTGAGCTACACTTAGGTCGCAATTAATAGCGGGAGAGTATCAGCGTTTTGGATTGGTGTCAAGATCCAGCTGGCTTTGATGCAAAACCCCCTAGCTGATGCATAAGTCCCCGCGCTGATGCATCAGTCAGGTGCACGCGGGGGCCTTGTCCAAAAGTCCTCACTCCGGTTAATACTCGCCAAACGGCTCCTCGCGCCGCCTCAACTCCTGGCGCAACGTCGGGCCGGTGACTATCCGCGATTTGTATTCTTGTGCGGCCTCGTTTGCAGCCCCTACGCAGGCGGAGCAGTAGAACCCGTCTTCGGGCCAGTGTTTGTGCCCCTTGACGTGCTGCTTAACCTTCTGCATCCACACTAACTCTGTGGAGGGTTCCGTTTGCTTTCGGTGTACGGCCTATCTATCCGTAGGCACACCATACGCCAAAAGCAAACGGAACCGTCGCGACTCTCCAGCAACCGCTCGATTTGCGAACCCTCAATGCCTTCAGCTTCCAGTTCGCCCCTTAGTTCATCATGTCGCGCCTCGGAACGAATCGGAAATGTACTTTAGGAAGAGAGGTCCCAAGACGACGTGCTTATATTCGGCAGCGTCGACTTGTCCGCGAAGTGCGTTAGCCGCCTTCCAAAGTTTATCGGCGTAGTTCAGGTCGGTCGTGGCTGCACTTTCGCTCGTCATTCCCGTTTCCGATCGCACTTGCTTGGATGCAAGGCCCTAAGTCTATACGGGCGTGAGTGTACCACGAGGCTCGTCGAGTTGGTGAGGCACGAACCCCAATGCCGTCCCGCCCCCGGTCCACGCGCGCAAGCGAGCGCTGCGTACAACAAATATTTGCGGGTCATAGAATAATACTTGGCAACGTCGAACCTGTGGGAGTGCTGGCATCGCAACGCCTTGGACTCCGCGTATCCCGGCCACATCCCCTACCTATGTGGCCCGCCGGTTCCGTCTTTGTAGCCCACCCGCTTTCGTGGCAATGACTTCTCCAAAGGTTGCCATGACGAACTAGAGTAGCCGGAGGTTGCCCCTGATGAGTTGTTTGCTGCTGAGAGTCAAGCCGCGGGGCGGATTGTCGGCGTCACCACACCTAGTGAGGGAAATTCACAACCCATGGTGGGGCTAAGCCTCTAAGGTCAGCTCCCCTTGTAGCGTTTTTGGCGGATAGAACAGCCCCACGATGATCCAGCTGTTCGGGTGACCGTGTACTGTCCCCACGTAAAAGTGAGTGTCATACCGTTCTTTCATGTACGTCTCGTAGGTCTCACGGAACTTCGATTCCCAATCGCCGCCGTACTTTTCCTTTCAGCGTAGGTACGAAACACCCATCTCCCAGTCGGTGCACGACATTTTATGTGGAGTGCTACATTCCAGATCATCGCATATGTAGTGGTATACCCATCGATACGGAATCTTTACCAGTTCGCTGCGCGGTAGCATACCGAACATAGGGAATTGCCGGAGCTTTGCGAGTTGGGTTGCGGTCCAGTCGGGTTCCTTCTCCTGCTGGATTTCGAGTTTCAGAATTTCCTTGGGTTTGAAAATGCCGAGTGTCGGGTGCTTGTGCTCGTCTCGTGCTTTAATTAGGTACTCCATGCTGGGAGCCTGAAGAGGAGCGAGGTGTTGCCTCTTTGTTAGACAGCTTGCCAGAGGCTTAGGGTCTACGATTCTGATTGAGTCAGGATTGACATGATAGCTTTCAGGGCGGGTATCACTGGTCGCCTTCGTCACGTCAACATCAATCCATTGGTATTTTGTGAAGCGCTGATCATCACCAAGAAAACGGTATGGGATTGGGAAGAGGCGAATCCATTCGCCTTCAGATGTGATGCCAGCGGTACATGATACTTCGATACCTGAGAGGGCTGGGACTGGATAGGTACGCACGGTGATCAGCACTCGTTTCGTTATGACTGTACCGGTCATCTAGTAGTCTCCCCTCTTTTACAGATCGTAGGAGCGGAGCCCCAACCCCTCAAGCGCTACCGATAGCCGATGGCGATGGCAACTTGTAGGGTCCAGTTCGGTGCACATCATTGCGATTGGGTGATCACTGAAATTGAAGAATCGGTGGAGATTGCGGCAAGCGAAGGTGGGCACGACTTCCTGATCGTACCAATCCCAGATGACTTGCATGGTCCTGGTTTCCGTCGCGAGGGCGCGTACCTCACGGGGTACACCAAGACCGGGCCGATGCAAGTACTCAATCCCACGTTCGCACAGTGCTGCCGCTAGGTTCCGCTTGGAGAACAAGGGCTTGTACATGCTGACCGGGTTTCTCCTTACATCCACGAGAGTCGACACCTTCGCCGCGACAAGAGTGTCAAGGAAAACGTCCGGCGCTCGCCCCGAATAGCCAGTGGTGTAAAAGTCCGCGAACTTCGACTCACGCGAAGCATTCCACTGTTCTTTGTTGACTAGCTGCGCCTGAGCCGAATCTTGCGGTAAGTGAAGCAAAGCGGGCTTAACGCAATTTAACTATCCCCTCAGTCCTGAATTGTCCACTGCATGATGCCTCTGGCATCTTTTTCTCTGATGAGTCCGGCGTCTGCCTCCATCCGGCGGACCCATTGGTTGTTGGGGAACTTCTGAGGCAATCCTGCCTCGGTGCGAACCTCAGTCCACGTCAAAGCCTGCCCTCGCTGTTTGAGGACAGCGACAATTTTGTCTTTGAACTCATCGTAGGTCATCGGAGTTCCCTTCCTCGGCTGATCCCAGTACGGGGATTTGCAATTGGGGCATACCTTCGGTGCTTGCTCGGGGTCGCGCGGTACCCATTCGTGGCCGCATCGCTCACACCGATAGCCCATTACCGTGATCGGCACCCTTCCCAATTGAACCCTCCCAATCAGATAGTAGCAAGTATATACCTATGTAATCATATATTTCAAGGGTTGACTCCGGATTACTTACGGAGTAATATACTGGTGAAGTAATAAAGGCCTCGCGGGCACTCCGGGAAGACAGCACCCACGGGGCCTACACAGGGGTTGAGACCGTGAGTGCACATGGTACCACGTTACGGGAGGAGCTACAGGCCGCTTGGAGCGCCATCACTGGTGACGGTCTCCTCCGCTTCCTTGTAGGGCGCCACAGCTTCGGGCTGTGCTGTCCGAGCATTCCGCCAGCTTCGTACTGCCCAAGTTCAGCACGACGACGTTATCCGGCGGGTCTGATAGACCATCCGCTGTCGTGGAAGTGGCTTCTTCAGATAGTTGCCAGACTGAAACTGATACAGCACCTCAGCGCCTCCGCCTCCGGCTGGACGAACCTGACAGGGGTATATCATGGACAAGCTTATAACCGCCCTCGGACCGAACGACTCCGACGACGGCGAGCAGGGCCGCCAACAACGCGGGCTGGCCATCGCCGTCCTTGAGCAGAATATCCGGCCGGACAAGTTTGGCTACAAGGTGCCGTCGCAAAGTGGCAACGGCGTCTACTTGGTCAATCTGGAGCACGGCCCCTACTGCACCTGCCCGGACTTCGAGAAGCGGGTACGCGCATGCAAGCACGTCTTCGCCGTGGAGGCGCTGCTACAGCGCGGCGAGCAACTGGACGACCCCAAACCAGAGGCCCTCGTCGAGCGGGTCACCCAACCGTGGGCGGCCTACAACGCCGCACAGGTCAACGAAGGCGACCTCTTTGCGACGCTGCTGCGGGATCTGTGCGACACCGTGCCGCAACCCCCGCAGGCCAACGGACGGCCCCGCCTGCCCCTCTCGGATATGCTCTACGGCATGGGCCTCAAGGTCTACTCGACCCTCTCCACCCGCCGGGCTATGTCGGAAATTCGAGGCGCGGTGGCCATGGGGCGGATGTGCAGAGAGCCGTCCTTCTCCACCCCCATACGGTACTTTGAGCGGCCCGAAGTGACGCCGGTGCTGCGGGAGCTGATTCAACTGAGCGCCCTACCGCTTCGGGACCTCGAGATAAACTTCGCCCAGGACTCCAGCGGGTTCGCATCCACGTCCTACAATCGGTGGTTCGACCACAAGTGGGGCGGGTCCAAGAAGGAGACCAAGTGGGTGAAGGTGCATCTGATGTGCGGCGTCCAGACGAACATCGTCACCGTCGCCGACGCCACGGCGTCGCAATCGGCGGACTCCCCCTATCTCCCGGACTTCGTGCGGATTACCGCCGAGCACTTTCGCATCAACGAGGTTTCGGCGGACATGGCCTATTCCAGCAGGAAGAACCTCCACGCCATCGTCGATGCCGGCGGTACGCCCTTCATCCCCTTCAAGACCGGATCCGTTGCGGTGCAGAAGGGGAAGCGGAGCCGCGATTCCCTGTGGGAGCAGATGTACCACCACTTTACCCTGCGCGAAGCCGACTTCAACCGACACTACCATAAGCGCTCCAACGTGGAGACGGTCTTCCACATGATCAAGGCCAAGTTTGGCGACAAGGTACGGGCCAAGACGGACACCGCTCAGGTCAACGAGGTCCTGATGAAGGTGCTGTGCCACAACGTCTGCGTCCTGATTCGCGCCATGTATGCGCTGGGCATCACCCCCGTCTTCGACCAGCTGACTTTTGCATCAGAAACGGCACTTGATGCAAAAGTGGTCAACATCTAGGGGTTTTGCATCAAAGCCAGCATCTATGGGGTCGGAGACTGAATTTTTCCTCCTGAAGAAAAGTTATATTATTGCCTCGCAGTTACCTTTAGTATTTCCTTGTTGGTTTTGAAGCTTGAACCACTCCGTTTCCTAACCTATGATAGTGGCATCGAATGCGCTCATTACGGTTTAATTACGATGGCCAAGGAGATACGGATGTGAACAAATCGGGGACTTTCAGCTTCTGAGAGTGCCAGGCGAGTGGCCTCTACTCGGCCTGCCTTGATATACTGAGTTCTGATCGGCATGCTAAGAACAGTCCCTATTCCATACACAATTGTGATGAAGCCGATTATTAATTAAGGAGTTAGTGGCACTTGAGGATAGGACTCATTTCCGATACACATATCCCAGAGGCTGGGAGCGAGATTCCTCGACAGGCTTACGAAGCCCTCGCAGGGGTCGAATTGATTCTTCACGCAGGTGACATGCACGTCATCGAGGTGCTCGATTGGCTGGAGGCGATCGCCCCAGTATTCGGCGCGAGAGGCAATGGCGATGGCGATGGAGCCAGGCCGGACTTTCCTGACGACGACCCCAGGGTGAAAGAGGCCCACGTGTTGCGAATCGAAGGGCTGGACGTTGGACTAACACATGGATTTCCTTTGCCAGAGGAGACTCCATGGACAACGTTGGACGACTTGATGGAACGCAAGCTAGGCCAAAAAGTTGATGTGATTATCTGTGGGGATACCCATGTGCCTTTAGTATGCTGGCGGGAAGGAGTCCTGTTCGTCAACCCGGGCAGTCCGACGCTCCCGCGTCAGATTCTCGGGTTGGGTCAGGTTGGTATCCTTACCATCGAGGGATCGACTGCCTCCGCAGAGATAATCGACCTGACACAGCTATAGGCAGGCGCTTGAATCCTTTCTCAAGAGGGGAGGGAGCAGTTTGCAGGAGCAGAACTTTTGAGGGCGGGCAATAATCTGCCCGCCCTCATTAGCTAATTTCTAAGTGCCTCGTAGCCTGGGGTCGAGGACATCCCGTAGGCCGTCGCCAAAGAGGTTGAAACCGTACACCGCTAGGGATAAGGCTAACCCGGGCCATATGGCCATCCACGGGGCTACGACGAAGTAGTCCCTGGCCGCCCCAGATAGCATCCCGCCCCAAGAGGGCTGTGGCGGTGGAACTCCCAGTCCCAGGAAGCTGAGCGTTGCCTCGGTGAGAATGGCAATACCCAGAGCGCCCGTTGCTATGATTAACCAGGGCGCTATAACCTAGTGGTTCAACGTTTTTGTATTGATGGGTAGAGTGACTTTAGCTTGATGCGCGCATCCTCGGTAGTGAAGCGCCAATCCACTCGTATCACATCCCGGTTGCGTTGATTCTGCCAAGCATTGACCTCGCCGCGCAGGATGTCTTGATTGGCAATCCGTCGGTCCAGGCACTGTCGAGCCAGCACACCGATCTCTATCTCCGCCATATTCAACCAACTCCCGTGTTTGGGAGTGTAGTGTATCTCCAGTCGCTCAGCTATACGCCTCGCCTCAGCAGGCTCGAATGCCTCGTATAGCGAGGACAGCTTGTGAGTGTTGAGATTGTCCATTACCAGCACGATCCGGTCTCTGTCAGGGTAGTCCTCGTCGACCAGTTTCTTTATCACATGCGCCCAGTCCACCTTCGTGCGACGCTCTCTGACCTCGACTCGGCGCCATCCGTCCAACGGTGCAAACAGCATGAACAGGCTGCTCACTCCATTGCGCTCGTATTCGTAGTCGTATGCCGCCGATAAGCCGGGCGCTGCGGGACGCGGCACTCGCGTCTCCTTGACTTGCTGTTTGCTCGTCTCATCCATGCACACCAGAACCTCATTCCCATCGTACGGCCGTTGGTAGACCTCCAGTACGTCTTCCATCACGTCTTCCATCGCGCACACAAACTCCGCGCTCTGACCGGGCGGGATGCACCAACTCTGCTTCAGCCACGGCTTCAGTTCGGTTTTTTTTTAAGCGCCTGGCGAACCGTCTCGGTGCTAATGGTCCCGACTATCTCACACTCGACCAACTGGTCAGCCAACAGCTTCAGGGTCCAACTGGCACGCCCCTCCGGCGGTTCCCCGCAGGCCATCGCTATCAACCGTGCTTCACCTTCGCCGTCCAGTCTCTTTTGACGCCGACGCAGTTGCTTTTTGCGATTCAGCGCAGACTCGACCCCCTCCTCCACACAGCGCTTGCGTATTCGCTCGACCGTTGACTGTCCCACACCGAGCGCGCTGGTGATGTCCGCGTCCTTCATTCCCCCGTCCGAGCGTGACTCATCGCTCATCAGCAGAATGCGCGCATGGGTCTGTTTGTACGCCGCAGCCCGACCGCGTGAGACCAAGGCGTTGAGTTCCTGTTGTTCGTCGGTAGTCAGTCTGATACGGTACTTCTTGGTAGACATCATGGTTCCTCCTCGGTTCAACGTTACGATTGAACCCCCAAGAGGAACAATGACTATCATGGTATTCATTTCAATGATGTTGGACCACTAGGGTGTAATGTGCATCATCATAATTCGCAAGTTGCCAGCGCCTATAGCCCGGGCGGCATCAACGAATTGCGCCTCCTTTACCGCCAGCGCCTGGGAACGCACGACTCTGTTTGCTCGGGGAATCTGAACGATGCCGATAGCAAGGATGATGTTGAACAGCGACTGACCTAGGGAAGCCGTAACAGCAAGGGCCAGGATCAGCGTGGGGATGGCCATGAGAGCGTCCATCAGGCGCTGCATAATCTGGTCTACCTTGCCGCCAAACCAGGCGCTTACTATTCCCAAGATACCACCCAGACCAGAGCCAAACGCCACAGACGCAAAACCCACCAGGAGGGACACTCGAGCGCCCACCATAATCCGGCTCCACAGGTCCCTGCCCATCTGGTCGGTGCCCAGCCAATGAGTCAGGCTTGGGGCGTCCAACTTGTCAGAGAGGTTCCACTCTACCGGGTCATAACAAGACGATATCGACCAGTTGCGACGGATGATGATTCGTCGCGATGATGAAGATATGGCTGTGAGCACCATACATACGAGCAGGCCGGAGTCCGACGGTTGTCGTGAACGTTTGCGAAAGGACGTGTTGTTGTCCAGTGAATATGTCAGTCTAATTGTTCAATGATTATGTCAGTAGCTTTCTCCGCCACGGGTGGTCGGGGCCAGGTTTGTTGGACCGTTTGGTCTTCGGGGTTGCTGGCGGCACCGAAGCCTGTTTTCTTGACCCTGTTGGGAACCCAACAGGGTCAAGAGCAGCATCGATTGGACCCTCGGTGTTGATTGTACCTGTGGCCCTTCGGCCATTGCGCGCTCTGAGCGTGACAGGCGAGGAGGGAGCTGGCTGACTGCCGATTGTCTTATCTGCGTGGACAACGACCAGGCTGCCGTCAAGACGTTCCTGGACCTCCACTGTGGCCCTTGCATAGCTAGCACGGTGTGCGTCGGGTAGGAGTTGGAGTGTAGTGGAGTTGAACCGCACGGTATTGTCGTTGGCCACAGTACGCAGGTACTTGAAGCAAAGCACACTATCCAGCGACAGGTCTGCCGATAGTTGACGATAGGCCGAACCTTGCTGTGCAGCGCAGACACCGAAGCGCCGGTTGAAGTCGGGTAGAAGTCGCCACAGAATGTTCCAGCGACAGGTTGGCCTGTTGTGCGGTAGTGGCGCCAGCCAACCGCATCTCGGAGACCAACCGGTCCTGGAGAGTGCCGAAGAGGCGCTCGACTCGGCCTTTAGCCTGTGGAGTGTAGGCCAGGATGAGTTCTATTCCCAATTCCTGAAGCGCTCTTCCAAACTGGGTGGGGTCACGTCTGCCTCGAAGTTGCTCTTCCAACGATTCAGGCTCTTTGGGTGAGCGTTGGAATATGCCGTGTCTGTCACTGTAGAGGGCCATAGGGACGCCCTTGTCCTGGATGATAGACCTGAGCATTAACAGGTATCCGTGAGCGTCCTCTTGGTCGCGGAAGAGGGCGAAGGGGACGGTGCCTGTGGCATCGTCTATGGCTGCGATGAGCGTGAGGTAGGGGCCACGGCCTTGGAGCCAGTCATGCTTGCTGCCATCAATCTGCAGCAGCATGCCTTCTTGGGGATACCTCACACGCCTGCTGTGATGCTTCGGAGCCCTGCGTTTGCGTGGGCTCTTGATCCCGCCCGACAGCAGGATCCGTCTGACCGTGGATCGTGACAAGTCGATGCCCTCCCGCTCCTCCAGCAGCTCAGTCAGATGTGTGTGGTTGAGTCCTGCATAAGTCCCCTTGGCCAGGCCCCTGACACGATCCCGAATTGCTGGGTCCGTGGAGATCGTTGGCGTCCTGCCCCTGTTCCCGTGAGCTAAGGCAGCAACTCCTTCCTTTCTGAATGCTGCCAGTAGTCGCCATGCGTGGCGCTCGCTCACTCCCATCAAACCAGAGGCTTCGGTCACCTTTAACCGACCTTCCAACACACCTGCCAATACCTGTAACCGCTTCTGTTCCGTTGCCGTCAATGTCAATGTCCTCATGGACTGACATTTTCACTGAACACCTACCTACTGACATAATCGTTGCACATCCACACGTTTGCGAAAGGACGTTGACACCGCCATCAAACTTTGTTAATATCTTTTGTTAATCCAAATGTTAATTACTTCACAAATGCGGTGAAGGGGATTAGTAGCGAGGCAACCGGCTAAAGAGAGTCGGCGATGGTGGAAATCCGACGCTAGGAGCCTTGTGAACTCGCCCCGGAGCACCCGACCTGAAAGGGAGTTAGAGGAGATATGGCGCTGCAGAGCAAAAACGTTTCAATGATAACGTGCTCTGCGCGTTTGGTAATTTAGCCTCCTTCTATTAGGGTCGGGCGGTTGGCCCCGTTACAGCCTTCGAGTGACCCCGTGCCTTGTCTCCGGCTTGTCGGGACAGGTAGGGTAAATTGGGTGGTACCACGAGATTCAACATCCCGTCCCTTTGTGTGTGACGGGATTTTTTATTGTTAAGCGAATTTTCATCCTTTTAGAAATAGTGGTTGCTTACCTTCGATTATGAAATCTTGAAACTTGTGGCGAGAGTGGCAACCCTCATAAAATTTATCGATATGGCACAGGAGGCTAGCAAGTAATGAAACTAACGGGAGCTCAAATGGTTTGTGAAAGTCTGCTCCGTGAGGGAGTGGATGTTATATTCGGCCTCCCCGGTGGTGCTATTTTGCCCCTTTATCAGACTTTGCCCGAATATCCCGGACTGCGCCACATCCTCGTCCGTCATGAGCAGGGCGGAGCGCACGCAGCCGATGGTTATGCCCGCGTAACCGGACGCCCCGGCGTCTGCTGGGCCACTTCCGGCCCCGGAGCCACCAACCTTGTGACAGGCATCGCAACCGCACAGATGGACTCAATCCCGATGGTGGCCATCACGGGACAGGTCGGACGTGCCGCAATAGGCACCGACGCCTTTCAGGAGACCGACATCACGGGCATAACGCTGCCCATCACCAAACACAACTACCTGGTTATGCACGCCTCCGAAATCCCGAGTGTCATAAAGGAAGCATTCTACATAGCGAACACAGGCAGACCAGGGCCAGTGCTGGTGGATATCCCCAAGGACGTTTTCAACGAAATAGCCGAGTTCGAGTACCCTGAGACTGTAGATTTGCCCGGCTACAAGCCCAATCTAGCGCCGCACTCTGGGCAAATACGGAAGGCGGCCCAACTCATCAAGAAGGCCGAGAGACCGGTCATTCTAGCGGGACACGGTGTGATACTCTCCCAGGCTTACGACGAGCTAAGAGAGTTTGCGGAAAAGGCCCAGATACCCGTCATCAACACGCTTCTGGGCGTTAGCTCCTTCCCTACGAGCCACGTTCTCTACGCGGGATGGCCTGGGATGCACGGCATGGCTTATGCTAGCCTGGCTATCGACGAGGCAGACCTGCTGATTGCGCTCGGCATGCGGTTCGACGACCGAATTACCGGAAACACGGCGGAGTTCGCAACTGGTTCCAAGAAAATCCACGTGGACGTTGACCCATCAGAGATTGGGAAGAACATCCCTGTAGACGTGCCAATCGTGGGCGACTTGAAGCGCACGCTTCAGGCCCTCAACAAACAGGTCGAGCCTGGGGTTCACCCCGACTGGCTCGCGCGAATCGACGAGTTGAAGCGCGATCACCCGCTGAACAACGCGAACAGCAACGATTCGCTGCAAGCTCGGTACATTATTCAACAGATTGCCGAGGCCACCGACGGCAACGCCGTTGTGGTGACTGGCGTAGGCCAGCACCAGATGTGGGCCGCGCAGTACTACCCGTTCAAAGAGCCTTGCTCTTTAATCTCGTCCTGCGGGGCAGGAGCAATGGGCTACGAAGTCCCTGGCGCGATGGGCGCTCAGGTTGGCAGGCCGGACAAAGTCGTCTGGTCTATCGCGGGCGACGGCGGCTTCCAGATGACCATGGCCGAGCTGGCAACCCTGGTGGAGAACAAGATACCCGTCAAGTTTGCCATCATGAACAACAACTGCCTTGGGATGGTGCGCCAGTGGCAGCAACTTTTCTACGAGAAGAGCTACGTCGCCACGAAATACGCCCATAACCCGGACTTCGTCAAGCTTGCGGACGCCTTCGGTATGCTAGGCATTAGAGTTACTGACAAGACCCAGGTCAGAGCCGCTATAGAGGAGGCAATGAGCTACGATGGCCCCGCTATCATCGACTTCGTCGTGGAGCAGGAAGACAACGTTTACCCGATGATTCCCGCTGGAACGACTATCGAACAGTTGATGGAGGAGCCAACATTCCAGGGAGTGAACCTATGACGACAACCACATCATCCACCAAGCACACCATCACGGCGCTGGTCGAGGACAAGCCCGGAGTCCTCAACCGCATATCGAATATGTTCCGGCGTCGGGGATTCAACATTGCAAGCCTCGCTGTAGGCCATAGCGAAATCCCTGACCTGTCTCGCATGACATTCGTCGTCGAGGGGGACGACGCCGTCGTCGAGCAGGTGACGAAGCATCTTCACAAGCTCATCGACGTGGTGAAAGTCTCGGACATGTCCGAGGAGAACACGGTAACGAGGGAGTTGAGCTTGATACGGGTAAGGGCAAACGTTCAGACCCGAAGCGAGATTATGCAGATCGTGGACATCTTCCGCGCCAACATTGTGGACGTTGCCCCTGACTCCCTGATAATCGAGGTTACGGGCGACGAAGATAAGGTAGACTCGTTGCAGAACCTTCTCAGGGCCTTCGGAGTGTTGGAGGTAATGCGCACGGGCACAATCGCATTGAGCCGAGGCATGGGTTCACAACAAGAAACCAACGAGGCAAACAAATCTGCTCGCGTGCCATCAACACTTGAGAGTGGCAGCGTGTAATGTAGACGCCCCCTCTCTAGCTCTCCCCCGTTGAGACAGGGGAGAGCTAGAGAGGGGGCGTCTACCTGTGAAAAACGGGGGGAGGTTAGGAGGGGGGCCAGAGGCTTTGTCCAAACTGAACAAGAAAACTACACTGGAAAGGAAACAATTATGGCGGAGATGTACTACGAGAATGATGCCGATCTATCCCTGATCAAGGACAAGACAATAGGCATCATCGGCTATGGAAGCCAGGGACATGCCCACGCTCTCAACCTCAAGGACAGCGGATTGAACGTTCTGGTTGGCCTCTACGAAGGCAGCAAGAGCAAGGCCAAGGCCGAGGAGGAGGGGCTGAAGGTCGGTCTGGTCGCGGAAGTGGCCCGCGACTCCGATATCATCATGATGCTGATTCCCGACACCTCGCAGGCCGAGGTATATAAGGAGGCGGTACAGCCTCACCTGTTGCCGGGCAAGACGCTCATGTTCGCTCACGGCTTCAACATCCACTACAAGACCATCGTTCCTCCCGACAGCGTGGACGTGTCGATGGTCGCGCCCAAAGCGCCGGGCCACCGGATGCGTGAGGTCTTCACCAGAGGCTCAGGTGTCCCCGGCCTGCTGGCGATTCACCAGGACGTTACAGGGCAGGCGAGAGGCATCGGGCTAGCCTACGCCAGGGGTGTCGGTTGCACTCGCGCAGGCGTGCTGGACACTACCTTCAAGGAAGAGACAGAGACCGACCTCTTCGGCGAGCAGGCCGTGCTGTGCGGCGGCGTAACGGCTCTAATAAAGGCCGCCTACGAAACGCTCGTCGAGGCAGGCTATCAGCCGGAGTCAGCTTACTTCGAGTGTATGCATGAGCTAAAGCTCATCGTAGACTTGCTATACGAGGGCGGCATGGAATACATGCGCTACTCCATCAGCACCACCGCCGAGTACGGCGACTACAGCCGGGGGCCAAGGATCATAGACGAGCACGTTAAGGACAACATGAAGAAGGTTCTGGATGCCATCCAGGACGGCAGCTTCGCGAGGGAGTGGATAGCCGAAAACGACGAAGGGCTGCCCCGCTTCAACCAGCTACGCCGCGAGAACGCCGAGCACCCCATAGAGAGCGTTGGCAAAGAGCTTAGAGGTATGATGTCCTTTCTCAAGGACGCGGACTAAAACTTTACGCATCCAATTGAATCGTCGGCTAAGTATTTGATAAAGTCCGTGATATATCAGGAGTCATTCATGGCTCGGAGCCGTGTAAACCTAAAGGATTTAATTGATGCAGGTTTGCTTCAGCCAGATGAGGTGTTGACGTGCGAACCTCGTAAGGGAGAACGCTACACTGCGCACCTTCAGCTAGATGGCTCGATTCTTTTTAACGGCTCGACATTTAAGAGTTCATCTGGCTGGGCTTTTCATGTTGCACAGAATCAAAGAGATGGTTGGAGAGACGTTTATGCAAGGGCTCGTCCGTTAGATGATTTCCGATCTCAGTTGACAAATTCAATGAAGCAGTCGGTAACACCTCAAATCAGAACTGTTGATAATGCTAAAGATCACCTAGCAAGCTTTAGGTCCGAACTGTCTCCAGTTATGGGAGAAAGCAGTCTACAAACAGGGCATCAAGAGATTTATTCTGTAACAGACGATGACAAGGAAGAAGGCGTTAAAAAGAGCTTATTCAAACGTATATTGGAACTTTCACCGACCGAGTTTGAGAGACTGGTTGGTGAATTCCTAAGAACGCAAGGTTTCTCCAACGTTAATGTCACAGGCCGCACAGGAGACGGTGGGATAGACGGCGATTGCGAGATGCCGTTCATAAACCTGAAGGTGGCTTATCAGGCTAAACGATACGGGCAAGACAACACTATAGGGTCACCTGCAATAAGGAACTTCAAAGGAGGAGTTGTCGGTAGATACGACAGAGGAGTTTTCATAACCACCTCAAGTTTTACAGTGGGAGCTGTAGAGGAGGCAAAGGAACCAGGGGTGACTATTGTCTTGATAGATGGCTTAGAACTGGTTCAGCAGATGGCCGAACTAGGTCTAGGCGTCAAGACTGTGCCTGTAGTTATGCAAGAAGTAGACCAAGTCTTCTTCACGAAATTGGAAGGCTAGCCAGAGATTGACCGATGACAATGGCTCGAAACACGCCAGAATCGATAATAAAAAGATATTACCGCCGGATTGTCGGGGTCATGGTTGGCATTATCACAATCTTGTGGCTATCAAGTATCGTCTTAGTAACCTTATTTCTATAATCAGATCGTAGATTGGGAGAACACAGAACATGCGCAACACGGAGGTATCCGACGTAGTTCGCCAAAAAGACCGGGTCCTGGCAGGGCTGGGTCTGGCGGACTACGTTGTCCTTAGCTAGCCCATTACACTAGCACTCCGTCAACATGATTTTGATATGTGCGTTTCACCCTCACCTTAATCCTCTCCCGTCAAGGGAGAGGAAACTAGGCCCCTTCTCCCTCGATGGGAGAAGGTTGTCCGACTCCTTAGATAGAATATCTTCGGACTCCGCCTCTGCGGAGGGATGAGGGTGTTCTTCCGCAGAAGAATGTTGACGAAATCCTAACGGATGGAAGCTACAATCCAATAAATCAAAAGGGCTACAAGGAGAACGCAAAATGCCAGAAAAGGTAATAATCTTCGATACCACGCTGCGAGACGGCGAACAGTCCGCCGGTATCGGCCTGACCACGCACGAAAAGCTGGAGATAGCGAAGCAGTTGGAGCGGCTGGGCGTCGATGTAATCGAAGCCGGGTTTGCCGCAAGCTCCCCTGGCGACTTCGAGGCGGTGCAGACCATCGCCCGTCAAGTTCGCAAGCCTATAATTGCGTCGTTGGCCCGCTGTGTCGCCGGCGACGTTGATGCTGCATGGGAGGCCATCAAAGAGGCGGAGCGTCCGCGCGTCCACGTCTTCATCTCAAGCTCGGACATTCAGATAATGCACCAGCTACGCAGCGACCCGGAATCGGTCATGAACGCGGCGGTGGCCTCGGTGGAGAGGGCCAAAAGTTACTGCGAAGACGTTGAGTTTTCACCGATGGACGCCTCCCGCACCGACCTGGATTACCTCTACAGGATGCTGGAAGCCGTAATCAACGCAGGTGCGACAACAGTCAACATCCCTGACACCGTGGGCTACTCGATGCCCTGGGAGTTCCGAGAGCGCATAGAGAAGATAATGCAGAACGTCCCCAACATCGACAAAGTGGTTGTGAGTGTTCACTGCCATAACGACCTGGGGCAATCGGTGGGCAACAGCCTTGCCGCCGTTACGGTAGGCGCGCGTCAGGTGGAGGGATGCATCAACGGCCTCGGTGAGCGGGCAGGCAACGCCGCCCTGGAAGAGATCATTATGGCGCTAGAGACCCGCAAAGACCTCTATGGCATCGAGACTAATATAGACACCACGCAAATCTATCGCACAAGTCGACTCGTGAGCGACATAACCGGATTTCCTGTCCAGCCGAACAAGGCCATCGTCGGGGCCAACGCCTTCCGGCACGCCTCCGGCATCCACCAGGACGCAATCCTGAAGGAGCATACCACGTTCGAGATCATGGATGCGAAGTCCATCGGCTGGCCTAGCAGCACGATGGTGTTGGGCAAGCTCAGTGGACGTGCCGGGCTGCGCTCGCGGCTGGAAGAGTTGGGCTTTCATCTGACTCAGGAAGAGTTGAACGCTACGTTCGAAGACTTCAAAAACCTGGCCGACAGGAAGCGCGAGGTCACGGACGCCGACCTGGAAGCGCTCATGTCTAATCAGCGGCGCACGGCTGACGTGCCCTCCATATATACGCTGGAACACGTCCAGGTCACCAGCGGCAACCATGACGTTCCCACCGCTACAGTGACGCTCGTCGCCCCTGACGGCAGCAGTCTAACCGACGCCGCTACTGGCACAGGGCCGGTTGACGCAGTTTACAAGGCCATCAACCGCATCGTCGAGGTTCCCAACAAGCTGACCGAGTTCCGTATCAACGCCATAACCGAGGGCATCGACGCCATCGGCGATGTTACCATTCGCATCGAGAAGGACGACGCCGTATTCATGGGTCGCGGCTCAGACACGGACATTATCGTCGCAAGCGCCAAGGCGTACATGAACGCCCTCAATCGTCTGCTGGCTACGGACGAGACTAATGCGGCGTCTGTCGTAGACTCATCGCCTAACTAGCATCAGAGCGGGATGGTGACTTGACAGCTTCCTTGGTGAGATTTACAATTTGCTTGGTACGTCTTACCAGGGAGGTCTTTCATGGCTACTGTAACGCTATCCAGCAAACATCAGGTTACGCTGCCCGTTGACATGGTGCGGAGTTTGGGTTTGAAAGCCGGCGACAAGCTGGTTGCCGAGCTAATCGACGACCGCATAGTCCTGTTGCCTAAGCCTGAAAGCTGGACTAATTACTTCACGGGGAGTCTGAAGGGCGTTTACGGCGATACCAAAGAGGAGATAGACAGGTACATCGCTGAAATCCGTTATGGCTGGGACATAGACGCCTTGAAGGATGCGTTATCTCTGGACTCAGAGCTTCGGGCTGTATATGAAGCCACCTCATTCAAAGAAGCCTATAGTCTGGGCCATATCAGGAAAACGTCAAAGGTAAGGCTCGCAGACCAGAAACTTCAGCAGCTAGAGGAGTTAAGCGCCGTAAAGGTACTCGTGCATCCGACTAACAAAGCCGAGCCTTACTTCCGGCGGATTCCCGAGAGATGATGCGAGTACCTCAAATAGACCGGTGGCTGCAGGATTTGCGAGCCTACCGCAGAGTAGCTCTGGACACCAATGTGGTCATATACGCGCTGGAGGATGTAGTGCCTTATAAGGAACTGGCGCAGCATGTGCTCAACTTGATGGAACGTGGCTACATGACAGGCCTAGTCTCGACGGTGGTAGAAGCGGAGGTCCTTGTAAAACCGCTGCGGGAGCAGGATCAGTCAACTTTAGAGAAGGCCGAACTGTTTTTCAGAGACTCTCCTAATCTAGTGCTTCGAAGCTTGGACCGAACCATAGCGAAGCGTGCCGCGATGGTTCGGGCTGCTAACACTCGCATTCTTCTTCCAGACGCGGTTATCGTCGCAACGGCTCTTGAAGAACAGTGTGATGTCATTATCGGAAACGATTCTGTTATCGCCTCTCGCGCTCTGGGTATTCCATACCTTTATCTTGACGACTATATTTCGTGAATAAGAGGAGACAAGATGCCAAAAACTATGTTCGAAAAAATCTGGGACGCCCACGTAATCCACGACGAACCTGGGCAGCCGACGCTACTGTATGTTGACCTGCACCTCGTACACGAGGTTACGTCTCCGCAGGCGTTCGAGGGGTTGCGCATGGCTGGCCGCAAAGTGCGCCGCACCGATCTGACCGTTGCCACCGCCGACCACAACACGCCTACGTGGGACATCTCCCTGCCGGTCACTGACCCAATCGCAAAGCAGCAGCTAGAGACCCTTTCCGAAAACTGCGAAGAGTTTGGCGTTACGCTTTATGACCGGTACAGCCCGCAACAGGGAATCGTGCATATCATCGGGCCTGAGCAGGGCTATACTCAGCCGGGTAAGGTCATCGTGTGCGGCGACAGCCATACGTCCACACATGGCGCGTTCGGCGCGTTCGCTATGGGCATCGGCACCTCAGAGGTCGAGCACGTGCTGGCGACCCAAACGCTGCGTCAGTACAAACCAAAGACCATGGAGATTCGGCTTAATGGGCCGCTGCCCTTCGGTGTGACCGCCAAAGACATCATTCTTGCCATCATCGGCAAGATAGGCGTGTCCGGGGCCGTTGGCCATGCCATCGAGTACACCGGCGAGGCCATACGCTCCCTGTCTATGGAAGGCCGGATGACTGTGTGCAATATGTCAATCGAGGCGGGAGGTCGCGCAGGTATGATCGCGCCCGATGACACTACCTTCGAGTACATGCGAGGCCGTACCAACGTGCCGCAGGGCGACGCCTTCGAAGCCGCCGTCGAAGAATGGCGCAACCTCGCGTCAGACCCTGGAGCGACGTACGACGAACTCGTGGAGATTGACGCCACCGCTCTTGAGCCATTCGTGACCTGGGGCACGAACCCCGGCATGGTGATGGGCGTGACAGGCAGAATCCCAGACCCCGCCTCTTTTGAGGACGCGGGAGATAGGGAGTCAGTAGAGCGCGCGCTGGAATATATGGCCCTGGAGCCGAATATACCTATACAGGAAGTCAAAATAGACCGTATCTTCATCGGCTCTTGCACCAACGGTCGCATCGAAGACCTGCGGGCGGCAGCAGAGGTCATCAAGGGCAAGAAGGCCGCCGACCACGTTTACCCGATGGTCGTGCCCGGTTCCGATGCTATCAAACGGCAGGCCGAAGAAGAAGGTCTCGATCGCATCTTTACCGACGCGGGCTTCGACTGGCGCGTGGCGGGCTGTTCGATGTGCCTTGGCATGAACCCGGACATCCTGCAACCCGGCGAACGCTGTGCCTCGACCTCGAACCGCAATTTCGAGGGACGCCAGGGCAAAGGCGGGCGCACGCATCTCGTCAGCCCGCAGATGGCCGCCGCAGCCGCCATCGCAGGCCACTTCGTCGACATACGGGATTGGAAATAGGTGTAAGGGTATGATTTGCGTAATCTGTCGGCATGGCGATGTGAGTAAAGGCGTTCCACTGTTACGTCCCGCCTTCTCGAAACGGCAGAAGAAGCATCGAAGGCTGGTGTGCAGGTTTATGTGCGCAGTTACGTTGCAGCGAGAGGAGAAGTGATGTGAACCCTTTGCAAGGTGAGCGTGCGATAGAGTTCATTGGGATGATAGGTCGTGAAATAGAAAACAAAGAGAGACATAACGGTTATACATTACGTACTCCTGCGAATGTGCGCTTCGGGTATGTACGTTTTAACAATAATGGCACTTGCACTGTGTACGCATATCTTCCCTTTGAAGACCTCGAAGATAGGTTTGTTCCTCAACCCAGCAATCATAGCGACTGTCGTTATACGTTCGAGGCTGGTGACGACTTTGCGAGGCGGTATGCTTTGTCAGTTCTGGTATCTTCATATGATTCGAAGTAGGCTGATCTAAACAGACTTGATGAATGTGGATAGATGTAGTTAAGAAGAGTATCGGGAGAAGAGTTATGGAACCTTTCGTAAGACTGAACGGCGTGGTTGCGCCGATGGACCGCGTTAACGTTGACACAGACCAGATTATCCCCAAGCAGTTTCTCAAGCGCATCGAACGCACGGGCTTCGGCCAATTCCTCTTTTTCGACTGGCGTTTCAACGCTGACGGATCGCCGAACCTTGATTTCATTCTGAACAAGCCCGGCTATGAGGGAGCGTCGGTACTGGTAGCGGGACGCAACTTCGGCTCAGGCTCGTCGCGGGAGCATGCGCCCTGGGCGCTCCTGGACTACGGCATTCGCTGTATCATTGCGCCGAGCTTCGCCGACATCTTCTTCAGCAACTGCTTTCAAAACGGCGTCCTGCCTGTTGTCTTGCCCGAAGACGTGGTCAAAAAGATCATCGCCAACGCCGAGGCCGACCCTGGCTACAAGGTGACCGTTGACCTTGAATCCCTGCGTGTCTGGGACAATAAAGAAGAGGTGGTCGCGTCCTTCGACGTTGAGCCGTTCCGTCGCCACTGCCTGCTCAATGGCCTGGACGACATCGGCTTGACGCTGGAGCATGAAGACAAGGTCGCCGATTTCGAGGCCAAGCGCAGCTCGCAAGGCGGCGTGCTCACGTTTTGATTAGTCGATCGCAGGTATCGAAGGCATAATTCCAGACCTGTTGCTAGAGCAAAGGAGCTAGACGATGGCAATAATCAGGCTATACACGGGAGACGATGGGCAATCGCACATGGAGGAGTTGGACCCGGCCTCCCATCCAGATTTGATATCAATGCACGATGCAACTGGCATTCAGTTCCGTAAAGTGGAGTCGGGCAATTTTATTGACTGGCACAACGCTCCGAGGCGTCAATATGTCATAAACCTCTCAGGTCAGGTGGAAATAGGCCTTGGAGACGGAAGTGTGCATCGATTTGGGCCTGGTCACGTCACACTGGCTGAAGACCTCACTGGTCAGGGGCACACCACGAAGGCAGTAGGCGACGAGCCTCGCATATCAGCCACTATCCCTCTGCCAGAGTAACAGGCTAGTGATGCTCAGACGTGGCTTGCATGGCGGTGTGGCCACGTTCTGATTAGATCAGGAGCGCTGATTTGGAACATGTCGAGAACCAGACAACCTTTCCGATGCGGCACCGGCATGTCGTCGAGGAGTTTCGGCGGATGCTGCGTGAAGCCTTCGCGGACAGCTTCAAAGGCATGATTCTCTATGGCTCGTGCGCTCGTGGCGATCTGAATGAGTGGAATATTAACCGTTCGCCTCCACAAATGCTAGCCGTCAGACGAGGACATGCCATCGCCGGACAGACTGGCGCTGGGCATCATGTCTTCAGAAATATCTTCGTCAATCTTTTT
Source organism: Dehalococcoidia bacterium (assembly GCA_965206395.1). Lineage (GTDB taxonomy): Bacteria > Chloroflexota > Dehalococcoidia > Lucifugimonadales > CATOSD01 > CBDBJK01. Next base: position 188,664 of record CBDBJK010000036.1, read on the forward strand.
GGGCCGACGCCTGGCTATGCGCCTCACTCCTGTAGCCACTAGTCCTTGAAGCGCGTTAGCCTCTCGGTTTATGGCGGCCTTGAAGTGGGAGCTATACTCGCCCATGTTCCGAAACTTCTTGTACCGGTCTTTAAGCATGCGCTTTTTGGGGACGGTCTGAAGCTCCGCTAGCTCTTGCAGCAGAGTTCGCCGCAACTGGCGGGCAGCCTCGTCCGGGCTGACGTGCGAGCCTCCCGGCGGCTCAGGCACCACGATGTCGACAATGCCAAGCGACAGGCAGTCTTGCGCCGTGAGCTTGAGCGACTCGGCGGCTTCGTCGGCACGAGCCTCGTCCTGGTAAATAAGCTCTGCCGCGTCTTCGGGCGAGATAGTGGAATATATGGCATTCTCCATCATCAGCACACGGTCGGCAACTCCCAACGCCAACGCTCCTGCGCTGCCTCCCTCGCCGATGACCACCGAAATGGATGGAACCGCCAAACCTGACATGAGCGCCATCGTGCTGGCTATGGTGTTGCCAAGCCCTCGCTGCTCTGCTTCAAGCCTAAGGTAGGGGCCAGGGGTGTCGATAAGGGTTATGAGAGGCATGTCGAACTTTTCGGCCATGCGAAGGGCGCGCTGAGCTTTTCTGAAGCCTTCGGGCGACGTTCTTCCATCGTGACGCTCGTCAGCGCCCGCACCTCGGCCTCGCTCCTGACCGACTACCATCACCGTTTGACCGCCCAGATGCCCAATCCCGCAGACGATGGCTTTGTCATCCCCGAAAGAGCGGTCGCCGTGAAGCTCTACGAACGGGGCGAATATGCGGTCAATGTAGTCCAGAGACGATGGACGGGACTCGTGACGAGCCAACTGCACGGAGTTCCAAGCGTGCGACGGTTGTGATTCGACCTTCTGCCTTTGCCCCTTCTGACGGGGAGCCAGGCGGTATTGAGGCCCAAGAAGGTCGAGCAATATCGCAAGAAGGTCTCTGAGGTTCGACCTGTCCACCACGGCGTCTAGCATTCCGTGCTCCATGAAGGATTCCGCCGTGTGCGACCCTTTTGGCAGTGGCTCGTCGCTGGACTCCTGTATTACCCTGAGGGACGCGAATCCAACTATTGAGGCAGGTTCGGCCAGGATAATGTCGGCAAGATTTGCGAAACTTGCGTACGCCTGACCGGTCGCCGGATTCGCCAGCACCGAAATAAAGGGGAGGCCCTTGTCGTTAAGCTGACTGGCGGCGATGGATGTCTTCGCCATTTGCATTAGTGAGAGGACGCCCTCTTGAATACGCGCGCCACCGCTCGTCACTATGGCGATGGCAGGAAGGTTGCGCTTGGCGGCCCGCTCCAGGGCCAGAGCTACCTTCTCACCGACTACGCAGCCCATCGAGCCGCCCATGAACCCGAAGTCAAGGACGACGAGCATCACGGGGCTGCCGCCTATGGCGCATGTCCCCGTGACGACTGCCTCCGTAAGTCCGGTGCGGCGCTGGTCGCGGAAGATAAGGTGCTTGTAAGAGATGTTCGACGAGAAGGAAAGCGGGTCGAGCGATATTATGGAGCGATTGATCTCGCGGAAGCTGTCCGGATCGACCAGGGAGTTGATGCGATTCCTGGCCGTCATGGAGTAATGAAAATTGCAACTCGGACAGACTCTGTATTGAATATACAACGGAGATTCCAGAAGGCTGGCGCTGCACACGAAGCAGGTATCCCTTGAAGTCGGGACGTCTTCCTCGGTGCGACCCCTTCTGACGACGGCGCTGAGCAGGTCAGTTAAATTTCGAGTCACTTGAAGTTGCCCCCTGGCGGTTTACTAAGCCGAGATGCCTCGATTACATATTGCTTATTATAACATCTCTCGACTTGGAGCCGTCACTGGGGCCAACGATCCCTCTGTCCTCCAGTTCGTCCATCAGGCGTGCCGCTCGCGGGTATCCGATGCGCAAGCGGCGCTGAAGCAGCGACGTCGATAGCTTGCTGTGGGACTGGGCCATATCAACGGCTTTGTCCAGAAGCTCATCTGCTGAATTGTTGTCGAAGTCATCCTGCTCGTTGTCTTCATCGGCAATCGCGCGAAGAGATATCTGGGGCAGATAGGCCCAGGGCGTTGTTTGCCAGAATTTGACCAGGCTTTCGATCTCGCGGTCTGAGATGAACACACCCTGCACTCGCTCCGGTCTGGAGGCATCCAGCGGCATGTACAGCATATCGCCACGACCCAGCAACTTGTCCGCGCCTGTTGTATCCAGTATCGTGCGGGAGTCCACCATCGAAGTTACGCCGAAGCTAATCCTGCTGGGGAAGTTGGCCTTGATTAGTCCGGTAACAACGTCTACGGACGGCCTTTGAGTGGCGACGACTAGGTGGATCCCCGTTGCCCTGCCAAGCTGCGCAAGACGACACAAAGACTGCTCGACGTCGAATGCCGCGGACATCATCAGGTCGGCCAATTCGTCTATCGCCACGACAAGCATGGGCATCTTTTCGGGCATCCTATTGTTGTAGGCCTCGATGTTTCTCACGCCGACCTCTTCCATGCGGCGATAGCGGTCCAGCATCTCGCGTATCATCCCCTTGAGGTAGCCGACTACCTGGTCGGTTTCCACGATAACTGGCGTCAGCAAATGAGGAATGCCGTTGTACGGGGTTAGCTCGACCCGCTTCGGGTCTATCAGAAGCAGGCGCATCTCGGCAGGAGATTTCTCCATGATGAGGCAAGATATGATGCTGTTGAGGCATGCGCTCTTTCCGCTGCCAGTGGCTCCAGCTATAAGCAAGTGGGGCATTTTCGCCAGATCGATTACTATGGTTTCGCCGCCACTTCCCTTTCCCAAGGCAACGGGCAGATCGGCCTTCGGACGAAGCCGCCCGAACTCTGTGCTTTCCATGACAGAGCGCAGAGTAACCACGTCGGCATTGGGGTTGGGAACCTCTATGCCGAGCAAAGACTGGCCCATCACCGGCGTTTCGATGCGTATGCTGGGTGTTTTCAGCGCCAGCGCAAGGTCTTTCTCACGGGAAAGAATGCTGTCCACCTTGACGCGGGTATTGTTCTCTTCTCGGATCATGACTGGCTTGCCAGACTCGTCCAAAACCGGACGACCTTCCTCGTCGGTTTCCTTCACCTGCTTGTGGCGGCGCACCCAGCCCGGCACAAGGCCGTACATAGTCACCCTTGGCCCGGGCTTGACCTGGCCTATCTCGACCTCGATGCCGTAATCCGCGAGCGTGCTTTGAATGATCTCGCTGGTGTTGCGCATCTCCTCGTCCGTTATGCCGCCCTCGGGGAGTTCGAGCAGGAAATCTGTCGAGGGAAGCGTCCATTGATTTGCTAGTGAGCCGCTTACATTGGCAGCAGGCGCAAGCTCATATCCGTTCGCGCCATTTTCCGGCTCGTCACCATCGTCAGAGTCGAATGTTTCCCAGAGGCTGTTGAACTTGACGCCGCCGGAGGAAGGATAGCGAGGCGTTTCACCACTAACAGGCGTTGCTGTCTCCGCGACGGCAGCGGCAGCGTCGCCGTTAACATAGTCGGCAGCCTCCGGGCCATTGTCATTGTAATGTTCATCTGCTTCTACGACATCCCTAACGACTGGAGGGCTGTAGGCCGTTGGAGCGATTGAAGGGACGGCGTTGACAAGTTGTGGCGCATCTGGTTTCAGGCCAAGATTGTCTCCGTTTGTTTCCGCGCCAATATCCCTGAGAGTGCTTGTGTGAATATACGGCGAGAGCACTTCGGGTGGTATGTTAGGCTCTGCTTGCTCGGCGGGAACTGTGACGGCACCGCGCTCTGAGGTCTGGGAGTTTTTGTTGGATCGGTACATCGCAGCAATCCCTCTGACCGCCATGATGAGCACGAAGTATGCATAGACTGCGAGCCGTCCAAGCCCGATGCCTGCGTCTGCCGCTAGAGGGGGAGCGGCAATTGATATGCCGACTATGAGCACTCCGATAAGGCGCAGCACTCCAAGCCAAGCCACGGAGCCGATGACAGCTTCCCCAACGTTGCCGCCAAGGGAAACATCACCATCGAGCGTGAAGAAGGCAAGCGCGCCCTGAACTGGCTGAAAGAACGCCATGACGCCCATGACGAGCGCGACCAGCGTGATGGAACTCAACCAGAAGTTAACGCGCCGGAACCACGCTCGTCGCAGAACAAGGGTGAAGACGAACACGGCTAGCCACAATGCGACAGGTACTATGCCCAGTCCTAGAGTCGTAATTATCCCGTCCTTCACAGAGACGAAGAAATCGCCTATGGGGTTGCGGAACCAGTAGCCGACTCCTCCTGCCACCGCGATGAGGATAATAGACGCCGCCGCGCCGACGTATAGCAGCGAAGGAAGGTGTCCCGCCGCCGCTTGAGATGGTTTAGAATCGGATAGTGTTTTCTTAGCCATAGCACCAATCCTGAATGTGTCTTGAGGTGTTCAATGTCATGCCACTGACCTCGCAGGGCTTGCCGTAGGTCTACATATCCCTCTCTGTTAACGGAGAGGGGGAACGGTGGGTGAGGTCAATGTGTTGACGGGACAGTCGAGATTTGTCAGAGATTCAAAAAATAGGAGGGCAATAAACAAAAACCACCGGCCAAAAGGAAGCGTCTGTTTAGACCTTCTCGATGACGGTGAGGACTGTGGGACGCCTCCGGGTCTCCTTGTGCAGGAAACTGGAGATGGATTCGGTGATTTTGGCCCTAACCTTCTCTAACTCTAGAACGCGGTTTCCTTCCTGTTCTAGGTTTGTTAGGATCATGTTAGACGTTTTTTCAAACAAGTCTTGGGATTCGTCCATCTCTGTGAAGCCTGATGACACGACCGCAGGTGTGCCAAGGACTTCTCCCGTGCGCTCGTCCAGATTAATGACCACGACTACGATGCCGTCTCTGGAAAGGCGTCGCCGCTCTTTCAGAACCGAGCTATCCATACCCCATAGCGTATGCCCATCGATAAAGACGTGACCTGCGGGAACTCTGTCGACTACCTCGCCGCTATCAGAGGTCAGTTCAAGCACGTCCCCGTCTTCCAGAACAAAAGTGTTGGACTCAGGCACTCCCATGGACTTCGCGATGGAGGCGTGGGCCATGAGATGGCGGTACTCGCCATGCACCGGAACGAAATACTGGGGCTTCACCAGGCTGAGCATCATCTTTAGCTCCTCCTGGCTTGCGTGACCATGAACGTGCACAAGAGCGATGCGGCTGTAGAGAACGTTCGCTCCTTGCCTGTAGAGGTTGTCGATTGTCTTGGAGATAACGGTCTCGTTTCCTGGTATCGGAGAGGCGGAGATTATTACCGTGTCGCCGCGTTTGATTTCTATATCCTGGTGTTGGCCGTTTGCGATGCGGACCAGCGCCGACGTAGGCTCGCCCTGACTGCCTGTTGCCATGAAGACTATTTCGTCATCGCGGAGCTTGCGCGCCTCGTTCATCGGCACGATTGTTCCCGGCGGGGCGTTAAGATAGCCCATGTTCATCGCCATGTTGACGTTGTTAATCATGCTCCGGCCAATAACCGTCATCTTTCGGTCGTACTTGACGGAAGCGTTGATGACCTGCTGGATGCGTGAAATCAGGGATGCGAAAGTCGCCACCAGAACGCGGCCACTTGCATCGCCGATAATTCTATCGAGCGCCTCGCCGACAATCTGCTCAGACTCTGTGTAGCCCTTGACCTCGGCATACGTCGAGTCCGAGCACAAGAGCAGCACGCCATCGGCGGTTAGCTGAGCGAGCGCCGCGAAATCGGTTACACTGCCATCGACGGGAGTATGGTCAATCTTGAAGTCGCCGGTGTGGACGACCATTCCTACCGGAGTAGTGATTGCAATTCCCATCGCGTCCGGTATAGAGTGGCTGACGTTGAAGAACTCCACTCGGAAATTGTTGCCAATCCTGAACTGAGAGTAAGGCTCCATCACATTGAGCCGGGCCTCTTTCAGAAGCCCGCGCTCGCGCAGCTTTACCGTGATGAGGCCGTGGGTCAGCCGCGAGGAATACACGGGAACGTCAAGCTCGGCCAGCACGTAAGGCAACGCGCCTATGTGGTCTTCATGGCCGTGCGTGATGAGAATGGCTTTGACTCTGTCGCTATTCTCCACGAGGTAGGTAATGTCAGGAATGGCAAAATCAATGCCAGGCATGTCCTCTTCAGGAAACAGCACCCCGGAGTCGATGACGATAATCTCGTCATCGTACTCAAGGGCCATCATGTTCTTGCCTATCTCGCCAAGACCGCCTAGGGGTATAATTCGTAGTGGAAGTTCAGGCATTAATAATCATTCAAACAGGTTAAGTTGTTGGGTTTTGACTGGCTCATCCTGCTCTTCTGGCATCTGGCTCACGCTTTCGATGAGAGAAGGCAGGTTCTTGAAATCGTTCTCAAGCACGGGCCGCAGCTTTGGATTGTGCAGCGCGGCGGCGGGATGATACATAGGATACACCTTCAGGTTCCTCCACTGACGGGGCTTCCCGCGCGCCTTGGTTATTGACTCTCCGGGAAAGAATTTCGAGAATGAGTATCTGCCCAGCGCAACGATAACTTTGGGCGAAACTAGCTCGATCTGCTCGTCGAGATACGAATTGCAGGCCTGTATTTCGCCAGGAAGCGGGTCACGATTGTCGGGCGGGCGGCACTTGACCATATTGGTAATATAAACGTCTTCACGCCTCAGACCGATGGTAGCGAGCAACTCGTTTAGCAGGTTGCCCGCCCGCCCTATAAAGGGGAGTCCGTCGCGGTCTTCGTAAAAGCCTGGGCCTTCTCCAATGAACATCACGTCAGCGGTGCGGGACCCGTCACCCGGAACAGCCCTCGTCCGCTTTTCAGAGAGTGCGCACTTGGAGCAGGTGTTGATTCGTTGAATCAGATCGTCGAAATCAGGCATTGTGTCATCAGTAATGCTCCCTGATAGTTCTCCCCGCCTTCCGCGGAAGGACAAGGGAGAACCAGGGAGGAGGTTCTAGCTCGCGCAATAGCGTAGCAGGTGCTTATTGGTGCGTCAATGGAAAAAAGAGCGGAAAAGGAACAAAGTCTGAGTGGGCCATGTCCGCGTTTCTTGTCCCGATGTGGCCGCATTGATATACTTATCGGGCCAGGTGTTAATCTATGGCTACCCTCTCTGGTTCAGTTAGTTTTCAGAATGATTGATAAAAGGGTAGGGATTGTGATTTGGATGACATATTGACTCTTGGGCGCGCGAGTTTAATTCAAATGACGCAACTGGTCGGCATATTCGGGTATCCTCTCTCACACTCGATTTCCCCTGCTTTTCAGCAGGCGGCATTCGACTACCACTCGCTGTCGGTACAATACCACGCCTGGCCTACGCCTCCTGAGCAGCTTGGCAACGGGGTGAACAAGCTGCGTGGCGACGAATATCTGGGTGCGAATGTGACCGTTCCCCACAAGGAGCAAGTCATCGCGCATCTCGACGATATCGACTCCTGGGCGTCGCTGGTGGGCGCTGTGAACACAATCGTCCGGGAGGGCCGCCGTCTCGTCGGGTACAACACCGACGCACACGGCTTCGTCAAGTCTCTGAGGGAGATGGGCGATTTCGAGCCGGAGGGCAAGCGTGTGCTGCTATTGGGAGCGGGAGGAGCGGCACGTGCTGCCGCGTTCGGTCTAGCGAAGGAGAATGTCGCCTTGCTCACGATAGCCAACAGAACTGTTGAGCGCGCGCAGTCTCTTGCAGATGACGTTCGAGGCTCCGCCCACGATGTCGAAGCGATTGCCCTTGCCGACGTCGCGCTGGAACGAGCCGCCGCCAGCGCCGACCTGATAGTTAACTCCACTTCAATCGGTATGAGGCACGGCCCCGCAGAAGGAGAAACACCTCTGCAAGGTCAACTCATCCCGCCCGGCGCGCTGGTTTACGACATGGTGTACAATCCCGCCGAGACGCCGCTGATGGCGCAGGCCCGGAACGCGCACGCACGCACGCTAGGCGGCCTGCCGATGCTGATATACCAGGGAGCTGCGGCCTTCGAGCGCTGGACGGGCAAAGACGCGCCCATCGAGGTGATGTTCCGCGCTGGAGAGAAGGCGCTCGCAGCCATGAAATTGCCAGGTTGACTTTCAGCATAAGTGATGGGTTTTAGACTTCTCGCTGTATTCAGAATGACGCGCTTATCCCAGCGCTGTTATAATTTGGGCGCTGTTAGCGGCCCCTGAACACAAGGGGTTATCAGGCACTGGATACGGCGGCACAGGTGGTATATCCATGATATTAGAAGTCGCAATTCTCGACGTAATAGAGGGCCAAGAATCTGAATTCGAAAGCTCGTTCAGACAGGCCCAAGAGATCATTTCGTCAATGAACGGCTACATTTCTCATGAGCTAAGACGCTGCATCGAAAGGCCGTGCCGGTATATTTTGTTGGTTAATTGGGAGACGCTGGAAGACCATACGGTAGGCTTCCGTCAATCTTCTGAATATCAGGAGTGGCGAGTGCTCCTACATCACTATTATGATCCGTTCCCTGAAGTTGAGCACTACGAAAGCGTTTTCGACTCCCAAAGCGTGGTGAAGTCAGGTTCATCTTGACTTTGAGAGCGTTATACAGAGCGGATTCGGTGGGAACTTAATTATCAGGCGCATGGAGCCGACTATACGCAAGGCAACGGCCTCTATGGGTTGGAGCATGCAGGACGATTCCGAAAAAAGCAGCAGGAAAGAATTTGAAATCCAACATCTTCATCACAGGGTTCTCAGGCGCGGGCAAGACGACGATTGGCCAGGTGGTGGCGCGTCGTCTTGGCTGGCGTTTCGTGGACATCGACGCCGATATTGTCCGAGTCGCGGGCAAGCCAATTTCGGCAATCTTCGAGCATGAAGGCGAGCCTCGTTTCCGCCAACTAGAGAACGAGTGCCTCGCGGCGGCCTGCGAAGGCGACCAGCAGGTGGTGTCCACCGGCGGCGGAATCGTAATGGACGAGCGCAACCGCCAGCTCATGGAGCGCAATGGCGCTATCATCTGCCTCGAAGCGCGGCCTGAGACCATATACGAAAGGCTTCAGGGGCGAGGCGGGCGAAGGAGCGGCGCGGTCGTGCGCCCGATGCTGGAGGCCTCCGACCCGCTGGCTCGAATACGCTCCTTGAAAACGGAGCGTCAGTTCAACTATACTCTTGCCCGTTGGACAGTCCACACAGACAGTCTGACGCATGCACAGGCAGCCGAAGAGGTTATGAGAGGCTGGAATATCATTAGCGAGCAAGCAAAAGCTGAATCCAATTGGGAAGGTGACGACCTCGCCGCCATAGTGCGAACGTCATCTGGCGACTATCCGCTCTGGGTAGGCTGGGGCATCATGGACGAACTTGGCGAGCGCGTCAAGCAGACGATGCAGCCACCGTCTGTCGCCTATATCATCACCGACGAAGGCATCTATGGGCAGGCGCGGCGTGCACAGTCCTCGCTGGAGATCGCGGGCATACCTGCGCACATATTCATCATGCCCTCCGGCGAGCAGAACAAGACGCTGGAAACCGCACAACTCATCTACAAGTGGCTCGCCGCTCGCAAGGCGGAACGTGGTCATCTGGTGCTGGCGGTCGGAGGTGGAGTCGTCGGCGACCTCGCCGGATTCGTCGCGGCAACATATCTGCGCGGCCTTCCATTTGCGCAGGTTCCCACCAGCTTGCTTGCGATGATGGACGCTTCCATCGGGGGCAAGACTGCCGTTGACCTGCCGGAAGGCAAGAACCTGGTGGGTGCATTCTATCAACCCAAATTCGTTCTGTCCGACGTGCAGGCGCTTCGGAACCTGCCACAGCGACAACTTGCCTCAGGCTGGGCGGAGGCTATCAAGCATGGCTTGATTCTCGATGAGAAGCTTCTCGCCACCTTCGAGCGTCAACGGGAGCCTGCGCAGGCGCTTGAGCGCGATATTGCCACTGACGTTATCAGGCGCAGCGTGGCGATAAAGGCCAACATCGTGTCCCAGGATGAGAAGGAAACTCTTGGCATCAGGGTTCTTCTGAACTACGGCCACACCATAGGCCACGCAATCGAGGCGGCTACTGGCTACGGCACTTTCCTGCATGGCGAGGCCGTAAGCGTGGGCATGATGGGAGCAGCCTATATTGGTGAGGCGATGGGTATGATGACAGCAGACATGGTTGAGCGACAGCGCGCCGTGTTAGAAAGTTTCGGCCTGCCGCTGTCGTGCGGGGACGTAGACATCGAGGCAATCGGCGAGGCGATGCGCTCGGACAAAAAGACATCCGGCAAGGCCATACGCTGGGTGCTTCTGGACGGTATAGGCAACGCGGTGACCCGAAAAGACGTTCCCGCAGAGCTTGTGCGGGAAACCTTGAGGAGGCTTGCGCAATAGGCGCAACGCAGCATATGAGATAGTGGAATGGCTATGGCTGATATTGTTGGGTTTTGGCACAGGTATTTATGGGGTGTTGGTAGGAGCCGGGGGCGGGTTCATCCTTGGCCCGATGTTGCTCATCTTCTTTGACATGGAGCCTGAAATGGTGGCAGGGACTTCCCTTTCCCTGGTCGCCATTAACAGCGTCTCAGGCAGCATACCTTATCTGCGCATGGGCCTGGTTGACAAGCGGAGCGCTCTGCTTTTTGCGGCTGCCGCTGTTCCAGGCACCATTTATGGTGTGTTTGCGCTCTCCTCGATAGACGCGAGCACGTTCCGAATTCTTTTCGGAAGCTTGCTGCTTGCCCTCGCTGTTTTATTAGCGGCCCGTCCCAATGTATCCGAGCAAACTCCCGATAAGACGAAAGTGGCAACAGGAAGGTTGGTTCGGAATCGAAAACTAAGGACGAGAGATGGCAAGGACTACGAGTATCGAGTAAAGGAGGGTTGGGCGACATCCTTCAATCTGCCGCTTGGCTTCATATCCAGCTTCTTTGGCACGGGCGGAGGCTTTCTCCGCACACCGATTCTGGTCTATGGCTTTAGCTTTCCTGTTCAGGTTGCCGTGGCAACTTCGATATTCACCCTCTCTTTTTACACGACGGTAGGCGCTGTAACTCACGCCTCCCTAGGCCACGTGGACTGGTTTCCCACCTTCTTGTGGGCAGGCATTGGGCTTGTAGCCGGAGGACAGGTTGGAGCGCAGCTGGCAGGTAGAATGAAAGGTGCCTGGATTATGCGGCTCCTGCTGATTCTTGTGCTGGTTCTGGGCATAAGGCTAATTATCGAAGGGATTCGGGGATAAACGTAAAGGCCCACAAATGCCGTTATTCACGCTACAGACGACCGATGGTCGCGCCCGCAGCGGAACGCTTCACACGCCGCACGGGGACGTGCCTACGCCCGCGTTCATGCCTGTGGCTACTCAAGGGTCTGTGAAGGCGCTCGACCCTTCCGACCTCAAATCCATCGGTGCGAAGATAGTCCTCGCAAATACCTACCATCTCTATCTGCGACCCGGAGTCGAAATAGTCGAAAGCCTGGGCGGTTTGCACGGGTTTATGGCCTGGGACGGGCCTGTTCTCACCGACAGCGGCGGGTTCCAGGGCTTCAGCCTAGAGCACCTGCGCGAGATAACGGAAGAGGCGATTCTCTTCAAATCTCACATTGATGGCAGCAAGCACAAGTTCAGTCCAGAAGCTGCCATACGCTACCAGGAAGGCCTTGGCGCGGACATCATCATGCCGTTGGATATGTGCGTTTCGGCTGACGCGGACAGAGTAACAGTCGAGGAAGCCCTGGAGCGAACGAATCGTTGGGCCAAGCGCTGTCACCAGAGCCATGTACGACCCGGCCAGTTCCTGTTTGGCATCGTGCAGGGCGGACTGTTCCTAGACCTGCGCCAGAGGTCGGTGGAATTTCTGATGTCTCTAGGCTTTCCAGGCTACGCGGTCGGGGGCCTGAGCGTTGGCGAGTCCAAAGAGGCAATGTACGAGGCGACAGAGTACACGACGCAACTTCTGCCTGTCGCCGCGCCGCGCTATCTGATGGGAGTCGGGTCGCCGGAAGACCTCGTTGAGTGTGTGGCTCGCGGCATAGACATGTTCGATTGCGTGCTGCCGACTCGCATCGCTCGAAACGGTGCGCTGTTTGTTCGGGAGGGTCGCGTCAACATCGGCACGGCTCCGTTCAGGACCTTGGATGCTCCCATAGAAAGGGATTGCGATTGCTATACCTGTCGCACCTTCTCGGCGGCATACGTTCACCACCTGTTCAAGGCGAAGGAGTTGCTAGCCTATCGTCTGGCGACAATACACAACCTTCGTTTCGTGCTAAGAATGATGGAGGAGATGCGCTCCGCTATCGCAGAAGGCAGGTTTGATGCGTACAAGGAGGACTTTCAAAGCCGTTTCGTTCCGCCCGACGAAAAGACACGGCGAGTCCAGAAATTAAAATGGCTTGAGGCGCAGGGAAGACCTCAAACGTCACAGGAAGGTGCTCAGGGTAAGTAGGAACGTTCAATCCTTCCACGGAAGGACGTCCTGAATTTAACCAACAGCGTGAAAAATTGACCTCTGGCAAAACGGCTTCTATAATACGTGGCGTATTCCCGGCTAATGCAGCTTCCGCAGAGAAGCGAAATAGCTAAGGCTTGGTAGAACAAAAAAGAGGAGAGTGAACTGATGGTTCAACAACAAGCGGCGCTTTTAAGGCCTGAAACTCTCATAGAGGAGTTCAAGAAGAACGGCGTCACCCATGTGGTGACGATACCAGATAGCGAGACCAACTATCTGTACGAATTGATGGCAAAGCAGGACTGGCTGGACATCGTTCCCTCCTGTCGAGAGGGTGAGACTATGGCTATCTCCCTCGGCCTGATGGTAGGCGGCAAAACCCCCGTGTGTCTGATTCAGAACACCGGAATGATGGAATCTGGCGACTCGATTCGCGGTATGGCGCTGGACTCCGGCTTTCCGATGGTACTGGTCGTAGGCTATCGAGGATGGACACGCCATGGTGTGACGCCCGACTCGGCGGCGCGCTACACCGAGCCATTTCTGAATGCGATGGACCTCAAATACTACTTGGTGGAGCAAGACGAAGACTCGTCGCGCATCACTACCGCATTCGAGGAGGCAAAGGCCACCAAGCGCCCAATAGTGGTGCTAATCGGCGACGAATACCACGGCTTCAATCGCTAGCAGGCGAATAGAGGTCGATACAACATTCTAAAGAAATTTTGATTCCACAGGAGGAGTATAATGTTTGACGCGGCGGATATGTTCAAGGCTTTCCAAGACCATCGTGGCAAAGCGATCGTCATTCCCACTGGTACTGCTGGTCGCCACTGGAGAGAGTTTACCAATGACGAGAAGCGAGACATGAATCTGGGAGGCGCTATGGGACAAACGACGTCGGTGGCCCTTGGCTTGGCCCTGTCCCTGCCCGACGAAAGGTAGTGCTGTTCGATTCAGAGGGATCGCTTCTGATGAACCTGGGCATTCTCCCAACCATCGCTGGCAAAAAGCCGGAGAACTTCTTTCATTTCCTGATGGATAACGGCTGCTACGCCACCACAGGCGGCCAGCCAGTCGCTAACTCCGATGAGATAGACTACGCGGGCATGGCTAAAGGCGCTGGCTACAGCGCAACCTACCACTTTGATGACCTGGAGGAGTTCGCTACTAGCATAGAGGGAATTCTCGAAGAAACTGGGCCAGTGTTCGTCTCGATGAAGATTAACGCCGAGGTCGAGAACGAGCCTATAGGTCTCAGACAGCGAGTGCCCTCGCGCAGCCGCACTGAGACGATTAAAGATTTGCGGGGAGAGCTTGGGTTAAGTTGATACCGTCTGGATGTCACAACGCATCTTGAAGGCCTAACGATAATCCTGAAACCAAACGGGCCTCTGGAGTATCCCCGGGGGCCCGTTGTACCTTTTATTTATCGGCGCTTCACGAGCACCTCAAGACTAGGTCATCGCCGCAAGGAAGGGTGCGGTGGACTTCACGGCGATGCTAGCAAACTGGGCGACCTTCATGGCCTTTTCCGCTATTCCCGATACGTTCTTGGTGACCGCGCCGACGCCTTCGAGTTGGTCGTTGATTCGCTCAAGGCCGCGCTCTAGCCCTGATTGAGGGTCGTCAGTCTCCAGAGCCTGCTCCATTTGCGGCACCGCCCTGCCGAGTAACACATTCCTCACACCTTCGGGAATGTCGGCGGTGGCGATCTCTTTCTTAAGCTGCTCCAGCAACTCCGTGATCTCGTTACGTCCTTCTTGCGTAACCGTATAAGTGCCCTGAGCGCGAGCACCACTTCCGACGGCAATTCCTGCTCCGGTAATGTCCCCAACTCTGATGCTATTATCCTTGTTCATCAATTGTATCTCCTTCCTTTGATTCATAGGATGAATTACTGAGCCACGTACCAATCGAGATAGCGGTCATTCCTGAAGGGCTAGACTATCACGTGCGCCCGGCCTTCAGGTCAAGGCGCTGAACTTATCAACTTACTTTTGCCAGGCTATGTGGCCCTATTGCTATACCTGCTCCCTTTATGTCTCCAGTTCTTATTGAGTTGTCAACGTTGAGGACAAAGTTGTTAATCACCTGTCGACCCTCAACTTGTGTAGGAAGCGCCAAGAAGGGAGTTAACGTATTATCGGGATTGACAAAGTCCAACTCAATCTGGTCGGGATGTTGCTTGTCCAGGACGGCTTGCACCTGAGCGGGTACGGGCATTGCTCCAGAAAGGCTTATTCCGCCAACCAGCTCCATGCATGGGCCGATGAACTCAGGCCATCGCTGCATATTGACTCCGATAACGACCTTGACCGTTGCTAACTGCCCCTGGATTACCAATACCATCATGCGCACAGGCTGGCCGCTCCAGGATACGGCGTCGAATTCCCGTATGTGGGCGGTCCCAGAGGGCAGGTCCATCTGTCGCGCAGGCGCTACCCTCTTCACATCCTTAAGGCCGAGGCTCATAGCATTCATCGTCTGGACGAAAGGGTTCTCAAATCCGTCGAGGCTCTGCATGAGCATCGGGACCATCATCGGAGGTATGGGGTCTACCGCTATAATCGCCGGACTCACCGGTGGCGGCGTCGATCCTGGAGGCAACAAAGCATAGCCCCCCATCGGGTTGGACTGGAGCATGGTGAATCCCGCCGGAACACGCACGGAATAGCCCGGGCCATTTAGCATAGTAGAACGCTCGAATGCGGGCGGCAGCACCGCACCGCTTGCGTTTCCTGAAAGTACCTCAGTGAGGTATTTGTTTCCGGCATCGAGCAGCTTGTCCAAGATACCCATCGTATTTCACGCTCCTATCAGGATTAAGCTCAATTTAGCACACGAATCGGCCCTGTTACCTGACGTGAACATCACAAATAGCTGACATCTGCTCATAGAAAGTATCAGTGCACGTGCGGCGATTTCGCAAAAGACGCGGAGCGGGTATAATGTCGAAGGCCTTTAACCTTTGGCGAATACAAACTGCTCAACAACAAGGAGCGTTAGATGATCAAGCACTTCTCTGTGCTTTACGTAGGCAACATCGACCTTGAGAACGTGGGAAGTGATGGCACGCCCGCGGATGAACGTCGCTACCCCAACAAGCGCCTGATTGAGAGCTACGATACTGCCACTCGCGCCGCGAAGCTAATGGACGAGCTAGGCTATTACGCTCTCTGGATGGCCGAACACCACTTTCAGCACGAGGGCTACGAGTGCATTCCAAACATCATTTTGTTGAGCACTCATCTGGCAGGCAAGACCGAAAGGCTGAAGTTCGGCTGCGCTTTTAACATCTCCCCCATGTGGCATCCGATTCGGCTGGCAGAAGACTACGCGATGGCGGACATCCTCACCAACGGGCGGGTCATCTTTGGCGTCGGGCGCGGATACCACAGCCGCGAGGTCGAGTCGTTCGGCGCGCCTGTCATCGACAACAACGCCAATCGAGAGCTGTTCGAGGAGCAGGTTGAGGTCATCTTCAAGGCGTTCAACGAGGAGTCCTTCTCCCACAAAGGCAAGCACTACACGATTCCCGCCGAGGTTCCCTATCGCGGCTATGACGTGAAGGAGGTAACCCTGGTGCCCCGTCCCGCCCATCTTCCGGTGGAAACGTGGCAGCCCATCGTCAGCGGTGGAAGCATCGACTTCATCGCAAAGAACAACATCAAGGGCGTGGTGGCACTCACCGGCGAAAGCCTGGTTGAGGATATGTTTAGCCAGCACAGGGAGGCGGCGGCTCGCCATGGTCGAAGCCTGGTTCCAGGAGAGGAGCTTGCGCTGGGCGTTGGGTTTTACATCGCCGACAGCGAGCAGGAGGCCATCTATAAACTTCGCCCGTTCCACGACGAACGCTACAAATGGTTCGCGCCGTTCGGGTTTGTGCGCTACACTGACGAGGAGGGCCGTCCCTGGGGTACGCCCGGCGCACCGGCCCGCGTGCCGAACATCGAGGATGGGGTGCAGCAGAAGGCGTGGATATGCGGCCCTTCAGACAAGTTTGTGGACTTTCTGCACGACCTTGAGAAAAAATACCCCGGTCTGGAGCACATCATCCTTCACTGGGCCGAGGGTATGCCGCGCGACGAGTTCATGGAGCAGCTAGCGCGGTTCGCCAAAGAGGTTATGCCAGCGTTTCAAGGGCGTTAGATTGTAGGCAGCCCCAACGAGATTACCCGTCTTAAGCTCAAATTCGACTCCAAGGTACGCCTGGAATTTCAAGGGACTACCATAATCTCAAACACGGGATTTGTAGCGTGCAGAGGGGGATTGCAGTCGTAGTCGAATATGGGAGCGCGGTTATCAGCCACCCGTGATAGCCGCGCTGTCGCGTACTTGTCGCGCACCAGCGATGCCAAGTACTATTCTTCCTGCTTGAAGTAACTGTCTATGACAACCTTCGAAAGTATTCCCAAGCCACCAAATAATTTGAGAGCGTCCCCGATTCCATCTTGGCCATCACCCGCGCCTAATGCTATTGCTCCAACGATGCCAATGGTTCCACCGACGACCAGAATCGCCAAGACAGCTCTTACCACACGCCGAAAGGTGTTTGTCTTCGAGTCATTCTTAATCTTCGAGTCATCCGGTCCAACGTCTTGCTCCCCGTTTTGAGTCATGAGGCTGCTCCTCCTTCGCAACTTGTCTGGAAAAGGCGAATTGCGTGTCGCGCAGATACTAACACATTACGAGGGATAAGCGCAAATAAAAAAGCAAAGCACACCCACCAACTAGCACCGTGAGGTAAAAATGGCGACATCTACTATTGGCAATTGGCAACTTCAATGCTCGGTCTTATAGACAGTGGCATCTCAGAATGAAGTGTTTGTGAAAGCACTGAAAGCCATCTGGGAAATGTCGAGTTAATTGATGTCGGAGTCTGCTAGCTCGTTCAAAAAGAAGCCTTAGCCGCCTGCGACTGCGGGGACGATGCTAATCTCGTCGCCCTCTTTCGTTGCGGTTTCGATGCCTTGTAGGAAGCGCACGTCTTCGCCGTTGACGTAGACGTTCACGAAATTGCGAAGATCGCCCTGCTCGTCACAGAGGCGCTCTTTGATTCCGGGGAACTCGCTTTCAAGAGAGCCAACGATCTCGTTAATGGTTGCCCCTTCGACGTTAACCTTGTCCTGCCCGTTGGTTATGCGGCGAAGAGGAGTTGGAATCCTCACCATCACACTCATTATATTCAATCCTCCAATTTCTATGAAAATACAGATGCGCTACACTCGACCGAGTAGGCGAGCGTTTGAATTTTGTTTCAATACTATCGTTAGATGCAGCAGCGCAACCGCAGGTTAGCCTTGTATCACGTCCCCGCCCACCGGGTCCACCCTCACGCCGGTTGCCGCGACCCACTCAAGGCCGTTGTTTATCTCGTTCTCATCGCCGTCAAGCTCCAGCACGACCCAGCCCATGTCTTCGCGGACGTCTGCGCGCCGGATGTTGGTGACGATTTTGAACTTCTGCGCAAGCTGGTATATTACCGGCTCGGTTATTAGCTCTTGAGGGAATGTGAATTTGATTCGTTTCTTGGACATGTTACACATCACTCCAGCGGTATAGCGGGTGCGATTCTACTACACAGGTATTTTAATACTTCTTTGCGCCGAGCGTCCACCAGAACAAGGGACTTTTCTCGCGAGGTGACGCCTTTATCTCGCCGCCATCGCCGTCTGGAACGCTTCGTAGTCAGGCGTTGTGAATATGGGTTTGATCAGGTCTTCCACAGCTTCCTGAGTCTTCAGGCCGTTGCCCGTAATATACGCAACGGTGAGTTCGTCTGGCTTGATGACACCATCTCTAGCAAGCTTCCTTAGCCCTGATATGACCACGCCCCCGGCGGTCTCGGTAAAGATGCCTTCCGTCTCGGCAAGAAGCTGAATCCCCTCTACCACCTCGTCTTCAGGGGCGATGACAGCCGAGCCTTCAGAGGTGGCGATGGTCTTCAAGGCATATAAGCCGTCAGCCGGGTTGCCTATGCCAAGGGATTTGGCGATTGTGTTGGGTATGACCGGACGCACATGTAGAGTTCCCTGATTGTACGCTTCGGCAATAGGAGAGCAGCCCTCTGCCTGAGCGAGATGCATACCCGTCTTGGGCTGCTCTATCAGGCCAAGGTCGGCCATTTCGTTGAACGCCTTCCAAATCTTGGTGAACATAGAACCGGACGCTCCTGGCACTACGCAGTTGTCGGGCGCTCTCCATCCTAATTGCTCGGCAACCTCGTAGCCCATCGTCTTGCTGCCTTCAGCATAATATGGGCGCATGTTGATGTTCACGAAGGCCCAGTGATTGTTATCGCCAAGCTCGCTGCACAGCCGGTTTACCTCGTCGTACGTCCCATCGACCGCAATGAGATCGGGGCCGTAAATGCCCGCACCGATGATCTTTCCCTTTTCCAGGTCGGCAGGGAAGAAGACCATAGTTTTCATGCCAGCCTTGGCCCCGTGCGCTGCCACTGCTCCCGCGAGGTTACCTGTCGAAGCGCAAGCCAGAACGTCAAATTCGAATTCCAACGCCTTCGCGGTGGCAACGGACACAACCCTGTCCTTGAACGAGAACGTTGGATTCACGCTGTCGTTCTTGATGTACAGGTTGTTCAGTCCCAGTGCGAGGCCCAGATTCTTGGCTCTGATAAGGGGCGTAAACCCCGTCCCCATGTCCATCACGTAATCGTCGTCCACTGGCAGAAGGTCGCGGTAGCGCCACATAGTGAGTGGCCCTTTGGCTATGCTCTCACGGCTTATGCTCTTGGCGATGCTATGGTAATCGTATGCGACCTCAAGAGGCCCGAAGCAGAAATCGCAGACATTCAGCGGTTCTATCGGGTACTCGCGGGCGCACTCTCGACAACGCAAGCTCTTTACGTGTGACAAGGGTACTCCTCCAATTTCTACGACGGACGTAACGACTCTTGCCTGAGCCAAGCCCGTACTATCGACGATTAATGGCATGGGAATAGTAACAACCCCCAGCCTAGCTGTCAAGAAAGAGCGTCGTAGAGGCGTTCTCGCCTTATTGTTGAGAATAATGCATTGCGGCGAGGGATTCGAAAAGCGTCGCAGGATGACTCCACGCCGCTGCTAACACCGTATTGCGAACACTTCGCTCTTGCTCAGGTCGGCGCTACCTAATATACTCTGGTAAACAGGAATGGAGATGCCAAGCAATGTCGGTAACCGAGAGATGGCTTCCCCTCTTCCCTCTGAACGTGGTCTTGTTCCCCAACGCATCTATTCCGCTTCAGATATTCGAGGAGCGTTACAAACAGATGATGCAGGACTGCCTGGACAGCGACTCCAAGTTCGGCGTAGTCCTTATCAAGGCTGGCTCCGAGGTGGGAGGCCCCGCCATTCCACACACCGTCGGCACTATGGCTCATATTGTGCAAGTGAATCGGGTTGATGGTGGTCGTATGTTCATATCGATCTTCGGTCAGCAGCGTTTTCAGATAAAGAATATAACCCAGAATCGCCCTTACATGGCGGCGCAGGTGGAGCTTATGGAGGACGCCGAAGATGTAGGCGTCCCCCCAACCGAGATGGAGGCCATTCGCAAGGCTGCTAGCGAACACGTGACGCTTACGCTAGGTATGAGAGGGGGCTGGATACGCGAATCCAAGCTGCCGTCTGACCCGACGACCCTATCTTATTTCATCGCGGGGATGCTTCAGGCCCAACTGCCAGACAAACAGGCCCTGCTTGAGGCGTCTACCACCTCAAAGCGATTGGAGTCCGAGCTTGACTTGCTCAGACGAGAGAGCGAGATTCTCAAACGGCAGGTCTCACGCGAATTGCGATCAAAGTTCGGCAGGCAGTAGAAACTCCGCATGCATCAGCCCAAGAGTTATTGAGCCACCTGAGCGGGACTCGCTATATGTCATTCTGAGGAGGCACGACGAAGAAACTAAAGGTTATGCCAAGATTCTTCGCTCCACTCTCCGAAGGATCGGAGTCCGAAGATATTCCACTCAAATCAAAGGAGTCGGACAGAATGACGTGGATGTTAGTTTGTTCGTAAGCGTTCAGCCCCTCCTGACACTCGAGGGCTGAACCCTTATAGGCAATCAATGCCCCATTAAGTCGAAAACCTCTATAAGCACAGGGCGTACGTAGACGACCACCGCCTAGGGAATCGTCCCACCCGCAAAACCACCTTGGTCATCCTGAATCCTGTAGGCGGCGATTTTCCAGGTGCCATTTGTCTTGACGAGCCGAAACAGTGCTGAGGCGACCTCTACATCACCGTCGATCGTGAACCGCCCCTCTACTACAGTAGCGGTTCCATCTTCCACGTTCATGGACCAAAAGCGGGCGCCGGCCCTGAAGAAAGAGGAATGGCTTGTTGCAAGTTCCTGGAACTCCTGGAGACTCTGCTCTCGTTGGAGGTCTGAATTGAAATGAGCATAGGCAAACTGTAATCGCTCGTACGCTGTCGACGCTACCTTTCCCTTCCAACGTGTGGATCGCGTTGCGAAGCTTTCATCATGGTGGTATTCTATCGCACCCCAGAAATCTTTGACGACAACCAGGGGTGCTGGCGCTGCCGTTAGCAGGTAGTTAGTGACCGCGAGTGCGGCGATAAGGACGCCTCCGGAACCCATGACTATAAGCCAGTGTCTCTTCGTGCTTCTCAACTTTGATCCTTACGGTGGCTATAGGTCAGGAACGATATTAAACGGAGCCTCACCCAATTGATGACTTTCGGGTTGAGATGATCCTTTGTAGGCGTTCGGATCCCCTGTCAGTCCGGTGCATATGATTGAACCAGCGACGGTGGAGAAGTACCGTAAGCGTTCACGTCCCCTGCACCTTCTGGCCAGGAGTTGAACGCTTACGTTTGTTCATAGGCTGGTAATGGGGCATAAATGGAATGGCCCTGTTGCATGCTTAGAGCGTCTAACAAAACCTAATAAAAGGGGTTAGAATCTGGACATTCTCTGGAGGAGGATGACCTAATGTCTAAGCCCCTTGTAAGCGATGAATTCTGGGAACTGGTGCAACCTTTACTGCCGCCACAACCACCGAAGCCGAAAGGAGGAAGGCCCAGGATACCTGACAGACAGGTCCTAAGTGGGATACTGTTCGTGCTAAAGACAGGCATTGGCTGGGAAGACCTACCCAAGGAGATGGACTGTGGCAGTGGGATGACCTGCTGGAGGCGCCTCAGAGATTGGCACCAGTCAGGGAGTCTGGGAGCGCATCCACTTGGTATGCCTTGAGCGCCTGCAAGCAGCTGAGCGCATAGACTGGACTCGCGCAGTGCTGGACAGTGCTTCAGTGCGAGCAGTTTTTGGGGGCAGAAAACAGGCCCCAACCCCACGGACAGGGCGAAGGCGGGTAGCAAGCATCATATCATAACCGATGCCCAGGGCATTCCACTGGCGGTCAGGTTGACTGGCGCGAACGCTCACGATGTCACCCAAGCCCTTGAGTTGGTGGATGCCATACCTGCTGTCAAGGGCAAGCGAGGCAGGCCTCGCAAGCGTCCTCTTCAGGCGCAGGGAGACAGAGGGTATGACTCTGAGCCTGTTCGCAAGGAGTTGAAGAAGCGACATATCTGGCCGCTGCTGGCCAAGCGAGGTGAGCCGCATGGCAGCGGGTTGGGTGTGCATAGATGGGTGGTTGAGAGAAGCCTGAGTTGGCTTCATCAGTTCCGACGCTTACGGGTTCGATATGAGCGCAGGGCAGACATACATGAGGCTTTCTTGGCCATAGGTTGTGCCATCATCTGCTCTCGCTTTCTGTTCCAATAATGGTTTTGTTAGACGCTCTAAGTAGGTTATTTCTTGAGTTGAACACCCCTACGCGGGCGAGACTGGCAGCGTTTCTAGCCGTTTGGCTGACTTCTCTGGCAACGATTCAGTGAATACCTGCGGGTGAATCATCTTCGCCAGCATCTCCACGCCGTCGACAAGCCTGGGGCCGCTCCTGCTGAACAGACCTCCAGCATCGACCGCGTACACGTTGCCCTGCTTTACCGCAGAGATAGTTCTCCACCGGTCGAGGTCGCCCAGTTGTGAGAAGTCGTGGATGGTGCGGGGCACGTCCATGCCGCAGGGCATGAGTATCACAACATCAGGATTGTATCCAATCAGTTCGTCAATCTCAATTCTTCGGGAAGGCGTACCTGGCTGTGCCATGCCGTCGATGCCGCCCGCGAGCTGCACCATTTCGGGTATCCAGTGTCCCGCCACAATGAGCGGGTCGAGCCACTCGATGCAGGCGACCCTTGGCCTGGAAGCCGTACTGGAAACGCTGGAACGCACGCGCTCGATCCTTTCTCTCGCCTCTGCGACTAGCTCCTTGGCTTTCGTCGTTCTGTCCGTGATTTGCCCTATCCTCTCGATGTCCGAAAGCACGTCATCGAGGCCGTGAGGGTCGAGCGAAATCATCTGAGGCGGCATTTCCAACTGGATGACGGCAGCCTCGACATCCTCCAACGAGATGGCGCAAACTTCACAAAGCTCCTGTGTGATAACCAGGTCTGGCTTCGCCCTGTCTAGCGCCGCGACATCGACCTCGTAGATGCGCTCTCCTTTGCCGTACATCTCGGACACCAGCCTATCGATCTCCTGGCTGGTGAGATTGGCGGAGTCGATGTTGCTTCTGACGATTTTGGGCTTGGCGCTTGCCTCAACCGGATAGTCGCACTCATGGCTTACGCCATGCAGCGAGTCGCCCAGACCAAGGGCATAGACTATCTCGGTTGCGCTCGGCAGGAAACTGCATATTCGCATGGCATTCAATCCTTTGTTTATTGAAATGTGTTGATTCTCTGAGTATAAGTCGTGGCCCACGCCCGCTCCAGCCTTTTGATTACCGCTGGATACACAAAAACCCACCGGAATGGATCGATGAGTGTCAGGTAGACTGGTGTAAACCAGTTTACACGCTTGGTATAAATCGCCCAGTAGACGGTGTAGCCGTCCTCTGCCAGTTCCATCGTCATGAGCGAGAAGGCATGAACGGTGAAATTTATGATCTCGTTTAGAGACTCGTTTTCAAGGGTATAAATCACCCTAAACGGGGTGTTCCTGAAGGCGCTGCCCGGCTCGTCAAGCGACTGGTCACGGTCGTCTTCGGTCAGCCGATGGACGTATGATGCATCGGAAACCTGATGCGTTTCATAGTCCCAATCGAACAGGCTTCCCAGTGCCCAGCGTAGCTTGAACAAGCCTCTGACGATTGGGTTGGCACGCTCCACATTATCGTAGGAGAACAACTCGTGAAAATCATGCAGCGTTCGGCTCTCGCCGCCTCGCAGGTGGATGACCCAGACGTCATGCGGGGGAACGTCGGCCAGAAACGTATGCGCGCGCAGGGGCAATTGTCGGAATTCCTCGCGCGTAACCCGCATAGGATTGTCCCTTCCTCCGCCCACTCTCCGCGCTACCACAAACGCAGCCGCCAGCCCAAATATTACGGCGAGAGCCTTGGTCTTGTTCATTGAAGATCAACTCCTGAGCAGTCCCTCTTTCTCGAAAACTCCGGCTAACCTGCTGATGCCTTCTCGAATCTCCTCCGGCGAGTTGTAGCCGAAACACAGCCGGAAGTGGTCTTTGCCGGAAACTCCGTCGGGCGCGTAGGGCACGCCTGTATGAAATCCAACGTCGGCGTCTGCAAGCGCTTTCTCCTGAACGGTTGAAAGATCGGTGCCTTCGGGCATGTGGCCCCATATGTACATGGCTCCCGCAGGATGGTTCCATGTGGCCGACGAGCCGAAATTCTCCCCCAGCGCGGCGAACATTGCGTCTCGCTTGGCTCGGAGGATGTTCTTGAGATCTTCGATGTGCTCGTCCAGTTTGGTGGTGGCGTACCTGTGGACGGCCAACGCCGAGAACTGGTTCGAGCCGCTGCCGTACCTGATGGAATGTATTCGGTCCAGCACCTCTGACGGAGCGGTCAGGTAGCCCGTCCTCACACCCGGCGCGATTATCTTGGAGAACGAGGCGACGTACATCACCCGTCCGGTTTCGTCGAGGGAGTGCAGTGACGGGACTGGTTCGCCCTCGTATCTCAGGTCGGCGTAGCAGTCGTCTTCCAGGATAGGCACGCCGTACTGCTGCGACAGTCGCACCAGAGCCTGCCTCCGCTCAAGAGTCATGACCCATCCCATCGGGTTTTGAAAGGTCGGGATGGTGTAAATGAACTTCGGCCTTCTGCCCTCGGCGACGGCCTTCTGCAAGGCATGTTCCAGGGCGTCGGGAAGGAAGCCCTCATCGTCGCAGGGGACGCCGCGAATATCGGCGCGAAACCTGCGAAGTATTGACAGCGTTCCCGAATAAGACCACTCCTCCGTCAGCACCACGTCGCCCGGGTCTACAAGCGCCTCTGCCAGCAGGCCGAGCGGCTGGCCTGAGCCGTTGCCGATAAAAACGTCGGCGGCTGTGATCCGCAAACCTCTGTCCCTTGTCAGCTTGGAGGCGATGAACTCGCGCAGAGGAGGATAGCCCTGGGCGTGAGGATACACCGCGAGGTCTTGCCCTTCGTCATCAAACGCGCCCTTCAATGACTCCAGCAGGTCGTCAAGCGGCACAGACGGGCGGTCCGCATAGGCGATGGCGAAGTCGTACTTGCCGCGTGGCGGGGCAATCCGCGAGCGTGCTGGAGGCGCGGACTTTGCGAAAACATCGTTGAAACTGAACGGTTGGGCGTCGGCCATTCGGTGTCCTCCTTGGCATATAGGTCTGGCTGATTATTCGGGCCAAGTTTATTAGCTTTCGCCTCTGTTTGCAACATTCGCCTCCGTGAGACAGGGCAAATTGGAAGATGCCGAAAACGAGTGGAACAAAACTCGATGAGCCTTCGTCTATACAACAGGCATGCCCATTAGTGTACTACGGGAAGAACACCTGAATAGGAGGTAATCGAGATGAAGAACTACCGAAAGTTAACAGTAATCGCATTGAGTGCAGCAGTGCTGAGCGTGTTGCTGGCCGCCTGTTCGTCTTCGGAGTCTCCGACGTCCAGGACTCTCACCACGTCTGAGTCCGCACCTACTGCATCGTCCGCGCCTACGTCCACAGCGGCGTCTGCTCGCGGGGCATCGACCAGAACGGATCTATCCCCGGCCTCACGTGAGCAGACTGTTCCTGCCGCAACTGCAGCACCCGCTTCAGGAAGGGTTCACACTTCACCGGCTACTTCCACAGCCGGAGCACCAAGGGGACAAGCGTCTCGAAGCCTGCAGGCGCACCCTGGAGATCGTGGAAATCGGATTGGGGGCACCGCCAACGTAAACGACGATCCTTATGATGCAACGTTCTTCAAACACTACGGAGTCAACCCATTCATAGATACAGATGACGACCAGCTTTCCACCTTCGCCATGGACGTGGACACTGCCTCGTATACCGTCGCCCGACGCTTCGTGATGGACGGCTTCCTGCCGGACCCGGATTCGGTGCGAGTAGAGGAGTTCATCAACTACTTCGACCAGGGCTATAAACTGCCGGAACACAACGCATTCGCTATCCACATCGAAGGCTCTCCTTCTCCCTTCGGAGATGAAAATCACTGGATAATGCGAGTCGGCCTCCAGGGTCGCGCAATCCTGGCGGAGGACCGCAAGGACGCCACATTGATATTTGTGATAGACGTGTCTGGCTCGATGGCGCGCGAGGACCGCTTGGGGTTAGTCAAGCAGTCGTTGGAGCTTCTGGTCGATGAGCTTCGTCCGGCAGACGAGGTTGGCATCGTAATCTACGGCTCGCGTGGAGAGGTCTTGCTTGACCCGACTAGCGGCGAGGATAAGCGAGCGATCATGCGCGCCATTCGCAAACTGACGCCCGGAGGCTCGACCAACGTCGAAGAGGGACTGACCCTCGGTTACGAGATGGCCGCGGAGAGCGTTAGGTCTGATCGCATCAGCCGCGTGATTCTTCTTTCCGATGGCGTTGCCAATGTCGGAAACACTGGCCCAGACTCCATTCTCAATATGGTGAGGGACTACGTAGACCGAGGTGTAATGCTTACGACTGTCGGCTTTGGCATGGGCAACTACAACGACATCCTGATGGAACAGCTTGCCAACAATGGCGATGGAAACTACGCCTACGTTGACAACCTGAGCCAGGCTGAACGCATCTTCGTCAAGAACCTGACCGGCACGCTTCAGGTAATCGCCAAAGATTCCAAGGTGCAAGTGGACTTCAACCCTGATGTCGTGAGTCGCTACAGACTACTGGGTTATGAAAACCGGCGCGTAGCAGACGAGGACTTCCGCAACGACTCGGTGGACGCGGGCGAGGTAGGCTCTGACCACAGCGTGACGGCGCTATACGAACTGAAATTCAACGACGGAGCCGAGGGTCGCGCGACCACCGTTTTTGTCCGCTACGAGGAGCCGGAAACCGGCGACATCATCGAGATAAGCCGAGACTTCTACAGGAGTGACTTTGATATGGCTTTCGATGAGACCACACCGCGCTTTCAGCTTGCTGCCACTGTAGCCGAATACGCCGAAATCCTGCGTGAGAGCTACTGGGCGCAAGAAGGCAGCTTCAGGCACGTCCTGGCGCACACCGAAGGATTGCGCAGGCAAATGCCCAACGACCCATTCGTCACTGAATTCATCGAACTGGTCGATATGGCGGAGATACTAGCCCGCCAGTAGTTAGACCTTTAAGGCCGCCCTGGAATGAGCAAAAGAAGTACAAAATCCCTCCCTCTGTCGGAACGGGGGGAGGTTAGGAGGGGGGTCAGTTGAGCGAATTCTCTACGAACAGGTGTGTAGCCTTGCTCACGCAATCGCTAGCGGTTTCGAGCAGGCTGGCTGACGTTGCCAGGTGAGGCAGGTCGTCTGTTGTGTGAAACAGAGGAAACTGTCCGAGGAAGGAGAGCATTGGCGCGCCTAGCGCAATCCAGTTGTAGCTCTCACCGCCCCAGACCGACGGGTTGGCCTCGACCTTGAAGGCGGCAGGAGCCAGAATCGCTTTTAGCAACTGAACGGTCTCTTCACTGGCGTTCGTGAGCGACCGCCTTGTGGGAGCCAGCGCAAGCGACCCGTCGGGGCCGGACACTCCGCCCGCAACGCTTGCGCCAATGTGGATTGCCGCCAGTGGCTGTGACTTCTGCGATTCCAGGAAATGTTGAAGGCCAAGGTGGTGAAGCTCGTGGCCTGTCGTCCCGACCAGCATCACGGGCCATCGTTCGGCCAGCTTCGCCGCGAGTTCAAGGGCGACAGCGATACCTGTCGCCCGCTCGCCAGCGCACGTGAACCAACCACTTATTGGTGTGCCCACGATCACGGGCTTGGAATGGTCTCCCTCTCCAAAGTAGCCTATTACAGTCGCCGACTCGGAGGCTTCAAGTCGAGCGTCCATCTCAAGATGTACGTCTCCTTGCTTGAGGACGCCAAGTGCAGAACCGGGCGCGAGGACGACTGGAAATCCGCTGGCGATGGCTGCTGCACGGTTGATTGCAACAAGACGCCCGCCCTGTCCTGTGGTGGCGAATACGGCAGCGTCAGCGCCTGACCTGCTTGCCCTCGTGATAAGGCTTCCAAGCGCGGAAGAACTCGGAATAGATACGTCCAATTCCGCCACGTAGATCGAAAGGGAGTCGACCTTTCCAATGGCCTCATAGTACAGCGGCAGCGCCTCGATTTCTGATTCACCGGCGGTAAGGCGGCATTCGGCGACGAATTTGTCGAATGTGTATGGCAATTGCTCGACCCGCGCACCTCGGACGCGCATCTCGTTTCCGAACCACTCGATCGTGGCGCGGTCAACAGGCGTGCCAGTGCGGTGGTCGCCGAGAGCGGCGTAGTCTTCTACTACTTTATAGAGCCTTTCCCCTGCCGATTCCATACGATTTGCTCCTTGATAGAGGTTTCATTCCAACTCTGTATAAAGACGGCGTAAACCCCCTTCTCCCCTGGCGGGAGAAGGTCGGGATGAGGGGGAAGGTATGGTCGTTCAGACGTCTCACCCTCACCTTAGTCCTCTCCCGTCAAGGGAGAGGAGAACACACACTACTCTCAAATAGAAGTGGTTTTGCCAGCAACCCTCATGAAAAATTCTAAGCGTCAATCTCGATGCGGAGGCGCTTGTTGATGCGGCCCTTGCTTTCGTGGCCGACGACTCTTATTCTGCCGACCTCACTGGTGTTGGCAACGTGGGTCCCGCCGTCTGCCTGCAAGTCCAGCCCGACTATATCCACCGTGCGAAGCTCCTTGATAGCCGAGGGCAGTAGGTTAATCTTCGTGCGGATGAGGTCGGGTATCTGGAACGCCTCTTCCCTGGAGAGATTGCCGACTTCTATCGCCCGCGCCTCTTCGACCTCTTTGTTGATGAGAACTTCAACCTCTCTGGCAAACTCCGCAGTCATGTTCTCGAACTCGAAGTCCATCCTCGCGGACAGTGGCTCCATGTTTCCGCCAGTGACCTGAGCACCATAGTCGCGCCACACGACGCCGCAGAGTATGTGCAGGGCCGTGTGGGTGCGCATAAGCTGATAGCGACGCTCCCAGTCGATAACGCCGTGGACTTCGGTTCCTGCGGGAGGAGGTTCCGTGTCAAGCTCGTGCACTGTCTTGCCATCCGACTTTGAGATTTTGCCGACCCGATACTCTGCATCTCCGACACGCAGCACACCTGTGTCCGACGGCTGACCTCCTCCGCCAGGGTAGAACGCGGTGCGGTCAAGGACTACGCCCTTGGGTGTCGTCCCCATGACGCTGGCGTCGAACTCGCGCAGGTAGCTATCGGCGTAGCAGAGCACATCGGTCATGTGACATTCTCCTTGTGGTGCGTTGGAAGGTCGCACATTCATATTATCAAACAAAGAGCCTACCCCGACAAGGCCGGGGTAGGCTCTTTATGAAAAACTTGTAGATGCTTATGAGGACTAGTTGTGCGGTTCCTCGTTGGTGAAGACGAGGCTGCCGGATGCCATAAACATGCCGCCTACTCCCTGGCAGAAGGAAATCTTTGCGTCGGGAACCTGATGGGGGGCCTCGCCGCGCATCTGTCGCACCGACTCCTGCATGGCGTACATGCCGTACATGCCGGAGTGAGTATAGGACAGGCCGCCGCCGTTGGTGTTCATGGGCAGCTTGCCGCCAGGAGAGGTGTTGCCCTCCGCGATGAAGGCCCCGGCCTCGCCGCGCTTGACGAATCCCAGGTCTTCCAGGCCATAAATAGGCAGGTGGGCGAAGGCGTCGTAGATCATCAGGTGGTCAACGTCCTCATGCTTTACGCCCGACTCCTCGAACGCCTTGCGGCTCGAAGTGCGGAAGGCGGCGGATGTCGTCATGTCGTACATCTGGCTGACCAGCGGGGTTTCCACTGACTCGCCTGTGCCCATGATATACACGGGCTTCTTGGGAAAATCTTTGGCCCGCTCCGCACTGGTGAGAATCAGCGCGCCGCCAGCATCGGTGACCAGGCAGCACTCGAAGAGATGGAAGGGATAGCAAATCATCCGGCTGTTGAAAACGTCTTCGATTGTGATGATTTCCTGGAATGCGGCGCGGGGAACCTTGTTGGACCACTTGCGCTGTGCCACCGGGACGGATGCCAACTGCTCGTGCGTGGTTCCGGTCTCCTTCATGTAACGCAGGACGCCCATGCCGAAGAGAGTTGTCGGGCCTACGGTGCCGTAAGGCGCTTCAAACTGGCCTGACCATGTGCTGTCTCTGCGTCCCCCGCCGCCGGTGAGAGCGCCCATTGGCGGCCTGGACTCTCCCACCCGGCTTCGGCCACTCTCTGCCATCGTGACCAGCACGGTGTCGCAGAGTCCTTCTGCTATTGCGGCGGCGGCGTGACGCACCTGGATGAGGAACGATGTTCCGCCTACGAGGGTGTTGTTCACCCAGCGCGGAACGATGCCGAGATACTGGGCCAACTCCGCCGGTGATACGTTGCTTGCGATGCCGTCTATCGAGTTCTTGTCGATGCCGCAGTCATCAATCGCGTTGAGGGCGGCGTCCACGGCTAGCTGCTGATAGGTCATGTCGGGAATGACGCCAATCTGCGTCGTCTCGGAGGCCCCGACAACCGCGACTTTGTATCGTAGTGACATAGCTTTCTCCTTTTATCCGCTCGCGGGTTTCCATTTGGGGAGCGATATATCCTCAACTGCGTCGTCGAAGGTGACCTCAAGGGGCATGTCCAAGACCAGATTCTCCGGCGTGTTCTCAATGCCGACGATGTTGGACATGATCCTCGGTCCGTTCTCCAACTGGATCACGGCGATGGCGTAAGGGGCCTCCTCCTCGAAGCCGGGAGGCGCTCGCTGGTTGATCATGTAAGTGAAAAGCGTTCCCTTGCCAGAGTGCTTGGAAAGCTCCACGTTTCTGGAGAGGCACTCCGGACACACGAAGCGCGGCGGGAAATAGGTATGCCCGCAGTCTATGCAGCGTGGAATCCAAAGCTCGTGCTC
This sequence comes from Dehalococcoidia bacterium, assembly GCA_965206395.1. Classification (GTDB taxonomy): domain Bacteria; phylum Chloroflexota; class Dehalococcoidia; order Lucifugimonadales; family CATOSD01; genus CBDBJK01. The sequence goes on from CBDBJK010000036.1 coordinate 219,434, forward strand.
CTTTGCCTTATCCCAGAAAAGCTGGGTCTCAGGCGTTGGACTGGGCAAGGGCTTTTTGTACGTCTGTTGCTCCGTCATAGGCTCAATCCCTCCTTGGCTGTATTTTAACGATTTTTCCCTGATGCCTAGAGCGACACCGCCTATTATACCTGCAATTCCTTGATTGCGAAACACTTGCCTCAAGCAGGAGGGAATTTAGATTCGGGAAGCCAAAACAATGGTTGGTTTGACACGACAATCGTCCGCCGGTAACATCCCCCTTGCTCTGAAGCAAACCTTCAGGTTAAATTCTGGTATGAGACTTTTAGCAATTGCCATCGCTTTATTTGCCACAATTAGTCTGGTTCTATCAGGCTGTGGTTCAAGCTCTACTTCCGGGGGCCAGGGCAACGCTGAGGAACATAACCTCGCGGGGCGTGAGCTTCAGGGGCAAGGACGGCTGGAAGAGGCTATATCTGAATACGACGAGGCTATCAGACTCGATAATCAGCTTGCCGACGCCTATTTGAACCGAGCGATAACTTATCGGAGCCTGGGCCCGCCTGAACGGGCCATTGTGGACTTCGATGAGGCCGTTCGCCTTGATCCACAGCTTGTCCCCGCATACTTCAATCGAGGTAACGCCTATCGCGCTCTGGGCCTACCTGAGCAGGCCATCGCTAACTACGACGAGGCCGTAAGGCTAGACCCTCAACTCACGCTTGCCTACGTGAACCGGGGCATCACCAATAATGACCTTGGAGAGTATGAGCGTGCCATAGCCGACTACGACAATGCCATAAGGCAAGACCCCCAGCTTGCGGACGCCTATAACAACCGGGGTCTCGCCTACGCCGACCTTGGTCAGCCGCAACGGGCAGTTCAGGACTTCGACGACGCGGTCAGGATAGAACCACAGCTTGCTCCGGCCTATTACAATCGAGGCAACGCCTACGCCGACCTTGGTCAGCCACAACAAGCCGTCGCCGACTACGATGAAGCCATTAGACTTGACCCTCAGCTTGTCGCGGCCTATTACAACCGGGGCAATGCATACAGGATCATGGGTCAGTTTCAGCAGGCCATCGCCGATTATGACGAAGCCATAAGGCTCGACCCTCAGCTTGTTTTGGCATTCATGAACCGAGGCAACGCATATAGATTGATGGGTCAAATTCAACAGGCCATCGCCAATTATGACGAAGCCATAACACTCGACCCCGGAAGCGCACTGGCCCATGCTAATCGCTCGTTGGCATACACCACTCTTGCGGATGACGAGGCAGCCCGGCAGGACGTTGACCGCGCCGTGGAACTGGGATTTGACCGAAGCCGTCTGGAAGCCGACATCGAGAGCCTGAAATCGCGGCGATAGATGATTGGCAGAGCATTGCAAAGATGGTCTCTTGATTATGCCCTACGCGCGCAGCAGTTGAGGCAGGCGCTTGAGGTGGCTGATGTCCTTTGCCGAGACGAAGTGGTCTACGTAGGGCGTCACCGCCTGTAGGCCGCGAGCTAGCGGTTCGTAGTCCTGCGTGCCCAGCAGGGGATTGAGCCATACGACGCTTCGCACTCGCCTCTGCATACGCCGTATCTCGCGTGCCAGTTGCTGCGGGTTGCCGGTCTCCCAGCCGTCGCTGAGTAGAAAGACCGTCGTGTAGCGGTCTTGAAGGCCCTCGTATTCGGCGTTTACGCGGGCGATAGATTCGTCTATGCGCGTGCCGCCTGACCAGTGGTTTACGACCGCGCCGACGCGACGCAGCGCCTCACTAAAAGACGGCGCTTTCATCTGCCGCGTCACGCGAGTAACCGATGTGCTGAAGACGAAGGTCTCGACGCGCTTCGTATGCTGTGTGACCGCGTAAACAAGCTGCAAAAGCAGCCTGGCATGGCGGTCCATAGAGCCGCTAACGTCGAGCAGAACCATTAGGCGCGGCACTCGCGGAACCCGTCGCATACGCGGCAGGCGTATGGGTTCGCCTCCTGTAGCGAGGTTAAGGCGGAGAGCGCCTCTCAGGTCTGGAATGCCCTTGCGCTTGTGACGTTTGCGGCGTCGTCCTGGGCGAGAGGCCAATGCCCGCACCATCCGCGCGGCGATGCGCGAAAGCTCGGACAGCTCGTCGGACTGCAACATCGTCAGGTCTTTCTCGGCGGCGACCTCCGCCGCGCTAGCGCCCGTGCGCACTATTTGCAGGAGGGTGTCGTCGGAGCGCGAGTCATTCTCCGGCAGCAGTATGCTCCTTGGGCGCGGTCTGAAGTCGCGCATCCCTCCGGCTGGCCCCATACCCGGCTTTGTAGGTTGCGCTGTTGGTTGAGGCTCGAAGCTCCAGAATTTCTCGAAAAGCTCGTCGAAGATGCCGATTTCCTCGCGGCGCGACAGCATGAGGCTGCGTAGTGTCCAGTAGACGCGGCCTCTGTCCATCATGTCCACCAGGCTGACAGCGCGCACGGCGTCAGCGGCTTCTTGCGGCCCTATCAGCAGGCCGTGATCGCGCAGGACGCGACAGAACCGCGTCAGATGAGATATAAAGTCGTATTGAGGCTGCATCATCTCAGAGTCATGAAAATCTATGTCAGAGACCCGGCTGCTGCGCCTGCGTCACGCTTCGCCCATTTGCCGGACTCCACAGCCGTCAGGAAATCCAGCACGATTCGGTTGAAAAGGTCTGGTTCTTCGAGATTGATGCCGTGCCCCGACTGCGGAAGCACTACCAGGCCTGATGCGGGAATGCATCGCTTCATGAAGATGCCTGGCTCGATGCAGGCGTCATCCTCGTCACCGACCATTATCAGCGTCGGCACGTCGAGGGCGCGCAGCCTGTCCTCAAGGGCGTAAATCGGCGGACGCTTGCCCTGCACGCCGCGAAATGTCAGTGCGGAGCCTATGGGCGAGTGTTCCGAGAGCTGGTTTGAGAACTCTTGCCAGCCCTTCGGGTCTTTTCGTTGAAGCTGCACGCGAGCGGGGCCGCGAGCGTAGTCGCGCATCGCCGTCATTCCTCCGGTTTCCATGCTCTGCGCGAATTCGTTCACCCGCTTCTCGAAAAGCTCAGGCTCGTCGGAGCCGCTGCCCGTTCCTGCCACAATCAGCGACTTCGCCATTCTGGGATGGGTCAGGCCAAAGTTAAGCGCGACGTTGCCGCCCATAGACAGTCCGCCGACGTGCGCCTGCTCTATACCAAGATGCTCCAGCAGGCCACGCAGGTCTTCCACCGCCTGCTCTTGACTGTAGTCATCCAGATTTGTAGGTACATCTGATGGTGGATAACCTCGCGCGCAGTAGGTAATGACCTGGTAGCGTCGAGTGAAGAACCTGACCTGAGTCTCCCACGAGCGAATGTCTCCCCCGAACTCATGGCTCCACACCAACGGGAAGCCCTCGCCGTGGACTTCGTAGTAAAGGTTGACCCCGTTAATCAGCGCCTTCGGCATTTTGCCCCCTCCTTTTGTAATTATCGCAATACCGCAGAGACCGCAGAATTCGCAGGGAATTTATTTTAGCTTTCTTCTTACCTCGGCGGTCTCTGTGTACTCTGCGGTGCATTTTTAGTAGTAAGTTCTCCAGCTTGTGGCCTGCACAAGTATAATATATCTTAACGACATGCGATGGCTGGGTTAACCTGTGATTGGGAGGACGGAAGTGGCGATAAGGATAGAGCATACGCTCGTGATTAACCGGCCTGTCGAGGATGTTTTCGCGCTGGTGACCGACGTTGAGAGCTTCCCTCGATGGACGGAGAGTGTTATCGAGGCTGTGAAAACATCTGCGGGGCCGGTGGAACTTGGCACGACCTGCCGGATAGTGAACAAGGCGATGGGCCGACAGCTTGACCACAGCTTCGTCGTGACGCAGTATGAGCTAAACAAGGCTTATGCCGTCAAAAGCACGGCGGGGCCGTTTCCGATGGAGATGTCTTACACCGTGGAGTCAGTCGAAGGTGGAACGAGGCTACATGTCGAATCGGAAGCAGACCCACGCGGCGCTATGAGGCTCGCGGGGCCGATGCTCAATCGTATGCTGAAGAAGCAGATAGCAGCCGACCACGCCAACCTTAAGGCCCTTCTGGAGTCGAGCGCGTAAGCCTTCTACCTGCGAACATTGAAAATTAGGAGCGCAAAGCAATGGCAGTCGAATATCCAACCGAAGCGCAGGTGCTGGACTGGATGACCTCTCTCAGCAATTGGGGACGCTGGGGAGAGGGCGACCAGTCAGGCTGTCTGAACCTGATTACGCCGTCAAAGCGAACGCAGGCCGCCGCGCTGGTTCGTGACGGCGTCGCTGTAAGCTGCGCCAGGCCCATAGTCACGGAAATGACGCCGGACGTGACGTATCAGGTTCAGCGTTACATGGTGGACAGCGGCGAGGGTCGGGATACCGATCCGCCGGAACGCACACGAGCGCGAAGAGGCGCGGCAGAGTTCATTGGCATGGTCTTTCACGGTCAGACGATCACGCACATCGACGCCTTGTCTCATTATTCGTGGCAGGGCAAGATGTACAATGGCAGGCCCGCCAGCATGATTACATCGCGTGAGGGTGCGCAGACTCACTCTATCGAGGCCGCGTCCGACGGCATAGTGACTCGTGGCGTGCTTCTCGACATTGCGAAGGTTCGAGGGGTTCCCTGGCTGACCCCGGACGAGCCTGTGATGCCGGAAGACCTTGAGGCGGCGGAGAAGCTGGGAGGCGTGCGAGTAGAGGAAGGCGACATCCTGCTTGTGCGCACCGGCAACTACCGCAAACGTATTGAGCAGGGGCCTGTGCCGAACACCGAGCCGATGGCCGCCTGTCAGGTGGCTTGCACTCCCTGGTTCAAGGAGCGGGGCGTCGCTATGCTCGGCACGGACACCTCGAACGACGTGCGCCCCTCGCAGTACCCGAACATAGTCTCACCGTTGCACATCATGTGCCTGGTGACGCTTGGGATGTGGCTCATCGACAATGCGAACCTGGAGGAGCTAGCAGTGGCGTGTCAGGAGCGCAACCGCTACGAATTCATTCTCACCCTAGCGCCTCTGCGCCTGCGCAACGTCACCGGCTCGCCTGTGAATCCGATAGCTCTGTTCTAAATTACCCTCTGGGGGAAGGGGCTACATCCTCTCCCCTGTCGCAACGGTTGGCTGGGGTAGGTAAACTCGAAATATGCCACGATGCAATCGATGCCATGCCTTTGACCTCACCCGTCCTTCCGCGGAAGGAAGAAGAAACCTTATTTTTAGGCGCCCTCTCCGTTCACAGAGAGGGGACGAGGGTGAGGTCAGCGCGCTGTCAGCAATCGCCTGCCGCGCGTCCAGAATAGCGCGCCGAGCACTACAAGGAATGACAGACTAGATAGCGCCATGCTCAATCGGTACGCGTTCTGGGGGGCGAACGCTATCTCGAATCGCCCGCCCTTTTCGGCCTGTCGTGAGCCGACCCAGAAGCCGTTGAGCGTGCCGAAAGCTGTCACCTGCTCAAGCTCCTCGCCATCCAGAACAGCGTCCCATCCAGTGTTGAACGACTCCTGCAAGACGAGCAGTCCCGCACTCGGTGGTGTGAGGTCGCCGCTGTAGTTTGTTGCGCTGTCTCGGCTGAACCGAGGCAGGACAGGCTCAGGAGGCATCAGAATAGCGTCAACAAGCTCCCTGCCGTCCGGTGTCGCGGCGACTTCCACCAGCATAATCGACCTTGCTTTGGCGTCCGAGCCTGACAGCGCGACGAATACATCGGATGTGCCTTCGTTCATTTCAAAGGGGTCGCTGACGAACCATACCTGATCGGGCTGACCGTCGAGGGCGGACTTTTCGCGGTGTATTCGACTAAACGTCGGACGAACCTTGCTTGTTCCGCTGTCAACCTCGCTGGCTATAAAGCCATCCTCGGCATTGACCGTTCCCACGAGCAGGCGATACGAACCCTCGCGTACTCCACGCATTCGCACGTTAGAGCCGCTCGTATTCGGGAACAAGCCGAAGTGGTCACGCCCGATGTTTGGGAAGCTTTCCGAGATGTCGAGAATATCGAAGCCGCGCTTGCCCAACGTACTCCGAAGTCCCTGGGCGTCGCGGTCTGTGGCTGCGCCGATGTTTCGCAGCAAGATTCCCTGTCCCTCAGACGAAATGACAACCGGGCCGAACTCCGAGTAGTCATCATCCTGAACGTCTAGGGCCAGCGAATTGTCAACGTAAACCTGGAAGCGGTCGTCCAGAACTACGAGCCTTAACGTCGCCTCTCCGTTCACCTCTGGAAGCGTCGCCGTCTTGAGCGTGATTGGCCCGTTGCGCGTCTGACGCAACATGGCGATGCGTCCCAAGTTTTCGTCAATCTCCAGAGAATAATGCTCGATGGTGCTTCTCACTCGAAAATCGAATTTGACTTGCGGGAGGGAATTGCTGTCCAGGGAATTGACCGACATTTCCAGCACGAAGTTCCTGGCCTTTGATAGTAATTGGAATGGCTCGACTACTAGCAATGACGTTGGGATGGGGTATGGGCGGGCGAGTGCCGTCGTTCTGTCAGGGCTGAGGTTGGAGGTGTATATCAGCGGGGGAACGTCGTCTGTTCGACTCAGATTGATAATAGCCTGAAGATTGCGCGGCCCGCTCGCGTCCAGCGCGGTAAACCATGCCTCCCCCTGAATCTCCTCTTGCAAGCCTGACGGGATGTCGTCGGCAGCCAGCAGGCCGACCTTTGTAGATGCCAGGCTATCCATCTGGTACAGAGCAGGTATAACAGTCTCGGCATTTCCCAGATACAACCCGAACATAGAGGCGAAGAACGACTTAGCCGGGTTGTAGTCAAGGTTTTCGTATAACGCCGAGCCTTCCCACTCCTCTACAAGCCTCAGACCTGGCAGAGCGGCGATACGCAGACGTTCGACCTTATCGGTGTGAGGTTGTATGACGAAGTAGCGCACGTTGAACAGGCTCATCACTCTGGTCAGCGTTGCGTCGGGCTGTTTCGCGCTGCGCCTCATCGGGACAACCTCCACGTCCGACAGCATGACATTCTCATTGCTGGCAAGCGCGGAGATTCTTCCCGACCCCAGGATAGCGTCAGACGTTTTCAAAATCGTGCGTCCGTCAAGGAAAACCTGAATTTGAGAGCCGACCATAGCTATCCGTAGATCGTATTGCCGCGCGCTATCGACTTCCACCTGCGACGAAACCAGCACTTCCGGCGTCGAACCGAACTGCGCCAACTCCACGCGACCAGTCCCAGGGTTCATCGTGAACGCATAGTACGACCCGTTTGGAAGTTCGTGAAATCTGACCTGAAAGAACTCATCGTCCGCCAGTCCATCCGAAACGGACACATGCGTCAATAGCTGAAAATCGGTTAATGTGCCAGCAAGCTCGACAGGCTCACCGCTCAACTCGCCGGATTCGATTCTTTGGGCGGTTGCCGTCTGCAAATCCTGCACAAAGGCAATGACCTCATCTTCAACGTCAAAGCCGCCAACGCGAAATCCTCCAAACGCCGTGCGCCCGCTTATGGCAGGGCCAACCGTTCTGCCGAAGTCGATGGCCGAGAGGTGCGGTGGGCCGAAGATGCGGCCTAGCAGGAATGGCGTGGTTGCAAATACCGTTCCTGGCTCTGAGTCTGCAATCCGCTCAAACGGCGGTATTTCTCCTTCGGGGAGCGTGTACGGAGCGTTCCACTGTCGCAGGCCGGAGAGCTGTACACCAGAGTTCACGGCGACAACCCCAATCGCTCCGATGACGGCGAGCCATGCGACGGCATATCCCAGCGGCCCGCGCCAGAATGCCGATTCGATGTGAACCCGTTTGCGTATCAGGGCGAGGCCCGCATCAATGCCGATTGCGATGAGGACTGAATAGGCGAACAGCGCAAATGCCAGCCATCGGGACGCGCCACGCACCGACGAAAAATATGGAAGGGTGTCGAGCAAGAACGTGTACGTGGGCGAGGTTACGTTGCTTGCCAAAAAGATGGCTCCGGTGGCGATGACAATCAGGGCAATTACGCGGAAGTGAATTCTCAGAAGCGATGCCGCGACCGCAACTGCGGCCAGTGCCCAGCCTGTTGCATCCATCACAGGCGTGCCGAAGCGAAAACCTACCCGCGAGAGCGTCACCGCTTCCGATAGCGACGGCAGATTACGGCTCAGGTCGCTCAGGTCGTAGCCGCCTGTTTCGCGCACCAGAGGGATTGTGGAAAGAAGGACACCGGCAACATAGTAAGCCGCGAGCGGCAGCGCGACGATGAGGCCTACGATGAGGAATCCCGCTGGCCTTCCAAGGCTTTTGAACTGCTCTAGCTTCGAGCCAAAGCCGATTGCGCGCCCGATGAAGAATGATAGCGCGTAGACCAGAACTGCGATGGCAATGATGTAAGTGAATCCGGGTATCGTGGCGGTTGCGAACAAGGCCAACACAAGCGCGAGGAGCAATGCCCTTCGCATCGACGGCTCTACGAGAACGCGGTCAACGGCAGGGAAAACAAGCGGAGTCAGCGCGAAACCGGCTGCAAGCGGTATCCCCGTTTGCATCAATGAGCCTCGGCTGAATACGTAGACTATTGCTGCTACAACTGCGGCAAGCCTGGAGCGGGTGATTGCGAACACCAGCGCATACATGGCGACGAGCGAAACGACGCTCAGCGACCATACCATGATTTGCGCCGAAGCGAACGGATGGCCGGTAATCTCTACAAGCCACGTCATCATCAGTTCGCTTGACGTGAAGCGAGAGACGTTTTTGGGTGTGCCGGGGAATTGAGAATCGTCCCACAACTGATGCCACGCGCCGTCCTGGGCCTCGTAGCCTGTCGTGAGGCTTGCGTTAAGGTCGATGCCCTTGGGCAGGCCGCTTCCCCATAGCAAAGGCCCGATGAGCACGATGTTGGCGAATAGAAACAGGGCTAAAAGAGGCGTCCACGTCCATGCGGCGATACGCCGGACTGTGAGGCGTTCGATGGCGCTTTTAGCGATTACAGGTATCCGAGGTTTCGCAGCCGTTCCTTGACCTTCTCTTCCTCTTCAGGCGTGAAAACCTCATCGCTCTCGTTTGCGACCTCTTCCAGCACGAACACGATGTAGCCCTCCGCCGACGAAAAATCGGACTCTTCGGCGAGCTTCTCAATCTGCTTGTACAGGGCTTCAGGTATCTGAACGTTTACAGTTGGCCCCGACTGGGCGTTTGCCAATGTGCGTCCTCCAGATTCAGTTTCCTATTATTTAATATCTTACGTTTTCAATAATGGTCGCATCTGGCAACCTGCGAAACAGAGTGGCGTGTGCCAATACTATTGTACCTGCTGTCCTATCAGGTTGATAGAAAAATAATCTGGATAATTTGGCGATAGGTCGCGCGCACCGTGTTGTAATGAATCACTGTTTTGACGAATATACACGAAGGGCAAGCGTTTCGTTGTTTTCGGATGCCAATGATTTGGGCCGCACTAACCCTCGTTGTCTTTGCCATCGCGTGCGCCGCGCCGCAGGTTCCAATTGCTACGTCTACTCCGGAGCCTGTTCCCGCCGCTTCCTCTGATGCTGCTGTTGTCATCATAACACCAAGGTCTGCCACCGCTCTGTCGCCGAGAGCAACCTCTACCCCTGAACCAACTGTCACAATAGACCTCGTTTCGTCTCCAAAGAACATCATCTTGCTCATCGGCGATGGCATGGGATTTGCGCACATCGACGCGTCCCGAATCTGGAAGCATGGCCCAGACGGAAAGCTCGCGTTGGACGATCTTCCATCGTGGGGCGTGGTGACGACGTATTCGACCGATGACGCGGTAACCGATTCCGCCGCCGCCGCTACCGCAATCGCTACCGGACGCAAGACCAATAACGAATTCGTGTCACTCAGCCCGGACGGAGGGTCGGCCTTTGAAACCATCCTTGAGCAAGCCGAAACGCTGGGGAAGGCTACTGGCATCGTCGTGACCTCGACCGTAACCCATGCGGCGCCCGCCGCCTTCTACGCGCACGTTGCAGACCGCAACCAGCAAAACCTTATAGCCGTTCAAGCCCTGGAATCCGGCATCGACCTGATGTTCGGCGGCGGCGTTCGTCACTTCATCCCTACAGAGGTGTCATTGGCGATGAGCGCAGGCGAATGTCTCGGAAGGAGAACTGATGGCCGCGATTTAATCAGCGAAGCCGAATCCAACGGGTACAGCGTTACGACAGATGGCGATTTCTTGGCAAACGTTTCGTTGCCTGTACTGGGGCTGTTCGCCTGCAACGGAATGAATTTCGACCTCGAACGCCAGCCTGATGAACCTTCCCTGTCCGAGATGACTCGACGCGCGATAGACCTCTTGAGCGAGAGCGGAGAGGGTTTCTTTCTCATGGTGGAGGGCAGTCGAATCGATCAGGCGTCACACAGCAATGATCCTTCCCAGACCATTGGCGAAACGTTAGCCTTCGACGAGGCGGTGCGGGTCGTGCTAGAGTTCGCCATGTCAGATGGCGAGACGCTGGTAATCGCAACCGCAGACCACGAAACCGGAGGACTGCAAGCTGAGATAGCATCGTCCAGCGCTCCGACCAAAAATGGAACGCAGATGTTGCCGCTGGAGCACAGCCCTAAGTCGGTGCTGCTGCTAAGTTGGTCGGACACAGACCACACAAGCCGGGAGGTGCCACTCATGGCGTTTGGGCCTCTGGCAGAGCAGGTCACGGAGGCTCACGACAATACAGACGTCTTTCGAATCATGGCTAATGCTTGGGGTATAGAGGCCGTAGTCGTCGCGGTTCCTAGTGCAAGGCCAACGCCGACGTCAACGCCAGCGCCTTCTTTGAGCGAGCTATGCACGCCAGTCGAGCCTTTTGCGTCCGGCAGGAACAACATACACCCCAACAACGATGGCGTGCTCAAGATCGGGCTGACCGGTCATGCGAACCTCTGGTGGCAGGGCGAGACGCTGGCGGGAGACACGAATGTGGAACGAGCCAGGCTAATCGGGGAGTTTCTAAATAGCCAGCAGGTGGATTTCAGCATGTGGCTGGGAGACGATTTCAGGATTTGCGATCAAGCGCAGGGGCGTGACTACGCTCGGTCTGTCGAGGGCTTCGAGCAGGCTGTCTACAAACTGGTTGGCAACCACGACCTCGACGAAAACCACGGCGAGTTAATCGACCCCCTTCAGCGCGAAAGATACGCCGCGCTGTTCAGTCACGACATCTACTGGTACGTGGATATTCAGAACTATAGACTTGTGTTTCTGGCGGACGAGTCGGGGCAAGGAGCCAGCTATGTCTCCGAAGAGCAGATAGCGTTTCTGAACGCAACGCTCGATAGCTCGCCGCATCCCGTGATAGTCTTTGCTCACCACGTGCTGCCGATTCGCAGCCGCGAGTTAATAAACGCGATGATTGGCAAGCAGTCGCTCAACACCAACAAGATTCTGAATATCGTTTACGAATCCGGCAAGGCGGTCTTCTGGGGCTGGGGCCAGCACCATAGCAAAGGAAGAAGCCCTATCCAGGCGAACGGAATCGTCGAGTACACTCCGCATTTTCTTACCGGCTACGTAGACGGCGGTGCTGTGAATTCTCTGGAAACCTCTGTTCTCACCCTGAGTGATGACATGCTTACGATTGAGGTATTCGACACGTTCACATCGACCAGAACCCAATTCTTCTCTTTCGACCTCCCTGAACAAGCCAACTGAACACAGAAATCTACCGCGCGCAAGGTTTCCACTTCCCTCGCCAGCGTTTAGCTGTTGCCTAAGAAGGCATCGCCGACACGGGGACATTGATGTGTCGAAGGCAGATGCTTGGGGAGGGAAGGAATGCCAGTCTGGCGAATCGCATCGACACCAATACGACGCCTCATATATTCGGCGCTGATTCTTGGCATCATAACTATGGCAGCCGTTGGCGCTGGGCGTTCGCTCATTGCCGACGAAAGCCTCGTCACGAGCGTGGATAGCGGTTCCTGGTCCGACCCTACGATATGGAAACAGGGGCGAATACCAGGTAGAGGTGACAGGGTAGAGGTCGCGAAAGGCACGAAGGTCGTCTACGACCTCTTTTCGTACATCGAGATTGGCGAAATAGTCGTCGAGGGCACGTTCAGATTCAGCCGGGACAGGAACACCAACCTCGACGTTGGCATGTTCTCGGTAAACCCCGGCGGCGCGTTAAGAGGTTGGAACTGAACTGCGACCGATTCAAGGCGATGTTAAAGCCACCGTCCGCATAGTGAACAGGGAGGAAGGCGAGAACAGCATCGACATCTTCGGAAGCGCGGATATTCACGGGCAGCCGTTGGACTATGTTTACACTAGGCTATCCGAAGACGCCGAGATTGGAGCGGAGAGGCTATTCGTCGAGGATGCAGTCGATTGGAAACCCGGCGACAGAATCGTGATCGCCTCGACCACTCAGAACCCTGCTGACACCGAGATGAACCGCGTCAGGTCGGTTGATGGCAAGGTCGTCACCCTGAGAAACCCCTTGAAGAGATGGCACAGCGGCGCGGCTGACACCAGCGCGGAGGTCGCAAACCTGACCCGCAACGTTGTGATTACGAGCAAATATCGCAAGTTCAGGGGACACACGCGGTTCCTTGAGGGCGCGCAGGCCCGTGTCAGCTACGCCGAGTTCGTTCGGCTTGGAGCGCGCAACCAGCTTGGCAAATACCCCGTGCATTTTCACATGGCCGGCGACAGCATGAAAGGTAGCTACGTCAAGGGCGTATCGGTCTGGGACTCTCGAAACAGATTCATAACCGTGCATAGCACACAGTTCGTGACTCTCAGCGATAACGTAGGATACAACGCCCTTGGTCACGGTTTTTTCATGGAGATGGGCGACGAGGTTTTCGTAACCTGGGAGCGAAACCTCGGTATACTCGTGCGGCCCGGCAAGCTCCTTGCTTCGGATAGCAGTCCGTCTGTCTTCTGGATACAGAATCCGGTCAACACATACGTCTCCAACATAGCCGTTGGCAGCACGAAGGGCAGCGGATTCGAGTTCAAGCTGCCCCATAAGCCGCTCGACATCGGCCCGCTTGAGGCGACGCTGCCCAACGGGAAGACGAAGATCAGAGGCTTGGCGGTCCTGACTTTCGAGCACAACGAGGCGCACAGCAACTTTCAGGCCGGGCTGAAGACGTACATCCTCAACTCTGAAATGACGGACGAGGTGAGCCATTTCAAGAACCTGAAGCTCTGGCGCAATCGAGGCGAGGGCGCAGCGATTCGGGGCAACAGGGCGAGCATTGAGGACAGCCTGATTTTTGGCAATGGCATGTCGAACGTCAGATTGCGGGGGCACGCCAACACAATCGAGCGAACTCTAATCCTCGGAGAAATCGACAGCGCGTTCGCAGAGGATAATGATTTCATATCGGCGACTCCAAGAGGGTTGACCTTCTGGGGCGACCACAACGTACTTGTGGACAGTGTTCTCAGAGGGCACAAGTCCAGCGTCGAGAACACCGGCTCGGATGTCAGCCTGATTCAGGACTCGCGCGCGCGCTCCACGTTGAGCATCGAGGACACGCGGCTTGAAAGCGAGCGTACAATAGTCTTCGGATACCCTAGAAACGGCAACAGCTACATCTACTTTGACGATGACAGCCACGATTCAAAGGGCGGCCTCCTGCTATTCCGACTTGACGCCGAGCCTCCCGTGCCATGCGGCTATTCAGACGACCTGTATTTTATCGCCAACGTATGCCCTGTCACTGAGCCGCCGTCGAAACTCGCCGAATAGCGCCCTGCCTCGGTGCGCTCCAATTTCGCGCAAGTGCGTTATCATGGTGACAATACGATGACAGCAGGGAGGGATAGCGAAGTTGGAGGCATTCAGAAGGCTGCTGCCTTACCTCCCAAGAATAGCTTTCGTCATTGGCACGTTCATTGTCTTGATCTTTATGTTGACGAGGTCACTTCCATTCGCTTCGGATGAGACGCTTGACACGGAACCCGCTGACCCTACCGCAACGCCGACTCAGGTCACGGAAGAAACGCCTGCTCTTGCACAAAACGTTGCGCCCACTCTTGTTATCGCATCCCCTCCGCCTGCAATTGATGACATAACAGCCAGCGCAGGGCAATACATCCACGCAGAGGTTTTCATTAGCACCGCCAGGTGGGAGTTCGAATTGGGCTTCTACACCGAGTCGGAAGGCTCAAGCCCTGCTCCGCAATATGCGATGCGGTTCGACGGCAGCGTTCTCTATGCACTCGATGGCGGCACAGGGCTGGACGCAAACGAGCCGGTTCGCATAGGTAGCGTCGAGTTGGGCATAACGTACAGCGTTTTGATTCATGTTCTTGGCCCGGAGCTTGGCGGCGCGAACTACTACATCAGTGGAGGGAGATTTGGTGCGCTCGGTGACGAGTGGGGTTTCCTCTGGCGCACCCGGTACATAGCTGAAGCCGGATTGAGCGCGCTGGGAATTGTCCCTGTAGACACTGATCTCGTTCAGAACTTCGATTCGGGAGAGGTTGAGAGCTTTATGCCTGCCGTTTTCGACCTTTTCGATTTCCCTGCTGTGGGCATTTCGACGCTGAACGGGCGCACTCTCAGGCAGCCATCCGGGGCCGTCGCGTGGGAGAGCGAGGATGGTGACGATATATGGTTCGTCGAGGATGGCGTGGCGAGGTCAACCCTGAGCCGTCGGACGGCAATCGTGGAGAGCAATTTAAGCGATGGCCTAATATCCGCTCGATTGACGCCCTGGAATATCAGCGGTCTTATTGTCCGGTACACCGATGCGGACAACTGGATTGGCGTCCGCAGGCAGGGTTTGAACGATTCGCTGCTGATTGTGCGAAGGGAGAACGGCGTAACCAGCGAGATTGGTAGCGCGCCGATGCAGTCTGATTTCGCAGAAGGGGGCGTCCTCGATGTGTACCTGATGGGCGATCAGATTCACGTCCGCGTCAACGGCGTCGAGGTGTTGACTGTCACGGAGACGTTTAATCAGGATGCCACCGCACACGGCCTCTGGAGTTTCGGGGATATGGCCAGGTTTGCGGACTTCTCGGTCTGGCCTACAGCGCCTGAGTTCCTGCCCAGATGATCGCGGACTAAGAGCGTCTAACAAAACCTAATAAAAGGGGTTAGAATCTGGACATTCTCTGGAGGAGGATGACCTAATGTCTAAGCCCCTTGTAAGCGATGAATTCTGGGAACTGGTGCAACCTTTACTGCCGCCACAACCACCGAAGCCGAAAGGAGGAAGGCCCAGGATACCTGACAGACAGGTCCTAAGTGGGATACTGTTCGTGCTAAAGACAGGCATTGGCTGGGAAGACCTACCCAAGGAGATGGACTGTGGCAGTGGGATGACCTGCTGGAGGCGCCTCAGAGATTGGCACCAGTCGGGAGTCTGGGAGCGCATCCACTTGGTATGCCTTGAGCGCCTGCAAGCAGCTGAGCGCATAGACTGGACTCGCGCAGTGCTGGACAGTGCTTCAGTGCGAGCAGTTTTTGGGGGCAGAAAACAGGCCCCAACCCCACGGACAGGGCGAAGGCGGGTAGCAAGCATCATATCATAACCGATGCCCAGGGCATTCCACTGGCGGTCAGGTTGACTGGCGCGAACGCTCACGATGTCACCCAAGCCCTTGAGTTGGTGGATGCCATACCTGCTGTCAAGGGCAAGCGAGGCAGGCCTCGCAAGCGTCCTCTTCAGGCGCAGGGAGACAGAGGGTATGACTCTGAGCCTGTTCGCAAGGAGTTGAAGAAGCGACATATCTGGCCGCTGCTGGCCAAGCGAGGTGAGCCGCATGGCAGCGGGTTGGGTGTGCATAGATGGGTGGTTGAGAGAAGCCTGAGTTGGCTTCATCAGTTCCGACGCTTACGGGTTCGATATGAGCGCAGGGCAGACATACATGAGGCTTTCTTGGCCATAGGTTGTGCCATCATCTGCTCTCGCTTTCTGTTCCAATAATGGTTTTGTTAGACGCTCTTAGTATTTATTTCAGAACCGCTGAGAACACAGAGTTCACAAAGAGACATTTTTAGAATGCCTAACATAATGAACCTACTATATGTCATTCTGAGTGTAGCGAAGCGGAGTGAAGAATCTAAACGTAACGCTAAGATTCTTCGTCGCAGGCTTCTCAGAATGACATTGTAATTTCGCTCTTTTTCCCGCGTCCTTCGCGCGCTCTGCGGTGAATTCTGAGAGACGTTTTTACTCTTGCGGCTCTATAGCGTTGGCGGGATGAGGCCGTCTCCGGGATAACCGTCTGGGTGAGCGCGCCATGATTGACGACCAGAGGCCTATCGCCTGCGTCTCCAACCGTGCGCCTGTTTTCGTTTTGCGAACCCATCTGCGCCATGCCACCGGCGAAAGCAGAAGACTGAGGTGGTACCCAAAAACTAGACAACTGGCTAAGAGAGAGTCCAGCTCCTAAAATAACCGGCAACTAACCGACGTGAAGGAGCAGGACATGAAGCAGACGAGGAATAAGCACAGTCCGGCGTTCAAGGCCAAGGTGGCCCTGGCCGCCCTTGCGGGGGAAGAGACCATCGCCCAGCTGGCCAGCCGATTTGAGGTCCATCCTAGTCAGATTCACGCCTGGAAAAGGGCCCTGGTGGAAGGAGCCCCGGAGCTATTTGCCACCAATCAGAAATCCCAGGAGAAAGCCAAGGAAGCTCAGATTAACCACCTCTACCGGCACATCGGCCAGCTGAAGGTGGAACGCGATTTTTTGTCGGAAAGGTCCGGTCTATGAGTCGCAGCATACGGCGAGCCATGATAGACCGAGACCACCAGCAGCTGTCTTTGGTGCGTCAATGTATCCTGCTGGACGTCAGCCGGGCCTCGGTGTACTACCGGCCGGTACCGACCCTGGCAGAAGACCTGGAGTTGATGGCCCTGATGGACCGTCAGTATTTGAAGACCCCCTTCTACGGCTCCAGGAAGATGAAGGCCTGGCTGCTGCAACAGGGCTATCTGGTGAGCCGAAAAAGGGTTCGAAGGCTGATGCGGTTGATGGGTCTGGAAGCCATCTACCGGCGTCCCAACACCAGCAAACCAGCGCCGGGACACCGGATCTTTCCCTATCTGCTGAAGGGAGTGGAGGTTAATCGGGTCGACCAGGTCTGGGCCGCGGACATCACCTACATCCCCATGGCGAAGGGCTTCCTGTACCTGGTGGCCATCATGGACTGGCACAGCCGGCACGTGCTGGCCTGGAAGCTCTCCAACACCATGGACACCAGCTTCTGCGTGGCGGCGTTGGAGGAAGCCCTGGGTAAGGGACGACCGGAGATATTCAACACCGACCAGGGGAGTCAGTTCACCAGTGAGGCCTTTACCCAGACGTTGCAGGAGCAGAGGGTCCAGGTCAGCATGGATGGTAAGGGTAGGTACCTGGACAACATCTTCGTGGAGCGGCTGTGGCGGAGCATCAAGTACGAGGAGGTGTATCTGAAAGCTTACCAGACCGTCGCCGAGGCCCGAACTGGGATCAATGCCTACCTGGAGTTCTACAACCGGCAGAGGCCTCACCAGGCTTTGGGCTACCGGACCCCAGCAGAGGTGTACCAACATGGCCAGGAAGAAAGGGGAGCAGCAGCTGAAGAAGCAGGGCTGCCATCGGGCTTGGTGAAACCTAGCGCAGGGGTGGGAGACTCTCTTAATTTAGCCCTCGTGCTGTCTTAATAATGGGGTCCACCTTATACCAACGACTACCAGAAACGCCAGGCCAGATATGATTTGCGCCCGGCGGTATCGGCCTTGAGGCGCGAAATTCAATATAAGTGAGTCCGCATTGCTCGCAGTCTCAGGCGAGACCCAGTATCCGTTCAGGCTGCCGAACACCTTGAACTGAGGCAGGCTTTCGTCTCCGAGGCGAGCATTCCATCCTTTGTGGAAGGTGTCCTGAAACACCAGCACGCCGCCCTGTTGAAAGCTCCACTCGCTGCTGTAGCGGCCTGCGCTCAACCTCTCGGTAATTAGACCAGTGGCGGCAGGCGGATTCAACAGACTCGCCAGCGAATCGCTGTCATTCTCTGAAAGGATGCCGTCGGGAACCTCAACCAACAACATCTGGCTGATTCGAGCGTTCGCGCTGCGGGTCGCCACTACCAGGTTGGATTCCAGGTCGGCAATCGTAAACGGCTCGCTGGTAAACTGCCATTGTGACACGCTGTTTGACTGCGCTGAATCTCCGAATTGCACCTCTGGCGTTTCCAGTTTCAGGATGGACTGAGAGTCTGAATCGCTTAACCAGACCTCGACGCCAGGTCTCTCGAATCCATCCCCTGACACTAAAAGCTGGTAGCTGGTAGGCTCGTTTTGCCTGACACTGGTCGCAAGTAATTGAGTGAAGCCGAGCAGAGCAATGTCTGCTTCCGCGAGGTCGCCGGAGCGAGCAGCCATCTGTTCCAGAGTGAAGCCCTGCCTGGCGATTCCCTCCAGGTCTGCCAGAGAAGAGTCGCCTGACAGGAGCTTTGGGGTGGCAAGCAACAGGTCGCCGCCTCCGGAGGAAACCTGGATTGGCCCGCCGAGGCTGATGCGTGTGATAGGCGTTTCCAGCGCCAGTCGATTGTCAAGATACAGCACGAAGTTTTCGTCCATCGCTGCCAATCTGACTGGCAGGTCTACTTCAGCGCGGGAAGGAATCACACCCTCGGCCACGACGGTGACGCCTCTGTCGCGCTGAAGAAACAGCGTCACGGTTCCGTCCGAGCGATTCAATACCAGTTCGTAAAATCTGCCGTCGTTGCGCACGCGAAAGCGTATGCGAGCGTTGGCGACAGCGCCGGAAGATTGCCGCTTCAACACGGTCTCAAGCACGAAGTTCTTTCCCCTGCCTAGTAGCTCCCACTCTCCATCGGAGACAGCCAGCGGCGAGGGTGGGTCTGAGTTGCTTATCACAGATTCATCCAGCGTGAGGTCCCAAGCATAGACGATTGGGGGCATTCTTCCTTCGTTTGTGATGGATGCTCGCAGCTCCTCTAATCTCGCCAACTCGACAGGATACACGCCGCTTGAAGCGTCTATAGCGACGAACGCGGCTTTGCCAAGAATCTCGGATGCCAGGTCAAGGGGCAGGTCTGAGATACCTATCAGCGCGGTCTTACTTCGGGCTATCGGGTCTAGCTGATAAAGGCCGTGAACCACTGCCACAGGGTCGCCCACGTACACCCCGAACGACTGTGTGATGAAGGCCTTGCCATCGAGGAAGTAATCGTTCTCGTACAGCACGCTGCTTCCCCAGCGATTTATTTCCGTCAGGCCGGGGAGCGTGGCGATGCGTTGACGCTCGAACTCGCTGGTGTTTGGCTGCACTACGAAATAGCGAGTGTTGAAAAGTCCGAGAGTCCGCGCAAGCGAGTAATCAGAGTCCAACCCGCTCGAAATCACGCTCATATCCAGACCAGTGAAAGAGGCATCAGCACCCAGAGACAGAACTTGCACGTCACTGCCGGAGAATTTGGTGATGCCAGTCTCGATGACCCGCACGTCGTCTATCCACGCCTCGAACCTGCCATCGTTAATGATTAGCTTGAGGTCGTATTCCCGGAGGTCTGTGGGCACAGCAGACGCGGACGCAAGCACCGTGATGCTGTCCCCTACGACCCGCTTCAATTCGATGCTTGCGGTTTCGGGATACAGGTCTAGCGCGTGGAAACCTTCCTCGCCGTCTTCACTGAACCTGTGGAACCGCACTCTCACGAACGAATCGGGATTCTCGGTTTCCGTGACTGTCACGCGACCACTCAGGAGAAAGTTCTTGACACTCCTTGGGCCTCTAATGGGTCTGTCCGCGAGGCTAGCGGGGATTGATGATAGCTGTATCTCCTCGAACAGGTTGGTTGGAAACGCCTTCGAGTCGCTCACCAGATCGAACATCAATGTGTTGACTTTCTTCCCACCGGACTGGAACACGCCGAACGCAGGGCGTCCAGAGATTCCTTGCCCAGCCTTCTTGCCGTGAGCCACTCCGAGGTCGAAGTCGTCATCCTTGAGTCGCTTGGTGAGAAACGGCGTGGTTGCGTACACCGTCCCTGTGGGCGTTTCCTTCAGCCACAAATAAGGGGCCAGATATTCTCCATCGAGGGAGTAGGGCGCAAGCCACGCTCGCAGGGCCGGAAGCTGGGTCAGCACGTTTATGGCGACGACGCTGACCAGCACTATGGATAACACCCCGGCCGCGCGACGCATCACGTCATTTCGCGTCGAGGGGTTATTTGCAAAATCGCGCCAGTACGCGAATGACGCAGACAACAGAATGCCTATCAGCCCTGAAAAGCTGAACAGGGTCAACGCAGTCCAGCGTCTGGTTCCCCTCACGGAGGAGAAGAACGGCAGATTGTCGTACATGAACGTGTAGACGCCGGACGTGGCGTCGCTTGCGAAGTAAACCCAGCCAATAGCGATAATCACGAGCGCGACTACACGCCAGTTAAATCGAAGTAGAGGGGTCAAGAGCACAGCAATGGCAAGCATCCAGATCGCGGCATTCATACCAGAGGTGTTCAGGCTAGCCGCGCCCCGTTGAAACGTCAAGGCTTCCGAAAATGTTGGGAGGCCGGACGCCAGGGACTCCAACTCGTAGCCTCCCGCATCGCCCACCAGAGGCACGGTAGAGAGGGCCAGTCCCGTTAGATAGTACGCGGCCAGCAGCAGCGTCGCGAATAGGGCAACAAAGCCGAAGCCTCCAATCTTCAAGAGAGCCGGAAGCTCTGCCCGATTTCGTAGCGCTGCCATGCCCTTCGAGATCAGGAAAGCGCCGACGTACACGGCGATAGCCAGCGCCGAGATGTAGGTGAAGGGTGGAATTGACGCGGTGGCGTACAGGGCCAGCATGAGCGCGAGAAGCAGCGCGCGTCGAATCGATGGGCCTACCAGAAATCTGTCAACGGCAAGGAACAGAAACGGAATGAGGACGAATCCAGCCATCATAGCCATTATCGCGCGCAGGGGTGCGCCCCGGCTGAAGACGAAGACGAGGCCAGCCAAGGCTCCCGCGAGCTTTGAGCCGGTGACGCGGGACACGTACAGGTACATCCCCAACATGCCGATGATGTGAAAGCCCCACACCATGAAGCGAATCGACAGGAACAGGTCTCCGGTCAGCCTTATTACCCAGGTTAATGCCAGATCGCTTATGCTGAAGCGGGAGACGTGCTTGACTTGACTTGGTGCTCTGGTGTCGTCCCATAGCTCATGCCACGTACCATTCATGGCTACCGAGCCGTTTACGGCGTTCACGGCCATGTCTCCGCCTCTGGGAATGCCGTCGGTTGCCAGGAACTGCCCAAGCATCGCAACCTGAGCAAGACAAGCATAGCCGCGAGAGGCAGCCACGAGCGACGCCAGAGCCTGGCTCCAAGTATCCTGGAAGCTATGGAATCCCACTGACGCCGGGCCAGTATATTGCTGTTGAGCACCACACCACCACAATCAGTTTCACGGCCTGCCAATGCAATGCCGCGCTAGCATTTAACGAGACAGCTAGCCTTAACTATACGATAACAGCACAAAAGAAAGATTTCAGTGAACATTCGGTGAAATCTTGCCACAAAGTATCAATCTGGGTCGACATCGTGTCAAAAGAAATGTACAATGCGGTTCACATAATGTGAGACCCTGGCCCTTGGCTCGGGGCATCTTCCCTGGATTTCTTGCAAGCTGTTTGTGAGAGACGAGATACGAAGGATGGAGTAGTCGATGATGTGACTCAAATACTTCATTTTAGCGCTGGCAATACTTGGGATTTCAGCGGTGGCCGGACTTGCCGCGTTCCCTGATATTTCGGAGGCGGCTGTCTTTACCGTCAACACCTCTGACGATGTTGACGACGGCGTGTGCGATGTGGCTCATTGCAGCCTTCGTGAGGCGATCAATGCTGCAAACGCCACTGCTGGCACGGACACCATCGCCTTCGACATCCCTGGCGCAGGCCCTCACACCATCCAACCTCTGTCCGCTCTGCCGACCATCACTGACCCGGTGACAGTCGACGGTTACACTCAGCCGGGGGCCAGCCCGAACACCAACGGCCCCGGCCTGGGCCTGAACACTGTGCTGATGATTGAACTAGACGGGAGCAGCGCAGGTGCAGGTACAAATGGCTTGGCGATCACTGCTGGGGACAGCACGGTGCGGGGGCTGGTGATCAATCGCTTTACAGAAAATGGAATCCAGCTACAAACAATCGGTGGCAATGTCGTCGAGGGCAGCTTCATCGGAACTGACGTGACAGGCACCGCTGCTTTAGGCAATGGGTTCTTCGGTCTGATTATCACTTCGGGGGCACCCGGGAACACCATCGGGGGGATTACGCGGGCAACCCGCAATATTATCTCTGGGAACAGCTTCAGCGGTGTGACCATCGTGGGCAGCGATGGGAACATTGTAAAAGGCAATTTCATTGGTACGACTGTCGATGGCAGAAGCGCGATAGGCAACCTGGACGGTGTATTCATTCAGAACAGTGCATCCAACAACCAGGTGGGGGGGAGGCTTCAGGTGAGGGCAACGTTATCTCGGGTAACACGGGGTCAGGTATCTCTCTCTCGAGCAACTCGGCCGGAAACCGGGTGCAGGGTAACTTCATCGGGACGGATGTCACCAGCACTGTCGCCCTGGGCAACTCTGGTCATGGTGCGTCCCTCAGCTTTTCCGCCAGCAATAACACTATCGGTGGGACCGGGGATGGTGAAGGCAACATCATTGCTTTCAACGCTGGCGATGGAGTCTCCCTAGAGGCCAACGCTGGCACGAGCAACGCCATTCTCTTGAACACGATGTTCTCCAACGTTGGCTTGGGAATCGACCTCAACAACGATGGCGTGACTCCTAACGACCCGGATGATGCCGATGCAAGTCCGAACAATCTTCAGAACTTCCCGGACATCGCTTCTGCCGTGTTCAACGGCAGCAACGGGGATTTGAGAATCGAGTACAGCGTCGATTCCACCACCACGAACTCGACCTATCCCCTGCGCGTGGAGTTCTTCATTGCCGACGCGGACGGCGAAGAGGGCGAGATTTACGTCGGCAGCGACATCTACCCGGACACCGACGCTCAGGCCACACGAACGGTTGACCTGACGATGGTAGCGGAGTTCGTGTCGGGCGGCGACGTGATTGTGGCAACGGCGACAGACGACGACGGCAACACATCGGAGTTTTCCTCGTCCGAGCCGATAGCGTTCACCTGCAATGGTCTTCCCGCTACCCTTGTGGGAACATCTGGGGACGACAACCTCGAAGGTACATCGGCTGATGACGTAATACTTGGCCTGAACGGTCATGACGTGATAGTAGCCAGAGAAGGCGAGGACAGTGTTTGCGCAGGCATGGGCGACGACATTGTTGCCGCTGGCGACGGCGAAGACTGGGTGGAAGCTCAACAGGGCGACGACATGGTTCACGGCGGGGATGGAGCCGACGAGCTTTTCGGCAATTCAGGCGACGACCAGCTTTCAGGGGCTTTCGGCGACGACATCATAGACTGCGGGTCGGGCACAGATTACGCCGACGGTGGCGACGACTCGGACGAAGTGCTGGAAGCAGACATAATCTCAGCCAATTGCGAGGAGTCCGCGCCAGACGTTGAGAACGGCCCTCCGGGTGGTGGCGTGCCTCCCGACAAGACAACCTGTCGGGGAGCCGAGGCTACTATCCTGGGCACAATTGGCGATGACTTCCTTATTGGCACGCCGGGTAACGACGTTATGGTCGGACGAGACGGCCATGATGTCATGCTGGGTCTCGGCGGCAAAGACCTGATGTGCGGCGGCCCCGGAAATGACATGCTCGTCGGCGGCACTGGACGCGATAGGCTGGACGGAGATCGCGGCCACGACATGATAGCTGGCGGGAATAGCGACGATGGAGTTAAAGGAGGCAGTGGCAGAGACATAATAAAGGGCGATGGCGGCGATGACCATATAAGCTGTGGATCGCAGGCCGACTTTGTTGACGGCGGCAACGGAGTAGATAGCGCCAGGATAAACTGTGAGACCCAACTGAATATAGAGTTGCCATCGTGTGACCTCAGCCTTGCCTACTCGGGTGACACCCTCACTATAGACTTCGTTCTGGGCACGCGAGAGCCAGCTACCTGGATTATCTCGATGTTCATTCCAGGCGTGGATCCCATACTTCTTTTGACAACGCCCATCCCGGCTATCGATCCTCCAGTGTCATTCTCAATACCAATCCCTGAGTTTCCTTCTGTGGGAACGGTGGGGATTCTAAACTTGCTGATTACTCCCAAGGGAATATCGTGCACTGGTTTTGATTCTGTAGATACAGGCACCGCGTCGTTAGTTATACCGTCGGCAGAAGAAATCCGGGAGCTTTTCCCAAGCGTCGGGGCCGTCAGCGCTGACCTGAGCCGACGCTAGGGCCGTTTGACACGACAAATGATGGTTAGCAACACACCAGAGGCGCGCTGTCAGAGGTTGCTCGTTACAGGTTTGGCTGTAGCGTTAGCGGTCTTATTGATAGCATGTACCAGACTGCCTGACGTCTCGGAATCAGAACAGACAACACCCGCGCCGAGCGTTACGCAAACGCCAGCGCAATCCACTGACGCTGCTGTTAGACCTGCCCCTATTATCGCGCCGCTGGTGCGCCTTCCATCGCCTACCGCAACCCCTACTCAGACAACTCAGGCCACTGTCGCGCCTGCGCCTGCGCCTGCGCCGTCTCCTACACCGGAGCCGTCCGCGACACCTGAGCCTACAAGAACACCGATTGCGTTGGCCCGCTACCCTTACGTTCAAAGCTGCACCGAGAATTCGTTGATCGTGGTATGGGACACAGCCGTTGAAGGCGATAGCACAGTGGAGTATAGCACAACGCCCGACCTTGGCCTGGTAGCGTCAGCCATCGGCATATCTACCCGACATGCTGTCCAACTAACAGGGTTGCAATCAGGAACGACCTACTACTATCAGATAAGCACCAATGGCGATATTCTCGCGACAGACACATTTCGCACAAGCGTGAGTCCTGGAAGCACAAGATTCTCATTTGCCGTGTTCGGCGATAGCGGAAACGGCTCTGAGAATCAGATGAAACTGGCGCAGGTGATGACGGCTTCCTCCCCCGACATGGTGTTGCACACGGGCGATGTCATCTATCCAAATGGAGCGCGCGAGGACTACGACCCCAAGTTCTTTTTGCCATATAGGGAAATCATCGCAAGCGTCTGCATCTTTCCCATCGCGGGAAATCACGATTACATGACCGACGACGGAGAGCCGTACTTCGATTTCTTTTACCTTCCCTCGAATAATCCAAGCGGCACCGAGAGGTACTACTCTTTCGACTATGGTGATGTTCACTTCGTGGCGCTTGACTCCAACATCGAAAGCAACAGGGTGACGTTCAAGGGTGAAGATGCCGCCGCTATGAAAGACTGGCTCATCGACGATCTGGCCGCGACTGAGATGCGCTGGAAGGTCGTTTACGTGCACAATCCGCCCTACAGCTCCGGCGCAAAGCATGGAAGTTATCTGACCGTCAGGGAGGAATTCCCGGAGATTTTCGAACGATTCAACGTGGACATGGTGTTCTCAGGTGACGACCATAGTTACGAGAGGACTGCGCCAATTCGGGAGTTCGTTGGAAACAGTAATGGTGTAATTTACGTCATCACCGGCGGCGGTGGAGCGAATATCCGCTCTGTTGACGTGAGCGAATTCACGGCGTATTCGGCCAGAAGACATCACTTCATGCTGGTGAAGGTAACGAAAAATAAGCTGACCCTTGAGGCTATAGACCTGGGCGGCACTGTGTTTGACAAATACGTACTTAACAAGAACGAAAGAGAAGCGCCCTACAGCCTTGGCGTGGAGAGCGATGTGCCCGCGGAGTTCCTGGTCTGCGCCTCGGATGTAGCCGATATCTCGGAGTGCGACTTTGTGGCCGACGGCGTTGACGACAACCTGGACATCAAAAGGGCCATTAGCTGGTGCCCGCAGATAGGCTGCACAATCAACCTCTCGGAGGGAACATTCCATAATACCGCTTTTGACAAGAGCGATAGAATAATCGTTCCGAGCAATACCAGGATAGTTTTCAAAGAGGGCACGCATCTGGATTTTAACGGGGCGGCTCTACCTACTGACAGGTATGTGTTTGACATTGACGGTGTGGATGGGCGTGTGGAGAACGTGTACATCGGCGGGCCGGGGCTTATAACAGTTAACGAACAGATGGATCACGGGCTGAGAGTCAAGGGCGACGCGAGGGATATCGTCATCGGCGACGGGCTGCGAATCGAGCATAACAACCCGGACATATCAGATGATGAGGGCATACAGATAACCGGGTCGGTAGAGGTGAGCGACCTAATTATCAGGGATGTCAAAATCACTGGCTTTGGCTCGGTAGGCGGGTCTGCTCAGGGAATCGAGCTGGCTGGATTCGTTCGCAACTCGCTGATCGAAGGGTTTACGTCCGTTGCGAACAGGCACGCTCTTGCGCTGCGTGGCGTTAGCGATGCGGCCAACGGCGTCGCCGAAACTGACGCACTGGCAGGGCTGTTGAATCTCCCAGAGGCCAGCGACAAAGACTTGCAGACCTCATCTCTCGTCGAACTGACCGCCGATGACGGGCTGTTGGTCTGGTCCAAAGGACGATTTAGCCACGTATCCTTCGAGCTTTCTTTGTTCAATACCGCTACCTCTACTTTAAGCATCGCGGTGTCTGACGGCAACGGCGGATGGCTGGATACCGCGATAGTCAGAGACGAGACATCCATTAACGGTGTGCCATTTGCTCAGAGCGGCGAGATAGAGTTCGTCGTGCCCGAAGATGACGAATGGTCTTCAGACACCCAAGGCGAGGCCGACGGCTACTGGGTTCGTATAACTACCGGCGCAGCCCTTGACCTTTTCGAGATCGTGGAGGTGAGAGTCCATCGAAACCCCCAGGGCAACACCATTTCCGGGTTGACGGCAATCGATTCAGTGAGCACGGCAATAGCTATTTTGTCAGCAAGCCGAAACACATTCAAAGACATCGTCATAAATTCAAGTGGTGCAGATGGCATCAGGTCGAATCGGGGGCCACAGTCAGGAAGGTCATGGGCGAACAGCTTCATAAACGTTCGGATAGAAGGCAGCGAAAAGAACGGGTACTTCTTCTTGAATTCGCCTGAAACCAGGGTCGAAGGCGGGCGTCTGAGCGGTAATGTATCCGGCATCGTGCAGTTCGACACCTTGAGCGAGGACAGCTATTACGGCGGAGGGTTGGTCATGGAGAATAACCGGAGGAAAGGCATCGTCATACGGTCTGACCGGACGACGATTGAGAATGTCATCGTGCGTAACAATGGCGCTGATACCAGTGTCCGCGATATAGACAGGGCGGGCATCGTCGTAATGGATGGCGATGGCTCCGGCATTCTGAACAGTGAAATAATCGACAACCAGGAGCAGCCCACGCAGACCTACGGCGTGCTTGTGCAAGAGGACGCTACCGCTACCCGTATCACCGAGAATCGCATTGAGGGCAATGCCGTCGCCCCAATCGCCGACTTCGGAACGGACACTTCGATTTCACCTCCCCCTGAAGGCGATTAAAGCGCGCTGCCTGACTTACCCGGTGTGAGAGTCGCGGCAAGGTTCTGACATTTTCGCTGGAAAATTGTGACTGTACTGTAAGGCTCTTGTGAGATAACAGGCTGGCAGACGCGTTAGTATGGGATTGCGGTCTGACGACCCTTCTAAAGAGGAGGCGGCAGACTCCAGAAACAAACACGGCGGCCTTTCAAAAAAGGGCCGCCGTGTCAATGATACAGGCTACTTACTGTAGGCTACTTGCCGACTTTGAGTTCCAAGCGCTTGGCCTTCTTGGACTCCACCTTCGGGAAGGTGATGCTCACTACGCCGTTTTCGTAGCTGGTGTCGGCATTGTCCACGTCGATGGTGTCTGGCAGGCGAAGTGCGCGATGGAACGTCCCGCTCCTGCGCTCCCTCATCAGATAGCTGCCGTCCTTGCCTTCGCCCTCGGACTCGGTCTTACCATCGATAGTCAGCACCTCGTTCTCGATGGTGACGCTGATGTCGTCGGTCTTGACGCCGGGCATCGAAGCACGCACGACGATGTTATCGCCATCCTGAATTACATCCAGAGGCACGGCCCACTTGGAAGTCCCGTTCTCGCCGTTTACCCTGGCGATATCAATCCCCCTCCAGAGCCTGCTACGTACCTGTCGAAGCTCATTGAAGGGGTCCAAACGCTGTAATACCATTGCTTAATCTCCTTGTCATCGATTGACTTTGCTATACTTGGAAGCAACTTTACTCCCACCTAGCACTATTATAATTCTGTTATCAATGATTGTCAAGAAACTTATAGTAAATACTATAATATAGGTTATCGCAAAAACTTGATGTATGTTATAATAAGCATACAGTAATCTAGGAATTACGAGCAACGACTATGGCTACCTATTATGAAATACTAGGCGTTCCCAAGAACGCAAACGAAAAAGATGTACGGCAAGCGTACAGAAGCCTGGCCCGGAAGCATCATCCCGACCTCAATCCGGGCGACAAAGAGGCCGAGGAACATTTTAAGAAGATAAACGAGGCTTACGAAGTCTTGTCAGACGCTGAGAATCGAAAGAAATACGATCAGTACGGCGACCAGTGGAGGCACGCCGACCAGTTTGAGGCTCGATCCCAATATAGACAACCCGGAAGCGGCTCCAATAGCCGAACGTACAGCACCGGTGGGTTTGATGACCTTGATTACAATGTTTTCGGCGGATTTGATGATCTGTTTGGAGGTCTGGGAGGCTCATACGGACAGCGTCGTGGCGCGCGCACGGCGGCCCGGCGTCGCACAAACGTTTCGGTGACCGTGACGCTTGAGGAAGCCTACGTCGGCACGAAACGCAACGTAATGGTTCCCGACGGGATACAGCAGCGCCGCATCGAGGTGTCGATACCGCCCGGCGTAGACAACGGCTCGGTGGTACATGTCACCCCCGACAAGGGCAACGAGGTATATATAACCGTTAGCGTCTCGCCACACGCCAGCTTCCAGAGGAAAGGCAATAATCTGGATATCGAAGTCGAAGTGCCCTTCGAGGACGCTGTGCTAGGAGGCGAGGTAGACGTTCAGACCCTCAAGAGCAAGGTGCGCCTGAAGATACCGCCCGAAAGTCAGAACGGGCAGAAGATACGCCTTGCGGGTCAGGGAATGCCAAAGCTTGGCGCGACAGACACGAAAGGCGACCTGTACATCATCGTCCGTCCTGAGCTGCCCAAGGATCTGACAGATGAGGAGCGCGAACTGTTCCAGAAGCTCAAGGAGCTTCGCTCAAAGCAGGGGTAAGTGAAATGGCTATGGAAGAGATGTTTAGCAGCGACGAGCCTGTCTTTATAATCAGCGTGGCCGCGCGTATGCTCGGAGTGCGCACCCAGACACTCCGGTACTACGAGCGTCTGGGACTCGTCGAGCCGACGCGCAGCAGGGGAAACCAGCGCGTATACTCGCGCCGCGATGTCGAAAGAGTCCAGCACATCAGAGACCTTATGGACGACCTTGGCGTCAACCTGGCCGGGGTCGAGGTCATCCTGAAGCTGCTCAACCGACTGCAAGACGCCGAGTCCGAAATCAGCCACCTCAAGGCCGAGAACGAAGGCCTGCGCAACCTGCTGAACGCAGCGAGGTAGGCGTCGAGGCTGCGCTTCCCCGCTGCCGTCAAATCGCTTATCGCCGTTCCGCTATATGGGACGGCGAATTTTTTGCATAATCACCTACATCCTCTCAACTTCTCTCCGTCAATCAGGCTGAAAAAACTCAAGCTAATGTGAAAGATATTGTTGGCGAACCTATGCGGCCATGAGTGCGATGCGGGCGAAATGGGATTTAGGTGTTTTGGCCCGAGGATGCTCGTCAAACCAATCCCTCAATCGTCCGGTGTTGATCGCGGTGGCGCTGGCAATGTTTTTAATGTCAGCATAATGTCAGGATCACGATAGCGTCTCGTCAGGTGCGACCTTCCATGCGGCGATTAGACTGGAAATAACAGGTCTATAATCTTTCGCCAAAGGAGAAATCGCTATGAAGAAGGCACTTTTACCCAGGTTGGCAGTCGGAATTCTAATATTGGCTTCGCTAATCGTGATTGCGGGGTTCGCGCCCCCTGACGGCGAGGAGGAGAAACCCCTTCCCAGTGATTTCGATGTTGAGCCCACGCTTACGTATGACGCGTTCTTCAAGCTGGCCGACGCCGCGAACTACGAGCTTTCGCCAAAAGGAACTCCCGTGTGGATGACGCAGATATCCGATGGCTCTCCTCTGAACTGGCCGGAGATAGTCTGCATCAATAACGAAACAGAGATTCTTGAGGCATTGAAGAATTCAAATAATGGCATGCCCCCACCAGCCTCCGAGATCGACCCTATATGTCTGGATATGGGCGAGCCGGTTTTCGATCTCTACCAGCTTACGGGCGACGTAATACTCCCACCTGTGGAAACAGGCAAAGCAGTTGCAATTGTGTTGGAGCCTGTGGGCATACCCGTCCCGTTTACCGCAAAAGTGGTCGGAGGCCACCGTCCCGGAAATCTCCTCTTTAACCATGACGGCAGTTTACTTGCCATCTACACACCGTTGCTGACCAGGCTTTCCAGCCCATCGTACACAGATACTTTCACAGTAGAAATCAAAAGCAATGGTGCGACACATTATTTCGACATAACCGTCCCCGTCAAGCTTGCGATAGACGGGGCCTATTCTCACACCTTCAGGATTGGACAGAGCGTTAACACGCAATTCGGTTACAGCGGCGGCCCCCTCACCTGCAATTCTGTCCCCACCCTCCCATCAGGTGGTCCGGCGGTTCCCTGTGGCCCCTTGAATTGGAGCTACGCCCAGACTGAGGGTGGGCCTCTACCCGCCGGTCTGACCCTGAACAGCAGAAATGGCGACCTGAACGGAACAACCAGCTACCTGGCCTACTCATCCAGAGGCAAGTTGCATCTTGGACAGTCGGGCGAGACCGCTCAGCGCTCCGTCGAGTTCCTCGTGCCTGTTTACCTTGCTCAGGGGGACATTACGGCTCTGGCACATGTGCAGGGGATAGAGAGGGGTGAGACGTACAACTTCCCTTTGCCTCAACCTATGGGAGGCGACGGTGCAAACTACACATGGGCGTTCGAATATTCCTTTCCGGACCGACTACCCTCCGGCCTGAGTATTGACCAGACTGGCTCGGTGCACGGCACTGTCGCGGACGGTGCGACTATCGGTCAGTATAACGTCCATTTGACAGTTTCTTCTCCCCTCGGCGATCCGGCGTCTTTGACGATGAACTTCAGGCTTACTGTGCCTTTCAATGTCTGGACTCAAAACGCCAACCTGCGCCCTCCCAGAATTATTCCTCCCAACGAAGAGATGCAGCGGATACTTATCGCTGCACCGCCTGAGGCTTGGTACCTCTGGGAAATCCAGGAGGCCTACAACCTCTTAGTTGACAACACTGAGACAGACAACCAACAGAGGACACGCATGATCCTGCGCGAGGCCCGTAATCACGACATAGTCGTGCTGCAAGAGGTCTTTTCAAAGGACAATCAACGCCAGATAGTCGATGACGCCCGGGCCGATTACTTCACCATGTTCGGCCCCCCCCCCCCGCTGACCCAGTCCCTATATTCTCGGACTATGTGGAGCTACCACTTAACTCCGGACTGGCAGTGATGATCCGAAAAGACCTTGCCCCAAGTCAGTCGTTCCAGCACTGGTCGGTCCCTTTCAATGAAACCGGAGGAATCTCAGAAGCGGACGGTTGGGCCAGCAAAGGGCTCACTCTTGACAAGGTCCAATTCGGCCCCAACGCAAACGACTACATCTACGTGGTGAACACCCATGCAAAGGCAGGAGAACACGACGAGAATCCACCTGGGTATGGACTAACGAATCGCGAGATTCGGGAGGCGCAGTTCCTCGAGCTGATCGATTTCGTGGGCCGTGAGACGGACCGTGACCACCCTGTTCTCATCATGGGAGACTTCAATTCTGTAGAGGCAACTCTTGCGGTGTCCCCAGCCACTGGGATGGTCCACACGTCAGAATACTACTCGATGCTTGGGATTCTAGGTCTCAATTCTCAGGACGACCTATTCCGGGCCAACCACACACTTTCAGACGACCCCGGGTTCACCTGGAATACCGACCGTAGCGCCTACCTCTTTAACCGGGAAGGCCCGGGGCCAAAGAAGCGCCTGGACTACATTCTGGTGTGGCAGGGCAATCAGTTCAGAATTGAGGTTGACACGATCGGCCTGACAGACTTCCTGCTCAACGACCCCGTTACCGACCGCAGCATGTGCACCGAACAAGGATGGCCGGGACTTCCTGGTGCTCCTGCAACAATGCAATGCTACCTGTCCGACCACTTCGGCATTGAGGCTGACCTGAGGTTGGTAACTCCCTAGCACGTTCGGTAAAGGAGCATGAGTCGTCTATGACTCTTGGCTGAAAAACGAAACAGGGGCGGCATCGCGGATTCAGCGTGCCGCCCCTTGAATGCCTCTTACCGCCAGTAGTGGGCGAATTTCTGCCCAACTGTGGCGCGGCTCTGGAATGGGAGGATCGCCAACTGGAATATGATTTTGTGGACTCTCGAATTGAGGCGGAGTGCGTTGCTACTCAGGGCAGAGAGAAACGCCTCATGGTAACGATCAGAGCGCCTCTAGCAGATGACGAATCGCCTCTTAAGACACTTTGGGTAATCCCTGCTTCACGATCAGAGCCTAAATCTTAAGATTCGCACGCCATCTGCGCCCCATAATGCCCGTTTGCAGGTCACTCTGCGCTGTCGAACTTGAGAATATTTCCAGAAGTGCAAGTTTCGTTAAGCGAATCCCCATTAGAAAAAATGGATAAAGAACGCTATAGATTCTGGTGATTCCTGTATATCAACCCACATCATACGAGACAAGATACGAGACAAGGGTAATGCTCCCTTAACTCGTCTCTGCTGTTGTATACTATGCTCGCCATTAGGTATGCACGGTAGACAAGGAGGCGAGGATGCCAGAATCAAGTGGGGCCTTCAAGCTCATCAAGGGTAGCCGACTGATAGACTGTAAGGGCGGCCCGCCTATCGAGAACGGCGCAGTGCTCGTTCAGGGGTCGAAGATCATCGCCGTCGGACGGGCGGCTGACGTGTCCGCTCCCGAAGGGGCGCAGGTCGAGACGTTCGATTACCCGGGCAAGACGGTCATGCCTGGAATGGTGGACTGCCATACGCACCACAACGGCTTCGGCGACGGTCGCGTGGGCGAGGACGTTGCCGCGCTGCCCGACGAGGTGCTGATGCTGCAATCCGCTCGCAACGCGAGGGCCAGCCTTTTCACCGGCGTGACCTCGATTCGGGAGAACGGCCCCAAGAATATGACAATGTTTCGGCTGCGAGACGCCGTCAATCAGGGCATCGTCATCGCGCCGCGCATGGTTCTTTGCGGGCGGCCTGTCGCCATCATCGGCGGGCACATGGGCTACTTCGGCTCAGAGGTCACTGGCCCGGTGCAAGCTCGCGGCATGACGAGGCAGCTTATCAAAGAAGGGGCCGATTACATCAAGATAACGGCCACTGGAGGCAGTACTCGAACGTCTTTCCCTCTGCGGCCCTCCTTTACAATCGAGGAGCTTAAAGCCATTACCGATGAGGCGCACAATTTCGGCAAGCTGACTGCAACCCACTGCCTGTCAACTCAGGGCGTCATCAACTCTCTCGACGCAGAAGTAGATATGATCGTACACTGCGCCTTCGTGGACGCCGACGGAACTGAAAACTATCGTCAGGATGTTGCCGAACGCATCGGCGAACAGGGAGCCTACGTGAATCCTACGCTGCACGTCGGCAGGGCCAGAAGCTGGGTGCTTCAGCACAAGAAGGAGCGCGAAGGACTGACCTCCGAGGAACAGGCAAGTCTCGACAGTGCGCTCAGTGCGTACGATGCCAAGCTGAACGATTGTCGACGTATGCAGGAGATGGGACTGAAGGTCATTACAGGCTCCGATTCTTCCTGGGCCGACTATCAGCTTGGCAACACGGTGTTCGAGATAGAGTGCCTCGTTCAAGCGGGATACTCGGCCATGCAGGGCCTGCTGTCAGTTACTAGCGAGGCGGCGAGGGCGTTGAACATGGATGAAATCGTTGGAACGCTTGAACCAGGCAAAGAGGCCGATGTCATAGTCGTGAACGGCAACCCAGCCGAAGACATAGGCGCGCCGTGGAACGTAGACGAGGTTTTCCTGGCAGGACAGCGCATCGACCGTGGCTCGCCTGAGTCAATCGACGCCTTCCGCCAGCAGCGGCCCAGCGACTCCTCAATCTAGCAATTAGCTGAAAATCGCTGAGATCGAAGTCCCGATGCACCGGGATGGCCTGATTCCTATCCACTCCTATCCAAGGTGTCGGAGAGTTCGCAGACAAGTTGCTTTGACTCTCTTCCTGTATCTGCGCGCTCTGCGACGTCAGTATTTTTACTTTTCCAAAATTATGCAATGTAGCATAAAAACACCTAGGGATGCTCTGAATAAGTCCCGATGGCTTGTGGGATAGTAAAATAGGGCCAAGGGCTGAAGACGGGGGAGGAGAGGCAATGAACCAGCCGACGTTTGCGGACTTGGACTACGAGAGCAAGAAGCGAAAGACTCGCCGGGAGAAGTTCCTTGAGCGCATGGATGGACTGATCCCTTGGGAAGAGTTGGAAGAGCGCATTCGACCGTTCTATCCCAAGGCCGGTCGTGGTCGGCGGCCCTACGAGTTATCGGTGATGCTACGGATACACTGCGTGCAGTTGTTTTACAACCTGAGCGACCCTGGGATGGAGGACATGCTCTATGAGGTCGAATCGGTGAGGCGGTTCGTAGGGCTGAGACTGCCTGGGCCGCTGCCGGACGAGACGACGATTCTGAACTTCCGCCACCTGCTGGAAGAGCATGAGTTGGGCGCGGGTCTGTTCGAGGAGATCAACCGCTATCTGGAGTCCAAGGGTCTCCGTCTTCAGGAGGGGACGATAGTGGACGCGAGCATCATAGCGGCGCCCTCATCGACGAAGAATCGGGCTAAAGAGCGCGACCCCGAGATGCACCAGACGAAGAAGGGTAACGAGTGGCACTTCGGGATGAAGGTGCACATCGGTGTGGACTCGCAGACGGGAGTGGTGCACAGCATGACCACGACATCTGCGAACGTGCATGACCTGACTGAGTTGCCCCGGTTGCTGCACGGTGGGGAGTCTCAGGTGTGGGGAGATGCTGGGTATCAGGGAGTTGACAAGAGGCCGGGGAACCGGGGCTTGGACGTGGAGTGGCAGGTGGCGATGAGGCCCGGCCAGCGTCGGAAGCTGGAGCCTGGGAGCCCTGAGGCGGTGTCGGAGAAGCGCAAAGCGTCGGTCAGAGCTAAGGTGGAGCATCCGTTCCTGTACATCAAGCGGCACTTCGGCTACGCCAAGGTCCGCTACAGGGGGCTGTCCAAGAACACGCAGCGGCTGATGACGCTGCTGGGGTTTGCCAACTTGATGAGGGCCGAACAGTACCTGGCGGCGTGAGACCTTGTATAAGTGCGCCCAAAATCAGGGCTAAGGGCGGCGAAAGGCCCTGTCAGGGCCGGTTGTAGGCCGACAATAACCCTCACCACGGTGCCATGAGGCAATTTAACGCCCCCAAAACCACTCCGGTCAACTCGGCCCAGCCTGAAGCCGATTGTTCAGAGCATCCCTAGAACTATGCTCCCAAATGAAACCGATAATAGGGTTGCTCCACCTTGAGGTGATTCTTTACTTCCAGAGAGGCAACCAATGAACATTCGTGAACTCGAACGCGCGGTAAGAGCAGCAGTGCAGCAGAACCCTGCACAGCCAGTTCTAGCATCTCTTGCCAGTGGTGGCTACCTTTCTTACGGTCAATCAGAGGAGTTTGACGACGCCATCAAGACGATGATCGGGCGAGGGTCGCGCGCCAGCGGAAAGAGCATCCTGAAAGATATCGGCGCGAAGTGGATGTAAGGTAATTTCTCAAAAACATTCACCTTACATAAGTATCAAGCAACATCCCATCTTTTAGATTAGGTATATCCAAAACGTTGCTAGCCGAGCTTAAAAGTGAAATTCAGAATACGATAATACGATTCTGCAAGGAGCCTGCGCATAGAGACACGGCAGTGCAAGCGGTGACTCGTAAGGGTTTCGCCTTGCATCCACAGGCTTCGTGTCGGGCCGGTGTTTTTACCTTTGAGGTATGCCGGTCTATTTCAGGCTCTGCAACCGAGACCGCCTTGCGCGCCGCGACAGCCGTAGAACTGGTCATAGAGGCCAGTTTCATGTTTGACAACGTGGCAGACCAGGAGGCTGACAGGGAGCATGGGCTGTCGGCATCAGAAGAGTTAGCCCTCGCGATCACCATCCTTGGCTGCGGAATCGCTGTTGCCTACGAGACCGTACACCATGCGGGAAACGGAATATCTGGCCTGAACCCTTTCATGAAGCTTCAGTCAAGCG
The DNA here is from genome assembly GCA_965206395.1 of Dehalococcoidia bacterium. Classification (GTDB taxonomy): domain Bacteria; phylum Chloroflexota; class Dehalococcoidia; order Lucifugimonadales; family CATOSD01; genus CBDBJK01. The sequence continues at coordinate 255,841 of CBDBJK010000036.1, forward strand.
GCATAGCTGCCTGCGGAGGCCAGTTTCTCGGCGCGCGCCTCCAAAAGAGCCAGAACGCTACCACAGACGATTCGCTGAGAATGACATCGTTGAAGGCTGGAAGCCTGGGCAGACTCGCTGCCGAGTTTGGCGCTAGTATCGCCACCGATGACTTTCAGATGGTCAATCTGTTTGGGGAATTCGGTTTCAATCTGTTTACATACCTTCAATTGGTGGACGATTTGAGGGACGCGCCCCCGGAAACTGGGCCAAATGCCGATTATACGCTAGGCAAGAAAACCCTTCCTCTGGTATTTTTCTACAACTCGATTATTGAGGCGCATGCAGGGGATAATGATGCTATAATGCGTCGAGAATTGGATACCTCCGTCTGCGATGTCCGTCGGAAATTCGATGCTTCCGGTGCGTGGAGTTTCGGCGCTATCGTGGCAGAGACCTATCTGAATCGCTCGAAAGCCAACCTCTCTGATATTAAACGTCAGCTAGAAACGGTGGACAGCCTTGAGCGTCTGGTCAATTCCATCGAGATCACTCCGCAATGGGTCACTGAAATTCCATGATGCGTTTTTGCGCTCTGGAATCCACCTTTCACACGCCCTCCCAGCCTCTATATTAGTCGGATTCGCGGCTCTTGCCGTTCTAGGGATACTCTGAACAAGTCTGGGCATAGTAGCATAGAGAATAGCACTGTGTTCGGGGAGATAATTGATGGACCAGCCAACATTTGCGGACTTGGAATACGAGAGCAAGAAGCGCAAGACCCGCCGGGAGATATTCCTGGAGCGCATGGATGCTCTGATCCCGTGGGAACAGATGGAAGAGCGCATCCGTCCGTTCTATCCCAAGGCGGGCCGAGGCCGTCGACCATATGAGTTGTCGGCGATGGTGCGGATACACTGCGTGCAGTTGTTCTACAACTTGAGCGATCCTGGTATGGAGGACATGCTCTACGAGGTCGAGTCGGTGAGACGGTTCGTAGGGTTGAAGCTGTCGGGCCCGCTGCCGGACGAGACGACGATTCTGAACTTCCGCCATCTGCTGGAAGAGCATGAGTTGGGGCAGAGTCTGTTCGAGGAGATAAACCGTCATCTGGAGTCCCAGGGACTGCGGCTTCGGGAGGGGACGATCGTGGACGCGAGCATCATAGAGGTGCCGTCATCGACGAAGAATCGTGCGGGTGAGCGAGACCCTGAGATGCACCAGACGAAGAAGGGGAACGAGTGGCGCTTTGGGATGAAAGTACACGTAGGCGCTGACGCTGAGACGGGAGTGGTACACAGCATGACTACGACGCCAGCTAACGTGCATGATGTGACAGAAGCGCACCGATTGCTGCACGGTGGAGAGAAACGAGTGTGGGGGGATGCGGGGTATCAGGGAGTGGACAAGCGGTTGGAGAATCGAGAGTTGGATGTGGAGTGGCGAGTGGCGATGAGGCCCGGCCGGCGACGGCACCTGGAGCCTGGCAGCCACGAGGCGTTGGCGGAGAAGCGCAAAGCGTCGGTCAGAGCGAAAGTGGAGCATCCGTTCCTGTACGTGAAGCGGCGCTTTGGCTACGCCAAGGTGCGCTACCGAGGGTTGGCTAAGAACGCGCAACGGCTGGCATTGCTACTGGGGCTGGCCAACTTGATGACGGCAGAGCGCCGTCTGGCGGCATGAGAGGGGCGCAGTGAGCAAATCACGGCCGGGGAGCCGCGATGGCTCCGAAAAGCCGCTTCGAGGCCACAACAGACACGGTCTGAACGCCTCAACCACGACCTGGAACGTCACAAAGATGCCTGAACATCTCCAAAGAACGGAACCACTCTGCCCATCCACGCTTGCGCCGAGTTGTTCAGAGGTTCCCTAGGCCATGATGCAGCGCCTGAAAGACATCTGGTTCAAGAGACGCTCGCGCTACCTCGCGGTCAATCTGATCGTCGGTGCCGCTTCCGGGATCGTTGCGGGCTACGTCAGCTATTCCATAGCCATCAACCTCTTCGATTTCGACTTCCTCTTCGGGCCTTACGGCAGTCCGGACCACAGCTCGATCTTCCAGTTCCTGGACGTAGAGGCGAGCGACCCGAGATGGCTGGGAATGCTCAAAGGTGCTGGCAACACCATAGCAGTCGTGGTCTTTGCCATCTTCCTTTCCTCCATGTTGGGCTTGGCCGTTGGCGTGGCCCGACTCTCCTCCAATCCCATGGTCAACCGGCTGGGCAAGCTCTACGTCGACCTGTTCAGGAACCTGCCCCTGCTGCTGATCATGTTCTTCTTCGCCTTCGCGGTGTCCAGGGGACTGCCCAAGATAGAGGAGCGCTCAGGGTGGAGCGGTCTCCTCTACATCAGCAACCGCGGGCTGGCCATCCCCTGGCTCGAGGCCGCCAATTCGCTCTGGTGGCTGTGGCCCGTGGCGTTGCTCGGCGCCGCCACGGGCGCGTGGCTCGTGAGGAGGAGCCGTGCGCGCAGGGAGGCCAAGACGGGCGAGAGCCTGCGGCCCAATGTGTGGGGAACAGCGGTCTTTGTGCTCATAGGAGCGGTGGCATACGCCGCACTGCTCTTCCCGGTGCGCCTAACTCTTCCTGACGTGACTCAATCGGCGTCCGGGTTCTTCTCGTATACCGGTGGCAATCTGCTCGGGTTGGGTTATCTGAGCGCGCTGGTGTCGCTCTCACCCTCTACTTCAGCGCCTACATCGCTGAGATCGTGCGTGGCTCACTCCAGGCGGTTCCCCACGGCCAGACCGAAGCCTCCGCATCTCTTGGACTATCAACGTACCAGCGCTTCTCGCTGATCATCCTGCCCCAGGCCCTGCGGATCATGATTCCTTCTTTGAACAACGAATTCCAAAACGCCAACAAGGACTCGACGCTTGCGCATGCCATAGCCTACGGTGAGATAGTCCTGATATCCAATAGGATCATCAACAACACCGGGAACCTCCTGCAGATATACCTGTTCATATTCTTCGTTTTCGTCATCACGAACCTCATCATCTCGCTGATCATGAATGCGATTAACCGAAAAGTCCAGATCAGATGACGACATCTGCAGCGTATCGCTCCATCGTCTCCAGCTGTCTGACCTGGGCAAGGACAAACCTGTTCAATTCATGGCGTAACTCCGTCCTCAGCTTAGCCACCATAGCGGCTGGCGGTATCGCCGGATTCCTGATGCTGAGGTTCGTTCTGTTCCAGGCCAACTGGGGCCTCGTCGCGATCAACCGAAAGCTGTTCTTCGTCGGCAGTTATCCTGCGGAGGACACCTTCCGGATATGGATATCCCTCTTCATCGTCGTAATTCTGGTTGCCCTTACCTATGGCGTCTGGATCGGAAGATTGCGGCCCTACATAGTGGCGATCGGTGTGGTGGCGGTGATAACTCTCACACTCGGCCTGGGGACCGATCTGCAGATCCAGGAGGAACAGTACACCCAAGAGATACAGTCCGCGGGACAGACCGCAATCGTGAGCGGTGTCCAAAGAGAACTGGTGTGGGAGCGTGGCTGGGCACCCCGCTGGCTCTACTCGCTCTCACTGGGACTCGCAATCCCGTTCGGTACATCTTGGCTGCTACTCGCTGGGCTCTTTGCGGTCCTGATAGGAGGAGCTTGGGCGGGCAGGCGCCTCTCCAGATGGAGAAGCAATCCGATACTGCTTCAGGCGATCGGCGCAGCGTGGGTCCTGCTCATCCCGATGATCGTCTTGCTCCAGTTGGGGGTGTCCAGCAGCCACTGGGAGAGCGCATTCCTCGACCTGCTGGTGTTTGCCGTGGGGGGATTCTTCTCCTTCTTCATCGGTCTCGGACTGGCGTTGGGCCGCACCTCTCCGTACTGGACTATACGGTTCTCCGCCGTCGGCTACATCGAGGTCGTGCGCGCTGCCCCGCTGCTCGTCTGGCTACTGTTCGCCACGTTCCTCGATGACGAGTTCGGACCTATCGGCGAAGCGTTCAGCAACATCGACCTCGTATATCGAGTCATGATCGTTTTTGCCTTCTTCGGCGGGGCCTACATCGCTGAGGTTTTGCGAGGCGGACTCCAGTCCATACCGCGTGGCCAGCATGAGGCGTCTGAGGCGATAGGTCTTTCCGCGGCGCAGAAGTACATCTTCATCATCCTGCCGCAAGCGATCAAGGCGGTTATCCCGGCAATGATCGGGCGCTTCATCGCCCTATGGAAAGATACAGCGCTACTCGCCGCAATATCGCTCGTCAACACACTGGAAAAGGCGAAGGAGATCCTCGGGGGCCAAACGGACATAGCGGAGGGTGCTTTCTTCGAGATATATATTGTGGTCGGGCTCATATACTGGCTGATTTCGTATCTGTTATCCCGGCTTGGCGGAGCGGCGGAAACCCGATTGGGAGTGAACACCAGATAGCGGACCAGGCTATAGAGAGGACCGGCACATGGCAGAGCAGAGCGGCAAAGAGATACTCCGCCTAGAGAAAGTGGTGAAACGCTACGGCGATTTCGCTGCTCTGAAAGAAGTCGACGTCTCAGTGATCGAGGGCGAGGTCGTCGTCATCATCGGGCCTTCTGGCTCAGGCAAATCGACCCTGCTCAGGACCATAAACCAACTCGAGCGACACGATTCCGGCCGGATCGTCGTTGACGGTGTCGAGCTGACGGACGACGCCCGCACTCTCGCCAAGATACGGGCCGACACGGGGATAGTCTTTCAGCAGTTCAACCTCTTCCCGCACCTCACCGTCATGCGCAACATAACACTCGCGCCGCAGAAGGTCCGCCACATGCCGCACAAGCAGGCGGAGGAACTCGCGCTCCAACTGCTGCGCCGCGTAGGTATACCTGAACAGGCGGAGAAATACCCCGGCCAGCTCTCAGGCGGCCAGCAGCAGCGCGTCGCCATCGCCCGCGCTCTCGCGATGAACCCCAAGCTGATGATGTTCGACGAGCCCACCTCCGCGCTCGACCCGGAGATGATCAACGAGGTCCTCAAGGTGATGGGCGAGTTGGCTGCGTCCGGTATGACCATGATCTGCGTTACCCACGAGATGAGCTTCGCAAGGAACGTCGCCGACCGCGTGATCTTCATGGATGAGGGCGAGATAGTCGAAGTCGGAACCTCTGAGGAGTTCTTCACCAGCCCGCGAGAGTCCCGCACCAAACTCTTTCTAAGCAGGATCCTCACCCACTAATTTGCTACTCCAACCCAATCTCCCCTGTAGCAAAGGGCTAGAGGGCCCCGGCCCATTCGTCCTGAGCTTGTCGAAGGCTATTCCTAAGGGCATCGCGCAGGCGCACTCCAGCCAAAACGGCATCAACCGATGTGTTCAGGCTGTCCGAACTCCAGCGAGGGCCCAACTCCCTAACGGGTTCCTACGACCTGCTGGCGCCGGGGATATCACGGCGGTGGAAAAGGTAGAAGGCCAGTCCGCCCAAGACCAGAACGTAGGCCGCAAGCACCAGAAAGGCGTGGAGCTCCCCTGGAGCATCCCCTTGAGTGGGGCCGGCGAAGCCCTCTGCATCTCCACCACTCATGAAGACGCCGATATTATAGACCAGCAGGAAGTCCGCCACGTTCTGGAACCAGTCGAAGAGATTGATGAAGATGCCTAGTGGTTCAACGTTTTTGTATTGATGGGTAGAGTGACTTTAGCTTGATGCGCGCATCCTCGGTAGTGAAGCGCCAATCCACTCGTATCACATCCCGGTTGCGTTGATTCTGCCAAGCATTGACCTCGCCGCGCAGGATGTCTTGATTGGCAATCCGTCGGTCCAGGCACTGTCGAGCCAGCACACCGATCTCTATCTCCGCCATATTCAACCAACTCCCGTGTTTGGGAGTGTAGTGTATCTCCAGTCGCTCAGCTATACGCCTCGCCTCAGCAGGCTCGAATGCCTCGTATAGCGAGGACAGCTTGTGAGTGTTGAGATTGTCCATTACCAGCACGATCCGGTCTCTGTCAGGGTAGTCCTCGTCGACCAGTTTCTTTATCACATGCGCCCAGTCCACCTTCGTGCGACGCTCTCTGACCTCGACTCGGCGCCATCCGTCCAACGGTGCAAACAGCATGAACAGGCTGCTCACTCCATTGCGCTCGTATTCGTAGTCGTATGCCGCCGATAAGCCGGGCGCTGCGGGACGCGGCACTCGCGTCTCCTTGACTTGCTGTTTGCTCGTCTCATCCATGCACACCAGAACCTCATTCCCATCGTACGGCCGTTGGTAGACCTCCAGTACGTCTTCCATCACGTCTTCCATCGCGCACACAAACTCCGCGCTCTGACCGGGCGGGATGCACCAACTCTGCTTCAGCCACGGCTTCAGTTCGTTTTTTTTTAAGCGCCTGGCGAACCGTCTCGGTGCTAATGGTCCCGACTATCTCACACTCGACCAACTGGTCAGCCAACAGCTTCAGGGTCCAACTGGCACGCCCCTCCGGCGGTTCCCCGCAGGCCATCGCTATCAACCGTGCTTCACCTTCGCCGTCCAGTCTCTTTTGACGCCGACGCAGTTGCTTTTTGCGATTCAGCGCAGACTCAACCCCCTCCTCCACACAGCGCTTGCGTATTCGCTCGACCGTTGACTGTCCCACACCGAGCGCGCTGGTGATGTCCGCGTCCTTCATTCCCCCGTCCGAGCGTGACTCATCGCTCATCAGCAGAATGCGCGCATGGGTCTGTTTGTACGCCGCAGCCCGACCGCGTGAGACCAAGGCGTTGAGTTCCTGTTGTTCGTCGGTAGTCAGTCTGATACGGTACTTCTTGGTAGACATCATGGTTCCTCCTCGGTTCAACGTTACGATTGAACCCCCAAGAGGAACAATGACTATCATGGTATTCATTTCAATGATGTTGGACCACTAGGAAGATCTGCTCAAAGAAATAGTACCCTAGGCCTACGCCCATCCCGCCGCAGAGGAGCGAGTCGCCACTGCCACAAGGCCCACAAGGGCCCCGTAGGGGAGTACGGAGAAGCAGGCTCTGCCGAAGACTTCGGCCACGTCCCCTCCCAAAGAAGCTGTTCTCCAAGCCCTCAGTACCGCCGATGCCCTGGAAATAGCGAAGGTTGTTGCGTCCGCTGAGGTAGGGGTAGAAGCTTGGCTCCTCCACAATCGCCCCAATGCGCCGGAGAGCGTCGGGAGTAGAGTCCCAGGAAGTGGTGTAAGAGGGAGAGGGTCTGGAGAAAGAGAAACCACCGCGTCATCCTTAGCGGGCAAAGAAGAAAGCTCGAGAAAGGAGGACAACGGTGGTCAAGGAAAGGATGGACCTGCTGGAGTTGTTGCGCAAGGGGGGAATGGACGGTGACGTGGACTTCCTACGGGAGGCTCTGAGAGTGCTGGTAGAGGGGATCATGGATGCGGAGATGTCTGCGAGGACCGGTGCTGGGTATGGAGAGCGCAGCCCTGAGCGGGTCACGCAGCGCAACGGGTATCGGTCCCGGGCGTGGGATACCCGGGTAGGGACTATGGAGCTGCACATCCCGAAGCTTCGAGAGGGGAGCTACTTCCCGAGCCTGCTGGAGCCACGGCGTCGCAGCGAGCGAGCTCTGCTGGCGGTCATTCAGCAGGCCTACGTGGAAGGTGTATCCACAAGGCGGGTGGATGACCTGGTCAAGGCCCTGGGGTGTGAGGGTATCTCCAAGAGCCAGGTGTCGCGTATCTGTCAGGAGCTGGACGTGGTGGTGGATGGCTTCCTGGGCCGTCCGCTGGACGGTGGACCCTACCCTTACCTGTGGCTGGACGCACTGACCCAGAAGGTCAGGGAGGACGGCAGGATCGTCAACGTCAGCGTGGTGGTGGCAACGGCGGTCAATGGCGAGGGCAAGCAGGAGATCATTGGGTGTTGTCAATCAGCAAAAGTGGGACAGATCGGGACCCGAGAAGATTATTGTTATGAAGAGCTGAGAGTGAGCTCCCTGAGGGTCTTGTTGTAGCTCCGTCGCCTGTTGATTGTCTGGGCTTGTACATCCTTCCTGCGCTGTAGTATCTGCTCCCTCCGACCCGTGAGCACGTCAACGGGTGTCACGTTGCCCAGCGCCATGTGATAGCGCCGGTAGTTGTAGTAGCTGACGAAGGAGGCGATGGCTGCATCGAGGTCCGACGGCAGCTCATAGGGGACCTGGTTGACGTCCCGCTTGATGGTCTGGTGATAGCGCTCCAGCTTGCCGTTGGTCTGAGGGTGGTAAGGCGTGGCCAGGATGTGCCTGATGCCTACCAGCCTGAGGTAGTCTCCAAAGGCTCGGGACACGTAGCCAGAGCCGTTGTCGCTCAGCAACTTGGTTCTGTCTGCCACCGGGACCTCAGTCATGCCGGTCCTGTCCACCGCATCCTGGACCACCTCGATGAAAGAGTCGGAGGTCATGTCCCGCTGGAGCTTATGGGCAATAATGAAGCGTGAGTAGTCATCCATGACCGTGACCATGTAGTAATAGCCCCAGCCGATCACCTTGAAGTAGGAGGCGTCGGTGGCCCACATCTGGTGAGGGCCGGTGGTCTTGCGGTGGTACTCCTTGCCGGCCTTGAGCTGCATCTCGGGGGACTTGACCAGACCCTCCCGACGGAGAATGCGGTAGACGGTGGACTCGGAGACAGAGAAGCCCTTGTTGTCGGTGATCCAGGCGGCCAACTGACGGCAGCTCAGCTCAGGCGACCGCCGTGCTACCGCCAGGACCGCCTGCTCCTCAGGTGGGCTCAGGCGGTTCCAGGGCGTTGGGGCACCTCCTGGCCGGTCATCAAGCCGCGGCCGCCTGAGCCACCGGTAGTATGTGCTCTTGGGGATGTCTTGCTCTCTGAGGACCCTACGCTTGGGGAGAGGTGATGAGGTCACCTTGGAAAGGACTGTCTCCTTCTCCGCGGCGCTCATCCGGCGATACCGACGCCGTCCTGAGGCATAGGGATGACCGTTTTTTTCAAACGGTAGGCCTCAAGGGACAGCTCAGCGACTAGTTGCTTCAGCTCACCATTCTCCCGCTTGAGCGCCTGGATCTCCTGCCTGGTGGCATCGCGCACGCTGTCACGGGTAAGCCTCTCCTTCCCGGCCTCCATGAACTCTTTGGTCCACGAGTAGTAGGAGTGAGGCTTGATGCCCTCCCGTCGGCACAGGTCATTCACAGTGACCTCACGACGGAACCCCTCTAGGACGATACGGATCTTCTCTTCGGGGATGTACTTACGCCGGGTAGCTGCTCTGACTCGTCTGACGAAGGACCTGGTCTGCTCGGTCCGCTCCTCGGCAGCCTCTGCTTTGCCTACTTGTGACTGGGACACGTCTGCTCCTTTCCTTGGGTACTCTACCCTCAGTCCTGGAGCTCACACCACCTTCAAACTCTCGGGTTTTCAACCCTTCCAATGTGTCCCATTTTCGCTGACGGTTTACACTCCCGCTTCATCCTGGCCCATAAGCTCCAACGCGACATGACCTCAGACTCTTTCATCGAGGTGGTCCAGGATGCCGTGGACAAGACCGGCATGACTGAGATCCCGGTGCAAGACAGGACAAGCCTACTGAGCGACAACGGCTCTGGCTACGTCTCCCGTGCCTTCAGGGACTACCTGCACCTGGTGGGCATCAGGCACATCCTGGCAGCACCCTTCCACCCTCAGACCAACGGCAAGCTGGAGCGCTATCACCAGACTATCAAGCAGGACGTTAACCAGGTCCCCTATGAGCTGCCGTCGGACCTCGATGCAGCCATCGCCGCTTTTGTGGGCTACTACAACCACAAGCGCTATCACATGGCCCTGGGCAACGTCACGCCTGCTGACGTGCTCAACGGGAGGCGGGAGCAGATCCTACAACGGAGGAAGGAGGTGCAGGTCCACACGATCGAACGGAGAAGACGCTATAACAGGACCCTCAAGGAGCTCGCCCGACACTCCTCATATCAACCCACATTTCCCATTTAGGTTGAAGGCCAAATTAGAAAGGCGGCAAATATGTGGCTTCAACAGCAACTTCCCGAGTGATATCGGGGCACAGTCGCTATAATACACCCATATAGAGGTTCTCTCTTTATAATAACGTAATCATTATGGAGGCACCCTATGGGTGACGGTGATAATGCTCCTCTCAAGCTGAAATTCGACCCAAAAGTCGGCCTGGAGTTTCACGGTGCCACCATCACCTCAGACGCTGGACTCCTTGCATGCCGTGGGCTTGATGAAGCCCTTGGGCTAACGGAAACAGCGACCACTCACCTTCAGGAAAGCCGCAGAGGACGCAATGTGCAACACCACTTAGTGCCTTTGCTGAGGCAGTCGGTCTACAGTCGTCTCGCTGGCTACGAGGATACCAACGACGCCGAACGGCTTGCCCAGGACCCGGCCATGCGAGTCATCGTCGGTTGGCAAGGTACTGATAAGCAGGCGGCCAGCACCAACACTATGAGCCGGTTTGAGACTGAGGCGTTAACCGAAGAGGAGAACCTGGATGGGCTTGCGCGCCTGAATGTTGAGTGGGTGGACAGGGCCATGGCCCACACATCTCACCAGCGAGTTATCCTAGACATGGACAGCTCTGAAAGCCCGGTGCATGGGCAGCAAGAGGGAGTCGCCTACAACGGCCACTTCGAGTCTGTATGCTATCATCCGCTCTTCCTGTTCAACGAGTTCGGAGATTGCGAAGGGACAATGCTTCGACCGGGCAACGTGCATAGTGCTGATCGCTGGAGGGAGGTCTTGGAGCCGGTTGTGGAGCGCTACCAGGGGAGAGGGGTGAGGCTCCTGTTCCGAGCTGATGCTGCCTTTGCCAAGCCCGAGGTGTACAAATACCTGGAGTCCAGGGACATTGGCTTCGCTATGCGGCTTCCGGCCAACGAGGTATTACAACGAAACATCCGGCACCTACTGAAGCGGCCCGTGGGCAGGCCGCCTAAGAAGCCCGTCGTCTGGTATCACGACTTTATGTACCATGCAGGGAGCTGGGACCGGCCGCGTCGCGTGGTGGCCAAGGTGGAGTGGCACCAGGGTGAGCTATTCCCAAGGGTCGGGTTCGTCGTCACCAACCTCAACCTACCGCCGGAAGGCGCAACCCACTTCTACAACGGGCGGGGCACGGCCGAGCAGTGGATCAAGGAAGGCAAATACGCCCTGAACTGGACGCGGCTCTCGTGTCACAGGTTCGTTGCTAACCAGGTGAGGCTGTGGTTGTTTGTACTGGCCTACAACCTGGGCAACTTCATGAGAAGGCTGACTTTGCCAGAGTCAGTGAAACATTGGTCACTGCGAAGCGTGCAGACCAAGCTCATCAAGATGGGTGGACGTTTGGTGCGGCATGCCAGGAGGTTGGTGTTTCAGCTTGCTGAGGTGGCAGTGTCCCGGGAGGTATTCCGGCAAGTGTTGGAGCGTATCGCCGGGCTCCATCCAGCACCAGGGTAGCGATTATCCTTGAGGTCATCAGAGGTGAAGAGAGGCAACCAAGGGCGAGGTGCGTGCCCGGAGGAGTTTGAAGGGAGAGCAAACGTGGTGAAAGCCACCTCCGCTGCCTGGGGCCGCTAACTCACCACGCCGAGAGATGGGTTTGTGAGCTTGATTGGATGGTTGACGGCATCCGTGAGTGATACTACGATGGCTCTCGTCGAGGATGGTGCGTTACTTGGGTCCAGGCAGCTTGATATGGGTAATTCCGGCTTAACCCTATTGGCCACCGACGCCTCTCGCCACTCCGGGACACCGCCTCGGCCTTCTATCCTCTCGGTGATGTCCATGGTGCAGGCGTGGGTGGAGTAGGCCAGCGCCCGGCGTCTCTTCACACACGGCATAGGCCACATCGACGATTGATACTAGTGGTTCAACGTTTTTGTATTGATGGGTAGAGTGACTTTAGCTTGATGCGCGCATCCTCGGTAGTGAAGCGCCAATCCACTCGTATCACATCCCGGTTGCGTTGATTCTGCCAAGCATTGACCTCGCCGCGCAGGATGTCTTGATTGGCAATCCGTCGGTCCAGGCACTGTCGAGCCAGCACACCGATCTCTATCTCCGCCATATTCAACCAACTCCCGTGTTTGGGAGTGTAGTGTATCTCCAGTCGCTCAGCTATACGCCTCGCCTCAGCAGGCTCGAATGCCTCGTATAGCGAGGACAGCTTGTGAGTGTTGAGATTGTCCATTACCAGCACGATCCGGTCTCTGTCAGGGTAGTCCTCGTCGACCAGTTTCTTTATCACATGCGCCCAGTCCACCTTCGTGCGACGCTCTCTGACCTCGACTCGGCGCCATCCGTCCAACGGTGCAAACAGCATGAACAGGCTGCTCACTCCATTGCGCTCGTATTCGTAGTCGTATGCCGCCGATAAGCCGGGCGCTGCGGGACGCGGCACTCGCGTCTCCTTGACTTGCTGTTTGCTCGTCTCATCCATGCACACCAGAACCTCATTCCCATCGTACGGCCGTTGGTAGACCTCCATACGTCTTCCATCGCGCACACAAACTCCGCGCTCTGACCGGGCGGGATGCACCAACTCTGCTTCAGCCACGGCTTCAGTTCGTTTTTTTTTAAGCGCCTGGCGAACCGTCTCGGTGCTAATGGTCCCGACTATCTCACACTCGACCAACTGGTCAGCCAACAGCTTCAGGGTCCAACTGGCACGCCCCTCCGGCGGTTCCCCGCAGGCCATCGCTATCAACCGTGCTTCACCTTCGCCGTCCAGTCTCTTTTGACGCCGACGCAGTTGCTTTTTGCGATTCAGCGCAGACTCGACCCCCTCCTCCACACAGCGCTTGCGTATTCGCTCGACCGTTGACTGTCCCACACCGAGCGCGCTGGTGATGTCCGCGTCCTTCATTCCCCCGTCCGAGCGTGACTCATCGCTCATCAGCAGAATGCGCGCATGGGTCTGTTTGTACGCCGCAGCCCGACCGCGTGAGACCAAGGCGTTGAGTTCCTGTTGTTCGTCGGTAGTCAGTCTGATACGGTACTTCTTGGTAGACATCATGGTTCCTCCTCGGTTCAACGTTACGATTGAACCCCCAAGAGGAACAATGACTATCATGGTATTCATTTCAATGATGTTGGACCACTAGTTATTTGTGTCTTAGAGCGTCTAACAAAACCTAATAAAAGGGGTTAGAATCTGGACATTCTCTGGAGGAGGATGACCTAATGTCTAAGCCCCTTGTAAGCGATGAATTCTGGGAACTGGTGCAACCTTTACTGCCGCCACAACCACCGAAGCCGAAAGGAGGAAGGCCCAGGATACCTGACAGACAGGTCCTAAGTGGGATACTGTTCGTGCTAAAGACAGGCATTGGCTGGGAAGACCTACCCAAGGAGATGGACTGTGGCAGTGGGATGACCTGCTGGAGGCGCCTCAGAGATTGGCACCAGTCGGGAGTCTGGGAGCGCATCCACTTGGTATGCCTTGAGCGCCTGCAAGCAGCTGAGCGCATAGACTGGACTCGCGCAGTGCTGGACAGTGCTTCAGTGCGAGCAGTTTTTGGGGGCAGAAAACAGGCCCCAACCCCACGGACAGGGCGAAGGCGGGTAGCAAGCATCATATCATAACCGATGCCCAGGGCATTCCACTGGCGGTCAGGTTGACTGGCGCGAACGCTCACGATGTCACCCAAGCCCTTGAGTTGGTGGATGCCATACCTGCTGTCAAGGGCAAGCGAGGCAGGCCTCGCAAGCGTCCTCTTCAGGCGCAGGGAGACAGAGGGTATGACTCTGAGCCTGTTCGCAAGGAGTTGAAGAAGCGACATATCTGGCCGCTGCTGGCCAAGCGAGGTGAGCCGCATGGCAGCGGGTTGGGTGTGCATAGATGGGTGGTTGAGAGAAGCCTGAGTTGGCTTCATCAGTTCCGACGCTTACGGGTTCGATATGAGCGCAGGGCAGACATACATGAGGCTTTCTTGGCCATAGGTTGTGCCATCATCTGCTCTCGCTTTCTGTTCCAATAATGGTTTTGTTAGACGCTCTTAGTACATGTCTTGAGGGCCTTCACTCAGATTTGCGATACGTTCGAACTGCATCAACGGATGGACGGTCCGTCCCGTCCACTCGGCCACCGTAGACCACCGGACCGGCCTCTCCTCATCTCTATTCAGGTAGGCAGGGTGAAATATTCGGGCGTACGCCGCAAACCCATCGGGCAGCAAGGAACGCAGCGTCCCGAAGGCTGAGAAGCTCTCCTCCACCCAACGGGCCTCGGACACGTCCTCGGAGAACTCCAGACCATCGGGTGCCAGCTTCGTCTGACGGATGGGAATACCGCCTCTAGTGGAGGGTGTGTACATACGGGGCATGCCGCCCCGGTTCGTTCCCAACGCCCGGCGCAGTTTCTGAATCCATGATTTTCGGATGTACTTCATACTCTATTGCCAATCGAGTCCTGGTACTGACGGAGACTGTCTCCAGTGGGGCCTATTGAGCAAAGCTGAACCTCAAAGTTCTCGATTTTGTCCAGTTTGGTGGGCCTGCACGTACCGAATTGCGAACTTTTCGGTGGGAGGTCCTAATATGAGCTTGTCTCAGAAGCCTGACACTCCCCGGGTCGTCGATTTCTGGATGTCGGCTCTCGCTGGCATTACGTTGTTCTCTGCCGTATTTCCAACCTTGTCACTCCATAGAACGCTAGAATCAGTCTGCCCGCCTAGCGTGAACCCAGTCAAGGGACTTTGTGAGACGGGCTCAATACAGTACACGTAGGCCGAAAAAAAGTGGAGTTGGCAGTGCCATAGCCAACGATCTGTCGGCGGGTCCAAGGACGGCCACGATACATGGTCGGATAGGGACCGCGGGTGAAGGGATACTCCCTGGGCAAACCCAGGTCCGATGCATAATCCCGACCAGCCACATCCTCCATGATATATAGTCGGCTTGCTCCACTCCGGACACGGCTTGGAAGCCATCCTTGCGTTCGCCTGTTGCTGCTAATGTTTCTTGCTCTCCATTGATATCGAGCCCTTGGCCCTATGTTCCATAACCCTGTTCTCCATGTTGGGACAGGTCCAGGCCTTCTTCTTCCTGCCCCTCTTCGACCCGCAATCCGAGAGTGAACTTGAGGGCGAAGAGGATCATCAGTGTCATCCCAAAGCCCCACGCCCAAGTAACACCGATACCTCCCAGCTGCCGCACGATCTGAGCTCCCCGGCTAAGGTCAGTCAGCTCGGACAAAGTCAAAAAGCCCACTCCCACGAACAACCCCGCAGCCAACATACCCCAGGTTGACCCGATGCCATGAACTCCCCAGACATCCAAAGAATCGTCCAGCTTGACCTTGTCCTTGAACCATACAGCGGTATAGCAGAATACCCCTGCGCCGAATCCGATGAGGATAGCAGGCATTGGACCTACAAACCCCGATGCGGGGGTGATGGTCGCCAGACCAGCGACAGCTCCGGTGGCAGCTCCCACGGCGCTGATCTTCTTGGTGAAGTGCATCGACAGAGCAACCCAAGTTAGAGCTGCTGTGGCGGCTGCGGTATTGGTCACCACAAATGCATTGGTGGCGCTACCGCCGGAGGTGAGAGCACTCCCGGCGTTGAAGCCGAACCAGCCAAACCACAGCAAGCCAGCTCCGAGAATAACGAAGGGTACGTTGTGGGGCTCCATCGGGTCGGTACCAAACCGCAGGCGCTTGCCGAACACCAAGGCTGCTGCCAGCGCACTTGCTCCAGAGCTGATATGCACCACGGTCCCTCCTGCAAAGTCCAACATACCCCAATTTCCCAACCAACCACCATCGCCCCAAACCCAATGAGCGAGAGGAGCGTAAACGATAGTTGACCACACAACGATGAAAATCACATAAGAGCTAAATTTCATTCGTTCCGCGAAAGCCCCTGTGATGAGAGCTGGCGTGATGATGGCAAACATCATCTGAAACACCATAAAAGCTTGGTGGGGGATTGTACCGGCGTAGGGTCCTGGGTCTGTCGCCGAAACATCACGCAAGATCACATAATCCAGCTTGCCGATAACACCGCCCAAGTCAGGGCCAAAGGCCAAGCTGTAACCCCACAGTATCCAGACCAAGCTGACCAAGGCGATGGCCATAAAGCTGTGCATGATGGTACCCAGGACATTCTTCTCCCGAACAAGCCCGCCATAGAAAAACGCCAAACCGGGAGTCATGAGCAACACCAAGGCCGACGATACTAATATCCACGCTGTATCCCCGCTGTCGATAGCAGCCATAGGACCCACCGTTCACCTCATCTATGAGCACATCTGGGTTTCAGAAAGTACAAGAGTACCCACCTGCCGATTACCGATAGTGCGCCTTCAGGTGCTTCAGGTAGAATACCTTACCTACAGATTCAATGTCAACTTTTCCCTAATTGAGGTACGCTCAGGAGGTGCGTAAACAGTCAGGCGGTGTAAGTCTCTACCGGAACGAATACCCTAGCCTCCTGAGGTTGGCGCTCAGTTCGGGAACGATCTTTACAGTAGGTGAAAGCTCTCGAGGAAGAAAGTATGAACAAGGTCGAAGCATTCATCCGACCCGAAAAGCTGGACAACGTAAAGGATGCCCTGGCTAACGAGGGCATCCTGGGCTTGAGCATGATCCAGGTAACCGGTCGAGGGGTCCAGAGGGGCGTCCGAACCGGCGGCAGAGGAACCCAGAGCTACATGGCGAGCATGCTTCACCAGTCGAAGATCGAGATAGTGGTCAGCGATGCGGATACTCAGAAAACCTGTCAAGGGCGGAGTAATCTTAGGACACGGGGTGTAGATGGTCTACGATTATGTCAGTAGCTAACTGGTCAGCGAAAATGTCATCCCATGGAAGGAGTGACATTGACGCAGAAGGAGCAGACGAGACTTCAGGTGCTCAACAGCGTTCTGGCAGGTCAGGTGCCGGTATGTCAGGCGGCCGAGGTCCTGGGAGTGAGCGAACGCCACATGAGGCGTATTCTGGCGGCCTAGTAGGAAGGAGGGCGCCGCCGCACTCGCCCACGGGAATCGTGGCCGCCGACCAGCCAACACCACGACGGAGACCAAGATGACTTACGTGGTGCAGCTGGCCCGCACTCGCTACGCTGGAACGAACCATACGCATCTGACCGAGTTGTTGATGGAACGGGAGGGGATCGCCCTGAGCCGCTCTACGGTGCGCCGCATCCTGGTCAGCGCCGGCATGGACAGCCCCCCCCGGCCGCCGTAGACTTCCCAGACACCGTGTCCGGCGCGAACGCATGGCCCAAGAAGGGATGCTGCTGCAGATAGCTGCAGATAGATGGGAGCCACCATCGGTGGCTGGGGGAACAAGGACCACGGTTCGTCCTGCTGTTGGCCGTGGACGACGCCACCGGCACTGTGCCTGACGCTCTGTTCAGTCAGGAGGAGGACATCCGCGGCTACTTCATTCTCATGGAGGGGTTGATCCGGCAATGCGGGATACCGCTGGCCGTCTACAGCGACCGACACGCGGTCTTCAAGCATACTGGAGAGCCTCGCCAGAAGCCGGCCGGGCCAACCCAGTTCGCCCGGGCCATAGAGGAGTTGGGGATACGCCAGAGATTCGCCGGGTCACCGCAGGCGAAGGGCCGGGTCGAGCGGACGGCGGGGACATTCCAGGACCGGCTGGTGGCCGAGCTGCACCTGGCGGGCGTCACCACTATCGACGAGGCCAATGAAGTCCTGCACCGCTTCCTGCCGCGCTTCAACGAGAAGTTCGGGGTTCCGGCAGAGCACTCAAGCGTTGCTTACCGTCCTATGGAGTCATCGGTGGCCCTGGACCAGATACTCTGCTTCAAGCACCGCCGCAAGGTGGCCAGGGACAACACCGTCAAGTACAACTGGCGTACCTTGCAGCTGCTGCCTGGTAAGGAGCGGCCTAGCTACGCCGGAGCGCAGCTGGAGGTCCATGAGGGCCTGGACGGTCAGCTCCTCGTGCAGTACCGAGGACGCACGATCCCCACACAGGAGGCGCCGCCGCGCCCTGGAGTTCTCCGTGCCTCCAATGGTCCTCTCCGATATGGCCCCGGCCTTGACCGTAGGGTCAACGGCGTGGGCAGCCACCCCAAGGAGAGCTTGGCATCCCTCGACGCCATCGAGGCCGACAGCGCCACATTGAACGGCGGCGGCAGAGTTCGCAAGCCTCCGGCATCGCCACGCAGGAAACCCACGCCGCGACAGAGGGTTCGGTGGAAGGCCGTGCAGCAGGCTAAGCTTCGGGGCCTCTCCATTCGGGCAATCGCCAGGGAGTTGGGCATCCACAGGAACACGGTCCGCAAGTACGCCGAAGCCAAGAGCCCGCCCATGATGCGCACTAGGGGCAGGTCCCGCGTATCACAGTCCGATGGTATGACAGCGGCCTAGATGGACATTTTTCCTGACCACTTAGCCCGAATCCACCGAAGGAGGGCGTCGGGTTAGCGTCCTGAGGCGGCAAGAAGGTGCTCCTGTGCTTCTGGGATAATGGTTTTGTAGCAAAAAACCGACCCCGGAAAAGGAGCACCCAGTAGATGCTGCCACGCAACCACCCCGACCGGATCCAAATCACCTTCGACGACCGCCGCTTGGTGGCCAATGCCGGGCTGCTCCTTCGGGCCACCCTGGCGCGGCACCTCGGCCTGCCCGAACTCGTCCGGCAGCGCCTCGACCTGGGCGATGCCCCGGGGCGGGCGAACACGAGCGACAAGATGATGACGCTGGTGGCGTCTGCGCTGGCTGGGGGCGACTGCATTGACGACGCCGATGTGTTGCGCACCGGGGGGACGGCCAGCACCCTGGGCGGCACGGTCAAGGCGCCATCCACCCTGGGCACCTTCCTGCGCAGCTTCCGGTGGGGCCACGTCCGTCAACTCGACCGGGTGAGCCGCGAGTTGCTGGCCCGGGCTTGGCAGGCCGGGGCGGGACCCGGCGACGGGCCCCTGACCATTGACCTGGACTCCACCATCTGCGAGACCTACGGACTGGCCAAGGAGGGCGCCCGCCACCACGGCTATACCGGCAAGCGGGGCTACCACCCGCTGTTGGCCGTCGCCGCCGGCACCGGAGACGTGCTGATGTCCCGGCTGCGCGAGGGCCGGGCCAACACCGCCCGCGGCGCCGCCCACTTCCTGCGGGAGACGGTGGGACGGGTGCGCTACGCCGGGGCCAACGGACGACTCACGCTACGGGCCGACAGCGGGTTCTACACTCATGGCGTGGTATCCGTCTGCCGCAAGATGGATGTCCGCTTCTCCATCACCATCCGCCAGCACAAAAGCCTGCACAATCTCATCGAGGCGATACCCGAAGATGCCTGGACGCCGATTCCTTACTGGATGGACGGTGCCGCCGATGTGGCCGAGACCACCTGCACCCCCTTCCAGGCCGAGGCGGACGCCGCGCCGGTGCGGCTCATTGTCCGGCGGGTGAAGCTGACGCCCGGTTCCCAACTGGCCCTCTTCGCCAAATACAGCTATCATGGCTTCATCACCGACCGGGACGGGGAGTTGCTCGAACTGGAGGCTGACCATCGCCGCCACGCCGAGATCGAGAATGCCATACGCGACCTCAAGTACGGCGTCGGGCTGAACCATCTCCCCTCGGGCCGCTTCGCCGCCAACGGCGCCTGGCTGGCCGTCCAGACGATGGCCCACAACCTGGCCCGCTGGACGGCGCGGATCGGTCTGGGAGAGCGGATAGCCACCACCAAGACCCTCCGGCGGCGGTTCTTCTCCCTGGCCGGACGGCTCACCCGCTCGGCACGCCGGTTGACCCTGCATCTTCCGGATCGC
Source organism: Dehalococcoidia bacterium (assembly GCA_965206395.1). Lineage (GTDB taxonomy): Bacteria > Chloroflexota > Dehalococcoidia > Lucifugimonadales > CATOSD01 > CBDBJK01. Next base: position 275,460 of record CBDBJK010000036.1, read on the forward strand.
TGGCCTTGGGCTGAGAAGTTCAGCCGCGCCTGGCCCGGCTGCGAGCCATTCCACTCCCGGCCTGACGGCACCGTCGGCGACCGACCCACCCACCGGACAACCGAAGATCCCCGCAGACTCGTGCCAGCCCGGTCCGAGAGAGTTCCCTGCTGCGTATTCTCTCGCCATCCCGCGCATCGCAGCTCCCGCAGACGGCCATAGGGGCCCCTGCGCGGCGATGAAGACCGTCCGCCGACCTCCCTTACCCCAAATGGAACCCAGGCTATTTCCCCTGTAGCTCCCTCACCCCCCTTCCGCTTTCCTCACGCCGTCCATCGGTGTCCTTCGGTGGATTCGGGCTTAGGCGGACATAGTCGCTGGACATCGACACAGGTCAGTGGGCCTGGAGGCGACTGGAAGTGATGGTGCCAAGGCCTCCGGTTAGCAGAGTGCCGATCGCTAACCCCAGACGACCTATCCCTAAAGGTTCCAGTTGCCATCCTTCCTGCCGCCCGACCGGGAAGACATCTGTCAAGGATTCATCCCTGACCTGGTAGTCTCCCAACGGCAACCCGGAATTCGCCACCGTGCTCAAGGTGGTGCGCACCCTAAGCCGGCTTCGTGCCGCCACCCGCGTGACGTGCCACGGCGAATAAGGAACGCATGGTGAGGGCGCTGCCATTGACAAACCGTGTGAAAGTCTGTAACCTCACCGGTTGGCCTCATCAGACCTGCATGGTAAAATTGATGTGGCGGAAGCGCATCAGCTTTGACATGAGACGGATCAATTGTTTCGAAAGGATCTGACGTGAAAAAGGAATTCTGTCTGGTAATCGCGATAGTCCTGATAGCTGCAGCCCTCGTTGGCTGCAGCAACGACTCCGCAATGACGCAGCAGCCGCCCACAGTTACAGAGCCTGCTCCAACGGCCGAACCGACTTCCACACCGACCGTCGTCCCTACGCCCACGGCTACGCCCACGGCTACGCCCACGGCTACGCCCACGGCTACGCCGACGCCCACACGCGCGCCAACTCCCACGGCAACGACCCCACCGGACACCACGTCCAAGATCGACCGGGATGTCGAGATCGAAGGCGATATAGACCTTCCTCCGGATTGCTTGCCCGGCGGCATGCTCGGCGATGCCGCAACGGTCTCTTCATGCAACGCGCAGGCCATGCAGCAGGTTGAGAGCTTCTCTTTCGACGGGGAGTTCAATCTGCTGGCTATCTTCCCTGTGGAAGGCGTTGGAGAGGAGGGCTCCATACGGATAAGCGGCGCTATTGTCCTGCCGGACAGGTTCAGATTCAAGATATCCCTGAACCCCGACAGTGAGATGATCGAGATGAACGGGGTGGTCATAGGAGAGGACAGCTACATCCGGGACCCTGAATCAAACCAGTGGTTCAAGGGGAGTCCTCCTGACTCTGATTTCCTGGGCGTCGTGCAGCTGGTCGGATTACTTCACCTGCCGAACGACGCTAGCGCGACTCTGAACGAATCCATAGACCTTGACGATGGGACCAGAGGCTACCTGCTTGTCTCTGATCAGACCGGTCAGGAAAGCGGGATGGAGGGACTCGGGCTCCTAGGCGGCAACCTTATCAGGGTTGTGGGCGCCGATGACTTCCTGACCAGGGAGATCAGGATTGTTGTTGAAGGCGTGGACGATGAGGCGCGCGATCTCATAACCATCAGATACCACGGCTACAACGAGCCGCTTGAGATAGAACCGCCTGCGAAGTACTTAACGTTTCCGGATGACTCGATGGGGTCCGGATATCTGGGAGCGGTGGAAGTGGCCCGAGGCGAGGCTATCCAGATACGTTCGATGCACGTCCTAACAGGGCTTGGCGACTTGGGTGCCCCGAGCCAACGCGGCGTGGCACTGGCGTTGGCTGATTATGGCCCTATCAAGGGGCACGATGTCGAGATGGGCGCCGGCCTCGACTCGCTCTGCACCGAGGAAGGCGGACGTGCCGCCGCGGATACGGTGACCGGCGACCCCCGGGTCGTCGGCGTCATCGGCACGTCCTGCTCGGTCGCCGCCACAGCCGCCTCGCCGATCCTCAGCGAGGCTGGCCTGGTGATGATCTCTTCCTCCAATACGGCCCCTTCGCTGACCTCCGACCTTCGTGGCAACGCCGGTTCCAACTACCACCCTGGCTACTACCGGACCGCCAGCAACGATCTGCACGAGGCGCGCGCAGTCGCGCAGTTCGCCTACAACGATCTCGGCCTGCGCAGGATGGCGGCCATCCACGACGGCGACCCCTACACCACCGGCCTGACCGGCGCCTTCACCACCGCGTTCGGGGAGCTTGGCGGCTCGGTCGCCGTCGCATCTGTCAGCAGGGGTGACACGGACATGGTCCCCGTCCTCACCCGGATTGCGGCTGGCAGTCCAGACGGCCTCTTCTTTCCGCTGTTCCAGGAAGAAGGCTCTGCCATCATCCGGCAGGTCGGCCAGATCGCTGGGCTTGAGGACGTCACGCTGATTGGCGGCGCGGCCCTGCTGGTCTCCGAGTTCCTGGCCATCCCCGAGTCGGAGGGCGTCTACTTCCCAGGTCCGGAGTTGAGCTTCGGCGGCAACACGAACGAGGCGACCGGCAAGGGCGGCGAGGCGCTCGTCGCCGACTATCGAGAGCGGTACGGCGAGGCGTCCACATCCGCCTATTTGGCCCACGCCTACGACGCGGCCACGATGCTCCTCCGCGCGATCGACGTGGTCTCTGTTGTCGACGGAGATACGCTGTACATCGACCGGGCCAGGCTCCGGGAGGCGCTGGCCGGAGTTTCCGGCTTCAGGGGTATCATCGGGGTCATCTCCTGTGACGAGTTCGGCGACTGCGGCACCGGCCGCGTACAAATAGCGTACCACACCGATTCCAGCGTCACCGACATTGCGGGGCTACCCGTTGTCTACAGCTACGCGCCCTGATTTGCCAACCTACGTCGTGGCAGGATTACTCCGCGTGGGCGTGCCCTATCGTCCCCACGTGGCATATGACGAGCTTGGAGGCCGCGGATCTACCTAAGGAAGGAGACAAGCAGTTGGCGTTCACTTTGCGCGTAAGGGGTGTGTTGGGAAGGTTCGCATGCCGGATAGTATGGGTTGGACTGCTGTGTTTGCTGGCCGCCGCGTTGCTGTCGGCATGTGACGACGGGCCGACAACAACGCCAACGGTCCTGCCTCCGGAAACGCCCGGGCCTATACAGACCACCAGTACCCCTACGCCGACATCAGTTCTGCCAACATCCACTCCTGTGCCAACGCCGACACCAGACCCCACGCTGACTCCCACACCCGAACCGACCCCAACGCCGGAGCAGGTTGGCGCCCCCGCGATACGTGAGTACGACATTGACGCTGGCACGCTCTGGGGGAAGCTGTTCGACACCTTCACCACCTCCGAACAGTCGTGCATCCGAAACGAACTGGGTGACGAGCTGCTGGAGTCCGCACTGGAACGGCGTGCGATGTCTGAAGGCGACACGGAACAGTGGGAGGCGTCAATATTCGGCTGCCTCGCTCCGGAAACAGCCGCCGGATTATTCCTCTCTGCCCTTGTTGCGCAGATGGAGGGGCTGACCGAGGAGGCTGAAGGGTGCCTGAGAGAGTTGCTGGCGGACGCCGATGTGGCTGATATCGTTGCCGGTACCCTGCCGGACGCCAGCCCTGCCGCCGCCACTGCAGCCTTGAAGTTTACGGTCGGCCTCCTGAGCTGTGTTCCTGAACAGATGCTGCCTGGCGATGCCGGTCCCCCCGACCCACCGCAGGCGGATGAGTCCCTGCTCTGGCGCAATCCCACCGGAGGCTGGGTTGTCAATGCACCGACCGTGGCCGACGGCGTGGTCTACGCAGGGTCTGACGACAACCACGTGTATGCCTTGGACGCGGAGACCGGAGAGTTGCTGTGGCGCTTTGAGACGGACGATGTCATAAGGTCGTCCCCAACCGTGGCCGGCGGGGCGGTGTACGTAGGGTCCAACGACAACCACGTGTATGCCCTGGATGCCGAGACCGGGGGGTTGCTGTGGAGTTACGACACCGGCGACTGGGCGCAGTACTCCCCTACCGTAAGTGGCGGGATGGTCTACCTCGGCGCACTGGCGGAGGGGGACCACAGGGTCCACGCCCTCGACGCAATGACCGGAGAAGTCCTGTGGTTTGCCGAAAGGCCGTATCCGTTCACCCCTGAGTTCACTCCTACGGTTGCGGGCGACAAGGTCTACGTGCCGGGCGGATTCGGCGAGTTCCATGCCCTGGACGCATCAACCGGAAAGGTGGTCTGGAGCTTCAATACCGGGATCCCCGTGGAATCTCCACCCACAGTCATCGGAGGAATCGTATACCTGACGGCCTTCAACACCGCCCACGCCCTGGACGAGGCGACCGGGGCGCTCATCTGGAGCTACGGGACGGAGAGGTTCCCCGCGAGGGACTTCCCGGCCGTAGTCGCAGACAACGTCTACTACTTCTCGCCGGACGAACACATCTACGCCCTGGACACAGCGACGGGGGAGGTCCTCTGGTCATACGAAGCGGGCATGATGATCAACACCGCGCCCGTGACTGCCGGGGGCATCGTGTACGTGGGCTCCGAATCCGGCCGGTTCTACGCCCTTGACGCCGCCACCGGCGGGCTCGTCTGGAGCCGGGAGTCGATGGCCTGGGCCTTGCAGTCACCCATGGTGGCCGACGGCGTTCTGTATGCAGAGTCCAGCGATGGACACCTACGGGCGCTGGATGCGGCAACCGGGGAAGAGCTCTGGAGGTTTCAGAAGGGCTATTTCGACGGTGTCCCGTCCTACACCATTACCGGCGGCGTCTTGTACGTGGGCTCCCTGGACGGCGGCGTCTACGCCTTCATCGCTCCATTAGGAACCACAACAGAGGGGAAAGTTCTGACAATCCTCTATTGGCAGGCTCCAACTCTGCCTGGACCCTACCTGTCGGCTGGCACTAAAGACGTGGATGCCGGAGCAATCACGTTGGAGCCTCTGGCTAAATACGACCCGGACGGCAACCTCGTGCCAGCGCTGGCCGCCCAAATCCCGACAATCGAGAACGGAGGCTTTTCCCAGGACCTGATGTCGATTACCTGGAAGCTGAAGGAGGGCCTGAAGTGGTCGGATGGCAGCGACATGACGGCCGAGGATGTTGTCTTCACGTGGCTCTATTGCGTGGATGAAGATACGGGATGCACGGCCGAGAGCTCGTTTGACGGCATCGCCTCCGTGCTGGCCCTCGACAATCTCACCGTCCAAATCGCCTTCGACGCGCCCACACCCTACCCGTACCGGGCCTTCGTTGGCGCCGGAACGCCCATCATCAGCCGCGCGCAGTTTGCCGACTGCATCGGCGCGGCCGCCACGACCTGCGAGGCGCAGAACACCGCCCCGCTGGGCACCGGCCCCTACCGCATCACCGGTTTCAAGACCAACGAAGGGGCCGTCTACGAGCGCAACCCCTTCTACCGGGGCCCGGCGCCCTATTTCGACAGGGTAGTCCTCAAGGGCGGCGGCGATGCGATTTCGGCGGCCCGCGCCGTGATGGAAAGGGGCGAAGCCGACTACGCCTGGAACACACAAGTGGAGCCGGAGATTCTTACTCGGATGGAAGCGGCTGGACTGGGCGCAGTGGTCGTCGCCTTCACCAGCCTGGTGGAGCGTATCGTCGTCAACCAGACCAATCCCGACCCGGCTTTGGGCGACAATCGCTCCGAGTATCTGGATGGACAAAACCCCCACCCCTTCCTGACCTTCAAGCCCATTCGCCAGGCCATGTCGCTGGCCATAGACCGCAGCCGCATATCGGAGGACCTCTACGGCTTCGCTGCGGAGCCCACCTGCAATCTGTTGACCGGCCCGCCCATTTATGTTTCGACCGCCAACGACGGGTGCCTGACCCAGGACATCGAGGGCGCCAACCGGCTGCTGGACGATAACGGTGTCCTCGATACCGACGGCGACGGCGTCCGTGAATACAACGGAGTGCCCCTGCGGATCACTTACCAGACCTCGGTCAATGCTATTCGACAGGACACGCAGGCCCTCGTTCGCGGTTGGTGGCGTCGGATAGGCATCGAGACGGAGCTGGTACAGCACGATGCCAGCGTCTTTTTCGGCGGCGACCCCGTGGCTAACAAGGAAGCGTCGTATCGCAGGTTCTTCGCCGACGTGCAGATGTACGCTTCCGGTTCGGGCATAGACCCGCAGCAGTCCCTATCCGGCCCCCTCTGCAAACATATCCCGACCAAGGGCAATGACTGGGCCTTGGGGAACATTGCCCGCTCGTGCAATCCGGAGTACGACAGACTCTACGCCCAGCTGGAGCAAACCCAAATCGGCTCGGAGCGGGAGGCACTGGTAAAGCAGCTGCACGACATGGACGTGCAGGGCTATTACGAGATTCCATTGGTGAGCCGGGCCTTCGTTTCCGCACACCTGAACACCCTGAAGGGCGTTCGGATCGACGGCTGGGATAGCGAGATGTGGAATATCGCCGAATGGCGGCGCTTAGAAACTATCTCAAAATCTGAACCACAAATGCATTGATCGGTTTCTAGGACGATTCGTATGGTTTCTCCAAAAGCATCGGGAGGGACCGCATGGGGAAACAAGAGACGCTAGAGACCATCTGGGAAGTACCGGACGAGCTTTGGGAACGGATCGAACCTATCATCCTGGAGGAAGACCCGCCCAAAGCCCGGGGCCGCAAGCGCTCTGACCCACGACAGATGCTCAACGGCATCATCTTCCGGCTGCGCAGCGGGTGCCAATGGAACCGATTGCCGAAAGAGCTTGGGGACGACAGCACCATTCATCGCACCTTTCAACGGTGGGTGGGGACGGGCGTCTTGCACCGAATGTGGGGAGCCCTGGTGGAGGGGTGCGAAGAGTTGGATGGCGTGGACTGGGAATGGCAGGCGGCAGACGTAGCCATGGGCAAGGCACGTTTTGGGGGGACCTGATTGGGCCCAACCCTACGGACCGTGGCAAGGCTGGTACCAAGCGCAGTCTCCTTGTGGATGGAGAGGGCGGCCCCTTGAGCATTGTGGTTGCGGGAGCAAACGTGCACGATGCCAAGCTGTTGGAGGCGACCCTGGACGCCATTGTGGTCGAACGACCACAGCCCACCGAGGAGGAACCCCAACACCTGTGTCTGGACAAAGGGTATGACAATCCTTCAGGCCGTGGGGCTGCCGCCGGACACGGCTATAGGGAGCACATCCGACGCATCGGCGAGGAGAAGCTGGACGCCTCTGGCGACAAGCGGTATCCGGCGCGCCGGTGGGTTGTGGAACGGACGCTGGCATGGCTCTCCAAGTGCCGTGCGGTCCTGGTCCGGTACGACAAGAAGGCAGCGAACTACCTCGGTGTGTTACAGCTCGCATGTGCGCTCCTGTGGTTCCGGCGACAGTGGCGTCTGGCCATTTTGAGATAGTTACTAAGGCTAATGAGGAGAGCCTCAGTTTGAGTCGAGGAGGAAAGCATGTCCATCCTGATTCGTGCGGCAGCGGCTTACCTTGTGTTGCTTGCGGCTGTGGTTGCCGTAAACTTTATCGTTACTCCCCTGTACCACCCGGGCGGAGACGAGCCATTCACGGTGTGGGAGATACTCAACTGGTTCATGGCGGTGGGTATGGTGATTGCTTTGGCCGCCAGCTACGTGGAAAAGCGCCGTGTCGATGGCGACGGTTCGGCGGACCTGAAGCGCTACCTGGAAGCGAACGCGGTTTTCTACGGGGCAGTTGCTGTGTTCATCCTGTTCTTCTGGAACTGGTTTAGCTCTCTGTCTCCCAACAACGAGGCCGACGGACAATTTTGGGCCGTCATCGACACCCTCATGCCCATCGTGATGGGCGTAACGGGCTGCCGCATGTGCAGACGCGGCAGCTGACCAAGGAACGCCGCGCAAGGTTTCTGGCAAAGCCCGTTGCGACCCTTGGTACGAGTTCGCAGTACAGCATGCTTAGGCCCACCACCCTGACTGAAGACAACACCGGGGCCGCCCTGAGATGCGGGAAGAGGGTGGGAGATGATTCCTGACTACATACGAGAACAAGTGCTGAACGCAAAGCCGCCCGATGGCTGCTGTGTCCCTGGGGGTTCGGTTCCCGCCGTAGCGGAAGGCCACTTCACCTTCGCTCGCGCCGCCACCGTCGGCATCAATCCGCACGGATCGTGGAACCGTAAAGACTATTTGCCCAAAGAGTGCTTGACCCTGGACAGAGACGACTTAGACGAACAATTCCTCAACCGGGTGTGGGAGGAGAAAACGCGATACTTCGAGCGCAATACTGATCGGTACTTCACCATGTTGAAGCCGATCCTCAACGTGTGCGGAGTCACTTACGGCGGCAAATATGGCGCTGATCGACCCCGACTTGGCCTGTTCTCTGGACCTGGTCCAATGGCCCACGGATCCTCTGTGGAGCAAGCTGCCAAGGAAAAGGAGGTACCCTCAAAAAGTGTGTAAACGGTCAGGCGGTGTACCCTCTCTCTGAACAAGACGGGCTCAAGGCCCAAGAGAGGAGATACACCGCCTATGGGAAAGAGAAGCACTGGGAGCAGGTCGGAGTCAAGGCCGGAGTGGGAGCAGTTGGAGGATTGGGTGCGAGGCCATGTCCAGCGGATGATCCAGGAGTTGCTGGAGGAAGAGGTGACGGAGTTTCTAGGAAGGGCGAAGTCGGCCCGCAGGTCTGAGTCGGACAACGAGACCGGCTATAGGAACGGATATGGCAGACCCCGAAGGCTTACGCTGAGTTCAGGAACGATACAGCTGAGGAGGCCACGAGTCCGCAACACCGAAGAGGAGTTCGAGAGCTGGCTGCTGCCGCTGTTCGTCAACAGGACCAGGAAGGTTGCTGAGCTGATCCCCCAGTTGTACCTGCATGGCCTTTCCGAAGGTGACTTCGACCTGGCGGTGCGGGGACTGCTGGGAGAAGAGGCACCGGTATCGGCGAGCACGGTAGCCCGGTTGAAGGATAAGTGGAACGATGAGCTTGCACAATGGCGCGCTAGGCCCCTGGATGACCTGGAAGTGGTGTACATGTGGGTGGGTGGAGTCTACGTCGAGGCCGGTCTTGAGCGGGAGAAGGCGGCGATCCTGGTGGTGATGGCGGCCCTGAGCGACGGAAGGAAGGTGGTAGTGAGCGCGATTCCCGGATACAGGGAGTCCACAGAGAGCTGGTCCGATGTGCTCAGGGACATGAGGCGCCGCGGGCTGGAGTGCCCAAGACTGGTGTTTGGAGACGGACATCTGGGCATCTGGGGAGCTCTGCGCAACGTCTATCCTCAGGCGGCAGAGCAACGCTGCTGGAACCACAAGATCCTAAACGTACTGGACAGGCTTCCAAAGCGACAGCAGGACCAGGCCAAACTCATGGTGCGTACCATCCCCTACGCCCAGACTCGGACAGAGGCTGAGCGGCTCAGGACGGTGTTCACCAGGTGGTGCGGCGACCATTCCTACGAGGCGGCCTCAGAGGCCTTGGAGCGGGACTGGGACCGCATGGTCACCTTCTATGACTTCCCAAAGGAGCACTGGGGGCACCTTCGCACGACGAACCCGGTGGAGTCACCCTTCGCTGCGCTCAGACTTCGGACCGATGCCGCCAAGCGCTACAAGAGGGTCGATCGGGCGATAGCGGTGATCTGGAAAATGTTGATGGTCGCCGAACAGCGCTTCAGGCGTCTGAAGGCCCCTGAGTTGATCGAAGACGTCTATCTCGGTGCACAGTATGCGGATGGAATCGCCATTGAATCAACGGCTGAGAAGGTCGCCGCCTGATGTCGTTTACACACCTATTGACGTAACCTCAGGCAAGACCGTCGTAGAGCAGTTCGAGCGTACGTTCAAGGTGCGATTCGACAAGAGGAAGGTCGATGATCTCGGCGCTCACATCTACTGTGGGGACTTGCTGGGCAAGCGATTCATCGGCTGGAGCGCTTTCTTGTCGAATTCACGGATGAACAGATCCCAAGTAGCAGAGTTAGCGCGCCTGGTGGGCGAGGTGCGTCGCGAGGGCTGCCCTTAGCTGCTCCCGTAGGGCTGTGATACGTCGTCCTCGGTGTACGTATCCCCAAAGGTGAAGGAAGTTGACTGCGGCTTCGTCCAGAGGCTTGGCAACGAGACCCCGGGCCCATTTCGCCTCATCGCTGTCGAAGCTCTGGCGACGACAACTGCTCCCGGGGCAAACCACAAGAGATTGTCCCTACTTGTTGAGGCGCGCGCACCTAGACGCGACACAATCCAGTTCCTCACCCTGGGTGTCCAAAGACCGGTTTCTAGCGGGACCTAACGGCCGGCTGCACCCTCGACCTACTGGTTACAGTGACACCACCCACCGAAAAGTTCGCAATTCAGTCTTACTAGGCCCGCTAAACTCCGAACAGCTCTACGCCTACCGCCGCTCCGACATGAGCCGCCGGCCCGAGAAGGACATCGTCTTCGCCACCGAGGAGGCCATCGGGCCGCCCGCGGACATCATCGGGGTCCTCGGTCTGGTGGAGGCCAGGGGCGTCTGGGGGCACGGCGAGACCCTCTGGGTGGCCGACGCGAACGACGGCATGCTCTACGCCTTCAGCCTGGACGCCAACGCCGACGGGACCCCCGGCCCGGACTTCGGGGCCCGCTACCCCGAAAAGGACATCGCCCTGGACCCGGCCAACGGCAGCCCTTATGGAATGGCGGGGCTGGGCGTGATCGCCTGGGTGGCGGACTCGGGCCGGGACGACCTGTTCGCCTACAACCTGGAGACCGGCGCCCGGGTTCCGGGCCGGGACATCGACCTGCACCGGCACCACATCGCGCCCACCGGGGTGTGGAGCAACGGCCACACCTTCTGGGTGGCGGACTCGAGCTCGGACAAGCTCTACGCCTACAACCACGCCGACGGCGCCCGCGACCCCGGCAACGACGTCAACCTGACGGCGCTGAGCGGGGGGAACAACAATAACCCCTGGGGCCTGTGGGCCGGCGGCGGCGAGCTGCTGGTGGTGCAGGCCAAGGCCGGCCAGGTCTTCGTCTACAACTTCCATCCCAGGCCGCCGGCGGCCCCGGCGACGCCCGGGCTGAGTCTCTCGGCGGGCCACAGCGCCACGGGCCTGTGGGGCGACGGCCCCACCCTCTGGGCGACGGATGAATCTGGCGCCACGCTGCGCGCTTACACCTGGTCCACCGGCCTGCGCGACCCGGACCGGGACATCGCCCTGGCTCCGGATAACGCCCAGCCCAATGGCATCTGGGGCAACGACGAGACCCTCTGGGTGGCGGACTTCCACGCTGATAAATTCTTCGCCTACGACCGCTCCACCGGCGCCCGCGACCCGGACAAGGACATCGAGCCGCTCTTCGATTCAGCCCAAGACCAGACCCACGGGCTGACATCGGATAAATTCACTCCTTCCGGCCTTTGGGGCAGCGGCGGCACCGTCTGGGTATGGGGCGGCGCCCTCCTCACAGCGCTGCTCGCCTACGACGTGGACACCGGCGCCGTCAACGCCGGCAAGGACATCCCACGGTTTGTGGAAAATTCACACGGCATGGGCATGTGGGGCGACGGCACGGTCCTCTGGGTGGCGGACCAGTGGGACGGCAAGCTCTACGCCTACGACATCTCCGCCCGCCGCCACGCCCCGGTCCACGACTTCGACCTGTCCGCCGCGAACGACAACCCCTGGGGCATCTGGTCCGACGGCCGCGTCCTGTGGGCGTCGCAGGCCGGTGGCCCCAATGTCCACACCTACGACTTCACGCCGCGGGCGGTCCGGGCGAGGGCCGCGTCGGTGGAGCGGACGGAGGCGACGCTGGAGGTGTCGGTCTTCCGGGGCTACCTCGCCGAGGGGCCGCTGTACCTGGCCTACCGCACCCTTCTGCCGGTGGAGGAGGAGGAGTTCCGGGTGGTGGAGGTGGAGCTGCCCGCCGACGGCAGCGAGGTCGAGTTCACCCTCACCGGCCTGCCCCCCCGCGCCTCCTACCAGGTGCTGGCGTCCCTGGACCGCGACTTCCCCACCGACAGGACGGAGCGGGCCCTGTTCACCACCGCCCGTGACTCTCTGCCGGCGTTCTGGGAGGGGACCATGACGGTGGGTGGCTCCGCAATCGTTCTCGAGTACAGCAAAGGGGATGAGGACAATGATCCGGAAGGGTCGCTTTCCCCCCCGGACGCTACGTTCACCGTGGGAGGCGTTGAATACACCGTGGGTTCAATTGATCTCAACATCAATATCGGAAGGATGGACATTGCAATAGAACCGAATGTGCCTCCCGACACCGATTTCGTGCTGGAACTGGACGGGGACCCGTTCTCTACCAGCAATGCAAGCCTAAGTGGTGGAGATACTAGGTTGTGTTGACATTTGGTGCATAATGGATACATGTCAACGACTGAATTACGCAATGAACAATGGTCGAAAATCCTTGAATTTCTGCGCTCATGCCCAGACCGCTGCCTGAGCACTACGGTCACTGGAACAGCGTATATAAGCGCTTCGCACGCTGGTGTGAAAAGGGTGTATGGGAACGAATGCATCAGCATTTTGTGCAAGACCCCGATATGGAGCATGTCATCATTGATAGCACTGTGTCATCACTGTGATAGCACTGTGATAGCACTGTGGTTCGCGCTCATCCCTGTGCTGCTGGAGCCTCCAAAAAAACGGTGGCCAATCGGCCCAAGCTCTTGGCCGGAGCCGAGGCGGGTTCAGTACCAAGATCCACGTGAGCGTGGATGGATTGGGCAACCCGTTGCGCTTTGAGCTCACAGCAGGTCAACGTCACGACATCACCCAGGCACAGGCATTGATAGCTGATTTCGAAACCGAGCATGTGATTGCTGATAAGGGATACGATTCGATGGATTTTCTCCAATGCATCCTGGGCAGGGGCGCGTTACCTGTGATTCCACCTCGGTCAAATCGAAAGACGCCACGAGAGTATGATGAGTACCTTTACCGAGAGCGCCACCTTGTGGAGTGTTTCATCAACAAGATCAAGCACTACCGGCATATCTTCTCTCGCTTTGACAAGCTGTCATCGCGTTTCCTGGGATTCTTGAACTTCGTCGGTGCTCTCATATGGCTCAGATGAAATGTCAACACAACCTAGTGGTTCAACGTTTTTGTATTGATGGGTAGAGTGACTTTAGCTTGATGCGCGCATCCTCGGTAGTGAAGCGCCAATCCACTCGTATCACATCCCGGTTGCGTTGATTCTGCCAAGCATTGACCTCGCCGCGCAGGATGTCTTGATTGGCAATCCGTCGGTCCAGGCACTGTCGAGCCAGCACACCGATCTCTATCTCCGCCATATTCAACCAACTCCCGTGTTTGGGAGTGTAGTGTATCTCCAGTCGCTCAGCTATACGCCTCGCCTCAGCAGGCTCGAATGCCTCGTATAGCGAGGACAGCTTGTGAGTGTTGAGATTGTCCATTACCAGCACGATCCGGTCTCTGTCAGGGTAGTCCTCGTCGACCAGTTTCTTTATCACATGCGCCCAGTCCACCTTCGTGCGACGCTCTCTGACCTCGACTCGGCGCCATCCGTCCAACGGTGCAAACAGCATGAACAGGCTGCTCACTCCATTGCGCTCGTATTCGTAGTCGTATGCCGCCGATAAGCCGGGCGCTGCGGGACGCGGCACTCGCGTCTCCTTGACTTGCTGTTTGCTCGTCTCATCCATGCACACCAGAACCTCATTCCCATCGTACGGCCGTTGGTAGACCTCCAGTACGTCTTCCATCACGTCTTCCATCGCGCACACAAACTCCGCGCTCTGACCGGGCGGGATGCACCAACTCTGCTTCAGCCACGGCTTCAGTTCGTTTTTTTTTAAGCGCCTGGCGAACCGTCTCGGTGCTAATGGTCCCGACTATCTCACACTCGACCAACTGGTCAGCCAACAGCTTCAGGGTCCAACTGGCACGCCCCTCCGGCGGTTCCCCGCAGGCCATCGCTATCAACCGTGCTTCACCTTCGCCGTCCAGTCTCTTTTGACGCCGACGCAGTTGCTTTTTGCGATTCAGCGCAGACTCGACCCCCTCCTCCACACAGCGCTTGCGTATTCGCTCGACCGTTGACTGTCCCACACCGAGCGCGCTGGTGATGTCCGCGTCCTTCATTCCCCCGTCCGAGCGTGACTCATCGCTCATCAGCAGAATGCGCGCATGGGTCTGTTTGTACGCCGCAGCCCGACCGCGTGAGACCAAGGCGTTGAGTTCCTGTTGTTCGTCGGTAGTCAGTCTGATACGGTACTTCTTGGTAGACATCATGGTTCCTCCTCGGTTCAACGTTACGATTGAACCCCCAAGAGGAACAATGACTATCATGGTATTCATTTCAATGATGTTGGACCACTAGTGGTCGCCCGCAAAATCGAACCATCCGAGACCACGCCGCAACGGGCTCAGTTCATATCGTTGATGCGTCGCCCCAGGAGTTTTCCTCATGCCAGTTCAGTGGCAATCAACATCGCGAGTGGTGATAATGCCAAGAATATTGAGGGCGGGCCTTACGGTGGGACTTCCCTGCTGGTTGGGGATGAGTTGACCGGTGAAGTGTTGACCACGCCTTGCGATCCAGACGGGGGAAATTGGGGCGCAGTACGCTTGGCCGACTATTCTCTAGCTCAAACTGCCTATGCCTTGTCCCAGTCCCAACTGTGGCTTCCCGGCAGCGGATCCCCTGTTGAGTTGAAGGTAGCATCGCTAAGCGACATAGGCAAACTGGGCTTTGTTCACCGTGACATCACCGGCCCAGTCCCTCGTGGTCCATTCTCCAAGGTAGCTCCTAGCCCAACTGCTACATATCCTTCCCTTTGGAACCACGATGCCCAGAATGAGACTCGCATGGTTTGCATGCCTGACTCACAGTTGGTCGTGCGGCAAGGGATGGAGACGAAGGCGGCCGTCGTTTGGAGCACCGCAAGTCGAGCCCATCTAAACCTTGACTTTACCTTTGGGTCCCAACCTCTTGCCGTTGCGTTCACCGAACTGGAATCCATCGGCGGTAGGGTGTGGCCCAACGCTATTTTCGACGACAATAGATACGACTACGCCTTTGCGATTTGGGGCAACAGTACACTGGGCTTGTTGTCACACTGGTGGCATTCTAGCCGCCAGCAGTCAAGCAAGGCTGGTATGACTATCCGCTCCGCAGAATCCCTGCCCGTGCTGGACTTCCGCGCCCTCAGCGACGAGCAGTTGCTCATGGCGGAGATGATCTTCAACGAGTTTCGGGACAAAGAACTGAAGCCCGCCTATCTGGCAGACGCCGACCCTAACCGTGCCCTCTTAGACCGCCGCGTGGTCTGCGATCTGCTGGACTTCGAGGAAAGCGTCTACCAAGCCGTTCGTCGCCTTGCCGCCAAGTGGTGCGCCGAGCCGTCGGTGCACGGAGGGAAGCAGCGCTCAAAGGATGCCAAAAACTGATTATCTAGACCATGAAACTAGTGGTTCAACGTTTTTGTATTGATGGGTAGAGTGACTTTAGCTTGATGCGCGCATCCTCGGTAGTGAAGCGCCAATCCACTCGTATCACATCCCGGTTGCGTTGATTCTGCCAAGCATTGACCTCGCCGCGCAGGATGTCTTGATTGGCAATCCGTCGGTCCAGGCACTGTCGAGCCAGCACACCGATCTCTATCTCCGCCATATTCAACCAACTCCCGTGTTTGGGAGTGTAG
This sequence comes from Dehalococcoidia bacterium, assembly GCA_965206395.1. Lineage (GTDB taxonomy): Bacteria > Chloroflexota > Dehalococcoidia > Lucifugimonadales > CATOSD01 > CBDBJK01. Next base: position 291,134 of record CBDBJK010000036.1, read on the forward strand.
TGTATCTCCAGTCGCTCAGCTATACGCCTCGCCTCAGCAGGCTCGAATGCCTCGTATAGCGAGGACAGCTTGTGAGTGTTGAGATTGTCCATTACCAGCACGATCCGGTCTCTGTCAGGGTAGTCCTCGTCGACCAGTTTCTTTATCACATGCGCCCAGTCCACCTTCGTGCGACGCTCTCTGACCTCGACTCGGCGCCATCCGTCCAACGGTGCAAACAGCATGAACAGGCTGCTCACTCCATTGCGCTCGTATTCGTAGTCGTATGCCGCCGATAAGCCGGGCGCTGCGGGACGCGGCACTCGCGTCTCCTTGACTTGCTGTTTGCTCGTCTCATCCATGCACACCAGAACCTCATTCCCATCGTACGGCCGTTGGTAGACCTCCAGTACGTCTTCCATACGTCTTCCATCACGCACACAAACTCCGCGCTCTGACCGGGCGGGATGCACCAACTCTGCTTCAGCCACGGCTTCAGTTCGTTTTTTTTTAAGCGCCTGGCGAACCGTCTCGGTGCTAATGGTCCCGACTATCTCACACTCGACCAACTGGTCAGCCAACAGCTTCAGGGTCCAACTGGCACGCCCCTCCGGCGGTTCCCCGCAGGCCATCGCTATCAACCGTGCTTCACCTTCGCCGTCCAGTCTCTTTTGACGCCGACGCAGTTGCTTTTTGCGATTCAGCGCAGACTCGACCCCCTCCTCCACACAGCGCTTGCGTATTCGCTCGACCGTTGACTGTCCCACACCGAGCGCGCTGGTGATGTCCGCGTCCTTCATTCCCCCGTCCGAGCGTGACTCATCGCTCATCAGCAGAATGCGCGCATGGGTCTGTTTGTACGCCGCAGCCCGACCGCGTGAGACCAAGGCGTTGAGTTCCTGTTGTTCGTCGGTAGTCAGTCTGATACGGTACTTCTTGGTAGACATCATGGTTCCTCCTCGGTTCAACGTTACGATTGAACCCCCAAGAGGAACAATGACTATCATGGTATTCATTTCAATGATGTTGGACCACTAGCTAGACAATCGAAATGTATCAGGAAAGGAAGGAGCTACATGGTTACTCCAATCACACAACGGCACGTAGGAGTCATCCCGGCAGCGAATATGGAACTCTGGGAGAGGATAGTGGGCCGCCTCAGCGCCTTTCTTTATATGCTTAAGCCTTATGTTGGCCCAGTTTCACCTGATTTCTCAAATAGGGAAGACCGAGGCACTGTCTCGCTTAGGGATAGAGTTTCCTTAAATGTTCTATTGGACTCGTATGGTGGTGTAAGGTGGACCCCATTATTAAGACAGCACGAGGGCTAAATTAAGAGAGTCTCCCACCCCTGCGCTAGGTTTCACCAAGCCCGATGGCAGCCCTGCTTCTTCAGCTGCTGCTCCCCTTTCTTCCTGGCCATGTTGGTACACCTCTGCTGGGGTCCGGTAGCCCAAAGCCTGGTGAGGCCTCTGCCGGTTGTAGAACTCCAGGTAGGCATTGATCCCAGTTCGGGCCTCGGCGACGGTCTGGTAAGCTTTCAGATACACCTCCTCGTACTTGATGCTCCGCCACAGCCGCTCCACGAAGATGTTGTCCAGGTACCTACCCTTACCATCCATGCTGACCTGGACCCTCTGCTCCTGCAACGTCTGGGTAAAGGCCTCACTGGTGAACTGACTCCCCTGGTCGGTGTTGAATATCTCCGGTCGTCCCTTACCCAGGGCTTCCTCCAACGCCGCCACGCAGAAGCTGGTGTCCATGGTGTTGGAGAGCTTCCAGGCCAGCACGTGCCGGCTGTGCCAGTCCATGATGGCCACCAGGTACAGGAAGCCCTTCGCCATGGGGATGTAGGTGATGTCCGCGGCCCAGACCTGGTCGACCCGATTAACCTCCACTCCCTTCAGCAGATAGGGAAAGATCCGGTGTCCCGGCGCTGGTTTGCTGGTGTTGGGACGCCGGTAGATGGCTTCCAGACCCATCAACCGCATCAGCCTTCGAACCCTTTTTCGGCTCACCAGATAGCCCTGTTGCAGCAGCCAGGCCTTCATCTTCCTGGAGCCGTAGAAGGGGGTCTTCAAATACTGACGGTCCATCAGGGCCATCAACTCCAGGTCTTCTGCCCTGGTCGGTACCGGCCGGTAGTACACCGAGGCCCGGCTGACGTCCAGCAGGATACATTGACGCACCAAAGACAGCTGCTGGTGGTCTCGGTCTATCATGGCTCGCCGTATGCTGCGACTCATAGACCGGACCTTTCCGACAAAAAATCGCGTTCCACCTTCAGCTGGCCGATGTGCCGGTAGAGGTGGTTAATCTGAGCTTCCTTGGCTTTCTCCTGGGATTTCTGATTGGTGGCAAATAGCTCCGGGGCTCCTTCCACCAGGGCCCTTTTCCAGGCGTGAATCTGACTGGGATGGACCTCAAATCGGCTGGCCAGCTGGGCGATGGTCCCTTCCCCCGCAAGGGCGGCCAGGGCCACCTTGGCCTCGAACGCCGGACTGTGCTTATTCCTCGTCTGCTTCATGTCCTGCTCCTTCACGTCGGTTAGTTGCCGGTTATTTTAGGAGCTGGACTCTCTCTTAGCCAGTTGTCTAGTTTTTGGGTACCACCTCAGTTTGTACGCCGCAGCCCGACCGCGTGAGACCAAGGCGTTGAGTTCCTGTTGTTCGTCGGTAGTCAGTCTGATACGGTACTTCTTGGTAGACATCATGGTTCCTCCTCGGTTCAACGTTACGATTGAACCCCCAAGAGGAACAATGACTATCATGGTATTCATTTCAATGATGTTGGACCACTAGCTTGTCTTGGCGCGTTACACCAAACTGAAGCGCAAGCTCTCGATCATGCTCGGAAACGCAGATGATCCTGGTGGTCGCCCTTGCCGCAAGACGTTCGGCCTGGGCAAGGAGCCAGCGCTTCCAGTACGGCCGCCCTTCAATGAACGCCCAGCCATGAGCGGTGAACAGAACTGGTTTGAATCTCAATACGAAGCAGCATAGCCGCGCCGCGAAGCCTGCTTTAGTGCTGTGGGCATGAACCAGATCAGGCTTGAAGCTCTTGATTGCCCGATACACACCCCACAGCGATTTGATGTCTTCAACAGGCTTTCCGAAGCCAACGAAGTGAGGATTTGGAAAGACGCTCACCTCAAGCTTTTCGGCCTCTTCCATCAGTCTCGGCTCAGGGGCGGCGACCAGACCGACGGTATGCCCCTGCTCCACCATATGCTCCATGAGCTTGATCACGTGGTTGGGAGCGCCGCCAAACTCTGCTGCTGTTATAACGTAAAGTATTCTCATTGAGCTTCAGCTCCAACCGACAACCAGTGCCCCGCCAAACCTAGCCATGAGCGCCAGCGTTTCCTTCCATAACTTCCTGTACGCCAGTCCGGTTACCAGCGTATTCCTTGTGCTGTTTGACGAGAACGTAGCTTGAACCTATCAGCGCCATTACCAGCCACCAGTGACGCTGGTAAAGCGCCTCAATGCCAAGCGAAAAGCCGAGCATGACCACGTGCGCCAGTATCAATCCTAATATCAGAGGTTTGTACGTCCTCTCAGCCAATGCATATGCAGATACGCCTTTCAAGAGAATCCCAAAGGCAAGGCCAGTGAACACGATAATTCCGATCAGCCCAAATTCCCCGGCAAACCAACCAACCGTATTGTGAACGAACAGTCCCTCAGAACGGACTGTTCCAAGACCTACACCCCAGATTGGACTCTGCTGAAATGAGCTATACGCCACCCCGATCTGGTCCGCTCTTTGCCCGATTTGAGTTTGACGAGTAGCCAGATCGATTGCAAACTGAAAGAATTCCATTCCGAATATCGCAAGCAATGCCACCCCTGCGATTGCAGACAAAATGCCCAGCCTTAAAACAAGGCGAGGCCTCCATGCCACTATTATCAACAGGGCCACGGCCAGACCCAGCCATGCCGAACGCGAAGATGTCAGAATTATACCGGTGACGAGAATCAAGGCTGTAACCAATCCCCAGGTGGGATTTACCAGGCGAGGGCGAGCGTAAGAGCCTGCGAGGAGAATGACGAGGGCTACGACCAGAAGCCCACCGAAGGCGTTAGGATCAACCAGCAAGCCTGCCACCCTGTCCGTTCCGAAGTTGAGCCATGAGACATGATAGCCAGACAGATTTGCCATCGCAAACTCACCCACGCCCACAATAGTGTTCAATACGACTGCAAGAATGAACACCCGCAGCAGCCATCGAACGCGCTCCCAACTGACGGCAAACGAAGTGAGCGCCAGATAGGAGGACAAAAGCAACACAAGTCCTATCTCTTTGTTGACGATAGCGTACCTGGTGATTTCGCCAGTCCTCAAAGTCGCAACCAGCGCGCCTGCGGCAAACATTAGCGGCAGCGCCCACAAGCTTGGAGTCCATGCACGGGGAATAACTCTAAGTTGAGGCAGGCTCAGCAAGACGAATGCGAGCAGAAAGACATCAGAAGGCGCAATCCGAAACCCAATGTTGGAGTTGAATTGCACAGGCAAAAAGAAGACGTACCCGACAATCAGGTAGCCCAGAATTCCAACAGACTTTCGATGGGCGGTCTGGTTGTCATGCCCGGACGCCGTCTGAGTCAAGCCACGTCGGACCGAAGAACCAATCAACTACATCATCCTCCCAACAAGCATTATGACCATCTTCAAATTTCTCTCACTTGTTGCCATTCCTACGCGGTTGACAAACCCATATGAATCTTTGGACGAAGTGGCCTAGACCGAATCGAGGATTTGCTTCTAGCGGCAGGCAAACCCTGAAGGGAGGAAACCCTATCCCTTGGTATTTCACAATGCTCAACCCAGCTTCGTCTATGATGGCTCGCATCTCTTTCTCGGAATTGTAATGAGTGTATACAGGAGACCCCTTAAGGCGAAGGCGCTCCAAAATGGCCCGGTAGCCCCATGAGTTCCACAGGTCGATAATAACGGTCCCTTCTTCCGATACAGCTCCGCGCAGTTGTTTAAGGGCATCAAGTGGGTTCTCTAGATGGGGTAGGACTCTCAGGCAAACCGCGATATCAAAGGTTCCGTAGCCTTCTATGGAATTCAGCTCATGAATATCCATAACATTGGTTGTCAAGTTTTTGTATCCTGAGAGGTTAGCTTTTAACCTTTCCAACATTCGAGGGGATACATCGACTGCGGTCACTTGCCTTAAGTTGTCGAGCAAGAACTTGGTGACACGACCAGTGCCTGCGCCCACCTCTAGGCAATTCCCATCCTTCAAATGTGTCTGAATGAAGCTGTGCTCTAATTCGGCTACCCGACGAAGGTACGTGCTCCCATATCGGAGGTCGTCGTACCTCTCCGCTAGCTCGTCATAAAACTCCTTAACCATGTCGGGCAAGCTCCTTGTAAAGCTCTACAAGCGAAAGCACGGTTTGGGAAGGATTGTACTCCAAAGCCTTGCGATATGCATTTTTAGCGTATTTCTTATAGCACTCTGAATTCGTTATCAGAAGATAGAGGGCGTCAGCTAAACTACTGGAATCCTCATGTTGAAAAACGATTCCACACCCCTTCGCTATGACAGGCATTTCACCCATGTCAGAGACTATGACGGGTTTGCCGTAACTCATAGCCTCTATGAGACGCAATGGGAATCCCATCCTGGTTGGGAAGGCTCTTGGTATCACCACCAGATCGTGTTCCCGATAGAGAATCCCCGGATCATCCACTGATCGTTCCCAACGAAACCAATCTACCAGGTTATGCTTCTTGATCCTTTCCCTTATCTGTTCGCTATAGCCAGCTTCGCCATAACCATTCCAGGCCAAGGTAACAATCAAATCGCCTGGCTCGATTCTCGTTTTAAGCAGAGCCACAGCGTCTACTAAAGTGTGCACCCCACGCGCCGGTTCCATAGCTCCGAGATATAAAACACTGCCTTTGGGCGAATGGCTATCGCGAATCTGATTATGTTCTGCATCCTTTTCATCGCTTATGCTGTTCATATGAGGAGACAGGGGCGGAAAATCGAGCGACTCTGGGAAAAACTCTCTAAGGTAACTGCCGCCCGTGATAATCTGATCTGCACGTAGAAGGAACCTATATCCGAAAACTAAATCTCCCCGCCCAGGAACGTGAAGCAAAAGCGGAACACCAGACAAAGTTCTGATAATGAAGCATTTAAGACCTACGATGGGGGAGACATCGCTGATTAGATGGATGGCATCAACATTTTGCTGCCGCGCCTCTCTAGCTGCTTTCCACCAGAAAACCATGAGCTTAATGAGAATCCAGGGAAGCACCCAACGAGCGGGGTTCTCAGCACTTTGATCCTTACCGCTATCCTTCGAGAAGACCTTCGTAGTTATCCCTAAATCCGTTAGTCGTTCTTCCATAACTCTTACCATGTTCTTCACACCCTCATCCCAAGGAGGGCCGTAGCGAGAACACACGATCATGACCTTCATCATCCCGCTTCTGAGAACATCACTGGATTCATCATCCCCTGCGCTCCTCACGCACCCCTCCTCAGACTGATATTTCCCGGCGCAGTCGTATGAATTCCCAGCCTTCGATACACCCACATAGCCAGCAGGACGTTCCATATGACCAGGCTGGTTGCGGTTGCGGTTGCCGCCCCTTCTATCCCCCATCGAGGTATCAGTATGGCATTGAGCGCTACGTTTATTGACGCGGCGATACCTGCGATGATGGCGGCGTCGCGTTCATGTCCCGTCATCGTGAGCAGAAAGCCGACCGAACCCATTGCCACGTTCACGTTAATAAGCTGGCCTGCAGCCAGAATCGACAGAGCGGTCGTGCCCTGCGTAAACTCCTGACCGAAGACCAGCATGAACCACCGGCCAAATAAGATGAATCCCAACCCCAAAGGCAGAGAGAGCAACAGAACTATCCTGGCGCTGAACGTAACAGAGCGCTGTAGTTGCTTCATGTCGTCGGTGGCATGCAAGCTTGCGATAATGGGGGCCAACGCTATTTGAACTGGCACCAGGATGAACAGGATAAGCTCTGCTCCACGAGTGGCGACCCTGTACACACCGGCAGCTTCGGCCCCCTTCAAAGCGCCCAGCATAATGATGTCCGTCTGGTAATTCACTACCTGCATGCCACCTACGAACAACAAAGGCATCGCACTTTGTGCCCACGCCCGTGTCTCATAATTAGGGGATGCCTCCTTGACGGTCTGAGGAAGATGGCGCATTAGCAGCACCACCGCGACAACAAAGGCAGCTCCAGCAGCCATCACATGCAGGCCAACAGCCCATATCGCACTGAAGTCGCTTCCAAGAAGCAGGTAAGCTCCCCCTATCAGAGCGACAAGCAAAAGAGGGCGTACCAGAGCGTCAGGCAACTCCCCGACCACCACCTTATGAAGCCCACGTAGGGCTGTTATCCTGATTCGAGTGAGTGCCGCTATGGGAAGCATGATGAGAGCGATCCATAACGCTCCGACGGACTGAGGGTCGAAACGATCTTTCAGGCTCCAAGCGATGATAGCTACTAACAATGCCAGACCAATAGAGACGAGTAGCGCCGCCTGGTTCGCCCGACGCAGCAGACCTTGCGTCAGACCCCACGCCGATTGTGTCTGGTAGGCCGCTATGTTGCGAACAAGCATCTGAAGCACGCCTGCGTTCGTTGGGATGCCCAATAGGGTCACCAGCGCTGTGGCGTATGCGTAGACTCCGAATCCCTTCGCGCCGAGCGTACGAGCCAGCAGCACGCTTAACGCAAAGAGCGCAATTATAGACGCGATTCTGATAGAGAATATACCCAGCGCGCCTCTCAAAAAGTATGCTTTGAGGCCGCCTCGTCTTCCCTCTTGCCGGAGATTGTCTGGGCTATCTCTTTGATGCGCATATCGTCTCTTGAATATTAATGCCGACCACCATTGTACAGACATACAAGGCACTACAACATTTCGTTATTTTACATAACTAACACGAATGATGCAAGAGACGGACGGGGGTAAAGGGTTTAGGGTAAAGGGTTTAGGGTCGGGTTGGGGCACTTTCCCTAAACCCTTTACCCTAAACCCTTATCTATCTGGTGCGTAGCTGCGGAAAAAGCACTACCTCGCGGATGCTATGGTGGCCGGAGAGAAGCATCGCCAGGCGGTCGATACCCATGCCAAGGCCACCTGCCGGTGGCATACCGTGTTCGATAGCTACCAGGAAATCCTCGTCTAGCCTGTCCATCTCCTCTTCCTGGTACTCGGCGCGCAGGGTTTCCTGATCTTCGAAGCGTCGCCGCTGGTCGATGGGGTCGTTAAGCTCGGTGAAGGCGTTGCATATCTCCATACCCGACACGAAGCCCTCGAAGCGCTCGACGACTCTCGGGTCGTCTTTCTTCTTCTTGGACAGAGGCGACATCGCCACAGGGTAGTCAACGAGGAACGTCGGCTGCACAAGGTGATGCTCCACCTTTGTGGAGATTAGCTTGTCCAGCAGGCCGGCCCAGCTTACCTGCTGGCTCACGTCCACGCCCACAAGCTTCATCTCAGTGCTCAAAGATTCGATGTCAGGATAATCAAGGAAGTCGATTCCACTGTGCTTGATAATCTCGTCACGCAGACTGAGCCTGGGCCATGGCGGTGTGAAGTCGATGCGATTGCCATCGAACTCGATGACGGCAGTGCCAAGAACAACCTGCGCCACACTGGACACCATGTCCTCGACCATCCGCATAACGTCATTGTAGTCCACGAACGACTCGTAGCTCTCCATCATGGTGAACTCCGGGTTATGCTGAAGGTCTACGCCCTCGTTGCGGAATACCCTGCCAATCTCGTAGACCTTTTCGATTCCGCCGACGATGAGCCGCTTGAGGTAAAGCTCGGTGGCGATGCGAAGGTACAGATCGCGGTCAAGGCTATTGTGGTGAGTGATGAACGGGTGGGCCATCGCTCCGGCGGCGACTGGAACCAGAATCGGCGTCTCCACCTCAACGAAGCCGCGTTCATCCATGAAGCGGCGCATCGCGCTTATAATTCGAGGGCGTAGAGTTGCGACGCGGCGCGCTTCTTCGTTGGCAATAAGGTCGAGGTATCGCTGCCTGTACCGTATCTCGACATCGGTGAGACCGTGCCACTTCTCAGGCAATGGCCGCAGCGACTTGCAAAGCATCGTGAATTCCTGGGCTTCGAGGGTTATCTGGCCCGTGCGGGTTCTAAACAACGGGCCGCGAACTCCCAGCCAGTCGCCCAGGTCAAAGTCTTGCAGAATTTCGTAAGTATCCGAAAGCACGTTGCGCCGAAACAACACCTGTATCCGTCCGAATCCATCGAGCAAGTCGGCAAAGGTCGCGTTTCCCATGCCTCGAAGAGCAACGATTCGCCCGGCAACGGATACCTCTTCCGTGCGAGTGTCTTGTCCCTGTCGACTCTCCTCGGTCTCAAAAAGGGCTGTGGCCTCCTGACTGGTATGTGTGCGGTCATAGTTGTTAGGGTACGGCTCTATTCCTCTAGCCCTGAGCCTCTCTAGTTTTTCGAGGCGCACCTTGACCAGTTCATTCTCTTCATCTGCCACGGTTACGAGGCCCTCCTGGAATTGACGCTCTAGCGAATTCTGGTGATGGTGAGTTTGACGACTCCCGAAGGAGCGTTCACTTCCACTTCATCCCCGACTTTGTGCCCAAAAAGGGCATGCCCTACCGGGGACTCGTTGGAATTTTTGCCTTCCAAGGGCGCGGCCTCGGCGCTTCCGACGACTCTGTAGCTCTGCTTCGTGCCCCGTGCGTTTTCAACAGTTACCGAAGAGCCTATGCCCACCGAGTCCTTTTGTTTGCGGCCTTTGGGAGCCACAACCGCGTTGGCGAGTATGTTCTCCAACTCTCGGATGCGTCCCTCGGCGAACGACTGCGCATTCTTGGCTTCATCATATTCAGCGTTATCTACGTTCCCGCCAGATTCGTGAGCCTTGTGAATGCGATCAGCTACCTCGCCACGCCGGACATTTTTGAGATGGTCTAATTCTTCTTGCAGTTGCTTCAGGCCATCTGGAGTGAGATAAGTCTCCCTTTGTGCCATGGCAATACTCCCGAACAACCAACAAGACTGAAAGGCCGCCGGTTTTCGGAGGCTTCTCTCTCAGCCGTGCTGACATTCTACTCAGCATGTGCCATCTTGTAAATCTCTTGCATAGCATTTCCCGAAACCTGTTGGCATTCTCGTGTGAACAAAGGGATTCCTTGTTCTCGGCCTCCTCTATTACTACAGAATAAAAACGAGGCAGAATCTTGAACTTTTCTGAAAATTGCTCTTGATTTTGCTTTACCCCGCAATCAGGTCATGCTAGCATTCGCGCAGGCTAGGCTGTAAACTCCCACTTGGAATGTTTTGTGAGGGTGAGACGAGGGTATCGAAGCGAGGGCGGGATAGCTGTATTTAAGCCGATGCAGTACTCCAACGGAGGCCCAGCAGCCCATGAGCGTTAGGATCACGGGTGGCGAACACAGAGGTCGCAGGCTTGGCTCATACAGAGGCAGTGACCTTAGACCTACGTCAGACAGGGTTCGTGGAGCCATCTTCTCAATCCTTGGGGCAGACGCGGTGGAGGGCGTGCGAGTGCTTGACCTATACTCCGGCACCGGAGCGCTCGGCATAGAGGCCTTGAGCAGGGGAGCTGTTTGGGTGGACTTTGTCGAGGCAAACGGCAGACGATGTCAGCAGATAGGCGAAAGCCTGCGTGAGTTGTCTCTGGAAAATAAGGGCAAGGTGTACAGGGCCAGAGTGGAGAATATCCTGGACTCCTTGCCAGAAGCGTACGAACTGATATTCGCCGACCCACCCTACGATACGCTTCCGTGGGCAAATCTGATGGACGGGTTAAGCAGGCATAGCCTGGTAAAACAAAACAGTGTCGTGGTAGCAGAGCATCGCTACGGCACAGCAATGGCAGAAAGGTATGACGGACTGGTACAGGTAAGCAGCCGACGCTACGGCGATACCTCCGTCTCATTCTATAAGGTTGGAGATACTAATGGCTAAAGCCATCTATCCGGGCAGCTTCGATCCGGCGCATAACGGCCACGTCGATGTTGCGACCAGAGCATCGAAGCTATTCGATGAATTATTGATTTGCGTGTACGACGCTCCTCCCAAGTCCCTCATGTTCACGACAGATGAGCGAGTCGAGCTTTTCAGGAAGGCTGTCGCCCACCTGCCTAACGTTAAGGTGTTGCCCTTCACCGGGCTAGCGCCGACAGTCGCTCGCAATCTAGGCGCTGAGTTCATTTTAAGAGGGTTGAGGGCCGGGTTCGATTTCGAAATGGAGTTTGAAATGGCGCTGATGTGGCGAAATCTCGCTTCAGACATCGATGTCGTATGCATGATGAGTTCGTTAGAATACCAGTTTGTCTTTTCAAGCCGCATCAAAGAAGTGGTCGCTCTAGGGGGTAACATAGACAACCTCGTGCCATCACACGTCTCTGAGGCGCTGAAAGCTAAAGTCAATTCGCCCGATTAGACGCACGGTATAGTACCAGGAAAGGGGGAGCGCCATCGACATCACAAATGTAATCGACGAGCTACGCGAATTAGCCAACACTGGAACACGAGTGCCTGGGTTCCGCAGAAAGGTGATGGTGGATATCGACCAAATAGAACGCCTCATTGAGATGGGAAATGAGATGCGAAGCTCTGTTCCGGCAAACATTCAAGAGTCGGATGAGATTCTCAGACAGAAGGATAGCATTATCAACCAGGCGTATCTTGAAGCCCAGCGAATCAAAGGGGCTGCCGAGCAACAGGCAGCTTCATTGACCACCACGGCTAAAGAGGAGCACGAGTCCAAGGTTAGCGATTCTGAAGTCTTAAAGGTGGCTGAAGCCAAGGGCGAGGGGATCAAAGAGGAAGCGGGGATAGAAGCTCATCAGATCGTTCAGGACGCACAGCGAAGAGCTTACCGAATACTGAACGAAGCCGAAAGCGTAACTGGCACTCGCCGCGAAGGGGCCGATCAGTATGCGCGCGAGGTGCTGTTCAACCTGGAGGCGCATCTAGCGGAGGTCTTGGGACAGGTGCGCAAAGGCCTTGATTCTCTGAGGCTTGAAACAGGGGGACAGCAAATTAGCGGTCAGCCAAGCAACGGCCAGCAGGTTCCCGCTGCTTAGGATTTGTTCGACGTAGGGGCGTCCTTCCGCGGAAGGACACCCCTACGAATTAATATCCTACGCGGGTTTGAAAGCCTTGAAATTCATGCTGTGAACAGGGGATGCCCAGGTCTGCGACCCCTCCCAGGGTTTGTCGGCAATGATCTCCATGTCGCCGAAGCCGGCGTTGCCCATCCTTCCAAGGTAAACGTCCTTTGGCTCCGTGCCACCAAGGCAAGCGACCCAGTTGCTCATGTCTGCACGCGCCTCGTCCGGCATATCACTTACCAGTAGCATATCGGATATGTACACCCGACCTCCAGGCTTGAGTATTCTGAATGCCTCTTTGAATACGGCGTCCTTGTCTGGGGCGAGGTTTATTACACAGTTGGATATGATGACATCCACGGATGCGTCAGGAATAGGCGTATGTTCCATCTCGGTCAGGTGAAACTCTACGTTGGACAGCCCCAACTTTTTGGCATTGCTCCGTGCCAGGTTCACCATGTCGGGCGTCATGTCCACGCCGATGACCTTGCCCTCTGAGCCGACTGCTCGCTCCGCCAGGAAGCAGTCAATGCCCCCGCCGCTGCCAAAGTCCACCACAGTCTCGCCTGCGTTCAATTCTCCGATGGCCGTTGGATTGCCGCAACCCGCCGAGGCCATGACCGCTTCGTCCGGCAGGCCCTCAACCTCCTCCAGCGCGTAGAGCTTGGTTTCCGTCGTGCAGCACGAGTCATCACAGCAGCTGTTGGCCCCCTTGGCTACCTCGGCGTAGTGATCTTTCACCAATTCCTTTACTTCAGATTCTGATAGACTTGTCATTTCACCCTCCTTGACTCTAACTTACCGTTCTTGAACGTTTACCACTTGCGAGCCGCTTAACTCTTTCTTAAATCGCTGTGCCAGCGTCACCAACCGCACAACAATCATCGACTGTGGTCTGCTCTGCGCCGACATCCCTCACCGACTGCTGAAGGTAAGGCAGCACACCCGCCCATACCCGCGCCGCAACACGGTACGCTTCCTTGCCCTTCTCGGTCAGGTGGCATACCTTGCGCTTGCGGCCGCCGATGACTTCTGGAACACATTCTATGTACCCGTCGCTCTCCATCTCTTTGAGCGTGGGGTATATCATCCCATCAGTAGGCTTGCACCAGCCCTCGCAGCATGTCTCGATGCTCTTGCCGATTTCGTAGCCGTGCATCGGCCTCTGGTTGAGCATACTCAGCAGGAAGTAGCGAGACACGCTCTTTTTGATGAGGTGTTCCCAGTACTCCTCGCTCTCAAGTCCGGATTTCCTGTCTAATTCAGCAACCATACCCTTTGTCCCTATATATAGACTAAATATATATTATGGGCCGACAGCGTAGATGTCAAGGGTAGTTTCTTGTTGATGTCATAAACCGGAAGAAAGTAGATATGAAGGTCTAGTGCTCCGTCAACTTTGAATTGATGTGTCATTCTGAGGAGCTTGCGACGAAGAATCTAGACGTATGCTAAGATTCTTCGCTCCGCTCAGAATGACATACATCGAAATAGGATTGACGCAGCACTAGCAGTGTAAACAACGGAGTAGTAACGCCCCGGCGAGAGCTTCTTCATCTCTCGCCGGGGCATTCAAGTGGCAGCCGAGATCACTCTTCAGACAGCGCCATGAGCCGCCCGTCACTTGATGAGGGATCGGGTGTGTAAACATACGATGCGCCAGGGGTCATCAACTCCTGGTAAAGAATTTCCTCATGACCATCGAATTTTACGACAAGCGCGTAAAAGTCTTTTTCATAGGGTAGATAGAACTCGACATAGCCATCGTCGTCGGTAGAGGCGTCCGCCACTCCAACAACGGAAACCTCTGCGCCCCGAACCATCTCATCCCGTTGGTCGAGAACCCGAACCTTCGTCGGAAGCTGTCCCTCGCTGGCTGCGACGTTGACAGCCGGGGCCTTCGCAACCTGTTCCAGGACATCCTTTGCATACCCGGCATTTTTCGGTGTTATCCAGTCCGGGCCATACTTCGTTCTCAGATATTCCTCAGGTGGGTTCGGCACGAGATATGTTTCGCCCATGAACTCGATCTCTTTGAGGTTGGCGAACAATCGGGCAGGTATCCAAATCAATGGGAAGTGGAATATGCTGTCTTCGATGATGCGAAAGAAGGTCAGGTCTACACGTAATGACGACTTCATCATTCCCGCGGCAACCCAGCGATCATTGCTTTCTACGCTGACAAAATAGCCCTGGTCTCTGAAAGCATTCAGAACAGGCTCTATCAAGTCTTCGGTGAACCCGTTGAGTCCGATCACGCAACCCAGATCGAGGTCATCGTCCCACGGAATGAAGGCCTGGTCTCTGACCGCGCCAAGACACGTACCCTGTCGAAGGAAGAAGGAAACCCCTAGTTGTTCTATAATCCCTTTGGCTTCCTTCAACATCTCTTTTGCGACCTCTGGGTTTATCTGTCCCGGGTCTCCATACGACTTGAACAGCGTAGCCTCATCTGATCCACTTCCAGAAACCATTCTTCTCTCCTATCCAAACTCAGCCGAATCGACAAATTTTCCTAAAGACGATGTCGCCTACCAAAGACTCAAAGTTAGCCTTTGAGCCATCAATCTCTTTTTTCACATACGAGAACCCGTCTCCAGGAGCTTGATTCATCAAAAGAGTTACCCAGCAGATCGCCATACTTCTCGATGACATCAAAGCCGACTTCCTTGAGTTGCGCGGTCAGTGTCGCTGGCGAATAGAGATATTCCTGGCAGACCACTTCCTTATAGCTTAACCCTGTTCCGTTATGTCTGAAAATGTGCCAGGTCTCGTTCCAGTCATGGCCCTCAACCGCGCTCTGGATCACCACAATGGTGCTCTGATCTTCGCTCTGATGTATTTCCTGGCTATTGTTATTCCTACCAATCTCAACCAGGTGATTGGGCAACTCCAGCAAAAGCATTCCCTTTGGCTCCAGATGGTCGTAACAACGTTGCAGGCATTGTTTGACCTCCTCATCGTTATTGACGAAAACCAGCACCGAGCTTAAGGCGAGAATGGCATCATATCGCCTTTTAATCGTATAGTTTCGCATGTCTCCCATATGAACCTTGAGCTTCGGCGCTCTCCGACCAACAACGTCGATCATCACCTGACTGATCTCTAGTCCCTCGACGTGAAAGCCACCCTCGTGCAATGGTATGGCAAAGAGACCTGTCCCAATCCCCAATTCGAGAACCGAATTTTTGCCATGCTTTTCCAGGAGCTTTTTTACAAAAGGCACTCTCTCAACTGTGTCAGGGTACACAAGATCATAGGCATCGCCAATCGCGTCATAGGTTGTCATATATTACTCTCACAAATTCACTTTGATCTATCAATGACTCTTCAGAGCGCGCAATGCAAAACATTTAAAATAGAGGCGTTCGTGTAGGAAGCATTCTCGGTGCTCGTGAACTTACTCACAAGAGCTTATCGGAACCGAAATCTTCCAGGTGGAAGTGAGCTTCTACAAGAAGGCAATAACATGAGGCCTAGACGACTATAAGGCCAAGCATCGAAGTTGTCAACTGTCACCCGACGTTCTCAGCCCCTCCACAGCTTATGCTTACCTGACTCCAGCCTGCTCAGAAAAGCGCAACAGCAGCGCAATCTGCCCAAACCTCACTCATCAGATAAATATCTCAACACCGCTGATTCTTCCGTGGAAGAACGGTGAATTTTGAGGCTGTTTCCTTTTGATGCGATATCTATCCATTTTTTGAGATTTACTTTAAGGGATCACTCAAAGCATCCATCAGTGGCTTCTCCGTGCCAGCACCTATGTTATCTGTGTGACAGCCACGATAGGTTATCGACCCTACGAGTGCACCAGACCCAGGGCGACACCATCGCCCTAATGACGTTCGACCCCTGTCACAGGCATAAAATTGTCGGCCCCTCTATACATCGGTGCAGAAGCCAGGGTTCGTGCATGCCTGCCGAGTGAAAAATAACGTGTATCACAGCACATGCCCACCGCAAGATTAATAGATGCTAGCCCCAGTACGAATTACGTAGTGGCTCGGTATTTCATTGGTCAGGCACATATTAAAGTTAAGTCGCAGTTATTCAACACACTGAAAGCTCCGGTGAGCGGTGCGTAAGCGCCATAGCCACCACGAGAATTCAGGTGAAGACGCATCAAGAAGAGAACGAGGTGTATCCACTACAATGGTTACTACATCTGCAGCGGAAACGCTTAAACTCCTCGAATCTTATAGGACAACCAGCGACGTAAGCGCACGCGAGCAACTCGTGACCAATTACGTGCCTCTGGTCAGACGCCTGTGCAGAAGGTTCCGCACCTCAAGAGAACCACAGGAAGATCTGTTTCAGATTGGCATGATCGGTCTGCTGAACGCCATCGAGAAGTTCGACCATGAACGCGGGACCAGTTTCTCTTCTCTTGCAATACCTGAAATCCTCGGTGCGATACTCAACTATCTCCGAGATCACGGCAGCCTGATAAAGGTTCCGCGAACACTGAGGCGCAACAAGCTGACCATCGATAAGGTGTCGGAGTCCCTAGGTTGTGTTGACATTTGGTGCATAATGGATACATGTCAACGACTGAATTACGCAATGAACAATGGTCGAAAATCCTTGAATTTCTGCGCTCATGCCCAGACCTCTACGTTGGAGAGGAGGACGATTGCAGGCGCTACGTCGAGGCCATCCTGTGGATGGCACGAAGTGGTGCTCCTTGGAGACTGCTGCCTGAGCACTACGGTCACTGGAACAGCGTATATAAGCGCTTCGCACGCTGGTGTGAAAAGGGTGTATGGGAACGAATGCATCAGCATTTTGTGCAAGACCCCGATATGGAGCATGTCATCATTGATAGCACTGTGATAGCACTGTGGTTCGCGCTCATCCCTGTGCTGCTGGAGCCTCCAAAAAAACGGTGGCCAATCGGCCCAAGCTCTTGGCCGGAGCCGAGGCGGGTTCAGTACCAAGATCCACGTGAGCGTGGATGGATTGGGCAACCCGTTGCGCTTTGAGCTCACAGCAGGTCAACGTCACGACATCACCCAGGCACAGGCATTGATTGCTGATTTCGAAACCGAGCATGTGATTGCTGATAAGGGATACGATTCGATGGATTTTCTCCAATGCATCCTGGGCAGGGGCGCGTTACCTGTGATTCCACCTCGGTCAAATCGAAAGACGCCACGAGAGTATGATGAGTACCTTTACCGAGAGCGCCACCTTGTGGAGTGTTTCATCAACAAGATCAAGCACTACCGGCATATCTTCTCTCGCTTTGACAAGCTGTCATCGCGTTTCCTGGGATTCTTGAACTTCGTCGGTGCTCTCATATGGCTCAGATGAAATGTCAACACAACCTAGCATCCTCTCTGGGACGCTGGCCCAACGCAGCGGAACTCGCCGAAGCGTGCGATCTCACCGACCGCGAAATCGCTGACGCTACGGAACTTGGTCGAATTGGAGACCCGCGCTCTCTGGACGAAAATGTAGAATCCGATGACACGGATGGCAGCGTCACCCTGTCCGAGTACGTTGGCAAAGTGGACGCTGGTTTCGATCTCTCACTTGATAGGCTAACGCTTGCCACTGCGCTGGACACCCTCCCCATTCGCGAGAAGAACATACTCACACTCAGGTTCTACAAGGGCATGTCGCAAAGGCAAATCGCCGAGCGCATAGAAATCTCTCAGATGCACGTTTCTCGATTGGAGCGCGGCGCACTTCAGAAGCTGCGGCTAGTTCTACAAAAGAGTTCCGCCGCGCTAAACGTTGCTGAAAGCAGTTCCATAACCTCTGAATCTCGCGATCTCACCAAAGTTTAACGCCATCAACAGGCAACAGCACGCCGGATAAACAGATAAGGGCAGCCACAAACGGCTGCCCTTATCCTTATTCCAATAAATTTTTCGCATCCACATGACGCGCTGAGAGAGTCGAAATTAAGAAACTGCGGTCAGGACGAAATTCCCTGCTGAACCAGATATTCGTGCAGCTCCACCAGTGCCTGGCTGTTCTCCTCTAACGTAAACCCGTCTACTTTGTATTCCGATTTGGTGCTCATGCCGTCCACCGCGCCCATGTTGACCGTGCGCTTCACCAGGTCTTGCTCCTCCTCTACGGACGGAAGAAGGTTTTTCCCCTTTTGCTTGGATAAAGCAGCCGCCAGGCCGTAGCCGCCCCAGTTGGAAACGCTGCTGATGATGAGCTTGCTGACCGTTGTGACGCACGGGGCTTTGACGAGCGTCGGCACCATCGGTATCTCCTCGACCAGGTTCCCCATGCCTATCTCGTTGCCACCGTCTCCGATTCCAACTGTATTCGGATGGCCGGAAATCAGGTAGTCTACGCGAGCGTTATACTGTGTAATATCCTGACCGTGCATGTTCCGAAACAGGCTCTCGCTTGTGAGTCCGCATCTCTCGATTGCGATGACGACGGAAGGGTTGATTTCCGCCAGCAGGTCATCGGCATACTTCTTGCTGGCCTCATCGTCATCAATGGGAAAGTCTATCACCCTGGCCCTGGAGCCTACGACAGCATTCATCAGAGGAGTCGCATAGCGGTCTGTGACATAAACCACGTCATAGCCGATGGACTGAAGGGCGTTGCCAATAACTATGGCCCCCGGTGGCCCGTCGGTCTCCACGGCCCTGGCTGCCAGAATGTAAAACCCTGTCGTTATCATGGCCGTTCCGGGATGTTCCAGAACAAGGCTGGCGGCCTGGTCGCAGAAGTCTTCGGGCAGGTGCGTCCTGAGCGCCGAAATCCCTCTTCGGTCATTGTCTAGAATGATGTCTTCAATAGACATTGGCTGCTCCTAAATAGAGTTTTGAATAGAGTTCGTGCAATCGCTGTTCGTACTTTGCCCTTCTTGGCTGATAGGGGTAGGTATGTGGTTTGGATTACATACTGATACTTGCGAGCGGCGCGCTGACCTCACCCCCGTCCCCTCTCCATAGTATGGAGAGGGGTGACTGAGAACCAGGTCTCTTTTCGATTTCGTGGGGTGAGGTCAGTGGTTTGCACTGAAGAACCTCGAATTTCTATATCACACACGTGCCCTAGGTTGTGTTGACATTTCATCTGAGCCATATGAGAGCACCGACGAAGTTCAAGAATCCCAGGAAACGCGATGACAGCTTGTCAAAGCGAGAGAAGATATGCCGGTAGTGCTTGATCTTGTTGATGAAACACTCCACAAGGTGGCGCTCTCGGTAAAGGTACTCATCATACTCTCGTGGCGTCTTTCGATTTGACCGAGGTGGAATCACAGGTAA
Organism: Dehalococcoidia bacterium; assembly: GCA_965206395.1. GTDB lineage: Bacteria > Chloroflexota > Dehalococcoidia > Lucifugimonadales > CATOSD01 > CBDBJK01. The sequence continues at coordinate 310,501 of CBDBJK010000036.1, forward strand.
CGCGCCCCTGCCCAGGATGCATTGGAGAAAATCCATCGAATCGTATCCCTTATCAGCAATCACATGCTCGGTTTCGAAATCAGCTATCAATGCCTGTGCCTGGGTGATGTCGTGACGTTGACCTGCTGTGAGCTCAAAGCGCAACGGGTTGCCCAATCCATCCACGCTCACGTGGATCTTGGTACTGAACCCGCCTCGGCTCCGGCCAAGAGCTTGGGCCGATTGGCCACCGTTTTTTTGGAGGCTCCAGCAGCACAGGGATGAGCGCGAACCACAGTGCTATCACAGTGCTATCACAGTGCTATCACAGTGCTATCAATGATGACATGCTCCATATCGGGGTCTTGCACAAAATGCTGATGCATTCGTTCCCATACACCCTTTTCACACCAGCGTGCGAAGCGCTTATATACGCTGTTCCAGTGACCGTAGTGCTCAGGCAGCAGTCTCCAAGGAGCACCACTTCGTGCCATCCACAGGATGGCCTCGACGTAGCGCCTGCAATCGTCCTCCTCTCCAACGTAGAGGTCTGGGCATGAGCGCAGAAATTCAAGGATTTTCGACCATTGTTCATTGCGTAATTCAGTCGTTGACATGTATCCATTATGCACCAAATGTCAACACAACCTAGTAGACCGACATCCTAGCAATGAAGGGTAACGAGAATACTGCGCGACGCTCCCATCCTAACCTTCCCCCTTAGGGGAAGGGACTCACTGTTGCCGTGAGGTCTCGCCAATCCAGGCTAACCCTCATTTCAAAGATTTCGTACCACTAGTCAGTCAGAAGAGAAGGACGAAATCCTGCCCGTGTTCATAAATGGCTAGAATACGGACACGTCTTCGTCCCACATGTCGGTTATGAACATGTAGCCCGGCGCGTGAGTAATCATCAAGGGAGGCTTGGAGTTCATGGCTACCGCCTGGGGGGTGACTCCGCAGGCCCAGAAGACCGGCACCTCGCCTTCCTTGATTTCGACTGGCTCGCCCATGTCGGGATTGAATACGTCACGAATACCGATAGCGGCCGGGTCGCCGATATGCACGGGCGCGCCATGCACCGCAGGGAATCTGGACGTGACAGTAACCGCCCTCACAACCTTCTCGTAAGGTACTGGCCTCATGGACACCACCATAGGCCCGGAGAACGATCCCGCAGGCGTCGTCTGGATGTTGGTTATAAACATCGGCACAATGGTTCCGCAATCGTTGTGACGCAACGATATGTCCGCCTTCAGCAGCGCAGACTCGAATGAGAAGCTGCACCCCAACAGGAAGGATACGAGGTCGTCGCGCCAGAACTCGGAGAGGTCTAGCGTTTCGGCTATCATCTCGCCATGCTGGTAGACCCTGTACTTGGGGATGTCGGTCTTCAGATCGGCACCTGGTGCTGTCAGCTTCGGCTCGCTCGACCCGACCTCTACCACTTCGAGCAAGGGGCAAGGCTTGGGATTGCGCTGGCAAAACAGCAAAAAGTCGAATGCCATCTCTTTCGGCAGTATGGCGAGATTGGCCTGGACATTACCCGGGGCCATGCCGCTGGTAGTCTGGACAAGCTCGCCGGTCCGCATGAGTTTTCGCAGGTCTTTTGGAGCGGCAGGTAGTGTAGAAAGCTGCATTGGAATACCCCCAATGTTATTCATAAAGTGGTCGGCGCAACGCACAGACTTCTAGCTGACGCCTCGCCAGGAAGCCTGAGCTTAGGTTATTACGCCCCGAGCCATCTAGTCAAGCTATGGCGGCTGATCTGGGGACTCCGAATAGGCGAAATGATGACATGGACATAGCATTAGAGAAACTTGCACAAGCAAATCAAATCTAAAATTGGTACTTAGCGTCGATAGTGTCACATTTATGGATTTATCCACTTAATAATTGAATAAGTATGCACATATTCCGATCAAATAGAGTTTATGTAATTAAAGCGTCATCTTGTGGAGTTGCACATTATTAAAGACAATGGGAGCAATACCTGACTTTTATCTCAAAGACCACACGGATATTTACTTAAGGTATTAGGAGGAAGGCTTTGCAGTCCGAAGCTAGGAATTCTTACCTTGGGTTAGACCCACTTTTCAGTGCCCTGGAAGCGTCGTCCGATTCAGTTGAAATCGATGACATCGAAGGCTCCATCATGTTCGTGAACGACGCATGGTGTAGGCTTTTTGATAGAAGCAAACAGGATGTGGTTGGCGCGAGGTATGACGCTCTTCGGCTTGGCGACGCAGATAACGCAGAGCTTTACACCTCGCTGGCGCGTTGCGTCGCCTACGGGTACTCTGAGGGCGCCTTTCGCCTCAAGCGTCCCTACAATACAGGCTCGACGGTTTTCTACACTCGCGCGCTATACAGGGATGACGGCGGGAACGCAATCGTGGTTATGACAATTTACAGGCCTCTGTCGAACCCTATGGATGTCCACAGAATTCCACCACTGCTGATTGCGTCGCTAAACAGGTCTGCGCATGGAATAATAGTGGCGGACGCCTTCGGCTACTTTACCAACTCTAATCAAGCATTTCTCGACCTGTCCGGTTATCAAAAGGAGGAACTTTTCGGCCTGCGTCTCAGAGAGCTTTTCCCCAGCGCCGACGAAGCCATGTCCTCGATTGACGAAGGAAGCGGGCGGTGGGAAGGCGAGGCTAGTGGTTCAACGTTTTTGTATTGATGGGTAGAGTGACTTTAGCTTGATGCGCGCATCCTCGGTAGTGAAGCGCCAATCCACTCGTATCACATCCCGGTTGCGTTGATTCTGCCAAGCATTGACCTCGCCGCGCAGGATGTCTTGATTGGCAATCCGTCGGTCCAGGCACTGTCGAGCCAGCACACCGATCTCTATCTCCGCCATATTCAACCAACTCCCGTGTTTGGGAGTGTAGTGTATCTCCAGTCGCTCAGCTATACGCCTCGCCTCAGCAGGCTCGAATGCCTCGTATAGCGAGGACAGCTTGTGAGTGTTGAGATTGTCCATTACCAGCACGATCCGGTCTCTGTCAGGGTAGTCCTCGTCGACCAGTTTCTTTATCACATGCGCCCAGTCCACCTTCGTGCGACGCTCTCTGACCTCGACTCGGCGCCATCCGTCCAACGGTGCAAACAGCATGAACAGGCTGCTCACTCCATTGCGCTCGTATTCGTAGTCGTATGCCGCCGATAAGCCGGGCGCTGCGGGACGCGGCACTCGCGTCTCCTTGACTTGCTGTTTGCTCGTCTCATCCATGCACACCAGAACCTCATTCCCATCGTACGGACGTTGGTAGACCTCCAGTACGTCTTCCATCGCGCACACAAACTCCGCGCTCTGACCGGGCGGGATGCACCAACTCTGCTTCAGCCACGGCTTCAGTTCGTTTTTTTTTAAGCGCCTGGCGAACCGTCTCGGTGCTAATGGTCCCGACTATCTCACACTCGACCAACTGGTCAGCCAACAGCTTCAGGGTCCAACTGGCACGCCCCTCCGGCGGTTCCCCGCAGGCCATCGCTATCAACCGTGCTTCACCTTCGCCGTCCAGTCTCTTTTGACGCCGACGCAGTTGCTTTTTGCGATTCAGCGCAGACTCAACCCCCTCCTCCACACAGCGCTTGCGTATTCGCTCGACCGTTGACTGTCCCACACCGAGCGCGCTGGTGATGTCCGCGTCCTTCATTCCCCCGTCCGAGCGTGACTCATCGCTCATCAGCAGAATGCGCGCATGGGTCTGTTTGTACGCCGCAGCCCGACCGCGTGAGACCAAGGCGTTGAGTTCCTGTTGTTCGTCGGTAGTCAGTCTGATACGGTACTTCTTGGTAGACATCATGGTTCCTCCTCGGTTCAACGTTACGATTGAACCCCCAAGAGGAACAATGACTATCATGGTATTCATTTCAATGATGTTGGACCACTAGCGTGACCTCAAAAAATGGTGGTGCTATTCCTCTGTTGTTGAGCATAACTCCCATAAAGGCCGCCCGCGAGGTTACTGTTGGCTTCATAGTGCGGCTAAGACCCATCTCGGCAGAAGCAGCGCCTGCTGAGCCGGTCAGCGCCTCAGATTCTCAAGTGGGAGCGCGCAAACACGAGTTGCGAAGCCTGCTTGCTGCCATCACCAACAACATCGAGATAATGGACCAAAAGGTAGAGGACGAAGACCTGCGGGAGCGGCTATCGCTTATTCGGAGTGCCGCTAGAAGCGGCATAGATATGCTAAGCGAGATCGAGGATACTCTTTGAGCGCCTCAGTGTTTACGTGACGTGTTAACGCCGCTTTGCATCAGATACGCGGCTATGTCGTCATATGGACAGCTCTTGTAGAGCTAGCTCCTCGTTAGAAGTAACTATATCTATGAAAGCCAGTTGAGTGCCCGTCATCTTCTTTTGCTTGTGATAGATGAGATGCAGCCCCATGTACGACCTGAGCTGAGGAATATCTACCGCTACGAGGAAGCCTGCCTGCAACTCCGCATCCAGCGCCTGCCTGGATACTATCCCGATACCGTGCCCTGCCATTACCGCGCTTTTGATGGCTTCATAGCTTCCCAGTTCCATCGAAATGTTCTGAGCAAGGTTGTGAGCTTGCAGTAGCTCATTGGTCAGCCGCCGGGTCGCTGAATCGGTCTCGCGGACGATGAGGGCTTCCTCACTTAACTCATTTATGTCGATGGCGGTCATGGAAGCAAAGGGATGAGAAGTGTTGCAAATAGGCACAAGCTCGTCATTCGCGAGGTGCTCAGACGCAAGCTCCGGGCGAGAGGTGTCGCGCCCAACGAAACCTACGTCCAGGGTACGATCGAGGACGAGCTTCTCGATGCGGTCGGAATTCGCTATCTCCATGAGCAACTCAACGCCCGGGTATCTTTGCCTGAACTGATCGAGCGCCTTCGGAACGTAGTACTGCCAGCCCACGCTCACCCCAAGGCTCACGCGCCCGCCTGCGATGCCTTTGAGGTTCTCCATCTCAGCCTTAAGCTCTTCGGCGACTGAGAACAGCTTTTCCGTCATCTTGTACAAAACATCACCGGCTTTGTTCACGACTGAACGCCGCCCCACCCGATAGAACAACGGCATCCCCAACTGTTGTTCTAGCGCTTTCATATGAGCAGAAATCGCTGGGTGGCTCATATACAGCCGATCTCCAGCCTTCGATAGAGTGCCTTCGTTGACAACTGTGTAGAACACCATCAGGCGATGCATGTCTAGTTCAAACATTTAGCCGTCTTTCGTTCTTTGATATGAGTATCGTCCAACAGCCGTAGGTTATCGAGAAAAGCAAGGCCCGCTATTTTCTTGTGGCGAATTGCAGAGTCCGATTCTACGCAGGTTGTGTTCGATACATTTAAAGCGGCCTCCACTCAAACACAGTAAGTATGGAGACATCCTGACATGGAGGCCGATATTTCGTGAACGCCGAGGCTCCAGACCGAAGCCTCTCGTTCACCTTAACAGAGTATTTCCATAGGAATCGACAGGGCGCGCACCAACAACAGTGTGTGTTGCACACAATGGGGTTGTTGATGTCTTGTAGGGAATTACATCAAGGGAAGCTAACATAGTGTTAATCATTCCATAACGGTTTTTTATTGACGCGCCGAGATTAATCTGAGAAGGTATTAAGGTCATATAGAGGGATGCACCTATACACGGCTAGGTGTTTTCACCTTACCATCTGGGGGTCAGCCATCGTCTATCAGCTAAGGTGGCTATGGGCCTCTGCATCATGCTCGACGAGGTTGATATACGGCGATGACAGACAGGCGATTTCTCGTACCTGCAACTCTGGCATTAACGCTCCCTGGCTTGGCGGCCAGCTTGAGGCTGCTTCCAGTCGGCCCCACGACGCTTATGCTGATGTCCGGTCTGACAATCATGGCAGCGGGGATTTTAATGCTTCGGGTAGCCCAAACAACCCATGGAACGCTACGCAAGTTGGCCTTGGTTGCAATCGCGGTGGCAGTGCTTTTGCCTGAATATTCGGTGGATGCTCATTTCGCATGGGTAAGTGCATACACCAATAGCGTAGGGCAGACCCCACTTATGCTCGCTGCCACGACAGGCTCCAACCGCCTGCTCATGGGATTTGGTTTGCCTGTGATGATCCTCTTACTCCTGCTAAAAAACCGCAACAACCAGTCTTTTCCAGAACAAGGCTTCGGCGTTCAAATCGTCCTGCTCTTTATGGCAACCCTGTACGCCTTCATCATCTACATCAAGAGCACAATATCAATCCTCGACGCTTTTGCGCTGTTCGCGCTCTTCGGCGTCTTTGTCTGGAAAGGTTCCTGGCAAGGGCACACAGATTCTCATCGCGCAGCAAGGGCTTTGCCTGCTGATATGGAAACACCCCCTTCCAGCGTAAAACGGATAACCGGAGTGCTTCTGGTCATATATGCGGCGCTATCCATGTACATAGTTTCGGGGGCGTTCGCAGGCAGCTTCCTCGTGTCGGGTCAGCGCATGGGGTTTGAGCCGGTTGTAATGGTGCAGTGGATGCTGCCGGTAGTATCGAAGGCTCCCTGGCTGATAGTGGCCGCGATGCTCGTGTTAAGAGCCAACGGGACGCTTGCGATTACCTCGCTGCTGACTGCTCAGATGGGGCTGTGGACGCTTCTATTGGGAGCATTGCCGATTGTGACGCAGATTAGCGGATTGACGCTTGGGAGCGCGGAGGCTCTGGTGTTCGATGACCATCAGAGAATGACGATTCTTCTGACGGCCACGCAATCGCTATTCGTAGTGGCGATGCTGTCAGGGCTGAAGGTTTCCTGGAAGAGCGCGTTAGGTATGCTGGCGCTGTTTCTCGTCCAGTCGCTTTTGGTCGCATTCCAAGCCGACAAAGACGCAACCCTCGTGCAGGGCCTGTTCTCAATGATCTACCTTAGCACCGCGATAGCCGTAATCATCAGCGATAGAGCCAGGCTAAAGATGCTGACAGGCGTCATTCCCACAAACCTGGGCGGACGGACGCGCTCACGCCAGAACGCCCAGGTAGACGGAGCCGAGCTATGATCCTTGAACCCGCCTCGGGATGGCTGCTGCGTTAGCCTCGCAGGAGCACGAACATTCCGTCATTCCGAGGAGAGATAACGTGGTTAATCTGCTCCTGGCTCAACGGCCTCTCCAGCACGATATACGCGCCTGCGTGGAGAGCATTTCTAACGTCGTCTTCGTCCACGGAGCAAGTCATCATAATCACTGTAGTGTCCTGAGCAACGCTTTTAACAGCCCGTAGTGTCTTGCGCCACGTCATATCTGGAAGGGTCATATTCACCAGCGCAACTTCATACTGGCTGGTTCCCAGAGTCTCGGCAACCGTGTTGGCATCTTCGAGCGTGGTAACCTTGAAGCCCAGGCCGTCTAGAATCACCTGCAACTCTTCAGCGACCTCATGGTTTTCATCTACGATTAGAGCCTGTTTTGTTTGAACCATCATTTCACCTTAACCTGTGGTATCTGGTGTAAAAGGCGGGTCGCTGCAAGCTAGGCAACGCCCGGTCGAATAGTTTAAGACCGCTTTACGTACTTCGGAAACCTTTACCGAACACTTTTGAGGCCCTGCTTCATCGCGAACCTGCGCACCGACGAAACCAGGCCATCCAACGTGAAAGGCTTCGCAAGCATTGGGTTTCCGGTGCTGGTAATGAACTCCCTGGTGACGGGGTTCGAGGTGTCCCCGGTTATGAACATTATCCTGGACGATACATCGTCTGGTAGCTGCTTTATGCGTTCGAACAGTTCTATCCCATCTAATCCGGGCATCTTCACGTCTAGTGGTCCAACATCATTGAAATGAATACCATGATAGTCATTGTTCCTCTTGGGGGTTCAATCGTAACGTTGAACCGAGGAGGAACCATGATGTCTACCAAGAAGTACCGTATCAGACTGACTACCGACGAACAACAGGAACTCAACGCCTTGGTCTCACGCGGTCGGGCTGCGGCGTACAAACAGACCCATGCGCGCATTCTGCTGATGAGCGATGAGTCACGCTCGGACGGGGGAATGAAGGACGCGGACATCACCAGCGCGCTCGGTGTGGGACAGTCAACGGTCGAGCGAATACGCAAGCGCTGTGTGGAGGAGGGGGTCGAGTCTGCGCTGAATCGCAAAAAGCAACTGCGTCGGCGTCAAAAGAGACTGGACGGCGAAGGTGAAGCACGGTTGATAGCGATGGCCTGCGGGGAACCGCCGGAGGGGCGTGCCAGTTGGACCCTGAAGCTGTTGGCTGACCAGTTGGTCGAGTGTGAGATAGTCGGGACCATTAGCACCGAGACGGTTCGCCAGGCGCTTAAAAAAAAACCGAACTGAAGCCGTGGCTGAAGCAGAGTTGGTGCATCCCGCCCGGTCAGAGCGCGGAGTTTGTGTGCGCGATGGAAGACGTGATGGAAGACGTACTGGAGGTCTACCAACGGCCGTACGATGGGAATGAGGTTCTGGTGTGCATGGATGAGACGAGCAAACAGCAAGTCAAGGAGACGCGAGTGCCGCGTCCCGCAGCGCCCGGCTTATCGGCGGCATACGACTACGAATACGAGCGCAATGGAGTGAGCAGCCTGTTCATGCTGTTTGCACCGTTGGACGGATGGCGCCGAGTCGAGGTCAGAGAGCGTCGCACGAAGGTGGACTGGGCGCATGTGATAAAGAAACTGGTCGACGAGGACTACCCTGACAGAGACCGGATCGTGCTGGTAATGGACAATCTCAACACTCACAAGCTGTCCTCGCTATACGAGGCATTCGAGCCTGCTGAGGCGAGGCGTATAGCTGAGCGACTGGAGATACACTACACTCCCAAACACGGGAGTTGGTTGAATATGGCGGAGATAGAGATCGGTGTGCTGGCTCGACAGTGCCTGGACCGACGGATTGCCAATCAAGACATCCTGCGCGGCGAGGTCAATGCTTGGCAGAATCAACGCAACCGGGATGTGATACGAGTGGATTGGCGCTTCACTACCGAGGATGCGCGCATCAAGCTAAAGTCACTCTACCCATCAATACAAAAACGTTGAACCACTAGTATGATAATGTTATATCTGGTGAGGTCTTGATTCTCAAGAAGCTCACTTCCGGTTTTTGCCAACTCCACCAGATGTCCTTCATCACCTAACGCTCGTGAGAGGCACTCCGCTATCAAAGGCTCATCGTCCACGACAAGAATACGCATCTTTTCCATCGGAAGCGTCGCAATGGGTGACTCCAGGTCCGCAGGACGCGGAGCAGGCAAATCCGGCAGAGGCAGCTCTATGGTTATCGTCGCTCCCTCACCGTATGTGCTCTCAACCCTGATGGTTCCATCATGCTCGTGAACCATACCGTAGCATATGCTCAAACCCAACCCTGTTCCTGAACCCACTTCTTTTGTGGTAAAGAACGGGTCGAATATCTTTGGCAAATCGTCCTTTTTAATTCCTGGCCCGTCATCGCTGAAGGTGATCAGAACCTTTTCATCGCTAGACTCAATTGTGACGGTAAGCGTCCCTTCGCCGTTTGCGCTCGCCATGAACTGTTCGGCATTCGTCACAATGTTAAGGAACACCTGCTCTAACTGATGCTCGTCTCCAAGGACATAGGGGATTTCGGGATCAAACCTGGTAATAATCTCGATGTTGTTGACTTGCAACTCGTATGACCTGAAGTCCAGTATCTTCTGCACGATGTCGGCTACGTGACATATTCCTTCCTTGGCTTGTACCTGCGTGCGAAGGACTGAAGATTCGCGATAATCTTGGAGGCTCTTTTCGCTTCAGCGAGAATCTTGTCCAGGTCTTTGCGCACCGTCTCGTCTACTTCGCGTCGCAGCACCAGTTGCGAGAAACCCATAACCGCGGCCAGAGGATTGTTGATTTCGTGTGCGATGCCAGCGGCCATTTCTCCCACCGACACCAGGCGGCTGGCTTCCATCACCTGAAACTGACGACGCTTCCACTCCGTAATCTCGTCGAAGATCACCAGAACACCATTCTTAGAAGAGGAGAGCTTGATTATCGATACGGCGACCAGGAAATGGCGCTCCTCTTCGTCTCCTATATGGCAACTGAACTCCACCTCATTTATCGGCTTGTCAGCGGCTATGCTTTGCTTGATTATCGCCTCCAACTTGTTCTCTGGAAGCACCTTCATTAGATGAGCGCCAGGGCCAACACCCTGCCCCAATTGAAAGATGTCTTGGAATTGCCCATTGCATTTGACAATCCTCAAAGACTCATCTAACACCAACAAGGGGTGCTTAATCCCCTCTATGATAGAATTATTCAGTTCGTCCATCTCTTTAATCATTTCGCCTCGTTTGCCTATTTTCTAAATTGCTTGATCGTGAGACGACCTGTGTCGTACTTGTTAATGAGCTTTCTTTGACATCTTAATTGGTTTTCCTACGCGCCCCTTTGTTGTGACTCAACAAGGGTACGAAGGCGACTTGCGACGTTTTTGGCCTCTGCAAGCAGCGATTGGACATCCAACTCCTCAAGACCGAACGTTAGGGCAGACAGATCCGAGTCCTCTTCCTCTTCGGACGCGAAGATGTCCATCAACGAGTCGCTCACATCGTCTTCAGCCGGTTCTTCAGCAAAAGCCTCTTCTGCGCTTTCGTCCGCAGACTCCTCATCATCACTTAAGGCTGCCAAGCCTTCAGTATATTGACTCAGCAATGCCTGTTCAGCGTTTGCTTCGCCCCCTGCTAAGACATCATTATCAGTAACATCGCCTGAATTTTCTAGCGCCTCGCCGTCCCCATCTTGAGATATCGAAGCCTCTTGTTCCTTGTTTTCTTTCTTTTTTTCTTACCAAGCAGAGCCATAGATGTCTATCCTTCTTAGCTGATAGCAGCGAAGCTCACGGACTGCCTTCGATAATCGATTTGAACAGCCCACGTGCGGCCATAGGCACAACTATCATCAATATGCCGGTTATCGTCATCATTATGGATAGGTTGTAGGCTACCTTGATGTTGTTCCCTCCCTCGGCGGCCTTGGGAGCGTAAGCGTTCGACAAGGTGAGAACGATGGTCACGAAGGTGACCAGGAAACCCACAAGGCCCAGGTCTATCTGTCCAAACGAGAAAATCTCTCCAACGGGAACGTTTGAATTCGGCAGATTCGAGCTGTTATTGTCCGATAGCGTGTCGGCGCTCTCCGTGATGCTAACGCTGAACAGACCCATTATCTCTGGGATGAATTGCAGCAGCCCGATCATAGCTCCATGTAATGGCAGGATTAGCCAGCGGAAGGTGGCAGCCACCATTCCCCGCGTCGCTCTGAGGAAGGCGATCTTGGAGGCAAAAACCGAGGAGGCTATACCCACCTTCCCGGGGTCGCCACCCAGGTTGATCGCGTCCGTGAACATAAAGACGGTGCGTTCAACAAGCTCGCTGCCAACCTCGTCAACAAAAGCAGCCCAGCATACATCTGGGTTGATGCCTGCGCTCAGCCGATGCTTGAGCGCCGTCATCTCAGGCGTCAGCGCGCCCAGGGAGCGTCGGTCTATCTGATTCAACGCCTCGGCAACAGTCGTGCCGATGGCGGATGTCACGCCGCCCAACACACGCACCGCCGTAGACATGTCAAAGTCCTTCTTGGCTACAAATTTTTCGTCCTTGCCCAAGAGCCAGCCAGGAACGACGAGAAAGACTGAGAACATTATGAATATCCATCCCAGCTCTGTCCCCCTCAGCAGCATCAGTGCGGCGATGACGGTCGCTGTAGGCATAAAGATTTTGAAAAGCTTCGTCCCCCGTCTCTGCAGCTTCGAGCTAGGCCCGCTTACCCTGGTCACGATCTCCTTGGGCGCGCTGATGTAGATAATCCACCCTCCGAGAATCGTGACGAACACCATCGTCATTGCCAACCCGACGACGACGCCAGTGCCGACATTGTAGATCATCATTGAGATGACGGACACGATGACTATGAGGGACGACGCGACCACCAGCGTTACGTAGGCGTCAGTCCATTTCTTCAGCGATTCCACGTCCCGCTCATACCGATTGCCAAAGATTTCGCCCATGACTTCAGCCTCGCGCATGAGGAACTCGCCCTCATCCTCGCCTGAAGTCAGCGCTCCCGCCAGTCTCAGCAGGAGGCTTTTCACCTCATCAATTTCCGTTCTCTCCGCCACCAACCGACAGCCTTCGGCGTAATCGATATTCAGCTTCTCGGCCAGGATATAGACGTTCCTGAAATACTTGGAAGACGAGTAGGGCAATTGAGAGGCGAATTTGAATAACTCGCTGCGAGAAACGCGAGCAGACGATATCGACGACATATACGTCAGCTGAGCAAACAGGTCGAACTGAAGGTAGCGTGGATGGGACTGTACCCTCTTTTCCTTTTTTACCTCCGCATTGCCTTCGCTGCTGCTGTCGTCAGAAGATACCTTCTTTTTAAGCTTTTGCAATAACTTTATAGAACTCATCGTAATCAGTTGCGCCGTTCTGAGTCAGCTTTTCCAGAATCCGTGCCCTTCTTTTGAGCAGTGAGTAGATCTGTTTTTTCTTGTGAGGTGGATTTCCTCTCGCCGGAGCTATCTTGTACTCCAACAGATAGCTGTTCATGTCTCCTGTGAACTCGAACTCGTCCTTGACGGGGTCCCAGCGGAACACCTCGGTAAACGAGAACGCATCGCTGGCCGAGTCGTAGCCAATGATCTCGTTGATGCTCATCGCGCGACGACCTAGCTTGCCGTTCGGTAGTTTGACCTGACTCTGTATGACGATTATGTTCAGGTTTTCTACATAGGTTTTGGGAACGAGAATCGGGCTACCTGTGAGCCTCTGAATCAGCTTTTCAACCGTTGAAGCGTGGAAAGTAGCCATAACGGAGTGGCCCGTCTGCATAGCCTGGAACGCAATGAGGCCCTCCTCACCGCGAATCTCACCGATGATAATCTCGTCAGGGCGCTGCCGAAGTGCAGCCTTTAGAAGATCGAACATACCCACGCCGGTGCCCACCTCGCCGGGCTTGGGAGGGCGTGTCACTTCCTTGATCCAGTTGGGGTGCGGAACCTGCACCTCAGCCGTGTCTTCAATGGTTATTATCTTTGCGTCCGGTTCTATGAAAACCGTGAAGGCGTTGAGGAGGGTGGTCTTGCCCGACGCTGTCTCACCGGAGACGAATACGTTCATCCCGTGTTCGAGGGCGAGCGACATGTACGCCCCCATCATGTAGTTCATGCTTCCGAACTCGCACAGTTGCAGCAAGCTGATGGGCGTGTCGGAGAATTTACGTATGGTGAAGTTGCTGCCGCGTCTGGACACGTCTTCGCCGTAGACGATGTTGATACGAGAGCCATCGGGAAGCGAAGCGTCCACGATGGGTTGACGGAATGTGACAGGTTTCTTGATACGCTCGGAAAGCCGTATGACAAACCCGTCCAGTTCCTCATTGGAAGAGAACTCCGCAGAAGTGCGGAGGCTCTTGAAGACCTTGTGCTCGATGAATATAGGGCCGAGGCCGCTGCAGCTTATGTCCTCAATGTTGCTGTCACGAATCATGGGTTCCAGAATGCCCATCCCAAGCTTGTCTCTGACCACAACGTACTTGGCTACTTTGAGGTCGCGCTCGGTTAGCGAAATGCTACCGCCTCCCTTGCGCTTGAGCAGTTTCTTCACTATTGCTAGCGGACCGCCTCCACCACCGTTACTATCAGCTTTCGTCTTGCAAATTTTCCCGATTATCTTTTCTAGCGTTTCTTGCTTCTCTTCAGGAGTCTCGGCATCCTCGAACTCCATCGCGTGGTCCAGCAGAGCAACCTCTATCTTGGTGGTCAATTCAACCTCATCCTGCCCTTCGCTGAGCTTTGGTTCTATTGCAATGTAGAAACTCCTGCCCCCTTCGGGGTCTTGGGCAATGTGAATATATATGCCACCCTCCACCGGGTAGATAAGATTGAGCTCCTTCTTATCGCGGAGCTTGCCTGAAAGCTGCGTGTAATACTCCGGTATACCGACCTCATTAACCAGGACCATATGCAAGTATTCCAGCAGGTGAACATTTTCCCTGGTCGTCTCCTGCATGGGCTTGGGGAGCATTTTATAAAGCGTACAGGCGAACGGGTCCCCTCCGTGCGCCTCGTCGGAATCATCCAGCGCGAAAGGAAATGCCATTACAGCCATTGGTCTATCCTGATCTCTGTCAAGTTATAGCAATTCGTATGCATTGCTCTAAGCCTTGACCTTCGAGACCGGTATGATTTTCATTCCCATCATAGGTTCCACGTCGAAGCTGATTATGTTGCCCGTGGCTAACTCAGCGCCGCGTATCTTGGCGACCTCCATGACCTTCACCAGACGATCGCCCATCTCCTCGGCGCGCAGGCTGATGTGGGCGTCGCACATAGAGCGCACCCTTGCGAAGTCTGCCTGGCCGAAGGCGTAGGAGTTGACGACGGTAATGATAGTCATCCCCCGGTCGCAGTAGTGCTTGCAGATTTCAAAGTAGGTCATCGTCTCTTCTATGGAGGTGTGCGTGATGAACGTCGTCAGCGAGTCCACCACAATCAAGGGCGTGCCTCCGCGTGACTCGAGGTCTGTCAGCAGGACAGTGAACACCTGTGTTGGACTTAGCCCGGACTTGGACGCCGTAATAGGGAATATCTTCAGTCTGCCCAGCAGCAGAAAATCAGTAATGTCCAGGCTGAGGCTGCTCATCTGACGGGTGAAGCTCTTTACGGTGTTCTCAGTCGTGTAGAGAATCGCGTTGATGCCATCGTAAAGCGAACCCCACATAAGTTGCTGCGCGAGAACCGACTTGCCCGAGTCCGACTGGCCTTCTATCAGAACCATAGACCCAACCGGAATTCCGCCGCCCATCTTCTTGTCTATTTCCATGTTGCCCGTGGATACGACCCTGTTATTGGTTTTCTTAGGTTCATCATCCAGGTCATCCAAATCTATATCAGGCATGATTCCTCCTCTTTTGTCACCTTGAGAACGGAGCTGACAGCGTTACGCCATTGACTGTCCCTATAGTCGCCAGATTATCCGTAGTGGCCGGAATGGCTGGCGTAACGTTCAGGCGAACGATCATCTCCTCCCCAGGGTTAAGAACATTAGGTTCGTAAACCTCCGCCTCCGCCGTGCCTGCGTTCAGATACACACCCACCATCGTCCATTGACCATTGCTCGGCGACGACGAAGTGGTGTACGTCATTCGCGTTATCTTCAAGTCCGCGTTGCTGCTGGTGGCGTAGTAGCTTATTACCGCATCCCACTTCTTGAACTCTCTTAGCGCTGTCTGTCCGCTATTTCTGATCGATATGTCGATATTCGTGCCGCTGCCAACGATGTCCGCCGTTATCAGTTGCAGCTCTGTTCTCGCCCTCTCTCCCGTTCGGTTCGTCATATCGTTCCACGTCAGCGAGATGTCGCTCGCCGACGATAGGGATGCGCTCGTCATCGTTATCACAGCGCCTATCACCAGCGCGACCGCGACTAGCCCTGTTATGATGTTCGCCAATTTCTTCTACCATGCTACATGCTGAAAAAATACTCGTCCGTTACCCCGTTGGGAATAATTATCTTTATATCGTAGTCACCTTGAGCCTGCGTCGAAGTATCGTAGTCTACGGTTATCTTCACAGTCTCCTTGGGACTCATCTCCGTGTCGTCTGAGTCGCCTTCGACATCCTGCTGCCAGCGTGGATACACGCCCGACTCCACCTCAGTCAGATGTGGAATTCGGGTGAACGTGCTTGTCGTGCCTACGAATATGTCAAGCTGTGTTAGATCCAGTATCCTCGTATCTCCCACATTCTTGACCCATATAAAGATTTCAAAGCGCCCGTTGCCATTGGTGTCCGAGAACGCCCCGGCTGAGTCCAGCTCGCCAACGGCATGAATGATTTCGATGTCGCTTTTCAAGCGGTCGTCAACCTTGGCGCTGGCGGCAATGAGCGCACCGGAGCTTCGGCTTATCGCGGGGAACAGAGCGTTGAGAACCGCCGCCAGACTTGCGATCCCCGCTATCGTTAGCATTGCCGTTGTTATCGCCGGATTAATGGTGAAACCTCCGAATCGTCCTGCAGCAGGAAGGGCAGCAGTCTGAGATCGTTCATTGTGCCGCTTCCGAGGAAGCCTCCTAGCTGGGCCATGAGCGAGACTATCTCCTTGGCAGTAATCCGGTGGTCCATATCTCTATCATCCAGCAGAGGTAGGAGAAGGATGAGGGCGTCTTTCATCTCTTTGGGAATTCGCCCAGTCATCTCGGAGACCTCCAGTAGAGCCTTGAGATGCTCGCTTCCAACTCGATTCAGCGCCCGTTCCGCCCACTGCGCCAGTCCCGCGAGGGTGACCAGATCCATACTCTCTTCCTTCGCTATTATTTCAGGAGGGGCGGTATCTTCGGCTCGGCGGCTCCGATCCTTCTGAGGCGCGGCAGCCTTTGTGACCACGCTTTCATCTTTGTCTTCTAGAGAAGCAGCGACCATGAACTCATCTTCTTCTGCTTCCTCTTTTTCGGATTCATCATCTTCGGAATCCTGCTCAAGCAGCTTTCTCAGGCGTCTTGTTAATTCGTCCTTATCTTCCTCTTCAAGCGCCTTTTCCTCTTCTTTGTCCTCGGCAGACTCTACTGGAGCCTTCCGGGGCTTCTTCGAATCCTTTACAGGCTTATACATGACTGCCGGAGGCGGAGGCGGCCCCGCGCCTGGCCCGTCATCGCCATCGCCATGCGCATTCAACGTATCGTCTATATCAGCCTGGGAGCCTAGAGGATCATCCAGGCTGAGGGGCGAGCCTGGTGACTGGCCCAAGCCGGACGATGAAGGAATTGGTTCACTCATAACACTGCCAGGAGGGGCTAGCCCTGGGCTACCCGTTTCCACAAACGAGTCGGCCACTCTGCGGGGAATCTGATTCCCTAATGGGCTGCCAAGGCCACCAATATCTTGCTGTGGCTGGGGGCCTGGTCCTCCTCCTCCTCTTTATGATGTATCCACATATATGCTTGGCTGGGGAGCAGGCGCGACCTCAGGGGCCTCCTGCACCGCTCTGTTCGGGTTCTGGGGTTGGGGCGCGAATCCTGCGCCTCCCGCTCCAGCGAAGGGGCTTTGGACGTTAAGAACGTGCTCCTGTACTTCCAGGAGAACTTGCTTTATCTCGTTCTTCAGGAGCTTTAGCTCCTCGTCCATGCGGTCAACCCGACCATTAAGGTCCATAATCGCCCCTTAGCGGAGTTCGTGATGACACTCCCGGAGGGTGGTTCCCCCTCGGGAGTGTCAACTCAGATGTCTCTGTGGGGCAGCTTGATGACCGCCCCTGAATCACGCCTGTGTTACTGAAGGTTTACCACGGTGTCGATCTTCGAAGGCGTCGTGCGCTCGACGATCAGCGTGCTGCCTTCGACGGGCTTGATCTCTACGTCGAACTGCAGGTTCCTAGTCAGAGGCGTAGCCTGTGCAAGGCCTTCCAGATCAATCGTAAGCTCCGCCCTTTCTCCAAGCTCAAGCAGATCGTCACTGTCGTTGTTGCCTATGAAGCTCACCGTCCATGCCAGGTCGTTGACCAACTGGTTGACGTCGGAGTAGGTAGCGACGAGCTTGTGCCTCCTGTCCTCAGTGTCGGCGATGCCGTCAGCGTTGGAGTCGCTAGGCGGTGTAAGGTCTACCGCCTCACCTTCGACCGAGTTGGCGATTGCGAGCACCAGGCTGGTGACTTGGCCGCGAGCGTAAACTCTATCGACGTTGATGGTCTCGTTCTGTGCCGTTGACAGGTCTGTGGCTATGTTTATGCCAACACACTGTATGCCAGTCCTGACGGTGGAATCCGTGATTCCGACCGTTACCAGTTTCCACGTATTGGCGGTCAGAACGGGTAGGTCTATGGTTTCGGACGCACTGCCGCAGCCCGTGCTGTCGTCTATCACCAGGTCTAGCTGCGTAGCAGCGGTGGTCACGGTTGACTTGATCCACAACTGGATGGAGTCGTAGCTGCTTATGTCAAGCGCGGGCGAGATGTTCTCGTAAGCTGCCAGGCCTGTTGTAAAGGCGGTTGCGACGAGAAGGTCGGAGCTGTCTGTGCCTTCCTTCTTGTCCGTGGCGTCCGCTGTTGCCGTGACGTTGGTCTCAGCAACCCATGCGGAGTCGTTGTACAGGGTCAAGTCCGCAACGCCGTTGGCGATTACCGTGCTCTTCAACTCAACGCTGCCTCTCGCCTGCTTGAGTGCGGCGAAGACTGTCTCTTTGCCGCGCTCTGCCGAGAAGATACCCGTTGATAGCACGGTGAACGCGAACACCGATGCTACAACCACGAACGCGATCAGGATGATCGCGGTCTCCAGTCCTGTGACCCCTTTTTGGCTTTTGACCAGCATCTGTGCTGGTGTCTTTAGTTGTTCTAAAACACTGGTTAAGTGTTTCATAATTAACTCCTCCTGTTTATGCTACTAACCGTCAATAGAGAGATTTGGCTTGTCATAGGGAAGCTCATGGTGGAATGGAGTGGCGTTGAGGGTTGTTCATATATATCTCCTATTTGAATCAGTTTGAAACTTGTCTATATCAAGTCCCGGCAAACGCTTTCAAAACAGTCGCATTTCGTAAATCAGAGTTGCATCGATAACATAAGTATCAGGGCTATATTTATCTTGACACTCAATCACAGTAACGTTAGGTTATTCGCAACAGGGAAAAGCGAACACCAAGTTGATACCCAATAAAGACCTGCAACGTGCATACAAATACGCAATGGGCGCATCCACCGATTGTCAGTGGCTACACCCAGAGCAGATTACGTACAGGGCATAGATGCTTCCAACACAGGGTGTTGCTTGATGCGCTAACGCCGCAGGTAACGAGACGTTAGAAACTGAACGTCCACAACGGAGAAGGATTGCAAACACATTACAAACGGATTGCAGAGTCAGGGTCGTTCGGGGGCACTGAGCTTATAGCGTGGCATGGCTCGGCTTTGCCATGTGTCGAAACGGATACCTCGAAACGTATCACGAATGTGAAGTTGTTCAGAAGATAGGGCAGCTTATGTATACTACTTTAGAGACCAGTCAAATAAAGGTAATGATCGTCGATGACTAGGAGGTCATACGAGAGGCGTTTGGTATGCTTCTTTCCAGCGACCCCACCGTGGATCTGGTGGGTGTCTTGGCTGATGGAGAGAGCACCGTCCAGATGATCCCCGCGCTCAAACCAGACGTGGTCATCATGGATGTCAAGATGCCGGGACTCAATGGCATCGCGGCAGCGCAGCGCATACGTGAAGGCTACCCGGAGGTAGGCATCATCCTTCTGTCTGCGTACGACAACTCCGATTTTATCAGGGAGTTCCTGAAGGACGACCCGCGAGGCAAGTCCTATCTCCTCAAGCACACGCTTGGGACGATGGACGAGCTTATCCGCACGATTCATGACGTGGCAGCAGGCAGAACGGTGCTCGACCCCATTATGGTCGAAAAGCTGACCTCCCAGAAGGGCATATCAGAAAATTCTGCCCTGAAAGACCTGACCCGAAGGGAGCTTGAGGTGCTGTCGCTGCTGGCAAAGGCCTGCACTAACAGCACCATAGCCAGCATCCTCTACATCCAGCCCAGGACTGTGGAGCATCACATCAACAGCATCTTCAGCAAGCTGGACATTCAGCCGGAAAACGGCCAGCACGCCCGCGTTCAGGCTGTGCTAGCTTATCTGAAAGCAAGCGGTCAGTCGCGCCAGGACCTGTTTGCCCCCGAAACCAGGTAAGTTCCTGATCGATCCAACTTGCCGTAATCTATGGCGCTTCCTTTTTACTTCCATACATTCCGTAAGTATGCTTATCCTTATTATTTAAAGCCATACCATAGCTCAAGACACTGCTATTGAGCACCATGCGCTGACACCTTCGCAGACGGCATAACTGGTTGTTGACCTATGACAATTACCACCCATCCTTAAAGAATGTTTTGAGACCGCCCGTGCAGGGTTATATTCCACACTGAATCATCATTTTGATGGGACGCACACTCTCAAGGCTTTTATGCATGGATATGAGAATACGGGCACCCATCTTGATACAGCGTTTTCGTACCTTACCTTTGCAAGAAAGGATGGGGTGCAACACAGAAAGTAGAACGTGAGGGCAAAAGGTAGCTTTTACCCTGGGGACAATTCAGATACTTAGAGCGTCTAACAAAACCATTATTGGAACAGAAAGCGAGAGCAGATGATGGCACAACCTATGGCCAAGAAAGCCTCATGTATGTCTGCCCTGCGCTCATATCGAACCCGTAAGCGTCGGAACTGATGAAGCCAACTCAGGCTTCTCTCAACCACCCATCTATGCACACCCAACCCGCTGCCATGCGGCTCACCTCGCTTGGCCAGCAGCGGCCAGATATGTCGCTTCTTCAACTCCTTGCGAACAGGCTCAGAGTCATACCCTCTGTCTCCCTGCGCCTGAAGAGGACGCTTGCGAGGCCTGCCTCGCTTGCCCTTGACAGCAGGTATGGCATCCACCAACTCAAGGGCTTGGGTGACATCGTGAGCGTTCGCGCCAGTCAACCTGACCGCCAGTGGAATGCCCTGGGCATCGGTTATGATATGATGCTTGCTACCCGCCTTCGCCCTGTCCGTGGGGTTGGGGCCTGTTTTCTGCCCCCAAAAACTGCTCGCACTGAAGCACTGTCCAGCACTGCGCGAGTCCAGTCTATGCGCTCAGCTGCTTGCAGGCGCTCAAGGCATACCAAGTGGATGCGCTCCCAGACTCCCGACTGGTGCCAATCTCTGAGGCGCCTCCAGCAGGTCATCCCACTGCCACAGTCCATCTCCTTGGGTAGGTCTTCCCAGCCAATGCCTGTCTTTAGCACGAACAGTATCCCACTTAGGACCTGTCTGTCAGGTATCCTGGGCCTTCCTCCTTTCGGCTTCGGTGGTTGTGGCGGCAGTAAAGGTTGCACCAGTTCCCAGAATTCATCGCTTACAAGGGGCTTAGACATTAGGTCATCCTCCTCCAGAGAATGTCCAGATTCTAACCCCTTTTATTAGGTTTTGTTAGACGCTCTTAATCATCGGCAGTTTTGACACAGCTCATATACACAGAAGTACTCGCCTAGGAGGATTGTGATGCCCGACGAAAGCACTTATGGGAATGAACAGGTGGATATATTACGTACCTATCATCTTGATGATGTCTCAGAGGAAAATGTAGACGCGCTCTGGCGTCAGCTCCTGGTATACAAAAATTACGCTGACGGCGACGCATCGGAAGCCAGGGCCAGACGAATCGAGGCTGAGTCGAATCGCGAGCAAGCGCAGATAGAAGCCATCAGGTCGACCCAGTTGATGTGCGCGCGCATGAAAAGCGAGGCGGAGCTAGAGGTTCAGGAAGCGAGTAAGATAAAACAACAGGCTCACATCGTTCTTGAAGACGCGCATGCAGAGATAGAAAAATCCAAAGAGATAAAGGCGCAGGCCGAACAGGAGCGCCAGAAGATTATCGCGGATGCCCAGAAGAAGGGGCAGGAGATTGTTGACGCGTCCGAGGAAATCGCTCAGCGCGAGACCACCAAGCTTCGCCGCCAGGCCCTTGCCGAGGTTAAGTCAATCATGGGTCGCGCACAAGATATGCGAAATGCCGCGGACGAGGAACTGGAAACCCAGAAGATCCTCTCCAACATCGCCAAGCTCAAGGCCACGTCCAGGTGGGTGATGACCGAGCCGGAGGCCGAGAACAACAGCCAGATGCCTCAGGATTGGTCCAGCGGCCACGCAACATCAAATGGCGGAGCTTCGGCCCAGCATAAGTCCCAGCACACTAGCAAAAGCGCAAGGGCGAAGAAGGCTTCCAAGACCTCCAAAAAGTAAATAGACCCAGCTATATCAAGAAGTAAGGCGGTGTCAGTTGAAACGCTGATACCGCCTCACACAACCCAGATGCCCAATAATCTGCGCGTGCAGTAGCACGTAAGCACAATTAAACGCTTATCAGGTTGCTTCTTAACATGGGTGGCCTAGAAAGCGTCATTTTCCTCCCAACCTTCCTTGGAAGGGCCGGAGATGTATCGGGTGAAAACATGGTTCTGTTTAAATCGTGCCCCAGGTGTTCGGGGGATCGAACGCTCGAACACGACCTTTACGGCTGGTACATAATCTGTCTCGCGTGCGGGTTCGTATCTTATCCAGATGTGAACGCTGAGACAGGGCAGCCAGTCGAGGAAATCAAAAAGCCAGCCTAGATAGACAGGGACGCATTGCTACGATGCGTCCCTGTCTGGTTTATTGACCTTACGGTTTTCCGTTCTCCCTGGCTTGCTCCTGAAGTTCGTAGAGCTTGTTTATAGCCTCAAGCGGTGTCATGGAGGCTATGTCGAGGCTCAGTAGCTCTTCAAGGGCGGCTGGCGTGGTCGTAAGCAACGAAAGCTGCTCAGGAACCGGCGTTTTGCCACGCCTTCGAGAGCGTGCAGACGTGCTTGCGCTTGAGTTCTCGCTTTCAAGCTCCCTGAGCACCTCCCACGCCCTGTTGATGATGCTGCCGGGAAGCCCCGCCAGTCGCGCCACATGAACGCCATAGCTCTTGTCTGCGCCGCCGGGAACGATGCGCCGCAGAAACACGACGTTGCCCTGGTCTTCGGACACTGCGACGTTGTAATTCCTGATGCGGGGCAAAAAATCAGCTAGCTGGGTAAGCTCGTGATAATGGGGTAGCAAACAGCGTCTTGCAGCCCAGGCGCGGATGATTGTGAACGTACTCGGCTACGGCGCGAGCGATGGCAAGGCCGTCGTACGTGCTTGTGCCCCGGCCAATCTCGTCCAGGATGATGAGCGAGCGTGGCGTTGCGTGATTCAGAATCGCCGCCGTCTCCACCATCTCCACCATGAAAGTCGATTGCCCAACGGCGAGGTCATCCTGAAGTCCCACGCGGGTGAAGATTCTGTCCACCAGGCCGATAGTCGCCGACTCCGCCGGAACGAAGCTGCCTATCTGCGCCATCAGCACGATTATGGCCCCCTGCCGTATGTAGGTCGACTTGCCCGACATATTGGGGCCGGTGAGTATCACAAGCTGCTCGTCCACGTTGGACAGCCGCGTGTCGTTGGGAACAAACGAGCCTGCAGGCAGCATCCGCTGCACTACGGGATGACGTCCCTGCTTGATGTCCAGTACGTCCTCGTCGTTGAGCGCTGGCCTGACATAGCCCTGACGCGAGGCGACCTCTGCCAGCGAGCAGAAAACGTCTACCTGAGCGATTGCCTGCGCGGTCTCAAGCACAGACGACGCGGCGTCGCCGACCTGCTGGCAGACCTGCCGAAACAGCGAATGCTCTAGCTCGCCGAGCCTGTCTTGCGCGTTCAGGATGAGCGATTCGTACTCCTTCATCTCAGGCGTGATGTAACGCTCGCCGCCCACCAGCGTCTGCCGCCGTATATAGTCGTCGGGAACCTGTGCGAGGTGGGACTTGCTAATCTCTATGTAGTACCCGAAAACCCTGTTATAGCCCACCTTCAGCGACTTCACGCCCGTACGCTCTCGCTCCGTCTGCTCTAGCTTTGCGATGTAGTCCTGAGCGTTTCGAGAGGCGTTTCTGAGGTCGTCCAGGTCGGGCGAGAAACCTGGCCTGATGACCTTGCCGTCGCCGACAGATGGCGGAGGATCATCGTTTATCGCGCTCCTGATAAGCTGAGAGACATCGTCGTTGCCCTTGACACCATCAGCGACCCATGCGACCTGTGATGCGTCGTCGTCTTCGTTCAGGATGGCCTTTATCTGCGGTGCTGCTTCGAGGCTGCCCGCAAGCGCGACGAGATCGCGGGGTGTCGCACTGAAACCGCGCACACGGTTTATCAGACGCTCCATGTCTGACACCGACTCAAGCAGCATTACCACGCGCTCTCTGCGTAGGGCACTGCGATGCGACCACGCGACGGCCTCCTGACGCTGGACGAGCGCCGCAAGATCGAGCAATGGCTGACCTAGCCATCGCCTCAGAAGGCGGCCTCCCATCGACGTTTTGGTTCGATCTAGCACAGAGAAAAGCGAAGCATTAGCCGCGCCCCATCGTCCGCCCTCGAAAAGCTCAAGGTTGCGTCGGGTCTGCGGGTCGAGCACCATGAACGATGAGGTCGAATAGGTGTACAGGGACGTAATATGGCCGACGGAGCCTTTCTGCGTCTTGCCGAGGTAGTCGATGATGGCCCCGGCGGCCCTGACCGCGAGAGGTAGATGCTCGCAGCCGTATGCCTCCAGCGACGCGACGCCGAAGTGACTCATCAGGCTCTCTCTCGCCCACTCCCGATGAAAGGCGTCCGGCTCGACCTCGGTGACTGTTGTGGACTCGTCAACAGGAAGGCTATCGTTGCCCTCCGGCGTCAGCAGTTCCGACGGCGTCAGGCGGCCAAGCTCGACCGGCAGATGAGTCAACGGAAACTGGCTGGTGGCGAACTCGCTCGTCGTGATGTCAACGTAAGCCAGCCCCGCCTCGTCGCCATCGACGACGACCGCCGCGAGGTAGTTGTTGGCCTTCTGCTCCAGCAGCGAGTCCTCGATGACCGTGCCAGGCGTCACCACGCGCACTACCTCTCTATCGACCAGACCCTTCGAGGTCGCCGGGTCGCTGGTCTGCTCGCAGATGGCGACCTTGTAGCCCTTCTTGATGAGCCGCGCGAGGTACGAATCCAGCGAGTGATACGGAATGCCCGCGAGCGGCACACGCTGACCGCGACCCATCTCCCTGGACGTAAGCGCGATCTCAAGCTCCCTGGAGATCAGGCGAGCGTCATCGTCGAAGGTCTCGTAAAAGTCCCCCATGCGAAACATGAGGATTTCGCCCTCATGCTCCTTCTTGATACGCAGATACTGTCGTCGTGCCGGAGTCGTCATTGTTTTGTGAAATACCTGCCGGTTTTGTATTTTGTATGTAGACCTATTTTAGCGGAGAGATGGCGTGGTTGAAAGGATAGCGAGGGCGGGTTCTCTTAAAAGAAACATGAATATTGACTGTTATGTGCAGTCCTTATTATGATGTCTTCATTCGATGGGTTTCTCGCAGTAAGGGTTCAGGTGAGATATGGAAGAAGCAAACCTTATTCTGAATAGCGTGGTAGTCCTCATAGTGGGAGGTCTTGCTGTGTGGTTGACGCGCATTCAAGGTGAGCTGCGAGCCATCAAAGATGAGCGAATAGCCGCCAAAGATGATCAAATAAAGAAATTACAATCCGATATAAATGCAGCTATCGCTATCAACGAGGGCAGAGTTAAACTTGCGACTGAGCAGAGGGAGGGTACCGAAAGACAATTAAAGCAAGTTCTAGAGGAAAAAGGCCTAGTGGAAGGAATACAGACATCCGGCGTTGCTGAATTGGATCAAGATTCCAAGAATTTGCTAGGCGCTTTGTTGGACAGACTTCAAGGGCTGGAGCAGCTAGCACCGACTGCTGAGTCTGTCGAGAGTCATCTCCTAAGGGGAAACGCCCATTATGGAGCAGAGGGGTTTGACTTGGCTATTGCAGACTATGACCAGGCTATTGGACTGAACCCCGGTTACGCAGATGCCTACAACAACCGAGGGAATGCCTACAACGATAAAGGCGAGTATGACAGAGCTATCGAGGACTACGACCAGGCTATCAGACTGAATCCCAATCTTGCCTATGCCTACAGCAATCGAGGGAATGCCTACGACGATAAAGGCGAGTATGACAGGGCTATAGCGGACTTCGACCAGGCTATCAGACTGAACCCCAACCTTTCTGAAGCCTACAGCAACCGAGGGCATGCCTACGGTCGCAAGGACGAACAGGACAGGGCTATCGAGGACTACGACCAGGCCATTAGGCTGAATCCAGACCTTGCCATAGCCTACAACAACCGAGGGGTTTCCTACAGGCTTAAAGGCGAGTATGACAGGGCTATCGAGGACTGCGAACAGGCCATCAGACTGAATCCCGACTTCGCTAGAGCTTACTACAATCGAGGCCTTACATTACAATTATGGGCAGGGCTTCGGAGGCACAGCAGGACTTCGACCGCGCGGTGGAACTAGGACATGATCGCACTGAGATCGACAAAGAACTCGATGAGTTGAGGCGAAAACACGAGTCCTCGGAGGAGTAGAAAGCAAAAGGCCCGCATTTCTGCGGGCCTCGTTATTTGTCTGTGTAGCCGTTTTGCTCTATGAGCGGCAGCGCCGCAAAACTAATCCTCTTTCCAGAAGCGTTCCTCTATGACCTTGAAGTTCCTGGGCTTCATAAGGTCTTTGACGTGCTCGATCATGCCGGGATGACCGCAGGCGTACACCAGCGTGTCCTCCGGCGCGAGGCCGAACTTCTGAACGTACTTCTCCACCAGCGTATCCACTCGGCCGCACTCGTACTTCCACTCGCCGTTGCGCTCGTCCTTGGGCCTGCTGACTGTCGGCACGAACGTCACAAGGCCGGGATACTCCGCCTCGAACCTGCGTAGCTCCTTGTCATAGGCGAACTCGTCGATGTAGCTAGCGCCCATCAGGACGTAGAAGTGATGCCCTTCCTGCTTATCGTGAACGTACTGGCGGAGGAAGCTCACATAGGGCACAACGCCCGTGACAGTAGCCACGAGCAGTTGGTTGGGAAAGCTTGGGTCGAATGTGAAAATACCCTTGGCCCTGGGCCGGATAGTCATCGAGTCGCCGACCTTGAGATTCCAGAGCTTTGGAGTCAGCACACCACCGCCTTCGAGGGGGACTAACTCTACGAATAGCTCCAGGTAGTTCTCATAAGGCGCAGACACAATGGAGTAGGCTCGCTCGATTCCATCCAGTCCGATTGTGCAGTATTGCCCTGCCTTGAACGTGAATCCCTTTGGTCGCTCGATCCACATAAACATGAGGTCAGGGGTCAGGTCTTCTCTTCTTACTACCTTGACCTCTTCTAGCTTTACTACGCGCTTCTGTCTCAAAGTTGTCAAATCACCGTCCTCCCATGTCTATGATGCCACAAGTGACCACGGTGTTGAAAGGGCGATAGCACCTATACAATAGAATTGGACACATTCCTTACGTTTTTATCACGGCGAAATTCGATCGCGCCAGGAGTGAAAGGAGCCTTTTGTGACTAATTGCACAGGGATTGACACTGCGCCACATCCGTGATTACAATGCGCCCCGTCGCAAGTCACATAACTATACGAACGTATGCGATGCGGCAGATTTGATATGGGGTCGCTCACATACACGGATACGCGCCTCCCGTACCGAAGGTTTTTGCACTTCGCGGCGCTGTCGGCAGTGGAAGCGAAAGCCTTGCGCGAAGGAGTGGTCATGACCGAGGAGCAGCAGAGAACGGAAAGCGAGAGTCAGGACGAAGCCGCGAACAAGCCCCAGCCTGACGTAAGGGCGCGGCCTCGCACCTTTTTCGGCACACCTCTGTGCGACGACATCAGCAAGCTTGATGCCGATGTCGCTTTCGTCGGTATGCCATTCGACCAGGGCACATTCGGGAGGCCGGGCGCTCGTTATGGGCCGGACGGCGTTAGAGATGCTGGCAGAGCCTATTCCTACGTCAACTTGCAGGATGGAACGGAAGCCCCCGGCTACTTCAGCAGCGACCTCGGCAAAGAGCTGCTCAAAGGCGTAACGATGGCAGACTGCGGCAACATCACTGTTGTCCCCTCTGATGTCCTCAAGAACTTCCAGAAGCTCACCAACACTGTCGAAGCCATCGTAAAGCGCAACGCTTTCCCCGTAATAATAGGCGGCGACCACGCGATCACCTTCCCAATCGTTCGGGGCCTGAGCAAGTTCGAACCCCTCGACATCGTGCACTTCGATGCCCACATGGACTACTCCCACGATTCTCAAGGAGTCCTCTACACTCATGGCAACCCAATTCGCAGATGCCGGGAATTGCCGTTCGTGCGAAACATAAGCTCCATAGGCATCAGGAAAGAGACCAGGAAGGTCTATGACGAGGCTGTCGCGGACGGCAACCTGGTCGTCACCACCCGCAGGTTCAAGGAGCTAGGGCCTGAGAGAGTAATTGACCTGGTGGCCCCGTCGGAGAACCTGTACATTACCCTCGACATAGACGCGCTGGACCCCACGCAGGCTCCCGGCACAGGCACGCCGGAAACGGGAGGCCTCTACTACGAAGAGCTTCGGGACTCCCTGTTGCATCTAGCCAGAAGCCACCGCATTATTGCCTTCGACGTGGTTGAAGTCGCTCCACCCTATGATATCGCGGAGGTCACGACGATGGCAGCGGCCAAGCTCATCATAGACCTACTCAGCGAGATTTTTCCTTCCAGGGAAGACCCCGAGGCGTAGTCATTCGCCCAACTTGTCGAGGCATCGGTGGACGACAGCCAAATTTGAAGTCGGCAATAGACCCTAATAAACGAAATAGACGGCTCATGAAGCCGTCTATTTTCACGTTTACGATTGTGTAGTGCCGAAGGAGAGAAGGGTACAAAGTGGCCTCTGCCGATAGCTCACCACCTTGTACCCCCTTACTCCCTGGATTACTTTGGAATACCGCACGCTGGCGGACACTGTTGTCACTTTCATAATCATATCCTTGTTAGCAACATGTCAGGCTCTCGTAAGCCTAATGTCAGGAATCTCCCTCAACCAGGTGGTTTACTGATAAATATATTCTGTGTGATGGAGGATATTAATGCCTAATCTAATAACGAGGTTTACTTTGGCTCTAATCATAGCGGCTGCGATTGTCGGTACTGCGGTCGTCATGCCCACATCGGCATTGGCTGACTGTGGCGAAGACGAGAAATACCTATGTGAGCCTCCATTCCCATTGCAGCCTTTGCCAGAAGGCTCTGACGAATCCGACTTCGAGGAAACCACGGAAGAAGAAACCGCTCATATTAGTTCTATGAGGGAAGATGTAGACCAGAAGGTGTTTACTGTGATTCGCCTATATGAACAATCCAGTTCAGTACTACGTGCACAATGAATGTCGCCGAGTATCAACACTAGGAGGTTCCCCTTTGCTACCTCCTACAATGCATTCAGGGACATAAACAAGAGGTTTTCAATGTTGTTCATTAAGAAACGGCTGACGGCATCAGCCATTGCATTGATAATTGGTATTTCAGTGTTAGCCTCTATAAGCGCAGTGACAGTCAGTGCAGATGGTTATATCGATTACTATGATTATGAGGTGGTACCCAAAAACTAGACAACTGGCTAAGAGAGAGTCCAGCTCCTAAAATAACCGGCAACTAACCGACGTGAAGGAGCAGGACATGAAGCAGACGAGGAATAAGCACAGTCCGGCGTTCAAGGCCAAGGTGGCCCTGGCCGCCCTTGCGGGGGAAGGGACCATCGCCCAGCTGGCCAGCCGATTTGAGGTCCATCCCAGTCAGATTCACGCCTGGAAAAGGGCCCTGGTGGAAGGAGCCCCGGAGCTATTTGCCACCAATCAGAAATCCCAGGAGAAAGCCAAGGAAGCTCAGATTAACCACCTCTACCGGCACATCGGCCAGCTGAAGGTGGAACGCGATTTTTTGTCGGAAAGGTCCGGTCTATGAGTCGCAGCATACGGCGAGCCATGATAGACCGAGACCACCAGCAGCTGTCTTTGGTGCGTCAATGTATCCTGCTGGACGTCAGCCGGGCCTCGGTGTACTACCGGCCGGTACCGACCAGGGCAGAAGACCTGGAGTTGATGGCCCTGATGGACCGTCAGTATTTGAAGACCCCCTTCTACGGCTCCAGGAAGATGAAGGCCTGGCTGCTGCAACAGGGCTATCTGGTGAGCCGAAAAAGGGTTCGAAGGCTGATGCGGTTGATGGGTCTGGAAGCCATCTACCGGCGTCCCAACACCAGCAAACCAGCGCCGGGACACCGGATCTTTCCCTATCTGCTGAAGGGAGTGGAGGTTAATCGGGTCGACCAGGTCTGGGCCGCGGACATCACCTACATCCCCATGGCGAAGGGCTTCCTGTACCTGGTGGCCATCATGGACTGGCACAGCCGGCACGTGCTGGCCTGGAAGCTCTCCAACACCATGGACACCAGCTTCTGCGTGGCGGCGTTGGAGGAAGCCCTGGGTAAGGGACGACCGGAGATATTCAACACCGACCAGGGGAGTCAGTTCACCAGTGAGGCCTTTACCCAGACGTTGCAGGAGCAGAGGGTCCAGGTCAGCATGGATGGTAAGGGTAGGTACCTGGACAACATCTTCGTGGAGCGGCTGTGGCGGAGCATCAAGTACGAGGAGGTGTATCTGAAAGCTTACCAGACCGTCGCCGAGGCCCGAACTGGGATCAATGCCTACCTGGAGTTCTACAACCGGCAGAGGCCTCACCAGGCTTTGGGCTACCGGACCCCAGCAGAGGTGTACCAACATGGCCAGGAAGAAAGGGGAGCAGCAGCTGAAGAAGCAGGGCTGCCATCGGGCTTGGTGAAACCTAGCGCAGGGGTGGGAGACTCTCTTAATTTAGCCCTCGTGCTGTCTTAATAATGGGGTCCACCTTAATCCTAGAAAAGGGGTTCACCGCCTCTCTTGCGTTTCTGAGCAAAGTAAGCGCCCTGAACCTGTTCCGGTTTGAAGTCTTTCCAATCGGCTGCCCAAGATGGAGAACTGCCTTTCAAGTCTTCAAACGCTTGGTCAAAGATGCGCTGAAGAACACCCACATCATCCTGCTCTGTTCGGTAGTTAGCCACTCGGTCGATGAAGAACAGGGATAGCACCTTTATGCCTTGAGCTTTCAGAGTTGCTTGCCTGCGGAAATGCTGCCCTATTGTGTAACGTATCTGTGCCTCGAATAAAGCCTCTTTATCGGCCCCCTGAGATTCACCTGTGCTAAGCTCGTTTCCATTTGTAAACAGAACTGTTCCAAGGCCAGGATTGATTTCTTCGATCACGAAGTCTGCATATTCAGGCCGCTGGGTTTTTGCCTCAAGCGAGTCACTGGGCCTCACCAACACTACCTGCTCTTTGACCGTTCCATTTTTCATTAGCTTGTGGACGGCGATTCGGGCGGTAATCGTCGTCTTCTTGCTCTCTATTTTGTCCAGACGCATGAACGCCTGGTTAGCTTCGTTCTCTCTTAATACCGAGGCGACCGTAATTCGCTTAACTATACCTTCCCGATAAGCATCGTAAGGGGTGAGACGGTAAACTAGGTTGTAGGGGTTCCGGTGGGTTGCGCTATAACGTAGCGCGAAAAGTGGATTTAATAGAGCCAATGCTGCGACGCTCTTCTCGCTCTCCATGTTCTGAGGTTCGTCAAGAATAAGTATCGGCCTTGCAGCTTGCACCATATAAAGGGGAGTCTCGCCTTGCAGTTTGTCAGTGGCCTGGCGAATTACATTGGATGCCTTGTTGAAGGCGGCAATGGTCATGATCATTATTTCGATCCCGTCTGACTGAGCGAAATGGCGCACCTGAATACGATTCTCAGAGTCATAGACGTAGTAGCGATATGGAGGATTCCCATGAATGGTCTTGAAATGGCTCTCCGTGATCTTTAGGGTCTTCAATACACCTTCACGCACTGCGACCGAGGGCACGACCACTATGAATTTACGCATTCCATATCGTCGGAATAACTCTAAAGCTGTTCTCAGTTCTACAACTTGAGCGATCCTGGTATGGAGGACATGTAAACATAAAGGTCGGGAGGGGACGATCGTGGACGCGAGCATCATTCCCGTTCCGGTTTCCATTTCGACTGAGAAGTTAGCAAAGTGAACGGACATAGAGCCATCTACTGTTTCGATTGTCTCATCCAAGAATGCAAGCTCAGAGTCTTTAGGATGACCATTTCGCTCCTGCACAGCTTGAAGATTTGCGATCACTGTTTCTTCAGTGATGTCCAACTCATTGGCGATGGCTGCATAGCTCGACGTAGTTCCAAAGAACAACTCTGGCTCTATACGGGGCTGACCCTCAAAAAGATCGACAACGGCTTCTATGGCGTGAGTCTGGAATTTCTGATTAGTATCGAACTTGAACTCCATAGCTGGCTCCTAGATAGTCTTTAGACGAAATTGCAGAGCGAGATTTGCCGCTGTGGTATCGTCTAGGGCTGTGTCTCTGCAAATCAACAAGTCATCTTCGCTCAGGTTCAAAGCCTTGGACGTTTCCAGGTTAAACGTGTCACCCAAGCAGATGAAAAATGACTGGCCCTTGTCACCATCTGTCACACGCCATACGGTTGCATCATCGATTCCTTCCACATTTTCGATTTGGGATGTTAGGCTGAAGCCTTCCTTTTGGGCAACCTCATAGATTACATTCCCCGGTTCCCATCCGTCCCCAAGTGGGTCGCTCATCATCTCCATTTGGCGGGTGTATTCTTTTGGCTCCGTTTCAGGCGGAAGTGGCTCCCATTGGTTGTAGCTAGGTTCTACTAGTGGTTCAACGTTTTTGTATTGATGGGTAGAGTGACTTTAGCTTGATGCGCGCATCCTCGGTAGTGAAGCGCCAATCCACTCGTATCACATCCCGGTTGCGTTGATTCTGCCAAGCATTGACCTCGCCGCGCAGGATGTCTTGATTGGCAATCCGTCGGTCCAGGCACTGTCGAGCCAGCACACCGATCTCTATCTCCGCCATATTCAACCAACTCCCGTGTTTGGGAGTGTAGTGTATCTCCAGTCGCTCAGCTATACGCCTCGCCTCAGCAGGCTCGAATGCCTCGTATAGCGAGGACAGCTTGTGAGTGTTGAGATTGTCCATTACCAGCACGATCCGGTCTCTGTCAGGGTAGTCCTCGTCGACCAGTTTCTTTATCACATGCGCCCAGTCCACCTTCGTGCGACGCTCTCTGACCTCGACTCGGCACCATCCGTCCAACGGTGCAAACAGCATGAACAGGCTGCTCACTCCATTGCGCTCGTATTCGTAGTCGTATGCCGCCGATAAGCCGGGCGCTGCGGGACGCGGCACTCGCGTCTCCTTGACTTGCTGTTTGCTCGTCTCATCCATGCACACCAGAACCTCATTCCCATCGTACGGCCGTTGGTAGACCTCCAGTACGTCTTCCATCACGTCTTCCATCGCGCACACAAACTCCGCGCTCTGACCGGGCGGGATGCACCAACTCTGCTTCAGCCACGGCTTCAGTTCGTTTTTTTTTAAGCGCCTGGCGAACCGTCTCGGTGCTAATGGTCCCGACTATCTCACACTCGACCAACTGGTCAGCCAACAGCTTCAGGGTCCAACTGGCACGCCCCTCCGGCGGTTCCCCGCAGGCCATCGCTATCAACCGTGCTTCACCTTCGCCGTCCAGTCTCTTTTGACGCCGACGCAGTTGCTTTTTGCGATTCAGCGCAGACTCAACCCCCTCCTCCACACAGCGCTTGCGTATTCGCTCGACCGTTGACTGTCCCACACCGAGCGCGCTGGTGATGTCCGCGTCCTTCATTCCCCCGTCCGAGCGTGACTCATCGCTCATCAGCAGAATGCGCGCATGGGTCTGTTTGTACGCCGCAGCCCGACCGCGTGAGACCAAGGCGTTGAGTTCCTGTTGTTCGTCGGTAGTCAGTCTGATACGGTACTTCTTGGTAGACATCATGGTTCCTCCTCGGTTCAACGTTACGATTGAACCCCCAAGAGGAACAATGACTATCATGGTATTCATTTCAATGATGTTGGACCACTAGCTTGAAGACCTTGAATCCGAGGTCTTGTGGCATCTCGGCGACTTTCACATCCGATTGCACATTTTCAAGTTTTTTGATTGCATCAATGACGCGCCGGATACGCTCCTTACCGATGTCGGCGATTGTCGGAAAGCCCGATTGCCGTGCGGCGGAATCTTTGGGCGTGGGTTCGGGCAATTGCACCATGATGAATCTCCGATTGCCACTATCCTCACGGTTGAGTTCTAAGACTGCCTGAGCCGTTGTGCACGATCCTGCGAAAAAGTCAAGAACTATGGCATTGGGATCATTGCAAAGCAATAGCTGTGTCTTGATGAGATCAACAGGTTTTGGCGATGGAAAGACTCGTCCTGGAATCAGTTTATCGAATGCGACTTGCCCCCTCTCTGTCAGGTATTCCTTGTCCGTCCAGACTGTCTTTAATTTCTTTCTAACTATATCTCCTTCATCATCAGTGGCATACGCCCTTCGGAAGACCTTCCAACGCTCGTTGACCTGTCTACCAACGAGTAGTTGCGATTCTCGATCAACCTTCTCTCTTCCCCATCCCCAACATCCTTCAAATCCATCGTCCCAAATCGGTTTCACTTCGATCAAACCTTCATCATTCTGAAGTCCAACTTTTCCTGTTCCAGGGTTAACATACAAAGGGTAATATATTGGACTTTGGACAAATTTGCGGTCATTTGATTGCCAAAATATGAATCGGGGATGCCATCACAGCTCACCACAAAGGTGTGCGGTATTTCGGTCGTCCTCTCAGGAAGGGATCAGATGAATTATTCGGGAGTTTGTGCGAGTCTTCATTTCAGCTCAAACATCGGATTATTTCATCCGTGTGTTCCCTGCCGTGATTTCCGGTTGCTGTCAAGGCCTATGGCAAGCGGCTTCTGACACCCTTGATCTGTGAATCTTTCATCAACCGATGCTCATTTTGTCCAAAGTCCAATCAGTAAAGCATCAGGATAAAGTTGTACGTGTCGACGCAATGCCTCTTTGTCTATTTTGCGATTTCTCTGACCGTGAACCTTGGGTGCGAGGTCTTCCCGCTTACACCAGTCGTTGACGCACCACAGGCTGACCTCATAGCGACGTGATGCCCTCGCCTTGCTTCCACTTTCGTTTACAAAGCCAACCACTCTCTTTCTCAGGTCTATGCTATAAGTCATAATGTCGTTGATCATACCATACGGTTATAAAGTGGATTGACTATAATCGGTTGATTCGGTATCTTCGTGAGCTTGCGGCAGGCGAAGCACAGGTTGACGCTCCGGTTGAAATCCTGACACCTCGAAAAGCGCTGGGGTTGTTATTGCGGCATCCGAACGATCGGAGTGAGGAACAGTGTTCAGCCATCCAGACTGTCGGTAAACTGGATCCCGAATTAAGGCGGGCGGTGGATCTGTTTGAAGGGTTCGCTCGGTTGGTTCGACGTCATCAAAATGAGAAGCTAGAAGAATGGCTCAGGCGTGCCGAGGCTAGTGGGATAGATGAGATCAAGCGATTTGTTAGCAAACTTCGCCAAGACCTGGACGCGGTCATCGCAGGGCTGAGCTTACCCTGGAGTCAGGGGCAGACCGAAGGACAGGTTACGAAATTGAAACTCATCCGTAGGCAGATGTACGGCAGAGGCAACTTTGATTTGTTGAGAAAACGAGTGCTGAGAGCGGCCTGAGATCAAACTCGTTGCTCGGCGTTACAGGCACCCAAAACCAAATCATCAGAATTACGGGTGAGCCATATTTACGGGCGAATATTGACAACTTTAGGCCATAACTACCTCCCCGATACAGGCTCAGTTTCCGAGGAAGCTACTTCACCCTTGCCTCCCCAAGGAAGCGCAGGACCAGATAAAGGATATACCGGCTTTGCACCGTAAGTCCGTAGTATGCTCGAAATATCACATCGATCGACATAGAAGAGTACTATTTCGCCTTCACATATCGCACGAGCGATGAACAGTCACGAAATTTGGGGGCTCAACCACTTTTGGTGCAAAGCTGGATATACCTTTGGATACATCCCTGACATGCCGGCGTCGATATACCAGGGGGTTGGAAGATACCAAAGTAGCAGTGATTATGCTGTACCTGTCGCGGCGTCGCCACGGGGAGCCTCTCGCAGTGTGGCGGATACGGGAACCGGTCAGACGCGGGCGATATTCGGATCAAACTGGGCATCCCTGAACTTGGCAGCCTCCCGCACGCCTTTTTCCCGCGCTATCTGAGAAAGCTCACTGCTCTCCTCTCTCTGGATCTGCTGAGCTCGGTCAGTAAGACCAACCATGGTGGCGAATCCCATAACCTCGTAGATCCGATGGATGGCCTTCTTGGTCCCCTGAACTGCCTCTGGATTGAGCTTCGTGATGTAGTCTGCCCAACGACTAAGCTCCTCCTCGAGTTGCTCAGGGTCTACAACCCGCTGGACGTACTGGAATTCTAGTGCCTGATCGGCATCCATCCAGCCACCCAGCATGTAGAGTTTCTTCAGCACCCGCATAGGCAGGAGCATTGGGAAGGGGGTTGCTTCGGGATTGGAGGTGCTGGTCTTGCTGTTCTCGAAGCTGAACCGCGTGCCCTTTGCCGCAATCACGAAATCGCATCCGCTCAGCAACATGTTGGCCGCCGGTCCCGCATAGCCGTGGACGCCTGCTACAATCGGCTTGGGGAAGTACCAGGGCCTTGGCGACGGATACGCCGAGTAGCGATCTGGCACCGTCGGCGTTGCCGGTCTCTCCCGGCCGGCGTAGCCTCGCATGTCGTGGCCCGCAGAGAAGACAGGTCCCGCCCCTCTCAAAGTCACGACTTTGACCTCTGGATCGACTTCCGCAGCGTCCAGGATCGCGTTCCAGTTGAGCTCCATCTCATGGGTGATGGCGTTCCTCACTTCAGGACGGTTGAGCACCACCTCCAAGACTCCCCCATTTTTGTTGACCATAAACCCTTCATAAGTGTCCATCTCTACCGCAGTCCTTTCTCAGCGCTCTAGCGCTGTAAAGTAAGTTGGTGTTGCGTGGTAAGCCACCTTTTGCTGTACTAGCCGGTGGTAATCAGTGTCTGAGATACCTAAGTGCTCCGTTTCAGAAATAGTGTCATGGTTTTCGGCAGGACTTGTTGCTAAATATGAAGAGCTTTCCAACCAAAGCCCAACTCCTTTTCAGTGGAGGTTTGACCGAGCCAAACTGACGACACTGCTAGCAAAGATCGAGGCTCGCCACAAGCTCTTCACAGATGCTCAACTCGCCTGCCTCCAGGAGGCAGCATAACCATGACATCATTTATGAAACGAAGCACTAAGACGTCTTTACATCAGTGGACAACCTGGGCCTCCTCCAGTCGCCTGTAGGCGTCTTCGGAGACGCCCAGCAATTCCTGGATCACATAGCCGTTGTGCTGCCCTAGCAGTGGCGCCGGCTCGTACCTGGCGTCGGAGTTTGGCGTTATGGTCCAGGGTTGCCGTGTATACAATAAGTTTCCCAGCTCGGGGTGGTCAATCTGCACAAAGGCGCCCCTGTGAGATAGCTGAGGGTCCGAGGCCAGATCCTCGGTATCGTACGAAGGGCCGCAAGCAACTCCCGCCTCTTGAAGCATCCGGGTAACCTCGCCGGCGGTATGCTGCCGTGTCCATCCTCCAATTAAGGCATCCAGCTCTTCCCGGTTCTTCTGCCGCAACACTACGTCGGTGAATCGAGTATCTTGTGTCCATTCGGAGTGCCCTGCCACTCTGCACAGGGCTTCCCACTCCTCGTTGCTAGACACCGCTATGGCAACCCACTTGTCGTCGCCCTTGCAGAGGTACGTGTTGTGGGGCGCCATACCTGGGTACAGGTTGCCCACCGGGCCGCCGGTTCGGCCGTTCATGAAGTAGTCCATCAGGGCCTCAGGGAGGAGCAAGGCGGTACCCTCGGCCATAGACAGGTCAATGTACGCTCCCTTTCCTGTTTCCCTCCTGTAGTGCAGGGCAGCCAGCAAGATAAAGGCAGCAAAGTGGGCCGTTACCGGGTCGGACCACGCACCTCCGATGCTCCTCGGCCGTTGGCCTAGATAACCAGTGAGGTACGTAAGTCCCGAGTAAGCATGAAGGGTGTTGCCATAGCACACGTAGTCGGCCAGCGGGCCGGTCCGCCCCAGGCCGGAGGACGAGAGATATATGATATCCGGCCTGAGCTGGCGCAACGTGGCGTAGTCCAGCCCCCACCGCTCCAGGACACCGCGTCCGAAATTCTCGATGACCACGTCGCTGACCTCTACCAGTTGCTTGACCAGATCGACCCCCTGAGAGTTGCTCAAATTTATGGTGCAGCCCAACTTGCCATAGTTCAACGCGTTGAACCCTGAGTTACGGTTGAACCCATTCGGGCCATTGGCGCCCGTGCGATTGATGCGCAAGGTATCAAGGCGCTCCCGGCTCTCCACCTTCACCACCTCGGCTCCCATTATTCCCAGTAGCTTGGTACACATTGGGCCAGCCACCACCCAACTGAAATCGACTATCCTGATGCCGGACAACGGTAAAGCACTCATTTCGCTACTCCTCACAGGTCTTTTCGGTGTACGACCACGTCATCAGTTGCAGCCCTTGCCTCAAATTACACCTCCCTGAAACAGAGTGACCAGGTCACTCTTGTTTATTCCAAGCCTGCCGCACAGTATCTCCTCGTTGTGCTGGCCGAGAAGAGGCGCGGGATCAGGCTGGTACTCAAAGGACTCGAGCTGGTAGGGGTGCTTGGGGTATTTCAGGGTCCCTGCTACAGGATGATCAACCTCCACGAAAAACCCACGGGCGGAGATTTGGGGCGACTCAGCCAGCTCTTTGGGTGAATTCACCTGAAGAAGGGGGACACGGCTGGCCTGCGACTTCCTAGCGAGATCCTCTTTGGTGTACTGCATCGTCCTTTCAACCACCAGAGGCTCTAACTCATCCCAGTGCTGGGTGCGAGAATTCCTGTCCTTGAACTCCTCCCGTGTGGCCCACTCCGGGTTTCCCAGCACATCCATCCACCGCTGCCACTGGGCCTCTTCCATGGGCACAAAGCAGAAGTAGCCATTGCTGGCGGGAAGAAGCAAAACGACCCCCCCGGAGCCCAGCCCTCGCAGCCGGATGGATACGGTGCCATCTTGAGAGTACCTGGTTATTCCGCCGCTGCTCATGGCGGATACCGCCTCGTGTTCCGACATGTCTATTAGCTGCCCCTTGCCGCTGACGTCTCGGGCGAAGATGCCATGCATGGTGGCAACTGCAGCGTTGAGGCCAGCCGAGAAGTAGGCCTGATGTCCGGCGGCCTTGATGGGATTTTCCTCCGCTGGGTTCTCTATCTGGCTAGGCGTCATGTTGCCCAGGACAGTCATCTGATTAAGAACCAACTCCGACCCCTTATAGCTCTGAAACGGCCCGCTTGGGCCAAAGGGGCTGATGGAGGTGATAACCAGGCTGGGGTTGGCCTCCCATAGCCGGGCGGCGTCCAGCCCCAGCAGGCTGAGTCCCACGTTCTCCACCAACACGTCAGACTCCTGGGCCAGTTGGAGCAACAGTCGCCGCGCGCCGGGCTCTGCCAGGTTGAGAGTGATGCCTTTCTTGTTGAGATTGACGGAGAGAAAGAGACCGCTTCGCTCGGGATGGGGGGTGTCATGGGGGAAGGGGCCAAATCGACGGGCGCTGTCGCCGGAGGGAGGTTCAACCTTTATTACCTCCGCACCCATATCCGCCAGCATCCTGGCGCAGAACGGAGCGGATATGAAGTCCCCGCACTCCAGCACCCTAAGACCAGTGAGAAACCCATCTACCATAAGACAATCCTCCTTCTATCTATCTCCTGCTTCTCCTCGCCGTATCTGTCCTACTCCCACGTGAAAAAATCGGCGGCACTCCCAGGGGTACATCGGCTGTATCGCCAAGACGAGAGGCCCACCCCTGCCAGCCAGTACAGGCTTCAGGGGCCTAGGCCCCACGGAGACGTGGGTCAAGCACATCTCGCAGCGCGTCTCCCAGCACATTGATGGCGAACACAGTTATGGTCAAAGCCAGACCAGGGAAAATGGCGATCCATGGCGATGTCATTCCCCGCTGAGTGACCTGCCCCGAAAGCATGTTGCCCCAGGTGGGAATCTCGGGAGGCACTCCCAAGCCCAGGAAACTCAGCGATGCCTCGGCCAGAATTGCACCCCCCAGCACTGACGAGGCTATGATAAAAGCTGCCGGAAGGCAGTTGACTAGCATGTGCTGCAGAACGATACGCGAGCCAGTAGCACCAATGGCCACAGCTCCTTCGACGTACTGGTTCGCCCCGACGCCCAGAGCAACTGACCGCATAGTTCGCGTGGTCCCGGGTATGACAGAGATGACCAAGGCCAGCACC
The DNA here is from genome assembly GCA_965206395.1 of Dehalococcoidia bacterium. Taxonomy (GTDB): domain Bacteria; phylum Chloroflexota; class Dehalococcoidia; order Lucifugimonadales; family CATOSD01; genus CBDBJK01. The sequence goes on from CBDBJK010000036.1 coordinate 350,359, forward strand.
AAGTTACCCAGGGACTGGCCCAGCATCGCCATAATTGCCAGGGCCAAGATAAGGGTTGGAATACTCATGAAGACGTCCACAACCCGTTGCGTCAAAATGTCAAATGTCCCACCCATGTAGGCGCTGATGACCCCAAATAGCGTCCCTATTGAAGTGCCGAACAGCACCACTAGGACTCCCACCGTCAGAGAGATGCGCGCCCCGTGCGTGATACGGCTCCACATGTCCCGCGCCAGATGGTCGGTGCCAAACCAGAACTGTCCATTTGGAGCAACCTCCTTCTGCCCTTGAAGGATCTCCGCTGGGTCATAAACAGATATAATGTCGGCGGTGATGGCCATGAATGCGACTGCCAAGAGAATGAACAGGCCCAGGGCTCCCAGGGGCTTGTTGCGAACGAAGAGGGCGAAGCCGGCGATCCGATTCCGCTTGGGGCGCAGAGTGATTTTTACTGCACTAATATCTTCTTCTCGCACAATAACCCCCTTCCTAGCGCACCCTATTTGTTTGACCAATCCGCGGCAGAAAACCCGGAACACTGGAGGCCCTTCCCGCTCTCACTTGGAGGGAAGAAGGGCCTGTCGGTCCTCACGGACCCCATTTATCACCATCGTGCTAGCTTAGGCGGATCCGCGGGTCCAGCCAGCTATAGGCAAGGTCCACGAAGAGGTTCATGACCAAAAAGGTTATACCTGCTAAGAGTACGCCTCCCTGTATGATGGGAAAGTCCCGTGACGCAATGCCCTGGATCAGCATCCTTCCCAGTCCCGGCAGGGTGAAGATGCTTTCTATTATTACCGTGCCGCCAAGGAGTTGCGCCAACGAGACCCCGCTGATGGTCACCACAGGTATCAGAGCGTTCTTCAGGGCGTGTCGAAGAATGACAACCCGTGGAACCAACCCCTTGGCGTAGGCAGTACGAACGTAGTCCTGGCGCAACACCTCTAGCATATAGGTGCGGGTCATGCGAGCTTTGGTGGCATTTGTGAACAACCCCAGCGCCAGCGCGGGCCATAGCGTCTGCTGGAAGTTCCTAAAAGGGTCTTCCCAGAAGTCTGTATACACCAGAGGCGGGAAGTAGTTGAAGTATCGAGACATGACAATGATCAACAGGATGGCCACCCAGAAGCTGGGCAGCGCCAAACCAATAATGGCGAACGAGCGCACCGAATAATCCACCCAGGTGTCTTGGCGCACGGCGGAGATAATCCCAATCGGGATGCCGATGACCAACGACAGGCCCCATCCCCAAAGAGCGAGCTGTAAGGTCAGGGGATACTTTCTCTTTATTTCGTCCAGGACGTCGCGGCGGGAGAAAAGGGACTTGCCCCAGTCCATCACGAACATACCCCTGATCCACTCCACGTACTGCACTGGCAGCGGCTTGTCGAGCCCCAAAACCGCCCGCAACTCCTCCAGATCTTGCTGTGTATAGCTTGCGCCTTCTGCCTGCCCCTCCAGGATTGCCTGCGCCGGGTCTCCCGGGACGATGCGGAGGATAACGAATATCAAAACCGTAAGTCCCAAGATGCTAGGGATGAACAGTAAGAGACGCCTCGCCACATATTGCTTCATCTTTAATACTCCACCTCTGGAGGTTTACAAATCACGCAACTCGAACCAGGCTTCAACGAGGCTACTCATCCAATCCAAGCTAACCCTATACTAGGCCCCGGTCATGAGTTGTACACGCCATATTACCTGCACCGGGGGCAAGGGACCTACACACGAGGGGCAAGGCGGCGACGGCGCAAGAGTAGCCGGGCCCTGCCCCTCCTCTATCCACACAACCCTCTCCACTACTATTCTGCCAACCACACGGTATCCATAGGATCGGAGGTGGCGGCGTTCTTCAGAGCGGAATAGTTGCGTACGGTGTTCCAAACGGGAAGGAAGTAGGTCTCCCGGTAAGTCCAGGTAAAGTACAAGTCCTCCAAGAGAATGTCTATTATCTCCCGCAGCAGTACCGCCCGCTTAGCCTGGTCCAGCTCTACGTCCTGAGCCAGATGCAGCTCCTCCATGCGTGGGCTCATATTAAAGGGTCCTCCCCTAGGCGCATATGCGTAGGAGTACCAGTCCGTCTCGGCGGACGGGTCCTGGTAAGACTGGTTAAACGAGTGGTTCCAGAAGTTGAAGTCTCCCCTATCCAGGGTGTCACCAAGGCTCTCCAAGCCTCGGCACGTGACTTCTATGCCTGCTTTGGCAAGCTGCCCAACCTGCACCAGGCACCGGTCACCGTAGTCGCGCCCTGTGGCGTGTACGCCGAACACGCCCTTGACCCCCTGCCCGCCGCCGATGTATTCGTCTACCAGGCGTTTGGCTTCGGCTATATCCTCAGTCTTATCCTTGCGGATACCCGGCAACTGGATCCACTCCGCGTAGGGCATGACCCAGTCCTCGTAGTTCAGGGGGTGGCTGACACGCCCCGCGCCGTCCCGCACCAACTCCAACAGCTCCCAACGGTCCATGGCCAGGTGCACCGCCCTCCGCATCTTGACGTCGTCAAAGGGCGGCTGCGCGCTGTTGAACCAGAATCCCCCAAGCCCCGGTGTGGAGAACGCCTGTACAGTTATCTTGTCCCCCAGGCGTGCTTCCAATTCGTCCATCTGCGATTTGGGAGGGGTGGGGAAGGTGGTTCCCCGATGCAGCCGCCCGGCGAGGAAAGCTGCCTGGCGCGCCTGGAAGTCTGGCATGAACACAGCCAGCACCCCATCCAGATAAGGCTTCCCCTCGCTTTCCCAACGGAAGTAGTTTTCGTTACGCTCCAGCTCCCAGAAATTATCCGCATCCGTTCCCTTCAATTTGAAGGGCCCGTTCGCAACGAACTCGTCAACTCTCATCTCTCTCACGCGTTCCTCCACGTCGATGGTCTCCAGGATGCTCTTCTTCTGGATGATCACCCACCCGGCGGAGAAGCAGTCCATCCAAGCATTGGACGCTCGGGTCAGATTTACTTCCACGGTGCTGGAATCCGGGGCCGTTATACTCTCCAGTGGCCCTCTGATGCAGCCGGTGCGGTATATGTTAAGACCCTCGGGTTTGTCCTGGATACGCGACAGGGAGTAGACAGCATCCTCCGCCGTGATGGGCTCGCCATCCTCCCACAGGACGCCCGGCCGCATGTGGAAGGTGTACTTCGTGCCGCCCTCGGTGAGCTCCCAGGACTCCGCCAGCTCCCCTATGATAGTCTGCCGGTCCTGGCGGTCCTGCCCGACCAGCCCCAGGTGGCTGTGGCTGATGGTCGCCAGCAGAGCGGTGCCTGATTGCTGTGAAGGATCTAAGTTGCCCCACCTACCCTGCAACATTGGGAAGGTCAGAACCCCACCGTACCTGGGCTCGTCCTCCGAAGGAGTGGCGGGACGTGCCGTCGCAGCTACGGGCCTTGTCGTGGCCACTGGGGCTGTTGTTCCGCCGCTAGTCGAGGGAACGGCAGTGGCTGGGGCTGTTGTTCCGCCGCTAGTCGAGGGAACGGCAGTGGCTGGGGCTGCTTGTGTTTGTGGTGCCGGATCATCGTCTGCAGAAGAACATGCCGCGAGCAGCAACGCAAATGCCGCTACGGCTACTACCGCAAGCAAGCTTATGGACCTTTTCTTCCTCATAGGCGTAAACCTCCTCCTGAGCAACATTGGAGCCTCCTTAAAACTTCGGAGTCCCCTCGGACTCCCGCCTCTTAAATAGGCCGACAAAGCCATTAAGGCCGTCGACCTCCCCAAAGTGTCAAGCCATGATAAGCGGAACTATCGAGAAAAGCAATACCAAGAATCACTATACAGGAAGGCCACGTACGGTTGAGCTTAGGGAGATAGTTAACGGCATCCTGTATGTTCTGCGGTCGGGGTGCCCCTGGCGTATGATGCCGCATGACCTTCCTCCCTGGGAGACGGTGTACAAGTATTTCCGCAGGTGGAGTAAGGATGGCACGTGGGAACGCATCCATGAGACCCTACGGCCCAAGGTGCGGCAAGCAGAAGGGAGGAATCCCACTCCCAGCGCAGCCATCATAGATAGCCAGACGGTCAAGACTACGGAAAAAGGGGGCCTCGCGGCTACGACGCTGGCAAGAAAGGTGAGGGGGCGCAAACGACATATCGTGGTGGATACCCTGGGGTTGCTCTTGGCAGTGGTAGTCCACCCTGCTGACATTCATGTCCGGGATGGGGCAAAGCTGGTTGTCAGCAAATTGATAGGGCGGTTTCCCTCGTCTCAGGCTGATTTGGGCTGACGCTGGGTATGCGGGCCAACTGGTTGCCTGGGTGCTGGCTCTGACGGGCTGGGTATTGTCAGGAGTGCGCAGGACAGCCACAGGTTTGAGGTGTTGCCCCGGCGGCGGTGGATTGTTGAACGAACGCTGGCCTGGCTGAGCCGGTGTCGTCGGCTGAGCAAAGACTATGAAGCCCTCACCGAAACAACGGAGGCCTGGGTGCATATAGCTATGATCCATCTTAATGCTCCGCGACGCCTACACCCGTCCTGAAATACCTTCGGAAACACGCTCTTACAGGTTATGACAGACAACAACTTGGGCCTCTTGCCTCAGGAAAGTGTTAATTGGAACCGCTCCGCTGTCGTTCCTCCATAGCGAGTTCGCGAACATTTATCCTGCGTCCTGTGAACTTCGCCGGCCTCTTCTCCCGGAAAGCCATTGGCCCTTCTATGGAGTCTTCCATCAGGGGGATCTCCAAGTTAGCGATCGCCTGGTACTCTAAGCCGGAGGCGATATCTGCGGTCAACCCCCGGTTGCGCCCGGTTTTGATCAAAGCATAAGACCCCGTCGGACCCTCCGCCAAAGTCTGCGCGAGCTTGTCTACCTCCTCGTCGAGCTGGTCCATGGGAACGACCTTGTTGATAATGCCCCAGCCGGCCGCCTTCTGGGCATCAACGAAGTCGCCGAGAAACAGCATCTCCGTGGCCCGTGTTAGACCTACGTGCTTCGTCAGCAGGTAGCAGCATCCGCCACCCAACCCTCGCTTGACGAAGAGGGCCCCGAACTGAGTCCCTTCGGCGGCGATTTTGAAATCACAGGACAAGGCGATATCGAATCCAGCACCTACGGCATATCCGTGGAGCCGGGCAATGACGGGCTTTCGTATATTCAGGATATCCTGAACTATATGTGGGTACCCGTACTTCAGAGTAGACTGGAAGTCGGAGGCCCCAACGTATCTCCTGCTTTCACCCCCTGACTTGAGGTCATCTCCGGAACAGAACGCTCTCCCATCCCCGCGCAACACAATACATCGTACGTGGTCGGCAATACGGGCATTCTCCAGGGCGTCCGTAACGTCCATGACCACTTGCTGGTTAATGGCATTGAGCCTTTCGGGACGGTCGAGGGTTATGGTAGCAACAGGCCCTTCCATGTCGAACTTGATGGTCTGATAATCCATGTCAGCACCTCCTTTTTTTTCAGGGGTAAGTCACTCGGTGGTAGTTGTGTATCATATATTGCAAAAACTGTCAAGCCGAATTTTTCCAGATTCCCAGATGACATCCGGTGCCTTCATAACCAGACCATCCTGAGATAACACAGACTCTATGACCACCTTTCGATGTTGTCAACCGCTAGCAACGACACTCAGAATCGCTCCACATGTGGAGGTCTGAGATTGAGGTTGCCATTTAGGTTCATAGCCGACACTCCAGGGATTTCATCTTGTCTATCTGAAGGTCGGTAGAGGCAAATCTGCTTTCTCCTTCATCCTATCGTTCACTGGTTACATAGGTGTGTTCAGTTCCTCGAGCGCAGAGGTTCACAATTTGGCAAGGTAAACCAGCAGAGACTTTGTGGTGATTAGCCCCAACTCAGCATCCATGGAGCCCGGGTCGAATTCAGGGTGCCCCGCAGAATCAACCTGATGTTTTCCCCGACGGACATACCTGCAGCATGAGATGATGATGTCTGCCACCAAGTCCCTCTTTGTTGCATTCTGGAGACCTAAACCATCGAGGAATTCCTCGATGGACCCTTTCGGGTTGTGCATCTGCAGAATGCGTCCTAAGACTTCTTCCAGGGCATTCTCACAATAGTCCAGCACTTGGCGGTCTTGCCTGGAATTGAATGCGCGGTCAGCTAATTCAATGTCATCGAGCGCTTTCTCCCACCGCTCTCCATCAATCGAAGGAATTTCCAACTCTATCAGCCGTCTCGAAGATAGACCGTACTCTTGAACGATATTGAACCAGTCTGTAGTGGATATTTCAATAATGGGCGTGCTGGAGCTTCCTGGGGAGCGAAATTGCATAATCACTCCATTCCATCGCTCCACTCGCTCCACTCGCTCCGTAGAACCGGAAACGTAACGCTCAAGCACCATCGACCATCGAAGCTGAAGCTTCATGGTGACCTGATTGGCTGAGCGCCGAACCTCGTCGATCCTGTCTATCAACTGTCGAGGGGCATCCAGGTGTACTTCCCATTTTGGAGCGTCATGATAGTTACGCCCATTGAGAATCGGCTTTGCGAAGCATTCCGTATTCGAAATCATCCCCCACCCTATATGTTCCGGCTGACCATTCAGCGGATGAAGTAAGGACACTTCAATAGAGTATTGACGATGCCGGAGAAATCAAACAACATCCTGAGCTTCGAGCTGATGGTGAAGGTATAGTTTCATGAGAACGTCATTTCGAGCCTATGTACATTGTCCCCCAATGCTACCAGAGAAATGGAGGTTCGAGGTCGAGGTGCGGGTATAACTACCTATTGGTGGCATCATCAACTCCACACTGGCCGCATCGTGGACGACGTTAGAACCAGAATCTGCCAATCTGAGGCTGAAATCTATATCCCTGACCTGCGTCCACGAGTTTAATCAGCATATTCCAGTCTAACATGGTGTTTACTATCGCTCAACACGAACGAGAAGGCGTGGGAGAACTGGGAGGAAATACGCAGGGAGCTAGAAGAGGTCTTCCCTCTCTTTGAATCTCGAATGTTCTCCGTGGCTGCGTAGGTTGGTGGACAAAGTTGTTTGCTCACAATTCCAGCATAGCAACCCAAGAGATCGTGTCAAAAACGTAGAATGTTCCGTAAAACTGCCGGAGAAACTGAGGTTCGAGATTAAACAGCTGTTGGAGACTTGTGGAGCGCAAAGATCAGTCTAGGAACTCTTTCGAGTCTGGAAGAAGCCACTTCCTGTGCTCTTGAGGGTGTGGTCAATGATGTGGCCCAGTCGGTAAGAGGGGCTGGTGTGGTGAATATGGATGAGACGGGCTGGAGAGAGGATAATGGTCGTGCCTGGCTGTGGACGGCAGTGGTTGAAGGAATGAGCTTGTTCCATATCGAGCCCAGGCGGAGCGGTGATGTGGTTGAGAAGCTGCTTGGGGAGGACTTTTCTGGAGTTGTGGGAACTTCGCTTCTTTCTCGGGTCACAGCGCCCGGTTCCCCTCACATGCTTTCGCCTCCTCGTCCTGACCGTGAACAATCCCGGAATCGTGAGAAGGCGAGGATGGCACAGCGATATGAAACTATTCGCAGTTTATCCAGCAAGGGGATGAACAAATCCGCGATAGCAAGAGCGTTGGGATTAGATCGAAAAACCGTGATGAAATATCTACGGACGGACTCTGTGCCTGAGCGATCGAGACAAAGAAGGAAGTCTGGAACACTGGCCCCTTATGAAGGCTACATTCTTGAACGTTTTAGGCAGGGATGTTTGAATTCGATGGGCTTATGGCGAGAGATTGTGGCACTTGGGTATTCTGGCAGTTATCAGACAGTTATAGTCATTCCAGATAATTTACATACGATCTCACGACCTCGTCGATTGTGGTGTCGGCAGGAAGAAACTGTCTTCGTCTTTTCATGATTGCGAAGTCATTTTCGATGGGGTTAAAGTCTGGCGAGTAGGGAGGCAGAAATAAGAGAGAGTGTCCAGCTTCCTCAATAAGTTGCCTGGTCAGGGCGGTTTTGTGAAAGGTTGCGTTATCCATGATTATGGTTGAATTTTCAGCCAATTCTTTGAACAGGTGATTGTCAAGCCAGTAGTTGTACAACGTAGCATCGGTGCTGCCTTCGAACAGGATAGGAGCGAGCAGCTTCTTGCCCTGCCTGGCTGAAATCAGGCTGGTGCGAGGACGCTTTTTGCCACTGCGTTCACCGTATACCTTCTTTCCTCGAAGCCCCCAACCATGCGTTCTGTGAGTTGTGCGCTCAAATCCACTCTCATCCAGATACACTATGCTTTCGCTTCCCTTGTCCTTGACGACCTGGCGCAGTGTTCTCAAGTAGCCGATACGCTTTTCATGGTTCCTCTCGCTGTAGCGCATCGCTTTTTTTGTACGTCAGATCCATCTTACGCATCATTGACCAGACGGCATTGATGCGCACCCCGAAGGGTTCAGCTCGCTCTCTCAGTATTGGACTTTGGACAAGATGAAATTGTGAGGTGAAATTGGACTGCGCAGCAAAACTGCCCCATAGTTGGGGATTATGGAAGCAAAACAGGCAACCACCCAACTGGAACAGTTTCGCCAACGAGTTTACCAGAGTTTTGACCTCCGCGCCGATGCAACAATGGAGTTGATTGATGCACTTTCCAGCAACACTACGGCTCGGTCGGTGGTTGAACTGAGCTTGAGTCCCTATTTCCATCACCACTACAGCAGCGTGAATGATGCTATCGACAACTTCTTCGATGCATCCGATCCACAGCACTCAGATGCGGAACGTCGCCAGAAAGAACGAGAGATGATGCGCATTGTTGCCAATGAGCTTGAGACGCCCCAGAGTCGCAAGTTCTGGCTGTTTGCCATGGATGCTACTCCGGTACCACGACGCTTTGCCAAAACCTTGTCTGATCGGGGCTTCGTTTACCAGCCGAATACCCTTCGAGGTAACAAGCCGGTCACCATCGGCCATCAGTATTCGCATATGGCCTTTTTGCCCGAGAAGACAGCTGCATCCAGTCCGCCTTGGATTGTCCCCTTGTTGGTGCGCCGTATCACCACTCAAGAGACGGAGACTCAGGTGGGTGTGGAACAAGTCACCGCGTTGATGAGCGATGAGACTCTGCCATTCCACGACGATCTGTGCGTCCAGGTTGAGGACAGTCGATATAGCACACCTCAGTTCCTGAGCCAGGTCGGCAAGCATGACAATCTGATCACCATCGCCCGGCTGCGCAGCAATCGTAATCTGTATTGCTCAGTTCAGTCGGTAGAACAATTAGGCCGCGGTCACCCAACGTGGTATGGGGAGCGCTTCCGTTTGCATGATTGCACTACCTGGGGTGAACCGGATGAGGTGACCCAGACATCCCACATCAGCAGGCGTGGTCACACCTACACCGTGCATATCCAGGCCTGGGATAATCTCTTGATGAGTGGCAAGCGAGACTACCCCATGCATGAGCATCCCTTCACTCTGGTGCTAATTCGCATGCTGGATGCCGATGGTCGCCCTGTCTTCAAGCGCACTATGTGGCTCGTGGTGCTAGTGGTCCAACATCATTGAAATGAATACCATGATAGTCATTGTTCCTCTTGGGGGTTCAATCGTAACGTTGAACCGAGGAGGAACCATGATGTCTACCAAGAAGTACCGTATCAGACTGACTACCGACGAACAACAGGAACTCAACGCCTTGGTCTCACGCGGTCGGGCTGCGGCGTACAAACAGACCCATGCGCGCATTCTGCTGATGAGCGATGAGTCACGCTCGGACGGGGGAATGAAGGACGCGGACATCACCAGCGCGCTCGGTGTGGGACAGTCAACGGTCGAGCGAATACGCAAGCGCTGTGTGGAGGAGGGGGTCGAGTCTGCGCTGAATCGCAAAAAGCAACTGCGTCGGCGTCAAAAGAGACTGGACGGCGAAGGTGAAGCACGGTTGATAGCGATGGCCTGCGGGGAACCGCCGGAGGGGCGTGCCAGTTGGACCCTGAAGCTGTTGGCTGACCAGTTGGTCGAGTGTGAGATAGTCGGGACCATTAGCACCGAGACGGTTCGCCAGGCGCTTAAAAAAAAACGAACTGAAGCCGTGGCTGAAGCAGAGTTGGTGCATCCCGCCCGGTCAGAGCGCGGAGTTTGTGTGCGTGATGGAAGACGCGATGGAAGACGTACTGGAGGTCTACCAACGGCCGTACGATGGGAATGAGGTTCTGGTGTGCATGGATGAGACGAGCAAACAGCAAGTCAAGGAGACGCGAGTGCCGCGTCCCGCAGCGCCCGGCTTATCGGCGGCATACGACTACGAATACGAGCGCAATGGAGTGAGCAGCCTGTTCATGCTGTTTGCACCGTTGGACGGATGGCGCCGAGTCGAGGTCAGAGAGCGTCGCACGAAGGTGGACTGGGCGCATGTGATAAAGAAACTGGTCGACGAGGACTACCCTGACAGAGACCGGATCGTGCTGGTAATGGACAATCTCAACACTCACAAGCTGTCCTCGCTATACGAGGCATTCGAGCCTGCTGAGGCGAGGCGTATAGCTGAGCGACTGGAGATACACTACACTCCCAAACACGGGAGTTGGTTGAATATGGCGGAGATAGAGATCGGTGTGCTGGCTCGACAGTGCCTGGACCGACGGATTGCCAATCAAGACATCCTGCGCGGCGAGGTCAATGCTTGGCAGAATCAAATCAACCGGGATGTGATACGAGTGGATTGGCGCTTCACTACCGAGGATGCGCGCATCAAGCTAAAGTCACTCTACCCATCAATACAAAAACGTTGAACCACTAGGGGAACGACGCCACCAACTATCTCTGATCAAGGTACATCAGGCCTATACACAACGCTACGACCTAGAACACTTCTTCCGCTTTGGCAAACAGCGGCTGTTGATGGCCAGTTATCAGACTCCTGACGTCGAACACGAGGAGAACTGGTGTCATCTCGTCCAACTGGCCTATGTGCAACTTTGGCTCGCTCGCTGTTTGGCAAACACATTGCCACGAGAGTGGGAACGGTACTCATCAAAGCCCAAATCCGCTGTCACTTCGCCGAGCATGGTCCAGCGAGACTTCGGGAGAATTATTCAGCAGATTGGCACACCGGTGGCGGTGCCCAAACCCAGAGGTAAATCACCTGGGCGGGCCAAAGGAGCAAAGTTGGTGCCACGAGAACGCCATACGGTGATCAAAAAGACCATCAAAGTGCTCAAAGCGGGCTGAAAACTCTCCAAACTCTCAACTGTCAGGCTGTTTTGGTAGCTCGGTTCGAACCGAGTTACTCGCCTTTGTCCAAAGTCCAATAATATAGATTAGGGCGGTTAAATCGACCAAACTGCCTATGCGTGTTTCGTAACTCTAGAAGGCGACTTCGGCCTCTCTCGTCAACCTCGGGATATTGTTTAACTACTTCCTCTTCACTTTTAGCGATTGACAGCTCAGACTCTAGAGCTGTCCGTGTGTAAACGAGAAGATAGTCGTGGCTTCGAGAGAAATGCTCTCGAAGAACTCTCCCCTTGCGATTGGAGAGAACTGTAATCTGTGCCACAAAGTTCTCTTCTCCGAATACCTCATTCATCAGCATCGTAAGATTATGTACCTCGTGGTCATCAATACTGATATATATCACGCCATCCTCAACGAGAAGTTGTCGGGACAGGGACAATCGTGGATACATCATAGACAGCCAGTAAGAGTGATATCGACCACTGGTCTCAGGATTACTGGTCAAGAGGTCACCATTGTCATTTTTCTGTCCAGTTGTTCGTAAGTAGTAGTCAAGAGGATCAACGTAATTATCGGGATAAACAAAGTCATGGCCTGTGTTATAAGGCGGGTCAATATAGATCATCTTTACTCGCCCGAAGTAGGGTCGATAAAGAAGCTTCAGGGTTTCCAGGTTCTCCCCTTCGATGAATATATTCTGAGTAGTATCGAAGTTTACCGACTCAGCTTTGTCGGGGACGAGGGCCGCTCTACTCGGTGTCTGAGAAATGCGGATCGCGTCTTTCTTGCCAGCCCAGCCGAACAGGTAGCGTTCAGGGCGGTCATCTACCAACTCCCCCAAGGTTTCCCTGAGCTTATCGAAATCTATTTTCTCTTCAGTGAAGACCTGTGGGAGAAGGGCCTTCAATTGCTGTATTAATTCGTCATTAGGACTCGGTGAGGTCATCTCCACTCTTTCAACTTGTTCCTTGACCACCAGGTTGACTCCTTTTGATGAAGTGTCTCTTTAATGAAGGCCTTTTGCTGAAATCAAACTGTCACGGGCGTACTCATATCTATAGTCAAATTCACTAAGCCATGCCCCTACGTCAGCCTACCAAGATTGATGTCTAAGCAATGGTTAGCAATTCTTGAGTCTCCGTGACCTAGTATTCATACCTATTCCCCTTCACGAACCCATCCCAAACACGTACATAAGGGGGTGTAATTCATAGGTGCTCTGGAGTGTATGAGTGCAGGTTTGAAGGGTATTGAGCACACATTTAACACAGTATGTTTGCCTACTTGATACCCCCTGATACCCCATTTCAAGACAGAATCTTGTCTGAGGCATGACACCCCTAATTGAAAGAGGCTCCGCCTACCCTCAATTGGCTAGTGGTCCAACATCATTGAAATGAATACCATGATAGTCATTGTTCCTCTTGGGGGTTCAATCGTAACGTTGAACCGAGGAGGAACCATGATGTCTACCAAGAAGTACCGTATCAGACTGACTACCGACGAACAACAGGAACTCAACGCCTTGGTCTCACGCGGTCGGGCTGCGGCGTACAAACAGACCCATGCGCGCATTCTGCTGATGAGCGATGAGTCACGCTCGGACAGGGGAATGAAGGACGCGGACATCACCAGCGCGCTCGGTGTGGGACAGTCAACGGTCGAGCGAATACGCAAGCGCTGTGTGGAGGAGGGGGTCGAGTCTGCGCTGAACCGCAAAAAGCAACTGCGTCGGCGTCAAAAGAGACTGGACGGCGAAGGTGAAGCACGGTTGATAGCGATGGCCTGCGGGGAACCGCCGGAGGGGCGTGCCAGTTGGACCCTGAAGCTGTTGGCTGACCAGTTGGTCGAGTGTGAGATAGTCGGGACCATTAGCACCGAGACGGTTCGCCAGGCGCTTAAAAAAAAACGAACTGAAGCCGTGGCTGAAGCAGAGTTGGTGCATCCCGCCCGGTCAGAGCGCGGAGTTTGTGTGCGCGATGGAAGACGTGATGGAAGACGTACTGGAGGTCTACCAACGGCCGTACGATGGGAATGAGGTTCTGGTGTGCATGGATGAGACGAGCAAACAGCAAGTCAAGGAGACGCGAGTGCCGCGTCCCGCAGCGCCCGGCTTATCGGCGGCATACGACTACGAATACGAGCGCAATGGAGTGAGCAGCCTGTTCATGCTGTTTGCACCGTTGGACGGATGGCGCCGAGTCGAGGTCAGAGAGCGTCGCACGAAGGTGGACTGGGCGCATGTGATAAAGAAACTGGTCGACGAGGACTACCCTGACAGAGACCGGATCGTGCTGGTAATGGACAATCTCAACACTCACAAGCTGTCCTCGCTATACGAGGCATTCGAGCCTGCTGAGGCGAGGCGTATAGCTGAGCGACTGGAGATACACTACACTCCCAAACACGGGAGTTGGTTGAATATGGCGGAGATAGAGATCGGTGTGCTGGCTCGACAGTGCCTGGACCGACGGATTGCCAATCAAGACATCCTGCGCGGCGAGGTCAATGCTTGGCAGAATCAACGCAACCGGGATGTGATACGAGTGGATTGGCGCTTCACTACCGAGGATGCGCGCATCAAGCTAAAGTCACTCTACCCATCAATACAAAAACGTTGAACCACTAGCCTTTTAGACAAATAACATTGTCACGGGCCTATATATCCTATATATAGGATACGACTAAGCCATGCCCGCCCGCCTTCGCCAAGTCATTCTAACTTGACACGCACCGACTCAATGCTAGAGTATGAATGTTAAGAGAATACCCGTGCCCTAGACGACCACACCGAAGTCACGCTTCTTAGAGCGTCTAACAAAACCTAATAAAAGGGGTTAGAATCTGGACATTCTCTGGAGGAGGATGACCTAATGTCTAAGCCCCTTGTAAGCGATGAATTCTGGGAACTGGTGCAACCTTTACTGCCGCCACAACCACCGAAGCCGAAAGGAGGAAGGCCCAGGATACCTGACAGACAGGTCCTAAGTGGGATACTGTTCGTGCTAAAGACAGGCATTGGCTGGGAAGACCTACCCAAGGAGATGGACTGTGGCAGTGGGATGACCTGCTGGAGGCGCCTCAGAGATTGGCACCAGTCGGGAGTCTGGGAGCGCATCCACTTGGTATGCCTTGAGCGCCTGCAAGCAGCTGAGCGCATAGACTGGACTCGCGCAGTGCTGGACAGTGCTTCAGTGCGAGCAGTTTTTGGGGGCAGAAAACAGGCCCCAACCCCACGGACAGGGCGAAGGCGGGTAGCAAGCATCATATCATAACCGATGCCCAGGGCATTCCACTGGCGGTCAGGTTGACTGGCGCGAACGCTCACGATGTCACCCAAGCCCTTGAGTTGGTGGATGCCATACCTGCTGCCAAGGGCAAGCGAGGCAGGCCTCGCAAGCGTCCTCTTCAGGCGCAGGGAGACAGAGGGTATGACTCTGAGCCTGTTCGCAAGGAGTTGAAGAAGCGACATATCTGGCCGCTGCTGGCCAAGCGAGGTGAGCCGCATGGCAGCGGGTTGGGTGTGCATAGATGGGTGGTTGAGAGAAGCCTGAGTTGGCTTCATCAGTTCCGACGCTTACGGGTTCGATATGAGCGCAGGGCAGACATACATGAGGCTTTCTTGGCCATAGGTTGTGCCATCATCTGCTCTCGCTTTCTGTTCCAATAATGGTTTTGTTAGACGCTCTTAGTAGCAAGGTTGACAAAACCCTCCGTCCTACGTACCCCAGGTATAGGCCACACCTTGGTATTCAGAAACTCTAACATCTCACTGGCCGAACGTAGGGTTACCGAGAAGAAGATGTTGATGGAGCCAGTAGCGATGGTCACAAGGTTGACTTCTTCTAGCTGCCAGTTCGTCCGCAACCTCGTGCATCCTGTCAGGCGACGCCTATACACCTATCAATGCCTCTAGTCTGTACCCCATCTTTGCAGGGTTTACCAGCGCCTCAAACCGCACAAAGCCTTCCTGAACAAGCCGGTGAATACGACGACGCACCGTCTCTTCGCTAACACCTATCTGGCGTGCGATTGCAGCATTTGTTGTCTTTCCGTCTCTTTGAAGGAAAGATATGATCTTAGAGTCTGTATCGTTCATGAGCTATCACTCCCAGGTACATCGTACTCGGTAACGCACATTGTATTCTTATACGCCTATCATGACCTATCGTGAGACAGCGCAGGAGCCACGCACAGAGGGTTTAGAGCTGCGGATAGTATAGTTGTCGCTCTGAAGCCTCTTGGTTCTTGGGTTGGGCATCATTCACTTCGCGCCGAAACCACAGGTATCCTACCGTGGACTCGACGCTGACGCTAAATGGTTCCCATCCATCCTTTAGAAGGCTTTCAACATCTTCACTTTTTGTATGGCTTCTACGAGTAAGCTCCCACATCTATCCAACTATTCCTTTCGACTTTTACGCTGTAGATGATGCGTACCAGGGTAGCGCCGACGTGGTGGTGGCTTGCGCTTCATGAGTGTATCCAGTAGCAATAAAACGGCTTTGGAGTTCTCAGGATAATACTTGCCGGACTCCCACCGTGACACCGTCTCTCGATGAGTCCCTACTTCGTCGGCAATCGCTGCCAACGTCCACCCATTACTACGAAGTTTGCCTATTCGCTCTTGTACGTCATTCATGAGTTGATAATACAACACTGTGTTATTATTGTCAATTCATACCTTGTGTAGAATTACTCATTCAATCTTCTTGACAACCGTGATGTAATGTTGTATTATATATACATACCAACCACACGTAGGAGGTCATTCACACCGACACCACCACTCAGAACATAGGCCGCAATACTCAGGCCCACCTATCTGCCAACCGTCCGGCAGAGGTAGCAAGCGAAGCTCTAGTAAGACCAGACTAGGCGGGTTGACTTGTCCCTGACAGCACCAACAACACGACGATAATCAGATACGGAGGGAGTGAATATGCACTGCCCAGACTGCGGCGCTGAATGTGGCGCCACCGGAACCGACGAATTAGGAAAGAATAGTTGCTACGACTGCAGAGGATGTGAGGCCCATTGGAGCCGTAGAGTTGACACCATTGAGTATCTGTTTCCTTGGGACTCGGACGACAAGTGCGACATATGCGGGTCGAAGCCAAGAATCTAGTAGCAGGAGGTATGAGCTATGGCAAGCGTAATCCAGAAGATAGAAGCCCTGCACTGCCGCCTAGAGAAGGCAAGGGAGATAGTCGCAGAGGATAAGGTCAAGCCTGTCCTTGGCATGCCCGACCACTGGACTGTGGAAGCCAGCGCCGGAGCCGGACATTACCTCGTCAATAGCAATTGCAGCTGCCCCGACGCTGCGAATCGCTCAGAACTAACCAAGGGGTTGTGTAAGCATAAGCTAGCCACGCTGTTGTTTCAGGAAACCCAGGAGGAGAATGTCCAATGACCCAGGAGTGCTACTGCCCAGTCTGTGAACAAGATGCCCCCCTGAATCATAAAGTAGCATTTGGAGAATATGGAGAGCCATTCATGGTTTGTGAGGGCTGCTTTGAGAATAGGCCCGAAGAGGTGATTGAGATCTGTGAGCCACAAGAAAAGGCCACCAGCTGAAAGCCGATGGCCTAGAGAGGAAGAGAACACCTAAGAGGCTCGTTCTCGGCCCAATGATACCACGTTAGCCAATGTAATGAAACAAGTCGTCGCCGGTGGAAAGTTTGACGACCATGACACCGGCGACGCGCAACAAACACTCGAAAGGAGCATCTGCTATGCCCAATGATAAAGCCTATGAGATCATTACCGCAAGGATAATCGAATCCCTGGATAAAGGCATTGTTCCCTGGCGCAAGCCCTGGTCACTTCCACCAGGCGTCAGGCCTAGGAACATATCAGGCAGGGCCTACTCTGGCATCAACACCATGATACTTGGCATGTCGGGCTATCAAGACCCGCGCTGGCTCACCTACAAGAAGGCCGGGGAGCAAGGCGGTAACGTTCGCAGGGGTGAGAAGTCAACGCCGATAGTATTCTGGAAATGCCTAGAGAAGGCCGTACAGGACGACAGAGGCGAATGGGACACTAAAGCGTACTTCATACTGAAGTATTTCAACGTGTTCAACGTAGAACAGTGCGAAGGCATCCCCGTACTTGTAAACCCCGACGTGAAGGAGTTTGATGCGATAGAGGCAGCAGAGGCCATCGTTGCCAACATGTCTAACCCACCGAGCATATCCCATGACGGTGGCGACAGAGCATACTACAGGCCAGCCACAGACGAGATACACCTACCGCCACGACAGGCGTTTGCAGACTCAGGCGAGTATTACAGCACAGCCTTCCACGAGCTAGGACATTCAACAGGCCACAAGTCCAGGCTTGATAGGCATGGGCTAGAGACGGGCATCGCGCCCTTTGGTTCGCCTACCTACTCGAAAGAAGAACTGGCAGCGGAGTTTACCAGTGCTTTTCTTTGCAATGAGTCCGGTATCGAGAACACGATAGAGAACAGCACCGCATACATTCAAGGCTGGGCCAAGAAGATACGCTCAGACAAGCGCCTGGTGGTCGTAGCAGCGTCTCAGGGACAGAAGGCCGCTGACTATGTACTCGCCAGAAAAGGAGAGGCAATCGCATGAGAGTCACAACCATATCCGCAACTGTCCGATACTCGAAGCCTCTGCCAGACGGCGCATGGAAGGCCGTTGAGCTATCAGCAGAAGCCACACTTGAACCGTAAGAGACGTGGACAGAGGCACAGGCCAATTTATACCAGGACTTGGGCCAGCAGTTAAAAGCTCTATGGACTGCCAACGCCAACGGACACGCCGCCAACGGCACATCCAAGGCGGAGGTCAACACTGCAGAGCATTACTGCCAAGAGCACCAGACAGAGTTCAAGCGGTACGAGAAGGAAGGACGGGTGTGGTACTCCCACAAAGTAGGTAGTAACTGGTGTAAGGAATAGGAACCAGATGGGGCTGGCATTTCAGCCAGCCCCTTTCTCTAATTAATGGAAAGGAGCAAAGCCATTGAAAGGTTCGATAAGACGTAGGAGCAAGGATAGCTGGGAAATCAAGATCGACATGGGCCGCGATGCTCAGGGCAAGCAACTCAGGAAGTTCGTCAATGTCAAAGGGAAGAAGGCTGACGCGGATCGGCGGTTGAGGGAGCTGCTGTCATCGCTTGACAAAGGGCAGTCCATATTCACAGATAAAACTACCACAGGGCAGTGGTTCGACCGGTGGATGAAAGAAAAAGTACTCCCAGAGAGAAAGATTCGAACCCAGGAACGATACACAGGCATCATCGAGAACCACATTCGCCCCGTGATAGGTCATATCCAGGTAATCAGCCTTAGACCCGCAGACATCAAGGAAGTCCACACAGCTCTCATCGAGAAGGGTCTATCACCGTCAACTATCGAGTGTTGCCATTGGGTCATGTCCAGCGCCCTTAGCTATGCTCTTGAGATGGAAGTCGTTGTCCGCAATCCCGTCAAGGCGGTAAAGCCACCCAGGGTCATTAAGACCGAAATTCAGCCTCCAACAGTAGAAACCGTAAATAAGATACTACAACTGGCAAAAGACGACGAGCATGACCTGTTCCCTGCACTTTGGCTAACAACCTACACGGGCATTAGGCGCGGTGAATGTCTCGGATTGACATGGGCGAACACCGACATGAAGGTAGGCCAGATTACCATTACTCAGGGCCTAGTTCGGTCAAGCGGCAAAGGGGTCATTCTTGAGACACCAAAGTCATCGGCTTCAAGGCGAGTGATAGACCTGGACGACGAGACCGTAGAAGTGCTCGGAGAACATAAGGCAAGGCAGATGAAACACAGACTGAAGCTAGGTGGAGCGTATCAGGACAGAGACCTAGGGATACTCTGAACAAGTCTGGGCATAGTAGCATAGAGAATAGCACTGTGTTCGGGGAGATAATTGAGGTGGTACCCAAAAACTAGACAACTGGCTAAGAGAGAGTCCAGCTCCTAAAATAACCGGCAACTAACCGACGTGAAGGAGCAGGACATGAAACAGACGAGGAATAAGCACAGTCCGGCGTTCAAGGCCAAGGTGGCCCTGGCCGCCCTTGCGGGGGAAGGGACCATCGCCCAGCTGGCCAGCCGATTTGAGGTCCATCCCAGTCAGATTCACGCCTGGAAAAGGGCCCTGGTGGAAGGAGCCCCGGAGCTATTTGCCACCAATCAGAAATCCCAGGAGAAAGCCAAGGAAGCTCAGATTAACCACCTCTACCGGCACATCGGCCAGCTGAAGGTGGAACGCGATTTTTTGTCGGAAAGGTCCGGTCTATGAGTCGCAGCATACGGCGAGCCATGATAGACCGAGACCACCAGCAGCTGTCTTTGGTGCGTCAATGTATCCTGCTGGACGTCAGCCGGGCCTCGGTGTACTACCGGCCGGTACCGACCAGGGCAGAAGACCTGGAGTTGATGGCCCTGATGGACCGTCAGTATTTGAAGACCCCCTTCTACGGCTCCAGGAAGATGAAGGCCTGGCTGCTGCAACAGGGCTATCTGGTGAGCCGAAAAAGGGTTCGAAGGCTGATGCGGTTGATGGGTCTGGAAGCCATCTACCGGCGTCCCAACACCAGCAAACCAGCGCCGGGACACCGGATCTTTCCCTATCTGCTGAAGGGAGTGGAGGTTAATCGGGTCGACCAGGTCTGGGCCGCGGACATCACCTACATCCCCATGGCGAAGGGCTTCCTGTACCTGGTGGCCATCATGGACTGGCACAGCCGGCACGTGCTGGCCTGGAAGCTCTCCAACACCATGGACACCAGCTTCTGCGTGGCGGCGTTGGAGGAAGCCCTGGGTAAGGGACGACCGGAGATATTCAACACCGACCAGGGGAGTCAGTTCACCAGTGAGGCCTTTACCCAGACGTTGCAGGAGCAGAGGGTCCAGGTCAGCATGGATGGTAAGGGTAGGTACCTGGACAACATCTTCGTGGAGCGGCTGTGGCGGAGCATCAAGTACGAGGAGGTGTATCTGAAAGCTTACCAGACCGTCGCCGAGGCCCGAACTGGGATCAATGCCTACCTGGAGTTCTACAACCGGCAGAGGCCTCACCAGGCTTTGGGCTACCGGACCCCAGCAGAGGTGTACCAACATGGCCAGGAAGAAAGGGGAGCAGCAGCTGAAGAAGCAGGGCTGCCATCGGGCTTGGTGAAACCTAGCGCAGGGGTGGGAGACTCTCTTAATTTAGCCCTCGTGCTGTCTTAATAATGGGGATGGACCAGCCAACATTTGCGGACTTGGAATACGAGAGCAAGAAGCGCAAGACCCGCCGGGAGATATTCCTGGAGCGCATGGATGCTCTGATCCCGTGGGAACAGATGGAAGAGCGCATCCGTCCGTTCTATCCCAAGGCGGGCCGAGGCCGTCGACCATATGAGTTGTCGGCGATGGTGCGGATACACTGCGTGCAGTTGTTCTACAACTTGAGCGATCCTGGTATGGAGGACATGCTCTACGAGGTCGAGTCGGTGAGACGGTTCGTAGGGTTGAAGCTGTCGGGCCCGCTGCCGGACGAGACGACGATTCTGAACTTCCGCCATCTGCTGGAAGAGCATGAGTTGGGGCAGAGTCTGTTCGAGGAGATAAACCGTCATCTGGAGTCCCAGGGACTGCGGCTTCGGGAGGGGACGATCGTGGACGCGAGCATCATAGAGGTGCCGTCATCGACGAAGAATCGTGCGGGTGAGCGAGACCCTGAGATGCACCAGACGAAGAAGGGGAACGAGTGGCGCTTCGGGATGAAAGTACACGTAGGCGCTGACGCTGAGACGGGAGTGGTACACAGCATGACTACGACGCCAGCTAACGTGCATGATGTGACAGAAGCGCACCGATTGCTGCACGGTGGAGAGAAACGAGTGTGGGGGGATGCGGGGTATCAGGGAGTGGACAAGCGGTTGGAGAATCGAGAGTTGGATGTGGAGTGGCGAGCGGCGATGAGGCCCGGCCGGCGACGGCACCTGGAGCCTGGCAGCCACGAGGCGTTGGCGGAGAAGCGCAAAGCGTCGGTCAGAGCGAAAGTGGAGCATCCGTTCCTGTACGTGAAGCGGCGCTTTGGCTACGCCAAGGTGCGCTACCGAGGGTTGGCTAAGAACGCGCAACGGCTGGCATTGCTACTGGGGCTGGCCAACTTGATGACGGCAGAGCGCCGTCTGGCGGCATGAGAGGGGCGCAGTGAGCAAATCACGGCCGGGGAGCCGCGATGGCTCCGAAAAGCCGCTTCGAGGCCACAACAGACACGGTCTGAACGCCTCAACCACGACCTGGAACGTCACAAAGATGCCTGAACATCTCCAAAGAACGGAACCACTCTGCCCATCCACGCTTGCGCCGAGTTGTTCAGAGGTTCCCTAGTGGTTCAACGTTTTTGTATTGATGGGTAGAGTGACTTTAGCTTGATGCGCGCATCCTCGGTAGTGAAGCGCCAATCCACTCGTATCACATCCCGGTTGCGTTGATTCTGCCAAGCATTGACCTCGCCGCGCAGGATGTCTTGATTGGCAATCCGTCGGTCCAGGCACTGTCGAGCCAGCACACCGATCTCTATCTCCGCCATATTCAACCAACTCCCGTGTTTGGGAGTGTAGTATATCTCCAGTCGCTCAGCTATACGCCTCGCCTCAGCAGGCTCGAATGCCTCGTATAGCGAGGACAGCTTGTGAGTGTTGAGATTGTCCATTACCAGCACGATCCGGTCTCTGTCAGGGTAGTCCTCGTCGACCAGTTTCTTTATCACATGCGCCCAGTCCACCTTCGTGCGACGCTCTCTGACCTCGACTCGGCGCCATCCGTCCAACGGTGCAAACAGCATGAACAGGCTGCTCACTCCATTGCGCTCGTATTCGTAGTCGTATGCCGCCGATAAGCCGGGCGCTGCGGGACGCGGCACTCGCGTCTCCTTGACTTGCTGTTTGCTCGTCTCATCCATGCACACCAGAACCTCATTCCCATCGTACGGCCGTTGGTAGACCTCCATCACGTCTTCCATCACGTCTTCCATCGCGCACACAAACTCCGCGCTCTGACCGGGCGGGATGCACCAACTCTGCTTCAGCCACGGCTTCAGTTCGTTTTTTTTTAAGCGCCTGGCGAACCGTCTCGGTGCTAATGGTCCCGACTATCTCACACTCGACCAACTGGTCAGCCAACAGCTTCAGGGTCCAACTGGCACGCCCCTCCGGCGGTTCCCCGCAGGCCATCGCTATCAACCGTGCTTCACCTTCGCCGTCCAGTCTCTTTTGACGCCGACGCAGTTGCTTTTTGCGATTCAGCGCAGACTCGACCCCCTCCTCCACACAGCGCTTGCGTATTCGCTCGACCGTTGACTGTCCCACACCGAGCGCGCTGGTGATGTCCGCGTCCTTCATTCCCCCGTCCGAGCGTGACTCATCGCTCATCAGCAGAATGCGCGCATGGGTCTGTTTGTACGCCGCAGCCCGACCGCGTGAGACCAAGGCGTTGAGTTCCTGTTGTTCGTCGGTAGTCAGTCTGATACGGTACTTCTTGGTAGACATCATGGTTCCTCCTCGGTTCAACGTTACGATTCAACCCCCAAGAGGAACAATGACTATCATGGTATTCATTTCAATGATGTTGGACCACTAGTGTTCCCTAACGAATTGGGCAGCTTTTCAAACCCGATGAGGATGAACAGGGCGCTCGATAAGTACGCAATATTAGCAGGCATATTAGACATTCGACCTCACGACCTCCGTCACTTTCACGCCTCGATTCTCCTTCAAAGCGGAATGAACATTGTGCTCGTCAGCAAACGGCTCGGACACTCTAGCGTATCCATGACCCTGAACATCTACGGGCATTTGTTGCCAGGGTGGCAGAAGGAAGCGGCTGTGGCCTTCGCTAAAGCAATGAAAATGGGCTAGCTATTCAGAACGTCGGCAAAATGTCGGCAAAAGTATCAGAAACTAAAATAGACTGGCCGCTAAACCAGTCTATTTTCACGTTTGTGGTTTTGTGGTGCCGAAGGAGGGATTTGAACCCACACACCCTTGCGGGCACTACGCCCTGAACGTAGCGCGTCTGCCGTTCCGCCACTTCGGCACGAATCAATCATAAGTATATCAAATATGGCGTAAGGTGAAAACCCGCAGGAGAAGTCTGCGCTTCTTTCAACAGGGCCAAGCCGGTCTTCTAGGCGTTATGACCGTTCAGCCTATTTAAAATATGTTCCAGAGCAGCTCCGGTGCGGTCGCGGCCTGCGCTACAATGGATTAGCACGGGCTTGTCCAGCGTCTGGAAGGCTTGCCACACTGCGTTTAGCTCCTCTGGGGACAGCGGCGGCGATTTATGATCCTCAGCGTGGACATGCTCTACGGCAAATCCCAGAGATTGATAGTAGCCGAAAAGCCCTCCGCCGTCGAGGTCAACGCTGTTGTACAATGAGATTTGCGTGTCGTCCATCAGGCATAGAATGCTGCGGACGCCCATCTCAAGCGCTGTGTCGGCCCACTCCTCGACCTTCTCCGATGTAGGCCGGTCAACCGGGTAGCCGGGTCGCTAGGAACGAGCCAAGACTCCTTCAACCACCCATTCAGCTTGATATATTTCGTCTCTTGAAGAATTCCAATGCATAGGCGGTTAACGGATTTCGCAACGTGGCCCGCTACTTGCAGCCACGTCTGGATTGTCTTCTATATCAAGATCAAGCATGTTTCTTTCCCAGAATATTCATGAGTTCAGAGATGTCGTTTAGCTCTTCAAGGTTCTCCAAAATGTCAATGAGCCGCTCCGTATCCTGCTCGGAGAGGGCGCGATGCGCGCAGTCCTGTACCTTGGCGAGTCGCTCATCCCTGCTCATGGGGTTGGCAACGGAGCCTGTGAAATCCCGGCACACCTCGCTTACAGCCCTGCCGTCCTTCAGCTTTGCGATTGCGTTTACGCTCATAGGCTCGTCAGAAGGGGCAACCCGCACCCTGGGCAGTAGCTCCTCCATATCCGCGTTAAAGCGCCGTTCATCGGTAAAAGTCTCGATGTCTACGCGGCCGTCCAGCAGAGCGGCGGCGGCGCAATACTCTACGCTGAACTTTCCGTCCAGGCCACTTCTGGGAATGGCCTTGGAATGTCCACGATCTCGCACTTCGAGGATGAGAGCCTCAACCATGTCAGCCTGAAGATTGTTGCGCTGACGTAGGTTAATTGCCGCCTCTATGGAGCGTTGCATATGAAGCTGGGCCGGGAACCGCTTGATGTCGTAGCCAGGGGTAATAAGCCGGTAGGTGTTTCCCAGTCCCTCGGTAATCATATCCCAGTCTACATCGCCCTGGAATAGCGCATCAACGTAGCCGTTTTCAGTCTCCAGAATGTCTTCACTGCTGATGAACCCCGCCTGAGCCAGCATCGCGGCCTCGACTCCCATCCGGGCAGCGTTACCGGGATGAGTGGACTTGACCATAGTGCCTGTGTTCGCGGTCAATCCACCTGTTCGAGACGCCGCGATTCCCAGGGCCATGCTGGTGCGATTGGCATCCAGCCCCAGCGTTTTCGCGCTCGCGGCGGCGCTACCGAGCGGGCCTACCAGCCCAGGAGGATGATACGCCGGGTTTGTTGACCGCGCCGTTGCGGCCCGCAGGCGTCCCTGCACCTCCCAGCCAAGCACGTAGCTCTCGATGATCGTCTTGCCGGACGCGCCCGTCTTTTCGCCGAGAGCGAGCGCCGCAGGAAGGCAGGACGACGTTCCGTGAGTAGGCGGGTCCCCTTGAATCTCGAAGTCTAGGCAGTGACCGAACACGCCGTTGGCAAATGCGGCTGAAGGAGCGTTCGTCTTGAACCCGAAGCCGGAGACGGTGCAATGTGGAGCGCCGCCCAGGTCTCTGACATAGTCACTCATAACGGCGGCCAGGGGCTGAGTCGTTCCTGCCAGCATGACGGATATCCCGTCGATGATGGCTACCTTGGCCGCCTCGACAACACCCGTCGGCAAATCCTCGTACTTCAGCCCTGCAATGAAGCTGGCTATGGTTTCTGTTGCGCCCATCTACCTACCCAGTTTTCGGCAATGAGATTTCTGTGACTCTGAATCTAGTGGTTCAACGTTTTTGTATTGATGGGTAGAGTGACTTTAGCTTGATGCGCGCATCCTCGGTAGTGAAGCGCCAATCCACTCGTATCACATCCCGGTTGCGTTGATTCTGCCAAGCATTGACCTCGCCGCGCAGGATGTCTTGATTGGCAATCCGTCGGTCCAGGCACTGTCGAGCCAGCACACCGATCTCTATCTCCGCCATATTCAACCAACTCCCGTGTTTGGGAGTGTAGTGTATCTCCAGTCGCTCAGCTATACGCCTCGCCTCAGCAGGCTCGAATGCCTCGTATAGCGAGGACAGCTTGTGAGTGTTGAGATTGTCCATTACCAGCACGATCCGGTCTCTGTCAGGGTAGTCCTCGTCGACCAGTTTCTTTATCACATGCGCCCAGTCCACCTTCGTGCGACGCTCTCTGACCTCGACTCGGCGCCATCCGTCCAACGGTGCAAACAGCATGAACAGGCTGCTCACTCCATTGCGCTCGTATTCGTAGTCGTATGCCGCCGATAAGCCGGGCGCTGCGGGACGCGGCACTCGCGTCTCCTTGACTTGCTGTTTGCTCGTCTCATCCATGCACACCTGAACCTCATTCCCATCGTACGGCCGTTGGTAGACCTCCAGTACGTCTTCCATCGCGCACACAAACTCCGCGCTCTGACCGGGCGGGATGCACCAACTCTGCTTCAGCCACGGCTTCAGTTCGTTTTTTTTTAAGCGCCTGGCGAACCGTCTCGGTGCTAATGGTCCCGACTATCTCACACTCGACCAACTGGTCAGCCAACAGCTTCAGGGTCCAACTGGCACGCCCCTCCGGCGGTTCCCCGCAGGCCATCGCTACCAACCGTGCTTCACCTTCGCCGTCCAGTCTCTTTTGACGCCGACGCAGTTGCTTTTTGCGATTCAGCGCAGACTCGACCCCCTCCTCCACACAGCGCTTGCGTATTCGCTCGACCGTTGACTGTCCCACACCGAGCGCGCTGGTGATGTCCGCGTCCTTCATTCCCCCGTCCGAGCGTGACTCATCGCTCATCAGCAGAATGCGCGCATGGGTCTGTTTGTACGCCGCAGCCCGACCGCGTGAGACCAAGGCGTTGAGTTCCTGTTGTTCGTCGGTAGTCAGTCTGATACGGTACTTCTTGGTAGACATCATGGTTCCTCCTCGGTTCAACGTTACGATTGAACCCCCAAGAGGAACAATGACTATCATGGTATTCATTTCAATGATGTTGGACCACTAG